>CAVTPT010000004.1:0-1570113 GCA_963736675.1 uncultured Bacteroidales bacterium
GTGCCGGGAATCTTGGAGGAGCTCTTAACCTCACCTATCAGCATAAAAACCTTTTTAAGGGCGCGGAACAGTTCAGCCTGAAGCTTAAAGGGGCATATGAGGCGCTTGCACAAAATAATATCAGGCTGAGAAGTTCACAGGAGTACGGTATTGAAACAAGTTTACGACTCCCTAAATTCCTGATGCCCGTACTGAAAAAGGAAGAATTCATCAGAAACTATAATCCGACAACCACACTTCTTGCAGCATACAACTACATGGATATGCCTCTGTACAGAAGAACAATGGCTAACCTGACATTTGGCTATACCTGGAATGCTGGAGCTTACAAAACTCATATCGTGAATCCTGCCCAGATGAACCTGGTGAAACTGCTTTATATTGATACGGCATTTCTCGAGCGATACAGTTCCTCATATGTTGCTTACAGTTACCGCGACGTTCTGATCCTCGGGGGTAACTACTCATTTATATTCAATAACCAGTCGATAAAAAAATCCAGGGATTACTGGTTCATCAGGGTCAATGCCGAGTTGTCGGGTAATATGCTCGGCCTGGCAAGCAAGATTTCAGGTGCTTCGAAGAGCGATGGGAGTTATCATGTTTTCGGTCAGCCGTTTGCCCAGTATCTGAGAGCTGACATCGACCTGAGGTATAATTATATTTTAAATGATGTCAGCTCTGTTGTTTACAGGGGATTTATCGGGGCAGGGATACCATACGGCAATTCGAAAGCCATACCATTTGAAAAACAATATTTCGGAGGTGGTGCCAACGGCATAAGAGCCTGGCAGGTAAGGTCACTTGGCCCTGGTACCTTTGCATCAAATGATACCAGCTATTTCAACCAGACTGCCGATATAAAACTCGAGTTCAATACCGAATACCGTTTTAACCTCTTCTGGATACTTGAAGGTGCTCTTTTTCTTGATGCAGGTAATATATGGTCATTTAACGACGATCTCGACAGGCCCGGATCACAGTTCAGCCTTAGCCGGTTTTACAGGGATATTGCAGTTGGGACCGGCTTCGGACTGAGATTTGATTTCAGCTTTTTTGTCGGGCGCCTTGATCTTGGTATGAAACTCCGGGATCCTGTAATTTATGACGGTTCTAAATGGATCGTTCTGAATCGTCCCTATGATCTCAGGGACGATTTCACCTTTGTCTTTGCAATCGGATATCCCTTCTGATCGGGATAACCGGCCCGCATATTAATATTACTTTTTTATATATTTCTTCAAAGATATTTCCTAAATTGCAGGTAGTCTCACTGCTTTTTACAGATGAATTCGTCCCTGAAGTCGTTAAAGAACTGGTTTGGCTATACAAGAAGGGAGAGAAGGGCCACTTTTATTCTCCTGGTCATTATTTTGATTTTTACCGGGGCTAGGTATATCATCCCTCAACAAAGTATTGTAACTGAGGAGATCCCTGAGGTTTTTAATCAAACTGACATCGCAGATCCGGAAATGGAAATACCGCGGGGAACTCCTCAGACAGATAATCAGCCTGTCAGGGTAAGCAGGCAGCCGGGGAAGACCATCGTCGATATCAATGAGTGTGACTCGGCTGATCTTGAGCGCCTTCCAGGAATCGGGCCCGTTCTCTCAGCCAGGATAATAAAATACAGGAACCTGCTTGGAGGATTTGCTGTCAAAGAGCAGTTAAAGGAAGTTTACGGTCTTCCGGAAGAGACATTCGTGCTCATAGCACCTATGGTATCGGCTGATTCCGCTGATGTACGCCGTATCATTATTAACAAAGCGGATTTTAAGGAGCTAATCAGGCTTCCGTACCTTGATAGGTATGAGGTGAACGGGATCCTCAAATACAGAGAGCTCCAGGGGACTGTAAGCAATATTAAAGAACTTGTCGACAATAAGATCATTCCCGGAGACAAGGCAGGGAAGATCAACTTCTATTTTGACTTTTCAAAGTGATCATTTCCTTTACCGGTTGATATTGTTACGCGGTAGCTTAATTTGTGACCAGTGATAATAGCTGGAATCTATTCGCCGGTCTTTAAATAATAGACCGTATTGTTTTCACAGCCTTTGGCAATCAAAACTCCATTGTGGTCAACGAACAGGTTGCAGAGACCACTGTTTGGCCAGTAATCCTGATAATGTTCAAGATCTGACGATCGCAGAATACCATATCCGGGAACAATAATATAATAGAGATTCCCACATTTCTTAAAATAATCTCTGAAATCGCGGTTGTCCATATACATGTATACATCGTGGAGTTCTGTGTATGTTTCCCCAAGGATAACTGTTTTGTAGACAGTAAAACTGTTGTTGTACAGACTGTAAATAAAAATCTCATCATTATCGTTTACAAAAATACCTGATGAGTAACCCGGTACGGGGATACCGGTCCAGGTCAGACCGTCATCATCCGACAGGAAAAAGCTTCGGTCGCGGCTTCCGTGTAAAAGGATGGAGCCATTTTTAAGACGGAAGACATTACCGGATCTGAAAGAACGCAGATCGTCCGGGGTTTCAATCCAGGTTACACCTCCGTCTCTGGAAAACAATGTGGGATAACCTGACTTGAAAAGCCAGATATAGTTATCATTTGAGACATGCATATAGAAATAGCCCGAATTAAAAGGATAAGGTTTTGTGCATGCGGACCATGATACACCATTATCCTGACTTTTTACTAATTCACCATCGTTGTCACTGACATAGATGACACCTTCGGAATCAATTTCTATTGCCCTGCATGAAGTAAGCAGCGGATCAGAAACCATTTCCCAGTCGAAATACCTGCTGCCCTGCTTATAAAGCCTGCTGTTTGCCAGCATAAATGTCATATTTCTGATAGTATCGGCAACCATCTCTGTGATCCTGTTATCCGGCACACAGGAGTACGCATTCCAACTGTCAGGAATAAATCCGTATGCTTTTAGTTCACGGTAGGCAAGATAATCGCCTGAAAGATTAAATATTGATGCTCTGAGTACCTGCATGGATTTTTCTGAGCCCACCTGCCATACTGTTGAGGCACTCCCTTCACTGTTGGTGTATACTGTTTTATCAGATACCGATCCACCGCCATCAATAACATTAAATACTATTTTTAAAGAGTCACTTGAAGGATGTAAATTATCAGTTGCCTGAAAAATAGCAATTACTGCCTCACCTGGTAAGAGCTTCGTGCAGGAACCGTTAAGGAAACTAAACGAGAATTTACCCACTATTTCCACAGAGGGATCACGGCTGCAGGAATAAATGAGAGCCACAATTATCAATATGCCCGGAGCCCTTCGCAGGAGATACCAAATATTGAAGGTTTTAAACACGGTTATTGGTTTTAAATTATACAAAAAATCTGTTAATTATTTACCGGGATCCTAATCCCTGCCTGAAAGGAGACAGAGCTTTTACGGACAAAAACGGCCCCCCTCCCGGACAGAGAGGTATCATACGAATAAGGTGACTCATATATATCCCTGAATCCGGTACTGTACCTGAGTCCCAGGTCAATTTTCAGATTCCGGTTAACCGGAATCGTGATACCGGCTCCTGCTATCCACCCGTAGTCATAAGGTTTGATAACCTTTTCAATATCATCATGAACCACGGTCTTTTCCAATTCAAACATCGAACCATCATCGTTTGAGGAAAATGCTTCTCCTGTGCAAAATGCATTTAACCTGGCGGCTATATAGGGCCCGGTGTTTATATAAAAGCTGTACGATTTTCCAAATGAGAGATCAATCAATGCAGGTAACATAATATTATCAATTCCAATTTTAGTGTCGACAAAATAATCGGGACCGTAAAATTCATAATATTTATGGAACGAATCACTTGAATCCTTTATGGAATAACCATTGCGTTCGTATGAGAGACCTGTCTGAAATGAAAAGTTGCCGTTCAGCCTGAAATTAACTGTAAAACCCAGGGTTGGGCCAAAGTTTATACCATATTTTTCAGGGAAACTGTTCCCTGAGTTCCAGTTCATATTTAACCCTCCTTTATAGATAAGCCAGATCTTCCTGTTGGTAGTATCCTCCGGTTGAGTTTTAGCCTTTTGGTTATTTTTATTCATAATATCCCACGAAAATCCGGTTGTCAGGCTCATTGAACCATGTTTGTATTCCCGTGATCCGGCAAATTTCCTTGTACCGGCCATATAGCTCAGGTTCAGAACTGCATGAAGGTTCTCTTTCAGGGGGAGGGTGATAGCCGAGGTGAAGAGATAACCAAGATCATTTCCTGTATCTTTTTCATCGGGATAGTAGTCATAATTATAATCGAGAAGTACCGAATATATAAGCCCGGCGGATAAGCTTAGTTCGGGGCTGGAGGGGATTGTAAGCTTTAGCTGGGCAGGAAAGGAAAGCCAGGTGAAGTCCATCATTTTCTCCGTATTATTATAACCAAGATCCAGGGCTAAAATACCCTGATCCAATTCATAAATAGGTAATTCCTGGCTCTTATAGGAGTACGGACTATACTCATAGTACAGGGTCGAAAATGAGATCCCGGTTTGAAATCCGAGAAACCGGTTGAGAGAGTAGTCTGCAACAATGTTCTCAGAGGGTCCGGGCTTGAACTTCCACATTCCTGAGAAATCATTTCCATGGATATCAGCAAAAGAGATACCACTTGAAAATCCGGCTGAAAGTTTCTGGGAATAACTGATCTGATTTATAAAGAGACAAATACCAAAGAAAGATAGAGCGGTTAGATATTTCATCATAACATAATTTTTATTTTAATGGTATGATGTAACCCACATGTCTGAAAATTATATACATACGTGTTTATGTCTGCGATACATGTGGGTTTCATCGCCGATTAATTTAGGGTCAATTAATTTAGGAACAAAAACCGTGCCCAAGAGGTGTGCAAATGTTAAAATAAATTATCGGGAGGATAGAAAAGAAGACCCATGCCCTTAGTTAAGTAAAACCTGCGATTGTTAAGTTAGTATGAAGAAACTAATCGCTGTAGAATGAACCTACTCTTTTGTTATACGGGCATGGGTCGCTGGAAAGGATCCTTGTATCAGTTTAATTTATCAATAGATATCCCAGAAGATCCTGGTCGATACCAGATCTCCTCCGATAGCAGTTGCTGCAGCATTATAGTTGGTAATATTCAGATTGTCTTCGTTATACGGATATGGCATTCTCATCGGAATATCATCTGCCGTTTTATTTCTTGCTATATTAAAAACCGGGGTATCAAACCTGCGCCATTCAGCCCATCCCTCAAGACCACGGTTATAGAGAGCTATCCATTTCTGAAGACCGATCTTCTTCCTGAAATCATTAGCTGTGGTTCCTCCGGAATAGCTGATCTCAGGTTGGGCGAGGTATGAACTGGCCTCCCCGGCAGTTCCACCCCAGGCAAGAAAACTCTGAGTTACTGCTTCATTGTAATGAGACTGGGCCGAGCCGGTAATTCCGTCATATTCCCTTGCAGCCGCTTCGGCTAATAAGAATTCGATTTCGACATAATCGAGTAAGATTGCAGGGAAATCGGGTTCGAGCATAACCGGTGAAAAGTGAGAGCACTGTCCATATACATTCCTGTATCCATACAATCCGCCAATGTACTCCCCGTCGACAGTGGTGAAATAGTACTCTCTCCTGGGATCGTTAATGGCATTCATTGTGTCAATAATTGTATTGGAGATTACAAAATCGCGGCGACCTGCCTCTATCATATTCGAATATATTGAATTGACATGAGGAGTGATCCCAAAGTACACAAGTGCGGCAGACTGTGTCTGATCGGTGAAAACACCCCTTGCGATAGCAGCAGTGGCAGCGCTTTCCGAAAGGGCGGGATTAACATCGGCCAGCCTCATTGCCAGACGCAGTTGAAGCGAATTTGCAAAACGGGACCACGAGTCTATATCACCTCCGTACATGATATCAGCTTCGTCCATCGATCCGTAAGCATTGTCGAGTTTAGCGGCATCATCAGTAAGTCGTTCGATAAGATCAGCATATATTTCAGCTGCATCATCATATACCGGTGTCATGTTATCTCTTCCCTGAAGTGCCTCGGAATAAGGTACATCACCATTAATGTCGACAAGTACATGATAGGCATAGACCTCAAGGATATCGATTATTGCCCTTTGATTTATCTTGATCTCTTCGGGGGTACCCATCTCAAGATCCAGTAGTCTTTCTGCTTCCTGAAAATCAAGCAGAATATTCCTGTAAAGCGACTCCCACATGGCATCCGGAAGGCCCCTGTCGTAAAAATTCCACTGGCTTTCGCCATAATAGGTAGTCTGAGCATTATATTGCGCAAGAAGTCTCGATATATTAGCATTCTGGTCGAGGCTGTTGATCTGTTCAACCAGCCCGGCTTCAGCATTTGTAAACACAGCTGATGCAGGGACAACCTCAGCCATCTTGGGGTTAATATTATCCGGTAATTCGCATGAGAAAAGTAGTCCGGATAAGATTATGACTGTTAAAAGCTTATAGTATTTCATAGTGTAATAATTTGAGTGGTTAAAAGGCGATTTTAAGATCGACACCAAATGTTCTTGAAGACGGGTAGGAGCCGCTCTCAACACCCTGCTGGTTTCCTGAGCTTACTGCAGCCTCCGGATCAATATGGTAAGTGTTTTTATATAAGATCCACAGATTACGTCCGACAAGCGACACAGAGGCTCCCCTGATAAAGGTTTTTGAAAGAATTGATCCGGGGATGTCATATGACAACGCAACCTCGCGCAGTTTGACATAGGAAGCATCGTAAACGTACCTTGCTGTCGGTGCTGCATCATAATCATAAGCTGTACCCCATTCGTTGCATTCGACATAAGTTGTGTTAGGTGTTCCATCCTCATAAACAGTACCAGGGAACAGAATACCTCCGCCCTCACTCACCGGATCACGCTTCGGATTTCCTTTGTCATTAAGACCAGCCGTCTCTTCATAAAGTCCGGTTGCCAGACCATGCTTGGTATTAACCGAGTAGATATCTCCTCCCATCTGGACATCAATCAGACCGCTAAGGGATATGTTCTTGTAGCGGAAGGTGTTTTTCAGACCACCATTCCAGTCAGGATTAATATTGCCTATTACTTCTTCATTGTCTGTTCTGAGATAGAAGCCATCATCGCCTACAACTTTTTTCCCGTCGAGGTATACAAAATTGGTCCCGACTATTGCCCCGTAAGGTTCTCCTGCACGGGCATTGATTGATACATCCCAGGCTGCAAATAACAGTATATTGTCGATTCCGCTGCCGAGGCTGATCACTTCATTCCTGTTCCTGAACCAGTTGAGGTCGACTGTCCACGAAAAATCCCTTACTTTAAGCGGTATGGCAGTTACAGAGAGTTCATATCCCAGATTCTGTATCTCACCGGCATTTATATACATAGCACTGTATCCCGAAGCCCTCGATACTTCGAGTGGCATAATCTGGTCAAATGTATTGTTCTTATAGAATGAGAAGTCAAATCCGAAACGGTCGTTAAGAAAACGGGCTTCAAGCCCGGCTTCAATACTTTTTGTCCTTTCGGGTAACAGATCGGGGTTATAAAGTGCCGGAATGATATTGGTATTGTAAAAGTTACTCTGAAGAGAGAACAGACCCAGGCTTCCCCACGGACGACCCGTTATATATGACGGCTTTGTATTGTAAGCAGGTGCATCATTGCCGACTTCGGCATAATTCACCCTGGCTTTCAGGAATGAAAGGAATCCAATATCTTTCAGCGGAGCCAGTTCTGTCAGTATGAAACTTGTGGAAATGGATGGATAGAAGTAAGAGTTGTTGCCTTTGGGCAGGGTCGATGATATATCGTACCTCGCAGTAACATCGACATATACAAATCTTTTATATCCGGTTGAAAAGCTTGCATACGCGCTGTTGATCCTCTGGAAGACCTCTGCTTCCTCGGTGGTCAGCGGAGCTATTGAGTTATCAAGTGCAAAGTAATCAGGGATAGAGAGTCCTCCGACAGTACTGGCAAGAGTCGACCTGATTGTATTGGACCTGGTGCTGGCACCTGCAAGGCCGTTCAGTGAGATATCGGCAAAATCCTTTCTGAACCTGAGCATTACATCCCCATTGAATTCATTAAATGTACGGACGTACTTTGTATAGTCAGGTAGCGCACCGGCTTCAGCGCTTCCGATTGCCACTCTTCTCTCCTGGTATTCGGAGTAAAAATCATTTGCCACCCTTCCGTCAATATCCAGCCATCCGGTTAACTTATAAGTCAGTTTGCCATAACCATAAAATCTGTCGCGGCCATCGTTGTTATAGTTTTCATAGCGTACCCAGTTAGGGTTGTTGGCATAATATGCCCTTGGCAGTGCATCAAGGGTTGGGATATCGGTATAATTCCAGGTCCTGTGGCTTCCATCCACCGGCGACTTATAGTTCTCCAACAGGTCTTTGACATCGACGTTAGTCTGGAACCATTGTGCGAAAACCTGCATCGGGTTCTGCTCATCATATCCTGTTCCGAAACGGCCTATGGCTTCGAGGCTTACGTAATTGGCATTTGCTTCTGCAGTCAGGCGGTCGGACAGATCATAAGAGCCTGAAAGGTTCAGGGTGTTCCTTTTTATGGAGCTGTTTGCCATAATACCTTTCTCATCAACGTTGGTATATGATAATCTGAATGTTCCCAGATCATTGCCGCCATCAAAGGCTATGTTGTTTGTGTATTTTACTCCTGTTTCAAACAGAGCTTCAATACTGTGCTCAGGAAATACCCACGGGCGTTTTTCACCATAATTATCTGCAAGAGGATCAAGTGCATCCCAATGAACTACCATAAGGTCGGGATTAAATTTTTCACCCCAGGAGGCATCATCAAAGACGGGAACCACGAGGTCGTCAGTTCCGTCACCGTCGATATCGCTAAGCAGGAAGTGCCCTGTTTCATCATCATAATAAGGGCCGTATGATCCCCCGTACTCTTTCTGAAATTTCGGAAGGGTCGACTTATCGATACGTGAGAGAACAATACTTGAATTGAATGTGATACCGAGTCCCCTGTTCCTGACTCCTTTTTTTGTAGTTACCAGCACAACCCCGTTTGCGGCCCTCGATCCGTAAAGGGCGCTTGCAGCAGCCCCCTTCAGGACTGAGATGGATTCGATGTCGTCGGGATTGATATCCATTGCTGCATTGCCATAGTCAAAGCCTCCGCCTCCGATTTTCTGGTTTTCCGTATTTGTGTTACTGTTATCAACCGGGATGCCGTCGACAACAAACAGAGCCTGGTTGTTCCCGAGCAATGAGGCGTTTCCTCTGATAACAATATTGGCAGATCCTCCCATGGTATTCGGCTGTTTTATCGATACACCTGATACTTTACCCGACATCGACGATATAAAGTTGGTCTCGCGGGCCGTATTCAACTCTTCCCCGCCGATCTCCTGTACGGAATAGCCCAGACTTTTCTTTTCCCTTGAAATACCCAGGGCTGTTACAACAACTTCGTCAAGGCCCAATATTTCGGGTTCCAAAACTACGTTGAAGGTTGTGCGTCCCGAAACAGGTACCTCCTGTGTTTTCATTCCTATATAGGAAAATACAAGAGTTGTGGCATCTTGCGGAACTGCCAGGGAAAAACGTCCGTTAATGTCGGTCGTTATCCCGGTGGTAGTCCCCTTTACTGAAACAGTGACCCCGGGCAACACCCCTTCCCCTTCTACGGAGGAAGTCACCGTTCCTGTAATGGTAATTGTTTGTGCCACGAGGAGATTACCAGCACACAGCACAAACACAATAAAAATCAATAATGATCTTTTCATAGCATTTTGGTTAGGTTCATAAAATAAATTTCATCATCGATGTCTCCATCAAATGAGAAGCCTGTCCAACTTCATCACGAAAGTATTATTATACTAAGATTGTATAACCAGGATTTGACAGTTTGCAGATATGATCCAACAAACTGCATCGTTGCAGTAATAATTGACAAAACCCGTTGATGTTTACTACCATACTGTTTACCGGCCGGAACGATTGATATTTTTTGGTGTTTTCCTTGTATAATTCGTTATTTATTATTATATTTAGCGTAATGGGAAAATGTGAAATGATCAGAAAAAAGCCAGGTATTAATAAAATAAAAATGAACAGTATGGATAAATTATCTCCTTAAATGTTTTGGAAAAACTAATTCTATGTCTAACTTTGCGCCTCGTTTAAAAACTGAAATGTAGGATATGATAATTGTACCATTAAAAGAAGGCGAAAACATTGAAAGAGCTTTAAAGAAGTTCAAGAGAAAGTTTGAGAAGACGGGAGTGATCCGCGAGTTACGTTCACGTCAGGCTTTTATAAAGCCTTCAGTCCGCCGGAGGGAAGAAATCAAGAAGGCTATTTACGTTCAGAAGATGCAGGAGAGTGAAGAGTAATCTTCCCGATTGTTTCTTTTTGTTTTAATCATACAGATAAGTTGGTTCCTTCATGAATCAAAAGGAATCGTTCTTACAATATCTGCAAATCGAAAAGCGGTATTCGCCTCACACAGTAAGGTCGTACTCTAACGACCTTGATCAGTTTTATTCCTATTTATCGGCTCAGGGATTACCCGGGGATCCGGGTCTTGTCACTTCCAATGATATCAGGTCGTGGATTGTCAGCATGATGGATAATAATTATTCTTCAGTAAGTGTTCATCGTAAGATATCATGTCTCAGGGTTTTTTACCGGTACATGAGAAAGGAAGGGGTCATTTCGTCCGATCCTCTTGAGAAGGTTGTTCTTCCGAAGCGGAAAAAGAGGCTTCCTTTATTTGTAGAAGAGGATGCTCTTGCCAGGTTGCTTGATAATTATGATTTCGGGAAAGATCTGAAGGGAATAAGAGACATTACGATCGTCGAGATGCTGTATCTTACGGGGATGCGGAGATCGGAGCTGATAAATCTTCGTGACCGCGATGCAGATCTTGAGGGAGGCACAGTAAAGGTTACAGGTAAAAGGAACAAACAGCGTATCATTCCTATGCTTGATTCATTTACCGTAAGATTAAGGGAGTACATCAGGATGAGGAATGATTTTTTAGGTACCGGTGCGTCAGAGTGGCTTTTTGTTACTGATAAAGGCAACAAATTATATGATAAGTATGTTTATAATACAGTAAGGAGTTATCTGGCTATGGTTACAACGATAGAGAAGAAGAGTCCTCATATCCTGAGGCATACTTTTGCCACTCACATGCTCAATCACGGAGCAGATCTGAATTCCATAAAGGAGTTTCTTGGTCATGCTAATCTGTCAGCTACCCAGGTTTATACACATAATACATTTGAGAAACTCAGAAAAATATATAAACAGGCTCATCCAAGGGCTTAAATATTAATCAATAAGACAAGGAGGTACTACTATGAACATTCAGATTCATTCAGTGCGGTTTGATGCCGACAAAAAGCTAATCGACTTTGTTCAGCAGAAACTGGATAAGCTTACGCAGTTCGGAGAAGGAATAGTAAATTGTGAAGTATATCTGCGACTTGACAAGGACCAGGAGAGGGAGAATAAAATTAGCGAAATCAAGCTGGAGTTACCGGGTGGACCTTTATTTGCCAGAAAACAGAGTAAGAGTTTTGAAGAGTCGACCGATCAGGCAATAGATGCTCTTAAAAAACAGATTACCAAGTACAAACAGAAGAAAAGAGGTGTGTAAACAATCTGTTTGGAAAAATATTCACATTTATTTTGATAAATGAATTTTAAATTCATACATTTGCAGACCGATTTTTGAGGGTATTTTTGATGCCTTCTCGGGGCGTTCTTTAAATTGCCGATGTAGCTCAGTTGGCCAGAGCAGCTGATTTGTAATCTGCAGGTCGGGGGTTCGAATCCCTTCATCGGCTCTTGAAAGAGTTGTAGATGTATGTCTTAGGAGATATACTCGGTTTTTAGGGGGGAGATACCAAAGCGGCCAACTGGGGCAGACTGTAAATCTGCTGGCAAATGCCTTCGTAGGTTCGAATCCTGCTCTCCCCACTTTAAACGGAGCATGCCGTGCGAAACGTGGCATTTTGATAACATGATACGGGTCTCTTTGGAAAATATCAGGCGGGAGTAGCTCAGTTGGTAGAGCATTAGCCTTCCAAGCTAAGGGTCGCGGATTCGAGCTCCGTCTCCCGCTCACTTTTTGATGCCAGAGTAGCTCAGGGGTAGAGCACTTCCTTGGTAAGGAAGGGGTCAGGGGTTCAATTCCCCTCTCCGGCTCAATAGGAATAATGATTTTAAACTGTATATAGATAAACTAAATTTAATAAGCTTGGAGTTATGGCAAAAGAAAAATTTGACAGGTCGAAACCGCACGTAAATATTGGTACAATTGGTCACGTTGACCATGGTAAAACCACACTGACGGCAGCGATCACTATGGTCCTTGCCAAAAGAGGTCTCTCTGAAGTCAGGGATTTTGACTCAATCGATAATGCACCTGAGGAAAAAGAAAGGGGTATTACCATTAACACTGCTCACGTTGAATACCAGACAGCAGCCCGCCACTATGCACACGTAGACTGCCCCGGCCATGCTGACTATATTAAAAATATGGTTACTGGTGCTGCACAGATGGATGGTGCCATCCTTGTTGTTGCAGCTACTGACGGACCAATGCCTCAGACACGCGAACATATCCTTCTGGCCCACCAGGTTAACGTGCCTAAAGTGCTTGTATTCATGAATAAAGTGGATGCAGTTGACGATGAAGAACTTCTTGATCTGGTTGAGATGGAAGTACGCGACCTTCTGAACTTCTATGAGTTTGACGGCGACAACGCTCCTGTTATCCGTGGCTCTGCACTCGGTGCCATGAACGGTGAAGCCAAGTGGGAAGAAAAAGTTATGGAGCTCATGGACGCAGTCGATTCTTATATTCCGATACCTCCCCGCGAAAACCAGAAGCCTTTCCTTATGCCTGTTGAAGACGTTTTCTCAATTACAGGACGTGGTACTGTGGCAACCGGACGTATTGAAACCGGTGTTGTGAATACAGGTGACGAACTTGAAATGATCGGACTTGGTGCTGAAAAACGTAAGACCGTATGCACCGGTGTTGAGATGTTCCGTAAGATCCTCGACAGGGGTGAAGCTGGCGATAACGTTGGTCTCCTTCTCCGTGGCGTTGATAAGAAAGAGATAAAAAGAGGTATGGTGCTTGCAAAACCAGGCTCTATAACACCTCATACTAAAATCCAGGCTGAGATTTACGTTCTGAAAAAAGAAGAAGGTGGACGTCATACTCCGTTCCATAATAAATATCGTCCGCAGTTCTATGTAAGAACGCTTGATATTACAGGAGAAATTACTCTTCCTGAAGGAACAGAAATGGTAATGCCAGGTGATAATGTTACAATTACTGTTGACCTTATCTACCCGGTTGCTATTAACGTTGGTCTTCGTTTCGCTATCCGTGAAGGTGGCAGAACAGTTGGAGCCGGTGCAGTAACTGCAATTCTTGAATAACAAGGTTTTGGAAGTATATGCGGGATCCTGATACATTCAGGATTCTGCAACAATACGGGTGTAGCTCAGTTGGTAGAGCACTGGTCTCCAAAACCAGGTGTCGGGAGTTCGAGTCTCTCCTCCCGTGCTAAATAACATAGTACTATGGATTTGAAAGGATATTTTAAGGAATCTTACACAGAGCTCGTTCATAAAGTGACATGGCCGACCTGGAGTGAACTCCAGAACAGCGGGGTCCTCGTTCTTGTTGCCACGTTGATAATAGCACTCATTGTTGCAGCGATGGATTTTTCCTTCAGCAAGATAATGGAATTTATATACAGTTTGTTATACTAATCACGAGGTCTATTCCGATGAGCGAGAATATTAAGAAATGGTATGTGCTCCGGGCTATTGGAGGGAAGGAAAAGAAAGTTAAGGAGTACATCGATAATGAAGTCGCCCGCCTGAAACTCGAAGAATATGTCTCCCAGGTGCTTATACCTACTGAAAAGGTTTACCAGATAAGATCGGGGAAAAAAATAAGCAAGGAAAGGACATTCTTCCCGGGCTATGTGCTTGTTGAAGCTGTTCTTGTGGGTGAGATACCACACCTTTTAAGAAATATCCCGAACGTCATAGGATTTCTCGGCTCCCAGGATGGAGAACCTGTCCCTCTCAGGAAATCAGAAATAAACAGAATCCTTGGTAAAGTTGACGAACTTAATGCAAGCGATGAGGAACTTAATGTTCCATTCTTTGTCGGAGAATCGGTCAAAGTAATTGACGGTCCGTTCAACAGCTTTACAGGAATAATTGAAGAGGTAAATGAAGAAAAGAAAAAACTCAAGGTAATGGTTAAGATTTTCGGAAGGAAAACACCCCTTGAGCTTAGTTTTATGCAGGTAGAAAAAGAGAATTAACAGAAGATATTGATAGTTGTAATATTCATAATGCTTCCTGAATAACTATCAAGCTCTCGCAATAAACACGCAAACACTAAATTATGGCAAAAGAAATTGCTGGACTTATCAAATTACAGATTCGTGGCGGAGCTGCTAATCCATCACCCCCTGTAGGCCCTGCACTGGGCTCGAAAGGTGTGAATATAATGGATTTCTGTAAGCAATTTAATGCGAGGACTCAGGACAAAGCTGGAAAAGTAATACCGGTCGTTATCACAGTATATAGTGACAAAACATTTGAATTTGTAACCAAAACGCCGCCGGTTGCTATACAGCTTCTTGAAGTTGCCAAATCCAAAAAAGGTTCAAAAGAACCTAACAGGGAAAAAGTGGCAACCATTTCCTGGGACCAGGTTAAAACAATTGCTTCAGAAAAAATGGAAGACTTGAACTGTTTTACACTCGAGTCAGCCATGAGAATGGTAGCTGGTACCGCAAGAAGTATGGGAATCACCGTTAAAGGCGAGTTCCCGGTAAATAATTAATAGGAGAAAAAATGACTAAACTTACCAAAAACCAGAAGCTTGCCCTGGAGAAATTAGACACGGAGAAGCTTTATACGTTGACAGAAGCATCAGCTTTGGTAAAGGAAATAACCAAGACCAAGTTTGATGCATCTATCGACCTGGATGTAAGGTTAGGTATCGATCCGAGAAAATCCAACCAGATGGTTCGCGGCGTGGTTTCCCTCCCTCACGGAACGGGAAAAGAGACACGCGTGCTTGTACTTTGTTCTCCCGACAAGGAGGCCGAAGCAACAGAAGCAGGAGCCGATTATGTTGGTCTTGACGACTATGTTGAAAAGATCAAAGGAGGTTGGACCGATGTTGACGTTATCATAACCATGCCATCCGTAATGGGTAAAGTCGGTCAGTTAGGCAGAATACTCGGTCCGAGAGGACTGATGCCGAACCCGAAGAGTGGAACTGTTACTATGGAAATTGGTAAGGCTGTTAAAGAAGTGAAGCAGGGTAAGATTGATTTCAAAGTTGATAAAAGCGGAATCATTCATACCTCTATCGGAAAAGTCTCTTTCGAGCCAAATAAGATCGTCGAGAATGCAAGGGAGTTTATCCACATGGTAAACAAACTGAAACCGGCCGCTGCTAAAGGAACCTACATTCGTAGCCTGTTCCTCTCAAGCACTATGAGCCCTGGTGTAAAAGTCGATCCTAAAGGTCTTGATGATTAATTTGTTAAGTTAAAACTCGAAACGAAATTATGAGACGGGAAGAAAAAAATGCTATCATAAACAGCCTTGCTGAGAGATTAAAAGAGTACAGCCACTTTTATCTGACTGATACAGCTCAGCTTAATGCAGCTGATACAAGTGCACTGAGAAGGAAATGCTTTGAAAACGACATCAAACTGATCGTTGTTAAAAACACCCTGCTTAAAAGAGCTCTTGAGCTATCCAACGGAAACTTTGAAGAACTATATCCGGTCCTTCAGGGTACTACCTCAATCATGTTCGCTAATACCGGAAACACTCCTGCAAAACTTATCAAGGAATTCCGCCGGCGACACGATAAGCCTCTGCTTAAAGGCGCATTCGTTCAGGAATCAGTCTATATCGGCGACAATATGCTCGATGCACTTGTCTCGGTTAAGACCAGAGAGGAACTGATCGGAGATGTTATCTTTCTCCTTCAGTCACCTGCCAGGAACGTTATATCAGCCTTGCAATCAGGTGGTAATAAATTACATGGTGTTCTTGAAACACTATCAAAAAAATAAGTTATTTGAATTATAATCATTTAAAAATTCTATAAAAATGGCAGATCTTAAGAAATTTGCAGAAGAACTGGTCAACCTGTCTGTTAAAGAGGTAAATGAACTGGCAAAAATACTGAAAGAAGAATACGGTATTGAACCAGCTGCAGCTGCAGTTGCAATTGCCGGTACTGCTGCAGGCGGCGAAGAAAAAGTCGTTGAAGAGAAATCAACATTTGATGTTATTCTCAAATCAGCAGGTGCTCAGAAATTGCAGATTGTTAAACTCGTTAAAGATATCACCGGACTTGGACTGAAAGAAGCCAAAGCAGTAGTTGATGCTGCCCCGGGTCCTGTTAAGGAAGGTGTATCAAAAGAAGAAGCAGAAGCTATTAAAGGTCAATTAGTAGAAGCAGGAGCCGAAGTTGAACTTAAATAAGTTATACCTGATTACTGGGTGATAGGTTTAGTCCCGGGGACTCGGGACTAAGCCTTTTTGCATATTTTATAATAAGTTCACTTAATCCTTAGTTAAATGTCCTCAAAGAATACCGAAAGAATAAGTTTTGCATCCAGAAGGAATCAGCTCGATTATCCTGATTTTCTGGAAGTTCAGTTAAAATCATTCGGTGAGTTTTTTCAACTTGGAACGACTCCCGAGAACAGGAAAAAAGAAGGACTTTTTAAGGTCTTTACCGAAAACTTTCCCATTACGGACACAAGGAATAATTTTGTCCTTGAATTTCTCGATTATTATATCGACCCCCCACGCTATACCATCGAAGAATGTATAGAGCGCGGACTTACTTTCAGCATTCCACTGAAAGCCAAATTAAAACTTTACTGTACCGATCCGGAACATGAGGATTTTGATACAGTAATTCAGGATGTATACCTGGGCACTGTCCCGTACATGACCGATCGTGCCACATTCGTTATCAACGGCGCTGAAAGAGTGGTAGTATCACAGCTGCACAGATCTCCCGGCGTATTCTTCGGACAGAGCATTCATGCCAACGGCACAAAACTCTATTCAGCCAGGATAATCCCGTTCAAGGGCTCCTGGATTGAGTTTGCTACCGATATAAACAATGTGATGTACGCTTATATCGACAGGAAGAAAAAACTGCCGGTGACAACTCTGCTACGAGCAATTGGTTTCGAAAGCGATAAAGAGATCCTCGAGATCTTTAACCTTGCCGAAGAACACAAGGTCTCAAAAACAAACATTAAGAAACTTGTCGGACGAAAACTGGCCGCAAGAGTACTTAAGACCTGGATAGAGGATTTTGTCGATGAAGATACCGGCGAGGTTGTTTCAATCGAAAGAAATGAAGTTATTCTCGACAGGGAAACAGTCATCGAATCGGAACACGTGGATATGATCGTTGATTCAGGTGCAAAAGCAATACTCCTTCATAAAGATGATTCGACCCTTTCAGATTTCGCGATAATATACAACACACTCCAGAAAGACCCCTGTAACTCTGAAAAAGAGGCAGTTATCTATATTTATCGTCAGCTGCGAAATGCTGAACCTCCCGACGAGGCAACAGCCCGCGACGTTATCGACAAACTCTTTTTCTCAGACAAGAGATATGACCTTGGAGAGGTTGGACGATACAGGATCAACAAGAAACTTGGTCTTGAGACCGACATGGGGGTTAAAATACTCACAAGGGAAGATATCATAAAAATTATAGGTTACCTTATCGAACTTATAAATTCAAAGACCGATATAGACGATATTGACCACCTGAGCAACAGGAGAGTACGTACAGTAGGAGAACAACTCTATGCCCAGTTCGGGGTAGGACTTGCCCGAATGGCCCGTACAATACGCGAAAGAATGAATGTAAGGGACAATGAGGTGTTTACACCTGTTGACCTGATAAACTCAAAAACCCTTTCGTCTGTTATCAACTCGTTCTTCGGAACAAACCAGCTTTCCCAGTTCATGGACCAGACAAACCCGCTTGCTGAAATGACCCACAAGCGCCGTATGTCAGCTCTGGGACCCGGAGGTCTGTCGCGTGAGAGAGCAGGTTTCGAGGTCAGGGACGTACACTATACACATTACGGACGTCTTTGCCCGATAGAAACTCCCGAAGGCCCTAACATTGGTCTTATATCCTCCCTTTGCGTTTACGCCAAGATCAACGATCTTGGATTCATCGAGACACCATATCTCAAAGTAAATGATTCGAAGGTCGATTTCAGCGAAAACGGAATCGTTTGGCTGAGTGCCGAGGAAGAAGAAGAAAAAATGATCGCCCAGGCAAATGCGCCCCTCCTTGCAGACGGACATTTTGAAAACCTGAGGGCTAAATGCAGATATGAAGCTGACTATCCTTTTGAGGAAGTTACAAAAGTGGACCTCATGGATGTGGCTCCGAACCAGATCGCATCAATAGCAGCATCACTCATCCCGTTCCTTGAACACGATGATGCCAACAGGGCTCTCATGGGATCTAACATGATGCGCCAGGCCGTTCCCCTGATAAACCCGGAAGCACCAATAGTGGGCACCGGACTTGAGGCCCAGGTGATAAGCGACAGCCGGATTCTCTTTGCTGCCGATGGCGATGGTATTGTGGAATTTGTGGATGCAAATGAAATTGTGGTCCGCTATACACGAACCGATGAAGAGAAATTTGTGAGCTTCGACGACGACATAAAACGTTATGTTCTTCCGAAATATAAAAAGACAAACCAGAATACCTGTATTAACCTGGTCCCGGTTGTAAAAAAAGGAGAAAAAGTCTCGAAGGGACAGGTCCTTACCGAAGGCTATGG
Source organism: uncultured Bacteroidales bacterium (assembly GCA_963736675.1). Lineage (GTDB taxonomy): Bacteria > Bacteroidota > Bacteroidia > Bacteroidales > VadinHA17 > LD21. Next base: position 18,902 of record CAVTPT010000004.1, read on the forward strand.
AACCAAGAAGGGTGAACTGGCTCTCGGCCGTAACCTCAAAGTGGCCTTCATGCCATGGAAAGGATACAACTTCGAAGATGCTATTGTTATCTCCGAGAAGGTTGTCCAGGAAGATATGTTCACATCAGTACATATTGACGAATACCTTCTTGAGGTACGCGATACCAAGCGTGGTCTTGAAGAACTTACGTCCGATATTCCTAATGTCAGCGAGGAAGCTACCAAGAATCTCGATGAGAACGGTCTTATCAGAATAGGCGCTCATATCAGACCCGGAGATATACTGATCGGTAAGATTACTCCCAAGGGAGAATCGGATCCTTCTCCGGAGGAAAAACTGCTGCGCGCAATCTTTGGTGATAAAGCAGGTGATGTGAAAGATGCTTCGCTGAAAGCAGGTCCGTCACTTGAAGGGGTTGTGATAGATAAAAAACTCTTTACACGAGCCATCAAGGACAGAAAAGCCAAAGCGGTTGAGAAACCTATGCTCGACAAGATAGAGGCAGACTTCAACAGGAGCGTTGATGAGCTGAAAGCCCGCCTTGTTGACAAGCTGTTTATCCTTGTCAATGGTAAAACTTCACAGGGAGTGAAGGATTACCTTAACGTTGACGTGATCCCGAAAGGGAGCAAGTTCACGCTGAAACAACTGCAGGAGATTGATTTTCTGAATATCAATCCCAATAAGTGGACCACTGATAAGAAGAAAAATGACAGTATAAAGCAACTCCTTCATAATTACATAATTAAGTACAAGGAGATTGATGGTGTTTATAAGCGTAAAAAGTATAATATTACTATCGGTGACGAGCTTCCTGCAGGTATTGTACGCCTTGCAAAAGTTTATATTGCCAAGAAACGTAAGGTCAAAGTAGGTGATAAGATGGCAGGCCGACATGGTAACAAAGGTATTGTTGCCAAAATCGTCCGGCCTGAGGATATGCCTTTCCTCGAAGACGGAACACCTGTTGACATAGTCCTTAATCCTCTTGGCGTGCCTTCAAGGATGAACCTTGGACAGATCTACGAGACTGTTCTGGGATGGGCGGGTCAGAAGCTGGGACTCCAGTTCTCGACACCGATCTTTGACGGAGCTACCATCGGTCAGATTACCGATTATACTGAGAAAGCAAAACTTCCCAAATACGGGAAGACATACCTGTACGATGGCGGAACGGGAGAAAGATTCGACCAGCCTGCAACAGTAGGTGTGATCTACATGCTTAAACTGGGACACATGGTCGATGATAAGATGCATGCACGTTCAATCGGCCCCTATTCACTTATTACACAGCAGCCTCTGGGCGGTAAGGCACAGTTTGGAGGCCAGCGTTTTGGTGAGATGGAGGTATGGGCTCTCGAAGCATTCGGAGCCGCTCATATACTGCAGGAGATACTTACTATTAAGTCGGACGACGTTGTCGGCCGTGCGAAAGCTTATGAAGCTATCGTTAAGGGTGAGCCAATGCCGCACCCGGGTATCCCTGAATCACTGAATGTGCTGTTGCACGAACTGAGAGGCCTTGGACTGAGCGTCATTCTTGACTAGGAACAAGCGTCTGTATTGATTATTAAATTATTGAATAAAAAAAATTCAGCATATGTCATTCAGAAGAGATAACAAAACAAAAACCAGTTACTCAAAGATCTCAATAGGTCTTGCTTCACCCGAAGAGATCCTCGATCGTTCCAGCGGTGAAGTGCTGAAGCCTGAAACAATTAATTACCGTACCTATAAACCTGAGCGTGACGGATTGTTCTGCGAAAGGATTTTCGGACCGGTAAAAGACTACGAATGTCATTGCGGCAAGTACAAAAGGATCCGATACAAGGGGATCGTTTGCGACCGTTGCGGTGTTGAGGTTACAGAGAAGAAGGTGCGTCGCGAAAGGATGGGACATATTTCACTGGTAGTGCCTGTTGCACATATATGGTACTTCCGCTCATTGCCTAATAAGATCGGCTACCTGCTCGGATTACCGACCAAGAAACTTGACTCTATTATCTACTACGAAAGATATGTTGTCATAAACCCGGGTATTAAAGCCGTTGATGGCGTTAAATATCTTGATTTTCTTACCGAAGAAGAGTATCTTGAAATTACGGAATCACTTCCGAAAGAAAACCAGTATCTTGAAGATACCCATCCTGATAAGTTCGTTGCCGATATGGGTGCTGAAGCTCTTTACAAGCTTCTGGGTCGTATCGACCTTGACGAGCTGTCATATTCATTACGTCACAGGGCAAATACAGAAACATCCCAGCAGCGCAAAAATGAAGCCCTTAAAAGACTTCAGGTTGTCGAGGCCTTCAGGGATTCAAAACTGATAAACAAACCTGAGTGGATGATCATAAAGGTGGTCCCTGTGATTCCTCCTGAACTGCGTCCCCTGGTGCCTCTCGATGGCGGCCGTTTTGCCACAAGCGACCTGAACGATCTGTACAGAAGGGTGATAATAAGAAATAACCGTCTGAAAAGACTTATAGAGATAAAAGCCCCTGAAGTTATCCTTCGTAATGAAAAGAGGATGCTCCAGGAAGCTGTTGACTCTCTTTTCGATAACTCAAGAAAAGCCAACGCTGTTAAGACAGATGCAAACCGTCCTCTTAAATCGTTGAGCGACAGTTTAAAAGGTAAGCAGGGACGTTTCCGCCAGAATCTCCTCGGTAAGAGGGTCGATTATTCAGCCCGTTCAGTTATTGTTGTTGGTCCGGAACTTAACCTGCACGAGTGCGGGCTTCCAAAAGATATGGCTGCCGAACTTTACAAGCCTTTTATTATCAGGAAACTTATAGAACGGGGAATTGTAAAGACTGTTAAATCAGCCAAGAAAATTGTCGACAGGAAAGATCCCGTTGTATGGGACATCCTGGAAAACGTGTTGAAAGGACATCCGGTTATGCTGAACAGGGCTCCTACACTTCACCGACTTGGGATCCAGGCTTTTCAACCAAAACTTATTGAAGGAAAAGCAATCCAGCTTCATCCGCTTGTTTGTACAGCTTTCAACGCCGACTTCGACGGTGACCAGATGGCAGTACACCTTCCGCTGGGCAATAGTGCAATACTTGAGGCGCAGATGCTTATGCTTGCATCTCATAATATTCTTAATCCAGCAAACGGAGCACCTATCACAGTGCCGTCGCAGGACATGGTTCTTGGCCTTTATTATATTACAAAAGGACGCAGGACCACCCCGGAAGGAAAAGTAAGAGGTGAAGGCCTTATTTTCTATTCTCCCGAAGAGGTTAATATCGCATATAATGAGGGTAAAGTTGACCTTCATGCTTTCATAAAAGTAAAAGTAAATGACAGAGTCGACGGCAAATTCGTCAACCACCTGTTGGAAACTACTGTGGGAAGAGTGATCTTTAATCAGTATGTACCTTTTGAAGTGGGGTATATAAATGAGATCCTTACAAAAAAATCATTAAGGGATATCATCGGTCGTGTTCTTAAACTTGCCGGGACAGCCAAAACAGCTGATTTCCTGGATGCCATAAAGAATCTTGGATTCTATTCGGCATTCAAGGGAGGTCTCTCGTTCAACCTCGATGACGTAATTATTCCTGAGGAGAAAACTAAATTTGTTACCGAAGGGTATGAGCAGGTTGAAGAGGTCCTGAACAATTACAGCATGGGTTTCATTACCAATAATGAACGTTATAACCAGATCATTGATATCTGGACACATGTCAACGCACGTCTGACTCAATCGTTGATGAAACAGCTGTCGAACGACAAGCAGGGATTCAACTCAGTATACATGATGCTCGATTCGGGAGCCAGGGGCTCAAAAGAACAGATACGCCAGCTTTCAGGTATGAGGGGTCTTATGGCAAAACCCCAGAAATCAGGTGCTACCGGCTCAGAGATTATTGAAAACCCGATCCTCTCAAATTTCAAGGAGGGTCTGTCGGTTCTCGAATATTTTATATCGACACACGGTGCACGAAAGGGACTTGCTGATACGGCTCTGAAGACAGCCGACGCCGGTTACCTCACACGCCGTCTGGTCGACGTTTCACAGGATGTAATCATTAATGAAGAAGATTGCGGGACCCTGAGGGGCCTCGTGGCTACTGCCATCAAAAAGAATGAGGAAGTGGTTGAATCTCTTTACGAACGTATTCTGGGACGTACTACTGTTCATAACGTATATCATCCGCTCACAGGCGAACTTATCTGTGAAGCAGGAGAGGAACTTACCGAGGAACTCGCAAGAAAGATTGAAGATTCCCCGATTGAGCAGGTTGAGATCCGTTCGGTGCTTACCTGTGAATCTAAGAAAGGTGTCTGCGCAAAATGCTACGGACGTAACCTCAGTACAGGTACAATGGTTCAGAAAGGTGAAGCAGTGGGCGTAATTGCTGCGCAGAGTATCGGCGAACCCGGTACACAGCTTACACTGCGTACTTTCCATGTGGGAGGTACCGCTTCAAACATAACTACCGAATCCAGACTGGTTGCCCGTTACAGCGGAATAGCCGAAATAGAGGAACTGAGATCTGTTCCCAAAAAGGATGCAGACAAAGGAGAAATTGATATTGTTATCGGCCGTCTTGCTGAACTCAGAATTATTGACAAGAAGACCGGTATTGCTCTTACAACTCATACAATACCTTATGGTTCAAGACTTTATATTAAGCCAGGACAGGAGGTGGAGAAGGGTAAGCTGATCTGTGAATGGGATCCGTTCAACGCCGTGATCATTTCTGAACTGGCGGGGAAAATAGGATACGACTATCTTATTGAGGGTATCACATTCCGTGAAGAGTCAGACGAACAGACAGGGTTCAAAGAGAAAGTGATTATTGAAAGCAGGGATAAGACCAAAAACCCCGCTATAAAAATACTCTCCCCCAAGAGTAACGACGAACTGAGGATATATAACCTTCCGGTGGGAGCTCATCTTGTTGTTGAGACCGATAAACTCGTTGAAGCAGGTGAGGTACTGGCAAAAATACCCCGTGCTGTCGGAAAATCGGGTGATATTACCGGAGGTCTTCCACGTGTTACCGAATTGTTCGAGGCACGTAACCCTTCAAACCCGGCTATTGTATCGGAGATTGACGGTGAAGTGACATTTGGCAAGATAAAAAGAGGTAACAGGGAAATTTCGATCAGGTCGAAAACTGATGAAATGAAGAAATATCTTGTTCCTCTCTCAAAACAGATACTTGTACAGGAAAATGACTATGTCAAGGCAGGGATCCCTCTTTCGGACGGAGCAATTACTCCTTCTGATATTCTGGCGATCAAGGGCCCGACAAAAGTCCAGGAGTATATTGTAAACGAGATCCAGGAAGTATACCGTCTGCAGGGTGTGAAAATTAATGACAAACACTTTGAGATCATTGTCCGCCAGATGATGCGTAAGGTTGAGATCGTCGATCCGGGAGACACCAAGTTTCTTGAAAGACAGATTGTTGATAAACTGGAATTTATGGATGAGAATGACTGGATATATGGCAAAAAAGTCATAATAGATGCAGGAGATTCTCAGACACTTCGCCCGGGTATGATTATTTCGGCCCGCAAGCTGAGGGATGACAATTCCGTTTTGAAACGTCGCGACCTGAAGGTAGTTGAAGCAAGGGATGCTATACCTGCAACATCAAGCCAGGTTTTACAGGGCATAACAAGAGCAGCCCTTCAGACCAACAGCTTCTTCTCTGCAGCTTCTTTCCAGGAAACAACAAAGGTACTTAATGAGGCAGCTATTCTTGGCAAAATCGACAGACTTGAAGGACTTAAAGAGAATGTCATTGTGGGTCATCTTATCCCTGCCGGAACAGGCCAGCGTGAATATAACAGCATAATTGTAGGTTCGCTTGAAGATTATGAAAGTCTGACCGGTGAGGCAATCACCGCTGAGGCAGAATCATCAAAATAAACCTTTACCGTTACATCCATGACAGATCCAAAGAATCCAAACCAGATCAGCATAGAGCTGAATGAAGAAGTAGCCCAGGGTACTTATTCCAACCTTGCTGTGATTACCCATTCTGCATCTGAATTTGTTATTGACTTTGTCAGGATAATGCCGGGGATTCCAAAGGCACAGGTCAAGTCAAGGATTATACTCACCCCCGAGCATGCAAAGAGACTCGTTGCTGCAATGCAGGACAATATCTCGAAGTACGAATCTGTTCATGGTAAGATAAAGGAGAACAAAGGACCAGGACCGGCAATGCCACTTACATTCGGAGGTCCGACTGCACAGGCATAATTGCTGGAAAAAATATTAAGAGGCTCTCTTAGACTTTTCACTTGATTTCTAAACAGATCAGAGGGGATTTTTTAAGAGAGCCTCTTTTTGTAATTATTGATAATAAATCGTTACTTTGTAAGTTTATTATAGTACTCAGGTAACACATATTAAAAATGATTGTCAAAATATTCAGAAGATTACTCATTGCAATAATAATACTCCTTCCCCTGATGGTGGATATGGGCTGTAAAAAGCAGGCCAGATGCGGTTGTGGAAAAGATATTTTATTTGACCTTACCAAGGAACAGGCAAAAGTCTATTTTAATGACGAATATACGACAGCCCAGTTTTCTCCGGTAAATAATTCATACGCAACATATTATTTCTGCAATCCGGGTGAAATGAAGAGCAAGCTTGCCGATTTTAAGACGGGCGATATGCTTCAGGTTTCAGGTCATGTGTATTGGGAGTGTAATTACCTGTATCAGGCCAGCAGCTACTCATATCAGATGTATTATAAAGTCTATATGATACAGGTTACCGATATTACCACTAACCTGTACGGGAAATAAGGATTACCTTATTCTTTAATAATTAAAGTTTTACAATAATATTACCTGATCGGCGGCGATTCAGGTTACTTTTTTTTACTTCAATTTTGTATATTTCCGGAAAAATTTACCAATGACACAGTATAACATTTCTTTTGCCGGGGCAGGAAGAGTAGCTGAAGCCTTCTGCAAAGAGATGTTCAGGGCAGGTCACCGGATAGTAAACGTAGTCTCGGAAACAGAACAGAATGGCGTAGCGCTTGCAGGCCATTGCAATGCATTATGGTCTGAACGTCCGGTTTTTTCTGACCTCTGTGATCTAATAATAGTGGCAGTCCCCGATAACCGTTTGAAGAACGTACTGGCCGGCATCAGATGCCGCAGGAATTGTATCGTGGCACATACCGCAGGAAGCTATGGTATGGAAGTATTTCCTGAAGATATTGAAAGAAAGGGAGTTATCTATCCCCTCCAGACATTTACAAAAGGCAGGGAGATAAGTCTTGTTAACGTACCTTTTTTTCTTGAAGCATCAGATCAAAGTACATTGCCTGTTCTGGAAAATCTTGTATTATCGGTCGGAGGTACGGTCCATTATGCAGATACGGATCAGCGCAGAATGCTCCATGTGGCAGCCATTTTTGCATGCAATTTTATCAATCACAACCTTACAGCCTGTAAGGAAATAGCCTCCAGGGCCGGATTTCAGTTCAGCATCCTTGAGCCTCTGATCCGCGAGACGGTCAGCAAAGCTCTGGGGAGTGGCCCGGAAAATTCACAGACCGGACCCGCTGTACGGCACGATACTGATACCATTGAAAAGCATATGGAATTACTATCATCTTTTCCTGACCTGCAGGAGATGTACCGGGCTATTACCCAGTCGATAATAAACCACTATAAAAATACCTGAGATGACAAATTTTAAAGAGGACCTGGTAAATATTAAAGCATTTATTTTCGATATCGACGGAGTATTATCGCTGCAGACGGTAAGTCTTAACTTTTTTGGAATTCCCGACAGGACCGTAAATCTCAGGGATGGTTATGCACTGCAGCTTGCAGTAAAAAAAGGATATCATATCGGAATAATTTCAGGGAGCAATTCAAGGGAATATCAGAAAAGGTTGAAGATGCTTGGAATAAAGGATATTTATCTGAACAGCCGGACTAAATCAGAACACTTTAAAAACTTTCTTGAAAAGCATAATTTAAAGAGTTCAGATGTTTTGTTCATGGGGGATGATATTCCGGATTTCGAGGTGATGAAGCAGGCAGGTGTCCCGGCATGCCCGTCTGATGCTGACTCGGAAATTAAACAGGTTGCTGTTTATATATCCGACAAGAAAGGTGGGGAAGGATGTGTAAGGGACGTTGTAGAACAGGTACTTCGCCTGCATAATAACTGGATGGATACAGACGCTTTTAGCTGGTAAGATATGAAATGGTTTCTAAATCTCGTGAGGTGGCCAAATCTTCTGATCATCATACTTACAATGGTGTTGATGAGATATGCTGTGATCCAGTCTCTTATCAGCAAAATAGGAGTCATCCTTATTACAGGTTCGACAGCTGGAGTCCCGATGACACTTCAGTTGCCATGGTTTGATTTCGTGGTGCTGGTTGCCGCAACAGTTTTTATTACAGCAGGAGGATATGTGATCAATGATTATTTTGATATCAAGACCGACCTGGTAAATAAAGGAGAGGTAATCGTGGGAACCAGGGTCCCGCGGCGTAAGGCTATGATGTGGCATAACCTGCTTAATATAGCAGGAGTGGCCGGAGGATTCTATATTTCGTGGAAAGCAGGTTATCTCTGGCTGGGAATGCTTTTTTTTGTTGTCTCCGGACTTCTTTATTTTTATTCGGCAAGTTATAAGAGACAATTCCTGATAGGGAATATAATTGTGGCCATACTGACGGCACTAGTTCCCATGCTGGTGGTAATATATGAATGGCCGGCTCTGTACCGGTACTATGAGATCAATGCAGTTATTCCGCCAAAATTCAATCTTATTCTGTACTGGGTCGGCGGATTTTCCATTTTTGCATTTATAACCACTCTGACCCGTGAAATAATAAAAGATATCGAGGATTTTGAAGGCGATTCTGCCTACGGCCGGAATACGGTTCCTGTGGTAATTGGGATGATGACCTCAAAAATAGTATCTGGTTGCCTGATTATAATTACTATAGCGTTACTTTATGTAATCTGGTATTTCTTTGTACACGATCAGGTTACTCTGATTTATATTTCCGGCGCGATTACCCTGCCTTTACTCGTTGTTATCTATCAGCTTATAACCAGTAAGAGCCGGCAACAGCTTCACCGGGCAAGCAGATTGATGAAGATAGTTATGCTGACGGGAATTCTCTATTCGGTACTGGTAAAAATAATTCTTGACAGGAACCTTTTCTGAAAATGATAACTGATGACATCAGCAGATACAGACTGATACTTGCTTCCCGCTCCCCAAGAAGAGAGCAGTTGCTGAAAGAACTTGGCATTCAATTCGAAGTAGTCGGGAGCGATTTTGACGAAACATATCCGGATCATCTTAAAGGAGCCGGCATTGCAGAATACCTGGCTGAGAAAAAAGCAGAAAGCTTTTCAGGAAAATTAAAAGATAATGAGATAGTTATTACTGCTGATACCATTGTCTGGTGTCATGGCAGGGTATTTGGGAAACCCGTCGACAGGAAGGATGCCATGGATATGATCCGGGAGCTTGCAGGAAACACACATGAAGTTATTACCGGAGTAACTTTATTATCGTTAACCGGCAGAACAACATTTTCAGAGTCAACAAAAGTCACTTTCGATAATCTGACTGAAAAGGAGATCTCATATTATATAGATAATTTCAGACCATACGATAAAGCCGGTGCATATGGAATTCAGGAATGGATTGGTTTGGCAGCATGCAGCCGGATAGAGGGATCCTACTTCAATGTCGTTGGGTTGCCTGTTCATAAACTGTACAGGGAACTGATCAGGATGACCGGATATAAAGGGAAATAGTAAGTTAAAATTTTCAAAAAAAATTGCTTGCTGATATTCGATTGGCCTCCCCGGTATATTTTTTTATATTTGTATCCCACTGCGACATCTTTAATATAAGTCAATTATTAAATCCGGAAGAATGAAAAAAATTCTTATTACAGCAATACTGTTAATGATCATTTGTTCAGGTTATTCAATACCCCCTGATGAGGGAATGTGGATCCCGCTGCTGATAGAAAAATATAATATTAAACTTATGAAGGAGAAAGGCTTTAAGCTTGAAGCCGAAGATATCTTCAGTGTCAATAAGGCATCGATGAAGGATGGGATAGTAATATTTGGAAGCGGATGTACCGGTGAAGTTATTTCTCCCGACGGACTCCTTATTACAAACCACCATTGCGGATTTGACCAGATACAGTCTCATTCATCACTTGACAATGATTACCTGACTAATGGTTTCTGGGCAATGTCGAAGGAGGAAGAACTCCCTAATCCGGGGCTTACAGTCACTTTTCTCAAAAGTATGGAAGATGTAACTGAAAGGGTATTAAACGGGACCGGCGAAATTGAGGATAAAACAGAACTTAATAAGATTATTGACGACAATATTGCCGGTATTACGGCTAAAGCAGTTGAGGGAACCGGATACACAGCCAGTGTAAAGCCATTTTATATGGGTAATCAGTATTTCCTGTTTGTTTACGAAATATTTACTGACATACGCCTCGTCGGGGCTCCCCCTTCAGCTATCGGGAAGTTCGGAGGAGAAACTGATAACTGGATCTGGCCGCGTCATACCGGCGACTTCTCTGTTTTCAGGATTTATGCCGGTAAAAATAATAATCCGGCACCCTATTCAACCGGCAATGTGCCATATAAACCTTTGTTCCATTTTCCCGTATCTCTGAAAGGTGTCAGTGAAGGTGATTTTACAATGGTTTTTGGCTACCCCGGGACGACAAACGAATATGTGCCTTCATACCATATTGATATGGTCAGGAATCATATCAATCCAAAGGTTATTGATCTCAGAACAAAAAAAATTGAGATCATAGAAGCTGCCATGAATGCCGATCCGCTGACAAGAATTAAGTATTCAGGAAAAAAGTCAGCAATTGCCAACTCGTGGAAAAAATGGATAGGAGAGAACCAGGGCCTTGAAAAAATGAAAACCATCGAAAAGAAAAAGGAATTTGAAAAGAGGCTCACAGAATGGATTAATGCCGATGAAACCCGAAGGGAAAAATACGGGAATCTGCTTCCGGAGTACAGTCAGCTTTACGATAAACTGAAAGATTATACCCTGGTATACAATTATACAAATGATGCTTTTTTTAATAACGGGGCTGAAGCAGTGGGCTTTGCAAGAAATCTTAAAGCACTTGTCACACTTTACGAAAACGGAGCATCTGATGAAAAGATAAATCTGGTTAAAGAAGGCCTTCTTGCAGCGGCAAAAGAGTTTTTTAAGGATTATGATCAGGCTACAGACAAGAAACTGTTCATAGCTGTGATGACCATGTACGGGGAAAATATAGATTTAAAGTGGCAGGCCCCTGAGTATGTACGTTTAAGGAAATCATGCAGGGGAGACTTTTCGTTGGTCGCAGACAAGCTTTATAAAAAGACATTTTTCGCTGATGAATCGAAATTCACAGCATTTCTTGACGGGTTCGACAGATCTTCAGTCGCGAAGCTGAAAAAGGATCCTGCGTACTCTCTGTCAACCGCCATTGATAATTATGTGGCCACATTCATCAGGCCTGAACAGACCCGGCTGAGCAGCCGCATACTGGAGCTCAATAAAGATTATATGACTGCACAGATGGAGTTTGACACTACCAGATTGTTCTATCCTGATGCCAATTTCACTCTTCGTATTGCTTATGGGACAGTAAGTGGTTACTATTCAAAAGATGCGGTTTTCCATAAGCATTATACAACTATAAAAGGAATAATTGAAAAAGATAATCCTGAGATTTATGATTATGATGTTCCGGACAAGCTGAAAGAGCTTTACCGGCAAAAGGATTTTGGCAGATATTCCCGCAATGGCGAGGTACCTGTCTGTTTTATTGCAAATAACCATACTACCGGTGGTAACTCGGGAAGCCCGGTTATTAATGCCGACGGGCATCTGATAGGTATTAATTTCGACAGGGCATGGGAAGGTGTGGCAAGCGATATGGCTTTCAATCCTGAACAGAGCCGGAATATAAGCCTTGATGTCAGGTATGCCCTCTTTATTATCGATAAGTTTGCCGGAGCAGGATACCTGCTGGATGAAATGACAATTGTCGAATAGGACCTTTCGTTGGGGTGTTAAAACCTTATTGTATATTTCACCTTGATCCTGGCCTCATATATTTCGGGGCTGAACCTTTCAAGCGGGTCAATTAAGGGTGAATTGAAGGTCAGGAAGATCTCCTTGCCCGGTTTGATGATCCACTGGAATCTCGATTGCCATCCTATTACTTCATTCTGGTTCTCGTACTGGGCAAAATTGTACCACGATATATTCGGACTGAAAAGGAAGTTAAGGTTGATCCTGTAAATCTGGGCAATAAAATTTCCATCGGGGAGGTTGACCCATTTCCGGTCCGATTCAAGTCCTATATAAACAGGTACCATCACCTTGTATCCTGTCTGTAAAAGAAGATCTGTACGTGTACCTGAATAGAATCCTCCCACTGCCACCTTTGCCGAACCCCATAGATTTCTTCTTTTGGCCGATGTAAGCTGAAGAGAATGCCTCCAGAAATTGTAATCGCTTTCAGGGATAACAAAGTCATTGAAAATAATAAAATCGTCCGACAGCGATTCAAACTGGTATTGTGAAGCCAGAGATATTACATCACCGCTCATGAAGGTTATTATTGAATAATTCAGGTTCACTTCCGCAGTCTGCACCCCTCCGTTCCTGAGGTCTGAAATAAAATTGTACTTGACTCCTGATTTTATCTGAAGTATCGGAGAGTTTTTTGGTCGCGGACCCAGGGTAAAACTACCGTACAGGTCGCGGATATTTTTTCGCGGAACAAAACCCAGGCCCGGCACAAAGTTCTCACCTATCTGCATGTATCCCAGCCTGAAGTTAAGGAAATCGTTTGGATAGTTTATTTCAGTCCCGAATGAGAGATCTTGTCCTTCCAGGCCGCTGGTAAATGATTTTACACCATAAAGGTTGTAGGTTATATTCCTGTTCCCCATAAATTCAGAACTGGCAAGCCTCAGGTCAATACCGGCCAGGGAGTTGGTTTCTCCGGAGAATGCATTCCCGTTTGTTCCGATTATTCCTATCGTGGATTGTTTCCCAAGGTTTCTTGACAATCGTCCTACTGTATATCCCGGATTATCCCATTCGTTATCATCTTTGATATGGAGCATTCCTATATTCCATTTTCCGGCTTTCCCTGTAAACTTTCCTCCGTATCGTACGGCAACAGGATTGCCACCGGCATCAAGCCCTATGCGCCTGGAAAAGAAAGGGATCATACTTGTACTGTTCGGATTCTCATAATCACCGTTAATACCAAAACTGAAGTAGTTGGATCCGTCGAGGAAAAAATCTCTCTTTTCAGGAAAATAGAGACTGAAACGGGTCAGGTTTATCTGCTTTTCATCTACTTCAGTCTGTGCAAAATCTGTATTTACTGTAATGGCAGCTTTCAGAGAAGGAGTTATCTGGTAAAATGCGTCAATTCCGCCATCGAAAACGGGATCAGGATCAGCATCCTGTTTTTTGCTGAATCCTCCGGTGATATACGGAATAAAATCAAGGCCAATGCCCTGTGTGATATCCTTCAGGCCGGTAATCTTTCCGGCATCAGAGATCTGGAACCTGTCAGCATTTAGTGTGGTGGGAGGCCAGTAGGCTGTTTCCGATTTTCTCTTTATATTCCTTATGATTTTTAATCCCCAGGTATCATTTCCCTGTTTGAATCCCATGGTCTTGAAGGGGATTATCATTTCACCCTCCCAACCTTCTTCAGTTATTTTAGCTTTACCATCCCAGAGGCCGTCCCATGACTTATTGAAATCCTTTCCGTTTTCACTGACAAGTGCATCTCCTATACTGCCCCTCGGTCCAATCTGGAACCAGTATCCGCTTCGCCCGTCAAGATAAGTATCGAGAATAACCTGAACCCTGTCATCATCACTCAGGCTTACGTCGCGTGCCATCTCCTTGGCGGTAATTGCCCCGGGTTTGTCATAACAGCGTAACCCGACGTACATGTTGTTGTGATCGTACAAAAAGAGGAATTCGGTCCTTTCCGATACCGGTTCACCAATCCTGGGCTCCCGCTGAACAAGGTCAGATACAACAACAGCCTGTTCCCAGACTGCATCGTCAATCAACCCGTCAATTACGGGAGGTTTCTCAGTAAAAACAGCCCTGATCTCATATTGAGAGAAGAGAGCTGCAACATTCAGAAATAGTACTATTATAGTAACCAGAGCATTCCGGATCATAATGTTGTTATTTAAATGATTAAACTTCTGAATCCGGATTCCCCAAAACTCAGACACCGGTCGTAAATGTATATGTCTGAGGATTCATTTCAAAATATTATCGTCAATAATTTTTTACGGTATTAAGTTTGTCGTTAAATGTCTGAACAACAGCATCCTGCGCAGCGAACTGCTCTTTTACCTTCTCCTGGTCCCGCTCGTTTCCGGGGATATCTCCTTCAGACTTCCTGATATCATCATCAGCTTTGTTGATCTTATTTTCAGACGATTCAATGGAACTCAAAGCTTTCTTTTTTCTTTTTTCAAGTTCATTTATATATTCCATTTTCTCCTCTTTTGCCGGCCCCTCTTCCATTGTGGTCAGGGCCATATTTTGTTCATCCAGTGCAGTTGCGACTGTTGAAAGTTCATTATTCTGCACAACCAGGTTCTCCTGCTCCGTTTTAATGGTACTTTTCGCCGATTCGATGGTTTTCAGCATTCTCGACTTTCCATTTTCGAGTGATGTTAACTCCCTTTCGATCTCACGGAGTTTCTTTTCTTCGGTATTTACCTGATCTTTAATAATATCAATATATTGATTCTTGGCAAACTCCTTTAAATAATCTCCGGCTTTTGCCAGGTCAGCTTCACTTGAAGATCTCTCAATATACTGGTCTTTCCTGAGCTCAAAAGTTACTATCAGCTTCAGAAGGCTGTCCTCAATCAGCAGATTGCTGTAGACATTCAGCGGATCGGGTGATATCTCCTTAATCCTGGCACCAAACAGGGATAAACCACTACTTTCGGTGACGGCCTTTGACCTGGTCCCGGTTTCAATTTCCTTGATCCACTGCTTCAGTGTCTTTTCATATTCAACTTCCGGAATAGTAACCGAAATAGCCGGCATTGTGCTATTCCCGAATTGCAGAGTGTCCTCTATTACCCAGATGGGCATCTGTGCCCTGGTACCTGTAAAAGAGACCAGAACAAGTAAAATAAGGGTAAAATTTAATCTCATAATGGTTTCTTTAGTTGTTAATTCTTATAAATATATGAAAAAATAAATAAACTGTTCTGTAAAATCATACCTAAATTTATCACCCGGGTTCCCTTGTCCCAACCTCCAATATCAATTACCCTGCCAAATCCTGAAAATCAACAATTACGACCCGGGGATGACATATCTTAATATTTTATTTCTGACATTGAAATAAGTGCGATTATCAGTATTAGTTATATTTATGTTATAAATTATTATAAAAAGCATATGATTGCTTAAATATTTAAATAATTTATATATATTGCCTCAAATTTTAAATTGGCAAAAAGGCAGGTTCCCTGGCGTTAGTATGACAGCATTATTTTGCTGAAATCCAGGGAAATGAAAGGGTTAAACAGGGAATAAACCGATTCATACAATAAAGTGATGTGAGACCGGTGTCAGTACTATTCTGACTATACCGCCGGGAAGTAAAGAAGAGAGTTTAAAAAGGTTCCAGATAAACGAATAATATGACATTTCACACAGATACATTGCATATATCATGTGCGTCCCTCATGCTTCAGACTGAAGAGATGATTGACTTCATAAAGTTGGATTTTGAGAAGAGACTGGCAAAGGAACTCAATATTGTAAAGGTATCAGCACCTGTGGTAGTGCCTGACGGGACCGGGATAAATGATGATCTTAACGGGATAGAGCAACCTGTCAGTTTTTCTGTAAAATCGCTCGACAATCAGAAGGCAGTGATCATTCAATCGCTGGCCAAATGGAAACGTCTGCGGCTCAGGTATTACCAGATTGAACCAGGCAAGGGTATCCTTACCGATATGAGAGCCCTCAGGCCGTGTGAAAATCTTAGTCCGATACACTCTTTATACGTTGACCAGTGGGACTGGGAAAAGCATATTCTGCCTGAGCAGAGATCCCTTAAGCTCCTTAAGTCCACAGTTGAGTTAATTTATGATGCCATCAGGAACACCGAAGTTGAACTGTTTAAGAATTACCCATGGCTTATTCCCCAGCTTCCGCCAAAGATCACTTTTTTTCACGCTGAAGAGTTACTCAGGAAATATCCGGACATGACTCCAAAGCAACGTGAGAATGAAGCAGCACGTACCTATGGAGCCATCTTTATTATTGGTATCGGTCACAATTTAAGCAATGGCGAGCCACACGATGGCCGGGCACCCGACTACGACGACTGGAGTTCAGTAAACGATGACGGGTTTTATGGATTCAATGGCGACATTATTTTCTGGAATCCGGCTATTAATTCAGCTCTCGAGATGTCGTCGATGGGAATCCGCGTTGATAGGGAATCGATGGAGAGACAACTCGGTATGAGCCATTGCGAGGACAGGAAAAACCTGTTATTCCACAGGCAGCTTCTCGACGGGAAACTTCCTTTAAGCATAGGTGGAGGTATAGGCCAGTCCAGATTATGCATGTTCCTTCTCAGAAAAACCCATATTGGCGAAGTTCAATCAAGCATATGGCCACAGGAAGTTTTTAAACAGTTCGAAGACAAGGAGACAAAACTGCTCTGATATACCGGGAGACCTGCTGAAAACGGCGTTTACTACTTTTTGTTACACCCGGCAAATACTCAATAATAATTACCTGGACGGATGAGTTCAGGTATCCCGGTGGGTTCGTTTTTGGTGATCAGGCTCCTGTGGTTTGGAGTCAAAATTTACTATCTTTCGGCCCAGAATCCTGTTATATGATAAAGATTATTGCTGACGATAAGATCCCCTTTTTAAAAGGAGTTTTTGAACCTTATGCCGAAGTTAAATATGTGCCTGGCAATCTGATAACCAGGAGTATTGTTGAAGATGTTGACGCTCTTATCATACGTACAAGAACCAAATGCAACTCTGCACTTCTGCATGATACAAACGTTAAGTTCATTGCAACGGCAACAATCGGATTTGATCATATAGACGCGGATTACTGCAGCGATCACAAAATTACCTGGACCAATGCCCCGGGATGTAACGCGTCGTCGGTGCAGCAGTATATTGCCTCGGCTCTTCTTCGGATATCCGGCGAATCGGACTTCAGGCTGAAAGATAAAACTCTGGGGATAATAGGCGTGGGTAATGCCGGTTCAGGAGTTGAAAAATTCGCGAAGACGATAGGTATGAATCTGATTCTGAATGATCCTCCGCGCGAAAGAAAAGAAAAAAGCAGTAAGTTCTCATCAATAGAGTACCTGCTTGAGAATTCAGATATAATTACCCTGCATGTCCCGCTTAATATGGAAGGAGAGGATAAGACCTTTCATATGTTTGATAATGAAGTCTTTGGCAAAATAAAAAAAGGAACCTGGCTAATCAATGCCTCAAGGGGTGAAGTTGTTAAGACTGAAGCCGTGAAGGATGCTCTGTATACTGAAAAACTTGCAGGGGTAGTGTTGGACGTCTGGGAAAATGAACCGGATATTGATTTGCATCTGATGGCAATGGCCTTTCTTGCTACTCCTCATATTGCAGGATATTCCACTGATGGGAAGGTTAAAGGCACGGCAATGTCAGTCAGGGCTTTAAGTAAGTTTTTCGGTCTTCCGCTAAATGACTGGTACCCATCAGAGGTACCTCTTCCCTCTGAGCCGGTGATCAGAATCAATACTGATGGAAAATCTGATGATGACATCCTGAGAAAAGCAGTATTTCATACTTACCATATTATTGAAGATGATGCGAAGCTAAGATTTAATCCTCCGGCATTTGAGAAGCTAAGGGGGGATTATCCCGTAAGAAGGGAATTCCCCGCTTTTACAGTAGCTCTCACTGATGGAAAATCAGGTATCCTTCATAAGCTCGGGAAATTAGGTTTCGGAACCGGAGATCATGATTCCCCGGAGAAGAGTACAGAACGCTGATTCCCCGGATATTGCCTTTCACCCTGCTTTAACAAGACCTGATAATACCTGAAATTCCTTTACCTGGAACACAAAAGCCTGCAGCCTCGTATCAAGTGAAACTGAGTCCTGCCCGTCATATGCAATATTAATGAACGGAATGTTATTGTGATCTTTGCGGAACGAATCGCTTACTGAGGCAATAAGTGTTCCGGGCATACATGTGAAAGGCAGTATGGCGGCAATGCCCGAAATACCTCTTTCAGTCAGGGCGACAGACGTCCCCATTGCTATAGGCGGATCTCCATCGTAAAATTCACTTACATAAGTGTTGCATAATTTAAGCATGTCGTGAAGTGAAACATCTTTTTCGTGGTCGGTGAATTTTTTAATATTCTTCAGCAACGTCTCAGCGATGAAATTCTGGCCTATTCCCTGAATTTTCGATTTGATGACTCCCTTTTTATCATTTTTCCAGCGGCTGTCGCGGGTGAACCTGTGAGTGGAATAATATATCCATTCTGAGAATGGGGCGACCAGTACCTCTACCCCCAGGTCTTCAAGCCGGTTGGAAAGATTCCCGTTACAGAATGCGTTATCGCGCATGAATATTTCCCCGATTATTGATACAACAGGTTTCCGTTGCGATTTATCGACCTTTATGGTTAAGAAGTCGGCCATGATACTTTCAAGATCTTTGCGAAGGCCTCTGGCACCACTCTCAATACAGCGCTCAAGTCTTTTTATTGAATCGTCATATAGTCTGTCGGTCTCGCCTTTAAAGATTTCGTAGGGTCTTGTCTCGCGGTGAATTTTCCTTAAAAAATCGGCTGCGATAAAGCCTTTCCAGGCATTGATCCTGAATTTCTGCCCGTGTTCTCCCGCAATATCCTGATAAGATGTATCGTTTGATGGTGTTATTAGTTCAGCTTCCTTAAATCCCAGCCGGTCAAATAGTATCCGGTGGAACTGATTATACTGGCCAAACCGGCATGGTCCGTTGTGATCGGGCATGAAAAAGCTCATTTTTGAAGGATCTGCACCGGGTTCCATCAGTTTTTTCAGGAAGCTGCCTGTAGTGCATATCATCGGGAAGCACTCTTTTGATGAAGTGTACTTTCTGCCTAAAGCCATATCTTCATTTGTCTGTCTGGGTAGTACTTCGGATGGTACTCCGACGCTTCGGGCAGCAGCTGCAACCATATAAGCACCATCATTCATATAGGGGAAATAGAGAACTCTCTCTTTGGGAGGGGAGGAGGGACTGGGCCGGGGTCTGAAGATTGTCACCTCTTTCTTTTCATTCTGTTCGGAACCTCTTAGACTATCGAGGAAAGCTTCTATCCTGGTAACCATTCCGGCGTCAGCAGAGTGTTCATCCACCTCAAGATGAAGGAAAGGCTTCCCTTTAAGCTCTTCGGTGACGTAATGCCAGATAAACGAATCAGGTCCGCACCTGAAGTTACTCATATACACTGCGTAAAGTCCGTCAGTTTTTGCCACATGCTGGGCCGCTGCAATGATCTTCTGTCCGTTTGGCCAGTACATGTTCCTGTAGTTTGAGAAGATATTGTAAGGAGTAAGGTCAAGCATGTCAAGAGGTATGGGCATTACATTCTGGGTTATCAGCTTCTCAACAAGATCAAGGTTCAGATGAGGATCGGTACCGTTATATGGCCTTGCCAGTACCACAACAGGCCGGCAGTTTTCGGGGATCCTGGCAAGGACCTCCTTCCCGTAACCGATAAGACGTTTTTCAAACTCGATCTGAACCTTATCGGCATTATAAACTGCCCTCTTTATATCCTCCCTGCTTATCCCGAACTTTTCGCTGAAATAGACCGACATCTCCTTTACAAGAGCTCTTTCAAAGAACCTGAAGTGAAGGGTAGGCATCAATAACTTCGATTCGTCTACCTTTCCCTTCAGGGCCGCTCTTACCATGAAAGGGTAGGTCTGGATCCATGGGCAGTTACAGTTGAATGTCTTGTTCCCCTCACGGAATTTCCCGTTCACGATGAAAGGAAGGAAGATATAATCCACCTCCTTTTCGATCAGATCGATTACATGCCCATGCATCATTTCGACAGGCAGACATATTTCGGTCGTAATTGTTTCAATTGAGCTGGCAACAAGCGATTTATCCGATTCTCTTGAGAGAACCACCGAAAATCCAAGCTGTTCAAAGAATGTTCTCCAGAAAGGGAATTGCTGGTAGAAGACCATCAGGGCTCTTGGAATTCCTATTGAGATATTTTTCCACTCCCGGGGTTCCTGGTAGCCCTCCATTAGCATCTCTGTCCGGGCTTTAAATAGATTTGGTATATGATCCGTGTTTTTCTTCCTTCCGTCCGTTTCATATTTTTCGCACCTTCCCCCGTAGAAAAGTGATTTCTTCTCACCGTCTATTTTTACACGCCTTATTTCGCAATGATTGGTACAGCTCTGACATACAAACCGGCTGATATTATATGATACATTGCGTATTCCGAATCCCTTAAATGTTGATTTACTTCCCGCGACCATTGATCTCTGAGCCAGGATGGCCGCACCTATGGCACCAGTAACATCAAAATGGGGAGGAATTATTATCTTCTTACCAAGCACCTGCTCAAAAGCTGCAACTACCGATTTATTGTTAGTAACACCACCCTGGAAAAATATTTTATTTCCAATCCGGCGATCGGCGACAACTTTCTGAAGGTAATTGTACACTATTGAATAGGCCAGTCCCCCGACGAGATTGTCATTTCTGGCACCTTTTTGCATAAATGAGTTAAGATCTGACTCCATGAATACCGTGCAACGGTCGCCAAGTTTTACAGGGCACTCCGCGTTAAGGGCCATGGACCCGAATTCACCGACAATATTAATATTGAGTTTCTCGGCCTGTTCTTCAAGAAATGAACCGGTTCCTGCGGCGCATACCTTGTTCATCTCGAAGTCGACAACCACCCCGTTTTCAATACTTATATACTTTGAATCCTGACCGCCGATCTCAAATATTGTGTCAACCGTGGGATCGTAGTCGATTGCAGCAGTGGCCTGGGCAGTTATTTCATTACGGATAGTATCGGCCCCTATGAAATCTCCGGTCAGGTAACGTCCTGACCCTGTTGTCCCGGCACCAATAACTTCCACATCTTCACCCACTTCATCATAAATCTCTGTAAGCCCTTTACGTATGGCTTCAAGGGGCTGACCTGCAGTCGGAAGATATCTTCGTGCCACCACTCTGTGTTGTGCATCTATAAGCACAACATTTGTACTAAGCGACCCGATATCAAGACCAAGATAGACGGGAACCTTCTCTTTTCCGTTTTTTACAAAAAGAACCTCTTTATTATACTTTGCTAACGATTCTTTTAACCGGGGAAGAGCGGTAAAAGAGGTTGAATCATCGGCAAGATACCTTTTAAGTTTTTCCAGTTCTCCGACGTGATTCATATCCAGCTTATTGGCATACGCATACATAACAGCACCAATTGCTCCCATAGAGGCATGATGCTCGGGAATAATAAGCTCCCCGTCACCAAGCTCAAGGATCTCTTTGAAAGCTCTTACCATACCTGTATTGGCAGCAACGCCTCCTGAAAAAATAACGGGTTTTCTGATCTCTTTGCTCCTTGCCACATTACTCCTGAAATTACGGGCGAGTGCAAAACACAAGCCAGCAACAATATCGTGCAGCGGAGTGGCAATCTGCTGATGATGGATCATATCGCTCTTCGCGAAAACACTGCACCTTCCTGCTATTCTTGGCGGATCGGTGGATCTCAGCGACATCTCACCAAACTCCTTAACAATGGGGACACCTATTCTCCTTGCCTGCTGATCCAGGAATGATCCGGTCCCCGCCGCACAGATACTGTTCATCTCAAAATCGACAAGTCTTGAATGCCCGTTTGACGGATCCTTTTCAAGTATTATGAGCTTTGAATCTTCGCCACCGATTTCAATAACGGTTTTTACTTCAGGATAAAGTGTACCAGATGAGGTGGCCTGAGCAATGATCTCATTTACAAAAACTCCGCCAATAAGATCTGAGGCCAGCTTTCCACCTGTTCCTGTCAGGGCAATCCCTTTTACCGTACCTGACCTGTTTTTACCCAGAACAGCTGTGAGCCTGTCTTTAAGAACATTAAAAGGCTTACCATGAACATAATCATAATAATCCTCAAGGATGTTAAATTCCTTATCCATTAAAACCGTATTCAGTGATACTGATCCTATGTCGAGGCCAAGAAAAAGGGTCATTTCATCAGAACTGATATCTGTTGATTTGCCTGCCATAAACAGTTATTTGATTAGAAACATTAAATCAAAATAGTGTAACAAATTCTACGATCTGCTCAAATATAACTGATTTTTTTCAGAAGTTGTAAAAGCTGACAATTAAGTGATGAAACCCACAAGTACTGCAAACAAAAACACTTATGTATGTAATAATCAGACATGTAGGTTACATCAGACCATTAAAATAAAAATTATATCATGATGAATATCACTAAACCTGCATTTCTGACCATAATTACAAACACGGACAGATGTAATTTTTATAACCGGGTGAAGTGGCTTATAGCCATTCCTCACTCAGTACATCACCTGAAAGACTGATCATAATCTGTTTTACCGGTACTTTTACTGAAGCCCTGGAAAGTGCCGACCTGACCATATTCATAAGACCTCCGCAGCAAGGCACTTCCATTACCATTACTGTGATCGTGTTAACCCTTGCAGTGTCGATAAGGGTGATCAGCTTTTCGACATATGATTCGGTATTATGATCCAGTTTAGGGCAGGCAATCGCCAGTGATTTTCCTTTAAGGTATCTGTTATGAAAGCCTCCGGTGCTGTATGCAACGCAATCAGCTGCTAGCAGCAAATCTGATCTCTGGAAATAGGGAGCTGCGGGATTAATGAGGTGCATCTGTACCGGCCACTGGCGCAGTTCCGACTGCAGGCTGCCGGTCACGCTCCCGGCTGCAGAGGGCCGCTCTATCACTCTTTCTCTGGAGCCGGGACAACCGCCTCCCGCATGGCTCTGATGAATATTCTGCTGAGGGTGAACTGGCTGCTGCATTTTAAAAACGGGTACCATCTTTTCGTCAAAGGCTTCTGATTCCCTTGTCTCTATTGTAATGGCTCCCATGGGGCAATGTCCGATGCATGCACCTAGCCCGTCGCATAAGACTTCACTGACCAGTTTTGCCTTTCCGTTAACTACCTTAAGTGCCCCTTCGTGGCATCCGGGGACACATTCCCCGCAACCATTGCATAATTCTTCATCTATTTTAATTATCTCTCTTTTCATTTTCGTCTGCTTTTATTTATCCGCAGTACAAAATTGTAAAAAGAGACAAAGGAAAATTGTAACATATGTTACAAAATCCGTATATATTTAAAATAAAAAAATGGATTATTCAGTTTTAGTACAATCTCCTTTATTTAAAGGAGTTATATCCGAAGAAGCAGATCAGTTGCTTTCGGATATCCCCTTCAGAACAAAGAAATACCGTTCCGGAACAATGATAGCCCAGGCAGGAGAGGTTGTAACCTCATTAATGTTTGTAACCGAAGGTATGGTTAAAGGAGAAATGGTCGATTTTGCAGGCAGGGTTATCAAGATAGAAGATATACCTGCCCCTGGCGCTCTTGCATCAGCGTTTCTCTTTGGAAGCAGGAACAAATTTCCGGTTAACATAATTTGCATGGCGGATACAGAGATTTTGATTATCGGAAAGAACGAATTCCTGAGGCTGCTTATGAAAGACGACAGGATACTTCTTAATTTCCTGAATATGATATCAAACCGGTCGCAGTTCCTTTCAGAGAAGATTAAATTTCTGAGTTTCAAGACAATAAAGGGAAAGCTTTCACACTATTTACTCCAGAGGGCAGGGAATGACAAAGACTCCGTTGTAATGGATATGACTCAGAATGAGCTCGGCGAGTTTTTTGGTGTTGCGCGTGAATCTATTGCCAGGGCTATTAAGGAACTCGGGGAGGAGGGGTACATCACTGCAAAAGGGAAAAATATCAGGTTAACTGACAAGAAGGGTCTTGCCCGTTATATAAAGGATTGAGATGATGCCGGTCTCCCTTCCGTAACATTATTATTAAAAGGAAATATTATTGAAAAACAGGCTCCTTCACCTTCCTTGCTTTCGATTGAGAGGGTCCCTCCATTCAGCTTAATAAGCTCATTGCACAGCTTTAATCCCAGTCCTGTTCCTCTTTCATTCTCAGTTCCCGGAGTACTCTCTACCTCTTTTGAGGTAAAAAGATCCTCCTGCTTTTCTTCCGGCATCCCGATCCCGTTATCACAAACCTTCAGTAAAAGCCCTTCTCCGGTGTATGACCTGTCTTTAAGCAGAATGCTGATCCTGCCTCCCCGTGGTGTGTATTTTACGGCATTCGACAGAAGATTCCTTATAATAATATCAAGCAGGTCCTTGTCAACAAAAGCCATCGAATTACCCATCTGGGTGAAATTGACTGATATCTCCTTTTTATCGGCTGTCTCCTTGAAAATGCTGAGATTTGTGAGAATTATATCAGCCAGGTTGTGTTTTTCGGGCGAATATTTTATTTTGTCCTGCTGTCCCCGTCCCCACACCAGCATATTTTCCAGAAGGTTAATTACCTGCTGGGCATACTGAATGCTGGAATTGGCAAACTCATCATATTTAGCTTTGTATTCTTCCTCTTTCAGCAGGTTAAGCATATACAGTATATTGACAACCGGACTTCTGAGGTCATGTGCAATAACCGAAAAGATCTTGTTTTTGAGATTGATAGTCTCTGACATCTGTTTGTTCTGTCTGGCAATTCTGCTGTTTTGCATTTCAATCTCTTCAGACCTTTTTTTAAGTTCCTGTGTCCTTTCATTAACAAGGTTTTCAAGGTTACGGTTTAGATATTCCAGCTCCAGGTGAAGCCTCTCCTTTTCCGAAAATGATTTCACCCATTTATAGAGAAGAAGGGAAGCCTGAATAAAAACAAAAATGACAACCACAACGGTCATAATGTAGCCGACGGAGCTTTGTGACCGGCCCAATGATACCAGTATATCGTGCAGAGCACTTCCCAGGAGCAGTATAAATGCAGACAAATAAAAGATATCGACCATGTTTTTTCTGAAGACTCCCGCAATGCTTTTAATGATAACATATCCCAGGAGGATAAGCAGCGAGGGGTAGAAAAGATAAGTTGTATTACTGAATATTTTTACCGGCAGGAACAGAGTAAGGACCAGGGCAAGTAAAAAGATCACTGTGAAGATCACTGAGATTATCTTAATGAAGCGCGACGGGTAAAGAATGGATGCAAACCAGATCCACCCGATAAGAATGACATACAGGCCAATATATTCAAATCTGACTATCCAGTTCCAGTCAAGATCAATAATATCCAGAATAAGGAAATTTGAGGTAAACAGGGGTCTCAGTGCCAGCCCGGTAGTGGCAATACTGAAAAAACCGGTAAGGCGGTCTTTAGGGTATAAAATAAAGAAGAACATAAAGAACATCGAAAATCCGAGCAGGAGGCTTATTGACGCCCAGTCGCCAGCCCAGCTTGCAGCTGTTCGTTTCTGAACAACGGAAAAAGTACCCATTTTGACCGGAAGCCAGAAACCGCCGCGGCGGTGACTAAAATTTGATACATTGATAATAATGTCGAGAGTATCAGATTGAGGGTCGAATCTGAAAAAGTTACGCCGGTACCCTGGTTCCGTTTCGGATTCTGATCTGCCGGGTATTCCGTTTCCTCCGTAATAGGCCCCGTTGATATACAAATCATAGGAAGAGTCGAAGACCGGCATGTCAAAAGCCAGCGATTCCCTGAAGCCTTCAGGAAGCAGGATGGTTAATCTGTAAGTAGCAAATCCGTGGTTGGTAGTTTTTATTTCGTCTTCAGGGTAGTCGGTCCAGTAAGAGGGAACCTTGCCGTAATAATCGGGGATCAGGTTGCTGTGAGATTCAAAATCGTATGGACGGAGCAAACTGTTCCAATAGAAACCCCACTCTCCATTAAGCCTGACAATAAACCTTTTTTCACCCTTAAGGTTCCTCAGGTCAATTGTTCCCCTGACAGCCCCGGGAACCTTCTCTTTTGCCAGACAATCTGAAGCAAAAATGAACAATAAAAAAAAGATTATAAATAATCTGCAGCTCTTCATCATTTTTCAGCCGGGGGATTAAAGATCATAAAGATAAGAAATCAATTCAATGATAACTTACGTTCCTTTATTCCATTATAAGGCAAAACTGCCCCGATCTATGGCTTTTTATTTCCCTTTTTTTGCTTCAGTTCCCTTATTTTGAACAGAATATCACCTTTATTTACATTTGCACCCTGATGCACAACCACCTCCTCAATCTCACCTTCATAAACCGACACAATCTCATCAATGTACGAGTTCGTCTGTATATAGCAGATCCGCTCCCCGGCATCAACCGGATCGCCTGGTTTTGAAGGTTCGGTTAGTTCGCCAAAGAGATTGTAATATATCTTCCCTTTGGCGGGGGAAGTGATCAGTTTAACTGAGGGATCGGTCTTCCTTTCTTCTTTAACCGCACCTTCCTGCTTCATGCCTGTTGCAGGCGTCGCTGATACCGGATTTGAACTGGTTGTCTCTTTTATTTTAAGCAGTTCATTTTCAAATCTCGATTTTGCCGCACCGCTCTTATAATCCCTGTATTGTCGTTCGTGAATTGCAAACTCAAACAGTTCTTCTTCATCCGGGCCCACGGGCCAGCCATTCTTCTGCATCTCTTCCCTGAACCGGGGCAGTTCATCAGGATATGCATCCTGAGGAACTCCAGTGTAAAACTCTTTGCCAAGTTTTACGGCGAGTCCGGTGATCTCTTCTCCCAGTCTGCCGGGGAGCCTGCCTGCCTTGCCGAGTATCATATCCCAGGTGTTACTGTCTATCATGGCAAAGCGTTCACGTTCGCTTGTCAGCTGAATAATATTCATCAGGGCAACATTCTTGACATACTGGCTGAATGGTGTAACAAGAGGTGGATATCCCAGTATTGGCCATATATATTCAACCTCATTGAAAAGTCGTACAATAAGTTCATCTTCTGTAAGCTCAGGTTTGCCTTTGCTTTTCAGCGAAGTATTAATCCCATGATGAACTCCTTTAAGATCAGCCATCAGGCTACCCATCATGCCTCCTGGCAATCCGCTGTTAATCAGAAGAGAAGAAACCTGTTTGTTCCGGGGATCTATAAAATAGCCAAGGAAGTCATCGATGAACGACTGGGTGAGGGACCGCACTTTCATATAGGCATCCATGTTTATTTCCGGAACATCGAATCCTGCATCCTTCAGGATAGCATGAATTGCAAGTACGTCGGGATGAACCATTCCCCAGCTGAGTGGTTCCATTGCAACATCGAGGTAATCAGCTCCGGCACGGGCTACTTCAAGCATTGAGGCCACCGACATACCTGGACCTGAATGCCCGTGATACTGGATTTTGATCCCGGGATATCTGTTCCTGATTTTTTTCACCAGTTCACCAAGCATCGCCGGTCTGCCAACGCCTGCCATATCCTTCAGGCATATCTCATCGGCACCATAATCCACCATATGGCGAACAACCTCCATATAATATTCTACGGTATGAACCGGGGAATATGTTATTGAAAGGGCAGCCTGTGATATCATTCCTGCCTCTTTTGCATACCTTATTGACAATTCGAGGTTACGGTGATCATTGAGACCGCAAAAAGATCTTGATATATTTACACCCTGGGCTTTCTTAACTCTGAACATAAGCCTGCGGATATCGGCAGGTACAGGGTACATCCTGATTCCGTTCAGGGCCCGTTCAAGCATATGGGTCTCGATCCCTGCATTATTGAAAGGTCTGGTCCATTCACGCACCGCTGTATTGGGATTTTCCCCGCAAAGAAGTTGCACCTGCTCAAAAGCACCCCCATTGGTCTCTATCCTGTCAAAACAGCCCATTTCAATAATGTGCGGAGCAACCATTGAAAGCTGGTCAACTCCGGGCTGATATTTGCCTGACGATTGCCACATGTCGCGATAGACCAGACTGAACCGGATCTTCTTCTTCATAATTTTCGGGAAAAACAATATTCACACAAAAGTATCCTGTTATTCTTAATTCCTTATGATTAAAATCAGAAATTAAAAAATTAAAGGAAAGATAACTGGGAGTCATCTTTCCTTTATTAACCTAAACCTGATCGTAGAGTGGCCGGACGGCCAAAGAAAAAAATATTTGATATTTATTGTATAGACGCAAAGTTAAAGCGAATGTTGCACTGTTTTATGTTAATGTTATGTTAATCATTTACTAAAGTTTTCTATAAACAAGATATTCAGTTATTTAGATTGAGATATCGATCAGCAGGAGTGTCAGTTTAACCTCAGTACCAGAGAATCAACCGTAAAAGCGGCTACAATACCCAATCCTCCCGTAACGTTGGAATATACCGGGGATATTTCGGAAAATGGATTATCTCCGCCTGAATAATTTTCCAGCGACCTGTGAAACAGGTAATATGGCTTATCGGTGTGAAGAATATAGAAGACCAGGAATGTAGAATCACTTTTAGGCGAGTCGGAAGCAATAATTGTATTTACCAGGATCTTTTCGCCTTTCCTTCCTTCATCGGAAAAAAGTTCTTCTTCCGGTCCGATTAACCTTAATTTTTCAGGATAATAGTAATACCCCATGTCATAGATAAGCTCTTTGCAGATAAATCTGTAGAAATTATCCTCTCCGGGGGGATCAGTCAGATAGATTTTTGAGGAGACATAATAATTTTTGCCATAACCCGGATTATCCTCTGTTATCATTGTTGTGTCTGCCTCAATATTCAGGTTCCTTTTCACCGGCACAGTACATGAGGCTTCAGCTGAAAAACCTTTATCACTATTGACAGTGATTTTGTACGTTTTGCCTTCCACAACAGGCAAATCCTCGTTTCTGAATTCAAGGCCACCTTCTGCCTGTGTCAGACCTATCTCTTTTTCCCCGTCACTTATGGTTCCGCTGAGATTGCCGGTCGTCACCTGCTGATCAATCTCGCCATATATGCTTTTGTTGGAAGTTACATATATAGTTGTAACAGTGTCGGCAGGAGAGAGGAAGGACGTGATGACAAGTTTTTGCTGAAATTGAGGCAGCCTGACATTCTTCACCTCTTTTTCACATCCTGTCGAAAAAGCGAGGAAGAGACTTAAAACCTTCAACAGAGTATTTTTCATTTCAATAAAACTAAAATTTAAAGGAATACGTAAATGAAGGCACTATAGGAAAGAGACTTACCTGTTTGAGTATACCTTCAATTTTACCGTTCCTGATTATATAATCGTTGTAATAAAAGAATGGGTTTAGTCTGCTATAGATATTATAGACTGATATTTCCCATATTCTTTCTCCCCACTTTTTTTCCTTATGGAACTGGATACCGATATCAAGCCTGTGGTAAGCCTTCATCCTGAAACCGTTCTTTTCGCCGAATTCGTCAACCACCGACTCATAGTTCAGAATACCTGAATAATTGCTGTTTTCCTGATAGTAAATATTATCGATTCCCGTATAATCATGAGGTAAAACCCAGTATTCCGACAATGGTATGGTGACTGCGTTTCCTGTTCCATACACCCAGGTACCCGACAGGTTGATCCTGTCATTAATTTTATAAGATGCAACAACCGAAATATCGTGCCTCCTGTCGTAACGGGCATAGAAACTCCTTCCGAAATTGAGTGAATCAAACTGCATCTGTGTCCACGAGAGGGTGTAACCTATCCATCCGTTAAGCCGTCCGGCTTTTTTCTGAATCAGGAATTCGATCCCGTATGACCATGAGTGTCCGGATGTTACATTATCTTCCCAGTCGGGAGAGGTGACATCCGATGGTTCATTCAGGTCCATGAATGAGGCGCCTTCTTTATACCCTATTACGTTATCCATCGTTTTATAATACCCTTCGACGGTAAATGCCAGGTCGTGTTTGTCCATGTCTTTGGCAATTCCCACTGCAATCTGGTTTGATCTCTGAGGCCTGACCCTGTCGGTGGCAGGGACCCACAAATCGGTCGGCAGGCTCATCCCTGTATTGGAAAGCATATGAATATACTGATTCATTGAAGCATACGAACCTTTAATAGCAAAATCATTCTTTATCCTCCATGCCACAGAGAGGCGGGGTTCAGGATAACTATATCGCCTTGTCTCCGCAATAAAATAGCTGTACCGTACTCCGGCATTGATTTTAAGCGATTGCACAGGCTGCCATGTATCTTCTGCATATATTCCGGCCTCGGTCCCGTTGATATAACTGGTATTCCTTCTATGGACCTCATTCGGTACATCATCTTCTATATAGGCATGTGGATTAAACCTGTGAAAGATGCTTATGATGCCTGCCTTTATCCAGTGCCGGGGACCAGGTAAAAAATCTAAATCATATTTAACAGTAAAATCCCTTATTCCGGAAAAATATTCTGCATAGAAGTCTTTGTTTTCGGAGAGCACTTTATATTCATCATAGATACCGAATGTATAATTGCTGAATACCAGTGAAGTGTTCGAGAAAAGCTTGTTTGTAAAAAGATGATTCCACCTCATAGTGGCTGTTGAATTTCCCCACAGGAATCCCACATTCTCGCTGTACCCGCTTGATTTATACTTAAGATAGAATTTATCTTTTCCGAAATACCCGCTCAGGTAAAGTTTGTTCTTTCGTCCGAAGTCGTAATTTACTTTTGCATTGAAATCATAAAAATAGTATCCTGTATTCTCTTCGTCCATTATTTTCAGAACAGGCCTCAGAATAAGGTCAGCATATGTCCTTCGGCCGGAAAGAAGAAGTGAAGATTTGTTTTTCTTCAATGGACCTTCAACAGTCATCCTGGATGATATAAGGCCTATTCCTCCCTCCCCGTGCCACTCTTCCCTGTTTCCTTCTTTCATATTCATTTCCAGCACAGACGAAAGGCGTCCCCCGAACCTGGCGGGAAAGCCTCCTTTTGTCATCTCCACGCTTTTAAGTGCATCGCCGTTGAAGAGGGAAAAGAAACCGAACAGATGGCTTGCATTATATACAATGGCGTCATCGAGAATGATAAGGTTCTGGTCGGGGCCCCCTCCTCTGACGTAAATGCCGCTTGTCCCTTCGGTACCTTTCTGAACACCCGGCATGAGTTGGATTACCTTAAGAACGTCCTTCTCTCCAAGCAACGATGGAACACTCTTTATCTGGGCTACCTGAAGCTTTACCGTGCTCATCTTTACCGATTCGCTCTGTCGTTCTGCACGGTCCGACGTTATAGTCACCTCGTCAAGTATGATGTTGGATCTGAGGTCAATGTTCATCTCTGTATTTTGCCTGAAACTGATTTTTTTAATCTCATGATTGTAACCGACGTATGAAAAGACTATCTCCAGGGAGTCTGATTCAGGAAGAGTAATTGAGTAAAAACCGTAAGTGTTGGTTACTGTGCCGGTTTGCCGGCCTGGGAGATAGATATTAACTCCAATCAGTGATTCCCCGCTGCCTGCTTCTTTGACAAAGCCGCTTACCGTGAAGCGTCCGGCCGTCTGACAGTTTAGTCCGATAAAAGTAAATAGAAACAATGAAGCAAGAACCACACGGTTCATGTCAGTAGTCCGGCGCCTGGTGGTTGAGTTCATTGAATGGGAGTCATTTTCAGGCATTACAGTGTTACACTAAATTAGATATTTTTTTTAACTTGCAGCATTATTTAAAAAATGATCTTAAGGATGAAATACAGGTTCATGATGCAACGGCTTGGCCGCCGTCTGTATCACTGCCTGATGTTCTATGGTGTCAGATAAGGCCTCCCTGGCCTGTGCACCGGATGCAAATCCATCTTCTCATAACTTTCAGACCATTTAAATAAAATCAATTGCTGGTGAAAGGTCTTATTTTCAATGTTAAACGATATTCTGTCCATGACGGTCCCGGCATCAGGGTTACCTTTTTTTTAAAAGGATGCCCACTGGCTTGCTGGTGGTGTCACAATCCTGAGGGGATCTCTCCGGTGCAGGAATCTGTTGTTAATAACAGAAAAGTAGGAGATAAAGTATTCCGTGTCGTCGAAGAGGCAGGAAAATATTATTCAGTTGGTGAGGTACTGACAATTCTTGAAAGAGAAAGAGTCTTTTTTCAGCATTCACAAGGGGGAGTTACATTTTCGGGAGGAGAGCCTCTGATGCAGCACGGTTTCCTTGAAGAGATCCTTCGTGCCTGTAAAACCGGCGGATTTCATACTGCCGTTGATACATCAGGTTATACCCCTTCAGAATATTTAATGAAAATAATTCCATTTACCGATTTGTTCCTGTATGATATAAAACACCTCGACGATCAGAAACATATTGAATTTACAGGAGTATCAAATACCGGGATCATCGACAACCTGAAAATTGTCATTGAATCGGGTAAAAAGGTTTTGCTCAGAATCCCTGTTATCCCTGATAAAAACGATGATCCCGAACATCTTGCGAGATTGAAACAGTTTATATCAGGAATCAGGAGCGATAATCTGTCAGGCATAAATCTGCTTCCATATCATAGAACCGGATTGTCAAAATATTCTCGCTTTAATATTCCTTACAGGATGAATGACACCAGGCAACCCTCAAAAGAGAGAATGGCCGGGCTGAAGGAATATTTTTCAGATCTGGGAGTAAGTGTAAAGATCGGAGGATAATCTATTTTAAAGTTATTTTGTCATAAGAAAACAGGTTGAGATACATAAAGATGAGACATTCATCAGGTAAAAATTTATAATTGTCAGCCATGATAATATCAGAAAGAGTTAAAAAGCTGAGGGATCAGAGTCTGAATGCCGTTGAGCGGGTCTCGGCCGAGAGGGCATTTCTGTTAACCAGTTTTTATAAAAGTGATGAGGCACGCGGACTTTCATCTCCTGTTCTGAGAGCGAAAGCTTTTGAATATCTTCTGAAGAACAAAAAGATCTGTATAAATGAAGGTGAACTTATTGTCGGCGAAAGAGGACCTGCCCCTAAGGAGACTCCTACTTATCCTGAAATCTGTATTCACTCCCTGAACGACCTCGAAATTCTCAACTCAAGGGAAAAAGTCTTTTTCAGGGTCGGCGACGAGGTAATTGATATCTACAAAAATGAGATCATTCCTTACTGGAAAGGCAGGAGCAATCGCGAAAGGATAATGAACTTAATGACTCCTGAATGGATTAATGCCTATGACGCCGGTGTTTTTACGGAATTTCAGGAACAGAGGGCTCCGGGGCATACTGTGGCGGGCTACAAAATGTTCAGTACAGGGTTTCTTAAGCTTAAGCAGGAGATTAGAGAAGCTGTTTGCCGTCTCGATTACAAAAATGACAAGTATGCTCACGACAGGTCTGAAGAGCTCAGGGCTATGGACATTGCCTGTGATGCAATAATAATGTATGCCGGTCGTCATGCTGTTGAACTGGAAAAGATGGCAGATACCGAAAACAATGAGGGAAGGAAAGCAGAACTTTTAAAAATGGCTTCAATATGCAGGAAAGTTCCTGCATATGCACCTGATACAGTGCACGAGATGCTTCAGCATTACTGGTTTATTCACCTAGGAGTAATAACTGAACTGAATCCATGGGATTCATTTAACCCCGGGAGGCTCGACCAGCATCTGTTCAGGGTATACAGGGAAGAAAAAGAGGCAGGTTCCCTTAATCCGGATCAGTTGTACGATCTTCTTGGCTGCTTCTGGATAAAATTCAACAATCACCCTTCCCCGCCAAAAATGGGAGTCACAGCGAGTGAGAGTAATACATACACAGATTTCTGCCTTATAAATCTTGGCGGTGTAAAGTCTGATGGATCTGATGCGGTAAACGAAATGTCGTATATACTCCTCGATGTGATCAAAGAGATGAGGATCCTTCAGCCCGGGTCGATGATACAGATAAGCCTAAAGAGCCCTGACAGCTTTATTCACAAAGCTCTTGACATAATAAGGACAGGCTTTGGCCAGCCTTCATGCTTCAGCTCTGAAGCCATTATTCAGGAACTCTTAAGGCAGGGTAAAAGCATTGTTGACGCCCGTAACGGAGGTGCCTCGGGATGCGTTGAGTCGGGTGCTTTCGGTACTGAAGCCTACTGGCTTACAGGGTACTTCAACCTGACAAAGATACTGGAACTTACACTCTGCAACGGGTTCGATAAACGGACAAATAAGCAGACCGGACCAAAAACGGGTTACGCAGGTGATTACAATACCTACAACGATCTGCTGGATGCCTTTAAAATTCAGGTCAGGTATTTCGCCGGGTTAAAGATCGCCGGGAACAATGTTATTGAGAGAACCTTTGCAGAATGGCTCCCTGTTCCTTTCCTTTCCCTGCTCGTTGATGATTGTATTTCCAATGGGAAGGACTACAACTCGGGAGGAGCCAGGTATAATACATCCTACATTCAGGGAGTTGGACTTGGCACTGTAACGGATATTCTTACCTCTGTAAGGTATAATATCTTTGACAAACGGATTTTTACCTGGGACGAACTGACGATGGCCATGGAAGCCGATTTTAAGGGATTCGGGGAAGTCAGGCATCATCTGATCTACAACACTCCCAAATACGGCAACGATGACGATTATGCTGATCAGCAGGCGGTGGATGTCTTTGAGATTTACTATGATGCTGTAAACGGAAGAGCAAATACCAGGGGAGGCGTACACAGGATAAATATGCTGCCTACTACATCGCATGTCTATTTCGGATGTGTCACAGGAGCTACTGCCGACGGCAGAGAAGCCGGCCGGCCTTTGTCGGAAGGTATTTCCCCCGGACAGGGTGTTGATCATGAAGGACCGACGGCAGTGATAAGGTCTGCTTCAAAGATCGATCACCTGAGGACAGGAGGGACTCTCCTGAACCAGAAATTCTCACCGCGGTTTTTCAGTGATGAGGAGAGTTATAATTGCCTGACCGCTCTGATCCGAAGTTATTTCAGCCTTGGCGGCCATCATATTCAGTTCAACGTTGTGGATGCAAAGACACTGAAGGATGCGCGCCGGCATCCTGAACTGCACCGCGATCTTATTGTCAGAGTTGCCGGATACAGTGATTATTTCAACGATCTCGGGGAAGACCTTCAGGAGGAGATAATCAAAAGGACGGAACATGAAAACCTCTGAAATATTACGCGCATAGAAGGTATACAACAATAATATTTCACAAAAAAAAGAAAACCGCAAGGTTCTCTTTATCACCGGAACCCTGCGGTTTGTAATTCTATTGTGCCAGTAATACAGATTTATCTGTGATACTGATTTTATTTCTTCTTGTCCCTGGTTTCATTGAATACTGATGTGGCAGTTGCAACAATACCTGCAATATCTGACAGGTTAGCCGGCAGAATAAGTGTGTTATTCTGTTTTGCCAGGTTATTGAAAGCACCAAGATACTGTTCAGCAATTCTCAGGTTGACAGCATTAAGCCCGTTATCCTCAGATATGGCAGATGATATGGCTCTGAGCCCGTTAGCTGTTGCTATTGCTACCTGTTCAATCTCCGAAGCCCGTCCGGTAGCTTCATTTATCCGTTTCTGCATTTCTCCTTCCGATTTTTTTATAAGCTCCTGCTTATCCCCTTCAGCAACATTTATTTTTGCCTGTTTTGCCCCCTCCGATTCAGCAATTGTTGCTCTCTTTTCCCGTTCGGCCCTCATCTGTTTTTCCATTGCATCGCGGATGCTCTGAGGCGGAGAGATATTTTTGACCTCATACCTTGTTACTTTAACACCCCAGGGTTCACTTGCCTTGTCAACAGCCTCAACAATCGACACATTGATAGTCTCCCGCTCTTCAAAAGTTCTGTCCAGCTCAAGTTTCCCGATAATGCTCCTCATTGTCGTCTGGGCTATCTGTATTGAAGCAAACCTGTAGTTGTCTATTCCATAGGAAGCTTTCTGGGGATCGAGCACCTGGAGATAGAGGATACCGTCAACCTCAACAGCAATGTTGTCACGTGTTATACATACCTGTGGCGGAACATCTATTGCCTGCTCTTTCAGGGTATGTCTGTATCTGACTTTGTCAATAAACGGGATAAGGACCTGGAAACCTGCCGTAAAGGTAGCCCTGTATTTTCCAAGCCGTTCTACGATTATAGCTGTTCTCTGGGGAACAACTTTTACCATTGATGCAATAAGGATAAAGGCAAGAAATATTACACCAACAAGAATGAATGTTGAACTAGCCATTTTTAATTATTTTTTAGGTTCGACAAAAAGTTTGAAATTTTCTTTATTCTTAATAATAACAGTTTGACCCTCTGCAATTTCAGAATCAGCTTCAGCATTCCAGGTGGTACCCTTGAAATCGACTTTCCCCTTTTTCCCGGGAATTATGTCGGTAACTGCAACCGCCTCTTTACCTGAAAACTCATCTTCAACACTTTCAGAAAGGTTATCCCGGGCGAAAAGGAACCTTTGTTGAAGCATTTTACGCAGGGCTGCCAGTGCCAGTACCGAAGTGACTGCAAAAACAATTACCTGCAGGTTAATTCCGGGATTTGCCACCAGGCACAGGAGTGCTGTTATCCAGGCGCCGACTCCAAAAAAGAAGATAACAAATCCCGGAAGTACCAGTTCCAGAAGAAAAAGTACAAATCCGATCAGAAACCATATAAGCTCAGGTTTCGAAAAGAACGATGTATCCATGGTATTTGATTTAAGTTATTAGGGGATATCTTTAATGCTTCAGGTAAAGATAAAATAAAATCAGAAAAAAAAACCAAAATATTCTTTGATTCCTCTTAATTCAGACCCGGATTGATGCAATGAAGGAGTGGATAATTAA
Organism: uncultured Bacteroidales bacterium; assembly: GCA_963736675.1. Lineage (GTDB taxonomy): Bacteria > Bacteroidota > Bacteroidia > Bacteroidales > VadinHA17 > LD21. The sequence continues at coordinate 55,853 of CAVTPT010000004.1, forward strand.
TCGCGTGGGAGATTATTATGGATGTCTTTCATCCAGGAGGCTATTTTTTTCGAATAAAAATTAAGGTTTTCACATGAGAAATCTCCTTCCATTTTTATAATTGTGCCTTTGTAGGTCCCAGGATTCTCCGAGTACTCATAACATATAAAACTGGCAGTACCGGCATCTGCACCTGTATTTCGCAAAGCCGATATCTTACTTAATGCCAGATACTTGATATATTTTTCGTATTTCCGGAGTTCTTCTTCGGGAACATTAGTTCCGGAATATGAGCACATATTGAGGTTTTCAGAAACCTGTTCCCCGGTAATGATAAGATCGTTATCGGCGAAATTCCATTCTTCAGGATTATTATAGGTAAGAACATTACCGTCTTTATCGATTATGAAACCGTAATGCTGACTTCCCCAGGCATTGTTAACATAATCGTACTGGAATAGCATTGCCTGTCCTTCATCCCTGATGAGACTCTTTTTGCATCCTGCAGTTAACAGGATTAACAACAGCACTGACGTTATGAAATACCTGAAGCGCATGTTTTTTATTCTTTTCTCTGCAAAAATCGCGCCGTTCATGAAAATTAAACGGTTGAAATGCCAATTTGTTTTTGTGACGAATTGAAATTTTCTGCCCTGCAGTCCAGTAATTTTAATTATTTTTTTGTATCTTATATCGGTAATTACGAAGCTAAATTGATCAGGAGAGTGCTTGACTCCCCTTCCGTTTTGAAAACGGGATAATCTGTTAATCTTCAGGTGTTAATGATTTGATGAAGGAGAAAAGTCTGACAGTAATAAAAGGAAATGGTAAAATGGAAAAATTTTTTGATTATTTTGATGATCGGTACAGGCAGACACTTTTAAATCAGCCGCCTTCCGATGATGGTCCTGTTGTTACAATATCAAGGCTTACAGGATGTGACGCCCGCCCGATAGCAGAAAGTGTGGTTGAAAGTCTGAACCGTAAGTACGGAGAAAAAAAATGGAAATGGATTGATAAGGATATTATTTATGCTATTGCTAAGGAACTTAACACCGATACTCAGCGTGTTGAAAACTTCTACAAGGGTATAGAATTATCAAACCTTTCTGAAATGATTATGGCATTTTCAGGTGGATTTGTCAGTGATCTGAGGATAAAAAAAGCTATCAGGGATGTAGTTCTGTCAATCTGCAAGGAGGGCTATATTGTGCTTGTCGGCAGGGGAGGGGTCTCCATAGCCCGCGATATAAAAAACGCACTTCATATCCGGCTTGTTGCACCTTTTTACTGGAGGGTGGAAAACCTGATAAAGAAGAAGGAGATGAGCATTGAAAATGCCGAGGAATATGTTGTTGAAACCGATGAAAAGAGATACAACCTTATTCAGACATTCCTCGATAAAAAATTGATGAACATGGATTCCCTGTTTGATGCCACATTAAACCGGAAGTCTTTTACAGTATCTGAGACATCCGAACTGATTGTATCGATGTACGAAAAAAAGATAGGCATCAGGGTTACTGATAATAAAATCAGACAGACGATATTCTGATAGTCAGGGTTTCTTCATAATAAGAGGCGGCGGATCAGATTCCTGATATCTCCGCTATCCTCTTTATATGATCTCCAAGTCGTTTGTCAAGGTTGCTTTTATAGGCATCCCAGTCGGTAATGGGATACCTTGCCACTCCGGTCTCCATAGCGGCCCGGGCAACACATGTGGCCACACACGAGATCAGCCTTGGATCAAGGGGCTTTGGTATTATATAATCCCTGCCGAATTTAAGTGACTCAACATTATAAGCTTTTAAGACGATGTCGGGCACAGGTTCCTTGGCCAGGGCTGCCAGTGCTTTTGATGCGGCAAGTTTCATCTCTTCATTTATTGTCGAAGCCCTTACATCGAGAGCTCCCCTGAAAATAAACGGAAACCCCAGAACATTATTTATCTGATTCGGGTAATCCGAGCGTCCCGTGGCAAAAATAAGATCATCACGGGTCGACATGGCATCCTCATATGAGATCTCCGGGACAGGATTTGCCATTGCAAACACAACGGGATCTTTTGCCATCGAGGCAAGCATCTCTTTTGTCATCATGTTGGCAGCCGAAAGGCCCAGAAAGAGGTCTGCTCCTACTGCAGCTTCTGTAAGTGTGTCCAGATCGCGGTCAGTAATAAACTCCTGCTTGTATTTGTTCAGGTCTGTCCGTTTTCTGTTAATGACTCCTTTGCTGTCGGCCATCACAATATTTTCCTTTTTTACACCCATCGAGATGTAAAGTCTTGAACATGAAATAGCTGCAGCACCGGCACCACAAACGACAATTTTTATCTCCTCAATTTTTTTCCCTGTTAACTCAAGCGAATTGAGAAGTCCGGCTCCCGAAATGATTGCTGTCCCATGCTGGTCGTCATGAAAAACCGGTATATCAAGCATCTCCTTAAGCCGGCGCTCAACCTCAAAACATTCCGGAGCTTTAATATCTTCAAGGTTAATGCCTCCGAAGGTAGGTGCTATCCTGGCACATATCTCAATAAGTTTATCCGGATCTTTCTCATCAATTTCAATATCGAAAACATCCACATCAGCAAATACTTTAAACAGTAATCCCTTGCCTTCCATCACCGGTTTCCCGGCCATCGCACCTATATCTCCAAGACCGAGCACGGCAGTGCCGTTTGAGATCACTGCAACCAGATTTCCCTTGGCAGTATATTTGTAAACATCCTCAGGATTCTTTTCGATCTCGAGGCATGGATAAGCTACACCCGGTGTATAGGCAAGACTCAGGTCAAACTGAGTGCTGTAAGGTTTTGTAGGTATCACCTCTACTTTCCCATGCCGGCCTCTGCTGTGATAGAGAAGCGCATCTTCTTTCGTTACTTTAGACATTTGTTGAAGTTTTTAAGACATTGTAATACATTTATATACGAAAGTCTTTATTTGAAAGATTAAAACATCATATATAATTCGAAATTACGACGAAAAAATCACTTATGCTATCGAAAAAACAAGAGATTATCTGCCATCGCGAACAATTTACAGAGTTTATTGGCATACCGTTCTGCACTGTTCACTTTAAGACAAATTATATTTTGCATTATGGATATTATTGAATATTTTCAAAGTCTGTTTTGTTTTTGATAATCCGGATTTTGTATGGGCGAAAAATCAGTTGTCGGAGCCGATGTGGGAGGAAGCCATATTATCTGAGCAGCTGTCGGTCCGGAGTCGTGTAATGTTTAGAAGCTAAAAATAAATTATATACGGATGAAAACGATTAAACAGGGTAGGCGCGAATTTCTTAAAAAGAGTTCCGCTGCAATTCTTGCTTTCACAATCGTTCCGAGGCATGTTCTTGGAGGAAGAGGATATACAGCCCCGGGTGATCAGCTTACAAAAGGAATAATCGGAACCGGAGGGATGGGAATGGGACACATCACGTACGAGGGTACACGGTTGCTTGCCGTATGTGATGCCGACAAAACACATATGGCACAGGCAATAGCCAGGGCAGGTGGTGGTGTTTCGGGTTACAGCGATTTCCGCGACCTGCTGGCACGTCCCGATATCGACATTGTACATATTGCGACGCCCCCTCACTGGCACGGAATTATGGCCAGGATGGCTGCTGAAGCTGGCAAGGATATATGGTGCGAAAAGCCCATGACACGCACTATTGGTGAAGGAATCAGGGTGGTAGAGGCAGTACAGCGATATGGAAGGATGTTCAGGCTTAACACATGGTTCAGGTTCCAGGATCAGTTTTATGGACTTGGGACTACTGTAAAACCTCTCAAGAAACTGGTAGACAGCAGGGTGCTTGGATGGCCACTTAAAGTGACTGTCAGCGGTATCACCGGCTACGACTGGAAATTCTATTGGTCAGGATTGCATAATCTCACTCCGATGCCTGTTCCGCCTGAATTGGATTACGATATGTGGCTTGGTCCTGCTCCCTATAAACCATATAATCCCGAAAGGGTACATTCGAAGTTTCGCGGATACTGGGATTACGACGGAGGAGGGCTTGGCGATATGGGTCAGCATTATCTCGATCCGGTTCAGTATATGCTCGGAAAAGATGATACAGGTCCTGTGTCGGTAGAGATCGATGCCCCTCAGCAACATTATGATGCAGTGGGCTCCTGGCGCAGAATAACATTTACCTACGACGACGGATGCCAGATAATCCTTGATGGTGAAAACCGCGACAAGGATGCTGCTTATATCGAAGGTCCTGAAGGGAAAATATATAAAGGATTCAGATCCTCCATCAGGGATATTCAAAAGCTTATTGACTCACTTCCTGATCCTGAACCACAGATTACTTCCTTTTCAGAATCGGTGGTGACAAGAAAGAAATTTGCTCTCAACGAGTCAAACGGACACCGGTCATGTTCGGTAGTTAACCTGGGGATCATTGCTCTCAGGCTCGGACGAAACCTTAAATATGACCCTGTGAAGCAACAATTCGTTGATGATGAAGGAGCCAACCGACTTATAAACCCGCCGATGAGGGACCCATGGAAAATCTGACCCAGGTAGTAATGTGTAAAACGAGGAATATGAAAGCCAATAAAATTTTAATAATAAGTATAACACTCCTGTTGATATCTGCGCAAATATTTTCGCAGGATATAAGAACGGTCGAGACCAAAGTCGCTGATCTTCTGGCGCAGTTACCTGCCAGCGATAATCAAAACACCGAAAAGCTTATGATCGGGATGATCGGCCTTGGTGAAACCGGAATAAGGCAGATTTGCGATAAGATAATTCCCGCTGGTACCGGCGACGATACAAATGCACGTTTTGCTGTTGAAAGCCTTTCCAGATTCCTCTCTTCAAACATTGACCTGCTGGCAAAAGCCATGTGGGAGAAGATATGTATAAGCTATGCAGTAGGACAGAGCGACAGCGGAGTGAAGGATTTCTTTATCAAGCAGCTGCAGTTAGCTGGCAGCAGCGAATCGGTTGAGGCGCTGAAAGGCTATCTGCAGAATAAGGATATTTGTGGACCGGCCCTTGCTGCGATACTTTCAATAGGAGGACCCTCTGCAGAAACGGCCCTTGCAGAGTCCCTTCGAAATAGTGCCTTACCCTGTGCAGCTGCTGTGATGAATGCACTTGCCGTGATGAAATCACAACTGGCAGTAAATGAGTATATTATATGGTCAGCCGACATCAATGTCAATACACGGGCATCAGCATTAAACGCACTTGCTCAGAGCGGTAGTCCGCTTGCCTATCCTGTATTGCTGAAGGCTGCAAAAGATGTCCTTTACAGATGGGAACACACGGGTTCTACAGCATCTTTGCTTAATTATGCCCGTAACGTTGCACAGAACGGGGATATAAAAACGATGGACAGGATCTGTAAGCTGATAATTTCAAAATGTGACGACAAGACTACCATCCAGAATAAGATTTCAGCTTTAAAAATTTATACGGGTTTTCATGGCATTGATGCAATGAAGGAGCTTTTTAAGGCCGCAGGTCATTCTGACAAGACATACAGGAATGCAGCCTTTATGGCCTCTCTTGAGATACCAGGGGATGAGATCATCAGGAGATGGATCGATTTCTATCCGAAAGCCGAACCTTATGCAAAACCTGAGATCATTACCATGCTTGGAAATTTCAGGAACGAACTTGCTTTACCCCTTGTTAACTCCTCATTATCAGATCAGGAAATTATGATCCGTCAGGAAGCAGCGATCGCTTTGACCAGAATAAGCGGTAGTAATGCCATACCGGCTTTAATCGTCTATATGTCAGAATTCAGTGATAAGGGTGACCAGGAGACGGCGAAAACAGCACTTATGAGTGTGGCCGGCGCCGGTAAGATTACATTGCTTAGACCGGTACTCAGGGAAGGACCGGCAGCAGCAAGAAAAAGCTCTGTTGAACTGATGGCCTGGACAAAAAGTAATGAATTCTTTAAAGATGTACTTCCTTTTACCTCATCAGATGAACCGGAAGTAAAGAGTGCAGCCTTTAAAGCCCTGGCATCTCTTGCTTCAGATGAAAATCAGACTGAGCTTATTGAGCTGCTTGCAGCTACGGAAGATCCTTCGCTGGTGTCGGAAGTTCAGTCGGCAGTGGCAAAGGCTGCAGGATCAATTGCCGATCCTGAAAGACGGTCAGATATGATACTTAAAGCGATGGGCGACAAGCTGGGCAGGGAAAAGATAATTCCCATCCTGGCAAAAACCGGAGGGAGAGAAGCCCTTGCCCTTGTTCTTAAAGAATTTGAGGCGGGCAACCCGGCCATGAGGGAGATCTGTTTCAATGCTCTTACCTCCTGGCGTGATTACACTGCATCATCAGCCCTTTTTGAGATTTGTGCATCAGGTAACAAAACTTTTGAGGGCCCTGCCTTTGAAGGATATATAAAGCAAATAAAATCAGCCCCTCTTACTGATGATCAGAAGTTACTCCTTTTCCGTAAGGTGATGCCTTTTGCTATCAGCGCTGAGCGTAAAAATGCTGTTATAACCGAGATCGGGAAACTTAAGACTTATCAGTCGTTGTTTTTTATTTCTGATTTTATTGATGATCCGGCTACTTCAGCTGCCGCCGCAAAAGCAGCAATGTATATCGCACTTCCCTCTGTGGATGAAAAAACAGGTATGTATGGTACAATGGTCAGGGAGATACTTACCAGGGCAGTGCCGGAACTTACCGGACAGGAAAGCGAATATGACAGGGAGATGGTAAATAAGTACCTTGCCGTTATGCTTCCCGATGAAGGATTCAAACCGATGTTCAATGGCAGTGATCTTACCGGCTGGCAGGGTCTTGTCGGAAATCCAATCACCAGGTCAGCAATGAGAAGAGCAGAGCTTGAACGGAACCAGGCCGAAGCTGATGTAAGGGTGCCTGCCAACTGGAGTGTGAAAGACGGGTCAATATGGTTTAACGGCGAAGGTGATAACCTGTGCTCTGTTGTGGAATATGGCGACTTTGAGATGCTTGTGGACTGGAAGATCTCAAGGGAAGGAGACAGCGGGATTTACCTCAGGGGAACACCCCAGGTCCAGATATGGGATACATCACGTGTTGATGTCGGGGCCCAGGTCGGATCAGGTGGCCTGTACAATAACCAGATAAATCCCTCAAAACCTTTAAAAGTAGCCGATAATCCGGTAGGGGAATGGAATACATTCAGAATACTCATGACAGGCGAAAGAGTTTCTGTGTGGTTGAATGGTGAACTGGTTGTGGATGACGTTATTATGGAGAACTACTGGGACCGGAAAATCCCAATATTCCCTAAAGGGCCGATAGAATTGCAGGCTCATGGCACTGACCTGGCATTCAGGGATATATACATCAGGGAAATTAAGGATGAAGAATATAATCTTACTCCTGAAGAAAAATCTGAAGGATTTGTATCTCTCTTCAACGGCAGAAATCTGGATAACTGGGTAGGGAACAAACAATCGTATGTTGCAGAGGACGGAATGATTGTTATTAAACCGGAAGACGGGAGCGGAGGCAACCTCTACACTGCGAAAGAGTATTCTGATTTTGTGTTGCGTTTTGAATTTCTGCTCACACCTGCCGCAAATAACGGACTCGGAATCAGGGCGCCACTCGAAGGAGATGCTGCATACGTGGGCATGGAACTGCAGATAATCGACAATACTGCACCCGTCTATGCAAATCTTCAGCCATATCAGTACCATGGTTCCGTCTATGGTGTAATACCGGCAAAGCGTGACTACCTGAAACCGGTAGGGGAGTGGAACTATCAGGAAGTCTATGTTAAGGGGACACAGATAAAAGTCACACTAAACGATATAGTGATATTGGATGGAGATATTGCGGGTCCCCGCGATAAGGGAACCATGGATCATAATGATCATCCCGGACTAAAGAATAAAACCGGACATATCGGATTCCTGGGTCACGGATCTGTAGTTAACTTCAAAAACATCAGGATAAAGGATCTTTCCGGCAGGTAAAGCTGTCCCGGATGAGTCTATTCTTTAACAGGTACTCCTATCGTCTGCGACAGGATAATTATCTGGTTTGATCTCAGTTTCATTTCCGGAGCCAGTTTATCTTTGGGAACCATACCCCTTATCACACAGCCCAGATGAGCTGATGCGCAGTAGAGGTAGACATTCTGGGCAATAAAACCGGTATTTGCATATGATGACAGAAGATCTGAATCCTTTATTTCGTCACCCTCTTTTTTACTGAGTTTAGCCATATCAGCAACATATACAAGGTTAAGCGGGGCAGTGGCTACAAAGTCCTGGGTACCGCAAAGAGCCCTTATATCTTTATTGTGTACCTGTAAAAGCTTGTGATTCTCTGCATCGTACAGGTAAAGGCCGGCCGACATAGAAACATAAACATCTATCTCCCGGACATCTCTGGCCGAGGGTGCTGTCCTCTTTTTATCAGAGGGCCGGTTTATTCCCCAGGCAGCCCATAAAAGATCCGAAAGTTGCTGTCCGGTAAGATTATCCGCGGTGAAGGTCCTTACAGACGCCCTTTCACTAAGTGCCTGCATAAGAGGCCTGCCACCCGATTTGTCAGGTGTGGGAAGCGAAATATCCTGAGAGTTAGCCATATAAAATCCTGAATTAATAACGGCTAAACAAACGACCAGTAAAACCTTCTTTTTCATGTGCGATTAATTTATTTGTTAATGGTTACAATGTTCGCTCCGCACGGCAGGGAATCTGTTTATCCGGAGCAACTCTTTTAATTTCTGCCTGTGTCTGAAAAAACATGGTGGTTTCAAGGTTATGCTTTTCTAACCATCTTTACCGCCTTTATGGCACCTGCGACCTTCCCGGCCAGTCCGTCCCAATCCTTTTTCTGAATCAGCTCTTTGGTGATAAGGTTTGATCCTATACCAACACATGTAACACCTGCCTCGAACCATTCCCGGAGATTTTCAACGGTTGGTTCAACTCCTCCTGTTGGCATAATGCTGGTCCATGGACATGGACCTTTTATTGCCCTGACAAAATCGGGACCTCCAACCGATGAACCAGGGAAGATTTTGACTATCTCAGCCCCAAGTTCCTCGGCATAACTGATTTCCGTCAGGGACCCGCACCCCGGAGACCACAAAATTTTCCTACGGTTGCAAACCCTTGCCATTTCAGGATTCAGGACAGGGGAGACAATGAAATTGGCGCCAAGTTGTATATATAGCGAGGCTGTACCGGCATCAACAACCGAACCGACTCCCATTATCATACCTGGAAGCTCTTTTCCTGCCCATTTGTTCAGTTCACTGAAGAGATCGTGGGCAAAATCGCCACGGTTGGTAAACTCAAATACCGATATGCCTCCTTCGAAACAGGCTTTAATTACTCCTTTGCAAACATCCGGATCTTTGTGATAAAATACAGGAATGATACCGGTTTCCCGAATTCTCAGAACTACATCTATCCTTGAATATCTTGCCATACTATGTTTTTTAAGATAATCACAAATATATCCAAAAAAAATTAATCCTGCATGCCCTCCGCCCTCCGCTCATTCCTCACGCCTCACGCCTTCCCGAGTTCTCGGGATTGAGTCGCTTCGCTCCCAACACGCCTTCTTCAGATATCTTTTGTCTTTTTCCTTTTATCTTTTATCTTTTATCTTTTATCCTATTAATCATTATCTTCGTCAATCATACTTACAGGATGGCTCTCAACTACATCTGGATCGCATTTTTTCTCATCGGATTTATTGTTGCCCTGGGGCAATTGATCTTTGCGGGCAATACTCAGATATTTAATGAGATGGTTAATTCCACCTTCTCCAGTGCAAAGACAGGATTCGAAATATCACTCGGGCTGACGGGTGTTCTGACACTGTGGCTGGGATTATTGAAAATAGGGGAAAAGGGTGGCGTCGTCTCAATTCTCGGCAGGTTATTCGGACCTTTTTTTCAGCGGCTTTTTCCTGAGTTGCCGAAGGGGCATCCTGCCTTCGGATCGATGATCCTGAACTTTTCAGCCAACATGCTCGGACTCGACAATGCAGCAACCCCGATGGGACTCAAAGCCATGAAAGAGTTGCATGAATCAAATCCCGACAAAGAGAGTGCTTCAAATGCCCAGATAATGTTCCTTGTTCTGAACGCCTCGGGGCTTACTATCATTCCGGTTAGCATTATGGTTTACAGAACTCAGCTCGGGGCTGCCAATCCTTCCGATATTTTTATTCCTATTCTGATAGCAACTTTTATCGCCACAATGGCCGGACTTATCAGTGTTGCCATTGTTCAGAAAATCAATCTTTTTGATAAAGTCATCATGGCTTATCTGGGAGGGCTGACCGCAATTATTGCAGGAATGATAGCTTATTTCAGCTCTCTGCCAAAAGATCAGATAACTGAGATTTCAACATTTGCTGCTAATTTCATTCTCCTGTCCATAATTGTGCTTTTCATTGTTCTCGCCCTAATAAGGAAAGTAAATGTATATGATGCATTCATCGAGGGTGCAAAGGAGGGATTTAATATTGCAGTTAAGATAATACCTTTTCTTGTCGCAATTCTGGTGGCAATAGGAATATTCAGGGCTTCAGGAGCTATGGATTTTATAATCAGTGGTTTTAATAGTTTTTTTGCCTGGCTTGGGTTTGACACCCGGTTTACAGGGGCCCTTCCGGTGGCATTCATGAAGCCCCTGAGCGGAAGCGGTGCAAGGGGATTGATGATTGATGCCATGACAACTCATGGTGCTGATTCATTTATCGGGCGTCTTGCATGCACTTTCCAGGGAGCCACTGATACAACATTCTATATAATTGCAGTTTATTTTGGGTCGGTGGGTATAAAAAATACCAGACATGCAGTCGGATGTGGTCTGATCGCTGATCTGGCCGGTGCAGTGGCAGCAATTTTGGTGGCTTATCTGTTTTTCGGGTAGCATTATTGCTGCACCCTGAGCATAGGTACCTTCTTTTTCCCCGGCACAATGAAAATGTAGTGATCCTTCATAAAATATAATTATAAGATGGTTATTAAGAAAATGTTGGTACCAGTCGTTATACTTGCCCTTGCCTCGTGCACACGGAATAGTACTGACAGTGAACATAGCGTAAAGGAGTTTCCTGAACAGATTATTGATTCCACTGATATGACAAATAATTTTTATGATAACAGTGAGGCTTTCAGGCTAAATGCCGGGGACCTGATAATAGATGGTGAAATATCAAATCCCGGGACCGTTGACTTTTCCGGGCTCGCGAAGCATTCCCTTATTGTTAAGGAGACTCTTCTTGAAGGTGTCGATACTGACCGTTTCGAGGGAGCCTACCGGTACGACGGGTATTCCCTTTTTGATATTCTGGACGGGAGAGTACTCAATAAGTTGAATTCCGGGGAGTTTAACCCGGTAATCGATGTTTATATTGAGGTAGAGAATGATAAAGGCCAAAAGGTAATTTTCAGCTGGGGCGAGATTTTTTACCCTAATAACCTTCACAAAATAATAATTGCAACAAGCGTATCGAGGATTGTACCTTCCAAAACGAAGGATCTGTGGCCGCTTCCGGATGAGAGCAAAATTGTTGCCGGGAATGATCTTATTACCGAAAGGAATATTTCATCACCGGTAAGGATAAGTGTCAGATCATATAAAAAGTCCTTTGCACTCTCAAGGGAATTATCTCCGCTTTATTCCCCGGCATTTAAGATTTTCCGGTCAGATACGCTTCTGACAGAGATGTCGGCTATTTCGGGCGATCTTATGAAAGTAACTTATAACACAATATTTTATGGACGGGGAAGGGGAATACACAGTACACAACCTTTCAGTGGGGTGTTGGTTAAAGATCTGCTGCGTGGATTCTACCCTGTGAACAGGGAGAATCTGCAAAGGGGAATTATAGGTATTGCCGGAAAGGATGGGTACCGCTGTGTTTTGTCCTTTTCAGAGCTTTTTAACCGGAATGATCAGCAGGAATTCCTGATGGTTCAGACCGGTAACGGCGATGACGGTGGCCTTTTCAGGATGTTTCCCGCACCTGATTTCTTTTCGGACAGGGCAATTAAATCGGTTAATGAAATTCGTCTCGAACGGTAGCCACCGGGGATTTATTTCTAATTATATAATATGAGCACACTTTTAGTCTCTCTTCTCGTTCTGATCAGTATTATAGGGATCATAGTGCTTACCTCTTCCCTGAAAATAAAGGCGTTTATTGCCCTTTTCCTTGTTTCTCTTTTTCTCGCCATTACAACACTGCCGGGGAAAACGGTTATCAGTACGATTAAAGACGGATTCGGATCCACAATGGGTTCGATCGGATTGCTTATCATCTTGGGCGCCATTATCGGCATTTCTCTCGACAGGACGGGAGGTACAATAAGTATAGCCACATATATATTATCAAAGACCGGTGAAAAAAGGAGTGCCCGGGCACTTGCAATAACAGGATTCATGACAGGGCTTCCGATATTTTGTGATTCAGGATTTATAGTTCTGAGCGGTCTGGCGAGATCCTTCAGTTTAAAATCGAAGCTTCCCATGTCTTTTATGGCCACAGTTCTGGCAACTTCGCTCTATTCGGTACATTGTCTTATCCCTCCTCATCCCGGAGCCCTGGCAGCAGCCGGAGTAATGAACGTCAATTTAGGTTACCTGATAGTCATCGGGATTGCTTTTGCGATCCCGGCCGCCCTTGCTGCTTTCTTCTGGAGCAGATGGATCTCGGCCGGCGGAAAAACGGAAGAGACAACAGAAGCAGCAAATGCAATTCTTCCTTCAGAAAAGGAACTGCCACCTGTGTTTTTGTCTTTTTTGCCAATTGTTGTTCCACTTCTGCTCATCACTGTAAAATCGCTGTTAAACCTGATTGATAAAGATGGCTCCTCCCTTCTTTCAAATATCTTCTTTTTACCGGGCGACCCGGTCATTGCTCTTTCTATTGGGGCTTTATTCTCCTTGTTTCTCATAAGAAAAAAAACTGTAACATCACTTAACTCAATTTTTTCGGAGGCAATTGAAAAAGCAGGGCCGATTCTTATTGTAACCGCTGCAGGAGGTATGTTCGGAATGGTAATTAAAGCTTCAGGTGTTGGAGAGACTCTGGGAAATTTTCTTGCCGGGACGAACCTGGGACTTGCTGTTCCATTCCTCATAGCATCTTTAATGAAGACAGCCCAGGGATCCTCAACAGTAGCAATAATAACCTCCGCTTCATTCGTTGAACCTATGATCGTATTGCTCGGTCTCGACTCCGAATGGGGAAGACTCCTTTCAATGCTGGCAATGGGGGCTGGTTCAATGGTAGTCTCCTATGCCAATGACTCCTATTTCTGGGTGGTGACTAATTTTTCCGGCCTTGAAATAAACACAACAATGAAAGTATATACTACTTCAACTTTAATAATGGGCCTGGTAGTGTTCTCTTTAATTTGGATTACATCAATCTTTGTAATGTAAAAGACCGGGATACTGAAATTTTTATTGTGCCAATTAATTAAGAGTCTGATAAAATGAAAAATCCGATTTTGGCTGAAAAGATTTTTCTTGCCGGAGTCCAGAGTGTTCTGCCCGAAAAACTCATAACGAAAAACATATCGCTAAGTGGATCAGTACTGAGGATATTTGACCTTGAGTTTTCGCTGGATGAAATCCGTAATATTTACATGGTAGGAGCCGGGAAAGCCAGCGCTGCAATGGCTCACTATGTTGAAGCCATTCTTGGGAACAGGATAACTGATGGACATGTTGTTGTGAAGTACGGGCACTCGTGTAAACTGAGATACATCAGGGTCACAGAAGCAGGCCATCCGATACCCGATCCCAATGGTTTTGATGCATCAGCCGCGATATTGAGGATTGTTCAGGGTGCAAAGGAAAATGATCTGGTATTATGCCTTTTGTCTGGCGGAGGATCAGCCCTGCTGACTGATGTACCTGACGGCCTGTTACCCGAAGATATAGCCATAATAAACAATGTACTGGTAAGGGGAGGGATAGCTATAAAAGATATGAATAGTGTGCGCAAACATCTGTCGGACATTAAAGGCGGACAGCTTTCCAGGGCAGCATTACCAGCCACAATTGTTACACTTATTCTTTCGGATGTCCCGGGGAACCTGCCTGAGGTAGTTGCCTCCGGACCCACATCGCCCGATACATCTACATATAGTGAGGCTATGAAGATCCTGGAAGATAATAATCTGATCCCTGATATCACTGCCGGGATTATAAAGTTTCTTGAGGACGGGATCAGGGGATTAAGACCCGAAAACCCCGGTCCCGGCGACCCGGCATTCAGCAGAACTTACAATTTTCTCGCGGGGACTAACACGATCGCTCTCGAAGCTGCAAGACTCAGGGCTGAGGAACTTGGATTCAATACTTTTATCCTTGATGATGAACTGACAGGAGATACGGTCACGGCTTGTGAATATCTTACCGCGAAAGCCCTGCAGTATAAAAATGATCCCGGAGTCCGTAAACCTGTCTGTCTGCTTGCAGGCGGAGAAACAACACTCAGGGTGAAAGGCGACGGAAATGGTGGAAGAAATCAGCATCTTGCACTTTATGCTGCCAAAAAAATCCGTAATACAAATGGCATTACACTGCTTGCCGGAGGAACTGACGGAAATGATGGCCCGACAGATGCAGCAGGCGCTGTTGTCGATTCAGGGACTTTTAACCGGGCACTTTCCAGACATATTGATCCCGAGAAATATCTTATGGATTTTGATTCCTACAACTTCTTCAGGGCCGCAGGAGGACATGTAATAACCGGACCCACTCTGACGAACGTGATGGATCTCAGTGTGATATTAATAGAAGAATGATAGGTCACGACTGTGCAATCACTTCTTTTCTGCCCTGTTCTCACTGAGAAATATGGCCGCTGTGGTGGCAATTGTTTTTTCGACCGGGGTAAAGGTCATACCTGTCTCGTTCAGGACCCTGGAGTTATCCAGAAAAACTTTTGAATACGCAGCTTTTATTGTCTCTTTAGTAAGAGGTGACTTTCTCCCGGTTAATTTTGAAGCGAACTGAGACATGTAGTAAAGAGGATATGAGATCTGGGAAGGTATATAAACAGAGGGCTCCTTTACTTTAAGGCTTTGTGCAATTAAGGAAAAGATCTTCTGGAAGGAAAGGTTCTCGGATGAAACAATAAACCTCTCTCCCGAAACAGGTCGTTCCATAAGAATAACCATAGCGGTTACCACATCGTTCACATCAACATAGCCTGTGACTCCTCTGGAGTAAAAAAGCATTCCGGAATAAATGTTGGAGAAAAATGACGAGCTGCCCTTATCCCAGTCACCCGGACCAAATATGACCGAAGGATTAACGATAACTGCATTCAGCCCTTTCCTGATACCTTTCCACACTTCTTCTTCCGACAGATGTTTACTTACAGCATACACAGCATGGTAATCTTCATCCCTCCATTCATGCTCTTCAGTTACCGGTTTGTCCTCGTTCGAAGCTCCAAGAGCTGCAGTAGAACTCACATGGCAAAGCTTCCCGGTTTTGTTCTCAAGGCATGCCCTTACAATATTAGCGGTCCCCTGTATGTTGTTCTTCAGGAGTGTTTCACTTTGTCCTGATTCAAACGAAACAGCAGCAGCACAGTGATATACCTGGGCACACCCGTTTATTACCAGTGACAGCCGGTCGTAATTGAGGATATCACATTCCACCCATTCAACACAATTGTAGATCAGGTCGGGCTGGTCAGAATAGTATCCGAAGACTTTTCTTAGAAATTCACGGTTGCTTGTTTTCCTGTGTAAAGCTCTTACCTTTTTACCTTCCGTAATGAGCTTAAAAATCAGGTGGCTGCCAACCAGGCCGGTACCCCCGGTGACAAAAACGGGTTTATCGTCGTTATTCATAATTCCTGGTATTTTAACTCCTTCCTGAACTCTTTTCCCGACATGTTTATAAGAAGCTTTTCAGGTACAAACATGGTCACAAAAAGGAGTATCCTGTTTGCAATGAGAGGAATGATAACCTCTTTACCTTTTTCCACTTTGTCAAGTGTAAATCTGGCAAGTTTTTCAGTGTCGATGCTGACAAGCTTTCCTAAAAACTTATGGGTACTTATTCTTGCCGCACTTGTAGTGTTACTGGTGACACCATTCGGACATACAACCGAGACCTGAATTCCCGAATCGCGCAGCTCGCTGGCCAGACTTTTTGAGAAACTCACCACAAATGCTTTGGACGCAGCATATACGCTCTTATAAGGAATGGCATAATAACCCGATATACTGCCCAGATTAAGTATTTTTGCGCCACGGCACTTCTTTAGTTCCGGCAGGAAAAAACTGGTCAGAAGCACAAGAGCTCTTATGTTGAGAAGGATTCTGACATCACTGTATCCGGGACTGGATTCTTCAAAGGATTTTGCACCGGCAATACCGGCATTATTTATAAGAAAACTGACCCTGATGTTTTGTTCAAGGCACCAGCTCAGAACCTTTTGAGGAGCATCATTTTCAGTAAGATCGATTCCAAAATGCCTTACTTC
The DNA here is from genome assembly GCA_963736675.1 of uncultured Bacteroidales bacterium. Lineage (GTDB taxonomy): Bacteria > Bacteroidota > Bacteroidia > Bacteroidales > VadinHA17 > LD21. The sequence continues at coordinate 72,322 of CAVTPT010000004.1, forward strand.
AACGTTGTATTTTTCTGAAATCTCAGCTGCAGTCTGTTCCAGTTCTATCCCCGGTAATGCCACAATTGCCAGATTCATCTTCCTCCTTGCACACTCGTGAGCCAGGGATCTCCCAATTCCCATGCTGCCCCCCGTGATAAGTGTAAAATAGTTTTCCATACAATTATTTTTAAACAGGTAAATATACAAACATCCGGGTAATGGAAGGCAGGCGACTGTTAAAGTAAAGGATCTGTATTTTCAGTGGAAGGATACTATAACTGCACCGGAAATAATAATTTGTAACATCTGCTGAATCGGGGTGATTTTATTATTTTTGTTACCATCAACAAAAACCTGTCACTTTTTACCCGCTTAACCCGGGTGCCGGAGAACGGAACAAGGGAAAGAAAATTATTGATACAATAACTTAATATGACAGCCCCGTACATAATTCTGATTGTAATATCCGGAGTGGTATTATTGCTTTTATTGGTGCTGAAGTTTAAGTTAAACGCATTTGTTTCGCTGCTTATCACTTCCATAGTTGTCGGAATTATGGCTGGGATGCCATTATCCGGAATTTCAGGGAGCATCCAGGAGGGTATGGGAAGCACCCTTGGGTTCGTGGCTACGGTAGTGGGTCTGGGAGCTATTTTTGGTCAAATGCTCGAAAGCAGCGGTGGCGCAGGAGCTCTTGCACGCTATCTTACAGGTAAATTCGGTAAGGACAGGGCATCGTGGGCTCTGATGCTGACAGGGTTTATTGTCGGAATTCCAATATTCCTCGATGTGGGTTTTATAATTCTGATTCCGATAGTTTATGCAATTGCCAGAGACACAAAACGCTCTTTGTTGTATTATGCCATTCCGCTACTGGCAGGACTGGCAGTGACTCATACAATGGTACCGCCTACACCCGGGCCGGTTGCAGTAGCTGATATTCTTGAGGTTGACTTAGGCATGGTAATTCTTTTCGGACTTCTGGTTGCCTTACCTTCAGCAATCATTGCAGGTCCTGTTTTTGGCAGGTTTATTGCCGGCAGGATATTCATCCCGGCTCCACCTGAGTTAATTGAGACCACCGGAGAATCTGAGAATATTTTACAGAAACCTCCTTCGTTCGGGATAATAGCAGCACTTATTTCAACTCCGCTTATTCTGATAATTACCAGCACCTTTGTCAAACTTGGTGTGGATAAGGAAATTCTTACAGGGTCAATAGTCACAGATACTGTGATTTTTATTGGTCATCCTTTTACAGCACTCATAATAGCAACACTATTGTCGATAATGCTCTGTATGAAAAGGAATATGCCGAAGCAGAAAATTCTCGATCTCAGTACGAAAGCCCTCGGACCTGCCGGGATCATTATTCTTGTTACCGGTGCAGGTGGTGTTCTGAAACAGATCCTTGTCGACAGCGGCATCGGCAGAATGCTCGCGGAATCCATTGCCGGATCGTCCATCCCGCTTATAATCCTTGCCTGGACACTTGCTGCCCTTGTCCGGATTACCCAGGGTTCAGCTACAGTGGCAATGATAACTGCTGCCGGCATTATTGCACCGGTACTGCCTCTTCTCAATCCCGGGCAGCCCATGACTGCTCTTCTTGTTATTTCAATTGCATCGGGTGCCACTATTATGTCGCATGTGAACGACAGTGGTTTCTGGATAGTTAGTAAATATCTCGGGATGAATGAGAAACAAACTCTCCAGTCATGGACTGTTATGGAGACTATTATTGCAGTTTGCGGACTTGTTTTCACACTCCTTTTAAGCCTTTTTATATAGAAACCCGCATGTATTGCAGACACAAACACGTATGTATATAATATTCAGACTTGTGGGTTACATCATACCATTAAAATCAAAATTATATTATGATGAAGTATTGCTAATTAGTTCATTTATTGATTTTCTTTATATTTTTAGTCCTCTGAATTTTAAAAATTGAATTAAAATTCCTGAATGTATATTCTGAGAAACATTTTCTTTCTTGCACTTTTCTTTTTCACGATGTTATCACTGGAGGCGCAGGATGGTGCTCCGGTTCTTTCACACTACCGCGAAAGCAACGAACTGGAAAATCAGAACTGGGCTATTTGCCAGGACAGTGAAAATGTAATGTTATTTGCCAACAGGAGGGGAATACTCTCCTATGATGGTCAGAGCTGGGACTATATCAACCTTTCCACCCTCCCTTCAGTATTGAAATATAATCCCCGTGATAAAAAGGTATATGTGGGAGGCGATGATGATTATGGATTCCTTGAAAAGGATGAGCAGGGTTTCTATGAATTTATATCCCTTACCGGAGATTCCTTCAACCCGGGTCTGATCACCGGCATTACGTTTACAGATACAACGGTCTGGTTTTATGGTGAAAATAGTATCAGCAGGCATGGTCTGAGCAGCAGTTTACTGGAAAAACGGTTTATAGCTGATGAGAAAAAACCTTTTACCGGCATGTTTGTCACCCCTGGAAATACATTCATTAATGTAATGTCAGAAGGCCTTTACAAGGTTGAAGCAGATGCAATGTTTCCTGTGGGTACGGAACTGTTTTTTGAAAATAAGGAGGTTCTTTTTAGTCTTTCATACGATGAGAAGATGGTACTTATCGGAACCAGCGAGGGCGACCTTTCCCTTTTTGATGGCAGCCGGTTCTATGAATACACTATCAGCGATAACGGATACCTGAAACAGAATATTCTTTCAGAAGGACTCTCAATCACCGATTCTCTTTTTGCATTTGCCACTCTTGAAGGAGGTGTCCTGGTAGTAGGCAGGGAAAGCAGGAAAATAATTTCGACAGTTAACTATCAGAATGGTCTTCCTGATGATGAGGTATTTGCGCTTGGCTCGGATAATAATGGCGGCTTATGGATATCCCATCAGTATGGGCTTACACGCGCTGATCTTATTCTGCCTGTCGGCAACTTCGGTATCTATCAGGGTCTTAAAGGTAATCTGACAACAGCTTTGTGGCATAATAATGAACTTTTTGTTGCTACAAGCGAAGGTGTTTTTGTGCTGACCGAAATTAAGAACTATTCCGATGTTGATATAATTGTAAGGCAGGAACAGAATATTCTTAAAGCTTCTATTGAACAATTTACAGGGCAGAATCAGCCCGGACAGAAAATCAGAAGAAATATATTTTCAAGAATATTCTCTAAGGATGATAATCCGGTTAATGATGATCTTCCGGCACCAGTTACTGGTCAGTCAGAAAGGGAGAGATCGCGCAAAAAAGTACCGGAAAACAGTTTTGTAAGGAAGACGATAAGTCAGGTCACATCAGTTCATTACGAATTTGTTAAGATCGAAGGATTCAATGAAAAATGCCGGCAGCTGGTCTCGACTGAAAACGGTATCCTGGCGGCAACAAATAAAGGTCTCTTTGCAATATGGAATGATCATAAGGCTGAAATGGCTGTCCCTGCCAGATATATCAACTTCATAAGCTACGTACCTTATGACGGCAGCTACTTCATTGCAGCTAATGACGGTTACTTCTCCATTGAATATTTTAATGGTGACTGGATCATAGGTTATCCCGACGAATCCTTCGCAAACCCGGTATATTCTGTAATTGTAACACGTGAAGGGACTCTCTGGCTTGGCGGAGATGATATGCTTTACAGGGTGCCTCTTGAATCGGGGATCACAGCCGGAGACTACGGGAGTTACAAGGTAGCCAACGATTTTCCTCAGAGATATATACTCAATCTTGTAAACGATACTGTTTTCCTTTTTGCCGAGACAGGGATCTATTTCTTCGACAGGGAATCATCAGAACTGCAACCGTTTCGGCGGGGAGGCATTTATCCAGGTCAGCAGGGAAGGTACATTTATCCGCTTTCAAACCTTCCCTGGGTCAAAACCGGGGAAGAGTGGATAAGCCTGCTTTCCGAAGGTTCATTCAGCCCTAAGGAGGTCTCTCTTCTTAAGATCTTCGATGATATAATGAGCATCAATACTGATGAAAAATATACCTGGGTGGTTGATGGCACAAACCGGCTCTTCAGAATAGACAGGGGAAAGAGTGCTTCAATACGATCGGAACTGGATGTGTTTCTTAAAGAGATACACAGCAAGATGGGAGTAGACCTGAGCAGGTCCGACATAGTGCTGGAGCCCGGTGATAATGTTATAAATTTTAAAATTGTGGCACCCGGTTATTTAAAACAGAACACAACGCAGTACCAGTACATAATCGATAAACTTCTGACTGAATGGTCACCATGGTCATCCACGTCCGGGTATAGTGTTATAATCCCGGAATCAGGCTCTTACACTCTGAGGGTAAGGGCTAAGGACCTGTGGGGAAATATCGGGGAACCACAATCCATTCACTTCACAATAAAAACTCCGTTTACTAAAACCACCGGTTTCTACCTTTTTGCAGGGCTGACGGTACTTCTGGCTTTTTCATTCCTGTTTCAGGTCAGGGAAAGACAACTGCAGAAACAAAACCGGATACTGGAGGAGAAGGTCAGGGAGAGGACTGCAAAAATTGAAGCCCAGAAGGAAGAGATTACTTCAAGCATTGAATATGCAAGCAGGATACAAAGGGCATTGCTTCCCATGGAAGAACATTTTGAATCGCTGTTTCCCGATTATTTCATTTTCTATAAACCCAGGGATATTGTCAGCGGCGATTTTTACTGGATCGGAGAGGATGAAAAGAAGATCTATTTTACTGTCGCCGACTGTACCGGACATGGAGTGCCGGGTGCCTTTATGAGCACACTCGGGATTTCAACACTTAACGAGATTATTGCCAACTATTCTGACCTGAAAGCAAACAGTGTCCTGAATATCCTGAGAGAGAAGACAAAGACATCCCTTCACCAGACAGGAAAAGAGGGAGAAGCCAGCGACGGGATGGACCTCGCCTTCTGCATTCTCCATAAAAAGGAAAAACTGCTGGAGTATGCAGGAGCTTACAATCCGCTTTTTGTATACCTGGGTGACGAAATAAAAGAATACAGAGCCGACAGGATGCCGATCGGAATCTATTACGGAGAACAGGAGTCCTTCACAAATCACGAGATAAAAGTCAAAAAGGGCGATGCCATCTATATATTCTCTGATGGGTTCTCCGATCAGTTTGGAGGCCCTGAAGGAGGGAAATATAAAAAGTTCAACCTGAAAAAGCTGCTTTCAGAGATTGCGGCAAGACCGATGGAAGAACAGCACCGGCTGATCGAAGCAGAGTACTACAAGTGGAAAGGCGATCACGATCAGATTGATGATATTACAATTATTGGAGTACGCATCTAGCCTGCTTTTCTGACTCCCGGGCTTTCAACCCTCCATATAAATAACTATCTTTAAAATTCAAAAAAAAGTACAAACTCTGTCTAAAATATTGTTATTATGAAGCTTAAGTTTATTGGTGCTGCCCGTGAGGTGACCGGCAGTAAAATTCTGCTTACAACCGATTCAGGAAAGAGAATACTATTTGATTGCGGAATGTTTCAGGGAAAGGGACTTGAAACTGACGGAATGAACCGGGATCTGGGTTTTGAGCCTGAAATGCTGGACCATATAATTCTTACACATGCCCATATTGATCATTCAGGATTAATACCATATGTATACAAATTAGGGTTCAGAGGATCGGTTATCTGTTCTAATGCAACGAGGGACCTGTGTTCTATTATGCTTGCCGATTCGGCTTATATACAGGAACATGATACCCAGACTTTCAATAAAAGACGGGCTAAAAAAGGATTACCGCTTGTTACTCCGATATATAACCAGGAAGATGCCAAGGAGTGCATGAAACTGTTTATCGGGGTACCTTACGGAATGAAATTCAGAATTGACGACAATATAAAAGTCAGGTTTACAAGCACAGGGCATATGCTGGGAAGCGGAGTTGCCAACCTTGAGATCAGAAAGAACGGGGAAATAAAAAGGATTGCCTATACCGGCGATATAGGCCGGCCGACAAGCCGCATCCTCGCGCCCCCGGTACCGTTTCCCCAGGCTGATTTCCTGATAACTGAGTCAACTTACGGGGACAGGTTGCACAAGGAGAGTATTGCTGCCGAAAATGAACTCCTTGATGTGGTAATTCAGACATGCGTTAACAAAGGCGGTAAGCTTATTATCCCATCATTCAGCGTTGGGCGCACACAGGAAGTGGTATATTCTCTGAATAATTTCTTTAACCAGGGCAGACTGCCGAAGGTCGAGATTTTTGTCGACAGCCCTCTGGCTGTAAATGCTACTACAGTTTTCAGGATGCATCCTGAATGTTTCAATAAAGAGATACTTCATGTTATGGAAAATGATCCTGATCCTTTTGGCTTCAACAGCCTTTCTTATATTACAAGGCAGGAGGACTCCAAAAAACTGAACGAATATAAAAAGCCCTGCGTGATCATATCGGCCTCAGGTATGATGGAGGCCGGACGCGTAAAACATCATCTTGCCAATAATATTTCAGATCCCAGGAATACTGTTCTGGCTGTCGGATATTGCTCCCCTTCAACTCTCGGAGCCCGGATTCTTAGAGGTGATCCGGAGGTTTCGATCCATGGAACTGTCCACAAGGTAAAAGCTGATATCAGGAAGATAGATTCATACAGCGGACATGGTGATTATTCAGAGATGATAAAATTTCTTGACTGTCAGGATAGGAAGACCCTGGTCAGGACATTCCTTGTCCACGGAGAGTACGAGACCCAGAAATTTTATACCGGCGAACTCAGGAAAGCAGGCTTCGGCGATATTGAAATTCCTTCACCAAAACAGGAATTTGTGATCTGAATCCGGATACTATCTGATATATTTTTTGAGTTCTGTTCTGATGTCTTTCCATTGCGGGAATACTTCTGTAAGAAGTTTGTAGTATTCCCTGCTGTGGTTGTGGTGGACTAAATGACATAACTCATGAATTATCACGTACTCAGCGAAGACCGGGTTGAGCCTGACAAGATCATAACTTATGGCTATGTTTCCCCTGTAAGTGCAGCTTCCCCATCTTTTTTTCATCTTCCGGACAGCGAACCCTGTGGGCCTGAAATTATAGTTACCGTATTTCAACAGAACAGAACTGAATAACTCCGTCATGGTTTTTTGAGCTTCTCTCTTATACCATTGCTCCAGCAATTCCTGAACCTTCAACGGATCATGAATATTATCTGTTCCTATCCCGATAATGTCGTGATGATAATTTATAAAACTTTTTTCGGAGCTGGTTAATTTCAAAGTTATATACCTGCCCATGAATAACAGTTGCGCTCCACTCTCAAACCTTACTCCCTTGTCGATGACATACAGGGATGAATGTTTCTTAAGTACTTTCTTTATCCAGAATGATTTATCGCGGATTATATTACGGACGATAAAGTCGGGAGTTCTGTAGGGGACTCTTACCACGACTCCCCCCTCAGGCGAAATACTTATCCCCATCGTCCTCCTTCGCGAATAGCTGACCCTGTACTCTATGTCTGGTTCAACTGTCTGTAACTGTTCTTCCTGCATGTGTTTTATCTGGATTTATTATATGAGGTTTCTTACTGGTATTTCCCGGATATCAGGTGAGGTTAATCAAGCCCGGACTATCCCGTTATATAATCAGCGGCAAAATAATTGATAAAATATTATTCCGGGGAATAAAACTACCTTTTTTTTTGTCTTATTATCAGAACAATTGATAAACCCTTCCTGGTTTTCTTAGGTTGTTAAGTTAATGAATAAGAGTCGTTCATAAGTTTAGGTTAGTTAGGCTAACCTGAGAGTTCAGGCAGGGTCAGATTGTACGGGCAGCATTTTTAATGCTGCCCGTAATTTTTTAGCATTCCGGATAATAAACCGGATATTTCAATTTCGTGTGATTTTTATTACCGAGATTTCCGGAGGCATCCATATCCTGGCCGGAATTCCAAGTACTCCCAGTCCACGGTTTACAATCAGATATCTTCCCTCTTTTGAGAATAAACCATTCCATTGCGGATAGAAAAATTTTGCAGGACTCCACCTGAATTTCCTGGTTATAATCCCGATTTGCATTCCATGGGTGTGTCCGGCAAAAGTAATGTCAATAGCATTGTTATCCATTATCTCTTTTTCCCATTGGTTCGGGTCGTGAGTCAGCAACAGAGTGAGATCCGCTTTTTCAAGGCCTCCCAGGGCTTTGTCTAAGTCACCATAGATAATATCAGGAAAACTTCCCATGGTATTAACTCCGATAAGCGCGATTTTTGCCTCACCTGACATGACATAAGTATGTTCATCATTGAGAAGGGTATAACCTGAGGCCCTCACCAACTGGCTGATCAGCAAAACATTATTATTCCGTTCGGCCTCACTGAAATGTGGATGATACGTTCCGAAATCGTGATTGCCCAGAACGGCAAAATTACCAAGGCGGCTTTTTGCCACCGACAAAATTGTGTCGTTCCGGTCAAACTCACGCCAGCCGTAACTTACAAAATCACCGGTATTGATTATCAGATCAGGATCTTCCCTGTTTATAGTCTCCATTACATTCTTAAGTTTCTCCCGGTGATGAGAAAATGAAGCCAGGTGCAGATCGGATATCTGCACTATCTTCAATCCATCGAGCTCTTTTTTAAGTCCGTCAATCCTTACTTCATATTCTTCGGTCCTGAAATTGAACCTACCAAAAATTGTACCTTCTGCAATGATCAGAAAAATAATAACGGAGACTACTAAGCCCGTGGTTGTTATCCACCTTAATTCCCGGCCGGTTCTTCTCCTGAAAAATGTGCCTGTGAAGTGTAAAAAAATAATAAGGATCCTTGGAAAAATAACGGCAAAAATCATCCCTGAAAAATTCATGATCATCCATATGTGCCGTGGAGTGTCAAATATGCCATTATAAAGGATGATCTCGAATGTAAGTATCCAGAGCCAGAGGCTTAACACCGCATTGAATACCGAGCTGACATAAAACAGGATAAGGTGCCGCTCATAAAGGTGGTGCCTCAGGACTGTGAACGTAAGAACTTCTGTTAAAGCCAGTAATATAAAAACTATCATTGAAAAATATTGGTCTGTAAAAGTACGGAATAATAACCAATCATGAATATTGCTAAATTAGCTTATTCAAAGAACTGATATGACTGAGGTCGATTTTTATGATGTGTCGTTTCTCCCTGTATCGGGATTGACATATGCCGTGATCGCGGCACGGCATAAAGACAAGTGGTTGTTTGTGCGTCATAATGACCGGACATCATGGGAGATAGCAGGGGGTCATATCGAAAAAGACGAATCCCCTTCAGATGCTGCCAGGAGGGAACTGAATGAGGAGACAGGTGCTGTAGATTTCATTATGGATTGTGTTGCAACCTACTCGGTAAGGAAGAACGGAGAGACAGGATATGGCAGACTCTATTTTGCCGAGGTTCCTGAACTGGAGAAAATACCCGATAATTCAGAAATAGCAGAAGTAAGGGCAATGGATCATTTACCTGAAAATCTTACATATCCCGATATTCAGCCGTTATTGTTTATGAAGGTTAAGGACTACCTGTCGGGAAGATAATCTGATCAGATATACTCAAAGCTTACTTTTTTAAGCCATTTTTCTTCCAGAAGTCTGGCGATTCTCTTGACAACGGTTCTTCTTATTTCCAGGTCAACCGGAAGTGTAGGGTCCTGGTGGGCAATATTTATTCTTGTGCCGATAATAAAGTGGATCTCATCGCTTTCCATTAGCAGTTTTACAATTTTATCTGCAGGACCTTTGCCAAGCCTTACGCTGTTATTATACGATTTAAGGATCTCGTTTACCTTTTGCAGGGTAAGTATCCCCTCTGTGACAAGGTCAATTCCTTCAAGAAAACTCTCAGGTGGCAGTTCGGGATCTTCAAAAATAAGTTCATCAATAATTGTACGTTTCAACTCCCTGGCGACAATATCGGCAGTGGTCCCTCCGCAAAGGATCACTTTGCCTGAGTATTCACTGACCCTTGAAGCCAGTTCCCTGTCTTTTTCCTTGTCGTAGGGGGGGCCGGTACATATAAGTAATTTACGTGGATCGCGAAAGTAAATTGTCGCACAACTTATGTCATCCCGGGCTTTGTAGGCATCATTTTTATGAGCCATGGTAACAATCTTCCCGGCGAGGGCAACAGCCGACATTGATAGCTCTCCCGACACCAGCTGGGCAGCATATGATGCAATATTATCTCTTTCCCATCCGAAAGGATACGCCTCACTGCCCATCCCGCTTTGAGAGACTCCGTCGGAACAGAAAACGAGCCTGTCCTCTTTCATCGGGATAAATGTACAGGTCCTGAGTACTTTACCGATATGCTTTCCCTTTTGCAGTTCTACCTTCTTCCACGACGGATCAAAAATCTGGTTGCCCCTGAGAACAATTGTTGACGGATTGTCATATTCAAGGATATTGGTCTTGCCACTGCTTTCAATGTCGATTATTGTAAATGTCGAATAGGCTATCTTCCTTTCACTGCATACAGGAAGAGTGTTCATAATGATCTCGGCGATACGGTCGATCTCTTTATGCTCCTGGGTAAAATTAAGAGCCATGGTCGCCGTAAGAGTGGCCAGGATGTTCGCTTTGACACCGTGTCCCATTCCGTCGGACAGTACGGCAATTACCCTGTCCTCCTCCTTAATGTACCTGTACAGGAAGACGTCACCGCAAATCCTTTCACCATCATAGTTCTTCTGCTGACTGTTAACCTCTATGTAAAAATCCCTGGTCACTGGTTCTGTTTTCGGTTACCCTGAGGACTGATGTTTCTCGATTTGTAAGATTCTATAATTGAATTGAGCATCTGTTCTGTTTCTGAGGCTCCTTCACCCAGCAGAAATCCTATCTTCTGTACCATTTCGAGGTTTTTTTCAATTACTTCGCTTACCCGGCTTGTGACCTCTTCGCCCTGCACCTCAGGTGAGAAGATGTCGCGTACGATAGCCCCGCAGGTCTTATTCTTTTTTATCGGGAAAATGGAAATGTTAAGCATTTTGTCCTCATACCTGACATCCTTGCTTACAACAGGTTCATCTTCCTTGATTACAAAAGAAAACATATTGTAAACATTAAAAGGCATCAGGGTCTTAAGGTCTGCTCCGGCGAGCCCGGGAATAACTTCGGAAATTGCCCTTGCATCCTCACCGATAATGTTTATAAAGCTCCGGTTTGAATGTAGGATCTTGAGGTTGTTATCTATGATTACCACTCCTGTCGGGAGCTTTTCGAGCATGTTGTTCATCATGTCCGAAGCTGTCTGGGCGATCTCATTTTCCCTTCTGGCAAGCTCTTCAGATTCCTTAAGCGCTTTTTTTGTCTCGGCCAGTTTCCTGTTTGTCTGCCTGAGGGTCTCAATATACTCCTGTTTGTTCCTCAGGTTGAATGTATGGCACATCTCAGGCACAGCAAGGCCTTTGGCAACCGTTGACGCAAAATCGCGGCACGACTGGTATCCGCATGCACCACAGTTTATCTCTTCATCGGGATTTTCTTTGCCGATAATTTTAAGTACTTCATTAACAGCTTCCTGGGGAGGCTCGGGTATCCTCTGGTCATTAGGAGAAAAACTTCTTGAAAAATCAAGTTGCGACCAGCGGTCAATATCCTTTTGCCATTGTTTTTTATCGAGCCTGCCAACTCTTTTTTCGGCATAACGTCGTACAAGTGCCCTTCTTCTGAACCTCTCATTATGGTTTATCATTCCCGGACCTAAAAGGCAACCGTTACAAAAAAACAGGTTGAAATGATGATGAATGGTGTCGATATATTTATCGAAATCGTGTATGGCATCAAGAATATCCTCTTTGCCTGCAGCTGTGATAACATTACTGGTAGCTATGTCACGTTTTATTCCGGCGGCCTGGATAATTCCTGCGGGAAGGGGATAGAGCGCTCCCCAGAATCCGAAGGGAGGGTCAAATTCTGACATTTTAACCACACGTTCCTGGATATTAAACTCATCGAACATCCGGCGCAGTTCAATAAAGGTCAGAACACCATCTATCAGCCTGCCCGTGCGGTAAAGATAAATTTCGTCCTTTGCATCAATACACGGGCCTATATAAACTACCGAAACATCGTCGCCGTACAGTTCTTTAACCACCATTGCTGTTGCAATCATTGGAGAGACAAGCGGCGATAGATTCGGAACAAGTTCAGGGTGGAATTTTTCTATCAGCTTTACAATAGCCGGGCAATTTGCAGTTATATAATACTTCCCCTCAGCCCGGGAGAAAAGATTTGCATATTCTGCAGCAATAAGATCTACTCCGAAAGAATTCTCATGAACATAATTAAATCCGAGCAACCTTATCATTCCGACAAATTTCCGGTAGTCTGTTATGTCATCAAATTCCGATGCTATGCTGGGAGCGATGAGAGCTACACTCTTCCTCCCTGATGACAATATCTGCCTGACATCCTCCATGGAGTCGCGGAATTCGATCGCTTTAGGCGAACAGGAGACAAAACAGAGACCGCAGCCTATGCACCTGTCAGGCAGAATATAGGGATGTGCTCTCTGAGGTTTTACCTCGATGGCATTTACCGGGCATACACGCACACAGGAATATGAATTCCTGCATTTATCATCGTTGATATACAGAACAGGCTTTCTGTAGTCCATAAAGTTTACAAACGTAATTGGTTATTTTAAGCTGCCAAACTCTTTGTCCAGAACACTTTCTATTTTTGATATGGTTACCCCCTCAATGATCCTGTCATTTATTCTCATATTTGGACCGTTACTGCAGAGGCCCATGCACCTTGCTCCCCTGAAAATGATTCTGTCATCCAGATGATTCTTCCGGAGATACTCTTTAACGAACATTACTACATCCTTATTCCCTCTCGAAAAACAGGAACTGCCAAGACATATCTCCACTTCAATTCTCTTCGCCATTTTTCTACTGTTCCTGAAAAAACAACAACTTCAAAAGTAATAATAATTTCAAACAAGGCATCACTCTGATTTACATGTAAATTTATACATTACGGCAGGTAAACCGGGAGGGAAATCATTTTGTAATTCTGTTATTAACATGCCAGTTGAATCAATCAATACAACAAATGACAGGTAGTCAGTAAAATACACTAATGGTTGACCCAAATAATTATTTAATTTTAATTGTTAATTAATTAACAATGTTTATTTATTAACAATTAAAAAAATTATATTTGTATACTATTACAATTTAAGAGGATGGATACAAATCTCGATACTATTCTGAAGAAGTATAAATCCGGCAGGAGGGAGGATCTTATCCCACTTTTACAGGATATTCAGGACGAAATTGGATTTCTGTCGGAGGAGGCAATAGTAAATGTCGGCAGTCATCTCGGACTGAGTACGACAAAGATTTTCGGACTGGCGACTTTTTATGATCAGTTCAGATTTTTTCCGGCAGGAAAAATAAAGATAAAGGTATGCAACGGGACTTCCTGTTTTCTGAACGGATCGCAGGCAATAATAAGCAAACTAAAGGAGGAGACTGGGTTAGAGCCAGGCCAGACATCAAGGAACGGTAATTTCAGTCTGGAGATTGTATCATGCATGGGTGGCTGTCAGAACGGACCGCTGATATCAGTTAACGGGGAGTATTATACTTACATAAAGCCTGATCATCTGCCCGACCTGATAAAAAAACTGAAGTACATAATAGAAAATGACTGATGGAAGATTTAAAGACATTCCTTATCGAAAAGGTCCTGTTGTTTGAATCCGATACTCTGCCGGCTGAATCAGAAAAGATCCTTGAGCAGATAAGAAGGGATAAAACAAGTATTCCGGTCATATATATTTCTTTTGGAACAAGCAGTATTATTTCAGGTTCTGAAAAGACCTGTTCTGCAATAAGGGCTTATCTCGACGATAATAATCATCATGCATCGCTGGTGAAGGTGGGATGTAACGGACCGGCTAATTTTGAACCGCTTGTCTGCATTCAGCTGCCCGGAAAGAATAAACTTGTTTTCCGTAATATTACCGAGGATAAGGTAGAACCTCTTTTAAATGGTGTTTTTCACAACGATATAAATGAAGATGACCTTGTAGGCCAGACAGGCTCTGATGGATTCGGTTTCTGGCCGGGGATACAGTTTGCCGACAAAATAGCCTATTATGCCCGTCAGAACCGTGTGATACTTGGAAATTGCGGATGTTATGACCCGGAGTCAGTTGAGGAATATATAGCACGAGGCGGCTATCGTGCATATATAAAAACAATACGTCATTATACTTTCGCTGAGGTTTGTGACATTATAGAAAGAAGCGGTCTCCGGGGCAGGAGTGGTGGTGGTTACGTAACCGGTCTTAAATGGAAACAGGCTCTTAATACCTCATCCAACGCGAGGTATCTGATATGCAATGCAAAGGAGAGTGATCCTGGTGCGTTTGCCGACAGGACCATACTTGAAAGCGACCCTCACCGGTTAATTGAAGGCATTGCCATAGCTTCATATGCAACAGGTTCATCAAATGCAATTGTGTACATGAGGTCCGGCTCTGACCACGCGCGGGGCAGGCTTCAGAAAGCTATTGATGCAGCAAGGGATTACGGTCTGCTGGGACATAATATTTTCTCAAGCGGATACAACCTTGATATTACAATAAGAAAGGAACCCGGGGCATTTGTCTGTGGGGAAGAGACAGCTCTTATAAACAGCCTTGAAGGAAAAAGGGGCATGCCACAGCTTAAACCACCTTATCCTACGTCATCGGGGCTTTTCGGGAAACCTACGGTAATAAATAATGTAGAGACACTGATGAATGTGCCTCTGATAATGCAAAACGGCCCGGAATGGTTTCGCACACTGGGCACCGAAAAGAGCCCTGGCACAAAGATCTTCGCCATTGCAGGCAAAGGACGGATGTCGGGAGTAATTGAAGTAGAAATGGGTACCTCGCTCAGGACAATCCTTGATGACATAGCTGACGGTCTAAAGGAAGGGAAAGAGTTTAAGGCCATACAGCTGGGAGGAGCATCAGGCTCGTTTATTACCAGCGATAACCTTGACCTGCCGGTCGATTATGATGTGATGAAGGAAAATGGCATTGGAATGGGCGCCGGCGGATTTGTAATTATTGACGAAAATACCTGTATTGTTGACATCGTCAGATACTACATGGAGTTTATCCGCAACGAAAGTTGCGGGAAATGCATACCCTGCAGGGAGGGAACAGGAAGAATGCTGGAGATCCTTGAGAGTGTTATCAGAAAACCCACTAATGAAGATTCAGGTACGACTCTTGAAAGGTTTAAAGGTGTAATGCAGCTTGAGACAATCGCTTCGGTTATGAAGGATACATCACTCTGCGGACTGGGGCAGACGGCTCCCAATCCTTTCCTGAGTGCCCTTAAATACTTCAGGGACGAGTTTGAGGAACATATCTTTGACCGTAAATGCCGGGCAAATGTCTGCAGAGGCCTGCGATCGTTCTCAATAGATGTTGATAAATGTACAGGATGTACAGCCTGTGCTGCAAAATGCCCTGTAAATGCAATTTACGGGACAAGACTTCAGCCCTTCTTTATTGTGGAAGACAAGTGTATCGGCTGTGGTATATGTTTTGATATATGTAAGTTCAGTGCAATAAAAGTGAGGTAGTCCTTATGTTTTTCACTATTCAGGTAAATAATAAAAAAATCAAAGCTGAAAAAGGAGAAACAATCCTCTCAGCTCTCAACCGGAACGGCATCATTATCCCGACACTCTGCCGGATGAAAGATTATACCCCCACCGGCGCCTGCAGAATGTGCGTTGTGGAGGTTGAAGGCCGCGAGAGACTGGTTACGGCATGTTCGCAGCCGGTAGAAGAATGGATGAAGATAAGAACCCATTCGCCGCGTGTGATAACTGCGAGAAAAACAATTGTGGAACTCCTTCTCTCAAACCATCCAGACGATTGCCTGTACTGCGACAGGAACCTGCATTGCGAACTTCAGAGACTGGCCGAAGAACTTAACATCCGCGAAAGACGGATACGGGCAAAAAAAATCAAACTCCGTCTCGACCAGTCAAGTCCTGCCATTGTCAGAGAGCTTTCAAAGTGCATCCTCTGCGGAAGATGTGTCAGGGTTTGTGAAGAAACCATTACCACAACATCTCTCGACTTCATAAACAAGGGATCAAAGACTCATGTGGGAACAGCTATGGACAGGGATTTTAACTTCTCAAGCTGTATCCATTGCGGGCAGTGTGTCCTAGTTTGTCCCACAGGTGCCCTGCACGAAAAACATAATATTACCGAAGTCCAGGAGTATCTTAATAAGACAGGGCTCGTCAGGGTGATACAGTATTCACCCCTTGTTCCGGCCGGAATTGCCGAGGAACTGGGTATTAAATACACAAGGGATTTTGACAAGATACTGAATGCTGTCCTCAGGAAAATAGGTTTTGATAAAATATTTCTGACCGGTACCGGTACTGATATTCTTATAAGTGAAATAGCAGATCAGCTTCAGAATAATATTGAAAACGGAAGTGAAACACCTCTGTTCATTACAGCATGCCCTGCATGGGTCAAGTATGTTGAACAGTTCGTCCCCTCTCTTATTCCGCAGCTCTCTTCAATCAAATCGCCACAGCAGATAACCGGCATTCTGATAAAAACCCTTGTTGCCGAACATCTTCAGCCCGAACAGATCTTCTCTGTTTCTGTTTCGCCATGTACCGCGATGAAGTTTGAGGCACGCCGCGATGGAATGATGAGAAAAGGAATCAGCGATGTGGATTCGGTTATTACTGTCCGTGAGCTTGCCCGGCTTATCAGGCTTAATGGTATCGATATAACCAACATCGAAAAGGAACCGGCCGACGAACCATTATCAGGAAGAAGCTCATCGGCAGCCCTTGCAGAAGTATCAGGAGGCCTTGCCGAAGGAATAGTAAGGTTATATTATTTTAAGAAGTTTAAAAAGGATGCGGATAAGATGCAATTCAGGAAATTCCGTTCGGGCGGTGCTTTCAGGGAGGCTGCCGTAAATATCGGCGATCGTGATCTGAAAATTGCAATTGTGGATGGTCTGTCGGGACTGGAAAAACTTTGGGCATCGATCGGGTCGGGTAACTATTTTGATCTTGTGGAAGTAATGGCTTGCCCCGGAGGATGTGTTCATGGAGGTGGCCTGCCTTTCGGTAACTCAAAAGAAGATATAAGAAACAGGGCAAAAATTCTGTACCAGGCCGACGAGTCGGAGGCCATAAGCATGCCATGCAAATCCCCTGCACTTATCAACCTCTACGAAAAGTTACTCAGTGAAAATAAAGAAATTACTGACAAAAAGATTTTTCATACCCATTTCGAAAAAAAGAGTGTCTTGCTATAACCTCTGAATGAACAGAATATGCTGGTTTATACAATAAAGGAACTTTGCCGGACATGTTACACATGTGTGAGGGAATGCCCTGCCAAGGCAATACGCATTGTTGGTGGACAGGCCGAGGTAATTGATGAAAGATGCATAGCCTGCGGAAACTGCACCAAAGTATGCAGCCAGGGGGCAAAGGTTTTTCTTAATACCACCGACAGGGTTTTAAAACTTATTGAAAATGAACCTGAAGTAGCCGCTATTGTTGCCCCCAGTTTCCCGGCCGAGTTTTCGGAGTTTCCCGATCACCGGGTATTAATAGGTATGATTAAGGCACTGGGCTTTAAATATGTGATCGAAGTATCCTTTGGTGCCGATCTGGTTGCCGACAGGTACAAAAAACTTATTAATGAGAGCAACGAATATTATATAACATCCGACTGCCCTTCCATCGTCACTTATGTAAAGTATTATCATCCCGGTCTTGTCGACAGGCTGGCTCCGGTTGTCTCTCCTATGGTAGCAACAGGCAGGGTGATTCACCGGAAATATGGCGATGATGTTAAGGTTGTCTTTATAGGACCCTGTGTTGCAAAAAAAGCTGAAAGCAACGAGATAGATGAAGCGATTACTTTCCTTGAACTAAGAGAACTTCTTGTGCAGTTGAATATAAACCCCGGAAATACCAGGCCCGTGGAATTTGATCCCCCTCTGGGCGGAAGAGGTGCAATATTCCCTGTTACAAGAGGTCTGCTTCAGACTGCCAACATAAATGATGATACTATTACAGGCAATATTATTGCTGCGGAGGGCAGGATCGATTTTCAGGCTGCCCTTAAGGAATTTGAAGCCGGACTTATCAGGAACCAGCACATGGAGCTTCTTTGCTGCGAGGGCTGTATAATGGGGCCCGGACTTGCCAAGAACGGGAAACAATATACCAGAAGAGCACTGGTTAGCTCATATGCCAGCAGGAAAATGACACGTTTTGATGAGGAACAATGGTCCCGCGATTTTAATGAGTTCACTGAACTGGACCTGTCGTTCAGACACCGGCCCGAAGACAGGCGAATTGAGGTACCCGACGAAACGGAGATAAACGAGGTCCTTATTTCGATGGGGAAGATAACTAAAAAAGATCAGCTTGACTGCGGTGCATGTGGCTATGAAAGCTGCGTGGAACATGCCATGGCTATCAGAAAGGGGCTTGCAGAGGTGGAAATGTGCCTGCCTTATACAATTGAAAAACTGCACAAATCGGTCCAGGACCTTGCCCTATCTAACGAAAAGCTTGTCTCAATGAAGCAGGCCCTGAAACAATCTGAGAAACTTGCCCATATGGGACAGCTTTCAGCCGGGATAGCCCATGAGCTTAACAATCCGCTGGGTGTAGTTATTATGTACAGCAATATCCTTCTTGAGGAAAGCGATTCGGAAGATCCTGTAAGAGAAGATCTTAAGCTTATTGTTGAACAGGCCGGGAGATGCAAGAAAATTGTGGCGGGGCTTCTTAATTTTGCACGCAAAAATCAGGTTAACTATCAGATGGTCAATATAAAGGAATTTGTCAGTCATAGCCTCGAAGGAGTGATCGTACCCGAGGGAATTAATACTGAAATAAAAGACCTCACAACAAATCCAGAAGCTATGCTGGATCCCGAGCAGATGATGCAGGTACTCACTAACCTGCTGAAAAATGCCATTGATGCAATGCCTTCAGGAGGTAAAATCACCCTGTTGCTCGAGGATACCCTTGGCGATGTTTCTGTTACGATAAGCGATACCGGCACAGGAATCAGAGAGGAAGACAGGGTCAAAATATTTGAGCCATTCTTTACGACAAAAGGGATCGGACACGGAACGGGCCTTGGACTGGCCACTGCTTACGGAGTGGTGAAGATGCACAAGGGACAGATTACCGTGGAGTCAAATATTGATCCTATGAAAGGTCCTACGGGAACAAGCTTCAGGATAATGCTTCCGAGAAGAAAGGAGTAAAGAGATACAGGTGGACAATAAGGAATAAACAATATAACACTGATAGATAATTTAAAGGGAGTTAAAATAAGAGTAATGGGACTGGTAAGATGATTAAGTCCTCCGGATTATTTAATTTTATGAATTTCAATATTGATGAGAAAAAGTGATATTACTGTTTTGATTGCTGATGATGATCCTGATTATCTTTTTCAGACCGTGTTTAATCTGGAAAAGGCAGGATATAAAACTGTAGCAGTTGAAAGTCAGGTTGAGGCCGAATCGGTGATCTCAAAATTCAAACCCGATCTGGCTATATTTGACCTGATGATGGAAAATGACGACAGCGGATTTATTCTTTGCTACAAGCTTAAAAGAAAATACCCTGATGTACCGGTGATTCTTGCAACCGCAGTAGCCCACGAAACAGGTATATCGTTCAGCCTCGACTCCGAACAGGAAAAATCGTGGATAAGGGCTGACAGGTATCTTGAAAAGGGGATAAGGCCTGAACAGCTCGATCAGGAGATAATGAAACTATTAAAGCTCTGAGATGGCAGTATTAAAAGTACTTGTGATTGACGATGAGCCCGGTATCAGATCAGGGGTCTCAAGAATACTTAATAACTTCCACGTCACTTATCCTTTTATGGATGAGGATTATACATTTGAAGTTAAAGAGGCATCGACGGGCGAGGAAGGTATTGTTATTCTCGATAATGACCTGCCTGATATACTTCTGCTTGACAATAAACTACCCGGAATCCAGGGTGTTGAAGTTCTGGAGTATGTCAGGAACAGGAAATATGATATCGTGGTGGCTATGATTACCTCATATGCATCCCTTGATGTTGCCGTTCGGGCAACACGCGACGGAGCCACCGATTTTATACCTAAACCCTTTACACCCCAGGAGCTTAAGTCGAGTATAGAAAACATCACCAAACAGCAGTACCTGAAGAGGATAACACACAAGATGAACCAGGAGGGAAAGAAGATAAGGTACCAGTTCCTGTCGGTTCTTTCCCACGAACTTAAAGCTCCTCTTAATGCGATTGAGGGTTACCTGCGAATGATGCAGGAAAAACAGTCCGGAGATAAAATTGATGATTATGCAACACCTATCGAACGGTCGCTGCAACGTGTCCAGGGAATGAGAAACCTTATAATGGACCTCCTTGATTTTACCAAGATCCGTCTGGAAAGGAAAGAGGAAAAAATTGAAGAGGTTGACCTTGCGATTATAGCCAGAGGAGCAATTATAACAGTTCAGCCTTATGCAATTCAGATGGAAGTCGCAGTTAATCTGATTATTAAATCAGATACCACTATTATGGCAGATCCGGCTGACATGGAGATCATTTTTAATAACCTTGTTTCAAATGCCGTGAAGTATAACAAACCCGGAGGCAAAGCAGAAATAACCTTAGATGGTGATGATAATGAGGTTATTGTCACTTTTTCCGATACAGGGATCGGTATTAATGAGACTGACAGGGAAAACCTGTTTACAGAGTTTGTCAGAATAAAAAATGAAAAAACCCGGAATATTTCGGGCAGCGGGCTGGGCTTATCAATTGTGCGGAAAGTAACAGAACTATATCATGGATCGATTAAAGTAGACAGTACACCTGATGTAGGAACGGTTTTTACTGTCAGACTTCCAAAACAACATAACAATTAGCTTGATATATGAACAGATTACCTGGAAAAACTGTTGAAAGGCTGAGTGAATACAGAAGAACTCTTCTCGAATGCCTGAATGATAAAAAGAACTTTATCTATTCTCACGATCTTGCAGCTCTTCTTCATATTACAGCTGTGCAGGTGCGCCGCGATCTGATGCTTATCGGTTATTCGAGTGTTCTCAGGAAGGGGTACGACGTAAGGGAACTTATTGAAACTATAAGCAGAATAATAGATTCGGACGAGAGTCTTAATGTAGCTATTGTGGGAATAGGAAATCTGGGAAGGGCCTTTGCCGGTTATTTCAAGGGAAAAAGGTCGAAACTGAACCTTGTGGCATCATTCGACAACGATCCGCTTAAGATAAACAAAGTAATCAGCGGTGTAAAGTGTTATCCCTACGAGGAGATGGAGAAAATCATTAAGGAGCTGAATATCAGGATTGCAATTCTTACAGTACCTGCCGATTTTGCACGCGAGATTGCCGAAGAGACAGTCCGTTTCGGTATCAAAGGGATCCTTAATTATACAACAGTACCACTTAATGTCCCTTCAGAAGTATACCTCGAGGAATATGATATGATAACATCAATAGAGAAAGTGGCATATTTTGTAAAGGAGATAAATTTCTAGTGCTGCCGTAACAGTATGAAGATATTCAGGAGTTTTGAGGAAGCAAAAGGAATCAGAAATCCGGTAGTGACAACTGGTTCCTTTGACGGAGTTCATATTGGTCACAAAACAATTATTAATCGTCTCAGAAAGCTCGCCAGAAAATATGACGGTGAATCGGTTCTGATAACATTTGATCCTCACCCGAGGAAAGTACTCTATCCTGAGACATCAGGAAAGGACCTCAGGCTCATAAACTCACAGGAGGAAAAGCTTGAGCTTCTGAGACTGGCAGGACTTGATAATGTTATAATTGTTGAGTTTACAAAAGATTTTTCAAAGATTACAAGTGAGGAGTTTATAAGGGATTTTCTTTGCAGCAGGTTAAATGCAAAGGTTATTGTTGTAGGATTCAATCATCATTTCGGATTCAATAAGGAGGGCGACTACAAACAATTGTGGTCGTGGAGGAAAAAGTACAATTTTGAAGCAGAGGAGATACCCGAGCAGGAGGTGCAGAACGAAACTGTCAGTTCTACAAAGATCAGGCAGGCTATTAAGGAAGGGTACATTCAGCGGGCAAATGCTTATCTCGATCATTATTATATTATCATGGGCAAGCCCAGGTACAGCGGATATGAAAACTCTTTTTATCCTATTAAGATGTACGATATTCCCATAACCGAAGAGTCCAAGCTTCTGCCTGCCCCTGGTATTTATGCCGTTTCAGCTGAATCCGGTCCTGTTCAGGCCAGATGTATGGCTGTAATCAGCAACAACCATGAAGGAAAACCCGAAGTGCTGATCCATCTTATTGAAAAGGACTACTTGCCTTACGACCAGACCTCAATTCTCTTTTTCCATAAAAAGATTCACGGCTCAGTCGACCTCACTGATCATAAATCATCGGGACTAAAACTTAAGGCTTCAAAAATTGAGATCTCAGATCTTATTTACTGAGAAGAATCATTTTAAAAAAGCCTGCAGTTTTTTATAATGCTGCAGGCTTTTTTGATATCAGGTGATAATTTTATAAATCGTCTGCCGGTTAAAGGCTTGTACCGAAATCACTTCTGAATTTTTTAACAAGTGTTTCAGGCCATGTGCCTATTGGCTCCAGGCGTCCCATGAAGAAGCGGAGAATAGGAGGCTCCTCAACAAATTTAATACCGCCAACAAGCTCTCTGTTATGGAATAACCAGTTTAAACGGTCAATGGCATATTCAACCTGCGAAAGTGTGAACACCCTTCTGGGAAAGGCCAGTCTCATCAGCTCAATGTCGGCCAGTACATCATTCCCATTCTCATCCCTTATGCTGCTTAGAGTTCCACGTTCCATTCCCCGGATCCCTGAAATAATATAATAGGCAGCTACAAGTGCTCCGGCCGGATATTCGGCTTGTGGAATATGCGGAAGGAACTGTCCGGCATCAATGTGACAGCCAAGGGCGCCTCCGGGCATAATAACCGGAATGCCCAGATTGTCGAGCTGTTTGACCATATAACTTATAAATTCAGGGGACTGACTTACAACATTTTCGTCGAGCGTCTCAATTAATCCGACAGCCATGGCTTCAATTTCACGGATCGAGATACCTCCATATGTAAGAAATCCTTCATAAAGCGGCACCAGAGTCTTCATCTTGTTGAACAGATCCACGTTATTTGTGCATATGGCACCTCCTCTCGATGAAGTGACTTTTCTTCCCGAAAAATATACAATGTCGGCCTGGGCACACATCTCTTTTAATATCTGACCCATTGAAATGTTGCCGTATCCTTCCTCTCTTTTCCTGATGAAATATGCGTTTTCCCCGATAAGGCTGGCATCAAGAACAACCATAATCCCATATTTGTCAGCCAGTTTTCTGACTTTTTTAAGATTATCCATTGAAAATGGTTGCCCGCCTATCAGGTTTGTAGATGCTTCCATCCTGATAAAGGGAATTTTCTCAACACCCGATGACACGATCAGATCTTCAAGACGATTAAGATCAATATTCCCCTTAAAGGGATGAGTGCTTTTTACCTTCATGGCCTCAGGAGTGTAAAGTTCTTTTATTGAACCCCCGTTAATCTGAATATGGGCCAGAGTGGTGGTGAAATGATAGTTCATCGGAACGACAGATCCGCTTTTGACAAATGTCTGGGAAATAATATTCTCTGCAGCACGGCCCTGGTGCACAGGCAGAACATATTTTTCGCCCAGTACTTCCAGTACACTGTTCTCAAATTTGGTGAAACTGCGCGAACCTGCATAAGCATCATCAGCTACGAACATCTTGGATATCTGCTCGTCGCTCATGGCATTTGTCCCGCTGTCGGTAAGCATATCAAGATAGATATCTTTGGTCTGGAGGAGAAACGAGTTGTATCCTGCCTGTTTAATTGCTTCATTACGCTTTTCAACCGGTACAAGATTCAGTGACTGTACTACACGGACCTTGTGCATCTCAAGAGGTATCTGTTTCCCATTAAAGAATTTCACTGTACTTTTTTGTTCTGTCGTTTCCATTTTATGTAATATTTATTATGTATTAATAATAAAAAAAGCTTACCCTTTATCAGGTAAGCCTCCTATTCTATAAGTTTGTGTTGTCAGCACTAATTTATTACAGGACTTACCACATTCATCCTGCAATAATAACAACAATAATAACTATCGGATTTCAATTTTACTATTAGTTTTATTTTGTCAGTCGTCAAATCTACTTAAAAATATTATTAAACAAAATTGTTATAATGATTTTTTATAATCTGTGAATCCTTTTTGCCGGATCCGGTTAACCTGTCTGTAAAAAGTCTGTTAATCGGTATTGATGATAATGGTCAGTCCTGTGGATATCATAGCTCCGTTACATTCATTTCTTATTCTGCATTCTGATATGCTTCTCAAATAACATGACAGGTCTTTTGTTTTGTACTATTAATTTTTATTATATTGCATTGTTGTAACAAAATGTGTTGTGGTTGTAATCGATTATAAATCAGCTAAATAATTATTCATTACTGCTCCAGCTGCCCGGTTTTTAAAATGATTAACCTGTCAGTGATTATTGATCTCTTCCCTGATTAACAGATTTATCAGTCTAATCTTAGACCTTACAGATATTATGATAAATGACAAGCTAATAAATCCGGAAAGCATTGTGGTTGTCGGAGGATCGGAAGACCTTTTCAAACCAGGTGGAAAAATCCTGAAAAATATTATCGATGGCAGTTTTGCAGGTGATCTGTATGTTGTTAATCCCAGGCAGGATGTAGTTCAGGGAGTAAAGTCCTTCAGGGAGTTAGGCGACCTTCCTCCCAGCGATCTTGCCATTCTGGCAATTCCGTCAAAGTATTGTTATGAGGTGGTTGAGGTCCTGTCCAGGGAAAAGAACACAAAGGCTTTCATTATAATATCTGCAGGGTTCAGTGAAACGGGAGAGGAGGGAAGGAGGCTGGAAAAAGAGATAGCAGGTCTCATTGAAAAAGTCGGGGCCTGCCTGATCGGACCTAATTGCATAGGGGTTGTAACCCAGACATATCAGGGTGTATTTACTACGCCGGTTCCCAAACTTAGTGTCAGGGGTTGCGATTTTGTATCCGGATCGGGAGCCACTGCTCTTTTTATAATTGAATCGGCACTTTCAAAAGGATTGACCTTCTCGAGTGTATTTTCGGTTGGGAACAGTGCTCAGACAGGTGTTGAGGAGGTCCTGGAATACTGGGATAATACTTTTGATCCGCGAACGAGTTCCCTGATAAAACTTATTTATGTTGAGTCTATCCCCAATCCTGACAAGCTGTTGCATCATGCATCTTCGCTGATAAAGAAAGGTTGCAGGATAGCAGCAATTAAGGCGGGAACAACGGAAGCAGGCAGCAGGGCAGCTTCGTCGCATACCGGTGCTATGGCTTCGTCCGATTCGGCTGTTGAGGCTTTGTTCAGAAAAGCAGGTATTGTCAGATGTTCCGGACGGGAGGAGCTTACCACTGTGGCATCTGTGTTTATGCATAAGCCCCTTAAAGGCAGAAATATAGCAATTATTACACATGCAGGTGGTCCGGCTGTAATGCTTACTGACGCCCTTGCCGCCGGGGGGATGAATATCCCGAAAATTACAGGAGAGGATCATGACAGGTTGCTCTCTATGATGAATCCCGGAGCATCGGCTTTTAATCCTATCGACATGATTGCAACAGCAACAAATGAGCAGCTCGATAATGTCATCGGATATGTCGACAGTGAGATGCCCATGATTGATGGGATGAGTGTTATTTTTGGAAATAACGGGCTTGTTGACATGAAATCGGTCTATGACCTTCTTGACAGAAAGATCAGGGATTGCGACAAACCGTTATATCCGATTCTTCCTTCGGTTTCAAGTTCATCGAGAGAAATTGAATATTTCCTGAACAAGGGGCACGTAAATTTTCCTGACGAAGTAGTACTTGGCAGAGCCCTTACAAGAATTTCAAACACTCCTAATCCGGCGGGTGAAAAGATCTTCCTGAAAAATGTAAATGTTAAGCTTATCAGGCAAATAATTGATGAGGCCCATACTGGTTATCTAGAACCGGGAATAACTCACCAGCTTCTTGAAGCAGCTCAGATACCGACAGTAAAGGAGGCAGTGGTAAATACAAAAAAAGAGCTTGCAGAGCTTGCCGACAGGGTGGGATTCCCTCTTGCCCTTAAGGTAGTTGGGCCTGTTCATAAGTCGGATGTGGGCGGAGTTACTCTCAATATCAGGTCAAAAACCCACCTCGAAGCCGAATTTGCCAGAATGATGCGGGTAAAAGGAGTAAAGGCCGTACTGGTGCAGAGGATGCTTTCAGGCACCGAATTGTTTATCGGAGCAAAATATGAACCAAGATTCGGTCATATTATACTTTGCGGACTCGGTGGAATATTTGTTGAGGTACTTGGCGATTTCTCTTCCGGCCTGGCTCCTCTTACCTTCAATGAGGCTGAATCGATGATCAGAAGTCTGAAAAGTTACAGGATAATAAAAGGGACAAGAGGTAAACCCGGGATCAACGAGTCGAAATTCGCAGAAATTATTGTCCGCCTTTCAAGCCTGCTGCGTTATGCCACTGAAATAAAGGAGATGGACCTTAATCCTTTGATTGGCAGTACCGAAGATATTACTGTTGTTGATGCAAGGATAAAAATTGAAAAATGAAATTACACTCATTTAATAAAACGTATCACATTTTTGTATAAGTTCGAAATTTTATTTTTTGAAATAAACACACCCTATTATGATTATTCATCAATTGTCGGTATTTCTTGAAAACAGATCAGGACGTCTGACAGAAGTTCTTGAAGTACTTGGAAAAGAAAGTATCAGAATTACAGCTCTAAGTGTTGCCGATACTTCCGAATATGGTATACTGCGTCTGATAGTGCCTGATCCTTTAAAGGCCAGGGAGCTTCTTAAAAAGGAGTTGTTCACAGTGAACCTTACTGAGGTCATCTCGGTGATGATACCAAACGAGGCTCAACATTATGCCAGGATCCTTAAAATACTGTCCGATCTTGAAATAAGTGTTGAATATACATATGCATTTTCACTTGGCGAAAAATCTGTTCTCATTCTGAGGTGCAGCAATACAGAACAGGCTATTAAAGCGCTTAAGGACAATGAAATGGACCTTATGAAAGCAAGCGACCTGTACAAAATCTGACAAATCATTTTAATAAAGAATTTAACAATATAAGAAGCTGGACTTCACAAATAAACTAACAATGGAAATCTGGAACAGACATTTTGAATGTATGGATCGTGACGAGCTCAGGAATGTACAGAGCGAAAGACTCAGGGAGACTGTTGAGAGAGCTTATTTCAACGTGCCATATTACCGTCATAAAATGCAGGAGGCGGGATTGGGGCCTGAGAGCATACATTCGATAGATGATATGTACAAACTCCCCTACACAACAAAACAGGACCTGAGAGATAACTATCCGTTTGGTCTGTTTGCTGTTCCGATGAGCGAAATTGTACGGATCCACGCATCATCGGGTACTACCGGTAAGCCTACTGTCGTAGGATATACCAGAAACGATATTTCGACATGGTCGGAAGTGATGGCCAGGACTCTGACGGGAGCAGGCGCAAACAGGAACGATTTTATCCAGGTGGCTTACGGGTACGGTCTCTTTACAGGCGGACTCGGATTGCATTACGGAGGAGAAAAAATCGGTGCATCGGTAATCCCTATCTCGGGGGGGAATACAGTCCGTCAGATACAGCTTATGCGCGACTTCGGGAGCACTGTTCTTGCGTGCACACCCTCCTATGCATTGTTCCTTGCGGAAGCAATCCAGGATAGTGGCATCAGCCGCGACGAGCTAAAGCTGAAGGCCGGTGTTTTTGGAGCTGAACCATGGACCGAAAATATGCGAAGGGAAATTGAAGCTAAGCTGAAGATCAAAGCGATAGATATTTATGGTCTGAGCGAAGTAATTGGTCCGGGTGTAGCCAGCGAATGTCAATGCCAGAAAGGACTTCATATCAATGAAGACCATTTTTATCCCGAGATAATAGATCCGGAAACACTCAAGGTCCTTCCTGAAGGCAGGATCGGAGAGCTTGTTTTTACAACTATAACAAAAGAGGGATTGCCTCTTATACGCTACAGGACCCGCGATCTGACAAGACTTGATTATTCAAAATGCGATTGTGGAAGAACACTTGTCAGAATGGAAAAATGTCTTGGACGGAGCGACGATATGCTGATAATCAGAGGTGTTAACCTTTTCCCGTCGCAGGTGGAGCATATCCTGCTGGAGATGAGCGAGATAAAACCTCATTACCTTTTGATAGTTGACAGGGTGAACAACCTTGATACGCTTGAACTTCAGGTCGAAGTTGAAGAAGCATTTTTTCTCGATAAGATAAGCCAGCTTGAGGCACTCAGACAAAAGATCCAGAATAACCTGGAAAGCTCTCTCGGCCTTGGAATCAAGATTACACTTGTCGAACCAAAGATCCTTGAGAGAAGTGAAGGCAAAGCTAAACGTGTGATTGACAAAAGAAAATTTTAGTCATTCTTAATTATTATGAGCATTTTCCCGATATCTTCAGAAATAGTAAAAGAGGTTAAAGAAAAAACCGGCATTAAATCGGCTGGCACTGCTTCGATAAGAGAAATTGTGCAGTTGATAAACCGGATTGAACGTCGTACGGGCATCAGTTTCGTAAGAATGGAAATGGGAGTGCCTGGCCTTCCATGTCCCCGTGTGGCAATAGATGCTGAAATAGCTGCCCTGAACGATGGAGTTGCATCAGTATATCCCAATATAACAGGTATTGAACCACTAAAGAGTGAATCTTCAAGGTTCATTAAACTATTCCTCAATGTTAATGTCGATCCCGAAGGGTGCATTCCCACCGTTGGCTCTATGATGGGTTCCATGATCAGTTTTCTTGTTGCCAACAGGAATGACAGGAGCAGGGAAGGAACCCTTTTTATTGATCCGGGTTTCCCCGTTCAGAAGCAGCAGATAAAAATGATTGGGCACGATTATTATTCCTTTGATGTCTACAATTACAGGGGTGAGAAATTAAGGGAAAAACTTGAGTCCTATCTTAAAACGGGGAAGATATCTTCACTGCTCTATTCCAATCCGAATAACCCGACGTGGATTTGTCTTACTGAAGAAGAACTTTCCATAATCGGTGAACTCTGCAAAAAATATGATGTAATTGTAATAGAAGATCTGGCTTATTTCGGAATGGATTTCAGAAAGGATTATTCGATACCCGGAGAACCGCCCTGGCAGCCAACGGTAGCCCGCTATACCGACGACTATATTTTACTTATTTCAAGCTCGAAAATATTTAGCTACGCCGGGCAAAGAATTGGCATTATGGCAATTTCTGACCATCTTTACGACCGCTCATATCCGGATCTCCTGAGATTTTATTCAACCGAAAAGTTCGGACATGCGGCTGTATTCGGAGCTCTTTACGGATTATCGGCAGGAGTCACACATTCGGTTCAGTTTGGATTTGCTGCCGTTTTAAAAGCTGTTAACGATGCGACATATAATTACCGCGATTCAATAACAGAGTATGGGGAGAAGGCCGGAATTATGAAGCAATTGTTCATATCCAACGGATTTACAATTACCTATGATAAAGATCTTGATGATCTTATTGCTGATGGCTTCTATTTCACAATTTCATATCCTGGAATGACGGGAACACAATTACTGGATGAATTGTTATACTATGGTATCAGTGCTATTTCTCTCGATATTGCGGGAAGCGACAGACAGGGATTAAGGGCCTGTGTTTCGCTGGTCCCCCGCAGTCAGTTCGGAGATCTGGAGGAACGGCTTGTTAAGTTCAGGGAAGATCATCCCCTGAATTAAATTTAAAAAACGATTAATATGGCTAAGATAAGAGGTAGTATTGTTGTAGATATTGAGAAATGCAAAGGATGCCAGGTTTGTATGGTTTCGTGTCCGACCGGCACGATAGCCATGGCATTGGAGGTTAATGGGAAAGGATACAACTATGCATATCCCGCACATCCTGACTTTTGTATCGGCTGTGCCAACTGTGCAATGGTGTGCCCCGACGGGGTAATTACTGTATACAAAACCAAAATATAGACTGGTTATGGAAAGGGAATTAAGACTTATGAAAGGCAATGAGGCAGTGGCAGAGGCCGCAATACGCGCAGGTGCCGATGGCTATTTCGGATATCCGATAACTCCTCAGAGTGAGATACTTGAATATCTCATGGCAGCCAATCCTTATAAAACCACAGGTATGGTTGTTTTGCAGGCCGAGAGCGAGATAGCTGCAATAAATATGGTTTACGGAGGAGCAGGATGCGGCAAAAAGGTACTGACGACATCATCCTCACCGGGAATAAGCCTCAAGCAGGAGGGAATAACCTATATTGCAGGAGCTGAACTTCCCTGCCTTATTGTTAATGTTGTAAGGGGAGGACCGGGCCTGGGGACAATACAGCCTTCGCAGTCAGATTATTTCCAGGCAACAAAGGGTGGAGGTCACGGGGATTATCATCTGATAGTTCTCGCACCGGCTTCGGTACAGGAGATGGCCGATTTTGTGGGTCTGGGATTTGACCTGGCCTTTAAGTACCGGAATCCGGTAATGATATTATCCGATGGTGCCATTGGCCAGATGATGGAGAAGGTTTATCTGGGTCCGCAAAAGGAAAGATCAAAGGAGGTACCTGAATGGGCTACCACAGGCAAGCCCCCGACGAGGGAAAGAAATATTATTACCTCACTTGACCTGGATCCCTACGCCCAGGAAAAGTTCAACGAGAAACTAATTGCCAAATATAACGAGATAAGGGAAAAAGAGGTCCGGTTCGAGGAGTTCCAGTGCGAAGATGCCGAATATCTGCTGGTTGCTTACGGTACCAGTGCAAGAGTGTGCCAGAAAGCAGTCCAGTTATGCAGGCATGAAGGAATCAGGGCAGGACTTCTGCGGCCTATAACACTTTTCCCGTTTCCTTCAAAGAGAATATCTGAACTTGCTGAAAAAGTAAAGGGCATTCTTTCGGTAGAGATGAGTGCCGGACAGATGGTGGAGGATGTAATGCTTGCTGCCGAAGGTAAGGTGCCGGTAAAACATTTTGGGAGGATGGGAGGAGTGGTTACAACTCCTGATGAGGTTGTTGAAAATCTGAAGATAAAATTTATAGGAGGTTAAACAATGGCTGTAGCTACCGGAATAAAGGATATTATTAAACCGGAGAACCTGGTTTATAGGAAAACAAATATTATGACAGAAAACACCCTGTCGTATTGCCCGGGATGCGGCCACGGAACGGCACACCGGATTCTCGCTGAGATAATTGATGAAGAGGGGATTCAGTCCGATGCCATCGGGATATCTCCCGTAGGCTGTTCGGTTTTCCTTTATAATTATATCGATATTGACTGGCAGGAGGCTGCCCATGGACGGGCTCCGGCTGTTGCCACTGCAATAAAAAGACTCCTTCCCGATAAGTTCGTTTTTACCTACCAGGGAGATGGCGATCTGGCAGCTATAGGGACAGCCGAGACGATACATGCCTGTAACAGGGGCGAAAATATCCTGATTATTTTTATCAACAACGGAATTTATGGAATGACGGGAGGTCAGATGGCCCCGACAACACTCCCGGGGATGAAGTCTTCGACCTCTCCCTATGGAAGGGATGTCAAATTAATGGGCAATCCATTGAAAATGACCGATATCGTTGCCACTCTGCCCGGAACTTATTACGTTACGCGACACAGTGTCCACACCCCGGCTAATGTAAGGAAAACAAAAAAAGCTATAAGGAGAGCAGTGCATTATCAGAAACTCAATAAAGGCACCTGCTTTATCGAGATATTGTCAAATTGTCCCTCAGGGTGGAGAATGACACCTGTGGAGGCCAATAAATGGATGGAAGAGAATATGTTCCCTTTCTACCCGCTTGGCGATCTTAAAGTTCCTGTAGAAGAGCCGGTTAAATGAATTTTTAATTTGCAGAAAAATGACTGAAGAAATTATTATAGCAGGATTCGGAGGACAGGGGGTCTTGTCGATGGGCAAGATTATGGCTTACTCAGCCGTGATCCAGGACATGGAGGTAAGCTGGATGCCGTCGTACGGACCCGAGATGCGTGGCGGTACCGCAAACGTAATCGTTATTATCAGCGACGAACGGATAAGTTCACCGATCATAAGAACCTTCGACACCGCGATCATACTGAACCAGCAGTCGCTTGATAAATTTGAGAGCACGGTCAAACCGGGAGGTGTTCTTATCTACGATTCCAACGGAATTTCCAGACATCCCCAGCGCACTGATATTTCAGTTTATCGCGTGGATGCAGCTGAAGAAGCCGCCAGAATGAACAGTCCGAAGACCTTCAATATGATTGCACTTGGAGGATTCCTGAAAGTGAATTCAATACTCCGACTTGAGAATGTCATTAAAGGGCTTAAAGAATCGCTCCCCGAGAGATATCATAATATGATTCCGGTAAATGAAAAAGCTCTTGAAAGAGGGTCGCAGATTATAAAAAAGGTCTCCTGATCTTTTGACCGGTCACGCCAGATGTTTCATTTTCTGTAGAAATTCATATCGACGATATATTTCCACACGGGGGGATGCAAAAAATATGACATATTCCTGCCCCTCCTTATGCCTTCCCTTATAAAAGTACCTGATATATCGATTTCCGGTGCATCGACCCGGGTTATTTCCGACCGGGCCAGTATCTGATCGAGAATCGTATTTGAAATCCGGGTTACCCCTGGTCTCGGATAAACATACATAGGATAATGAGATACAAGTTCAATGGCATTTTTCCACTTATGGAGAGTATAAAGGTTATCCTCGCCCATGACCAGAACAAACTGATAGTTCGGATATTTCTCAGCGAGCCGGGCCAGCGTATCTATCGTGTATGATGGTGCGGGAAGCCGGAATTCAATATCGCACGATCTAAGATCTTCGTTGTCGCCGATGGCCAGTTCGACCAGATAAAGCCTGTGATGGTCGGCAAGCAGGGTATCCTTCTTTTTAAGCGGATTCAGCGGACTTACTACAAACCATATCTGATCCAGATCAGTGAACTCCTTCATAAAGCCGGCAATTGCCGTATGTCCGATATGAATCGGATTGAATGAACCGAAATAGAGACCGACTTTTATCATCGCATTAATTACTTCATTCCGAAATTTACCCCGGGCTGTAAGAATCAGAAAAAAATCAGGACCCTAGAAAACCTGATACAATTTTATAAATTTCTTCTTCAGCTTCCTCAAGCATCCTGTTCACGACAATAGTATCAAACTGGTTTGCAAGTTCCATCTCTTCAACAGCTTTCCGGACCCTTGTATTTATTTTGGAAAGATCATCTGTTCCTCTTGACAGCAGCCTGTTTTCAAGCTCTTCGACCGAAGGGGGCATAATAAATATAGATATTGCCTTGTTACCGGAGATTTTTTTCAGTTTGATACCTCCCTTTACATCAACATCAAACAGGACGTGATTTCCTTTTGACCAGATCCTTTCAATTTCA
This sequence comes from uncultured Bacteroidales bacterium, assembly GCA_963736675.1. GTDB lineage: Bacteria > Bacteroidota > Bacteroidia > Bacteroidales > VadinHA17 > LD21. The sequence goes on from CAVTPT010000004.1 coordinate 105,920, forward strand.
TTTTTAAGAGTACCATAAAAATGATCGTGGTAAACCTCCTCCCATTCAACAAACTCATTATTCCCAATCTTTTGTTTGAACTCGGCGGCTGACATGAAATAGTAGTCCTTACCATTGGTCTCGCCTGTACGTGGTTTCCTGGTAGCAGCCGAGATTGAGAATTCGAGATTAAGGTCTGTTGAAAGCAGATATTTGACTATGGTAGTTTTTCCGGCTCCGGAAGGTGCGGAAATTATTACCAGTTTTCCTTTAAAAGGGAGCATGATCATCTTTTTTGCTTAAAGAATATTCAGAGCCTGCTCTTTTATCTTTTCAAGCTCGTCCTTCATCATGACAACCAGCTTCTGTATATCTGCATCATTTGCCTTTGATCCCAGGGTATTGATCTCCCGTCCAATTTCCTGGGCAATGAAGCTCAGAATTTTTCCGTTGGGAGAGTCCGTGTCAATAGTCTCAAGGAAGTATTCACAATGTTTTCTGAGCCTGACCTTCTCCTCGTTGATATCGAACTTTTCGAGATAAAAAATCAATTCCTGTTCAAACCTGTTCTTGTCAAGGTTTTCCGTACCAACATTATCCTCAAGGAGAGCGATAAGTTTTTCCTTCACTTTTACGATCCTTCCGGTTTCGAAAGTCTCTATTCTTACAAGCGATGCAATAATATTTGAGATACACTTCCGGATGTCGGTTTCAATTGATCTTCCTTCCTCTGTTCTGTAGAGGTCAAGGGCATTTACTGATTCCAGTATCTGCTGCCTGACCAGCGACCATTCACCTTCGGACAGATCGGGTTTTTCAGTTTTCAGAGCATCAGGAAGTTTCATAATTGTGGCCAGTATCTGGTCATCAATGTTGATCTTTAACTCGCCTGCAATCTCTTTCAGTTGTTTATAATAGTCTTTGACAACAGGTTTGTTAATAACAGGAATCACCTCATCTTCGAGTATGTCAAAATAGATCATCAGGTCAATTTTCCCTCTCGCAAGTTTCTGACTGACTATATTTCTGATTTCAGCTTCTTTTTCCTTGTAAAGCCACGGCAGCTTGACATTAAGATCGAGCTGTTTTGAGTTAAGCGATTTTATCTCAATAGTAGTTTTCTTTTGCGGTGTTTCGGCTATTGCTTTTCCATAGCCAGTCATAGATTTTATCATTTCAAGCTCGGTGGTTAGGTCCCTTTTTATTAATTGCCGGGAAGTTAATAAAAATTATGAATCGGTCCGAAGATCAATGATCACCTGTTCCGATTTCAGGTTGAATAAGTTACAGGAAGCGTCATTTAACCATTTTCCCCTTTCAGTAAAAGTGCTCTTATATATTTTCTCAATAGTTTTTATCTTATATGGTTCGATAAATGGTAATTCCATCAATATTTGATTTAAATTTTTTTTTAAGAATGCTGGTTTCTTCCTGTTAATAAAACCATTAAAATGGTCCCGCTAAATAAATGGAAAAAAGAAATCCATGTTTTTGATATTTCTGTATATATCCGGTGTGAATTTTTGCGTTATGCTTAAACAGGGCATGCTGAATATTGCTTGTTTTTAACAAAAATAGAAGTATTTTGTGACATTGTCAAAAATTAGAAATTAGGTATTATTTATTTGGATATGAGGTGGAAATATGCACGCTTGCCAGTTCTTATATTATTGTTTGCTAGCTCTTTGACAGGCTTTTCCCAGGAGGATCAAAATATTATAAACCAGGCAGAGAGACCCCTGGATACACTGGCTTTACAGGATCTGATTTTCGATACCGGAAGGCATCAGCCGGAGATCGTTTTATCGCATGGTCAGGCACTCCAGTATCTCCGTGATATGCTCAGACCAGGGATCTGGAAAAATCCTGACGATCCGTTAAGAGGCGCCCTGAACAGGCTGGTAACTGAAGCTTCTGAATTGCCATTTGATTCGGTGGAATTTTTCCTGAGAGAGTACCCGTACGATTCAATAGATATTCCCCGCGAAAAGTTTTATACCTGGAGACCGTTGCATTTGAAGATACCGGTGGTGACAGAACCTTTGACTTCAGCACCGGCTGATACTATAATTGATGTTGATAGGGTTATTCCTGGTCCGGCCGCTGATTCAGCCGGAATCACTCCTTTACCCGAAGAACCTTTTGATCTGAGATCAGGATCCGGTAAAGGCTTGAAAGATACTGTCATAATGGTGATTTCTGATACCCTGGGCTGGACGACCTCTTCATATTCCGGTTTCCCGTTCAGATACTATCTGTTCCCATATCAGTCAGATTCTTTGAAGATTGCAGTCGACAAACTGGTAAACTACCTCCATGAGCGTGATTCTTCAATAATTAACTTCACCGGGATAACTGACAAGCTCACTCCGGTATGGCTCAACTCCAAATCGGGGACTTCAATAAGGTATTGGCTGAAAAATGAGTTAGATGATTCCGTTACTGTCTGGATTGGCAGCCCTTCAAAAGATGTGATATGCCTTTATCTTGAACATGGAGTTTCATTCAGGAGACCGCTGACACAAAAATACTTCTCCCAGGTTGGGATAAATAAAGAGACCCTTGACAAGACAACATTGCTCGATGCCCGAAAGATAGATTTAAAATCAAGGTACTGGATGCTGAGGTCCGAGTCTTCAGTAGTACTAAGTGGTGCTTATCTTTCAAACTGGGTGAAAGGGGGGGAGAGTTCTATCTCTACTGCTTTCGATATTACCGGCTTTGCTGATTACAGCAACAAGAGCCTGAAGCTATCCTCAAATAATTTTGCGAGGATCAAGTATGGATTGATTGCAACAGACGAATACGGAATAAGAAAGAATCTCGACCTGCTGGAAACAAACTCAAAGCTTAACCACAAGGCATTCGGTAAATTTGACTTTAGCGGAATAATGTTGTTCAAAACACAGATCGACATAGGATATAATTATCCTAATGACACTGTTCCCGTTTCGAAGTTTTTTAATCCTGCAATACTTACTCTGGGTTTTGGCCTTGATTACAAGCCGAATAAGAACACCTCAATAAATATGTCGCCATTATCGTACAAAGGCACATTTGTTCCGGATACAGGAAAGATAGATCAGACAAAATATGGCATTGCAGAAAATAGCAGGTCAAAAAACGAACCCGGAGCAAGTTTTATGTTCTCAAACCAGTTTAAACCAACAAAGAGCATTTCGGTTACCAACAGATTGCAGCTTTTTACGAACTATATCAATAATCCAATGAATATCGACGTCGACTGGGAAATGATCCTTGTTGCAAACCTGAACTGGTTCACCGATGTCAGACTTAATACGCACCTTATATTCGACGACGATACAAGGACGCCGGTTTATGACAAAGAGAATAATCCTGTTACCGGTCCTGACGGAATTCAGAAAAAAACAGCCCGCATCCAGTTTAAAGAGTTGCTGGGATTCTCATTTGTATTCAGATTTTAAGGAGAGGAAATTTTTTGCCCCGGGTTAAGGCATGTACAATGATGGCTAAAGTATTTTCTGGTATATCCGGAATCTTTTAACAATTTCTCCTTCAAGTCTTTCGCATTCAGCTCTCATCCTGACATTTGATTCCAGAATAAGGTGGCTGTCGATGGTTTTCATATTCTTGCTGAACCCTGTCTCTAGCAATTTTACACCAAGGAGCACATCTATTCCTCTTCCTCTGTATTGCTTAACGACACCACCCAGTACCAGCATCATCTTCTTTGATTTCTTCAGCTCCCTCAGGATTTTAAATATTCCAAACGGAAAGAACTTCCCTTTTGCTGCCTTGATCCCTTCACTTATATCGGGCATGGCAACTATAAAACCGACCGGTATGCCTTCAGCTTCGGCAACTTTTATAAATGCCGGATCGAGTATCGGAAGATACCGTTTACCAAGATCTCTCTTTTCCTTATCGTTAAGGGGAACAAAACCATATATGTCACAGAAGGTCTTATTCATAAGCTCCAGAACAGGTACAATGTATGGTTTAAGTTCCTTTTTTGATGAAAACTCAATCACCCTTAATTCATCTGCCTTTGATATCCTGTCATAGACTTTTTTGTAAACCGCGGGTAATTCGTTCGGCATTTTCAGGATATAGTTCACAAGGTCCACTTCTTTTATATATCCTTCCCACTCCATCATCTGAGGCAGATACGGGTAATTTGTAGGTGTTGTAAGAATCGGCGGATGGTCGAATCCTTCTATTTGAAATCCCTGTGGGTCCTTATCAGAAAATCCAAGGGGACCCACAATCTTAACCATCCCTTTTTCGCGGGCCCACAACTCGACTTTTTCTAGAAGGGCATGAACGACATCACGATCCTCAAATGCTTCCATGAAACAAAATCTACCGTGTTGCTCGTCAAAAATATTGTTATACCTCCTGTTGATGAGCCCCATAATCCTGCCGGCTGGTTTATGGTTTCTGTAGGCCAGGTAAAGCACCGCCTCGGTATATTTATACGAACTGTTTTTCTTCTTATTGTACAATTGCCACTCGTCAGAGTAAAGAGGAGGCAGCCAGTTGCTGTCATTCCTGTGCACCCTTGACGGGAGGTAAATAAATTCACGTAGTTCCCTGTGGCTAAGAACCTCCTTTACAATAATTTCCTCATTCATTTATTTACCTGTTAGTTGAAAAACCGGGATGAAATTTAGGGCTCCGGCTGTTAAATGTTAAAAAAGTAACTGATCAATTATTACAAAGATAGCGAACAATACACTTGCAATTCCGTTTGTGATTCCAAAAGCAGTATTTACCCTGCTAAGGTCGTCGGTTTTTACAATGGCATGCTGGTAAAAAAGCAAGACTGTGAACAAAAATGCCCCGCACCAGTAGAGGATGTTTCCATTCCCCAGGTAACCCGCTGCACCAACCAGAATAAATGTTACCGAATGTAATACACCTGACAGAATAAGCGCCCTTTTTCGTCCGGTTGCCGAAGGAATTGAATGGAGCTTATTTCCCCTGTCAAATTCCTCATCCTGAAGAGCATATATAATATCGAAACCACTTACCCATGTAAGGACAAGAAAAGAATATATAACAGGGAGCAGGTCGAATCTGCCGGTTACCGAAATATAGGCACCTATCGGGGCAAGGCTTAATCCAAGGCCAAGGATCAGGTGGCAGAGAGATGTTATCCTTTTCGTAAGGCTGTAGCCGAGAATCACAAGCAGGGCCACAGGGGAAAGAATAAGAGTCAGTCTGTTAATGAATCCGGCAGTAATTATAAACAGTATTGAATTAATTGTCACAAATAGGGCGACTGCGGCAGGACTGATTTTCCCCGAGGGGATCTCTCTTTTGCTTGTCCTGGGATTGAGAGCATCATACCGCTGGTCGGCCAGCCTGTTAAAACTCATGGCTGAGTTCCTTGCGAAAATCATACAAAGTATAATCAGGATAAGAAGCTTTAAGCTGAAATCATGATCCCCTTTTGTCAGGCCGAGGGTAAAGCCTATCATGGCAAAGGGCATTGCGAACACTGTATGACTGAATGTCACAAGTGAAAGATAGTCTCTTACCTGCCTAATGAGACTCTTCATTCTCAAGGAGATTTCGGTATATCCCGTAACTGTCGTTGCACCAGGCAACAAAAATCACTCTGTGGGGTAAGGTATTATTTTTCAGAAACCTGAATGTTTCTCTCACAGCAATAAGTGCAGCCTGGTCTTTCGGGAACCCATAAGCACCGGTCGATATTCCAGGGATGGCTATTGTCTTTATCTTATGGTCTTTTGCAAGAGTAAGCACAGATCTGTAACACGAAGCCAGCAGGATATGTTCATCATTGCCACCTCCTTTCCAGACCGGCCCGACGGTATGGATCACATACCTGGCTTTTAGCCTGTAACCTTGTGTTATCTTTGCCTTTCCGGTAGCACATCCGTTAAGCTCCTCACACTCACTTAGAAGACATGGACCAGCTGCCTTATGTATTGCACCGTCAACCCCGCCTCCCCCCAGGAGTGAGTTGTTTGCAGCATTTACAATGGCATCTGCATCAAGTAAGGTTATATCTCCCCTTATAATTTCTACCCGCTCCTTAAGCATTATCTGATCTGGGCACCCAGCTCTTTTTTGTAAGCTGTCATCAGGTTACTCATAACCTTTTCAATATTCTTATCAGTAAGGGTTTTGAGATCATCCCTGAGAATAAAACTGACAGCATACGATTTTTTATCCTTTCCTATAAGATCACTTGTATATACGTCAAAAAGATCAACGTCCCGGATTATATTCCCTTCGGTCCTGAAGGCAATCTCCCTTACCTGGCTGAATCTTGCATTCCTGTCAAGAAGGAGTGCAAGATCGCGTCTTACCGACGGATACTTTGGCAATTCCCTGAACCGGATCTTGTTTTTTCCGGAGATCTTCAACAGAGCATCCCATTCTATATGGCTGTAATAAACATCCTGTTCAATGTCAAACTCCCTGAGAATACTTTTTGAGATCCGCCCCGTTTCAGCTACGAGATTTTTACCAGATGAATAAGTAATCGATTCAGAATAGTATTTCCTGCTGCTTTCTCCTGTCAGCAGTGTCGCGGGGATTACTCCAAGCCTCGACAGGATCATCTCAACAGCCGATTTGGCATAAAAGAAATCGGTCGGATTTGATTTGGCATTCCAGTTTTGTCTGCCCCTGTTGCCTGAAAGGAACAGGTCGAGTGAAATTCTTTCGGCATAATTATCTGTTACTGATGATGTCGGTCCGCTCTTTTTAACAAAATAACAATTCCCGAATTCATATAATTTCAGATCAGGATTCTGACGGTTAAGGTTCCAGATAACTGAATTCAGGCCGCCGTAAAGAAGAGATTGTCTCATTACATTAAGGTCGGAACTCAACGGATTGGAAAGCCTTACAAGCTGGTTGTTGTCAAAATCTTCCTTTTCTTCGTACCAGGCAGAGGGGTTTAAAGAGTTGCACATTATTTCGGAGAAACCGTTTGCAGAAAGAAGGTCGGAGATAATATTGACAAGTTTTTCCCTGTCGGGTTTCTCAGAATATGAAATAGTTGAATTAACATGCGAGTCAATTTCAACATTATTGTATCCATAAATTCTGAGTATTTCCTCGATCACATCGGCCTCTCTCCGGACGTCAACACGGTAGGCAGGTATTTCAAGAACCAGTTTGTCATCTTTCTCGTCCCTGATAATAATCTCAAGCAGATCAAGGATCTTTTTTATTATTACCGGTTCGATGTGTTTGCCGATAAGTCTTTCGATGTTCCTGTATGACACTTCAACGATGGCATTCTCAATTTTGTCAGGATAGATATCAACAATCGCGGAAGAGATTTTTCCGCCAGCCAGCTCCTTTATGAGCATTGCTGCCCTTTTAAGTGCCCAGGGAGTAATATTTGGGTCAGCACCTCTCTCGAATCTGAACGAAGCATCGGTTTTCAACCCATGCCTCTTTGAGGTTTTCCTTATAGAAACCGGATTAAAATATGCACTCTCAAGGAAAATATTCCTGGTGGAATCCTTTACTCCTGTATCAATACCCCCAAATACGCCGGCAATACACATTCCTCCTTTTGTATCGCATATCATAAGATCCCTTGATGAAAGGGTTCTTTCCGTATCATCAAGAGTTTTAAAAATGCTCTTTTCAGGCAGGTTTCTGATAATGACTTTCTTCCCTTCAATTTTGTCGGCATCGAATGCATGCAACGGCTGGCCAATTTCGTGCTGCACAAAATTGGTAATATCTACAACATTGTTAATAGGATTAAGACCAATGGCTTTAAGTTTGTTTTTCAGCCAGGCCGGGGATTCCCCGATTGAGACGTTGCTGATAGTTAACCCGGTATACCTTGGGCAGTCAGTACTGTTCTCCACGACTATTTCAACCGGATTTTCATTATTATCAGGTCTGAACCCGTCAACCGAAGGAAGCAGGGCTTTGGAGTCAATACCCATATTCAGATTAAGATAAGCAGCCAGATCGCGTGCCACCCCAAAATGAGAACCACTGTCTATCCTGTTGGGAGTGAGTCCGATCTCAAAAATTACATCATTCACGATATTAAAATATTCGCCGGCAGGAGTTCCGGGAACAGCATTCTTATCAAGTACCATGATCCCCTCGTGCAGAGTCCCAAGACCAATCTCATCTTCGGCACAGATCATCCCCTCAGATATCTCCCCGCGGATTTTCGATTTTTTTATTTCAAAGGTCTGATCCCCCCTGGAAACAACAGTGCCTGCCGTTGCTACAGGAACTTTTTGTCCGGCTGCAACATTCGGGGCTCCGCAGACTATTTGAAGTATCCCTGATCCACCGGTATCCACGGTGGTTACCGACAGTTTATCAGCATCAGGATGTTTCTTACAGGTGAGCACCTCGCCAATGACCACTCCTTTTAAACCACCCTTTACCGACTCCCACTCCTCAATACCTTCTATTTCAAGGCCGATATCAGTCAAAATCCTGCCGACTGACAAGGCGTCAAGTTCGATCTTCAGATATTCCTTCAGCCAGTTATACGAAATCTTCATGTTATAGTAATTTCAGAAAAACTTTAATTATCAAGATTGCAAAAGTAAGAAATTTAAAAAATGATTGACTCCCGTATTCGCTAAAGTTTCTGCCGGCCACGGAATTCACGGTTATTTTACGGAACTGAACGTTTGTAACTATCATTCAGCAGCCCTGCAGGAGAGTGTCACAAACAATCAGGTAAAAAATGAAGAGCTTCACGACAGGCTAAGTCAATGACTGGAATTTTATCTCCGGGATATTGATTTGGACTCACTACTGTATGTGTAATTATCTATCTTTGCATTTAAACAATGTATGTATGCTTTACGACAAAGACGACAAGCTCATTCTTATTACCAATGACGATGGTTTGTATGCCGCCGGACTTAAGACACTTATGGAAGTTATGGAAGAGTTTGGCAAGGTGGTCCTGATATCAACTATCGAGAGTATGTCGGGCATGTCGCAGGCTCTTACAGTAAAGACTCCGCTGCGTGTCAAGCTTCTTGAGGAGAATGACAAACACCGGATCTATGCATGTAACGGGACTCCTACAGATAGTGTCAAACTGGCTATAAATCAACTGCTTGATCGACAGCCTGACCTGGTTGTGTCAGGGATAAATCACGGGGCAAATGCTTCAGTAAGCGTTCTCTATTCGGGCACTATGGCCGCAGCGATCGAAGGATGTCTTTACGGGATCGATTCTGTAGGATTTTCCCTGAATGACATTTCCAGGAGTGCCGATTTTTCACTTTGCAGGAAATATATCCGCATTGTTATGAATATGCTCGCAGAGGAATCGCTCCCCAAAGGAATATGCCTTAATGTAAATATTCCTGCATTGCAGGAGAATGAGATAAAGGGGATAAAAGTGTGCCGGCAGGCCAGGGGTAACTGGAAAGAGGAATTTGAAAAGAGGAAGGACCCCATGGGTAAAACATATTACTGGCTGACAGGTTTTTTCTGTAACCAGGAACCTGGTTCTGAAGATACAGACGAATGGGCTCTTGCCAATAATTATGTCTCTGTTGTACCTGTAACTGTCGATATGACGGCTCACGGGTATATCGAAAAACTTAAAGAACGGTTCGAAGTATGATAAATACTGAAAGGTACGACAGACAAATCTTCGGGTATATTTCAGGATTTCTGCTTCCACTGATCACAGGCATGCTTTTTTACCTGTTTTCCAATGATCATCAAACAGCGGGAGCCTGGGTTTCCAGAATAGTAAATGCAAATATTCTGACTCATGCCATTTCGTTATGCGTAGTTCCCAACATAGTCATTTTTTTGATATTTAACCGGTTTGATATGCTGAAAGCTTCCCGTGGTGTTCTTGGAATTACTATTATCTGGGCTGCCGTTGTATTTGCAGTAAAATTTTTAACATGAGGTATTTTATCATTGCGGGGGAACAATCAGGCGACCTTCATGGTTCAAATCTTGTAAAAGGACTGGTCAGATCGGACCCGGAAGCCCTGATAGAGTGCTGGGGCGGAGACCTGATGCAGGCAGCCGGTGCCCGTCTCCTGAAACATTATCGCGACACGGCTTTTATGGGATTTGTATCCGTTGTAAAAAATCTGGGAAAAATTGCAAAAAACCTGGCCAGCTGTAAAAAGGATATCATTAAGTCCGCTCCTGATGTTATAATACTAATTGACTATCCCGGTTTTAATTTACGGATAGCAGAATTCGCGAGTAAAAACGGATACAAAGTATTTTATTATATCTCGCCCAAATTCTGGGCATGGAAAGAGAACCGGGTTGAAAAAATCAAAAAGTACACCGACAGGATTTTCATAATTTTCCCTTTTGAAGTGGATTTTTACAAAAAACATGGCATGTCGGTTGAGTACCATGGCAACCCCCTCGTTGATGAGATTGAATATAAAATAAGCTCACTTCCCGGGAGATCAGAAATTATGGACTCTTTAAATCTCCCCCGCAAGCCTGTTATTGCACTTCTGGCAGGAAGCAGAAAAAATGAAATAGAAAAGGTATTGCCCCAGATGATCAAGGTGGTAAGACACTTCCCCGGCTACCAGTTTGTTCTTGCAGGAGTGAAAAACATTCATGAAGGACTCTATACTGAAATAATCGGTAATGAGCCTATAACACTTGTAAAGGAGAAAACTTATGAGATACTGAGTGTCTCTTCAGCAGCTCTTGTGACTTCAGGTACCGCGACACTTGAAACAGCCCTTCTCAATATACCCCAGGTTGTTTGCTTTAAAGGTGATCTCATTTCAATGCTGATAGCCTGGTCTGTTATAAAGGTTAAGTATATCTCGCTGGTGAACCTGATCATGAATAAGGAGGTGGTCCGTGAACTGATTCAGTTTTCGCTGTCGGAGAAGAATCTTGTCAGCGAACTTCAGTCAATACTGCCCGGCGGAACTTCAAGGGAGACTCTTCTGGTTGATTACGCCACACTCAGGGAGAGGCTGGGTAAGGCCGGTGCTTCTGACAGGATCGCGGAAGAGATGGTGAGGGAACTGCGAAAACATTAACAGACAGAAATTAATGATACGCGACAGGGCGGACACGTTTAGGAAACTTATTTTAATATCCATACTTTTTACTGCCGTTACATCAGGTTCTGCCGGACAGGTAAGGATCAGACTGTTTGCCGGACAAAATCCCGAATCGGTATTTATTAACATTAATGAAGGCCGGTATGAAATTGATGCTTACGACGGACACTCTTCATATTTAACGGCAGGGGAAACCGTTATTATAACCCTTTTCCGCGATAAACTGGCAGTAAAAACACGAACCGGAAGGGGGTTTATCTGTGATTCGGTAATTATGAAAGGGACGACCGGAAATGACAGCTTTACCTGCCGGAAAAATGGGGCCGATCCGGTTCGGCGTCTGTATAGCGATGACCTGCAGTGCTTTCCTGATCTTGATGTACTCCTGATGATTAATATCTGCGATATGGAAAAGTATATTGCCGGAGTAGTAAAAACAGAAGGAGGAACAGGTAAAAACATTGAATATTTTAAATCGCAGGCAGTACTTGTAAGGACCTATTTATATGATAACATGGACAGGCATATTATGGATAATTACAATCTGTGTGATGAGACTCATTGCCAGGCATTTCATGGCTATACCGGCGATCCTGTTATCTCAAAGGCAGCTGAGGAGACAAAGGGACTGGTAATTCTTGATAAAGATAGTGTGCTGGTGTTCTCTGCATTCCATTCGAATTGCGGCGGAGAGACTTCTCCTGCCGAAGAGGTGTGGCTTTCGGGAAAACCTTACCTTAAGAAAGTTGTGGATCCTTATTGTACTTCGTCACGAAATGCCGGATGGCAGAAGAGCCTGACCTTAAGTGAATGGGTGGGCTACCTCAGGAAAAACGGTTTCGGAGGGTCCCTCCAGGATCCTGATATTTTCGATTTCACCCAACTGAACAGGGTCAGCGATTATCGTGCAGGTTCGTTTTCAATCCCTTTAAGACTGATACGAAATGACCTTGATCTCAGATCATCCTTTTTTTCGGTGTTTGCCGATAAAGATTCAGTGATCCTTAAAGGAAGAGGATATGGTCATGGTGTTGGTCTTTGCCAGGAGGGAGCAATGGTGATGGCATCCAGGGGATTTGATTTCAGGAAGATTATAGGTTTTTATTACACGGATGTTATTATCTCCGATATTAAAAATGCCAGAGAATCCGTTATTGATTGAAAGTTTCTCTTTCTGCTTTTTATCTTATGTACTATTTTTGATATTTGCGGAAGGAAATATTTTATCAGTTAAGTCTGTTAAAAGAATTCGGTATTATTAATGTTGATTATTTGGTCTGACAGATGTTTGCAATATTCAGAAAAGAGGTTAACGGTTTTTTCAGCACCCAGACCGGATACATTGTAATTATTGTATTTCTTCTGATTAACTCTCTGTTTATGTGGGTTTTTCCTGGCGAATGGAATGTTCTGGAGAGCAGCTATGCCGGCCTGGATACGCTGTTTTACCTTTCGCCCTGGATATTTCTTTTCCTCGTACCCGCTGTGACTATGAGGATGATTGCGGAAGAGAAGCGGCTCGGGACTATTGAGCTGATATATTCGCGGCCTGTGACGGAGAGAGAAATTATTTATGGTAAATATTTTGCTTCGGTTTTGCTTGTATTACTGGCCCTGCTACCCGGATTGATCTATTATTATTCGGTGTATCAGCTGGGAGAGACTCCGGGGAATCTTGACAGAGGAGGCACCTGGGGAGCATTTATCGGATTATTCTTCCTGGCAGCCGTATATGCTTCTGCAGGGATATTTGCCTCTTCGTTTACTGATAACCAGGTTGTGGCTTTTATTTATGCACTTATTTTATGTTTTCTGCTTTTTATGGGATTCGACTCATTTGCCTACCTCCCGGGCCTGAAAGACCTGGATGAGTTTATTATAAGGCTGGGAATAAATGAACACTACCGGTCCATGAGCAGGGGAGTGATTGATATTAAAGATATTACTTATTTCATTGCTGTGGTAGTTATCTTCAATGAGGCAACAAGACTGGTCCTTTTATCCAGAAAATGGAAAAAAAGCAACTGAAAAGCAACAGGGATGACTGATAAATTAAATATTAAGCAACGAAGCCGGATCCGGTTCCTGTTGATCGTGGCACTTGTTATATTTCTTTCTTTTTCTGGCTCTTTTCTGCAGCTCAGATTAGATCTTACAGAAGATAAACGTTTTACACTTTCTGAACAGAGCCACAATATATTGTCGGGATTGAAAAATGATATTTATATCCAGGTGTTCCTCGACGGAGATATGCCGGTGCCTTTCAAGCGTCTTAAAAGATCTGTCAGGGAGATGCTCGACGAAATAAGGATAGCTTCGGACCGTAAAATTGACTTTGAATTTATAAATCCTGCTGAAGCAAAAGATATCACTCAAAGGGATAATCAATATAAAGCTCTTATTTCCAAAGGTCTTAATCCGGTTAATATACAGGCAGGCGATGAGGAAGGAGGATCGAGCCAGAAGATTATTTTCCCCGGAATGGTGGTTAATTACAACGGAATAGAGGTGCCGGTGAATTTTCTTAAAAATAACCCTTCGGCATCTGCGGAACAAAACCTGCTCCACTCAATAGAAGGTCTTGAATATGAGATGATTCAGACAATAGCCACTCTCAGTTCCGATACTATTTACAAAGTGGCTTTTCTTGAAGGGCATGACGAAATATCCGAGATCGAAGTAGCTGACCTGACACTCAATATGGCCAGGTTTTTTACCATCGACCGCGGAATTATCGGAGGGGAACCCGGTATCCTGGATAGTTATGCTGCTGTAATAATTGCAGGCCCTGAAAAAGAGTTTTCAGAGAATGATAAATTTGTCATTGACCAGTATGTAATGAATGGAGGCAGAATCATCTGGCTCGTCGAAGAGACGAATGTAAATTCAGATTCACTGGTCAATGGTGAAACAACGGCTATATACCGGCCACTTAACCTGGAAGATCAGCTTTTCAGATATGGTGTTCGGATTAATCCTTACGTTGTACAGGATCTGAGCTGTGTTCTGATACCCATTAAAGTGATTACCGGTGAAAGCAATCAGCAGGTAATTAGTGCACCATGGCCTTATTATCCTTTACTCACACCTTCTGCTGACCACCCCGTGACCAGGAACCTGAACAAAGTCAAAGCAGAATTTGCAAACTATATCGATACGGTCGGACTGGATGGCAGGATAAGGAAGAACATTCTCCTTACGACCTCTCCCTATACACGCTTAATGTCACTCCCCTTAATAATTAGTCTGAGCGAGGCCGCACAGACCCCCGACGAAAGGAGTTTCAACAGGTCAGCCCTTCCTGTCGCAGTGATGCTTGAAGGTGTCTTCCCTTCGGCTTTCAGGAACAGGATAACGGATAACTTATTGACTGATAAAAATTTTGTGGTAAAAACAGAAAGTGAGGAGACAAGGATGATCGTCATCTCCGATCCTGACATAATCAGGAACGAGGTAATCAGAAGCGGGGTCAATGAAACACCCTATCCTCTTGGACAGGACCGGTACACCGGACAGGTCTATGGCAACAGGGATTTTATGATTAACTGCCTTAACTACCTTGTTGACAACAGCGGGATCATGGAGCTAAGATCAAGAGAACTGAAACTTCGTTCACTTGATACTTCAAGGATCAGGCGGGAAAAGGTAAAATGGCAGATCATTAATACTGCCGGTCCTGTCGTGGTTGTTATTATTGCCGGTATTGCTTTCGGATTCTTACGGAAAAGAAAATATACAAGGGTAAGGTTATGACTGACAGGAAACTCCGCGTAATCATATTCACGGTTATTCTGATCGTTGTCCTGCTTTTGCTGCTTAAAGAGAGGCAGCCTTTCGGCAAGGGGAACAGCGATTTTGCTGTCGGAGAGGAGAGCGAAATAACACGTATCGAATTATCCGGTAAGGATAACAGGCTTATCCTTGAAAACAAGGGAGGCGAATGGTTTGTCAACGACGGGAAGGAGACCAGGAAGACCGGTATCCTGTTTATTCTGAGGATACTGAGGGAAATAAGGATCAAGTCGCCAGTATCTGACGACCTGTTCAGGCAGGAAATAACCGGCAGGGGAGTCGTCCCTGTAAAGGTAAAGGTGTTTGAAAAGAAAAAACCTGTGAAGTCATTTCTTGTTTATAAAACAGGGTCAAATATTTACGGTAATATAATGAAGATGCGGGAAACCTCGAAGCCGTTTATTGTTCATGTTCCGGGTTATGAAGGTGACATTGCTTCGGCTTTTACACTCAATGATCTCTTCTGGCAGACATATACGGTTTTCAGTTACCTGCCTTCAGAGATTGAATCTGTCAGTTTTGAAAACCTGCGCGATACCGCTTCTTCTTTCTCTGTATTAAGAAAAAACGGTAAATTTTTACTTTTTGCACGCGACAGGGAACTTAAGGGATGGGACTCTGCACGCCTGACAAGGTATCTCTCCTATTTTACCAGGATCCCGTTTGAAGAGTGGGCTCCCGATATGGGAACTGAAGAAAAAAGAAAAATTGAAGCCGGCCAGCCCGTTTATACTATCTCGCTGACCACAAATACCGGATCGGGAACGGTAGTGCAATTATGGGAGAGAGAGGCAATCACCGGTGGAATAAGATCAGTTGATACCGACAGGCTCTGGGCAAAATCCTCACTTAATGATAATCTGTTTATTGTAAGGTATTTTGATATTGATCCGGTACTCAAGAAGCGATCATATTTCTTCCCCGATTAATAAATAATTTGAGAATATTAGTTTTTTTTGTAATATTGATAATTAAGATTTTAATCAAAAAAATGCTGTAGTATATTAATTGTCAATCGTTTAATATATTGCCGGTTAAATATGTAAACCTAAACACCGTACCAAAATGAAATTTGTAGTATCCAGCACAGAACTTCTTGGTCATCTGCAGGCCATAAGCAGGGTAATCAGTTCAAAGAATACACTTCCCATCCTGGATAATTTCCTGTTCAGTCTGTCGGGAAATGATCTTGAGATAACTGCATCGGACCTTGAATCAACTCTTATAACAAGGATGAAGCTTGAAAATGCAGAAGGTGATGGGATTATTGCTCTTCCTGCAAGAATTCTCCTTGATACCCTGAAGGAGTTTTCAGCACAGCCTCTTGCTTTTGATCTGAATATGGATACAATGGCTGTGGTTATCAGCTCCGAAAATGGGAAGTTCAGTGTTGTAGGACAGAACGGGATTGACTTTCCGGCATTACCTTCCATTAAGAAGGATAAAAAATTCACTTTCACCATCAATGCTGATATATTGCTTACCGGAATAAACAGAACACTGTTTGCCACTGCTGATGATGAACTGCGTCCGGTAATGGGAGGGATTTTTGTTGAGGCAGCTACTGATAAAATAACTTTCGTTGCTTCGGATGCTCACAAACTTGTAAGATATCAAAGGCTCGATTCCAGAGCCGACGATAATGCCTCTTTTATTCTGCCAAAAAAACCCGCATCACTGCTTAAAAATATTCTGCCCAGGGAAGAGGGAGCTGTAACTGTTGAATTTGACGATAAGAATGCATTTTTCAGTCTGAACGATTATAAAGTGGTTTGCAGGCTTGTTGAGGGTAATTATCCCAACTATAATTCGGTAATTCCCAAAAATAATCCGAGAAAAATAACAATCGACAGGGTTGAGTTCTACAATACACTTAAAAGGGTTTCGGTCTTTTCAAATCAGGCAAGTAACCTGGTGAAGCTGCAGCTTAAAGGCAATCAGGTAACCGTGTCGGCACAGGACATTGATTTTTCAATTTCGGCTTATGAAAGAGTAAAATGCCAGTATGAAGGAGATGAGATAGAAATCGGATTTAAATCTGTCTTTCTGGTTGAGATCCTGGCAAACATTGCCACACAGGATGTAATGATCGAGCTTGCCGATCCTACAAGGGCCGGATTATTCCTGCCTGCTGAAACAGAAAATGAGTCGGAAGACCTTCTGATGCTCTTAATGCCAATGATGATAAATGCCTGATAATTGGAACTTAAACTAAAACGTCCCATTGCTTTTATTGATCTCGAAACAACAGGTATTAATATATCTGCTGACCGGATTGTCGAGTTATCTGTATTAAAGGTAAGTCCTGATGGTAAAGAGGAATGGATGAGTACAAGGGTAAACCCTGAGATGCCTATCCCGCCAAAATCAACCGAAATTCACAAAATAACTGACAAAGATGTTGCCGATGCACCAACTTTCAGGGAAGTGGGGAAAAATCTGGCTGCTTTTCTTGAAGGTTGTGATCTTGCAGGGTATAATGCTATTAAATTTGATATACCGGTACTTGCCGAAGAGTTTCTGAGGGTAAATATTGACTTCAATTTCAGGAAAAGAAAATATGTTGATCCTCAGGTAATTTTCCACAAAAAAGAACAACGCACACTGTCAGCAGCCTATCAGTTCTATTGCGGGAAAAATCTTACCGATGCTCACAGTTCAAAGGCTGACACTTCAGCAACTTTTGAAGTTCTTAAATCGCAGCTCGACAGGTATGGCGATCTTGAAAACGATGTTGAAAAGCTTGCTGATTACAGCTCTTTTAATAATATTGCTGACTTTGCCGGGAGAATAATTTTTGATGAAAACGGAGTTGAGATATTTAATTTCGGAAAGCATAAAGGCAAAACAGTCGAAGCTGTCTTCAGGGCCGAGCCCTCATATTACTCGTGGATGATGAACGGGGACTTCCCTTTATATACAAAGAAAATTCTGACAGAGATCAAGCTACGATCTTTTGGTAAAACCTTATTTTAAAATGAAAATTATCTGTATCGGGCTCAACTACAGAAAGCATGCTGTCGAAATGGGACGCTCGTTTCCTGAAGAGCCGGTAGTCTTCTTAAAACCTGATTCTTCTTTACTGAAGAATAATAAACCATTTTTTCTTCCTGATTTTTCTTCGGAGATTCATTATGAGGTTGAAGTGGTGGTAAAGATTAATAAGCTGGGCAAAAGTATTGAGACACGATTCGCCCATCGTTACTATGATGAGATCACTGTCGGAATTGACATCACAGCACGCGATATACAGGCGCGTCTGTCGAAGGAAAGGATTTCGTGGGAATTGTCGAAATGTTTCGACGGTTCGGCCCCTGTTGGTAAATTTTTATCCTTGAGTTCTGCGGGGGATATTAATAATCTGGACTTCCGGCTCGAGATTAATGAAAAAGTTGTGCAGAAGAGTAATACCTCCGATATGATCTTCAGTGTTGATGAGATTATTTCATATGTTTCCAGGTTCTTTACCCTTAAGACCGGAGATCTTATCTTCACGGGTACTCCCTCGGGTGTGGGGCCAATGAAGAAGAACGATAACCTGGTGGCATTCCTTGGGGATAAACCGTTGCTTGACTTTATGATAAAATAGGTTTCCTTAGGGCGAGATAAGAATCAGAGTGAGAGTGAGCGTGAGAGTGAGACTTTTTTAATTATATTAATTTTAGTATCTTTAAAGATTATTACTAATAAGAAGAGAAATGGGAAGATTTGGCGTAACTGAAATAATACTTATCCTGCTGGTTGTGGTATTGCTTTTTGGCGGCCGTAAAATACCCGAACTTATGAAAGGTATTGGACAGGGGTTGAAAGATTTTAAGAAAGCCTCCAAAGTTGAAGACGAACCTGATAAGATGAAAGCGGAACCAGGTGAGGATACAAAAAAAAGCAGCTGAAACCGTGCCCGGGCTATGATTTTGTCATCTCCTCAGGCTATCCTTAAACTGTTTCATCAACAGTAACCCCGGATCTTTTCCCGGCTGTACCGATTGGTACTAAAAACGCCGGATTTTAAAAAATCTGTAAAAATGCCTGAGCCGGGGTTCCCATCGATATAATTACAGGCCAACTGAATTATGACATCATGCATTAAAAGCGCATTAATCATATTTTAGTTTTTTATCCCGATCAATTTAATATATTTGTATAAATCCATATACAGGCAAATGAATAATATTTACCTGCATATTCCTCTTCAGCAACCGGATATATCGGATCTGGTTCTGGCCACAGTTACCAAAACTACCGGATCGACACCGCAAAAACCTGGAAGTTCTGCTCTTTTCAACCGGGCCGGACTTGTCAGGGGAACAGTTGGAGGCGGAGTTCTGGAAGGAAAAGTACAGAAGATCTCACAGGAATCGGTAATTACAAAATCCCCCGGACTTTACCACTTTAAGCTTGATAATGGCATTTCGGGCGGAGAGGATGCTCTTTGCGGAGGTGAGATAACCATTCTTATTGACGCCCGGCCAGGTGACCATATTCAGGTCTTTGAAGAGATCAGGAGATCGGTAGAAGAAAGGATACCGGGGATCCTGGTTACGATGGTTACAGGCACGAACGGGGAGGAAATTAAAATTACCAGGTACTGGATCACGGAAACTCAGAAACCGGCTCCCCTGAAAGGTTTTTTTCATCAGATCGGATCCGAAGCCGAAAAGATGCTCTCTTTGAATGATCGGGCAGAATTTCGTGAGGTTGAATTGCAGGAAACAGGAAACAGACCATCGGCCGTTTTTTTCCTTGAGCCTGTCATTCCTCCCCCGCGTCTTATTATAGCCGGAGCTGGCCATATTGGCAAAGCTCTTGCAGAATTGGGAAAGATACTTGATTTTGAGGTAACGGTTATTGACGATCGCCCTGAGTATGCAAATTCAGAAAATTTACCCTGTGCAGATCATATTGTTACCGGCGATATTGGCAATACTATAGACCTGACCGAAAAGGGTAAGGATACCTATATCGTTATTGTAACCAGGGATCATAAGGATGATGCCAGTGCATTAAGGGCCTGTATCGGATCGTCGGCCGAATATATCGGAATGATTGGCAGCAGGAATAAAGTTGCACGGATGCGCGGAGAGTTTATTTCGAAGGGTTGGGCAACAATTCAGCAATGGGAGAGGGTATTTACCCCCGTTGGACTGGATATAGGATCAATAACCGTCGGGGAAATAGCTGTAAGCATAGCTGCCCAGCTGGTTCAGGTGAAAAACAGAACGAAGGCTCACAGGTAAACAACCGGCAGAAACCTGCAATCATGGGAATAACAGCCGGAAATGCGAAATCTTATCACATGAATGACATATGGGCTATTATCCTTGCTGCCGGAGAATCGAGAAGGATGGAGAGTGCGAAAATGCTTCTCCCATTCGGTAGTAAGACTATGATCGAAATGGTGATCGGAAATATATCGGCTTCCGAAGTTTCCGGTACACTGGTTGTCCTGGGATCATTCAGGGATGAGATACTGGAAGTAGTAAGGAATTATCCGGTAGTTCACTGTTTTAATGAAAACTACAGGGATGGAATGTTGACATCAGTAAAATGCGGATTAGTCAACCTTCCTGAAAATTACAAAGCTGTCCTGATCTGTCCCGGTGATCAGCCACTTATCCGGCCTGATGTAATAAACAGGGTCATTGAAGCTTACAGACAGACGGGAAAAGGAATTGTGATACCGGTATACAGAAATAAAAGGGGGCATCCCCTGCTTGTTGACAGAAAGTACGGCGGGCAGATAAATCTTCTGGATAAGAAGGAGGGCTTAAGAATGCTTGCTCACAAATTTCCCGGGGATGTTATGGAGGTAGATACCAATTCCCCTGAGATCCTTAAGGATTTTGATACAAAAGATGATTATCTGGGCGAAATAAATAAAATGAGATAACTATGGAAGAGAAAATCAGTTTTAGACTTAATGGTAAAGAGACCGAAATTGTAACTGACCCGGGACTGACTCTTTTGTGGGTCCTGAGGAATCAGCTGGGACTCACCGGGACCAAGTATGGTTGCGGGACAGGTTTCTGTGGCGCCTGTACTGTTCTCATTGACAGGGAACCCTCCAGGTCGTGTATGCTTCCCGTAGGTGATATTGCCGGAAAGGATGTTATCACAATAGAAGGCCTTGGCCTTAACGGTGACCTGCACCCTGTCCAAAAA
The DNA here is from genome assembly GCA_963736675.1 of uncultured Bacteroidales bacterium. GTDB lineage: Bacteria > Bacteroidota > Bacteroidia > Bacteroidales > VadinHA17 > LD21. Next base: position 126,889 of record CAVTPT010000004.1, read on the forward strand.
GCCTTTATTGAGCATGACGCTCTGCAATGCGGTTTTTGTACACCGGGAATGATAATGACATCAGCCGCCATGTTAATGAAAAATCCGGATCTTACCCACCAGGATATAATTGACGGGCTTGAAGACAATCTCTGCCGTTGCGGTGCCCATGTCAGAATAATTTCGGCCGTTGAGAGTGCAGCTAAAGAAATGAAAGGAGGGAAGTAACCATGAAAGAAACAAATAATATTATCAAAACATCTTCCGAGGAAGTCAGACGTCCGGGTCTGAAAAGAAGAAATTTTGTCAAACTTCTTGGGGGAGGGATTTTTATTTTCTTTCAATCCATGGAGAACCCTCGACTTATTGCCGGCTCCCCGGCAGCAACAGGGAAGAAGTCTGACAAAAGACTACAATGCTTTCCTTCATATTGCTGAAGATGGCACAGTCAGTTGTTTCACAGGTAAAATTGAAATGGGCCAGGGTATAAATCACTTCTCTGGCACAGATGATGGCCGATGAGCTGAATGTCCCGTTCGGGAAAGTCAGGATGGTAATGGGCGATACTGACCTCTGTCCTTACGACCAGGGCACCTGGGGCTCTCTCACAACACGTGTTTTTGGGCCAGCCATGAGGGCCGCAGCATCTGAGGCGAGGGGTGTCCTGCTCGATATGGCATCAAAACAGCTTAATGTACCGGTTACACTGCTCGAAGTAAGGGATGGCGTTGTTTATGATACAAAGACCTCAGGGAAATCGGTTACCTATGCTGAACTGGCAAAAGGTAAGAAGCTTGAAAAGTACCTCGATATTAAACCTGATGTGGAGGATTATTCAAAATTTACATATTCGGGGAAACCATACAAACGGGCAGATTCTTATCTGAAAGTCACAGGTAAAGCTTTGTATGCCGGGGATATGAAACTTCCGGGAATGGTTTACGCACGAATTCTGCGTCCGCCCTCACATGGAGCAACTCTTGTTACTGCCGATGTTTCCGGAGCTGAACAGGTAGCCGGTACCCGGGTTGTCCGTGAAGGAGATTTTATTGCTGTCGTGAACGAGAACCGCGACAGGGCCGATGAAGCAATAGTTAAGATAAAAGCGGAATATTCGTTTGACGAAATGAATGTCAACGACAAAACAATCTTTGAATGGATGCTGAAAGCTGATTCGAGAGTTAATGTTGTCAGATCAGAAGGCGATATTGAAGCAGGACGCAGGCAAAGTGTCAGGGTGATAGAATCTGAATTTCATGACAGCTATGTTGCTCATGCCGCCATTGAGACCCATACTGCCCTCGCAACATTTGAAGGTGGTAAGATGACAGTATGGGCTGCCACTCAATCTCCATTCGGCTTACAGGATGGAATTGTCCGTGAACTTGGTCTTCCCCTTGATAAGGTAAGGGTAATAACTCCTTTTGTCGGAGGTGGATTTGGCGGCAAGAGTGCCTTTCAACAGGGTATTGAGGCTGCCAGGCTGGCTAAAATAACAGGTAAACCTGTAATGGTTGCATGGACAAGGGACGAAGAGTTCTTTTACGACACCTTCCACTCAGCTGCAGTAATAAAGATAAACTCAGGTATTGACAGTGAAGGTTATATAAAAATGTGGGATTATCATGTCTACTATGCAGGAACAAGAGGATCCGAAACTATCTATAATGTCCCGAATGCAAAAACAAGCGATTATACCAGAAACAGTAATGCTCCTCCGGTGCATCCGTTTGCCACGGGACCATGGCGTGCCCCAAATAATAATACAAATACCTTCGGAAGAGAATGCCAGACAGACATTATGGCTGCAGCAGCAGGGATTGATCCGCTTGAATTCCGTCTTAAGAATCTTAAGGATGAGAAAATGATCGCGTGCCTGAAAGCTGTCGCAGATAAATTCGGGTATACCCCCGCAAAATTACCGGGCGGAAGAGGGATTGGGATAGCCTGTGGAACTGATGCCGGAACCTGGGTGGCCGGAATGGCTGAAGTGGATGTTGACAAGAGTACGGGAAAGGTGAAAGTAAAAAGAATAGTCATTGCCCAGGATATGGGATTATGTGTTAATCCGCAGGGAGCATTACTGCAGATGGAAGGCTGTATTACGATGGGACTTGGCTATACATTTTCTGAAGAGATAATTTTTGAAGGGGGCAAAATAGAGAACCGGGGATTTGATAATTATGAGATTCCCCGCTTTTCGTGGCTTCCCAAAATGGATTGTATAATTCTCGACAGAAAAGACCAGGCTCCGCAGGGAGGAGGTGAACCGGCTATCATAGTAATTGGAGCACTTGTTGCCAATGCAATATTTGATGCCACAGGAGCCCGAGTGTACAGAATGCCGATGACCCCGGCCAGGGTGCTGGAAGCAATCCGGAAAGTGTGATCTCATAAGGAGTATAGACCCTTTTGAAGGTTAAATGTCTTACTCTGTTCCTGAATTGATTTTACTGCAAATGGAATAATAGGGTCTCATTAGTTGTCTGTTATAATAAACCAATAAAATTTTATAGGAAATGGAAAAAAAAGTAATGTTGCGAATACTGTCAATAACAGTCATATTTGCATTTCTTTGTCTGCCTGTGACATCCAGTGCCCAGGGGTCAAAAGCTAATTTTTCAGGTACATGGGCTCTTAATGCTGAAAAAAGTGATATGGGACAAGCTCCCCAGGGTATGGGTGGAGCAGCCGGTGGCCAGAGGCCCGGTGGTTTCGGAGGTGGCAACTTTGCTGCAAAACAGGAAGCCAATCTTCTTACTGTCGACAGGACTATGCCCAACAGGGATGGCGAGTCGGTTACAACTACAACCAAGTATACTCTCGACGGAAAGGTAAGCGTTAATTCAACAGGCAGGGGTGATAGCAAATCAACTGCTACATGGTCGGCCGACGGTAAGTCTCTTACCATTGTTACAACCACATCATTTGAACGCGACGGACAGACCACCGAGATGAAATCGACAGAAGTATGGACCCTCCCGACTGCCAATACACTTTCAGTTACGACTACAAGGACCAGTCCAAACGGTGACCGCAAAACCACAATGGTTTACGATAAGAAATAATTTTTCGAATCACTTATTCAGGGAACCGCAAAGAAATCAATTCTTTGCGGTTTTTTTGAGTCAGATAAGCTCCTTCAGCTCTTCTCCTGTTACTCTGAAAGAGTCCCCATCGGGTGGCTGTATGATATATACCTGGTCGCCGGGTTCAAGTCCTTTTTCAATAATTACGAACTTTTCGTTCGAATCGCCGGGAACAACAATCTGTTTGGTTTTATGTTTGGTGTATACAAACGGAACTCCGTCCGATCCTGTATTCACACACTCAGTAGGCAGATAAACCACCTCCCGGAGTTGTTTAATGATAACCTTGTTACTGGTTGTCATCGCGGGTCTTAATGTAGGATCAGAACCGTCAATCTTTATTATAACTTCAAAAACCTTTGAATCGGAATTTCCAAGTTTCTCTCCGATATTAGCTATTGATAAAACTTTACCGATATATGATTTATCAGGGAATGCATCAACCTTCATATTTACCATCTGCCCTGTTTTGACTTTGCTTATTTCAATCTCGCTTATATAAATCTTTGAAAGCATGGATGTAAGGTCAGGAAGAGTGGCAACAACTCTTTCAAATGGATCAACTGACGATCCGGCCTTTATTTTTACTCCTCTCCGGTCTTTTTTATAAATTACCATGCCCGGTGCCGGAGCTTTGATCTCAAAACCTGCAAGTACTTCCTGAAGATCAGATACCATTCTTTCAATTCTTGCGAGATTCACTTTCTGCGTCCTTAGATCCCTTTCAACCTGGGCCTGCCTCAACTGATAGCTCCTTTGCCTCTGTTCAAGTATCCTCTGCTGCCTGTCAACATCAATTTCAGCCTGTCGTATTGTTGTGGGAGGTTCAAATTTCGAATTCCGAAGTGTAATCTCAGCTTCTTCAACATTATGTTTCTGATTTCTTATTTCATCTCTTAAACTGGTGAGCGTCACAGCAGTATCGAGCATTTTCATCTCTACGTTTGTCCTGTATGTTGCCAGGTTTTCTATTTCATCCTTCAAAGTATTATCATACTGTGACCGGTTGAGCGAAGCTACATAATCTCCTGCTTTAACCTCTGTCCCTTCGGGAACAATATCCTGGATTTCCAATGCCTGAACTCTTACGTTCCTGCCTCTCTGGGCTATTTCAGGAGCTTTTATGTCGATGGAACTCTCGGCCAGTAATTCCCCGGCTGTTGAAATTGAGATTTCAAACTCACCTTTAACTGCACTTGCAAAAATGTCTCCTTCAGACTTCTTTGAGGCAATCCTGTTGAAAACTACCAGTACAATAATGGTAACCAATACTACAATTCCTGTGATTGTTAATGTTTTTTTCATCTCTGATTATATAGGATCTCCGATTATTTAACTTCAAATCTGCCCCGAAATTATTAAATAATGGTTTTTTCCACCTGTCAGACAGGTATATTTAACAAGATTTAACAGAATATCCAGACTCCCTGAGGCACTCAAAGAGTGCCTCAGGGTCAGATAATTTATTAAACAGGTTAAATATAAATACTTACAACTGTTTCACGAAAATCCGGGATTTTACAATCCGCTCAGGTCAACATCCCCGAATAGCAGTGAAGGTGTTCTGACTGCATCATTTTCAAGGATATCATTTCCCGATTCCTCCAGGCTGAACCAGAATTGATTCATATTTCCTGAAATGTTCATTTCATTTACAGGGTGTACGATCTTCCCATCGCGGATAAAATATCCTTCAATTCCATATGAAAAATCTCCTGTGGATCCGTTGCAGTTACCTCCGTTAAATCCTGTTATCAGCAGGCCCTTTGCAAGTGAACCTGTCATTTCCTCAAGACTCCTTGTGCCTTTATTGAAAAGGACATTTGAAGAACTTCCTGATGTTGGTTTCATTCCCAGTTTCTTTCCATAGTAGGTATCGATATAGTAGCTCTTCAGTACGCCATTCTCAATTATTGGCCGTTTGACGGCTGTAAGACCCTCTTCATCGAAATATCTTGATCCGAAACCCGACGGAATAAACGGGTCATCAAAAACTGTCAGTAATGGGGAAGCTACCGGGTTATTCTCCTTACCTGCCAGGAAACTCTGTTTCTGATAAATCTTTGAACCCTGCAGGGCCTGGAATAAAGGATTAATAATATTCCCGACAACCCTGTTCTCAACTATCACGGGATATCTTCCGGTGGCAATTTTTTGTGGATTTATCTTGTTCAGAGTCCTTTCAAGGGCTTTTTTCCCTATATCGCTGGTTTTAAGCTTGTCAAGAAACAAAGCACTCTCATACCAGTAGTCCGAAGGACGTCCGGTTTCGCTGTTGACTGAAACCTCGACATACAGTGTAATATTACTGCCTCCGGTATCGCCACTGAACCCGTTGCTGGTGACCATCACCATATTGCTGATGCTGTCGGAGTAACCGGAGGTAACGGAAATTATCCGGTCATCTTTCTTATATGCTTCGTTCAGAGCCTGATTAGCCATACTGATTTTTGTTTTTGTATCCAGCGAATCAAGTTTTTGATCATACAGGTTCAGATCGGGTCCGCTTCCCTTATAGTACAGCTCGGGCTCGGGAAGTGTTCTGAATTCATCTTCAGCAAGATAACGCGTTGCAATGATAGCTTCTTCAATAAACCTGAAAAGATCCTCTTTTTTCAACCGGTTTGTTGTATGCGATGAAAACTTCCCGTCGACATAGAAACTTATTGAAAGACCGCTTCTGTTTGATTCTTTAAGAGAATCTGTTTTCTGATCCCTTACTTCGATATCAGTACTTCGTGTTTCGCTGATTGTGGCTGATACCTGCCCGGCGCCATTTTTAAGAGCATGCCCGACGGCAAGATTTGCCAGATCATATTTTTCATTTGTGTCCATAGAGAATATTTTTCAGTTTGTTATGCATTAATTCCACCAACAGTCAGCTTTTTTATTTTCACAGTTGGGATTCCCATTGTAACAGGAGCCCTCTGGCCGTTTTTACCACAGGTCCCCCCACCATTGTCAATAGCCATATCGTCGGCAACCATAACAATGTCAGCAAGCGCCTGAGGGCCGTTTCCGATAATGTTGATATCCTTGATCGGCCTTGTCAGTTTACCGTTCTCGATAATATATCCGAATTTCACAAAGAATGTAAAATCGCCCTGACCTATATTAACCTGGCCATTGCTGAAATAGTCAACGTAAATTCCATTTTTGACGCTTTCAATTATTTCTTCTTTCCTGTGAGGTCCGTTTTCCATGTAAGTACTTCTCATTCTTGGCATTGGAATATGCCTGAAGCTCTCCCGCCGTCCATTGCCGGTAGGCTTTACATTGTAATGTTTTGCGCTTATCCTGTCGTGCAGGTAACTTGTCAGGATACCATTACTGACAAGTATTGTCTTTTCTGTCGGGCTACCCTCATCATCAAAATTCAGCGAACCACGATTTCCCGGGATTGTTCCATCGTCGATTATATTGACAAAATTTTCTGCAATTTTCTGATTCATCCTGTCAGAGAAGATGGAAAGGTTTTTTCTGTTGAAATCTGCTTCGAAAGCGTGTCCCATAGCTTCGTGGAGGAGAATACCCGACTGACCGGCACCCATTACTACTTCCATTTCACCAGCCTTTGGCTTAGTAGCACTGAAGAGTTTTGCCGTCCTCCCGACAACTTCAGCTGCAAGTTCATCAACAAGCTCGTTCGAAAGAAATTCGGCTCCTTTCCTGAAAGAGCGGCTTACAGAAAAGTTCTCAATCTTTCCACCATCTTCCATTATACACATTCCCCCGATCGAAACCATCGGACGGTAGTCTCTCGTAATAACACCTTCGGAGTTGTAAAACAGAATATATGATGAAGAGTCTCTCAGGCTGACGTTGACCTTTGTAACCCTCTTATCGGCTGCAAAAATGCTGTTGTTCATCCGTTCAATGAACGGTACTTTATCTTTGATGGATGTGTTTTCCCATGAAGTAATTACCGGGTAATATCCCGGAGGAGATAATTGACTTACATCAGCAGGAGAGAAGGATGCAGTACTCTCAGCAATACTGGCTGCAGTTCCTGCTGCTTTAATCATGGCATCCTGCGAGATATCCTCAGAAAAAGCATACCCCGTCTGATCTCCCTTAAGCACCCTTATTCCCACTCCAAAAGCTACATCGGAATAGGCACTGTTTACTTTACCATCTTCGAGAACACAACTATTGTTCAGAGTGTGTTCAAAATAAAGGTCAGCATAATCTGCACCTTTTTCCATTGCTGCCGATATTACCTTCTGTAACAGATCCATGGTCATTTCAAAATGGTTCAGATAGCTTTCAGTATCTTCAGAAAGCACGATCCTGTTACACGAATGGAAAAAAGGCGGGATGACCAGTGAGCCTGCAGTTGTAATACCGCTGATCCTGATAAATTCACGGCGTTTAAGATTCATATTAAAATAGATTTGGTTGGCAACTAAAGTTCGGTTATAAAATCAGATTCTCAAAATTTTTAAGCGACATATCCTGTGTATTTTGTAAGGAAGTATGTAACTAACAATAAGACGTATGAAAAAATTAAATGTTGCATTCAGGGAAAAAATCTTTTTTAGATCATACCCCGGCACCCGTTCTGTTACGACCATCTCAGCCGTACCACTCTGTCGGAAAAAAAGTACCGTTTCGGGAATTGTCTAAAATCCTTTCAGATCCATGTAAACAGTCGGAATAAGCAACAGGAATCCAATAATAAAAAGTAATAATATTAAGGGTAAAACCCATCTGAACCACTTTTCGTAAGGTATTTTTGCCACACTCAGGACACCTAGCAGAACTCCCGAGGTAGGAGTGATAATATTAGTGAAACCGTCCCCGAACTGAAAGGCTACTACCGTGGCCTGCCGCGATACTCCTATAAGGTCGGAAAACTGCGACATCATTGGCATGGTGAGCGCAGCTTTTGCCGAACCCGAGGGCATCACAAGATTGATAAGGTTCTGAACAATATACATCATAGAAACCGATGCCATTTTACCCATCCCCGAGATCGATTCGGAGAGCCTGAACAGCAGAGTATCGATGATGTTGCCATTATTAAGTATGATTATTATACCGCCTGCCAGGCCAACAATAAGCGCCGCCGACTGTATATCCTTTACTCCATCGAGGAACAGTCTGGTGACCTTGTTTGGTGAATATCCCATTGCCGCACCTGTCGAAAGTCCCATTACAAAGAAGAGAGTGGCAATTTCCTTAATGTACCAGCCATATCCCATTACCCCGGTTATTAGGAAAAATATAGTAAACAAAAGAATTGTAATTACAAAAAAGTGGACTGATTTACGCAGACTTATCCAGCCAGCAATTCCGAAGCACAGAGTCAGAACGGGCAAAGCCGGAAACGATTTTGAACCTTCCCCGATTGTGAACACAGTGAGAGGATTGACCCATGAGAATATACCCAACACAAAAAGCATCACTACATAAACAACCCTGGCTGACACCGGTGTGTGATATACTATACTGACTGCTTCATTTCCATGAAGTTCGCGCCAGTATTTGTCATCATCATATACCAACGAGGATGAAGGAACTTTTTTGACTGAGCGGGCATACCTGATAATAAACCAGAAACCTGCTATGTTAATAATAAACCAGCAGAAGATACGATACTCCATACCGGAGAAAAGAGGGAGGTTCGATAACCCCTGGGCAATACCTATAGTGAACGGATTAAGAATAGCTCCTGCGAAACCAAGTGCTGCAGCGACAAAGCATAACGAAACACCAACAATTGAATCGTATCCCATCGAAATGGCAAGAGGTACAAAGATTATTACAAATGCTATTGTCTCCTCGCTCATTCCGAAGACCGCTCCGAAAATGCTGAATATCGTCATAATCAGGACGAAAATGATGTTGTCGGAACCAAACCTGGCTACTATCCTGTTATGTTCAAGTCTTTTGCTGAATCTCAGAACTGAATGGATAGCCACATCGATAGCCTTACTCTCATTCATTATCCAGAAAGCGCCTCCGATAATTAAAATGAAGACAATTATGTCGGCCTTGTCTACAAACCCGTCGAAAAGAGCTGAAAAAACCTGCCACGTCTGAGGATTACTGTCGGTGTAACGGAACGAATCAGGGATCACTACTTCACGGTCTATCCCATTTACTGCAATTGTTTGCCTGGCAAAGGTCCCGCCGGGAATTATCCAGGTCAGTACAGCCGACAGGAGTATTATACTGAAGACAATAACGTAGGTATGCGGTATCCTTTTAAGCATTATGGTCAGTTGGCAATATAAATTCTTAATGACAATCCGTTTTCGTCAAATCCTCACGGAAAAAGTAAGGTAAAAATAATGTAAAAAACTTAACCCCGCACCATGCACCCGCACCCCGTACCCCGCACCATGCACCCCGCACCCTTCTTATTCTTCTATGTCAATTGTTACCGACGCTCCCTTAAGTCCTTTGGATGAAGCCTTAAGGGTGAATTTACCGGCAGCATTCTTCTGGGCTTTGACAATAACCAGGCAGAGTCCGTTATAAGCTTTTCTGAAAGAAGCCTGGAACGGATCGTGACTGGTTGCATCGCCATTATCCACAGCAACGATTTCTCCTGGTCCCTCAATGCTGAAATTCACCAGGTTGCTGCTCCCAGGTACCAGTAAGTTGTTCCTGTCACCGATCTTCACGGTTATAAATATCAGATCCGATCCGTCAGCCTTGCCAGTCTGCCGGTCGGCAACGGATGACAGCTGATATGGCCTGCCGGTGGTAACCATTTTATCTTCGGCCCATTTTTCGCCGTTTTTCCAGGCAATCACCTTAAGTTCGCCAGGCTGATATACTACATCGTCCCATCTGAGCCTGTATTCATTAGTGTTCTTCTTCTTTTTTCCCAGCGATTTGCCATTCAGAAACAGCTCAGCTTCGTCGCCCGATGTATAAACATGTACCGGAGTGACCTCTCCTTTTCTTTCGGGCCAGTTCCAGTGAGGCAGAATGTGAGCCATCGGAAATTCGGGTCTCCACTTTGACTGGTATAAATAGTAACGGTCCTTCGGGAATCCGGCCAGGTCAATGATCCCAAAATAGCTGCTTCTTGAAGGAACTTCGGAAACGCCATGTTTGTCAAGCATTTGCTTTGCCTGATCATATCTTCTTGTTCCGGGCTGAACACCTGTAAGATCACCACCGTAAGGTGTTGGTTCTCCCAGATAGTCAAACCCGGTCCATACAAATTCACCGAAGACAGCAGGATATTTATCCATCAGTTCCCATTGCTGGTCGGGAGTGGAGGCCCACGAGGGATAGGCCAGGTCGTAGGAAGATACCTGGAATACTCCTCCTCCGGGAAGATTATTATTCAGGTCACCCTGAACCACCGGAAAGTAATATTCTCCGCGCGAACTGACTGTTGAAGCCGACTCGCTTGAATGGAAGGGAAGAAGGGCATTATCTTTAAACTCAAAAAAGGCATCGTACCTGTAGAGACGGTAATTAATCCCGAATACATCAAGCGTTTTCTGAAAGCCACTGGTGCCCGATTCATCCCAGTTACAGCCGACAGTTACAGGTCTTGTGTCGTCTTCCGATTTAATTATTCTCCTCATGCTTTCCGAAAGGGCCGGATTATTCTGATCACCCACTTCATTGCCTGAACTCCAGATAAATACTGAAGGGTGGTTCCTGTCGCGACGGACCATGGCCCTCAGATCTTCTTCGTGCCATGCATAAAAGAGTTTATTATAATCATTCCTTTTCTTTGGAGTTATCCAGGTATCGAAGGCTTCATCCTCGACCAGAAAACCCATGCGGTCGCAAAGATCAAGCAGTTCAGGTGCAGGCGGGTTATGGCTAGTCCTGATGGCATTACATCCCATCTCTTTCAGTATCTCAAGCTGACGTTCTGCTGCCCTGGTATTGAATGCAGCTCCCAGAGCCCCAAGGTCGTGGTGGTTACACACTCCCTGTATCTGCACTCTTTTCCCGTTCAGGTAAAACCCGTCACGGGGTGTGAATTCCAGAACCCTGAAACCAAAGTTGTCCCCGTAAACATCCGATAATAGATTATCCTGTGTTACGGTAACAACACTCCTGTAAAGCCGGGGATCTTCCAGATTCCATAGCTGAGGGTCGGGGACAATAATATCAAACCTGAATTTATGATCAGCGAGAGCAGGCAAAATTGCTGTTGAAGTAACTGATTCTGCAACAGGTTCTGCAGAAACTTCACCATTTTTCTCAATCCGGTAAACATGTGCTTTTACAGTTACCGGAACTGCCCGTTCAAAATGGTTCTCAACCTCTGCTTCAACACTTACAACTCCTCTCTCTTTCTTTACTTCAGGAGTTGTGCAGAAGAGCCCGTTATGTGCAACATGCACCTGTGAGGTTTTTACCAGCCAGACGTTCCGGTAAATTCCTGCCCCTGGGTACCATCTTGAATCCCAGTCCTTTGTATTGAGACGTACGGCAATCAGATTCTCTTTCCCGAATTCAGCATATGGAGTAAGGTCGAGTCTGAAAGAAGTATAACCGTAAGGCCAGGTACCGGCATATTTTCCGTTAAGCCAAACTTCTGCATTGGCCATTGCCCCGTCAAAATCAATATAAATTCGTTTCCCTTTATCACTGTTTTCGAGTGTAAAATGTTTCCTGTACCATCCTATACCTTTCCAGGGAAGAAGTCCTGTATTGTTTTCAAGGGTATCACTGAAAGGTCCTTCTATGGCCCAGTCGTGGGGAACATCAAGTGTGCGCCATCCGGTATCGTTTACCTGGGGCATCTGTAACCCTTCAGGTTCCATATCGGTTGTTGCATTTTCACTAAAAGCATTTAAGTATTTGATAAATTTCCAGTTGTTATTGAACAACTCCCTCGACCGGGGAGACTCCTGAGCTGTTACTGTTCCTGAAATGAAGAGAGCCACCAGGATAGTCAGCATTACAAATGGTAATAGTCGCTTCATAAATTTTAAAGAATAAATTTTTTTCAAGGTATGGAAAAGGGATCAAAAAATCAATTATGCTTTGCAGAAGGGTTTAAAACTTTTATCCGGAATGGTTATCCATTATTGTTTGGTCGCCGGACTCTGAACTCATCTTATTTTCCTGTAACTGCCACGATCTGTCGATCCGCCAGGAGGATAGAAATATTCTTCCCCGTGTATTTCCAATGAGGAGGAAAAAGGTTATTTTAGAGTGTCCATTTTAATACATTTAAAAGTGAAAAAAATTGCCCTGTTTCTGTTATTAAATATCTTCACTGTAATCCTTTTCGCGCAGGAGGAAGGATTCCTATCCAATATTTACAGGTATCTCGAAGATCCGTCGCTCTTTGAATTAAACCAGGAGGAGGGGCATGCTGTTATTGTCCCATATAAGACACCGGAAGAAGCCTTGATTGACAACCGGGCAAATTCGGCAGGTTATCTTTCATTGAACGGAAACTGGAGGTTCCATTATTCGGATACACCGGAAGGTGTTCCGGGAGACTCCCGCAATGCATATTTATGACTGGCTTTCAACAACCGATCTGGACGCAGATTATGCTGATGCACAACTTAATCTCTCAGTTTATATCAGGAATTTTGTTTTCAATGAAAATTTCAGGAAAGGAATTGATTAAAAAAGGCCCCGTACTAAATGTCTGGCGCGCCCCTCTGGCAAATGAAACTGACGATTGGACATTTGGATCTTCAAATATTAAACACCGGACGGAGGGATTTGGCAGGATGGCTGCCACTGAATGGTATTCCTCCGGTATTGACAGAATTAAGATGATCGTTGAAAAGTTCAGCTGGGAAAAGGATTTTCAAAACAGGATAAGTATTGAAGTAAGAACAGTTTGTGAGACGGGTACGGGAAGGGGATCATTCATCGACATAAAAAGATATTTGATAAACGGACTGGGAGAGATCTCATTGGAAAATTCAATCATACCTCATGGCGACATGCCGGCCTGGCTGCCACGGATCGGTCAGCAGTTGATCCTCGACAAGAGTCTTGACCAGATAAGCTGGTTTGGAAGAGGACCCCAGGAAAACTATCCCGACAGAAAAAGCGGTTACAAAGTTGGCCTGTACAGCTCAACGGTAAATGAGATGTATGAACCATATCTCATACCTCAGGATTACGGGCTAAGGACAGATAACCAGTGGGTAATGGTTACTGATATGAATGGTACCGGAATAGAGTTCCGTGGTGACAAACCGTTTAATTTCAGTGCTTATCCATATTCGACAGAGAATCTGACCAAAGCAGTATATACTTACCAGCTTCATCCAGCTGAGGAAATAACCTTCAACTTCGATTATGCCACCAGTGGCGTTGGATGTACTGCAACAGGGGTCTTCCCTGAATACCAGGTGATGCCCGGCAGATACGACTTTAAAATAACAATCAGACCCGTAAGACCGTGACGCACAATAACGGCAGAATATGCCCTGATCAGATAGAAAAATTAAAATAAACAATATGATGAGCAGTACAATTAAAAGATTTCTGGTTTTGTTTCTGACACTTGGTATGTCATATTATGCAGCAGGGATAAATGATGCCCGTTTGCTGCGTTTTCCGGATATAAACAATAATCTTGTTGCGTTTGTATACGCTGGTGATATCTGGACTGTTAATTCTGCCGGGGGAGAAGCCCGAAGGCTAACATCACACGATGGACTTGAACTCTTTCCAAAAATCTCGCCTGATGGACAATGGATCGCTTTTTCGGGTGAATATTCCGGGAACAGACAGGTATTTGTCATACCTTCCGGGGGAGGAACCCCGCGGCAGCTGACCTGGTACAACTCAGTCGGTGTTGTTCCTCCGAGGGGAGGATACGATCATGTTATACTCGACTGGACACCCGACAGTAAACAGATCCTGATAAGGGCTAACCGCACCTCATTTGGCGACCGTAACGGGAAATATTTCCTTGTGAGCCTTGATGGAGGATTTGAGAAACCACTTCAGATCGTAAACGGAGGATTCGGAGTCCTTTCCCCTGATGGTTCCAGGATAGTGTTCACCCCGGTCGACCGGGAATTCCGGAACTGGAAGCGATATAAGGGAGGCAGGGCCTCAGATCTGTGGATCTATAACCTCAGGGATGATACTTCGGAGCAGATTACCGATTTTGAAGGTACCGACCAGCTGCCGGTCTGGTCAGGCGATAACATATTTTTTGCCTCCGACAGGGACCTGAAACTCAATATCTGGCAATATAACACTGTTACAAAAGAAACCAGGCAGATAACCAGGCATTCGGAGTTTGATGTGATGTGGCCCTCTGGCAACGGCAACCAGCTGGTTTATGAGAACGGAGGATATCTTTACCGACTTGATCTTCAGTCGGGTCAATCAGAAAAGATGTCGGTTAACATAAACTTCGATAATCCAAATCTTATCCCCTATTATAAAAATGTATCTGACGACATTCATAGCTTTACGGTTTCACCTACAGGTAAAAGAGCTTTGTTCGATGCCAGGGGGGATATCTTTTCAGTACCCGCTGAAACCGGGATGATCCGGAATCTTACAGAGAGCCAGGGAGTAAGGGAAATTTTCCCGGTCTGGTCACCCGACGGAAAATACATTTCGTACTTTTCAGACCTGACAGGGGAATATGAACTTTATTTACTTGAAAATAAGGAAGGAGCCGTTCCACGGCAGATTACTTTTAATTCATCAGCCTGGAAATATGAACCGGTCTGGTCTCCTGACAGCCGGTATCTTCTCTTTTCCGACAGGACACTTAAGCTCAGACTCGTTGAAACCGGAACCGGAAAGATTACCGAAATCGATCATGCCACTGTCAATGAAATAAGGCGCTATGGTTTTTCTCCTGATTCGCGCTGGATAGTTTATCAGAAAGAGGGAAGCAACGAAAAATCTGCTATCTGGGTTTATGAAACAACTAAAGGAGAGTCAAGGCAGGTGACCGACGGTACTTTCTCCGACAACAATCCCGTTTTCAGCCTCTGCGGAAATTATATATTCTTTACTTCAAACCGTGATTTCAACCTTTCATTCTCGAGCTATGATTTTGACTATATATATGACCAGGCAACACGCATGTATGCAATTGCCCTGACCAGGGAAAGTCCGAAGATATTCAAGGATAAAAACGATACTGAACCTGTAAAATCAGAAAAACCGGATGTGGCGGAATCATCAGCCGCCAAAGGGAAAAAAGCAGGGCAAAATACAGTTGAACCAGGTACGGTGGCAGAAAAAGTGATAAAGGTCGAAATTGAATTTGAGGGCATTAACAACAGGATCACAACCCTCCCGGGTGAAACAGGAGAATATGAAATAGTCGGTGCTGTTGATGGTGGATTCTTATTTATCACCGCGAAAAAACTGATGAAATACAGTATAGAAGATGAAAAAAGTGAAGAGATACTCGACGTTATCGGAAATGCTTCAATCTCGGCCGACGCGAAGAGTGTACTGTACAATTCGGATCAGGATTACGGAATAATAAAGCTGACTCCCGGACAGAAAGCCGGGGCAGGTAAGCTGAACCTTACCGGACTTGAAATGAAAATTGATCCGCGCAGGGAGTGGGAGCAGATATTTAACGACGGATGGCGTATTTTCAGGGACTATTTTTATGTTGATAATCTGCATGGCGTTAACTGGCCTGAAATGAAGCAGCGATACCAGGTCCTGCTTCCATTTGTTGGTCACAGGTTCGACCTCGATTATATTCTTAATGAGATTGTAGCCGAAAGCAATACAGGCCATTCGTATGTTGACTGGGGGGATTTTGAGAGAGTTAAAAGAATTAATAACGGACTGCTTGGCGCCAGGCTGGAAGCTGATGAGGCTTCCCGGCGATATAAAATCCCTGAAATTTATGATGGTGAAAACTGGAATCCTGCACGACGGTCCCCACTTACCGGGCAGGGTGTGGATGTTAAGGAGGGAGATTACCTTATAAGTATTGATGGTAAAGAGATTACTACTGATGTGAATCCCTATTTCTTTCTCGAGAACATGGCCGGCAAAAATGTTCAGATTACAGTCAATGATAAACCGGCTTCTGACGGTGCAAGGACATATCTAATAAAACCATTATCGTCGGAGCTTGAGCTGTTGTACTTTAAATGGGTCAATGAACGAAGGGCCATGGTTGAAAAGCTTTCAGGAGGCAGAATAGGCTATATACATGTCCCGAATACTGCCGAAGCCGGCAACCGGGAACTCTTTCACGGGATGTATACCTATTTCGACAAAGAGGCTCTTATAATAGACGACCGTTACAACGGAGGTGGCTACATACCCGACCGTATGGCTGATCTGCTTGACAGGCGTACACTGGTATACTGGCATCAGAATGGACTGCAACCCGCCAAATCTCCTGCTATTGCACACGATGGACCTAAGGTTATGTTAATCAACGGATACTCCTCGTCAGGAGGTGACGCATTTCCCTATTTTTTCAAAAAGATGGGGCTGGGGAAGCTTATCGGCACACGTACCTGGGGAGGGCTTGTAGGGATCTCCGGTAATGCCCGTCTGGTCGATGGCGGCTATGTATCTGTGCCGCGGTTCGGGGTGTTTGACCGCGATGAGGGCTGGATTATTGAAGGAGTAGGAGTGTATCCCGATATCGAGGTTATTGACAGGCCCGAGGATCTTGCCAGTGGTAAGGACCCGGGTATTGAGAAGGCTGTTGAGGAGCTTCTAAAGGAACTGGGAGAAAAGCCCGCTGAAAAAGTAACCATCCCTCCCTCACCCGACAGGTCTGAATGGAGGGAAGAGACGGAAAAGGAGAGATAGACACTTAAGAACTGAGAATTTGAGAATTTGAGAATTTGAAAATTGAGGTCTCCAGGTCTGAGAGGTGCTGCGCTTCGGCAACACGCCTTCCTCACGCCTTAAACCTCAGACCTCACGCCTTTTTCTGAGTCCCGTAGGGACGGCCTGCTTGTAGAAACCTATCATTAAAAGAAAACTGAGCCCAGTCAGGGCGGACTGTTTGTTTTCCCGGATCAGAAATATTGTGAACTATTAAGCTAAAGGTGTTTCGGTAAACAGGCCGCGCTGACTGCGCTCATCCTTATCATATTCAGGCAACTCTACAAACAGGTCGCTCCAACGGAGCTCAAAGCCAATGGTTGCATTATTTTCTGACTTATGCCTGTCCCTGACGGCCAGCCCTCCGGGCAGCAGAACTTCTGCTGATTTATTTTGATGTCTGCAACAGGAAAGGATATCCTATCTCATACAGGCCCCTCAAAAGCACCTCCTTTATTATCAGCTTTATAACAATAGGCTTCTAAATATCATCTAGGCACTATCTCTGATAGAGCCTAACGCCTGATGCCTCATTCCTCACGCCTTTTTTGAGGCTCACGCCTCATTCCTCACGCCTTTTTCACACGCCTCAGGCCTAATGCCTCACGCCCTTTTCGGAGGGGTTGACTTCAGATCTCAGGTAATGGCCCGGGACTGTTTCTAACAGTCTGAAGAACCCGATATACGATTTTCACCCTTCCCTGCGAGACACTATTTGTAAAGAATATTTAGCCTTTTGCATGTAGACCTCAGTAGTATTGATCTTGTAATGTATTGTATAACAACAAAAAGACGTTTTTTTATTTTTTTTTTTTGTGTGGGATTTGCTTGATTTTGACCTTTTTGTTTAGTAAATTTGATAGCATTAATATCTACTGTATAAAAGAGAAAGCCCGGACAGGATTTTATTTTATTACATATTACCTTATTATCATGAGAACAATAGTAGTATTTGTGACAATTCTGGTCATTATCACCGGCTGCAAAAAAGAGGACATTCCTGAGGTAAAAACAGGTGATGTAGCTTCTGTTACCCGGAACGGCGCAAGCGTTGATGGAGAAATTTTATCACAGGGCGATTCGGAGGTGACAGAAAAAGGTATCTGCTGGAGTACCACTGATAAGCCTTTGATATCTGATAATATCAAAGTGGATGATTCTGGTGGTAATAGCTTTACTGTTGACCTTACAGGTCTGGAGCCCGGGACTGAATATTTTGTAAGGGTGTATGCAACCAACACCTACGGAACAGGGTATGGGGAGGTGGTATCCTTTGATACCGAACCTCCGGAGATTCCTGAAGTATATACTTATACTTATCTGCCTGTTTCTCAGAATTCAGTGACTTTATATGGTTATCTGAGTTCTGATGGAGGATCAGGTATAATTGACTATGGTTTTTGCTGGGGTCCTTCAGAAAATCCTACAACATCTGATAATTATATGATTGCCGGATCTATGACCAGGGGTATTTTTTCAACCACTATAACAGATCTGGCCCCGGATACCAAATATTTCATAAGATCATTCGCAAGAAATCTGGTTGGTATCGGGTACGGTAATTCTGAATGGGTTACAACCTGCAGCGGGGATGCTGAAGTAAGTATTATTGGCAGCTGGTTAAATGTTAAGGATCCTGATTGCGGACCATATTTCCCAGGACAGACAACCGAAATAATGACAATAACCTCCGATTCAGTATTTTATGAGTATCATAATGACGAGCTTATGTTCTCATCACCTTTTACTGTTGAGGCTGGAAATGGAAGTCAGGGCTATTCCTATATTCATTTCACCGGTCTTGAAGCAACGTATTCATTTTATCAGTTTAAATTACTGGATTGCAATAATATAAATTTTGTTAAGCCTATTGATTATCAGGTTGATCCCTGTGATTACTATAAACGTATTGAGTAAAATTCAGCGCAAGGATTGATTTGCCAGGCATACTCTATTCATTATGATTCAGTCAATGCATAAACAAAATCGCCAAACCGTAAGATCCTCCTGCTATTTTCCCTGTTGAAAAGAAGATGTTCAAAGTCTTTCTGTTTTTTCTTAAGGTCAACAGTTAAGAGGAGTTGGTTTATCGTCTGTTTTAACTCTTTTAGGTTTCTTAATCCACAGCTTTTTGACAGGAAGGTATAGTCAGGAGTGGTTTGGGATAATAGCAGCATCAGGTCGTAGAAGTCGCGTCCCTTAGCCCTGCCCAGCAAGGCTGTAATTTTCATACTGCACAATACTTCGTCAGAAGGCATCGGAAACGGGAAAAAGAATCCGCAACCTCTTATATTCACGATGGCTGGTATGTAATCGATTCCCTGGTCCTGGCCTTCGACCTTAATCAGGAACCGTTCTTCCTTATGTCCGCTCAATCCCAGTTCAACCAACAGTCCGGGAAAATAAAGATTACGTCTGAATGCAGATAGCCTTGGATTTTTTTTATCCCTTGTTTCTACCTTCAATCCCGAACGTTCCAGAAACACTATGATGCCGTTAGTCAATTCAGTAAACTCCTCTTCTGACAACTCCTTGCAGTCAAAATCAAGATCTTCTGAAAAACGATCAATCCCTTTTACCAGGCGAAGGTTCGAACCTCCGATGAATGTCATTTTTCGGATATACAGGGTTGAAGAAAGGTAATCGAGAATCATAAGCTGAAGATATTCTTTCAGGATAAGCTTGTAATATATGGCATTATCCCTTATATGAGCAGGGAAAAAGTTTTTTATATGCTCAATCTGTATCATAGACGGTAAGTTTTTAAAAACAATTTTACCCGAAGGTCGAGGGCCTTGCTTTGAAACCTGGTACAAAAATCAATAAGCAGGTCTTTTTTTAAGCTGTCATTAAGGTAATTCTCATCCAGACGGAGTTCTTCCATGTCCTTCCTGGTATTATAGAACGGATAAAGGTAAAGTAAGTCAAGTAAAGCCTTTTCGGGTGAAGCAAACAGAACAGTGCGGTTGTCAGCCATCGGCTTCAGAATGTAACCAAAGAATAAATCATCCCTGATACTTCTGTAGGAGTACTCGCCGAAATCATTTTTAAATGATCCGGTTTTAAGCGATGTTATGCTGGTAATCTGGACAACTTCCTCTGGTGTCATGCCATAAAAGGCAAGGGCTGATTGCAGGCTGATGTAGGAAGGGCGGTAGATCCGGTTAGCAAAATAGAAGTAATAATCCGGTTTGTTTTTATACTCCGGAAATGCAAAATAGCCCTGCCTTAAACGCACGAGATAACCCTTGGTAACCCAGCGTGTGAGGTTATTCCTGTCAAACCCGGGAGACCACGCATAAACCTGGTGGATATTGAAACATGCCAGATCGAACAATTTGTTCTTAAATTCAATAAAGTTCACTTACTGTTATGTTTCTATAATTCAGCAAATATACTGCATATTAGAAACAAAATAACAATTCAGGAAGATTTTTTGCATAAAATGACTTTTGTTCCATCGGGTTCCAGATTCAAGCGTTCTAAAGTTCCGGGGAAAAAAGATAAAAGACAAAAGAAAAAAGTAAATAGTAAAGGCCAGTGGAATAGGAAGAGTATAGATGATAGCAGGCTAATAAGTTTAAAGTCAAAAGTTTAAAGTTTAAAATTTAAGGTAGTTAGGCCAGTATTCAGAAAACTGCCGTTAATTAAATGAAGAACCCGATATACGATTTTTACCCTTCCCTGCGAGACACTATTTGTAAAGAATATTTAGCCTTTTGCATGTAGACCTCAGTAGTATTGATCTTGTAATGTATTGTATAACAACAAAAAGACGTTTTTTTATTTTTTTTTTTGTGTGGGATTTGCTTGATTTTGACCTTTTTGTTTAGTAAATTTGATAGCATTAATATCTACTGTATAAAAGAGAAAGCCCGGACAGGATTTTAAATTATTGCATATTACCTTATTATCATGAGACCAATAGTAGTATTTCTGACAATTCTGGTCATTATCACCAGTTGCAAAAAAGAAGACATTCCAACTGTAAAAACCGGAGATGTAGCTTCTGTTACCCGGACCGGCGCAAGCGTTGAAGGAGAAATTATATCCCAGGGCGATTCGGAGGTGACAGAAAAAGGTATCTGCTGGAGTACCAATGATAAACCTTTGATAACGGATAATATCAAAGTGGATGATTCTGGTGGTAATAGCTTTACTGTTGACCTTACAGGTCTGGAGCCCGGGACTGAATATTTTGTAAGGGCGTATGCAACCAACACTTTTGGGACTGGGTATGGGAGTAGCAAATCCTTTAATACTGAGCCTGCAGCAATACCGGAAGTCATTGCTTCCAGGGTTTCCGGAATAGATGTAATTCCAGTCTCCGTAACGGGAAGTATAAATTCAGATGGTGCGTCTTCAATAACAGACCGGGGATTTTGCTGGGATACAGCTGTAAATCCTGATTTATCTGATAATGTTATATCAATGGGAGCAGGTGAAGATCCATTTTCTGCCCTGATAGCGGAACTGGACTCAAACACCTGTTACTATGTGCGTGCGTATGCAACCAACAGTATTGGTACCGGATACAGTGAAAACAAGATTACTGTAACCCCTTTTCCCGTATCTCCTGTATATCCGGCAGATAGTATTTTTGGCAGATGGGAGTGGATTTACAGCCTTGGCGGAATTGATGGCGGTTACCATTTCCCGGGAGGAAATATAATGATTGATGAATATAGTATGGACAGCACCTTTATCGAAAGAATTAATGGTGTTGAATATCGCAGTTCCAGATTCTCCATCTCAGGAAATGCTTTGAAATACACGGATAACAGTTATTACTACAGGATTAAGATAAGGGGAGAAAATTTGAATATTTATATAATAGATACCCTTAGCGTCATCCCAATTGATGAAATCGGGGCACATTATTTTAAGCGTGTTAAATAGATAATTATAATCTTATTAATCAAAAACTGATTTATACTTCCAGTCAGATGCTGTCAGCATCGGAAAGCCGGACTCTGTACTCACACCTTCCCGCGTTCGCGGGATTGAGTCGCTTCGCTCCTCAACACGAACTTACGCCTCACGCCTTCCCGAGTGCCCGGGATCAACTCGCTATGCTCGTCGACACGCTTTCTATCTGTTGTACCTTATACCCTTGCCTTCGAATATTTACATATCATCCTGGCACATTCTCCTTTAGAGGCTCACGCCTTACGCCTCAAGCCTCATGCCTTTTTCACACTTTTTCTACTCCCCGGCGGGATTACGTTCTTTTCCGCTTTGCGAAAAAGAACGTGATCCCTGGGGGTGTCCCTGCAACCACCGATCAGTCCCAATGCGCTCTGCGCATTGGGTTTTTGTTTTTAAGCCTTCCTCGCTCAGGCAAGCCTGGCTCGGCCGGCTTAAAAACAAAAATCCCGCAGTAAACTGCGGGACTGATTGGTGGTGCGGAGAAAGAGGGATTCGAACCCCCGGTCCCGTGTATACAGGACAACGGTTTTCAAGACCGCCGCATTCGACCGCTCTGCCATTTCTCCGCCGCAAAGATAATATTTTTTTGTTTTTATAAAATTTTTTCTCCAAAATGCCTATAATGCATATAATCAACTATATAAACAATTTATTAACAGGATGTGAACAAATAAAATTAAGTAATATCCTGAACCCGCGAAATAATGAGCCTCTGCAGTGCTTTTTATTGTTCGGGCTTGTTTCATGAGATTTTGCTATTTTTACGCTTAAAGGGCCACTATTTGAGCAAAAACGGAAAAATAAATTTGCATTTGGTGTAAAAAAAAATAAATTTGTATTTAATTAGAACAATTGGTCTAACCTTTAAATCCTTTACTATGACAAAAAAAGAATTAGTTAATGCAATTGCTGCTGATGCAGGTCTTTCAATTAAAGATGCAGGCAAAGCTTTAAACGCATTCGTGGGAGCTTTTGGAAAAGCCATGAAAAAAGGCAACCGTATACAGCTTCCTGGAATGGGTACATTTAACGTAACAAAAAGAAGTGCCAGAGTTGTTCGTAATCCCCGTACAGGTGCAAAACTTAATGTTCCTGCAAAAAAAGTCGTAAAATTCAAAGCTGCTCCTGCTCTTAACAAAGGTCTTTAATCTCTGGAAAATGAGATTGCCCCGGGGGTGCCAGTGTTGCACCCCCTTTTTTTTAAATGCAGGTAATGCTTTGTTTGTAAGGAAGATACATTAGTTCGGCAGTGAGCCGCCCGGGTATTAAAGTTTTTTAAATAAATTTGAATCCCGGATTCAGAATTTCCTTTTTTTTAATTACTTTTGATTTCGGAAGTATAGTCTAAAGAAACAGAGAATGAATTGTATCATTGTAGATGACGATAAGCTTAGCTGCAAAATTCTTGAAGGATATGTTAATAAGTACACATCCCTCAGTCTTATCGGTACTTTCAGCGATTCAATATCGGCCAGGAATGAACTGGTAAAAAGAAAAGATATTGACCTTGTCCTGCTCGATATCCGGATGCCTGAAATGGACGGATTCGACTTTATCACCAGCCTCGATAACCCTCCCAATATTATTATTGTATCATCAGCCGAGGAATTTGCTCTGAAAGCATTTGACTTCAATGTTATTGATTACCTCCTTAAACCAATATCATATTCCAGGTTCTGTAAAGCCGTGGATAAAACAATAAGATATTATGCTCCCAGGGAAATAAGCAAAGCCGGAGACGAGGAGATCTTTATCAAAAAAGGATCCTCGCTGGTTAAGCTGAAACTCAGGGAAATTGTTTATGTTGAAGCCCTTGAGAATTACGTTACCCTGAATACAAACAGCGACAGGTTCACAATCCATTTCACAATGAAAGCTATTGAGAACCAGCTGCCATCAGGAGTATTTATAAGAGTGCACCGCTCCTTCATAATAAACAAAAGTACTATCCAGTCAATCAAGGAGAGTTCACTGGATATTATGGTTGGCGACGTTAAGAAAAATATTCCGGTTGGTAAATCGTTCAGAGACAGTCTGCTGAACGACATAAACGTTATGGCCAGATAATCATCTGATCCTGTTATGCTTACAAACCGTCAGCTGTTCCTCAGATATCTTGGACAGACATCCCCGGAACCTTTAATGCTTGAAATTGAAAGAGCAGAGGGAGTATACCTGTACAGCCCCTCGGGTAGGTATATTGACCTTATCTCAGGAGTCTCGGTGAGTAATACCGGTCATTGCCATCCAAAGGTTGTGGAGGCGGTCAGACAACAGGCCGAAACATATATGCACCTCATGGTCTATGGTGAAATGATCCAGTCTCCCCAGGTAAAATACGCCGAACGGCTGTGCGGAATGCTCCCGGAGAATCTTGATAACTGTTATTTTGTAAATTCCGGAAGCGAGGCAGTGGAAGGGGCTCTTAAACTGGCAAAAAGATACACAGGCCGAAGCAGAATTATTTCTTTCAGAAATTCATATCATGGAAGTACCCACGGTGCCCTAAGCATCCAGGGCAGCGAGAAATTCAGGAATGCCTTCCGGCCATTATTACCGGATACCTTCCTTCTGGAATTCAATAATTGCGACTCACTCGAAATGATCGACAGCAGGACCGCCTGTGTCGTTGTGGAACCGGTCCAGGGAGAAGCCGGCGTAATATGGCCTTCCGGCAGCTTTCTGCCTGAGCTGAAATCAAGGTGTGAAGAATCCGGAGCCCTGCTTGTATTTGATGAGGTACAGACTGGTTTCGGACGGATCGGAAAGATGTTCGCTCTTGAACGGTTTGGTGTTGTCCCCGACATACTGCTGCTTGCAAAAGCCCTCGGAGGAGGAATGCCCCTTGGAGCTTTTATTTCATCAGCTACAATAATGTCGGCCCTGACAAATAATCCGCCCCTGGGTCATATAACAACTTTCGGGGGCCATCCGGTAAGCTGTGCTGCAGGACTGGCATCACTGAACGTAATTATTGATGAAGACCTCATTGCTTCCTGTGCAAAAAAATCAAACCTTTTCAGGGAGAATCTCCGACACCCGATCATAAAGGAGATTAGGGGCGAAGGACTGCTTCTTGCAGTTCAGCTTCAAAATGATGAACAGGTAAGGTATGTTATTACAAAAAGTCCGGATTATGGCATAATTCTTGACTATTTTCTGTTTTGCAGCGATGCCTTCAGGATCGCACCACCCCTCATAATAAGCGAAAGCCAGATACTTATGGCCTGCTCGGGTTTGAAGGCACTGCTTGACGATGCAATGAAAAACTGCGGTGTATGAACAGGAAATTGGTTCTCATTTTATTTTTTATAATCTCTGTTATGACGGGGACCAGGGGAGAGGAACCTGCTCCGGATATATCGCAGGTGCTTGGAAACCTTTTTACCAGGCTGGCTTCACAAACCGATGATGCTGACAGACTGAGAATAAATGATTCAATTAAGGTGATCATTGACGATTATGTTGTATCAGATTCGGTGATGGATCACAGGTTTCAGAATATAAGGTTTCTGGGTCAGATAACATCACCTGATTCCCTTGTTAAGATTTTGACATGGAACCTTGTGCTTAAAAACAGCAATAGCTCCTACTTCAGCTATTTTATTAAAAAGGGAACACCCGGTACGAAAAATAAAGTATTTACACTCACGAAGGCCTATTCGGCTGAACCTATAAAGAGCGATACAACATATTCTGGAAGTGACTGGTACGGAGCCCTGTATTATGATCTGCGACCGGTTACCCCCAACGACAGTAATTCCTGGATACTTCTGGGGATAGACTACGGCAATCCTATGATATCCAGGAAAATAATTGATGTAGTCAGTTTCCTGGCGGACGGGTCCCTTAGCTTTGGGAGAAAGATTTTTATGTTGTCTGACACAATTACTTATCGGGTGGTATTTGAGTATAGCCCCGTCGCTGTAATGTCGTTACGATTTCATCCGGATAACTCGGTGGTTTTTGATCATCTTGTATCTTTCTCGAACGACAATAAGGAAACCAGGGAATATTTTGGTCCTGATTATTCAAGTGATGCCTATATTTTTGAGGAGGGATACTGGAAGCTTAAAATAAATGTTGACGTCCGGAACAGTGAATAACAACAATGAACATCCATGGTAAAGACAGTTCTGACTCACCTGTACTGTTACGACGATTTCAGGGGATTTTCTGAAGACGTCAGAAAGCGCTTTTCCGATCCTGCAAAGTACCGGATCAGCACTTATGTATCAGGTCCGGAATTTGTTGCCAGGATCGCTGCCGAGAAGAATCCGGGTATCTGTAAAGTGGCGATAATAGGTGTTCATGATTCATCTGATCATTTTGAGATGACAGAAAGACTGACACGTGAGCTGAAACAGTCAAATCCGGAAACTGGTTTAATTCTGCTTACCACTCCCGAAAGACTTGAGGAAATAAAAAAAGCCATCCGTTTTAATATAGATGCTTATATCCCGAAAAACAGCAATACCGCACTCCGTATCCATAACGCTGTCAAGAAACTGATCAGCGAATACCAGCTGAAAATATTCAGGAGAAGGAGAAATCTGGCCATTTATAGTTTGCTTGCAGCTCTTATCTTTTCAGGAATATTATTCCTGATTGCAAGGCTCAGATTACCTGAATATTTTTAAAAAGTGACTATTTGTCAGTTTATAAATACCGGCATATCTTTTGAATGAATATGGCGAAAATTATGTTGAACTATAATATTAAGTGATATGCAGACAGGCAAAATTGGAGTTACTACCGAGAACATATTTCCCATTATCAAAAAGTTTCTCTACTCTGACCATGAGATCTTTCTGAGGGAACTTATTTCGAATGCTGTTGATGCCACACAAAAGCTGAAGACCATGTCGTCGGTTGGAGATTTCAAAGGCGAAGCGGGCGACCTCACAATTAGGGTTTTTGCCGACAAGAAAAAAAAGACCATAACAGTATCCGACAGCGGGATTGGGATGACCATGGAAGAACTGGATAAGTATCTGAACCAGATAGCTTTCTCAAGTGCAAATGATTTCCTCGACAAGTACAAAGATCAGAACAATACGATTATCGGACATTTCGGGCTGGGCTTTTATTCATCATTTATGGTTTCCGACAAAGTTGAAGTAATAACAAAGTCGTGGCAGGACGGAGCACCCGCTGTAAAGTGGACCTGCGACGGAAGCCCCGAATTCTCTATTGAGGAGGTAGAAAAAGATAAAAGGGGTACTGATATAATATTGCATATTGATAAGGATTCCAAAGATTTTCTCGAAGAGGATAAGATCGATTATCTGCTGAAGAAATACTGCAAGTTTCTTCCGGTTGAAATAGCTTTCGGAAAGGAAAAAGAATGGAAAGACGGCAAGTATAGCGACACGCAGAAAGATAAGATCATCAACAACACAAAACCTGCCTGGACACTTAAGCCAGCTGACCTTAAAGAGGAAGACTACCAGAAGTTTTATAAGGAGCTCTATCCGTCCGCCGAAGAACCATTATTCAATATACATCTCAATGTTGATTATCCTTTTAAGCTGACCGGCATCCTCTATTTCCCGAGGATAAAAAGTAATATAGAAATACAGAAAAACAAGATCCAGCTTTATAGCAATCAGGTTTTTGTGACAGACTCAGTTGAAGGTATTGTACCTGAGTTCCTTACATTGTTGCACGGAGTGCTTGATTCTCCGGATATTCCTTTGAATGTTTCACGAAGTTACCTCCAGAGCGATTCAAACGTTAAAAAAATATCGGCCCATATTACGAAAAAAGTTGCAGACAGGCTTAATGAGATCTTTAAGAATAACAGGGAGGAATTTGAAAAGAAATGGGACAGTCTTAAGCTTTTCATAGAGTACGGAATGATTACTGAAGAGAAGTTCTATGAAAAGGCGTCTAAATTCTCACTATTAAAAAACACCGAAGACAAATATTTCACTTTTACCGAATATGAGAATATTATTAAGGAGAACCAGACCGACATACACAAGACGCTGGTTTACCTTTATTCAACAAATAAAACCGACCAGTTTACTTATATCGAAAAAGCACGAAGCAAAGGTTATGATGTGCTTATGCTTGATGGTCAGCTTGATGTTCATCTGATCAATCACCTTGAATCCAAATTCAAAGAATCAAGATTTGTCAGGGTTGATTCGGATGTTATTGATAAGCTGATCCAGAAGGATGAATCAAAAGAGTCAAAACTGACACCCGATAAACAGGATGACCTGAAGGGTATTTTCAATGTAAGAACCAGGTCAAAGGAAGTATACAATGTTGTGGTTGAAACACTCGACGAAAATGATGCACCTGTCATTATTACACAATCGGAGTTTATGAGGAGAATGAAGGAGATGGCGCAGACGGGAGGAGGTATGAATTTTTATGGTGAACTTCCCGACAGTTTCAATCTTGTAATCAATCCGAATCATCCCCTTGTGATAAAAATTTCAGAGGATCTCTATGTGGAGAATGGTGAAAAGCTTGAAGAGAGCAGCAGGGAAACAAAAAGAGTCAGGGAAGAGGTGGAGTTCCTTGAAAAAGAGCACGGGAAGAAGAAAGCTGATGAAATAAGCCAGGTGGAAAAGGATGATCTCGAAAAGCTCCGCAAGGAACTGGATACATTAACAAATCAGCGTAAAGAACTCCTTGAAAAATTCGGATCAGATAATAAGGTGGTCAAACAGCTTG
The DNA here is from genome assembly GCA_963736675.1 of uncultured Bacteroidales bacterium. Taxonomy (GTDB): domain Bacteria; phylum Bacteroidota; class Bacteroidia; order Bacteroidales; family VadinHA17; genus LD21. Next base: position 155,322 of record CAVTPT010000004.1, read on the forward strand.
TTGACCTTGCCCTGCTTGCAAATAATATGCTTAAAGGAGAGGAACTGAGCACCTTCGTAAAGAGAAGCATCGAATTACTCTGATTCTTCAAAGATTCAACTTAAGGGATTCCGCTTCGAGATCGTCAACCAGCTTTTTGGGTGCATTATTGTTTTGAGCAATACTCTTTGCCATATCAATGTACATCCTGGCTTTTCTCTTGTCACCAAGTTCTGAGTAAGCTTCCGCAAGACCCCGTCCGGCTGATATCAATATTTCAGCAGGACAACTTTTATGGGTTATAACTCTTTCCAGGTCCTCTATGCCTTCGTTATAATCCCTGAGTGTCTTGTCAGGACAGGCCACAAGAAGCGATCCTACTCTCTCAAGTATGTATGGCTCGTTTGGGAAGTACTCCAATCCTTTTCTGAAATGACTGATAGCCTTCTGCCACAATTTCTGCCTCATCAGGACGTCACCGAGTGATTGTATGGCCAGTAGTTCGTCGGGTTTTCCCCTGAAAGCATTTTCAAAGAATAGTTGTGCCTTTTTTAGGTCTCCTTTTTCCTGTGCAATCAGGCCCGACAGAAGATACATTGTCGGATCGTCCGGTGAGTTCTGCCTTAATTTCCCGAGATACCTTTCAGCACTCTCCTTTTCGCCCATCAATAGCATTATAAACACCGCATTTGCCATAACCTTCGGATCATCGCCATAATCAGCAAGATGCTTATTTAAAAGTATGGTAGCTTCCTGGTTCCTTCCTGTATTAATAAGACCAAGAACAAGATTTGCCAGTGCTTCCGGATCCCCGGGTTTCAGTTCAAGAGTCCGTTCATAATATGTGGCTGATTCTTTGTACCACCCTTTTTCGTACAACTGGTCGGCGACCTTTTTAAGCTCCTCATACTCGTTGCTGAAGCATTTCATATGCTGATCGAGATACTTCAATGCTTCATCTCCCGAACCGGCACGAAGCATCAGCCTTACTGCCTTCGAAATAACATACCTGTTATCGGGTATGTATAATAATGCATTGTCAACAAGTGTCATTGCCCAATCGGTGTAATATGTATTGTCTGCTTCATCAATCTGTTTCAGGATATATAATTCTGACTTCGACTGCAGGGCAAGTGCATCGATAATGGTATCGACCGGATATTTAGCATCAAAAAGATCGTTTGCCTTTAATAGGCTCTTTTGGGCAGAAACAGAATCTCCTTTAATTCTGTAAACGCTTCCGAGTAATCGGTACGCAGCTCCATAGGACCGGTGAGTCGAAATGATCTCTTTTAAGATATCTTCAGCCTGTCCGATCCTGTTACTGTTTATATAAAGCTGGGCCAGCTGGTACTTCCCATATATGCTAAGGGGGAAAAAATCGATACGGTAGATCCCGTCAGGAGGCTGGCTTTTTTCCTTCAGGTAGACTATTCTTTTGTAGGCTTCTTCTGACTTGTCGTTAATCCTGAGATCCTGGTATCCTTCACCGATATAATACCATGCATGATAAGCTTTTGGATTCTCTTTTACTACTTTTTCGAAGGCTTCGACCGCTGCGGCAGATTCGCCCATCTCCTTTTCAAGATATCCAAGATAGTAATTCCAGATCCATTTTGAGCTGTTCTTTTTTACAGCCAGCTTATAACACACACCCGCTTTTTCGTAATAGGCACCCGAATGGTATACCATACCAAGGTTACCCAGGTTATCTGATGATGGATATATATAGGCTCTCCTTGATGCTGTTTTTATCTGATTTTTAAGATCGGTTGTAAGTGTCTGCATATCAGGTAATTCAGGGATGGTACTTCTGAAAGGTCCATCAAGTAAAACCTTTAAGGCGATCAATAATACAATTCCACCTGCAATAATTACGATTTTCTTATTTTTAAACATTTGTACGATGATGTAATTATTTTATGTTTTTATTAAAGTTCCTGGTGTTTCTGACTGTGGTCAATCTTGTGGGTGTCACAGTTCAATGAATTACTTTCAGTTAATCCTGTACCGGAGCGGGAAGATTTCTGGGATTTCTGATTTTTGTCAGTTGGTATAGAAGAATACCATTACTAAAGCAATTAATATAATAAATACCCCTGAAGGCAGGGAAACACAGAACATCTGTCGTGCTGTAAGGTTCTTATTTAACCAGTTGCGTTTCAGGTTTCTCAGGCTTAAGGAAAGACCTGTAAGTACCAGGATTGACTGTAACCAAGGAACAAGCCGTGGAACAAACTGATGCCATGGGATATTGGCAGTCCCGAAAAAATCCCAGCCCCAGCCAAAAGGATCTGACACCGTCTGGATAATAAAGGTCACATTGACAAAAAGCATTGGGATCACGAAGGCTATCCAGAGAAAAAGACCAAGAGGAAGAAGGCTTCCTGTCGAATCTAGAAATATTTGCCTGGTACTTCTGTCGATCCCTGAAATCTTTTTGGCAGTAAAAGAAAGCATGTAAACGATCGCCGGAATAACTACCAGTGAAAGTGTCCAGACAATTAATGTGTAAACCCCGAAAAGATCCCAGTTCTTTTTATCAAGTATGTTCACATATTCACGGACCACCGGCCAGTGGCCCTCATATAATACACTGTACACCATGGCCAGGGTAAAGACAGCAATAGTTCCCCATGCCTCGCTCATGTTTCTTGTCCCAAGTTCTGTTCCAAATGGCCTGTGGTACAACGTTACATTATTATATGTGCAGCTCCGGATACATTCCAGACAAAGACCGCAATCGCTGTTTTCATTGATTTTACCAACATTCAGGCCGTAAGGACAGGCCCAACCGCGTTTATTTCCTTTAAGGCAGTAATGAGCTTTACATTCGTCACATACCTGCTGTGATCTATTTCTGAGAGCCAGACCACCCATCCTGGCAAAAGGCCCCAGGAAAACGCTTACTGGGCACACATACCTGCAGAACGCCCTCAGTTCCCAGATAAGAGCCATTAGAGTGGGAGCAACAATCAGTAATATTACTGCAATACCCGACACCCTCGGGTTAGCAACCAGAGTTGTGGAGAAAGTAGCCAGTATAAGAAAAACAAAAAGCTTAAGCCAGTTGTTGTCAAGCCTTTCCGGCCACTTTCTGAATAGTCCGGAGAAGCGGTTGAAATATCCGTTAGTATTTCCTAAAACAGGAGAGAAAAAAGATTTTCTCTGGATAAGGTCCCCAAAGAACGGCAACGGGCAGATGGAGCACCAGCTCCTTCCGAGCAAGGGGGTCAGAATGGCAACCAGGATGAACAACCATATTGCCCACATAAGCAGTACACCCAGGTTACGTCCCGACATTTTGGTTCCGAACAGCGAGGTGAGGATCACGATATAGATCATCATCATTGCAAATATCGTCAGGATGGTCTGGGGCCATCTTGATTCAACGATCCTGCGCAGAAAGCCTTTTTCAGGCAGCAGGTCCCTGTATCCTCTGCGGTTGTCGTCAGCAACATATTCCGTCTTACCTGTACTGAATATCGCGGTAAGCCACAGGATCACTATTCCCAGTATGCAACCAAGGCTGAAAACCAGCAAAGTATTGGGCATAATTACAAGTTTCCCCAGTTCAAAGGCATGCATCGGGCCGCACCACACATGGCAGCGATAGTTGCTTTTAGACACGAGGTAGTTTAAAATACCAGGATGGCGGGCTACAAAGGTGAGTTCGCTGGTAAGATAAGAATTGGATGAGGGATCGCTTACGCTGAAAACTTCTACTTTATCGCGTGCCGGGCTTACCTTGGCATCAATATCAAACTCCTCGAGAAAAAAGGAGTGTCCGGTGTCGTCAGTAGAAAATGTAAGGTTAAGTGTATCTCCCCTGTTGCATCTTATCACCGAAGGATCCTTCCCGTAACGGAAACTTCGCATGTGGATATTTCTGCTGACAGGCTCATGTGTAAAAAGCTGGCTTATAAGGGCAGGTATTAATCCAAAAACAAAAATAAGGAGGACTTGCAGCAGATTACCCCGAAACTCTTTCACGGACAAATTTATAATCAGTAAATTTTTAGAAATTTTAACATATTGCTGAAAAGCTCATAAAATCAGCTCTCAATGATAATTATTTCTTTGTTGAGTCTTCTATGGTCCTACTAATTTTTTTTTATATTTTAGAGCATAAAATTCAGACCACTAAACAGCATCAAAAATGGACAGAAATAAGAGCAATGTTGACCCCAGGAAGAAGAAGAAAAAACTGTATAATTTTATTCCGGTTGTAGTAATAATCGTGTTGATCGCAGGGATTCCCCTTCTGATATTGAATTATCAGGCGGGCCGCAGTGGACTGGGCAGGGGAGAAATAGTTAACCGTCTGTTTTCAAAAATTGCCGGCAGAGATGATATGCAATCCGAAGGTGCCGGCGTGACCGGGACCAAAACTGATTTTTTAACACCGGTACCGATAGGATTTGAATTTACCGAGGCGCCTCTTATTTCCAATATTGGAGTAGTTGATCTGGACGCAGATAATCTGACCGACGTTATCGTTTGCGATTCGAAAGGGAATTTTGTTTCATGGATAAGGCAGTATCCTGAGGGTACTTTTACTGAAACCATTCTCGCTGATGAACTGATCGCACCTGCTCATGTTGAAGCCAATGATTTTGACGGTGACGGGGATCTCGATCTGATGGTAGGGGTTCTTGGAATGCTGTTTCCCAATAACGACAAGATAGGATCGGTTGTGATACTTGAGAACGACGGAGACCAGAACTTTACAAAACATCTGGTCGTTGAAAAAATTGCGCGTGTGGCAGATGTCAGGGCAGGAGATCTTGATAATGACGGAGATAAGGATCTGGCAGTCGCCCAGTTCGGATATGATGATGGCGAAACACGCTGGATCGAAAACATGGGAAACTGGAAGTTTACAAGCCATATATTGCAGAACCTTTCCGGACCTATTAATGTTGATATTGTTGATATCGATGATGATAATGATATGGATATCATCTCACTTGTAAGCCAGGAGTGGGAAGAGATCTACTGTTTTGTCAACGATGGGAAAGGCAATTTTCAGGCAAAGCTTCTGTGGGGTTCGAGTAACCAGGATTTCGGATCAAGCAGCACTGCGATTTACGATTATGATAAAGATGGTGATTCTGATATTCTTTACACCAATGGTGATGCTTTTGACTACATTCCGCCTCAGGGGAGGCCATGGCATGGGGTGAATGTACTTGAAAACAGGGGAGAGATGAATTTTGAATTCCGCAGGTTAACCGATTTTACGGGAGCAACATATATGAGGCCGGCTGATCCGGATAATGACGGTGATATTGATTTTTTTGCTGTAAGTACATGGAACTTGTGGGACAGGCCCGATTCCTACAGTCTGATATGGCTTGAGAATACCGGTACCAGTCAATATACAAAACACGAGATCACAAACAAACCTTCTCACCTTCTCTGTTGTGAAACTGGTGACTTTAATGACGACGGACTGGTTGATCTTGTTACCTGTGGAATGCATACCTTCCCTCCTTACGACAGGATGGGCCGGATTACTTTATGGATAAATAACGGTAATCTTAAGGGAAAGTAAATCATATCATTCTCGCGACCTCTGCTTTGATATAATCGATAGCGGCGCGTGTGGGCTCCTTTTCGAGTTCCATGACATGTTCAAGCAATTGTTTGCCAAGATCCATGCCGGAGGCAGATGCAGGGATCTTTTCAACTTCACTGTTAATAATCTTTATTGTATTGGAGCGTGCATTCCTGACGACTTCCCAGGCCTGGGGACTCATGTAGATCTGTTGTGACAGATTATGTTCAAATTCGCTTCTTATTGCTGAAACCAGTGCGCCATGGAGTTGTTTTGCACTCATCTCAGGGGTGCTGACCCGCACGATAAGTGATTCAAGGGATATTCTTTCAAGAAAAAGAACAACCCTTTCATAAGCCTGAAGCTTAATGGGAGTTACGGTACGGCTGTTCTGTAAAACCTGTTCCTGCCTCCTCCTGTCCTGATCGTTGCGAATCATGTTCTTCAGAAGGATCCATGCCGTAATAAATACAATAAGGGCAGGGATCGTAATTTTCAGAATATCAGATATTGTTTCCATCTTTTTGCGTTTTAAAAATCAAGGTAAGATATTTACTTTATGTAAAATTAACCAAAAAGTGCTTCCGGGGCTGTTTTTCATATCATTTTAGTCAGTAAGGAATAAATTATGTATTAAATAACGGCAGTCATTATAAATCTTTTCACTCTTCAAAGTATAACTCTTTTTGTTTTCAATTTTCCTTCATACATTTGGTTCCGGCCTTAGTAGAAATTTTATACCTTATTATTAGTTTGTATGGAATACTTATCAGACAGAATTAAATCCTTATCTGCCTCGCAGACTCTTGCAATGGCGCAGAAAAGCAGGGAGTTAAAAGCCAAAGGAATTGACGTGATCAGTCTTAGTCTGGGAGAGCCGGACTTCGATACTCCGGATTATATCAAGGAAGCGGCAAAAAAAGCAATTGACGACAATTATTCAAAGTATCCGCCTGTCCCGGGTTATAATGATCTCAGGGACGCTATCTCTGTGAAGTTCAAAGAAGAGAACGGGCTTAACTACTCAAGCGAACAGATAATAGTGTCGGCAGGAGGGAAGCACTCGCTGATAAATGTTATCCTGTCGATTGTAAATCCGGGAGATGAGGTCATTATTCTTGCCCCGTACTGGGTAAGTTACTGGGACCAGGTGATCCTTGCGGAAGGGAAACCCGTTGTTGTGGAAGGCCTGATAGAGAATGATTTCAAGATAAAGCCCGAACAGCTCGAAGCTGCCATTACTGAGAAAACCAGACTTATAATTTTTAACTCTCCTTCCAATCCTACCGGAATGGTATATACGGGGGAGGAAATGAAGAAGATAGCAGAAATAGTGGCAAAACATGAGGGGCTTTTTATAATTTCCGATGAGATCTACGAGAGTATTATTTTTGAAGGAACTCATGTTAGTATGGCTTCTTTTGATTTCATTTACGACAGGGTAATTACTGTCAATGGAGTCTCAAAGGGATATGCCATGACCGGTTGGAGAATAGGATACATAGGTGCTCCTTTATGGGTGGCCAGGGCGTGTAACAAGCTCCAGGGGCAATTTACTTCGGGCGTTTGTTCAATTGCACAGCGTGCTGCCCTGGCTGCAATCCAGGGGAAGGGAGATTCGCGGAAGGTTATGAGAGATGCATTTCTGCGTCGCCGCGACCTGATTTGCGGGCTGTTGAGAGAGATTAAAGAGATGAAAATAAGTGTACCTCAGGGGGCATTCTATGTTATGCCTGATATTAGTTATTATCTCGGAAAGTCGTACCAAGGAGTAACGGTAAAGACTTCAGACGAGATGGCTCTCTACCTTCTTGACAAAGCACAGGTAGCAGTTGTTGGCGGCGATGCATTTGGTGCACCGAAATGTATCAGGATCTCGTATGCTAATTCCGATGAATTGCTGATAGAGGCAGTAAAACGTATTAAAAAGGCACTTGGCGATCTGAAATAGTCCATCCGCCCCGGAGAAAAATTAACCGCAAAGCCTGAAGTAAGATCTCTTTCCAATAGGCTTTGCGGTTCTGTTTTTGTAATGATTCAATACTTGTTGTACGAAGAGGCGTCCTCTGCAGGTTTCCGTTTTTTCTCCCTTTGCTCACCGGCTGAATAACCAAGTGAAATAATAACTTCCACTCTTTTGGAAGAGGGTATTTTAAGGATTTTCCTGATCATGTTCTCATCAAACCAGCCAATGATACATGAACCTATTCCTTCGGCTGTGGCCTGCAGGCACATGCTCCCGGCGGCAATGCCAATGTCGATATGGGAATAATCCTTATTCTTTATGGTGCTCCCTATCCTGGACGAAAAATTGGCTTTTTCCCTTACTATTACAATCAGGTTTTTTGCCTGGCTTATGAAAGTGTTCATGCCAAGAAGTCTGGCAGATGCAGCTTCGGCAACTTCCTTCACTATCGCGGGTTCTGTTACTACAATAAATTTCCAGGGCTGGGCATTACATGCCGAGGGTGACAACCTGCCCGCCTCAATTATTCTGTCAAGCTTCTCACTCTCAATAGATTTATCACTATACTTCCGGTCGCTCTGTCGCTTACGGATAAGCTCAAGCATCTGTTTACCATCTATCATAGATCAGTAATTTTCTGCTTTAAGTTCGAAATAACCCATCGGATGCAGACATGCAGGGCAGGTTTTCAGGGGTTTTGTGCCAAAATGAATATATCCGCATTTTCTGCAATACCAGAACACTTTACCCTCGCGTTCAAAAACCTTGTTTTTCATTACATTTTCAAGCAGTTTCCTGTACCTCTCCTCATGTCCTTTTTCAGCATCAGCAATGGCTTTAAAAGCAGTGGAGATGTTTTTAAAACCCTCTTCCTCAGCAACTTTGGCAAAAGAAGGATAGAGATCGTGCCATTCTTCATGTTCTCCTTCGGCCGCAGCACCAAGATTCTCAGTAGTGGTGCCTGTCTTACCAGCAGGGTAGGCTGCCGTTATCTCAACCATCCCTCCTTCAAGAAATCCGAAGAACCTTTTGGCATGCTGCTGTTCCTGCAATGCAGTCTCCAAAAAGATTCCCGAAATCTGTTCATAACCCTCTTCCTTTGCAACTTTAGCTGCAAATTCATACCTGTTTTTTGCCTGTGATTCTCCTGCGAATGCTTTCAGCAGGTTCTGTTCCGTCCTGGTTCCTTTCAGACTCTTTTCCATATGATTTAACTTTAGATAAATTATACCTTATTAAGTAAATTGGTTTTACAGCGGAGATAAATATAACAAAATTTCTTATCTTTATTTTTGATTATCAACAGTCCGTTTTTTACAAATTAATAAAACCGAAAGATGTCAGCTTTAATAGTAATTCTGGGAATTATTGTCCTGGTGATTTTTATGATGATTTCTCTGTATAACCGCCTTGTCAGGTTGAGAAACAACAGGGAGCAGGCTTTTGCCGATGTCGATGTTCAGCTCAGGCAGAGGCACGATCTGATCCCCCAGCTTGTTGAAGCTGTAAAAGGCTATATGCAACACGAGAGGGGAGTCCTTACCGAGATAACCGAAGCCCGTGCAAATGCAATGAAAGCCGGAACAATCAACGAAAAGATTGTTGCAGAGACAAGGCTGTCGAATGCTCTTGAAGGGTTAAAAGTTTCTGTGGAAGCTTATCCTGACCTTAAAGCAAGCCAGAATTTTATGGATCTGCAGAATGAGATTTCCGATGTTGAAAACAAGATAGCTGCTGCCAGGAGGTTCTTTAATTCGGCAACCAAAGAGCTTAATGTTGCCACTGAAGTATTTCCTTCAAACATTATTGCCACAATATTCAATTTCAAACGTGAACCGATGTTTGAACTTGGCGACCAGAGGGCTGTGATAGAAGAACCTCCGAAGATTAAGTTCTGATAATATGAAGTATTTCGGTTTGCAGAGTCAGATCAGAAGGAATAACACCAATTCCATTCTCATTCTGCTCCTGTTCCCGGTGGTTTTCTATGGACTGACGTGGATCTTCTTTTTCGCCCTTTCAATAACGATGAGAGAACAGGTGCAGATGACCCTGCCTGATGTAAACAGGAGTTTTCTGGCCACTATTCCATGGATCACAACAGGGATTGTTATATGGTTCTTAATAGCATGGTTTTCACATACTTCCATAGTAAATGCTTCTACAAATTCGAAACCCCTTGAAAGGAAAGACAATAAAAGGATTTATAATCTTGTTGAAAACCTTTGCATATCGTGTGGTATGCCGATGCCCGGGATAAACATTATTGATGATGATTCATTAAATGCCTTTGCCAGCGGGATAAACACAAAAACCTACACGGTATCCCTGTCGCGTGGTATCATAGAAAAACTCGAAGATGACGAACTTGAAGCAGTTATCGCGCATGAGCTCACTCATATCAGGAACAGGGATGTAAGGTTGCTTATTATTTCAATTGTGTTTGTCGGTATTTTCGGGTTCATAACGGAAATGCTGTTCCGGTCCATGAGATTTGGCCGCATGGGAAGGGGTAAGAAGGAGGGAGCCGGAATATTGATTGCTCTTCTGCTGGCGCTTATCGGTTATCTTATCGCATCACTTTTCAGGTTTGCTCTTTCCAGGAAAAGGGAGTATCTCGCCGATGCCGGCTCGGCCGAGCTTACCAAAAGACCTCTGGCCCTGGCTTCAGCTCTGCGGAAAGTATCGGCCGATCCTACTATTGAAGCTGTTAAAAGGAAAGATGTAGCACAGATGTTTATAGAAAATCCCCAGGAAAAGGAGCCCGGAAAGTCCTTCTCGTTTGCCAATCTTTTCTCAACACATCCCCCCATTCAGAAGAGGATAGATATTCTTGAACAATTCTAGGGAAAAATATTTTAAAAAATGATCCGGTTTAAGGTATCAGCCGGTTTTATCATTTTTTATTCCTTTTCTTATCAGCTTGTTTTCCTCCCCTTTTATAAGCCTTGAGATATTTTTCCGGTGAGTAACGAGCAGTGCAACAGCGACAAATACCGAGAACGCTTTGAAGAGCATTGAGGGTGAATCGAACAGGGTAAACAGCAGCAATGGGAATGCCAGTCCGGCGCTCATTGAAGCTACCGAGACATAACCAAAGCTGAGGAACACTATCAGGAAAATCCCGAAACACGAGAGTGTCAGATAAAAGTGAACTGCCAGCAGAACCCCAAAGACAGTAGCCACCCCTTTTCCACCCCTGAACCCGGCAAATACCGGGAAGATGTGACCCATTATGGCTACCACTCCTGAAAGGACCTGAAGGTTCACCAGTTCTGCAGTCGCAGGTTCAGCAAGGCCAAAGAAGAGCGGCAGATTGGCTGCTGTCCATCCTTTGGCAACATCGATCAGCAAAACGGGGATTCCGGTTTTCCAGCCGAGAACCCTTATTACATTTGCTGTTCCTGCATTTTTACTGCCATGCTCCCTTACATCAATACCATGAACTGCTTTTCCAATCCATACTGATGCGGGTACTGATCCGAGCAGATACGCAAGTACTATAATCAGAATGTAAATACTCATTTAAAACCCGAATTTAAATTTTTGGTCCGTACTCAGCCAGTTTTGCTGTCTCCTCATTGGATGTGAACTTGCTGAAGTTGTTGATGAACTTGAGACCAAGGTCGATTGCAGCAATATGCCACTTTAAAGGTGAACTCCAGGCTTTCCCGGGATCGAGCATACCCGCATCGACACCCTCTATTTTTGTCGGGATCCGTAAATTAAAAACAGGAAGGGTAGTGAATTCGACATCACTGAGGGAATCGTTGAGGATCGCATTTATGATCCTGCGTGTTGAAGGCAGATCTATCCTGTTTCCTGTTCCGTATTGTCCTCCGATCCAGCCAGTATTTACCAGCCAGGCTTCAGAGTTGTGTAATTTCATCTTCCTGTCAAGCTCGTTGGCATAAATTATGGGATCGAGCATCAGGAATGCAGCGCCAAAGCACGCTGAAAACGACGGAACCGGCTCGTCAATACCTCTTTCGGTCCCTGCCACCTTGGCTGTATAACCGCTAAGGAAGTAATATCTTGTCTGTTCGCTCGAAAGCTTGCTCACGGGAGGCAGCACACCGAAAGTATCGGCCGAAAGGAAGATTACCTTGTTGGCATGTCCTGCCTTTGAAACAGGCTTCACAATATTATTAATATGGTATATAGGATAAGAAACCCTGGTATTCTCTGTTTTTGAATCGTCATTAAAATCGATGGTACCGTCGTTCAGCACAACCAGGTTTTCAAGAAGAGCATCCCTTTTTATGGCATTATAGATATCGGGTTCGTTCTTCTGGCTGAGGTTTATACACTTCGCATAGCATCCTCCTTCGAAATTGAATATACCATCATCATCCCAGCCATGTTCATCATCACCGACAAGAGCCCTGTCAGGATCAGTGGAGAGAGTCGTTTTCCCAGTCCCCGAAAGCCCGAAAAAGATAGCTACATCACCTTTTTTACCTACGTTGGCTGAACAATGCATTGAAGCTATACCTTTCAGAGGCAGGTAGTAATTCATCACCGAGAAGATCCCTTTTTTCATCTCACCCCCGTACCAGGTTCCACCAATAACGGCCATCCCGTCAGTAAGGTTAAAAAAGACAAAGTTCTCCGAGTTAAGTCCCTGTTTCTTCCAGTCGGGATTGGTGGTCATGGAGGCATTCAAAACAACAAAATCAGGCCTGAAATCTTCAAGTTCAGCAGGTTCGGGCTGGATGAACATGTTTTTAACGAAGTGAGCCTGCCATGCGACTTCAAGAATAAATCTGACAGCTAACCTGGTGTTTTTATTGGCTCCGCAAAAGCAATCGGCGACAAAAAGTTTTTTACCCGACAGCTGTCTGGTTGCCAGACCCTTGCAATGGTTCCATATCTCTTTTGTAATAGGTTTGTTGTCAGATACTTTTGCCTTTTCAGATTTCCACCACACAGTATCGCGAGTCTTATCGTCGAGAACAACATATTTATCTTTTGGTGATCGTCCGGTGAATACACCTGTATCGACCGAGATAGCTCCGGTCCTGGTTATGATACCTTTTTCATATTTGCTGAGCCCCGGTTTTGTCTCTTCAGCAAATAAGGTATTGTAAGAAGGATTGAAGATAATCTCTTTTACGTTCTCAATGCCGTATTCTTCCAAGTCTTTACTGGTAATCATTTTAAGTATTTTTGGTTTCGTTAAGTAATCAAAAATTACCAAATCGTCTTATATTAAATTTGGCCGACTAATATAATTCAAATTTCCAAATAAATATTATTTTCCAAAAAGGGTAAATTAATTTACAAAGGTCTTTATAATGATCAGGATTGTTACAGATCGAAAGGCAGACATGAAATTGGTAAAGCAAAAGGGCTCCACAGCAGGAGCCCTTTTGAGATATAATAATAACCTTACGGTTATTTTCCGAATTTAACTGCTGCCTGGGCAGCTGCAAGTCTGGCTATCGGTACCCTGAAAGGGGAGCAGCTTACATATGTCAGTCCTGCCTTGAAACAGAACTCAACGGATGCGGGGTCGCCACCCTGTTCACCACATATACCTACTTTCAGATCGGGTTTTGTTGCACGTCCTTTTTCAACTGCCATTTTGATAAGCTGGCCTACGCCATCCTGGTCAATTGTCTGGAAAGGATCAGCTGCAAGCATTTTGTTATCGAGGTATTCGTGAATGAACCCACCGATATCATCGCGGCTGAATCCGAAAGTCATCTGTGTAAGGTCGTTGGTCCCAAATGAGAAGAATTCGGCGCTCTTTGCCATACGGTCGGCAAGAAGTGTTGCGCGTGGTATCTCAATCATGGTACCATATTTAAAATCAATCTTTTTCAGACCTGACTTTTTGAGGACTTCTTCATAGAGTCTGTCAACAATTTTTTTGGTAACGTCAAGTTCCGAAACATCACAGGTAACGGGAACCATAAGTTCGGGTTTCGGATGTTTCTTTTCAATCAGAAGATCAGCTGTAGCTTCGAACATTGCACGAACCTGCATTTCGGTGATCTCGGGATATGTAATACCAAGGCGGACGCCACGGTGTCCCATCATCGGATTGCTTTCATGCAGAGCTTCACCACGTTTGGCAACATCTGATTTCTTAATTCCAAGAGCTTTGGCGAGTTCGGCCTGTTTTTCAGCACCCTGCGGAACAAATTCATGAAGAGGAGGATCAAGCAACCTGAATGTAACAGGGAGTCCGTCCATAGCCTCAAGGGTTGCTTTCATATCCTTCTTGACAAATTTAAAGAGCTCATCAAGTGCGCTCCTACGCTCAGCTTCTGATGCACTGAGGATCATCTTACGAAGGAGGAACAAAGGCTGTTCCGAACCTTTTCCGTAGAACATGTGCTCTGTACGGAAGAGTCCGATTCCTTCTGCTCCGAATTCACGTGCAATCTTTGCATCTTCGGCAGTGTCGGCATTGGCCCGTACACCCATGGTGCGGTATTTGTCAACTATTTTCATAAAGCTCTGGAAACGTGGATTCTCGGTAGCATCCATAAGGTCCATAGCTCCGTTGTATACATTACCTCTTGTTCCGTTCAGAGTAATAACATCACCTTCTTTCAGAACTATATCTGTACCGGTAACTTTGGCTTTTTTAGCAGCTGCATCAACATGCAGTCCGCCTGCACCGACAATACAGCATTTTCCCCAGCCACGTGCAACAAGAGCAGCGTGAGATGTCATTCCTCCGCGTGCTGTCAGAATGCCTTCAGCAGCTCTCATCCCTTCAACATCTTCAGGGTTGGTCTCTTCGCGGACGAGAATAACCTTTTTGCCTTTACGAAACCATGCTACTGCATCTTCGGCGGTAAATACTACCTGACCGACAGCTGCACCGGGACCAGCAGGCAAACCTTTAACAATAGGTTTTACTTTTTTCTCTGCAGCCGGATCACATATCGGGTGAAGGAGTTCGTCAAGCTGGGCGGGATCAACGCGTGTAACGACTGTCTTTTCGTCAATAAGTTTTTCCTTCAGCATGTCCATCGCCATATTGAGGGCAGCGGTACCTGTTCTTTTACCGGCACGGCACTGCAGCATATAGAGAGTATTCTCCTGTATTGTAAATTCGATATCAAGCATGTCGTGAAATGACTTTTCAAGAATATCGCGGATATCACAAAGCTCCTTGTATGTTTTGGGCGTTGCTTCTTCCATGCTCTTCAGATGCTTGTTCTGTTCGTTCTTGGTTTCATTGTTAAGCGGGCTCGGAGTGCGGATACCTGCCACAACATCTTCTCCCTGTGCATTCACAAGCCATTCTCCATAGAAGAGATTTTCACCAGTAGCCGGGTTACGGGTAAATGCAACACCAGTAGCTGATGAATCACCCATATTTCCGAAGACCATAGCCTGAACGTTTACAGCTGTACCCCAGTCATCAGGAATTCCTTCAATTCTTCTGTATGAAACGGCTTTTTTACCATTCCAGCTCTTGAAAACAGCCTTGATACTTCCTTCAAGCTGTTCTTTTGCATCATCCGGGAACGGTTTGCCAAGAACCTGTTTTACTTTCTTCTTGAATTTTTCCGATATGTCCTTAAGCTCATCAGCTGAAATCTCAGTATCTGATTTATACCCTTTTGATTTTTTGAACGTGTCCAGCATCTCATCAAGCTGCTTACGGATTCCTTTGCCCTCGCCGAGGTCAACTCCTTCAGCTTTCTCCATTACCACATCAGCATACATCATTATAAGACGGCGATAAGAGTCCCATACAAAACGGGGATTATTGGTCTTCTTCAGAAAACCGGGGATAGTTTCGGTGCAAAGGCCGATATTAAGAACTGTATCCATCATACCGGGCATTGATTTGCGGGCACCTGAACGGCACGATACAAGCAGTGCATTTTTGGGATCACCATACTTCATACCCATCGTCTCTTCTGTAATTTTCATGGCAGCCCACACTTCGGGCATCAAATCCTTCGGAAGAGTACAATTGTTCAGATAATATTCATTACATGCTTCTGTTGTAATTGTGAAGCCTGCAGGTACCGGTAATCCGAGCAGACACATCTCTGCCAGGTTTGCACCTTTGCCACCAAGAAGATTTTTCATATCTGCTTTACCCTCTGCAGTTTTCTTTCCAAATGAGTAAACTCTTTTTACTTTTGACATACTTTTTATGATTTTGAGATAAACTTAAATTAAAGCTTTTGAAAATAAGTTGCAAAGTTAATATTATAATTTAATTTTTGAAACATAAAAATTTTCACGCTCTGGGATGGAACATTATCAGTGTATCACGGAGAAAACTCCTGTCGATATGGGTATATATCTCGGTAGTGATTATCGATTCATGTCCAAGCATTTCCTGAACAGCACGCAGGTCAGCTCCGCCTTCAATCATATGTGTGGCGAACGAGTGCCGGAAGGTGTGCGGACTTATATTCTTACTGATCCCGGCCTTCGACGCAAGATCTTTTATGATCGTGAAAATCATAGCCCTGGTGAGTCTTCTTCCACGCCGGTTCAGGAACACTGTATTCCCGTCGTAAATAACAGGCATCCTGCTCCTGTCGGTCAGATAAAGATCAATCTCTTTCAAAGCCTTTCGGCCTATCGGGACAAGCCTTTGTTTATTCCCTTTCCCGGTTACCGTTACAAAACCCTCCCCGTAATGAATGTCGGTGAGTTTCAGACTGACAAGCTCCGATACCCGTAATCCGCAACCGTACAGAGTCTCAACAATTGCTTTGTTCCTGTGTCCTTCAGGCCTGCTGAGGTCAATAGCTTCAACAATCCTGTCTATCTCAGCAATGGATAATACTTCGGGAAGCTTGAGTCCCACCCTGGGCGAATCAATAAGGGAAGAAGGATTTTCAGCTATCTCACCGTCGATTAGCAGAAACCTGAAAAATGCCCTTATCCCCGATAAAACCCTCGACTGCGTCCTTGTATTATCATTATCACTCCCGTACCAGGCAATAAACTCTTTAAGATCTTTATATGATACTTTATCAGGGGTGATATCCCTCTCTGCTGTAATAAAATATCTTTCAAGTTTTGAGACATCATTCAGATATGCTACTATGCTATTGTCCGACAACGACTTCTCAAGCCTCAGGTAAGTCTCGAAGTTTCTGAATGATTGCTTCCAGGAAAGGCTCATTTAAGTTTAAAGAATTAACCGGTATAAAAATATCATAAAAACCATAAATAGAACTGCCCTGGTTTAATTTAATCCCGGTAGTTTTCTGATAAAACCCACATGTATTGCTAACACAAACACTTATAAATATTATTTAATGAGTATCGGCTATCAATAATAAACCTAAAACGTTGATTATGGGATTCCTCGCTAATGCTCGGAATCTCCCGCTTCTTTTTCTGTATCCTGAATCGCTGCTTTCAGGTAAAACTCACCGCAACAAAACGTAATGAGTTTTTCATCCTCATTGTACAATTATACTTTAACCTATACAGATTTGATTTTATTAATGATTAACGACACTCATTTATTATTTTATCAGCATGTGGGTCACATCAGACCATTAAAAAAAATTATATACTGATGAAATATAATCTGATATTCAATTCTTTATTAATTCCCCGGCAAAATACGGATCTTATTGCTTTTTAAACAGCAACTACCGGTCGTTTGAAAATCAGTTATTGTTTGATAATGAAGTCAGGGTCTCCTCAGATTTTTTAGTTAATTTTACTTTTTAAAACTGTACTTAAAAAGAAGTCAATGAAAATCCAGATAATCAACGGGCCGAATCTCAATCTCCTGGGCAAAAGAGAACCTGAGAAATATGGAAGTAATTCATTTGAAGATTGGCTGACCAGATTAAAAGAGGGTTATCCTGATATAGTTTTCGACTATTTTCAGTCAAATATTGAAGGAGAGATAGTCGGCAAAATTCAGGAAGCCGGTTTTTCGGGCAATGGGATAATCCTCAATCCAGCCGGATATTCCCATACCTCGGTCGCAATAGCTGATGCTGTTGCAGCAGTCAGGGTACCGGTCATTGAAGTTCATATCACAAATGTTGCAGCGAGGGAAGAGTTCCGTCACAACAGTCTTGTCGGGAGGTTTTGCAAAGGCAGTATCCTGGGGTTGGGGCTTGATGGTTACAGACTTGCTGTTGAGGCTATTATCGAAATAATTAAGAAAACAGCAAAATAGGAAATGGTAAGAAAAAGAACAAAAATTGTCGCGACAATTTCCGACAAGAGATGCGACCCGGAATTTATCAGGGAACTCTATGACGGAGGAATGGATGTTGTAAGGATTAACTCTGCTCATCTCGATGTGGAAGGTGCCCTGAAAATTGTAAGGAATGTAAGGCAGGTCTCCGACAGGATTGCAGTGCTGATCGATACAAAAGGACCCGAAATAAGAACAACGGTATGTGATACTCCCATTCAGTTGAAGAAGGGAGCGACGATTTTAATTTCAGGCGACCCGACGCAAAAAAGCACCGGCGACATAATTTATGTCAGTTACAGGTCATTTGTTCAGGATGTGGCTGAAGGTTCTGTTATCCTGATTGATGACGGAGAGCTCGAATTAAAGGCGGTGAAGAGAAACGGCGATTACCTCGAATGCTCAATTGAAAATGACGGAATGCTGGGTTCGAGGAAAAGTGTAAACCTGCCCGGAGTAAAGATCTGTCTGCCGTCGCTGACTGAAAAGGACAAAGCCTTTATCAAAATGGCAGTCGAAAATGAGATCGATTTTATTGCACACTCTTTTGTCAGATCGAAACAGGATGTTCTTGATGTACAGGAGCTTCTTAATAAATACGGCAGCGAATTAAAGATAATAGCAAAGATAGAGAACGAGGAGGGCGTCGAGAATCTGGATGAGATCCTCGAAAACGTATATGGGATAATGGTTGCCCGCGGTGATCTGGCTATTGAGATCCCTTACGAAAAGATTCCGGGTATTCAGCGGATGATAATCGACAAGTGCATCAAAAGCAGGAAGCCTGTTATTGTGGCAACACAGATGCTCCACTCAATGATTAACAATCCGAGACCTTCACGGGCCGAAGTAAGTGATATTGCCAGTGCAATCTATTCCCAGACCGATGCCATGATGCTTAGCGGGGAAACTGCCAGCGGCCGCTATCCTGTGGAAGCCGTAAAAACTATGGCCAAAGTAGCGATGGAGGTGGAAAACAACAAGGAGAAATTTCTGGACCTGCCTTATGTTAATACCACCGGTGAAATCTCGGCTTACCTGGCAAAAGTCGCAGTCAAAACTTCAGTCAGAATAGGAGCGAGGGCAATAATTGCCGACACCATCGGAGGACGAACGATACGTGATATGGCTGCATACAGGGGATATAACCTCATTCTGACACAGTGCTATTCAACGCGCACAATGAGAGAACTGGCACTGTCGTATGGAGTCTATACCAGTTACCAGGAACGAAAAAAGTCAATTGACGAATTTATCAACATTGCCCTCAGGAACCTGACAAAAGCCCACGACCTGAAGAATGAGGACCTGATAGTGGTACTCGCGGGTAACTTTTCAGGCGGATCGGGATTTTCGTTCATGGAGGCTGGTTCTGTCGGATATTTGAAGGACCGTGTGAGCATAAATGATTAATAACTCCATATTGGTCTGATTTTTGATATAAATGAGAAGCCATAAACCTTGTTAAATGGTAAAAATCCTGTTGTTTTCCATATGGTTTGCAGTTCATCCCGTGCATGTTTCACTATTAAGCGTCGATTATGTACAGGAAGAGGAAGCTTTCAGGGTTTTTGTCAGGGTTTATATTGACGATTTTTTACTTGATTCCGGAAACACTCTTCAGGGAAACGATTCAGGTGATATATACGCTGAAAATCAGGCTTTAATGAAGCTGGTCGGGAAATATCTTGATGAAAAGATTTTTATTTATGTAAATAATAAGCAACTTTCCGGGAAAGTGGAGGAGCTGGAATCATCAGAAGGCGAGATAAGGGCCGGCCTTTTATACTACTCCGGAATGAAGACAAAAAAAATCACAGTTAAAAATTATATTATGACTGGTTTGTATAGCGATCAATCCAATATGACCATAATTAAGGTCGACGATTTTGAAGAGGGGATAAAACTGACTCCCGGACAGACTGAGGTGACTTATAAAATAAATAATTGATTACCGTGAAGAATAGTCATATCAAAAAAGTTATATTTCCGTTAATCCTGGCCTTCTTCTTTACTTCTCTGAATGCGACTCATAACAGGGCAGGGGAAATAACATATGTTCAACTCTCAGAACTATCATATGAGATAACAATTACCACTTTCACCTACACCCTGAGTTTCGCCGACAGACCTGAGCTGGAAGTTGACTGGGGAGATAATTCGACATCAGTCGCTCCAAGGGTCAGCATACTTACTCTTCCTAATTATTACCGGAGGAACATTTACAAGATAAATCATACGTTTCCCGGTCCGGGGGTTTACCGGATAGTAGTTGCTGATCCGAACAGGAATTTCGGGGTCAGGAATATTCCGAATTCAGTCAATGTGGTTTTTTCGATCTCGACAACCCTTATGGTAAACCCGGCTATGGGCTTAAACAGCACCCCCGTTTTACTTAATCCTCCTTATGACAAAGCCGCCCTGGGCTATGTTTTTATCCATAATCCGGCAGCCTACGATCCCGACGGCGACAGTTTATCATACCAGCTTACAATATGCACCCGCGATTATGGTAAGCCAATTGAGAACTATACATTTCCTCCGGCCACCCATTCGTTACGTGTTGATTCAATTACCGGAGATCTTATCTGGGATACACCTGCCGATACAGGGATCTACAATGTGGCAATGGAGATCCAGGAATGGAGGAATGGGAAAAAAATAGGAGTAGTTGTCCGGGATATGCAGATAGAAGTCTTCAGTACAAAAAATAAACCCCCTGTTAACAGCGACCTGCACGATATGTGCGTTGAGGTAGGAGAACCGGTTGATCTGATTGTATCAGCCACCGACGAAAACAGCGACCTTATTTCGATAAGGGCAACCTCGGGCATTTTTAATTTTAGTACCTGTCCGGCACAGTTTGTCAGGATTGATTCGGTTCCCGGATTCTCATCCTCCAGGCTTACTTGGACGCCATGCCATGAGACGGTCAGAAATCAACCCTACGACATCATAATTAAGTCGGACGATTATAACCAGGAGCTTAAGCTTTCGGATATTGACAACATGAAAATCAAAGTCCTCGGACCATCTCCTGATCTTCTGAATGCTGTTCCCCAGGGTAAATTTATCCGGCTTACATGGTCTGATTATGGAACTGATGTTATTTCAGGCTTCAGTATTTACAGGAGAGAAGGTGCTTCGACACTTGAACCCGATTCCTGTACCGCTGGCATTCCGCCATCGTCGGGCTTCGTTAAAGTCGGGTACGTCTCAGGCAGCTCAACAACCGCATGGTCAGATACCAACAACGGACTGGGTCTTCAGTTTGGAACAGAATATTCGTACAGGATCGTGGCAGTATATCCTAACGGTACAGAGAGCAAGCCTTCAAATGAGATTACTTCAATCCTCGTTTCAGGTGTGCCGGTAATCACAAATGTCAGCGTAAGGAATACAGGTGCCACCGACGGCTCAATTTATCTGGCATGGAAAAAGCCCGACCGGCTTGACACAATACCTGCCAACGGGCCATATGAATATCTGATTTACAGGGCAGGAGGTATTACCGGTACGGATTATCAGCAGATCAGATCGATACAGACTGCAGATCTTAACGATACGGTATATATTGATACTCTTATCAACACTCAGACTTCGGGATACATTTACAGGATTGAATTATATAATAATGCTCCCGGCAACCGTTTTCTCGTCGGAGAACCCGGATATGCATCATCGTTATTCATCACAGCAAGCCCCGGAGATGAAAAGGTGCGCTTTGTAATCAACAGGAATGTTCCATGGATAAATACAGAATATGATTTTTTCAGACTCAATGAAGTAACCATGGAATACGATTCTGTAGGGACTACCAATCAGCTGACGTTTACCGATCCCGGACTGATAAACGGGAAGGAGTATTGTTATTATGTAAGATCAACCGGAGGATATCTGTCAGATGACCTCCCGAAGAACCTGGTTAACTTTTCCCAGAGCACCTGTGCCACACCTGTTGATAATGAGGCCCCCTGCCCGCCTGAACTGAATGTTGTCAGCCAGTGCGACAGCCTGTACAATACGCTTACATGGGAAGTAAATGACCAGGAGTGTTTTGAAGATATTGCAGGTTATAAGATATATTATAAACCTGTTTACGAGGAGAACCTTGTCTTTCTGACTGCTGTTAATGACAGAAATATATTTACTTACCGTCATTACCCCGGAGAGATAATTTCGGGATGTTATGCCGTTTCAACATTTGACCAGATAGGCAATGAGGGTCTGAAATCAGTTATGGTTTGTGTTGATTCGTGCAATTTCTTTGAGATCCCGAATGTTTTCACACCTAATGGTGATGATATAAATGACCGGCTTGTAGCAAAGACATCCGGTCTTGTTGAGAAAATTGACATGAAGATCTTCAACCGGAACGGAGTACTTATCTTTTCCACTGAAGATCCGAAGATAAACTGGGATGGGACATATAAGGGCAGAATAGTATCCCCGGGTGTATATTTCTACCAGTGTGATGTGTATGAAATGCGTATTTCAGGACTTGAATTGTTCCATCTTTCAGGTTTTGTTCATGTGATAACTGAGTTGGGATCGGAAATTAAGGAGCAGGAGTATTAAGAAACTGAATCAGACCTACTTATGAAGAATATACTAATTCTGATGTTATTCGTGATGGGTTCCGGAACTCTGTCGGGGCAAAATCTGTTCGATAATCTGCTTAAAGCAAGAGCATTGAAAGAAACAGGGAAAGCTGATGAGGCTATAAGGATTCTTACAGACCTGTCGGGAACCACTGAGGACAGCAGGGTATTCAACGAAAGAGCTGATGCATTTATTCTGAAAGGAGATTATTCTGCCGCAATAGCCGACCTGAACAGATCAAATCTGATCTCTCCCTCTTCGGGCGACTATGGACTATCACGCGTTTATGCATTAAAGGGAGACGTGCAGACATCCCTTTATCATCTGGAAGCAAATATCAGGTCATCCTTTAAAAAAAGTGAAAAGGAGATAATGCTTGATCCTGCCTTCAGCCTGATAGAAAACAGACCCGAGTGGCGTCAGTTCTGGAAAAAGGACCTTTATAGCAGTTATGAGAAAAGTATTTCCGAAATTGAGTTTTATGTTGCTGCCGGGATGAAGGAGGAAGCCAGAGGTATTCTTGCCGGACTTAATAAGGAATACGGGGGAGCCGAAGAAAATATTTACGCAGGTGCCCTGATCTCCATAGCTGAAGCCAGATATGGTGAAGCTGTAAAATCACTTTCGGATCTTCTGTCAATGCACCCGGAGGAAGAAAAGTACCTTAGAAACCTTGCGAAGGCTCAGAGTGCAGCAGGAAACCCGGCCGGTGCTTCTTCCACATATACCACTATGCTGAAAAATGAGATTCCGGATCCCGGGCTCCTGATCCTGAGGGCGGAATGCTTCAGGAAAACAGGAGAGACAGATAAAGCCATGGCAGATATAATGCAATTCCTCGGATTATATCCTGAAGATAAGGCAGCTATTCGTCTTGCAGGAAAGGTTGAGGCTGCTTCGGGAGACAATCTGAATGCCATCGGTTATTTTTCACGTAACCTTAAGCTGCATCCCGACGATCCGCAATGTTACACCGACAGGGGAGATGCTTACCTGGTTTCAAAATCGTGGGACTGGGCGATAAACGATTATAGCATGGCGCTCGACCTGCAACCGGGGAACAGTGATATATGGCTTAATAAGGGCATCGC
Source organism: uncultured Bacteroidales bacterium (assembly GCA_963736675.1). Taxonomy (GTDB): domain Bacteria; phylum Bacteroidota; class Bacteroidia; order Bacteroidales; family VadinHA17; genus LD21. The sequence goes on from CAVTPT010000004.1 coordinate 178,679, forward strand.
CTTGCTGAATTCAGGTAAAAATGAAGATGCCTGCTTTGATTTCAGAAAATCTTTTCAGCTCGGCAATAAAAGAGCCACGGAATATATCAGCAGAAACTGTATAAAATAAGATCCTGCATTCCGGATTTAATTTACATGTTTCCTGATCTTGTCGAAGAGGTCCCGCGGCTTAAACGGCTTTAGTATATAATCATTAATGAAAATATCTTCTATTTTATCGTGGCTCTCCGACATTATTGCTGCAGTAAGTGCCACAACAGGGATGTTTCTGATACGGGGATTCTCCGATTTCCGGATGATCCTTGTCGCTTCGATCCCATCGAGAACGGGCATGTGAAGATCCATAAGAACCAGGTCAAAATCCTCTTTTTCAAGAAGTTCGAGTGCTATCTTCCCATTTTCAGCATGGGTCACTTTAATACCCCAGCCGATAAGGAACTTGTTGGCAACAAAGAAATTGATTTTGTTGTCTTCAGCCACAAGAATTCTTTTGCCTTCAAGTCCGGCATACGAATCAGATGCTTCTCCGTCCTGTACTTTATTACTGCCGGCTGAAATGCCGAATGAGAGTGAGAATTTAAAGTCAGATCCTTTTCCGGGCTCGCTGTCGAGACTTATAACTCCTCCCTGAAGCTCAACAAGCTTTTTACAGATCGCTAGTCCAAGGCCGGTTCCTCCGAAATGTCTTGTTGTATCGGGCGACGCCTGGGTGAAGCTCTCAAAAACCATCTTGTGTTTTTCCCTGGGGATACCGATACCTGTATCCCTGACTGAAAACTCAAGTACCACACTGGTTTCAGACTTTTTCAATTCATTAATAATGACATGTATACTGCCCTGTTTAGTAAATTTTAAAGCATTCGATAAAAGGTTCGACAATATCTGATTCAGCCTTACCTGATCACCAATCACCTGAGTGGGGAGATCATCAGGTTTCTTTATTTCGAATTCCAGATTCTTCTCCTTTGATCTGTATGAATAGGATCTCATAATATCGTTAAGAAAGTCGATCAGGTTAAACTGAGTCTGCTCAAAAATTATTTTCCCTGATTCCATTTTGTTATAGTCAAGCACATCGTTGACAAGCGAAAGAAGATGATTGCCCGAGAACCTCAGAGTTTTGATGAAGTCCATCTGATCTTCCCTCGGATTACCCTGTAAAAGCAGATTGGTTATTCCTATCACTTCATTAAGAGGGGTTCTTATTTCGTGGCTCATTGTCGACATGAACTGTTGTTTGGATATCACTGCTTCTTCAGCGTTCTGCCTTGCCTGGACCAGGTTGTCAAGCATTGTTCTTCGCTGAATGGCAATTGCCACCTGTCCTGCAATAAAGGCAAGGACATTGACATCATCCTGTGAGAACTTGTTCTCGTCATTATAGTCCTGCAGACACATAACCCCGATGGTCTGGTTGTCAACTTTAAGCGGTACGCCCATCCATATCTTGCAGGGTGTTCCGACAAGATCGATATCTCCCGAATCCTCCATTGCCTTCAGGTCATTTTCCTTTAACAGAACTGGTCTGTTAAGTTTTATTACCCAGCCTGTGATGGTCTTTTTTGCAGAAACTTTTTCAAAGTTGTCCTTTTCATCGGCAAAAAATGGCAACGACAGGGTATCGGACCTTTTGTCGTACAGGGCAATAAAGAAGTTGCTTGTATCCCATATTTTACCAAGCTCGTTTACTATGGTAGGATAGATATCCTTAATATCAAACTGGTTAAGGGCAGAAGATGAAATATTGTACAGGATCTCCTGCACTATCTGGTTTTTTCTTTCAAGTGAAATATCCCTGTAAATCCCAATGTTGGCAACTATCTCATCATTGATTATAATATTTGTGGCTATCAGCGAAACATAGATCCTGTTTCCGTTTTTATCTTTTCTTTCTGTATGCCTGACAACTTTTTGTCTCCGGGTCGTAAGTAATTCAATATCATCTGATTCTGAAATGAGCTCTTCAGGAACTATCAATTCATCTATTTTTTTGTTCCTGGTTTCCTCTTTGGTGTACCCGAAAAGATTTGTGAACTCATTGTTAATCATTGTGATCCTGCCCTGAAAATCAGTGATGGCAATTGCTTCGGGTGTTGAATCAATAAGGTTTTCCAGGAATGCTTTTTCCCTGGTCAGATCGTCCTCATATTTTTTTTGAGCCGAAAGATCCTTTAGGATACCTCTGTATCCTGTTACATTGTCATTATGGAAAGTAGCAAAAGAGTGTGTCTCTATCGGAACTTCTGTTCCGTCTTTCTTTTTGGCAGTATACCTGTTGCTTGAAGCATCTTCCGGAGAATGGAGATTTTTCAGGTTACCTATCATCTTGCGATAAGAGTCGGGGAAAAGTTCTGAAATATAAGTTCCCCTGTCCAGATCCTCTCTTGTATAGCCAAAGAAGTCCAGCCCTCTTTTGTTTGCATAAATAACTTTGCCCTTCAGATCTACTTCATAGATCATCTCAGGCAACATGTCAGCAAATTTCTCAAAAAAGATATCCTGCCTGGTAATATCCTCGAGACTTTTTTGCTCCTGGCCGGGCTCCCATGTCACCAGAATGTTACCGGAGGTAAGGATAAATCCCATATAATACCCTTCGGAGTCATCTCCCGAAGATGAGGCAGAGAGCTTGTGTGCGCCTTTCTGCCGCACAAGATCCAGCAGTTCCATGAGCCTGAACTGGTGTGCAAGGGGAGTATCTTCTATATATTTACCGACTAGTTCCGATCTGACAACACCTTCGGTCTCTTCAGCTTTCCGGTTTAGTTCAGCAACCAGGATCCTGTTGTCGTCGGAGACTCTGAACAGGGCCAGGTAACTACTGACCGTTTCAAAAATTTCGACCAGGAGATTCCTGTTACTGTTCTTCGTCTGTTTTTCCGGGTTTCTGTCTGTATCAGTTTTTATTCCGGATCTAAGCCTTAATGATTTAAGATCTTGTTCGAGTTTCTTATAGTTTTCGAGCAATTCTTCGTATTTATTCTCAATAGCGTCCATCAGATCCCTTTAATTTCTTTTAAAAATAGAAAAATTTAGTTTAACTTTTTCAACTTCCGGTTATTTTGGAGAAAGGTCAGCAATCAGCGCAGTTTTGATTTTTCTGAAAAATATTTGCAGAAGCCGGTGGCCCCGCACTGCTGACAGAGAGGGGTTCGTGCCTTGCAGATATAACGGCCGTGGAGTAGGAGCCAGTGGTGCGCTTTATGTATCAGTTCGGACGGAATATGCCTTGAAAGCTGGATTTCAGCTGCCAGTGGTGTTTTGGCATTTATGACCAGTCCTATCCTCTTCGAGACTCTGAAAACATGAGTATCAACAGCCATCACAGGTTTTTTAAAGACCACCGAAGCCACAACATTAGCTGTCTTTCGTCCCACTCCCGGAAGTTGCCGGAGCAATGCCGGATCAGAAGGTACTATCCCGTCAAAATCATTTACAAGTTTTTTTGCCATACCCGAAAGGTGCTTTGCCTTGTTGTTGGGATATGAGCACGACCTTATATATTCAAAGATATCTGCTGTGCCGGCTTCGGCCATCGACCTGGCATCAGGATATTTTTCGAGCAGGGCCGGGGTGATCATATTTACTCTCCTGTCAGTACACTGGGCCGAAAGAATAACTGCCACAATAAGTTGGAAGGGATCGTGGTACACAAGCTCAGTCGCGGCAACAGGCATATTTCTTAAAAAGAAATCAATGGTAGCGGCATACCTTTCATTCAGGGTCATATCACGAAAATAATTACCGCAGGTAAGGTAACACTTTTTATCTTTGCAGGATATTTACCTCTATGATAAGTTACCTGCAGGCCGAAAAAATAGCGAGGAGAATAGGAGATCATCTTCTGTTCGATCAAGTCAGCATAAACATTAATGCCGGAGATAAAATCGCGCTTATTGCAGTGAACGGGGCAGGAAAATCATCATTATGTGATATTATCGCAGGTACGGAGATGCCTGATGAGGGCTCAATTACAATGAAGAGAAATCTCAGAATATCGTATCTGAAGCAAACACCCGTGCTCGAAAACTCAAATAGTGTCATAGATGAACTTTTAAGCAGTGAGAATCATATGGCACGGGTTGTAAGGGATTATGAGAAGTGTGTGGCATCAGGAGACCATGAAGCCCTTCAATCACATATTGAGAAGATGGACCACCTTAAGGCGTGGGATTATGAAGTGGCTGTTAAACAGATACTTTATAAGTTAAAACTGACCGATCTTAATGCTTCTGTTAATGAACTTTCGGGAGGACAAAAGAAAAGGGTGGCACTTGCTAAAGTACTTGTCGCGGAATGCGATCTGCTGATCCTCGATGAACCCACCAACCACCTCGATCTGGAAATGATAGAATGGCTTGAAGATTATCTTCTGAAATCGACAAGAACCATCCTGATGATAACTCACGACAGATATTTTCTCGAGAGGGTATGTAATGTGATACTGGAACTGTCGGAGCACGAACTGTACAGGTATGAAGGAAATTACGGATATTTTCTTGAAAAGAAACAGTTAAGGGAGTCCTCTGCGAGATCGAACGTCGAAAAGGCAAGGAACCTCCTGCGGAGCGAACTCGATTGGATGAGGCGGATGCCGAAGGCAAGAAGACATAAATCAAAGTCGAGGATTGATTCATTTTATGATCTCAAAGAAAAAGCAGTATTACCTCAGGATGAAAAGTCGGTAAATCTGAACTTAAAAGCGGCCAGGATGGGCAGAAAAATCCTGGAACTAAATGATATAAGCAAGTCATTCGGAGAAAAGGTCATTCTGAATGGATTCTCATACAGATTCAACCGTTTTGAAAAAGCAGGACTTGTCGGAAGGAACGGTTCAGGGAAAACGACACTTCTGAATATCATTACAGGTCTTGAGAGTCCCGATACGGGAATTGTGGAAAAAGGAGAAACAATAGTATTTGGTTATTACCGGCAGCAGGGAATTGAGTTTGACAACGATAAGACTGTAATTGAAATTGTCAGGGATATTGCAGAGAAAATAGTTTTGGGTGAAGGTAATGAATTGTCGGTAAGTCAGTTCCTTAATTACTTCCTTTTCCCGCCCGAAAAACATTATACACTGGTCAGAAAACTTTCGGGTGGGGAAAAGAGAAGACTATATCTTCTTACAATACTCATGAAAAATCCCAATTTTCTGATACTGGACGAACCAACAAATGATCTGGATATAATTACATTAAATGTTCTGGAAGATTATCTTGCCCGATTCAGAGGATGTGTGATCATTGTTTCGCACGACAGGTTCTTTATGGATAAGGTGGTTGATCATATTTTTGAATTCAGGGGTGAGGGCATCATAAGGGATTTTACAGGAAATTACAGCAGTCTGAGAGAAAAACTGGCTGATGAAGAAAGAGTTGCCGGTGCTCTGAAACAGTCTCTCACCGATAGGAAAGAGGGCAGGCCGGCCACACTTCAGGAAAAGCCGAAAAAAACCGGAATGTCATTCAGGGAAAAACAGGAATTTGAGTCTCTTTCAGCCGAGATTGAGTCTCTTGAGAAAGAGAAACTACTTATCGAATCGGACCTGAATGAAGGTATAACTGATAGCAGGATACTTTTTGAGAAATCAAAACGTCATGGCGAGATTGTTAATATGCTGGACCTAAAGGGAATAAGGTGGTTTGAGCTCAGCGAAAAACTCTGATGTCTCCTTATATACCTTTCATTTTTGCTGAAAACTGAATGGATTTAATAACTTTATCAGACCAAAGAAAGATCAATTGGAAAGAATCATACTGAATATACCCGGATCAAGATCCGAAGTACTGGTCGGAGAAAAATGGGAGAGTGTCGCTAACTTACTCCCCGAACGCGGAGTCGTAATTATTACGGATGATAATGTAAAAAGGCTTTATGGTTCACGATTCCCCGAATTCCCGGTATTCTCCATCACTCCCGGGGAAGAAAGCAAGAGGCTGAATACCATTGAACATCTTTCTGAGAAATTAATGGAAGCAGGAATAGACAGAGATGGATTTATACTTGCGATTGGAGGAGGAGTGGTATGTGATATTGCAGGTTTCCTGGGATCAATATATATGAGGGGGATAAGATTCGCCTATATTTCAACTACTCTTTTATCGCAGGTTGATGCCAGTACCGGCGGCAAAAACGGAGTAAATGCAGGGAATGCAAAGAATATTCTGGGTAATTTCAGACAACCCGAATTCGTCATCTGCGATCCCGAAATGCTGCTTACATTACCCGAAGAAGAGTACCTTTCAGGACTGGCTGAGCTAATTAAGACCGGAGTGATTGGAGATGAAAAGCTTTTCGAGGTGATAGAAAACAGTTATGAGGGAATAAAAAAGAGGGATCCTGTGCTGATGGCATTTCTCGTATCGCTGTCGGTGAACTTTAAGGCATCCATAGTGTCGGAGGACGAAAAGGAGACAGGCGCCAGAAGGATACTGAATTTTGGTCATACATACGGGCATGCCATCGAAATGCATGAATCTTATGTTCATGGTTTCGCCGTGGCCGCAGGTATGGAAACAGCTACCAGGTATTCGCGGGCGAAGGGCTTCATTTCTGACAATGAAATGTCGAGAATCATAAATGTTCTGAAAAAATACGATCTGATCAGAGAGCATGATATTCCGGCGGAGCTGGTTGGTCATTATATACAACGCGACAAAAAGAAAACAGGAGGAGATATATATTTTGTATTTACTGCCGGAATTGGAAAGGCTCAATGTGAAAAGATACCGGTCAGTGAGGTGATAAGTTTTTACAGGGGAAACAAAAGCAGGCATTAAAATTTTTTCGGGTATGAATTCATTTGGTAAAGTATTCAGGGTTTCACTTTTTGGAGAGTCACACGGACCTGCAATAGGAGTGGTAATTGACGGATGTCCTGCCGGGATCGCAGTTAATGATTCCGATTTTGTACCTGACCTCTCCCGGCGGCAAAGCGGGGGAAGGGGAACAACGCCACGCCGGGAGGCTGATAAGCCTGAAATAATCAGCGGGATATTTAACGGGGTGACAACGGGATCGCCTATTACCATTATTACCAGGAACAGCGACAGGAAGTCATCAGATTATGATGAATTCAAGAGTATTCCACGACCAGGCCATGCTGATTTTGTAGCCGGCGTGAAATATTCAGGCTCTTCAGATCTTCGGGGCAGCGGTCACTTTTCAGGAAGAATAACATGGGGTCTCGTTGCAGCCGGGGTAATTGCAAAAAAAATAATAATGCCGTCGGAGATTGATGCAAGGCTTATTTCAGCGGGAGGTTCTCCTGATATTGATGCTGCCATCGAAAAAGCCATTTCCGAAGGGGATACCATCGGAGGTATTGTGGAATGTTCGGTCAGGAATACCAGTGTTGGACTCGGAGAGCCATTTTTCTATTCGTTTGAGTCAGCTGTAAGCCATGCAGTATTTTCTATCCCTGCCATAAAGGGTATTGAATTCGGTTCGGGTTTTGGAGCTGCCTCAATGAAAGGATCGCAGAATAACGACGTATATATTGGCAAAACCGGTAAAACCCTTACAAATAATGCCGGTGGCATAAATGGAGGAATAACCAATGGCAACGAAATTTTATTCCGGGTTGCTGTTAAGCCTACCTCTTCGACAGGAATTGAGCAGAAGACCTTTGATTTTATGAAGAACGAGATGACCGTTCTCAGGGTTAAGGGCCGTCACGATTCATGTATAGCATTGAGGATGCCGGTTATTATTGAAGCAGCCGTTGCCGTCGTAATGGCAGATCTTACAATGATCGACAGAGGGATTAACGGTTCACGGTTTTGACCCTTAAGATTAGTGCTTTTTTTGTAGTTTCTGTTATTCTGAACCTGTTGTCAATTCTGTCACCAATAATCCAGGCAATACTGCCGTCCGATTCCAGTACCAGCATCCTCTCTTTTTCAGGAAGTGAATATTTTTCGTCCACAAAATAATCGCTCAGTTTCTTCCTGTGCTTCATCCCGAGCGGATAAAAGAAATCACCTTTTTTCCAGATCCTTACTTTAAGCGGGAAGATTAATTTTCCGGAGTCGAGACATGCAATATCACTTCCTGAAGGTATCTTGAAATCATCAGTTATTGCAAGGTACTTTGCTGTTGTGATCGCGGGAATTTCCCTCAGGTCTTTCAGATTATGTGCCTCATGTTCTTCGGGCCCCGGCTCTTTCAGAGGCGAAACTACTATTTCTTTTCTGTTGCTGGTTATCTGAAATGCCGGCGTTATTATCCTTCCGCCTGATCTTCCCCTGATGACATTTAACAGATCGGCGAGATTTTTTCCTGTCACGCCAAAAGGTCTGAATAATTCAAAGATTACAGAATTATTTCCAGGCAGGGATTTTAAGGCCTCCGAGTCAAATATAACCAAATCTCCGGTGCGATATGAAATTTCACCGCTGAGTGTTTTTATATATAGCGACACTATCTCATTCAGTTCAGACATCCTTGCAATGGTATCATTCAGGGTAATCTCAACCGACGGATTGATCTGCCTGAACAACGGGATTATTTTATGCCGGATCTTGTTACGGGTGTATTTTATTGTGGAATTTGATCTGTCTTCACGGAAGCCTACCTTATGAACATCTGAGTAGGTTGTTATTTCATCACGTTTAGCAAAAAGTAATGGTCTTATAATCCTGCCGGTAGACGGCTTTATCCCGGATAATCCGGTCATCCCTGTACCCCTGAGGAGATTAAGAAGCATGGTTTCAATATTGTCATTGAGGTTATGGGCAATCGCAATCCTGTCGAAGTTGTTCCCGCTCCTTACTGACTCAAACCAAGTATATCTCAGCTCCCTGGCTGCCATCTGTATTGAAATTCCATTATCCCGGGCAAACTCTTTTGTGTCAAATCTTTTCGAAAAGAAAGGTATCTTGTTATGCAAAGAATAAGCTCTTACAAATTCTTCGTCACCATCTGATTCATTTCCCCTGAGACAGAAGTTGCAGTGGGCGATCCCTGTCTTCAGTCCTGCTTCCAGGAACAGATGAGCCATTACCATCGAATCAATGCCACCGCTTACAGCGAGAAGGATCGTTTCATCACTGCTGAAAAGTTCTTTTTCTTTAATATAGTTCAGGAATCTGTCGAGCATGTTTTCCAAACTGGATTATTACCTGTATTGTATTATAGCCGGAGGCCCGGGCTCAAAATTAGCAGGTTTCAGCAATTGTTCGCCTGAAATGTTGACGTTACTTACGCTTGAGTAAACGGGCAGGTATGGAAAAAACCCCAACCTGAGCTGTAAAGTATTGAAAACCAGGTTGTCGTTTCTGATCCTTATTCCCAGTCCCAGGCCTGATAAAACGCTGCCATTCCCAAGAATTTGATTTGTCCCTGATAAAAAAGCAAGATCGGTGAAACCAAATAATGCAAATCTGAAACCGTACAGATTTACCGGGCTGAATACAACACTCTCAAGGCTGACATATAGTCTTTGCCTCCCCGTAATTGAATCGTTCCTGAAACCAGTAAATCCATTGTCGTTACCGAAAGTAAGATTTTCATCAGTATATCTGCTGAATCCTCTCGTGTAATCAATTTTTACGAAGTTTCTTATCCTGTAGTTCCCAAGATAGACCAGATTGGAAAAATATTTAACATTGACCGACAGCAGTCCCTGCTCTGTATCCCGTCCCGTAATAAATCCTGAAATCCCTGCGGTAGTATAAAAATATCCCAGCTGTCTGCTTGATCTGCCAACCGATACATCAAGACCCATGTATGTTCTTTCCTTAAACTCATTGATCTCTTTCCCCATGGTAAAACGTAACAATCCGCCATACGGGATATCTTCGATCCTCCCGTAACTGTATATAAGATTTGTTTTGTAGTATTTCTGAAACGACAGGGCAGCAGAGGCCAGGTATATCCTGTATTTCTGAAGATGGTAATATGAATCGGGAAGGATGAAAGGTTTTGCAAAAACATTGTTATTGGTGTAACGTACCCCTAAAATGAACCTGGTTACAGACTCTTCGTTTAAAAGAAATGATCTGGAAAACCAGTAATCCTGGAAATTGTACTTCAGTGGTTCCGGTTCAGGGAGAGAATCAAGATCCTCGCTTGTAAACATTTCTTTAACTGAGATTCCGAATGCGTATTTGGTTTTAGAACTCACAAGACTCCTTTTGAGGTCAAAACCGAACGTCTGTTTTCCCAGGCCTCCCAGATAATAGAGGTTCAGGTTCAGGAATGATTTCTTTATATTATTTATTGAATAATGCACTCCAAAGCCGGGAGAATCATAGTATTTTGTATCATATGGTACCTCAAGTCCAAATTCGTGACCCATACCGAAGATGTTTTTGTCATATAGTGCCGCTGAACCTTTTTCTAATCCATTGAGCGATATCTGAGCTCCCAGCGAGTAGATATCCTTCGTAATAACCACAATATCTGACTCCTCATCTGATACCGGAACCACTAGTATTCTTGCATCATTTATATATGGGAGTTGCCTCAGGATTCTCTCATTGTCGCTCAGGACAAGAGGGGAGATTGAATCTCCTTCCGCGAACAGAAGGTTTTTCCTTATAATTGTCTCAGTGGTATTTAAATGGGTCCGGTTGAGGAGTGTTTCAATCTTCTTCGGATCATAGGAGAGAGGGTTGTTTATGTCGCTCCCGAAAACATTCAGCCGTCTGACCGAGATACTTCTGATCTTTTTTCCCCTGTGCTCATAGTAGGGCATTTCACTTATTCCTGTAATGCTTTTCTTCTCAACAGGCTGGGGGCTGACAACAACAAAGTCGTATAATTTTCTGATAATCAGCATCCTTGAAGCTTTCAACCTTAAAGAGTCAAAAAGTATAAGTGTGCGGATCCTGTCCGGGTCATAGTAGGGGATAATAAAATCCTGAAAATCAGGGTTGATATCTTCTGAGAAAATACGGATCCTTTTTACAAGGGATTTCAATACAGAATCGGGTACCCTGGCAATAGCAGGTGCATCCTCATGAATCTGAGCCTGGATGGTGCCGAACAAAAACAAAACTGCAGGAAAAATCAGGATTCTGATTGATATCCATTTTTTCCCCAGGCCGTTTTGATCATCATCTATCATGTGAATTATCAATCAACACGTCATCTGAATTAAACTGGAATCCCAGGCGTTTGCCCGTGGTGATCCTTGAGTGCTGAATTTTTGCTTCAACCTGACCGACCGTGGCAATTTTTACAGCATCATATGGCGGTACAAGCAGATCAAACTCAAGAGAATACTGAATAGCTGTCGAGATAATTATCTGTAGTGAGGATCTGTTGATTTCTTCATTCCCGAAATTTGAAAAGAGCATTCCCATCTGCCTCTTCCCCTCCACAAAATATTGGTTCTCGTGGTTGATAAAGATCCTTGCAATCAGGTACCCCAGATCATCCAGCCTCGAATACTTGAACGAATCAGCAAGAAAGTTGTAAATATTGATAATCCCGGAATAGGCATTGAACTTATTTTTCTGGATATATGAGGTTTTCCAGGCAGGATGTTCCCTGTCGAACTGAAAAATATTTGAATGCATGCTGAAAAGCAGTATGTCGCCGGCTACTTTCAACTGAGCATCAAAATTGCTCCTGTCGGTATATTCCAGTTTGATCCTCGGATCAATTCCCCCGAGACTTGTATTAACCTCCCTGGAATAATTCTTAAGGATGTCTTTAACCACACCGAACCATTCCAGGGTATTATCAAAGACCTTCTCCTTTAATACTGACTTATTTTTAAGAGTATTTATAATGACCACTTTTTTTTCTTCCAGTTCCGGCATGATGCAGAGTTTAAAATAAAAAATAGAGGCAACTAAAATACTAATTATTCGTCAAAAATAAAAAAAGGGGTCAATAGTGTCCTGCCCCCTTTTTGTTTGTAAGAACAAATTGTTCATTATCAATATGATCGTGCGAAAAGTACCCTTCTGTTTGACGGCTTCCCGGAATATACACACCTGCCTTCTTCTATGGCTGAGTCAAACGGAATGACTCTGATGGTCGCTTTGGTTTCTTCCTTGATCTTCTCTTCCGTTTCCGTTGTACCATCCCAGTGCGCCATGATAAAACCTCCCGGTTCATCAAGCTTCTCCGTAAACTCTTTCCATGTATCGACATAGAAAGTGTTTTCATTTCTGAACTTTAACGCTTTTTCATAAATATTAACTTGTATCTCTTTTAACAGACTGGTTATATAAGCATTAACATTGTCTACTGCAATAGTCTCCTTTGCAAGGGTATCTCTCCTTGCTATCTCAACGGTGTTGTTTTCAAGATCCCTGGGTCCTATGGCAATCCTGACAGGGACACCCTTTAATTCATAGTCAGCAAATTTCCAGCCGGGAGTATTATTATCCCTGTCGTCGTATTTCACCGAAATACCCAAAGCTTCAAGCCCTGCTTTTATCCTTCCGGCAGTAACCGAAACAGCTTCCAGCTGACCGGCGTTCCTGAAAATAGGAATTATAACAACCTGGATCGGAGCCAGACGGGGAGGAATAACAAGTCCTTTATTATCGGAGTGTGCCATAATAAGAGCCCCGATCATCCTGGTCGAAAGGCCCCATGATGTAGCCCAGACATAATCAAGCTTTCCGGTCTTATCTGTAAACTGGACATCGAAAGCTTTTGCAAAATTCTGACCCAGAAAATGACTTGTGCCTGCCTGCAGAGCCTTCCCATCCTGCATCAACGCCTCAATTGCATATGTGTCGATAGCTCCTGCAAATCGTTCGTTCTCACTTTTATATCCTTTAATGACGGGCAAAGCCATATAATTCTCAGCAAAATCGGAATAGACATTTATCATCCTTTCAGTCTCTTCTATAGCCTCCTCTTTTGTGGCATGTGCCGTATGCCCTTCCTGCCACAGAAATTCTGCAGTCCTGAGAAAAAGCCTTGTACGCATTTCCCATCTCACCACATTTGCCCATTGATTGATAAGTATCGGAAGATCCCTGTAGGATTGAATCCAGTTTTTATACGAATTCCATATTATTGTTTCGGAAGTGGGACGAATAATAAGTTCTTCTTCAAGCTTCGCTGCGGGATCAACTATAATACCCTTGCCATCCTCATCATTCTTAAGACGATAGTGAGTTACGACGGCACACTCCTTCGCAAATCCCTTGACATGGGCAGCTTCTTTGCTAAAAAACGATTTGGGGATGAAAAGCGGGAAATAAGCGTTGACATGTCCTGTCGCCTTGAACATCCTGTCGAGTTCTGCCTGGATCTTTTCCCAGATGGCATACCCGTATGGTTTGATAACCATACATCCTCTTACTGCCGAATTCTCAGCCAGATCTGCCTTAATTACCAGATCGTTATACCATTGTGAATAGTTATCTTCCCTGTTAGTTAAAAACTTCGCCATTTTTGTGTTACGGTATTTGATTCCTGTTAAAAAACTTCGTAAAATTAGAAAAAAAACTTACGTGACAATAGAAGAGGGGAAGTTCGGACTGAAAGCACCATGCCGTGACGGTATTTTATCTGTGAGACTTTTGGCAGTTGCTGGTCCGGAAGCTTCGGTTAATTAAGGAACAGTAACAGATGTATGTTTTTATATGCTATATGTTCTTAATTTAAAAATGCTAAATTTGCTCTTAATAAAATTCCACTATGGCTTTTATTGTTTGGTACAATATTTGATCATGATATAGTAAACTTATAAGGGGATAATAAAAATGAAAGCATTTACTTACATATCAGTTCTGGCTCTTCTTGTACTGGCTTCCTGCTCCTCGAATCTCTATGTGGGTACGGAATATGATGATCTTTACTATACGACTTCAGACAGACCAGTCACGAAGGCAACAACTACCGTCAGGGAACGTGTTGTTGAGCGCGACCTTAAAGCAGAAGAATATTATGATAATATTTATGCTGCCGACACTCTGGTATCGGAAGAATATGCTGAGGCAGTAGCCGATGATGAGGCCGCTCTGTATGACAACGGCTATGATAATTACTACAACGATTACTCCTATACGAACCGGATAAGCAGGTTCTATGGTAACTATTTTGATCCATACTGGAGAGACCCGTTCTACTTCAGCTATTTTCCTTACTCCTCATTTAATTCCGGGTATTGGGGATACCCTTACAGTTACAACTACTATAATTCCTTTTATTACGATCCGTATTTTTACGATCCTTTCTATTACGGCAGTTATTACGGATTTGGTTATTACGGGGGCTTCTCGCCCTACTACTATAGCTCATACTATTCGCCATTCTACAGCAGAAATTTCGGGTTCTATTCCGATGATTCGTATAACTCGGTAACTTATGGAAGAAGGGAAAGAGCAAGTAATCTCTCGACAAAATGGAACACATCTGCTTCAGGAGGTGTCACAGGTACTACCAGGAGAGACAATCTTGTTTCAACAGAATCAACATCAGTCACTTCCAGGGATACCAAGTCGGACATTCAGGTAACACCTTCCACTCCTACCAGAAGAAGTGTCTCTTCTGATATTAACAACAGGAGCACAGCTCCTGCCGGAACCCGGGTAACCCAGGATCCTGTAAGGACAGGTACTGAAAGTATTTCAGGTACACCATCGAGGCGCACAGCCGTTGAAAGGCCTTCATATAATTCTGTTGACAGATCATATACTCCCAGTTATACCAATCCAAGATCAAGCACCAGGCCCTCCTATAATAATACCAGGGTTAATACAAACACAGGCACAGGGAGGACAAGCGTTGTTCAGAGTCCAGCCGCTACCGGCAGAAGCAGTTCATCCTATTCAACAGGACAATCCAGAACAGGGTCAAGCGGAAGCTATTCAGTTCCTTCAAGATCATCCTCCGGATCATCTTCATCGGGATCTTTTAGCTCTCCGTCAAGCAGATCTTCATCCTACAGCAGCGGATCATCCTATTCAGGTTCATCCGGAGGAAGCTCGTCATCTTCAGGCTCTTCAGGTTCTTCATCATCATCAGGATCATCCCGCTCCTCAGGCTCATCTTCAGGTGGCAGAAGGTAGATTTAATCAGTATCTGTTCCTTAAAACATATTCATTCTGCAAAGGAGTGCAGGGAAAGATTTAATTTAAAAGTAATAATCATGAAAAAAGCAGGCATTACAATAATAGCTGTCATCACAATGTTTTCGGGCATTACTGCACAAAATATTGATGATGCACTCAGATACTCTCAGGTGTTTTATGGAGGAACAGCGAGATTTACTTCCATGGGGGGAGCCTTCACAGCACTGGGAGGCGATCTCTCAACCCTGAGTCAGAACCCGGCAGGCCTGGGGATTTACAGATCATCTGAACTGACAATATCGCCTCAGTTGTTCCATATAAATAATGTTGCAGACTTCACCGAAACATCAACTGATTATCAGTATAATTTTAATCTGGGACAGGCAGGAGTAGTATTTAATTTTATCAATAATGAAAACGAAACCGGCCTTGTCACTCTTAATTTCGGATACTCTTTTAACAAAACCAATAATCTGAATAACGCGATCCGGATACAGGGCGCTTATGGAAGCAGTTCCATGGCTGATTACTGGGCCGACAGAAGTTATAATCTGTATACCGATGAGTTATCAGGAGATGCCCCTGATGCTTTTCTCGCATACGATACATGGGTAATAGACACACTTCCCGGGGAATATACACAATACGGGACCGTCTTTTCAAACTACGGTGATAATCCCCCGGCCCTCTACGGTCAGAATATAAGACGGCTGATCTCCCAGGAAGGATATACCGGTGAACATGCATTCTCGGTTGGAGGAAATTATTCGAACAAAATATATTTCGGGGCAACTCTCGGAATAAGCAGATTGAATTTCATCAGTCATTTTGAACATCTTGAATCAACTGATTACGATCTTCCTTCAAAATTTTCGGATTTTAACTATACTCTTCATTATGAACAGGATGGAACAGGTTATGCGTTAAAACTGGGTGCCATAGTTAAACCTGTGGAACCGCTCCGGATCGGCGTAGCCTTTCATTCTCCAACACTGTACAGGATAAACGAGTACCTGTATGATAACATGACATCTAATTTTACAGATGGCGGAAAATTCGAGTCATCAAATGAACCAAACAGGTACAACTATACATTAACGACCCCCTTCAGGGTTCTTGCAGGTGTATCGTACCAGATACAGAAAATTGCCATTCTGAGTGCCGATTATGAGTTTGTTGATTACAGAACAGCAAGGTTCTCCAAGAAAGATGCCGGCTGGGTTGCCGATGCAAATGAATTAATAAAATACAGTCTCAGATCTGCTTCAAATATTCGCCTTGGAGGCGAAATCAGATTAAGTAAGTTTTATCTCAGGGGTGGTTATGGTTACTATGGTAAGGCCTTTATGGAAGGAGAAGAAAACGAAGATCTTGATCAGACATCAGTCTCATGCGGAGCAGGGTTCAGGGAACAGAACCTGGCACTCGATTTCGGATTTGCCAACTATAAAAGTACTGAGAAATATATCCTGTATACCAGCAGCCTGGGATCTCCCATTGCTGATCTGAATTCATCAAGAAATATTTTTACAATGTCGTTCAGTTATAAATTTGGCTATTAATACTTTGAATTACACTTAGCATCAGGGCTGCCGGTTTCACGGCAGCCTTAATTATTTTGAATTTCCAGGTATTAATTTCAATCAGGCCTGAACAGTGGAGATTTTAAAGATACATAACTGAATCCGGACCCATATTAAACAGCAGATCAATTACACTTAAACCGGAGAAAAATCTGTCATTACCGAAAACCTGAGAGTACTCCCTTGAGGAGAATCCCGGTTTGGCGCGGGGTGTTATTCTGTACCTGTAATCATAATCACGACTATCCGGAGATTCAAACCGGGTTGTAAGAGAGACCCTCTTTTTTAACCCGAGCATTTCGAGGATTGCGAGAAGCAGATCCATATTAAGATCAAACACAAACCTGTGGTTCTTAAGAATGATACTTTCAAATCTGTCGAAATAAAACTGAAAATAGGGTGATGTGTTATAGCATGAAACCAATGCTCTCAGATGAACCTGCTGCCATCTCTTTGAGTAATCAATTTCTGCTTCCCTGACAGGAGTAACAGGGTGAACAACTTTTACGACAGGTACCGAAAGCAATAATGTTCCGCCGGAGGACAAAATATTACATCTGTTGCGATAGGTCTGCCTGGAATAACTCTCCTCCGCTTCAATTAAAATATTCTGAGCTGAGTTGATCACGTGAAAGTATTCAACAGGAGGCAAATAAGCTGTGGAAAGTAAAACCGTATCTGACATTACAGGTGATCACTTCATCTGGTTGATCATACTGGCTGAGAAACCGGCGCCAAATCCGTTATCTATATTAACTACAGTTACTCCTGTCGAACAACTTGTGAGCATTGCCAGCAGAGCTGAGACACCGCCGAAATTGGCTCCATATCCGACACTTGTCGGAACAGCAATAACTGGTTTATCTACCAGCCCTCCTACAACGCTTGCCAGGGCGCCTTCCATCCCGGCTATAACCACCACAACCCTGCATTTTCTTATTTCGGGCAGCTTGTCTATCAGCCTGTGGATACCGGCTACACCTGCATCGTAAATCCTCAGTACATTATTTCCCAGAAGCTCGGCAGTGACTGCTGCCTCTTCAGCCACAGGTATATCGGATGTTCCGGCAGTTATTACAGCTATCATGCTTTCAGGAGGGGTCAATTTCTTTTTCTGAACGCTTATTATTCTTGCTTCGTTGTAATAAACAGCATCACTGTTTACCTCTACAACAGCATTGTACATCACTTCGTTAGCTCTTGTACCGATCACATTGTTCTCTTTTTCTGACATTACCCCGAAGATCCTTGCAACCTGATCTACTGTTTTACCGGCACAGTAGATGATTTCAGGGTAACCGGTACGCATCTCCCTGTGATGATCAATCCTGGCAAATCCAAGATCGGTATAAGGAAAATTTTTCAGGATTTCAAGCGCTTCATCAATATTTTTCCGGCCGTCCTTTACATCTATCAGTAGCTTTTCAATCTCATTTTTTGTCATGATATTCTGTTTTTGGGATGTGATTTGGAGGATATGTATCCTTCAATGTCCAAAGATATATATCTGAACCCTATTCTCCTAAGGGCGGAAGAGATCGATTCTCTTTCAGCAGAGGTCATTATTCTCTCAAAATATTCTGAGGAACACTCAATTCTTGCAAGGTCGTCATGGATTCTTACCCTGGTCCCCGGATATCCTCTGTCGTACATGAAATTTTCAGCCTCCTCAACCATTTTAAGTGCTTTGTCGCCGACGGATGTATCATATGGAATGCGGGTCAGCAGGCAAGCCATCGCAGGCTTATCCCAGAATGGCAATCCCTCTTTTCTTGACAAAGTCCTTATTTCATCTTTTGTCAATCCCGCCTCCATCAGGGGGCTTCTTATACCAAGTTCGGAAAGTGCTTTTAACCCTGGTCTGTATTCACCTGCATCGTCAGCATTGCTTCCGTCGATTACATATCTGTATCCATTCTCTGCAGCAAATTCCTTAAGTACCGAGAAAAGATTCTTCTTGCAGATATAGCAGCGATTAACAGGATTGTTCCTGATGCTTTCGGGAAAAGCTATTTCAAGAATCTTATGATCAATGCCGTGGAAGGTGGTAAATTCGACGGTATCGCTTATCTCCCTGGCAGGTATATATGGTGTACTTATTGTCACACCGATTATTTTGAGCTTTCTGATGGAGTGAGCCGTGTACAACAAAAATGAACTGTCGACACCTCCCGAATATGCAACAACGAAAGAATCCAGTTCTTTCAGTATTAACTCCAATTTATCCTTTTTTGATTCAGTCATGGTCTGTTTTTTTGATCTGCGACAGCGACGACATAATATTGGTATAAACCTCCTTAAGGGGAATACCGGTGGCTTCTGCTATTCTCCTGCAATCATCATACTCAGGTTTGCATGAGACTTCTTTCCCCTTGTAATATGAGTGTTTCACCCTTACGTCTCCCCAGGATGTTGAAAGAGTATCAAACCGCCTTGAGAGTGTGTCTTTCTTAAATGTGAAAGTTCTGATGCCAAGCGAAGTTGACTCTGTAAAGATTATATCCCTTATTGATTCATCCGAACCTTTTTCACATATGACTTTAAGAACAATTCCCGGCCGGCCCTTTTTCATAATAATATCTGAAAAATAAACGTCCGATGCCCCTGCATTAAAAAGCCTCTCAGATATATAGTCATAAAACTCAGGATTCATATCATCAATATTGCATTCAATAAGCAGTGCTTCATGGCCAGAAACAGAATTATCAGATAATTCGCCCAGGAAAACCCTCAGGAGATTAGGAACTTCAGGGTGATCTTTATGGCCGACACCATAGGCGGTCTTTTCTATGTTCATACGGAAATCGGTGCTGAAATCGGTGCCGAGGACAGATACAATAGCGGCGCCCGTAGGTGTTGTTGCTTCAAAATCCACACCGCCCTGTTTTACGGGGATCCCTTTAATAATTTCGGCAGTTGCAGGGGCCGGCACGGGAAGCTTCCCGTGGTCACACTTTACAAACCCGCTTCCAAGTTCAACAGGTGAAACATGAACCACATCTGTTTCAAGAGCATTAAAGCAAATAGCAGCACCAACAATATCAATGATCGAGTCAACGGCTCCAACCTCATGAAAATGAACTTTCTCAATAGAAATTCCATGCACTTTGGCTTCGGCTTCAGCTACTTTCATGAAAATCTTTAAGCTTAGCTCCCGGGTCTTTTCATCCAGACCCGATTCATTGATTATTTTTTGAATATCCGAAAGATGCCTGTGGGCGTGTTCATGTCTTGTCTGGCGGACCGTAACTTTGGTACCTTTTATACCATGGCGCTGATCAGGTTCAGCAATGAGTTCCCAGCCCTTAAGGTTCAACTTATCAAGTTCCCTTACCAGATAACTCTTATCAATCCCGAGATCTATCATTGCTCCCAGGTTCATATCTCCGCTTATACCTGAAAAACAGTCATAAAAAAGTGCCTTCATAAAAATCAGATTATTTTCAAAAAAATAAGATCTACGATAATGTCAAATGAATTTTAGCGAATATAATGCATTACTTAAAACCGAAGCTAAGATACTGCTTAGAATCATTATGGAATGACAAAAAAAAATTGTATTTTTCTGCCCTTATCCATATAACCGGCAAAAGAATTATAATCATGAGGAGAAGAGATTTCTTTAAAACATCTGTTGGGGCGGGACTGGCCGCTGGTGCTGCAATGAGCTTTGGCGGGTACGACAATCTATGGGCATCATCAGTGGCTGCTGCAAAATATGATTTAGTGGCTGTTATGGGCGGATCTCCGGAGGCTATGTTTGATATTGGGATCCAGGAACTGGGGGGCATGGGAGCATTTGTGACAAAGGGACAGAAGGTTCTTGTCAAACCTAATATAGGTTGGGATGTAATTCCTGAACTTGCCGCCAATACAAATCCGATGCTTATAAAGAGGATTATTGAACACTGTCTTAAAGCCGGAGCCAAAGAAGTATATGTATTTGATCATACATGCGATAACTGGGTAAATACTTATAAAAATTCGGGAATTGAAAGAGCAGCCAGGGCAGCCGGAGCAAAAGTAGTTCCTGCCAATTCTGAAAATTATTATCAGACGATCCAGATTCCGGGAGGTGTCAGGCTTAAAAGTGCAAAGGTCCATGAGCTTGTCCTTGAAGCTGATGTTATTATTAATGTTCCGATTCTGAAGGACCATAACTCCACAAGGATGACAGGGTGCCTTAAAAATAATATGGGTATTGTCTGGGACAGGGGATTCTGGCATGCAAATAATCTGAACCAGTGTATCGCCGACTTCGGATTATTTGAGAAGAAGCCCGCACTGAATGTAATTGATTGCTATAATGTTATGGTTAAGCATGGACCTCAGGGAGTTTCGAAGGAGGATGTTGTTCAGATGAAATCACAGATACTGACTACCGATTGGGTAGCTGGTGATGCTGCTGCAACAAAGATGCTTGGTATTGAACCTGAGATAATCGAATATATTCCGATAGCTCACAAAATGGGACTTGGAAACATGAACCTGGAATCCCTGAATATTAAAAGAATAAAAATGTAAGCCATAATGACCTCACCTTTCCTCAGAAGATTCCGGATCGTTTTTTCGGCCCTGGTTCTTGTTAGTTTCCTTCTTGTTTTTGTTGATTTCAGGTCTTTTGTACCTGTTGAATATATTAATGCCCTGCTCTATCTGCAGTTCATACCTTCCATAATGGAATTTCTTGATCTGAAGACTCTGGCTGCAGGAGGATTTCTGGCTGTGCTGATACTGACTCTGATCTCAGGCCGTACTTATTGTTCATTTTTATGCCCGCTTGGTATAGGACAGGATCTGTTCAGCAGGATTGGAGGCAGAATCAGAAAAAAATTCAGAAGATATGGTTATAAAAGACCTTTTACAATTATCAGATATTCCCTTCTGGCAATAACACTGATTGTTACTTTAATATGGGGAATTTATATGGTTACTCTCCTCGATCCTTACAGCATATTCGGACGATTCACAACATATTTTCTAAAACCTGTGGTCCTGTTGGTCAACAACTTAGTGGCTGGAGTTCTTGGAAAATTTGATATGTATACATTGCATAATGTTCCTATAAAAGGATTTAACCTTGTTTCGTATGCAATACCCACTGCATTCTTCCTCCTTGTTGGTCTGCTTTCGCTTATGAAAGGGCGTCTTTATTGTAATATGGTATGTCCCGTAGGTACCCTGCTGGGTCTTTTATCAAAAATTTCCCTGTTCAGGATCAGATTTATTGAAAGTAAATGCACCAGATGCGGACGATGTGCAATTGCCTGCAAATCTTCATGCATTGATTTCCTTAATTATGATGTCGATGTCTCACGATGCGTTGATTGTTTTAATTGTATTAATATTTGTCCCGAGAAGGCTCTTTCATATGACCTTGTTTCGTTAAAGAAGAAAGCTGAAGAAACAGATGAGAGTAAAAGAAAATTTATAGCCGGATCGATCCTGATGCTGTTTGGCTTTTCCCAATTTGTGAAAGGGCAGGAAAAAGACGTGCCTGTCCCTCAGAAAGAGTCGGCCGTAAAGGAGGAAAAAACCTCGCCTGTCTGTCCCCCCGGGGCAGGAAGTATCGAAGATTTTACCAGGAACTGCACTGCATGTTCGCTTTGCATTACTGCCTGCCCGAACAGTGTTTTGCAGCCTGCAATAAAACAGTATGGGATTGCGGGACTGATGCAGCCAGTAATGGATTACCACAGGAGCTTCTGTACTTATAATTGCACTATTTGCACCGAAGTTTGTCCGACAAATGCTTTAAAACCCTTGTTGCTTGAAGCCAAGAAGCTTACCCAGATCGGCAAGGTATTCTTCATCAAGGATAATTGTATTGTTAAGACTGAGAAGACTGCGTGTGGTGCATGTTCTGAAAGTTGCCCGACGAAGGCAGTATACATGGTACCTTATGAGGGAACACTGCTGATACCCGAAACCAATCAGGATATTTGCATAGGATGCGGCCATTGTGAGTACGCATGTCCGACCAAACCGTATAAGGCTATTTTTGTTGACGGAAATCCGGTCCATATGGCAGCCATGAAACCTGTAAATGAACAGTCTGAGATTGAGACTCCTGTGGAATTCCCGTTCTAGCTGCCCGTGTAAACTGTTTTTCTTAAAAAATCATTAAAACATGATTTTTATCTCTGTTTATTTTTCTAACAATCAGCTAATTTTGTCTGAATATCTTCATTGATACAAATATCCGGCTATGAAACCTTCACTAATTGAACATATAGGGATTGCAGTTGTCAATCTTGAAAATTCCATAAAATTTTATGAAAGAGTTTTTGGCCTCAGATGCTACAAGATTGAAGAAGTGCCCGATCAGAAAGTAAGAACAGCCTTTTTTATGGTCGGTCAGACAAAAATTGAATTGCTTGAAACGACTGATCCTGAGGGCCCGATCGGCAAATTCATTGAAAAAAAGGGAGAAGGTATCCATCACATTGCATTTTCCGTTGGCAATATTGATGAGTCGCTTAAACAGGCTGAGAGGGAAGGAGTAAGGTTGATTGATTCTGAACCAAGAAAAGGAGCTGAAGGACTGGATATCGCTTTTCTTCATCCGAAATCAACATCAGGTGTACTGATTGAGATTTGTCAGAACAGAACAGAGTAGATTAATTCAAAATAATATCTTAATGGCGAGCCAGGACAAAGTAAGGCAATTGATTGATCTCCGCGAGAAAGCCCGGGAGGGAGGTGGAGTACAAAAGATTGAGGATCAGCATCAAAAAGGAAAACTTACCGCAAGGGAAAGGATACATGCACTTCTTGATGAGGGCAGTTTTGAGGAGTACGACATGTTTGTGACCCACCGGACTGAAGATTTCGGCATGGGTAAGAAGAAATTCCTTTCCGATGGGGTAGTTACAGGGCATGGAACCATTGACGGAAGGGTGGTTTTTGTCTTTGCCCAGGATTTCACAGTCTTCGGCGGTTCTTTGTCAGAGACCTTCTCACAGAAAATATGCAAGATAATGGATCAGGCAATGAAAGTGGGAGCACCTGTAATAGGAATTAACGACAGTGGTGGTGCACGCATTCAGGAAGGTGTGAGGAGTCTTGCCGGCTATGCTGAGATATTCGAACGAAACATTCTTGCCTCGGGGGTTATACCTCAGATATCAGCTGTTTTCGGACCCTGCGCAGGCGGTGCAGTATATTCTCCTGCCCTGACCGATTTTATTATTATGAGCGAGAAAAGCAGCTATATGTTCGTTACGGGCCCGAAAGTGACAAAGAGTGTGACCGGCGAAGAGATCTCAACTGAAAACCTTGGAGGATCGCAGGTGCATGGTACAAAATCGGGGGTGGCTCACTTTGTTGTGGATCAGGAAGAAGAGGGGCTTATGCTTATAAGAAAACTACTCAGCTATCTTCCCCAGAATAACATGGAAGATCCTCCGCTTACCGAATGTACTGATCCCATTGAGAGAATGGACGATGATCTGAATAGCCTGATACCAGAAAATACCAACCACCCGTATGACATAAAGGATGTAATATACAAGATTGTGGATTACAGTGAATTCCTTGAGATTCATGCAGGCTACGCAAGAAATATTGTTGTCGGGTTTGCTAAAATGGGAGGAATGCCCACAGGCATTGTCGCAAATCAGCCGAATTTTCTTGCCGGGGTGCTTGATATTGATGCTTCACGAAAGGCAGCACGTTTTGTTAGGTTTTGCGACGCCTTTAATATACCATTGGTGACTCTTGTCGACGTCCCGGGCTTTTTGCCGGGAAGCGGTCAGGAATATGGCGGTATCATTATTCATGGTGCAAAACTGATGTTTGCTTATGGCGAGGCAACTGTGCCAAAAGTTACTGTGACCCTCAGGAAGTCATATGGAGGGGCTCATTGCGTTATGTCGTCGAAACAGCTCAGGGGAGATGTGAACTATGCATGGCCATCGGCTGAAATTGCTGTTATGGGACCATCAGGGGCTATTGAGATCCTGGAAGGAAGAAGTATCAGCGAGATATCCGATCCTGAATCCAGGGCAGAATATATTGCCCTGAAAGAGAACGAGTACAGGGCTAAATTTGCCAATCCCTATGAAGCTGCAAGGTATGGCTATATTGATGATGTTATTGAACCCAGGAACACCAGGTTCCGGGTGATAAGGGCTTTAAGGACTATAGCAACCAAAAAGGATCCTGGTCCGATGAAAAAACATGCAAATATCCCTCTATAAAAGGACAATGCTATGAATTATAAGTTGGCAGCACCTGATATTTCTGCGATAGACCAGTCGGCCTTGATCATTGTTGTAGTAGGTATTACAATTGTTTTTGCAGCACTTCTGCTTATCTATCTTTTTTTCAGATATGTCCTCCCTCTGTTCCTTAGAATTGCGTTAAAAAGAAAGGTCCTTAAGTCCGGACAAACCGGCAACGGAAAAATACATGAAATTCCGGGAGACGTCAATGCCGCGATTGCCATGGCCATATATCTTTACCTTAATGAAATGCATGATGAAGAGAGCAATGTAATTACCATAAAGCGGGTATCAAGGGCTTACTCGCCCTGGAGTTCAAAGTTGTATAGTATGAGAAACTTAAGGTGATTAAAATGAAAAACTACAAATTCACCATTAATGGTATTCAGTATGAGGTTGATATAGTATCTTTTGAAGGGAATCTGGCGAAAATAGAAGTTAATGGAACCTCTTATGTTATTGAAATACAAAGAGATATTAAACAGACTAAAACTCCTACAATAGTAAGGTCGCCGATAAAGGAACCACAAAAGGAAATAGAAAAAAAGTCAGGAGGACCAAAGACTGAAATTAAATCTCCGCTACCCGGGATAATCATTGACATTTTTGTGAGTGCCGGGGAAGAAGTGAAAAAGGATCAGAAACTATTCAGCCTCGAGGCAATGAAGATGGAAAATGAGATTAAAGCTGAGCGCGACGGGGTGATAGCAACAATTAAAGCAGGCAAAGGCCAGTCGGTTTTACAGGAAGAGGTAATCATGGAAATGAATTAGCCATGGCAGGCAGAAAACTCATTACTATAATCGGCATTATTACGGTTCTCTCTATTGCATGGAGTGCTTTTGTTAAACCTGAAAAAGACAGAAATACCCGATATCAATATATCTCTGCATCGTTAACTGAATCTTCGCAGACCGGTTACCAGGCTGGCGAAAGCGAACCAGAGACTCTTGACGGACTTGAAAGATTCTGGGCATATACCGGGTTCCGCAATCTGACGACAGGCCATCTTATCATGATCGTTATCGGGCTGGTTTTTATTTTTCTTGCCATAAGGTATGAGTATGAGCCTCTTCTTCTGGTTCCGATCGGGGTCGGGATTCTTATAGGAAATATTCCCTTTTTCCAGGATGACGGATTAAATCTGCAGATAGGTATTTATCAGAAGGGAAGCGTTTTGAACTACCTGTATTTTGGTGTATTGCAGGGGATTTATCCTCCTCTGATATTCCTTGGCCTGGGTGCAATGACAGATTTCTCATCACTTATTTCAAATCCCCGGCTGATGCTCCTTGGAGCAGCTGCCCAGATAGGTATTTTTGTTACCTTTCTGGGGGCACTGACCCTGGGTTTTTATCCTCAGGAGGCTGCAGCGATCGGTATAATAGGAGGTGCTGACGGACCCACGGCAATTTTCCTGTCATCACGTCTGGCCAACGGAATAAATATCCTTCCCGATGGGACAACCGTACGAAATCTGATCGGACCGATTGCAATAGCTGCTTATTCCTACATGGCTCTGGTCCCTGTCATTCAGCCACCGGTAATGAGGCTTCTTACGACAAAGAAAGAGCGGTGTATAAGAATGAAATCCCCGAGAGCTGTATCAAAAGTTGAGAAAATAATTTTCCCTGTTGTAGGTCTTTTACTGACTCTGTTTATCTCTCCGGGTGCACTGCCGTTGCTTGGGATGTTCTTCTTCGGAAACCTTCTGAGGGAATCAGGCGTAACAAAAAGACTGGCAGAAACAGCCCGCACATCGCTGATTGATATTGTGACAATTCTGATTGGCCTGACGGTCGGAGCATCAACTCAGGCCGACGTATTTCTTACTTCAGGTTCAATAAAAATTTTTGGCTTAGGTGCTTTTTCATTTGTGATAGCTACTGCAAGCGGTGTACTATTTGCAAAAATCATGAACATTTTTCTCTCCAGTGAAAACAAAATAAATCCGCTGATTGGTGCAGCCGGAGTCTCGGCTGTCCCCGACAGTGCCAGAGTGGTACAGATTGAAGGATTAAAAGCTGATCCTTCAAATCATCTTTTGATGCATGCAATGACACCAAATATTTCGGGAGTAATAGGCTCGGCTGTGGCGGCCGGAATTCTTCTTGGTTTTCTGAGCTGAGGTTGCCGGTAAATACCCCCGGCTTATGTCGCCGGTGTAATGACAGGGTATGATAAATCATGAGGGTTGTTTAACCTGACCAATTATAAGTAAAATGGATACAAACGTTGCTTCAGCAGGTAATTCAGGACCTAAGATAAGATCCGATTGTGAAGTTACTTTAGGTCTCAGGGACGAGGGTGGGGTTATTGTGGAAATTAAATCAAAGGTCTTCTCACTGTACGGGGAGTCAATAAAAAGCCAGTGTCTTGAATTACTGGAGTTTTTCGGGATAAAGAATGCAATCATAAAGGTTGACGACTCGGGAGCTTTACCTTTTGTCATATCTGCAAGGATTGAAGCTGCAATAAAGCAGCTTGTGGAGACAGAGCTGGAGTATCTTCCCCCTTTTAATGAAAATAACCGTTACCAGTCCGATCGTAACAGGTTCCGGTTTTCCAGGCTTTACGTTCCGGGGAACAATCCCGCCATGATGATCAATGCGGGGCTTTATTCCGCTGAAGGTATAATACTTGACCTCGAAGATTCGGTGGCTCCTGCCAGAAAGGACGAAGCAAGAATTCTGGTCAGGAATGCCCTGAGACAGGTCGGCTTCGGCGGCGCCGAGAGGATGGTAAGAATTAATCAGGGAGAAAGGGGACTAAAGGATCTGGAATATATTATCCCTCAAAATATAAACCTTGTACTGATTCCAAAATGTGAAAATGCTGAGGCCGTTGTCAATGTTGATAAAAAAATTACTGAAATAACGGAAAGGTGCGGCCTGTCAGGTAATATTTATTTAATGCCTATAATAGAGAGCGCCCTGGGAATTGAAAAATCATATGATATAGCAACCTCATCTGAAAACATTGTCGCCCTGGCTATAGGGCTTGAAGATTTTACGGCTGACATTGGTGTTCAGAGAACGACTGATGGCCGGGAATCGCTATATGCCAGGACCCGGTTGGTGAACGCAGCCAAAGCTTCCGGCAGGCAGCCTGTTGATTCGGTTTTTGCGGATGTTGAGGACATGGAAGGATTAAAAAAGAGCGTAGCTGAATCAAAGTCACTTGGATTTGAAGGAATGGGATGTATCCATCCCCTTCAGATACCTGTTATCAGGGAAGGATATGCTCCCGGTGAGGAAGAAATTGAAAAATCGAAGAATATAGTGGTTGCTTATGCTGAAGCAGTCAGACAAGGACTTGGAGTTGTGGCTCTGGGGTCAAAAATGATAGACCCGCCTGTTGTTGCACGGGCTGTGAAAACCATCGACCTTTCGGTCAGACTGGGCTTATTACCGGTTAATTGGATGGATGAGATAACTTCGGATAAGAATCAGTAAAAAACATAAAAAATGGCTGTTCCAACTGTGATAAATGCTGCAGGGAGAGAAATTCCGTCTGAAATAAACGGGAAACCTGCCATCGCTTTTAAAGGAGTCGGGAAATACCGGCCTGAAGGACACAAATACGGACCTCCGATCCCTTCGTGTATCGATTTTCAGGCCGATGGCAATAAGGTAGTTGACTCTCTGGAAGAGGCATTGGCCCGATGTGGCTTTCGTAACGGGATGACAATTTCCACGCATCATCATTTGAGAGATGGAGACCTCATCAGCAATAGAGTATTCGATATCGCATCCGCAATGGGAATCAGGGATCTGATCTGGTTTCCTTCCGCTTCATTTCCCTGCCATGAACATGTGATAAAATATCTTGACGACGGAACCATTAACAGGATCGAGGGCAGCATGAACGGACCTTTAGGCCGGTATGTTTCCGAAGGCCGTATGATGGGTACTGCGGTACTTCGATCTCATGGGGGAAGGGTTCAGGCTATCCAGGACGGAGAAGTAAAAATAGATATTGCCGTACTTACCGCTCCTTCGTCTGACTCCTTCGGGAATGCAAAAGGGACAGGAGGATCGTCAGCCTGCGGCGTTCTCGGCTATGCCAAAGCCGATTACCTGTATGCCGATAAAGTGATTGTGGTCACGGATAACCTCGTGCAAATGCCTTGTTTCCCCATGGAGATTGAGGGTAATTATGTTGATTACGTTGTGGTAACAGATAAAATTGGTATTCCCGAAAAAATAGTATCGGGGACAACCCGGATAACCCGAAGTCCCGACAGGTTGTTAATTGCAGAACTGACAGCATCATTTCTTGAAAAATCAGGTATTCTGCACGATGGTGTTACGATGCAGTCGGGAGCAGGAGGCACATCCCTGGCAATTGCCGTATTTCTTCACAAAATAATGAAGAAAAACGGATGGAAATCCAGGTTTGGTTTTGGAGGCAGTACAAAATATATGGTCGATATGCTTCAACAGGGCCAGATGGGTTATATTCTTGATGCACAGGTTTTTGACCTGGATTCAGTCATTTCGGTTGAGAATAATCCAAATCACATCCCTTACCCGGTCTTTAATGCTTACAATTTCCACTCAAAGGGCAATATTACCAGTATGATGGACATAATGATCCTTGGAGCGACCGAGATCGATGTTAATTTCAACGGAAATGTGGTAACACATTCTGACGGATACCTGCTTCATGGAATAGGAGGATGGCAAAACTGTCTTCATGCCAGGAATGTGATAATTCCGATACCTTTATTCCGCGACAGGATACCTGTTATTGTCGACGAAGTGACAACATTATGCGGACCGGGGGAACTTATTGATGTAATAATTACTGAAAGGGGCATAGCCATTAATCCGCTCAGGACTGACCTCATTGAAAGAGTTAAAGGGTCAGGTTTGCCTCTTAAAACAATAAACGAACTGAAGGACGAGGCTGAAAGGATATGCGGGAGACCAGCGAAAGCTGAGTTTGAGAAAAAGGTTGTTGCGGCTGTAAAATGGGTTGACGGGACAGTTATTGATGTAGTAAGACAAATAAAAACGAAAGAGCAGTAAATGGAAAGATTCAAGTGTGTAGTTTGCGGATTTGTTTATGATCCGGCCGAGGGGGATGTGGTTTCGGGTATCGAGCCGGGTATTTCATTTACCGATCTGCCTGTCGAGTACCTGTGTCCGGTATGCGGAGCAGGGAAAGATGAATTCTTTATATATGACTGAATAAAACTTAACAGAAGAATTACAGATTTTTCTCAGACGGTACATTTTTCACTACTTCGATAAGCAGGTCCCAGAACATCCGGACTGTTTTTATCTCAATTTTCTCATCAGGAGTATGTGCCCCACGTATTGTAGGTCCGAACGATATCATGTCTATCCCTTTGAATTTCTGATATATAAGACCACATTCCAGTCCGGCATGAATAGCTCTGACCATCGGCTCTTTACCAAATAGCTTAACATACGATTCACGGGTTATCTTAAGTATTTCCGATTTCAGACTTGGTTTCCATCCGGGGTAACCGTCTGAATGAATAACCTCTGCACCGGCGAGGTTCAGACACGATTTTACCATAGCAGCAGCATCGTGCTTGGCAGATTCAATCGAACTTCTCTGGGTGGTCACGATCCTGATACTGTTCTCTTCAATAAACTTTATAACAGCAAGATTTGTTGATGTTTCAACAAGATCCTCCATCTCTTTCGACCAGGCTATTACTCCATGAGGGCAACAAGTAAGCGAGTCCAGCAGTTTTGCCTGTGTCTCCCTGTCCATAACATAAGAAGGGGTATCTGTTTCGCGTACCGATATATAAAGATCTTTTTCAAGATCGCCGAATTCGTCGTACAGTGTCTCCATGTACTTTTTTACCCATTCTTTTACTGCCTGCGCGTGATTTTTTTTAACTACAAATGTGGCAAATGCCTCCCTGGGTATTGCATTGCGTAAATTTCCTCCGTCAAATTTTGCCAGCTCAATATCATACTCATTTGACAGATTCCACAGCAGCCGGTTCATCAGCTTTACAGAGTTGCCGAAACCTTTATGGATCTCATCGCCTGAATGTCCGCCCCGGAGGCCGGTTATTGAAACGTATAAGGTAACTGATTCACTGCTCACCTGTACTTTTCTGAACTTCAGGGTACCGACAGTGTCCATACCCCCGGCACAGCCAATAAAAAGTATACCCTCATCTTCTGAATCAAGGTTGACCATTATTCTCCCTTTGAAAAAATCGGGTTTCAGGTTTATTGCGCCGGTCATTCCTGACTCTTCGTCAACGGTAAACAGGCACTCAATTTTCCCGGATTTAAGATCTTTATCAGTCAGGATCGCCATCTGTGCAGCGATCCCCATTCCATCGTCAGCTCCGAGAGTTGTACCCTTTGCAGTAACCCATTCGCCTGAAACCATCGGGACTATCTTATCGTTAGTCCAATCGTGAGGATAATCAGCATTTTTTTCACCCACCATATCCATGTGGCTCTGAAGGACAAGGATCTTCCTCTTTTCCATTCCCGGAGACGGATCCCTGGTAATGAGGATATTACCAATTTCATCTTCCTCTGCCTTCAGATTGTGTTTCGATGCAAAATCGAGAAGATAGCGGCGGATCTTTCCTTCGTTTTTACTCAGACGGGGAATACTGCAGATCTCTTCAAAATAAATCCAGATTGGTGCCGGATTAAGGTGAGATAATATGCTCATGCCATGTAAAATAATAAA
Organism: uncultured Bacteroidales bacterium; assembly: GCA_963736675.1. Lineage (GTDB taxonomy): Bacteria > Bacteroidota > Bacteroidia > Bacteroidales > VadinHA17 > LD21. The sequence goes on from CAVTPT010000004.1 coordinate 210,182, forward strand.
AAATATTGAACAAAAGTACTTCTTTTTATTCACTGAAAAAAGGATCATAAAAAGATAAATCTGTTTCCGGCGAAGCTTAAATTTTACTAAATTTGAGATTAAGGAAAATACTTATTTTAAATCAATTACTCATGGTCAGACCAACTATTGTCATTTTGCCCGGTGATGGCATAGGGAGCATAGTACTTGAACAGGCACTGAGAGTACTTAAAGCTTCCGGTTTTGAAGCTGATTATGTAATGGGGGATATCGGCTGGGAATTCTGGTGCCGGGAAGGAAATCCTTTACCTTTAAGAACGATCGATCTGATAAAGAAACACAGGATTGCTCTTTTTGGGGCTATTACATCCAAGCCAAATGAAGAGGCCAGGGCGGAACTTGATCCCGGATTAAGGGATAAGAATTTTAAATATTCCAGTCCTATCGTAGGGCTTCGTCAGCATTTTAATCTTGATATCTGTATCCGTCCCTGCAAATCATACAAGGGTAATCCTCTGAATTTCATTAGAAGGGGCAGGGGCAACACAATAGAAGAGCCTGCTATTGATGTGGTGATTTTCAGGCAGAATACCGAATGCCTCTATTCAGGCGTGGAATGGACAAATCCTCCGGAACAGGTTTATAAAGCCCTCATGACCCATCCTAAGTTCATGGAAAATTTTGGAAATGTACCTGTGGAAGAGATCTCTGTCTCAGCAAGGATCTTTACAAAAAAGGCAACCACGAGGATACTGATGGCAGCCTTTGAATATGCCAGTGAAAACAATTATCCATCCGTAACAGTTTGTGAGAAGCCAAATGTAATCAGGGAAACATCAGGTTTGATGTGGATCCTGGCAAAAGAGATCCGTAAGAATCACTTCCCGGAAATAAAACTTTTAAACACCAATATAGACGCCCAGATGATGTGGCTTACAAAAAATCCTGAAGATTATGGGGTAATTGTTGCGGGGAACATGTTCGGCGATATTGCTTCAGACGGATTTGCAGGACTTATTGGCGGACTGGGATTCGCGTGCAGTGCTCAGTTCTCGTCTGATGGTATTGCAGTTTTTGAACCAACCCATGGGTCAGCTCCCAAATATGCCGGTTATGAAGTGCCGATCGTTAATCCGATAGCAATGATCGAATCAGCATGCATGATGCTCGATTATTTAAAGGAGAAGGAGAGGGCTTCAGCAATACGAAAGGCAATAGCTGATGTAATCCTGGAGGGCAGGGTTAAGACCTATGATATGATGAAGATGACAGGGAGCCCTGAGGTATTAAAGAACGGTGCCGCTTCTACAGTAAGGATGACTGATGAGATAATTGAAAAGTTAAAATAATTCATTATGCCGGTACAGCGAAAAGTTTATGACTGGCACAATCACAAATACTGATAACCAGGAGCGGACACGCTGTCAGACCTTTAATCAAATTTATTATGATGAAACCCACATGTATTGCAGACACAAACACGTATGTATATAATATTCAGACATGTGGGTTCAGTCAGACAATTAAAATAAAATTATACACTGATGAAAGATCAAGTCAGAAAATTATGGCCGGAACTCGATTGGATAAAAGATGATTCACTCAGGGAAAAAACTTCCAGGACCTGGGAAATTGCCCTTGAACGGAGCGTTCTGAATCCGGAGGATCTTGACGTTATTCCATTTACGCTTTTGTGCGGCCCGGATCTCAGGGTAAGCTTTATGGCTCATAAAAGATGCGTAGTTCACATAGCCAGGGAGAGCGGGGAGAAGATGAATGAGTTTTTTGGTACTGATCTTCCGGTTAATATGGATATTCTTATTTCGGGAGCTATACTGGCAGATGTAGGGAAGCTACTGGAATACGAAAAAGATCCGGACGGTAAAACTATCCAGGGTAAATACGGTCAGTACCTGAGGCACCCTTTTTCGGGTGTTTCCCTTGCTGAAGAGTGCGGCGTGCCTCCTGAAGTATGCCATATTATAGCTGCACACGCTCAGGAAGGAGATCTGGTCAAACGCACAACAGAAGCATTTATCGTGCATCATGCCGACTTCATGACTTTTTTACCTTTTAAGGGAAGGCTTGCTTAATCTAAGGATATGTTTTCCAGCGAAAGAAGGAGTCTTTTCAGCCAAGTTTCATTTTTTCCACCTCTTCGACATTCCTCTCATTAGAGACAATTTTTGCCTCAGTAGTATACAGATAATCAATAAGATCATTGTATCTGTTCATGATCTTGCCTCTTACTATTTTCATGGTGGAATTCATCAGACCATTATCTTCCGAAAAACTCTCCTGGAGGATACCTATGGCAACCGGCAGCCAACGCTGCGGGAACATATTCCCGTACTTACCGTTTGTACGGTATTCGTTCACCTCATTTTCCAGCAGGGTCAGCACAGCTCTTTTACCTTCGTCCGAATCGGCAGTAAGATTTCTTTCTTCCAGGTATATTTTAAGAGCATGCTGGTTGGGAACTATAAGTGCAACAGTGTATGGTTTCTGATTGTTGTATAACATGCACTGGTCGATATATTTCGATTGTTCCGAGATTGCCTCCTCAATACCTTCAGGACTGAATTTCTCACCGTCATCGGCAATGAGCAGACTTTTAAATCTGCCAAGGACATATAGAAATCCTTCGCCCGTCATATAACCCATATCACCGGTATATAACCAGCCATCCTTAATGGCCTCTTTTGTTGCTGACTCATTTTTCCAGTAGCCATGCATTACGTTTCCGCCTCTGATCACGATCTCGCCTTTTTCACCAAGCGGGAGCTCATTCCCGTCATCATCACATATTTTCAGGTCCATATTATTTACAAGGACTCCTGATGAACCAAGTCGGTGCCTGCTTGCTGAATTTGAAGAGATCACAGGAGAGGCCTCACTGAGACCGTATCCCTGATACATTGGTATTCCAAGGGTATAAAAGAATCGCTGCAGTTCTATATCCAGAAGTGCCCCTCCTCCGATGAAATAGTCGAGTTCCCCGCCATAGGCTTCCCGGATCTTTGAGAACAGAATTTTATCATAGAGTTTAAGCAGTGGCTTTTTGAGTTTCTGAACCCCCTTCCCTTTATTCCAGCCCTCTTTATTATACGAATAAGATAATTCCAAGGCATGGTTAAATAACAGCTCGGTCAGTTTCCCTTTTTCCTTTATACCTTTTTCGATATTCTTTCTGAAGTTTTTGGCAATAGCAGGAACACTCATCAGAAGATTTGGTTTGATCTCCTTCAGGCATACCGGGAGATTTCTAAGACTTTCCATTGGTGTCTTACCGGTTTTCACTGAAGCAATACTGGCACCTCTGCCCATAAAGGCATAAATACCGCATGTATGACCAAACGAATGATCCCATGGAAGTATCAGTAATGTCTTGTAGAATGATGGAATGTCCATCAGACTGTATGACTGGTAAACGTTCGTTACATAATTGCCATGCGTCAGAATAATCCCTTTAGGATCGGCAGTCGTTCCGGATGTATAGCAGATATTTGCAAAATCGGAAGGCGTGATGCTTTTATATATTTCGGTGAATTTAACCATGTTATCCTGAGATTCGAGCCATTCTCTTCCCAGTTTCCTCACCTCGTTGAAATGTATCTCGGTTTTTCCATACTCTTCCTGTGTATCAAAGTGGATGATCTTTTCCAGGGTCTTGCAGTCACCAATGATCTGTTTTATCTTCTGTGCCTGTATTGATGATGTAAGTATCATTCGTGATCCGGAGTGATTGATCCTGAATTTTATCTCTTCCGGATTCAGTTTTGACGAAAGGGGTACATTCATTGCCCCGGTATATAGTATTCCAAGTTCTCCTATTACCCAGCTGTTCCTGCCTTCAGAGATCAGGCATAATCTGTCGCCCTTCTTAATACCCATACTCAACAATCCAGCAGCAAACTCATATACCTGTTTTCTTGTTTCCCCATAGGTTGTGCCTTCATATTTGTCCATGGGCTTTTCCCACAGATAAACATTATTACTGTGTTTTTCGACGCTTTCTTCAAAGAATTGTATTAAAGATTTCATCTCCTGGTGATTTTTATTTATGTAATTTTTTAGAATGCCTAATATACGAAATCTGATTTAAAAAGGTCTGTTTGCCTTTGTCATTTATCATTTGGTTTGGTTATCAATATTTTGTATTTTTGGTTAAATATGTGGATTAGAAAGAAAACAATCTTTTTTATGAATTTAAATTATTAATTATGAGATACATACTGGCTGTAATTTTAATTTTGGTTTTTACTGTGCTGCCTTCCTGCAAATTTCTTAAAGAAAAGGGGATAATTGGCAGAAAAGAAAGAAAGCTTGCAGAAATGATTGCCAGGCAGGATAGTATACGGGTTGCGGATTCGCTAATAAGAGTTGAAAACCGCATGAGGGCTATTGAAGAAGCACGGCTTGACTCAATACGGATTGCCGAAGAGGAAAAGGTTGCATGGGAGGCACGTAATAAATACAATATTGTTGTCGGAAGTTTCATTACTCCTGAATATGCAAAATCATGGGCCGAAGAGTACAGGATACTTGGTTATGATCCTAAAATCATAAAAACAGGAGATGGCCGTTTTGAGATGGTCGTAGCAGAATCACACGACCAGTTTGCTGTTACCGCAGGACGTCTGGAGCAATTTCATGATACGGTGAATATTGATGCCTGGATCTTTGTAAAGGAATAATCTTATTATCTGAAAATCGTTTCCTTCCTGTCTGGTCCGACAGAAACCATTCTGACCGGTACTGATGTCTGATCCTCAATGAACCTGATATAATTTTTAAGAGCTTCAGGGAGATGTTCATAATCGCGGATATCAGCTATATTCTCTTGCCATCCGGGAAGCTCCGTATAAACCGGTTCAATCGCCGAATCATTGTCCAGAGGTATCTCCTGGCACTTTTCTCCCCCGGTTAAATAAGATGTACAGATTTTTATCGTTTCGAAGCCTGAAAGGACATCAGCTTTTGTCATAAACAACATGGTAACGCCGTTAATCATAATTGCATATTTCAGCGCCGGAAGATCAAGCCAGCCACATCTGCGTGGTCTGCCGGTAGTAGCCCCGAATTCATGGCCTATCTCCCTTAATTTATTACCGGTAACATCGTTCAGTTCGGTTGGAAAGGGGCCGCTGCCAACCCTTGTACAATAAGCCTTGAAAATACCAAATACATCACCGATACTTTTTGGCGATATGCCCAGTCCCGTACATGCTCCGGCACTGATAGTATTAGAGGAAGTAACAAAAGGATAAGAACCGAAATCAACATCAAGCATGGTTCCCTGTGCACCTTCGGCAAGAAGTTTTTTACCTTTAAGTATAAGATCATTGATAAGATACTCAGTATTAATTATACGGAATTTCTTCAGTAACTCTATTCCTTCAAACCATCCCTGCTCATACTCTTTCAGGTCAAATTTAAAATCGTAACTGCGGAGAATTTCAAGGTGATTCTTAATGTGCTCATCATATAATTTTCTGAAATCAGCTCTGACTATTTCACCGGTCCTCAGGCCGTTACGGGATGCCTTGTCGGTATATGCAGGCCCTATGCCCTTAAGCGTTGATCCAATTTTGGTACATCCTTTACGGAATTCGTACGCTGCGTCAAGAATACGGTGAGTAGGAAGTATCAGATTGGCCCTTGATGAAATGATCAGACGGCCGGCAAGTTCAGCAACCGACGGCCCAAGGTTTTCGATCTCTTTCTTAAAGACAGCCGGATCTATAACAACTCCGTTACCAATAATATTAAGCTTGTCAGTATGAAATATCCCTGATGGTATCAGATGTAACACATGTTTTATATTGTTGAATTCAAGTGAATGTCCTGCATTAGGCCCCCCCTGAAAACGGGCAATAATGTCATAACCGGGACTAATGGCATCAACTATTTTCCCTTTACCTTCATCACCCCATTGAAGACCTAACAGTATGTCTATGTTCATATTAGATATAAATCTGAGTTATATAAAACTGATTCCAAGGTACAAAAAATTATTGCAGCTGGTCACTTTGATAAAAGATTGTTAATAAATGATACTCTCATGCCCGGAGGAATACTTAAAAACTTTTGACAAGTCGTAAAACAATTACTAATTTTATAAGTTATACACCAATAACCAAGTAAAACGAAAGACCATTATGAAAAAAACCATCATTTTGTTAATTCTGGTGCTTGCTTTGCTGTTTGCTGCAAGTCCTTCCTATGGACAGGATACAGCCGGTGAAAGAGAATACAATTTCACAATCAAAACCAATCCTCTTTCGGCACTGGGCGGTCCATTCTGGGTTGTTGTGGTGCCTGTCACCGGTGAGTATAAAATTCTTTTTGAAACTGCAGTTTCGGAAAAATCATCCATCCAGGTGGGAGCAGGATATCTTGGTCCCAGCATTCTTCTCAACCTTGATGAGCTTACAAGCGATGAGAGCGAGGAGGGTATTTCAGGATTGAAAACAAGTGGCTTCAGGGTCCAGGGAATGTATAAGTTCTATATAAGCCGCGACCTGTCAGCACCTGAAGGATTCTATGTTGGTCCGCATATTTCATATGCTTCGGCTAAGATTGCCAGCAAAGACAACGCCGATGATAATATCAGTGCCACAAAGTTTAACCTTAATGGGGTATTCGGCTATCAGCTCATAACTTCAGGCGGTTTTACCCTTGACCTTTATACCGGGATGGGATTTGTGTCAAGAAAATGGGAGTTTTCCGGTACTGATACTGATTTTGACCAGGATACATTTAAGGACAAAGCAAGTATGAGCATTCCGTTGGGCTTTACATTCGGATATGCTTTCTGATAATCCGGGAGCTGCCCTGTAAGCTGTTCCGATACCTCAGTTAACGGTACGGGCAGGTTGGGACTTTAAGATTTGATCTGTTCCTGAACGATTGTTTAAACCCTAAAAGTAGCAGGTAACTGTTACTTTTTTGGGTTTTCTTTTATTGTACCGTATATATAAAGGGAATGATATACCGGATCAAAATTGTGAAGGTCGCTTGCCGTATTTATTATTTCAAGGATCCTCGGATCACAGAATTCAATAACCTTACCCGATTCAAGGTCAATGAGATGATCGTGCTGCCCGCAATGATATGCTTTTTCAAACTGGGCAATATTCTTTCCAAACTGGTGTTTGATCACCAGGCTGCAGTCGAGAAGTAATTCAATTGTATTGTACAGTGTGGCCCTGCTTACCCTGTAATTCTTGTTCTTCATAAAAATATAGAGTGATTCTATATCAAAATGGCCGCTGCGGCTGTAAATCTCGTCCAGAATCGCATATCTCTCAGGAGTCTTCCTGTGTCCCTTCTTCTCGAGATATTCTGTGAAGATCTTCTTTACAGTAAACCTCGTATCATCGCTAATCATATCTGGTCTAATTTTAAATAATAACAAAAATATGTATTTTTTTCAAACAAGATCACAGGGTCCGGACTTATTATTCGGTGAATTCCTCGACCCGTTTAACGCTATCGATACCCTTTATGTTTGATATTTTCAGGATGAGGTTGTTAAGATCCTGAGTATGGTGCACATACAAATCTATTGTTCCTTCAAAGATACCGTCCCTGACTTTGATATTGATGCCGGTCATGTTGACTTTCAGTTCTGATGAGATAATATTTGTTATCTCGTTCACCAGCCCGATCCTGTCCACTCCGGTCATGCTTATCCTTGCAAGGAATGATACCAGTTTATGGATTGCCCATCTTACAGCAATGATCCTGTTTCCCTCATTCGACATCAGCCTTATTGCAACAGGGCATTTGGGTTTGTGTATAATAATATTCCCTTTTGGTGATCTGTAACCGGTAACCTCATCTCCCGGAATGGGATTGCAGCATTTTGCTATCTCATAAGATTGTCCTGCATTTTCCACATTTTCCCTGAGCAGGAAAGGAACGTTACCATCATATTTTTCAACGGGAATATCTTCTTCTTCCTTTTTATCTTTTTTAGAACCAAGAAGTTTCAGCTCCCAGTATTTAATTACATTTTTAGCCGGACTTTTTCTTATGATTTTTTTAAGATTCTCAAGATCTACAATGCCAAGTTCAATTCCGGAATAGAGTTCATCCTTATTAAGGACATCGTAAGAAAGCATTATTTTCTTCAGTATATCCGAGTTTGGAGTAACTCCAAGCTCTCCCAGTTTCTGTTCGAGCATAACCATACCTTTCTGGATACGGTCTTTTGATTCGGTCTTAAGTTCATTTTTAATGGCTTCTTTCGCTTTGGACGTTCTTACAAATGAGAGCCACTCTTTTTCAGGTTTGGCAATATCGGAGGTAATTACTTCCACCTGGTCTCCACTCATCAGGATCGCATTTATCGGATTCAGTTTGTAATTAATCTTGGCCCCAATGGCCTTGTTCCCTATTTCGGTATGTATTTCATATGCAAAATCAAGTACAGAGGCCCCTTTAGGCAGGCTTACCAGTGTACCTTTTGGAGTAAAGACCATTATTTCGGACGAAAAGAGATTCATTTTGAATTCGTCAAGGAATTCAATGGGGTCCTCCAGAGGATTTTCAAGCAGAAGTCTGATCTTCTTGATCCATTTGTCCAGCTCTGTTTCAGGTGTGTTATCACCTTTGTATTTATAGTGTGCAGCATAACCTCTTTCAGCAATTTCGTCCATTCTTGTACTCCTGATCTGCACTTCCACCCAGTTTCCCTCAGGTCCCATTACAGTCAGATGAAGAGCTTCATAACCATTTGGTTTTGGCCTGCTTACCCAGTCGCGAAGCCTGTCAGGTTTGGGCAGATAGGTGTCGGTTATCATGGAATAAATATTCCAGCATGTTGTTTTTTCAGGTACCCCGGGTAAGGGTTCAAATACAATTCTGACAGCGAGGACATCATATATTTCTTCAAAAGGGACATTTTTGGACTGCATCTTTTTCCAGATCGAAAAAATCGACTTTGGCCTGCCGTTAATATCGAATTTCAGTCCTGTATCAGTCAGTTTAGCTATGATCGGGAGTGAAAACTTATTGATCAGCGTAAGGAATTTTTTCTCGCTGTGTTTTAGTTTTGATGCGATTTCGTCGTAAATAATAGGCTGGCGGAACCTGAAACTGAGATCCTCCAGTTCGCTTTTTATGGCGTATAATCCCAGCCGGTTTGCCAATGGTGCATAAAGAAATATTGTCTCCCCCGCGACCTTCATCTTTTTATTCTCGGGCATCGAATCGAGAGTCCTCATATTATGAAGACGGTCGGCAATTTTTATAAGAATAACCCGTAAATCGTCAGAAAGGGTGAGAAGCATCTTCCTGAAGTTCTCAGCCTGAAGTGAGGAGGAATTCTCTTTATCGTATGTCCCTGATATTTTTGTCAGCCCATCAATCAGTGATGATATTTTTGGACCGAAATCCCTTGTTACATCCTCCAGCGAATACTCGGTATCTTCAACAACATCATGAAGAAGTGCTGTGGCTATCGACTTGGCCCCCAACCCGATTTCCTGATTGCAGATTTTGGCAACTGCAATAGGATGAAGAATGTACGGTTCTCCTGATTTTCGGCGTAAGTTCCAATGTGCTTTATTGGCAACATCAAAGGCCTTATCTATCAGTTCCCTGTCACCCGGTTTGTTACACCTGAGCAGATTATTTATAAGTGAATCGTATTCGGTCTGAATACGTAATTTATCTTCCTCATCAAAAGTAAACTTGCTACCCATATAAATCGCTTCCTGCTCCTTTCTAAGCCAGCTACAAATATAATTTATTTGTTAAATATGTTGCCCGGAATATACCTGATACAATGAATTAATCCTGATTTTTATATATGGTTATCGTCCCTGTCCTTGAAATACTTTTACCTGACGGAGTATTCACTTCCATCAGCCATAAATAAACTCCCTGGGGGAGAGGATCTCCGTTCCTTGTCCCATCCCATGACTCAGAATGATCCTTTGTCTCAAAAAGAACTTTTCCCTGTCTGTCACTTATAATCAGGTAGTAACTTTCAGGAGTGAACGATAAAACAGGTTTAAACAGATCATTTTTCAGATCACCGTCAGGAGTGAAGATATTGGGAACCGTTATATTCTCAATAACCGGCAGGCATACGGTGTTGGACCGGCTTTCACCATTAATTCCATATGGATTCGACGATTCGGAAGCCACAATATAAAAACAGACTCTGTCGTCAGATACATTGTACATAATATCATGATAATAAATGCTGAGAAGCGTATCCTGAGGCTCAATCCCCTGCAGTATGGTGAAACCATTTCCGGTATCCGCATACAGATTGCACGACGAGATAGTACCCAGCCACGACCTGCAGGCATTCCACTGCAGATCCAGAACATCGCCGTCCCTTTCAAGAGATAACCGGATGTTTGAAGCTATATTTGAAACAGTTACCGGTACCCCGCAATTATTTATTGCCAGTAACCTGTAATAATTGATTATATTAATATCGGCCTGATTATCGGTATACCTGACAGAACCTCCGGAGGTTTCAAACCGGGATATCTCCCGGAATGTAATGTCCGGAGCAGTTTTCCTTTCAAGCACGAAACTGGTTATCTCCGACGAAGGGTCTATTGTAAATGACAAACTGATGCCTGCTTCTTCACCGATAGTGGCATAATCAGCATTTATCCATACGGGGGGCTGTTGCATCCTTGTTAGCAGGCACGTTTTGTTTGAGGAGGTAGTCTCATCTTCATCAAGAAGGGCCTTAACCACAAAACAATATTCAGCGTCGGTACTGAAACTGGTCAGTTCAATGCTTGTCTCATCAGGATTTGTTTCGCCGGCAGTGACAAAGCTGCTGCCATCCTCAGAGACTTCAACACTATATCCGATCACCTCCAGAGGATCGGAAGAGTATTTGTTCCACGAGATTTCAAGCTTTTTATTGCACGAATCGATAGTGGCAATTGCGTGGATCGTATAAAGCTCATTTGACAGCGGGCTGACGTTGCCTGCGAAGTCGATGGCTGCTACAACAAAAGATTCGCTGAAATATGCTGGTCCCGATCCATGGCGGGAATAATATGTTACTCCGGGATCATATAGAGTATCAAGAGCAAATCCTTCTCCGTCGATATAAGAATAGATTACATACCCGGCAACATCCGTTGAAGGGCTTAAATTCCACCTGATTCCGGTATCATTATTTTCCGGGTCGACAGTGACGAGTTTCAGAACAGGTGCTTCGGGCCTCTCATCGTCTTCCTGGCAATGGATTTTAAATGTTGCCGCTGTTAGAAAAAGGATTATTATTAAAATGCCTTGTCTCATATTTTAACGCAATAATTCCGTACGGATTAATCATTTTGATGCACTTCTCAACGGTTTTTGATAATCCGGTATAAGGCAAACTTAAATAAAAAAAAGAAGACACATTAGTAATGTTTTTATATTTGCACCATTATGGCAGCTAAAATTATCTTAAGAAAGTTGTTAAAATCGCGCCTTTTTGAAATTGACCAGGTGAAACTGGTCTATTTACTTAGCCTTGTCGTAGGACTTTTAAGTGCATTGGCAGCTGCATTACTTAAGAATTCTATATATTATACCCATAAGATACTTACTGATGGAATAACTTCTGAATCAGGAAGCTATCTTTATCTGATATACCCTATTGCCGGAATGTTCCTGACGCTGGTGTTTGTAAAATATGTTGTCAGGGACAATATAGGGCATGGAATAAGCAGGGTTCTCTATTCGATATCAAAGAGGAAAAGCCGGTTACGTGGACATAATACCTGGACTTCAGTTATTGCCAGCACACTGACAATAGGCTTTGGAGGATCAGTAGGAGCAGAAGCCCCGATAGTTCTTACCGGTTCTTCCATCGGATCGAGTATCGGACGTTTCTTCAAACTGAACTACAAGAATATCACACTTCTGATAGGATGCGGTGCTGCAGGAGCCGTGGCTGGCATATTTAAAGCTCCCATAGCCGGAATTGTGTTTACCCTGGAGATACTTCTGCTCGATCTTACTATATCTTCAATAGTACCTTTGCTGATTTCCTCTGTCACGGCAGCTACGGTTGCTTATTTTCTGATGGGAGACAAGGTCCTGTTCTCGTTTAATGTAACAGAAGCTTTTATTATCAGCAATATCCCATGGTATATAGTCTTAGGAGTTGTGTCAGGTATGGTTTCGCTGTACTTTTCAAAAATGACTCTTTTCCTTGAAAGCAGGTATGAAAAGATTTCAAATGCTTATATCAGGCTTTTGCTTGGAGGAACTGTTCTAGGGTTGCTGATTTACCTTTTTCCACCCTTTTTCGGCGAAGGTTACGACAGCATAATGTCTCTTCTTCAGGGAGATACCGGAGAGCTGATGGGAAACAGAATATTCGGGGATTATTCCGGAAGTTTCTTAACGTACTCGTTGTTCTTTCTTGGTCTTATTGTGTTTAAGGTTTTTGCCAGCAGTTCAACTAACGGCGCCGGTGGAGTAGGAGGTATTTTTGCTCCAACCTTATTCCTTGGAGGAGTAACGGGATTTTTTGTTGCCGGTCTTCTGAACCGGTATGCAGGTGTTAATCTGCCCGACAACAGATTTGTTCTTGTAGGTATGGCAGGGATGATGGCCGGTGTGATGCATGCACCTCTCACATCGATTTTTCTCATTGCGGAGATTACCGGAGGATATGACCTTCTGATCCCTCTGATAATAACATCAACTGTTGCATTCATTACCACGCGCAGTTTTGAAAAGCATTCAATATATCATGTTCAGCTGGCCGAAAGGGGAGAGCTGATCACCCACGACAAGGATAAGGCTGTTCTTACTTTTATGGATTGGAAGAAGGAGATCGAAACCGACCTTCTTAAGGTAAAATCGACAGATACTCTCGGTACTCTGGTAAAGATCATTTCAAAATCAAACAGAAACCTGTTCCCTGTGGTTGACGACTACAATATTCTCGAAGGAGTTGTACTGCTTGATGATGTGCGTGAAATAATGTTCAACCATGCTCTTTATGATAATACCCTTGTCAGGGATCTTATGACAATACCTCCATCTTATATCGACAAGAGGGAGAATATTGAAACTGTAATGGAGACATTCAGAACGACAGGAGCATGGAATCTCCCGGTACTTGATAACGGGTACTATGTCGGATTTATCTCAAAGTCAAGGATATTTACCACTTACCGTGACCTTCTTATCCAGTTTTCGGAAGAATAGCTTACAGGCAGGATCGTTTTTTTAAATTTTTTAACACTATATTTGTTCCTGCGACACTGAAAAATGGCTGCAAATTGAGGAAAACTTTATAATCTGCCAGCGATAAGGGGTCTGTTTTTTAAGGTGTAAGAACCCCTGGTGTTTTATCAGAAACAAACAAAAATTAAAAAAGTAACTTAAACATATGGGTAATCCCGCTGAGCGGAACAAGCTTTGCGATCATTAAAAACAAAATTATTTACTAATGGAAAGAGATAGTCTAATTTTTGACCTTATTGAAAAGGAGTATCAGCGTCAGTTAACAGGTATTGAGCTGATTGCGTCAGAAAATTTTGTCAGCCGGCAGGTTCTTGAGGCAATGGGTTCGGTAATGACCAATAAATATGCCGAAGGTTATCCCGGGAACAGGTATTACGGAGGTTGTGAGATAGTAGACCAGTCAGAACAAATTGCAATTGATCGCCTTAAACAACTTTTTGATGCTGAATATGTTAATGTACAGCCTCATTCAGGTGCCCAGGCAAATATGGCGGTATTCATAACGGTGATGAAACCCGGAGACACTTTTATGGGACTAAATCTGGCCCACGGCGGACATTTATCACATGGATCTCCTGTAAATTCGTCCGGTCTTTTTTACAGGCCTGTGGCTTATAGTGTTAAGGAAGATACCGGGCTGGTTGACTATGATTCGATGGAGGAGATAGCCCTCAGGGAAAAACCAAAGATGATAATCGGAGGGGCATCAGCTTATTCCAGGGAATGGGATTATGAAAGAATGAGAAAAATAGCAGATATGGTCGGTGCCATCCTGGTAATTGACATGGCACATCCGGCAGGACTTATAGCAGCCGGGTTGCTTAAGAATCCGCTGAAATGGGCACATATCGTCACCTCTACGACGCATAAAACTCTGAGGGGACCAAGAGGCGGCATCATACTGCTTGGAAAGGATTTTGTTAATCCCTGGGGATTGACAACACCTAAAGGCGAGGTGAAAATGATGTCGGCCCTGTTAAATTCGGCTGTATTCCCGGGTATTCAGGGAGGTCCGCTGGAGCATGTAATAGCATCAAAAGCAGTCTCTTTCGGCGAAGCTCTCATGCCCGGATTCAAAGATTACCAGGCACAGGTAAAAAAGAACTCGGCAGTTATGGCGCAGGCTTTTATGGAAAAAGGATACAAAATTATCTCCGACGGAACGGATAATCATCTGATGCTTATTGATCTGAGGACAAAATTTCCTGAAATATCAGGTAAAAAGGTTGAGAATACTCTGGTACTGTCACATATTACTGTTAACAAGAACATGGTCCCTTTCGACAGCAGGTCACCTTTTCTTACCTCAGGTTTGAGGGTCGGAACTCCGGCAATAACCACAAGAGGTTTTAAAGAGGATAAGATGGGGATCATTGTGGAACTGATCGATGAAGTAATTTCAAATATTGATGATCAGGATGTGATAAGGAAAGTTGGAGAAAAAGTACACAGCCTGATGAAGCCCTACCCGTTATTTGCTTATTAACTACGACTGGTACCAGGCAGGTTAATTATTTTTTTCTGAGGATATATATTATCCGGAAGCAGGTGAATGCGGGATCCGGTTTCCGGATATTTATTTAAGGATAAAATTATAGGTTATGGATCCCTTCTGGGTCAGAGGGGCGTCGGGTTTGGGATCAAACCTGGCCAGCATGGCAGCATCCTTTGCCACTTTAAGAAGGTATTCATCAAGTGTCGTCGACCCTTTTATTCCGGGTACCGCCTGTGTCACTCTTCCTGATCTGTCGACACTTACTTCCACTACTACTCTGCCCTCCCCCTGATAGTCATATTTTGGTGAGGGTAATGACTGGAATCCTCTTCCCTGAAGATCATATGATATTCC
Organism: uncultured Bacteroidales bacterium; assembly: GCA_963736675.1. GTDB lineage: Bacteria > Bacteroidota > Bacteroidia > Bacteroidales > VadinHA17 > LD21. The sequence continues at coordinate 225,246 of CAVTPT010000004.1, forward strand.
TTTATCTCCCAGCCCACTTCCATCTCCACGTACTTTAGAGTCAACCGAACCGGTAGGTACCCCCTGGTTACCCGCTCCTCCTGCATCTCCTTCACCTGTGCTCGTTGTGCCTGTATTCCTTGAGTTGGCAAGAGCATCTCTTGTCCTGTTCATAATATCAGCCTGCCTTTTCTGTTCCGCTTCGATCCTTTTCCTTTCAGCTTCTTCCTGTGCTTTTCTGATCCTTTCAGCCTCCAGCTGTTCCCTTAGTTTTCTGTCAGCTTCCACCTTTTCAAGCCTTTTCCTTTCAACCTCAGGATCAACTTTTTTAACTTCAGGTGCTTCTTCATTGTTCTGGGTAAGGAGGGCTTCTTCTTCCTGGCTGTTAACAGGATTGACAGCAGGAGGAGGTGCCGCTTCTTCCTGGAAAGCCGGTGCTGAAGGCTCAATTAGACCTGATCCTGTTTCATCAGTTCCGAAGTTGACAAGTATACCCTCCTCAAGTTCCGGCGGAGGGGGTGGGGGAGAGAATCCCAGAATTAAAAGAAGAGCCAGTACAACAACATGAATTATTGTTGTTCCCACTATGCCTTTCCTTCTTTCCGAAGGAAATTTATGGAGGTCGTTATTTGGGCGAGGTCGCAATTATCAATTTATAATTATTTTCCTGAGCAATGTTCATAACCATGACAGCATTCTCAAATGGAACACTTTTGTCAACATGCAGAGCTATATAGGTCTCCGGATTTTCCCCCAGTTTCGCTTTAAGCACCGCTTCCATATCTTCTATAGCAACGGGTTGCTGTTCGACATAGAATTTCAGGTCGCGTGTAATGGAAACCGTTGTCTGTGGTTTTGCCGATGTCTGGGTGCTCCCTTTGGGCAGGATCAGCTTAAGAGCAGTAGGATGAACCAGTGTTGATGTCAGCATAAAAAAGATAAGCAGATTGAAAACAACATCGGTCATGCCAACCGAGCTGAAATTAACACTCACCTTGTTTCTTGAAGATATTGCCATTTTAATGTCCTGTCTTTAAAGGTTCATTTAATATGTCCATAAATTCCGTAAGGGTGGCCTCAAGATTAAACACAACCCTTTCTACCCTGACTGTAAGGGTATTATAGGCAAAATACCCGAGGATCCCGACAATCAGACCGGCAACTGTAGTAATAAGCGCTGTATAAATACCATCAGAAAGCAGTGATACCTCAATATTATTGCCGGCCTGCGACATAGCATAAAATGACTGGACCATACCGATCACTGTACCAAGGAAGCCAAGCATCGGTTCCGCACCGGTAATTGTTGCCAGCGTAGGAAAACTCTTTTCAAGTTTTGAGATCTCAAGTTTTCCGACATTCTCTATTGCTGTGCTTATATCCTGAAGCGGCCTTCCGAGCCTGCTTAATCCTTTCTCAACCATCCTTGCAGAGGGAGTATCTGTTGATTTGCACAATGCAAGAGCTGCCTCTACCTTCCCATCATGTATATAATCCTTTATTCTGTTCATAAAATTTGTATCTTCCTTTGTAGCTTTCCTGATGACGTAATACCTTTCAATAAATATGTACGCGGCTACAAACGAGAGGAGAACTATCGGGATCATAACCCATCCTCCTTTAATTGCCAGATCGAGAAGTGTAAGCTTCATTTCACTTGCCCTCCCGACAGCAACAGGGCCTTCCTGCATTAACAATTCTATAAATGCCATTGTCTTCTTTATTAATTAATTAAACAGTACTTATTAATAATATTCAAGCTGATTTTTCCCGGCGAAGATATTAAAAAACGTCTTTCTGCCACGTTCAAATATTGCAGGTTAATAACAATGCTGGATTAGTTATTAACTCTCTGTCATACAGAAAAACGAATAACGGCAGGTAATATTATAACTGTTGGGAAAGGATGCGTATTTTATTTTAACAAGGAGTGAAATTTTGTACCCGCATAATTCATTTCTTTATTCAGGCGCTATCTCATCCTCCTTTTTAATTTCCGGTTTTTCCTTTTTTTTGAAAAGATCGCTGAACCTGTTAAAATCCTGTTTGAAGAGCAGTCCTATTCCCTGGGTGTAAGGAACACCTTTCCCCGTATATGGATTGTTGAACCGGTTAAATACCTTGAATCTAATCTTTTCAGTAAGCCGGACCTCCGCATCAAAGTCCCCCGTGATCTGATTTGTATTGTTAGTTGCCGTCCCCGATCCTCTTACATCGAAATTTCCGTTAATTGTGACCTTATCATTAAGCAGCTGAGTGGAAAGAGCTACCTGAACTTCCTGCGAACTAAGACCTTTATAACCTGGCCGGTAGTTAAATCCAATATCGAAGCGGTTACTGATATCTGAGAGCATATTGCTTAACTGGTTTGAAACCATTTCGGTTGTTGTTACCGCCATGGCTGAAGTACCGGTAGTTGTTGTGTTAGTGGTTGAGCGCGATAATGATTCGGCATAAAAACTGTTCATTACCAACAGGTATATGAACTGCCGGCTTTTTTCCTCTTCAGTGGTAATAACATTCCGGAGATAAGATCGTGTCTCCTCATCTGCTCTTGGAAGATAAATATCAAGTCCTATGACAGGGTTAAACAGTTTTCCCGAAAGGATCAGATGACACTCGACAGGTATTCTTTCGTTGAACCGTTCATCCTGAAGTATTTCGTAAAGTGAAGTGTTAAGCCTGTAAATTGCTTTAAGGTCAATATCTGCATTTTCAATATCACCGTTAAAAGCTATTTTTCCGCCGTTTTCCACACTGAACGATTTATTGATGAAGTTTCCGAGTGTATAGAGATACTCCCCATCCTCGATGACATAATCACCTGAAATTTTAAATTCTCCTTCCGGACTCAGGTTAAGGGTAAGCGTCCCCGTTCCATGACCTTTAATTACATCGCCGGCCTTCGGGTCAATAAGAAGTTGTATTTCCGCATCAGGAGTAACTTCAATTTCAATTTTCAGATCGAGTCCCGAACTTTCATCTTCAACTGTAACAGATCCGGCTTTATCTGCCTTTAAAGCTTTGATCGAATCATTATCTACAAAATTTATAAATGAATATTCCGAAACTGTAAGACCTGTATTGAGCGGCATGAAAAATTTTGTGTTTCTTTCAGTTCGTGCCGAGATATCGAATGAAAGCAAATCATGACTGCTTTTTATTGTTGTTACGCCCGTGGCAAAGGCTGTGCCATAAAAAAGCTCATTGTCTTTAGCTTTTGTATTCAAAACCATATTGTTATCCACGTTAATAGCAATATCAGCAGTAAAATCCTTAAAATGATTGTGATTGATCCTGCCGTCAAGAGATGCTGTATTGCCCCTCTCGTCGGTAAGTATGATATTGTCGAACCAGATGCCCTTTTTGTCAAACTTCACGGAATCGTTCATCTGGTAACGGGTTTGCAGATAATCGATGGTGATGGATGTATTTTCGGCTTTTACTGATCCGGTCAGCAGAAGCTTATTCAGCTCCCCTGACAGGTTGATCTTCCCCGAGGCCTTTCCTTCAATATCCGATGCAAAAAAATCCAGAAGAGGATTAAGGGCGTCCACAGGTAATCCTTTTGTGACAACATCAAGATTCATCATTTTGGAGCGGGGATCGTAAATTCCGCCAATATCTAACATTCTGACTCCTTTAAAATCATTGCCTGCCCTGATATCCACGACTTTCTCTTTATTGTTCCAGACCGACTCAGCGGAGATATTACCATATTCACTTCCAAGCATCGAAAAACCGCTTACATCGATATTGCTTTCAAGCATTATGTTTTTATAGATGTCAGTCATAAGAATATTGCCACTCAGAATACCCTTGATATCAAGCTGCATCTTCTCTTCATTATTTCTTTTTTTCGATCCCAGGTTGTTCAGAAACGAGAGATCCAAACCGTTAAATTCAAGATGAAGTGTATCGGCAGGATTTTCAGATATGGTACCTTTAACCATGTAATAGTTTTCATCATTACTTAGAAATAATCTGTCAATATCCACGGCATTTGAGTCTATGGTTATTACCGATTGACTGATCTTCCACAGTCTGTCCTTCAAGAAGATACGTGACGAATCGATGGCTATATTCAAAACAGGTGCTCTGCCTGGCAGGCTGTTGGCTGTTAATAATCCCCTGGCTGAAAAATTACCTTTGTTGAGTATTTTCTCCTTATTGTCCCAGTCTATCCTGAAAATAAAATTATCGGGTGTTGTATTAAATCCTATTTTTAAGTCTTTCAGATCGGACTGCCCCAGCAGCGAGAGAGAACTTGAATTCAACTCAAACAACATTGTTTCCCCGGTAACATTGGCGTTGAGGTTCAGATTATTGAAAATATTATTTCTGAAATTCAGCATCTTTGATTCTCCGGTCACGCTGATCAGACTGTCAGACTTTATTATTCCACTGATGGTACTATTTTCGGCAATAGTTAATCCTGTTCTGAAAAAGGTGTTGATCTTATCGGTGTTTTTGAGATCGATGGAAAAAGTGAAGTTGTTCGTTCTCTGGCCTTTATCCATAACCGGGGGAGTAAACCGGGAAGGCATCAGTGATGCAAGTGCCGATTTGAATAAATTACCCAGTCCGGCAAAATTGTAGTATCCCCTGAGGTCGGCGTCAACAAAATCGGTTTTCAGGCTTATCACGGGCTGGTTGTCGTCAGTAAAAGCCCTGAGGGAGAAATCGTAGAGTTCAAGTTTAGTGTTATACTTACTCAGTGTGGAATTGAGCAGTTTTATCTCCCCGTCCAGATTATCGATGTTTGTACCTTTGAAATTGGCAGTCATTAACATGGAGAGGGCTGATGTTGTGTCGGTTTTATCGAAGTTCAGCCTGTAAAGATCGGCATCGGCTAGGTTTAGTGTGAAGTCAAATTCAGGCAGCTTCTCTTTGAAATTGAACGTTCCAAGCAGATCCATCCTAATATTGCTTTCATCTATCTTAATATTTCCATCCCATGTTTTTTCGGTGAATGTTCCATTCATTACCACATTGCGATATGTATAGCTGTTGATCTCCACGCTGTCTACCTGACCGGTGAGATTCGCCGTGAATTTGTTCATGGATGAAGCGATCCCGTCAACCTGGGCTTCCACGTCAAGGTTCCCGAATAGTTCGCTGCTGCCCGTTATTTCACCAAGTGCAATATTCTTTCCGGAGATAAGTCCCCTGATCCTGTAACTATTCTTTCCTTCAGGCCTTAATGACACATCAGTCCGGATATCTCCCTTATCGGTCCGGATCATTCCATAGGTAACAAAATCGGTAGTGAATCCGGTGAAATTGCCTTCAAATGAGATATCCCCAAGTTTATTAAGAATGTCGGGGATTATCAGGTTCTTTTTAGATGGCAATCTTAATTTTTCTATATCATTAATACTGGCATTCAGTTCATTAATGCCAAGAAAGATGAAGGCATCTCCGATCTTTGTAAGTCCGGAAAAGTCAAAATCAATATCTGCAGATGTCTTCTCTCTGTAAGCCAGCCTAATATTTCTGCCTTTAAGCTCCTCTATATAACCAGTTACCCTTCCTGAGACACTTATTGTCTCATCTATCTCTTCAGCAAAAGGAACAAAATACATGAGATCCCTGCTGCTTACCTGCGATTCTTCAAGCAGAATATCCAGTCTCACTTCCCTGGTAAAATTTCCGAACGAACCTGAAGTGTCAGGATACAGACCTATCCGGGGCGCGCTGATAATACTATTGCTGCAATTTATGTTAACATCGTTGAATATTATATTTCCATGCTCCATCAAAAAATTGCTGTTCATGTTATTAACAAGAAAGCCTGCCGATTCTGCAAAACGCAGACCATTGATGCTGAACGAAAGAGAGTCGCCTTCGATTTTAAAATCCTTTACTGAACCGTTAATATCAGCTATCCCCAGATTATTAAAGTCGACCATCATTTTGCTTTCATTCGCTTTCCGGTTAACCAGCGAAAACTTTGCATCGTTGATTTCTACCTTATTAATTGAAAAATATACTTTGTTCTTTCTTTGTAAAGTATCTTCAGGGTTATCCAGCATATCAAGATACCATTTCAGATTCATGAGCCCTGTTGAATCGGTGATGAAAGCCACAACAGGTTTTGTGAGTGTCACATCGCCAAATTTGAATATCTGATTCCTGAAATCCAGCCTTCTGATGCCAACCGTCATCCTTTGTGAATAGATCATTGTATCCTGGTGGGAGTCGGTGATCAATACGTCATTGACAGCCAGCTTGTTGAAAAAGGTATATTCAATTCTGCCGGTTTTTATAGTGGATTTTATTTCTCTTGAAAGCTGTCCTGTTATCCTGCGGACCAGATAGGTCTGTACTTCGGGGATTCTGATAAGTAAAAACAATAGTGTCGGTATCGCTATCATTATACCGGCAAGCATGACAAAATACTTAAATGATTTTTTAATACTTTTGAGCATACAACTAATACAAGGTCATACAATTTATGTTTCAAAGTGCGTAAAATAACGCAAGACCTAATAATGCAAATATAGCAAAAACCTTGCTAGAGTATATGGAGACTTCCTCAATGTGAACCTATCACAGTATTGTAGCGATTAATTAGAAACATTCTAAATTGCAATAATCATTAAGATCATAATATGTTGATATGTAGCAATATGAGCTACGTATTTGATTTTTATTTCGGATTCAAGTTTAAATTTAATTGTATAATATATAAGATACGAGTAACCGAATTATAAAGCGGTAATAAAGAGTAAGTTACGAATATTTAATTATTAACCAAATAAATCAATAAGACAATGAAAAGAACAAGAGTGCCAGCAACAATTGAAAAGAATGAAAAGAGATATACTCTCGAGGAAATTACTGATAATCTTACCAAATCTGATAGAGCGAAGCTATTGGCAGATCACACAAGTGTTCAGCTTCGGTTATTTAACATCAAAAGAGACATTTACGAGATTGGTAAATTACTATATGAGGATAAAAAGTTACTTTCGCACGGCATGTTTACTCCTTGGATTGCATTAACATTTGGTAATGAGCTTCCTTACCCTACTGCGAATTTCTATATGAAAGTATATGAGACATTTAAGGACAATCCAAATACTGTTCAGTATATACCAACCAAGTACCTGTTAATGGTTACAAGTAATAAGTTTCCTGCTGAAATTGTAAAATTGTTAAATGAGCATTCTGAAAAGATCAGCAAGGAAGCTTTGCAGGAAATTCATGAAGTTTACCAGCTATTTAAAGAGGGTACAATCGGTGGCAGTCAGTTTCTTCGTCTTGCTGAAAAACAAATTGCTGTGGGTGCTGATATGTGGAAAGCATCTGCAAACCATCGTATAAATGCAAACATGAGGTTGTCACTTTACTTTGGTGGTGGAGATATTCTAAAGCGGATCAATTCTTTAACTAAAATAGTAACTGAAATGGCAGCAATATATCCGTATGATCCTGATAATCATGAACATAAAAAGCTTATAAAAAAGATTGAAGACACCGTTACGGGATTATTGGTACTTAAGGAGAAATTAGAAGGAAACGGTGCTTTATTTAAAAAAATATCTACAATAGATGGCAACAAGTGGATTGATAGTGAATAAAATTCAAAACTCTAAAAATTAAAGATTTGATCAAGTTATTCCCGCTCTAGCAAAAATGTAACTACTATTAAGTAGGAAACCCTATGTCTCAAAAAAGCATAGGGTTTTCTCGCATTTAGCGAACAGATAATGCGTTATGCGGTATGCAAGTATTAATTAATAACTGATCCCCCTTAAAACCGTTTAAAAACATTCAATATAAAAAGTATTTAAGTTAGTCAGGTTAATGTTAAAAGTCAATCATTACAGGTCCAATTGGTTGATAAAATGATGGAGGATTATTCTTGTCTTCCTTAATCTTCTTTGAAAGTTCTTTTTCAAATACATGTACGAATCGCCTTGCGCTTTCAGGTAAAAAAGAAAAATACAATATTCCTTCTACTTCAGGTTTATCAGTTTTATATACATCCCAAAGGTTATCAGTTTGCTTGATGATTTTAAAGCGGTAGTCTATTTCATTTACTATACAATACCAATAAGGGAATGATTTAATCTCATTTAATTGGTGTTTCTTAAGCCAATCAAATAAAGAAGTAATATTGAGTGGAATATCTAATTTTGACTTATCAGAAAGCTCTATAATCATATCCTTATGTTCAAGCACATCTTTATTCTCCATAGCTTATAAATATTAAGATTACAAGGTAAAAAAAATTTCTAAATGAGGAGTTGAGTAAGTGTGAAACTTAGGATGATGCAAAAAAGTCCCTAATTTATAGGGCTTTTAACATTAATTTACCTAAGTCAAAAAAACTACCAAGTAATAAAGCCATTGGCACAAAGAGGAGCAAAGCATTCTTTTCACAAGGCTTTATTCTCGCAAAATCAAACATAGGTAAACTAAATTAGATAATTCCTAAGGGGACATTGTAGACCCGCTTAAGTTACTCTCACATATGGGTATTTTTTATAGGTCGCCCCCGGTGCTGATATAATCCTTCCACTTTATAGTAACAATACCTTAAAACTACGAATAAAATAAAATATTCTTTGAAATCTTTGGTCTGATAAAAATAAGTAAATTTGAATGACGTCATCTCTTTTTCGACTTGTACACTTTGATTTTCACCGGTAAAATCAGCAGGAGATTTCGTTTCTTATTTAATTTTAAGCATATGAAAACCAATCAAAAAATTAAGGAAGGTTCAACATTGAAAACTGGACTAATAAATTCTATACCAGTAGTCATTGGAGGGATACTTCTAACAATAATAGGTTCATTTATAAACTGGCAGATTGAAAAATCAAAAATTAAAAATTCATTTGTAATTGAATTTAATAAAATTAAAGCCCAAAAGATAGGGGAATCCTGGGCCGAATTAAACGAATTGGAAGCACAAATATCTATACTTCTCGAACTGGATAAAAGAACTTCTGATAATTATAAAAAATATAAGACAAGTCCTAGTATACAAGATTCAACTATGATATTGGCGTTGCTTAATAAAACAATGGGATATGAAAAATTATTTAAGATAGAGAGAAATAGATTCTGGATTGGGGAAGAACAATATCAATTAATGGGAGAATTCGGGTTACTCGTAACGAGAAAACAGGATAATTATTTAAAATTCAATCAAGATAGTATCATCATTTTGAATAAAATGATTCACCAGAAACGTGAACATTTAGAGTCAGTCATTTCTAAAATGTTGAAATAAAAGTTTTTAGTTCTTGAACTTACTCAGTACTGAATTCCGGAAATATGATACGTGGAGGGTACTTAATAAATCTATTAATTGTATATTTCTTGATAAATTCAGTTTCAAGAATACCAAAGCAAAGGAGTAGAACAAGCAATAATCCTGAAGTTCTTAGAAAGGGTTGAAAGCAGAAGAAAAATTATTATTTGGCCCTCTTTCCGAAATACTTATCAGCAGGGTAAACAAACATATTTGAAATTATTTCACTACTTTTTATTATCTCCTCTTTATTTACTGCTCTTAGATCAGATGAGATAACCATCCTTTCGGAAATAAAGTGTATATCATTGATATCTCTAATTATACCGCCAATCTTTAATGTCTCATTATTAATGAAATCAATCTGTAATTTCATTATGCCTTCTTGGTCAATTACTTCCAGTCCATGGTCATCGTAATTTCGTTTAAAAAAATTGTTTGGATTAACTTCCCACTCATTTTCAGTCAATTCCGCCACAATTTTGCCACTAAGGTCTCTAAATGTACAATTAACTAATAGATTTCCTTCTTTGCTCAATTTTATTGATAAAGGGATGCTAATAAGGGAACCTTTAAAGGGATTTAATGCACTATCACTTATCAGCAATAAACGATCAATTTCATATTTGTTACTACCAATTAAGATAGTAATATACTTTTGGAAAAAAATAGGTTTAACCTTTGCTGGAGTAATGGTTCCGGTCTTAGAACTCTTTTTCTGTTCTATAATTTGAATTTCAGCCTCTAATTTGTGAATTTTATTATTAGCGTAAAATAGAATTAGCCCTCCTATAAAAACACAGATAACAGGTGCAAGCCATGCCACCTGTTTCCAAACATGTATTTGTTCCATTCGCTTGGATTTAATTATGTTACTCTTTCGCATACTTTAAATAAATAGAATACTACCAAAATTAATTAATACATTCTATAACAACCAGAAAACTTATTAACTAAATAAAAAAAAATAGAATCCTTTTTACTTTATATGCAGTATAGTTAAAAATACATTTTAGATAAACAAATAATCTGCAATCAATTACATTGATTAGCAACCATTAAGCACGTTATTCACAGATAGTTGTGAATAATAAAGTTGATAAAAGCTTGCAGAACAGATCATTATGTTATAATTTTACTCTGGTTAATCTTATAAATATAATGGAGACATTACGTCAAGCACGAAAAAACAAAGGTTACTCATTACGAAATCTTAGGGAATTATCCGGTATTACTGTTCCGCATTTGTCATGGCTTGAAAATGGCAAAGTTTTGCCTTCCCTTGTAACACGAGCACGATTGGAGGAAATACTGGAAGAAAGAATCAACTGGCTTGATGTTTCATTTCAAATAACTGCTCGTGAACCTTCTGCGGATTGGGACGACTGCGAAAGAGACTTTCGCTATCTATTGAAAAGTGTAAAGAGCTTGCCTGAAACAGAACGTAACGAGTTTATAAAATCAGCAAAGAGACATTTAAACAGTTTATTAATTAAAAGTAAAAAATCATGAAAAGAGAAGATGAAATTTTGATCGTCAATAACTCGGGTTACTTGGGTAACAATAAGCCTGTAATCCGAGAAATTAATGACAATCATAATCCGGTTGAACCACTGTATCCTATTGGAATTGTGGTAACTGATGAAAACGAGATCAATGACAATGGCACAATTCCCGCTGTAGAACCACTGTATCCTGTTGGTTTCAACTATCAAGAAAAGGAATAATCATGGCAACGAAAAGAAGAAAAGGTTATGAACGGGGTAAGTACCCTATTTATGACGACTTGTTTGACAGAAAACGACTGGAATCAAACATATTAAATTATGACCCGATTCCGTCAATTCATACAATAATTGAAGACAAACAAAATCTGCAATCTCTGCTACTCGAAAGAGTCGGTGACGAAGAAGGAAATTATTACCGTTCAGGCATTGCAAGACGGGCTTTCCTTCCGATGATTAGGTCAAAGCTTTATGCTATACACGTTCAATTTGAAATCATTAAAGAAACATTTGTAAAGCGGGGATTTGAAAAACCAACAACATTGCCAAATGATTTACGTGATAAACAGTTACGTTTATTTGCTGAGGAAGACGTCACCTTGGAAGAAATTGAAACGCTGGAATTAAAAATCAAAAATTTCACAGACAGGGAACAGGAAGAAGACAATTCTCGTGTGCTGGAATACGGGTTAAAATGCAGCGGTCACTTCTGGGGATTTAAAGCTCCCACTGAAGAAATGGTTAATCAATTGCATGATCTGGATGGTCAACTAATCACCATGCACCCTGACGGTTTTTTAATTATTGATGATAAGCGTTCTCCTTACGACGGAATGAAAGTATCAGACTATCACAAACTCGCCAAAGCTTGGACAATGGAGCGTCTTAAGTCTGATGGTGAAAAATTGAAACGCTTGCAAAAAGAGGCGAAAGAACAAGGTCATCCAGTTCCGTCACAGTTAAAGGCAAGCAGTAGCAAAAAAGTTGACAGGAATAGTTTGCCAAAGTGGCCGTCGTGGGCGCAGAAACACATAATAACATCAAATGTAGAATTATGAAACCAGAAACCTTCTTGGAACGAATTGAGTTGAAACCTCAAAAAAAACTCAATAATTCAGACGTACAAACCATTCTTCTTCATGACATTAAGTTGGAATTGGAACGAACAAATATTCTTTTGGCAGGGCTTACCCCAGGTGTTAAAGCTTCAGGTTCTCCGGCGGATGGGAAAAAATGGTGGAAAAAAATCTTTTCATAATCTCCTTTGTATTTGTTTGGGAGCAGGGTGCCATTACCTGCTCCCTTTTTTAAAACACAAAAAATCTAAATGATATGTCAGGTACAGTTTTATTTCATAGCAGAGAAAAAAATTACGGATTTATAAAGTCGAAAGATTGCCCAATTGACATTTATTTCAACCAGAAAGGGCTCTATGACCCTGATGAAATACTTCCGACAAACGCAATTGTCTCCTTTGACCTTGTGGAACTTAAGGACGGTAAATTCAAAGCAATCAACACTAAAAGAATTGGTTGAGATGGATAACAAAGAACTTGAAAAAATAAGGGAAGAAATTCGTTCAACTGACGAGTTGGTTAAGTATAATATGAAGACTCATTTTTTACCTCTGACATCAAGGGGAATGTTATCCTTGATTGAGCGAGTGCGAATACTCCGAAAACAACTTGCAGATGCGGAAGCGGATATGATGAAAAATTTGTATCACCAAATTCAATCGAATTGATGAAAAAAGCATTAAAAGAAGTAAAAGTCTTAGAAACGCCAGCCACATGGATTTGTGTTGATGTTGATGAAGACGAAGCTGAGGTAAAAGCCAGATGGTTACGAAAGCACAATTATTCTAAGTCTTTGAGTGAGGAACAATTACGTCGTGAGGCCGTCAGCGTGAGGGATGGCAAAATGACCCAATTAAGAACCTTTAAGAAATGAAAAATTATGTAGGTGCAGTAGGAGTATGGGATAATTTAATCTATTGCAGAGATTGCCTCATTCAGCGTGAGATAACTATTGACGTCTAAGCACGTTAGGAATATTTTTTGTATAATATCAAATATGGGTCAAAATGCTTAACTGAAATAGAATACAGCCGGATGCCGAATGCAGTAATGCTTCGGAGGTCTAAGCAACCTTGACACGTCCGGCTTTTATAATTTAACTAACTGATAGAAGTATATTTATGGAACGGAAAAGAATCAGTCAATCATTAGTACCTATTGTTAATGATTTCCTCAGAGTAGGAATGTGGTCAATTACAGAGCCCTATTCTAAATACAAAGACCCAGTATCAGGCATCGTTAAAACCATTTACAATTATGGTGAAGGCAAAAGTGCTGGTAAAGTAATTGTCTGGGGAGAATTAAAAGAGGAAGACAGAGGTGCTTTCTTTATTATTTCAGCAATGGATAAAAATGTGGATTTTCAAGGTATTACTGGTCATATTACGGACTTGGTGAAAATGAAAGGCTCCAAAAATCCGTACCAAGTAACTGAAATAGACCCCATGTGGGACAGTGTAGAACGGTTACTTGACGTTAATATTCGCATAAAACCGAATGTAAGAGGTGGAAGCACATCAGCAGGTTTCAGGCTTGTTTCTGGTACTTTAGACAGTGGTGGTAATTTCTATTTAACAACTGCTGACTATCATAATATGGTTAAGCATTTGAATCTTCACGAGCATAATATTTATCTGCCTAATTATTTTATCTATAAAAGTCCTATCGCTCGCAGTTTGAAAGTATTTCTTGAAAGTCAACAACCATTTTATTTTAATAGTGGATATCAAATAAGTCTCAAAAAACTCTGTAATTATATTGGGTATTCTATCAGGAATCGGCCAATGTGGCGAGTGTGGCAATATTTTGAAAATGCAATGAAGGAGTTAAAAGAAACTGAATTTCTCAGTCAAAAATGCAAACGAAATAAGGACGTTAATAAATCTGAAGGGGGTATAGTGGAGTTTTATTCTGGTAAAAAGGAATTGAGAGACAAAGCCAAGGAATCAGAAGAGATAATGAAACAAATTACTGGTATCTGTCCATGTGGCTGGATATTTGGTGAATCTTATAGTGGAAGTAAGCAAGGGTGTATGGAATGTGAAGACGATAATCATAAAGAATGGAAAAAGTGTCGATTATATCATCAGCAGTACCAAAAAAGCAAAAAAAACTAACTATTTTGAAAAGTGTTTTTACTATTTTCAAAAGTGTCTTTGCTATTTTGAAAAGTGTATTTACTATTTTCAAAAGTGCAACGTGCCTGCATAATGTTGAAATACAATTAATTACAAAAACGTAGTATTATTTTAGTTAGCTTTTAGCTAACTTATAGAAAGAAAAAAAAAGGAGTACGCTGACGCTCCTCCTTCAGTTTTAAATAAACTTGACGTAATATACATAAACAACATATTTCACCATTATAAAAGATATACCCTGCTTCTTTTTATTAAGATAAATAAACAATATTTCCTCCATGTATCTTTATATTATGTTAGCAAAAACCTATAACATACCATGTATCAAGGAGTTAAACAGGACGTTTCTTTTTAAATGTACTTGTTTTACCTAATGTTACCATAACTGACGGATATTTCCCCCATATAATGAGGTCTTGTGACAAGGTTTTTAATAAACTGATGGAAAAATTGGGTAAAAACCCAAGATTTCGGAGGCACAGCATCCGCCTGCCTTATCTTTTTTCCCTCTGCTGACGTATAATCATCCATCTGCTGATGTAGATAATATAGTCAGAGGTAGTATTTATCCATCAGTTATCCATCAGCTGACGTATAATCATCCATCAGTTATCCATCAGCTGAGGCTAAAAACATATTCAGACGTATAATCATCCATCAGCATCTTAAACAAGTAACATATTACAGATGTCTATTTCCATTATTAACCACAAATAAGCGTTTCATTGAACAGATAAATGTTTTCAAGGGTATTATACCACAAAGTTACTTTGAAAGCCACTGTGCCACAGATAAATGGTAATCTCGGGTGGTTAATGCTTTAACATACTACTGTTACAAAGTAACAGTATAAAGCGTAAATAAAGAAAGTGTAACCGTAACACTAAAAACCTTGTGCATAAGACTGCCGCACAGTGGTTTAGAGATGCACAAAATGCAATTTAGACATAAAATTTTAACATAATTATTAGGACGTTCGATTAAGCATATTTACATTTGTACTGTGCAGTTAAGCACCGGGTTCATTGACATACTGATATAACGCTGTAAATCACATAGATAACAAGTACCTTATTTATAACTTAGAAAAATGGAAACAATGACATCAACATCAGGAATTTCTACAAAGGAATTAAATGCAGAGATTAAAGTACAGAACGCCCACAATGCAGATGAAGCAAAAAGGTTACTGGCAGTAAGAGCACGTCAGCAAGCACAAAAGGACATGGCAAAAAATATCCCTACGCTTAAAGACATCAAAGCACCAAAAACAGTAGAATCAGCTAAGCCAAGCACAAAGCAAAGCAGTACTACCGCAAAGGAGGAGATAGTTGCTAAGAAAGCCGAGAAAGTAGCTAAGACAGCCAGACCCAAGCCACAATACATACAGTATTTAACAGGGTTGCTAAGTGAGGGTAAGTACACTCGTAAAGAGTTAGTGGACATGGCAGTAAAGCAATGTCCTGAAACAAGCAAAAGCAGTATTGAGACAGTAATAACAGACAGTCAGAATGTAAAGTACAACAGGTTTCCACTGCCAGTTATTAAGACTAAAGAAGGTAAGATGTCCTTTAAGAAGTAAGCAGATAACAATAGGCGCCAGCACACCACCCCCCAAGCTGACGCCTATAAAAATGGCTTATCTGGCAAGAGCCTCCCCACAAATCTGATCAATAAATTGAGATTGCAAACATTATCTCGACTGTATCAGATGTAAACGAGACCGTTAAAAATTTATCAAAATCATAATCACTTTTAAAAAATAGGAGATGGAAAAAAATTATGTTGCATATTACCGCATCTCTACTAAGGAACAGGAGGAATCTCACCTTGGCTTAGACGCACAGAGGGATACAGTAATGCAGTACATACGTCATAACGGAAACAAAGTCATTGCAGAATTCTGCGAGACGGAGAGCGGAAAGAATGATGATCGGCCAGAACTGCTTAAGGCTATTACATTGTGCAAAGCGAAAGATGCGACTTTGGTTATTGCAAAACTTGATCGCCTAAGCAGGAATTTAACGTTTATCAGTACATTGATGGATAACAAAGTCAGGTTTATCTGTTGTGATATGCCTGATGCAAATGAGTTAACTCTCCACATCTTTGCATCTTTGGCGCAATGGGAAAGGAAACGTATATCTGAACGCACTAAAGAGGCACTTGATGCAAAACGTCTACGTGAACCAGATTGGAAGCCTGGCACAAACAATATCACGGAGGAAGCACGTCAAAAAGCGCATGAATCTTGCAGACGTCTTGCAAGGACTGACAAAGATGTACTAAAGGCATGGTACTTTATTAAGGCAAAAAGAGAGGCGAGACTGTCTTACCGCAAGATAGCACAGGAACTTAATGAAGGAGGTTATAAGACACGCAGAGGTGGAGCATTTAGCTCAATGCAAGTGCTTAACATCTACAAAAGGTTTACTAACTTAGACGGTGATGGAAATAATTAAATGTGCCGGGTACGTCAGAGTATCCAGTAAAGATCAAATTGATGGTGAAAGCTTGACCACTCAGCGCAAGTCAATAGCAGACTTTGCTGCACTAAATAATTACGTGCTGACTGAAATTTATGCAGATGAGGGTGTGTCAGGTGGAACGACAAAAGACCGTCCAGCTCTTCTTAAATTACTGTCAGACGGAAAACAAGGTAAATTTAGCGAGTTGATTATTCACAGGCTATCACGATTCGGACGTAATGCTCGTGAGCTGCTCAATAATTGTGAAGAATTAAAAAGTGCTGGCATTACTCTGCACAGTGTCAGCGAAAAGATAGATTTTGCAAGCAGGTACGGTGAATTCATGTTGTTGATGCTTGCGGGTGTTGCACAGCTTGAAAGAGACATAATACGTGAGCAGATGCTTGAAAACAGGATTGCTCGAGGTAGGAGAGGATTGCCGACAGGTGGACGTGTTCCGTACGGTCGCACCTACAATAAAGATACTGATACATGGACACTTGACCAGTCAGCTGCACGCAAGATTCAACAGGCTGCAGATGATCTTATTGCAGGTGAAAAGCTTAGAGATATAGCTAAAAGAGCAGGATTAAATTATAAGCATTTGCTTGATATACTCAACTTAAAAAGCGGAGACAAGTTTACTGTTAAATTCAAAAGCGAAGACGAACCCTTTACCTACAATGTACCACGTCTATTAGATGACGAGACAATAGAGAAAGTTCATCAGCGACTTAAGTTTAACAGGCGTAACAATAGGACAGATACATTTGGAAAATATTTGCTTTCAGGATTTCTAAGGTGTGAAAAATGTGGATGCTTATTGTCAGGCAGAACACAAAGTGAAGAAAATCAATACTACTTTCACGTTCCTGACGGAGATTACAATAAATGTAAAACCTTCACTTCAGTAGTGTTGAAACCGTTGGAACATGCAGTTTTTGCTACTATCTTTGAAAACTTTGTTGATGCACCAAGTTTTGAACATGCTATGGCAGATAGTTTACCAAATGAAAAGATGGTTGAAGATTTAAGACTTAGTATTAAAGATTGTGAAAAGGAATTAAATCGTATCAATAAGGAACTTGACAAACTTGTTGATTTAGCATTAACTGAAACATTGTCAAGGGAAACGATAAAAAATAAGGAACAGGATTTGCTTACTGCCAAGATGAATATTACTGATAAATTAAAAAATGAGACTATTAAGCTCAATTCATTACCTGACACAAAAGATGTAATGAAGCAGGCTAATCAAATACGCAGGCAATTACTGAAAAAGTATCAAAGTAAAGAGCATATTCAAAACATGAGTTTTGACGATAAAAGAGCATTGTTGTACTGGCTATTTGACGGCAAAGATGAATTCGGTAAAAATTACGGCATTTACATACGCAAAACAGGCAAAGGCAAGTACAGTAAGATAGATTACTTCTTCTATGGTAAATTGCAAGGATTGAGGACGTTATATAGGGGGGATATTAATTATATGGGTGATGTAGACGAGGAATTAAAGAAGGAAAGAGATGGTAATATTATTATACAACCAAATACGTTACAACATTGATAGATTTTAAAAAATCAGTATTCAAAATAACCTAAATTATACGGAAAATAAAAGTTTTAATGACAATCACCATACTGGCAATAGAATCTTCGTGCGACGACACATCAGCAGCAGTTATCAGGGACGGGTACATACTTTCCAATCTTATTGCAGGTCAGGACATTCACAAGGCCTATGGAGGTGTTGTTCCTGAACTGGCATCAAGAGCACATCAGGCAAATATCGTGCCGGTAACCGACCAGGCCATGAAACGTGCGGGAGTTGCTGTTGATGAGATCAGCGCAATAGCTTTTACCAGGGGACCGGGACTCCTCGGCTCACTTCTGGTGGGTACATCCTTCGCCAAGGGATTTGCCCTTGTCAGACATATCCCGCTTATCGAAGTAAATCATCTTCAGGCGCATGTTCTGGCTCATTTTATCCGCAACAGCGAAAACAGTAACAGGATGCCTTCATTCCCATTTCTTTGCCTTCTTGTTTCAGGTGGTCATACAAGGATTATCCTGCTTAAAAGTCATCTTGAGATGGAGATGATCGGCAATACTATCGATGATGCAGCCGGTGAAGCCTTTGACAAATGCGGTAAGGTGATGGGATTTCCTTATCCGGCAGGACCTTATATTGATAAACTGGCTACGACAGGGAATAAAAATGCGTTCAGATTTGCGAAGCCTGTAATCAGGGATCTCGATTTTAGTTTCAGTGGTCTTAAGACCAGTTTCCTCTATTTCCTGAGAGACAGTCTCAGGGAAGATCCTCAGTTCGTTGAAAAGAACAGGGCTGATCTCTGTGCATCTCTACAGAATACGATAATTAACATTTTGTTAAGCAAGCTTGTGAAAGCTGCTGAGCTTACCGGCATAAAAGAGGTGGGAATAGCCGGTGGTGTTTCGGCTAATTCGGGTTTAAGGGAGGCCTTGATACTCGAAGGGGAGAAGAGAAAATGGAATGTCTATATCCCTCCGGTAAGCTATACTACTGATAATGCTGCCATGATTGGAATAACCGGGTATTTTAAGTATCTTAGAGGTCAGTTTACCGGTCAGGATGTAATCCCTTTGGCCAGGTTATGATCTGAAACAAAAGCATCAAATGAGAAATTCCGGACTCTCCTTCCTGGTTATTGGAGCAGGAGCCATTGGAGGTATCACTGCTGCCTTACTGAAAAACAAAGGATATAATGTTGAGATAGTCTGCAGGCACGATGATTATGCTATTTTGATACGTGATCAGGGCATTGAGGTCCAGGGAGTGTGCGGAAATGTTATTGCAAAAATGCCTGCTTATTCAGATGTCTCCCAGGTAAAGGAGAAGAAAGACATAATTCTTCATGCCACAAAAGCCACCGATATGATTCAGGCTGCCGAAGCCGCAAAGCATCTGTTGAATCCGGGCGGGTTTATCGTGTCGATGCAGAACGGGATTTGTGAGGAAGCTCTCGGAGATATTGTCGGACATGATAAGATTATAGGCTGTGTAACCGGCTGGGGAGCAACAATGGTCACTCCCGGAAAACTTATAATGACATCCCGGGGAGATTTTATCATCGGATTTCTTCATAAAAACCCCGATGATACTCTTTCGGCCGTTGCTGAAGCTTTATCCTCAGTGGTTCCCGTAAGGACAACTGAAAATATTACGGGGCATCTCTATGCAAAGCTCATCATTAATTCGTGTATCACGTCCCTGGGAGCAATCTGTGGATTATATCTCGGTACAATGCTCTCTTCTGTAAAGATAAGGAGGATCTTTATTGAAATAATCCGTGAGGCTGTCGCGACGGCCGGAAAGATGAATTTAAAGATAGAAGTTTTCGGGGGCAGGCTCGATTTCAGCGAATTTGTCAAAGGCGATTCTTTAATACATAATTTTAAAAGACATCTGATGATAAGAATCATCGGTATGAAATACAGAAAGCTCAAGTCATCAAGTCTTCAGTCGCTTGAAAGGGGAAAATCTTCGGAGGTTGATTACCTGAACGGTTATATTGTAAAAAAAGCCCGGGAAAATGGTGTTGATGTTCCTGTTAATAAGGCAATCGTAAGCATGATTCATGAGATTGAGATGAAAAAGAGGTCTATCTCTGCCAGTAATTTTGATGATCCTGTATTTAACAGATTTAATTAGAGGATCGGGTATTAAACTATTTTTTTTAATTTCGGAGGATTATTTATTCCGGATGAGGGAGCTCAAAATCTCAAATACTAAAAACTCACCTGAGATAACTTTAAACCCAGGTGGTATTATCAAAATCAGCGGCCGTTCCATTCATTCAAATGTGATCGAGTTTTATAAGCCTTTAGAGGAATGGGTAAGTGAGTATATAAAGGATCCCGCAGAGGTGACCTGTGTTGACATCAATCTTGAGTATTTCAATAGTGCGAGCGCTAAAGTATTTATACATATATTTGAAAAGATCAAGCACGTAACGCTTAAAAACCGGAAATTTATCTTCAACTGGTATTATGAGGAGGGCGACGAGGATATTCTTGAACGCGGGGAATACTTCTCATCGGTTCTCGGAGTACCCTTTAATTTTATCAGGATCAGCTGATAATTCTTAATACCTTGTTTCCCATGGCCTTACCTTAAAAATTAAAGATCATGCCATCTACCCGGTTTTTCTCTTATTCTTATCGGAGCTGTCAATATACGTCTTAAGGTAAATAAATGAGCCTGTCAGAAGGATTGAGCTTAAGATCAACAGAATAATAAATGACAGGACGGGTGGCTTTTCATTCACTTCAACAGGATGCTTCAGTCTGAAGAGATATCCGTAGACTGTAAAAACAAGTACAAGGACCGAGATGGCGAAAGTGAAGATAATTGAGGTTCCGTTAAGGATCCTGGTGGATCGGTAGAATTTTGTATTCGTGAAATGCCTGTATGATGTCCGGGCATAAATATTTGCTCTCCTGGCCGACTTCTCCTGCCTGTATTTTTTCCACTCCTCCATCACCTTATTGAAAGCCTCTTCGTCCAGACCCTCCTTTTTACGGCACGACATCAGGAAATCATAAGCCTTGGTCACTTTAATAAACATCTCCATGGCATCCGGGGAATGGTTAATATCGGGATGGTAGAGACGGGCCTTTTGCCGGTAAGCTCTCTTTATTTCATCAACAGAAGCGTCGGTTGACAAACCTAAAATCAGATAATAATCTGACAGCAACATTTGTTATGGTTGTGGCGAATGTTATGTAAATAACGAATATTTTTTCCTTCTGTTAACCGGCTGCCGGTACTCTGTTTCTAGGGCTTTTAACCGAAAAGAAATGAAATTATGTTAAACAATTCCGGTGAATCCCATGAATGCCAGTGCAAGAATACCGGCAATAACCAGAGATATCGGGACTCCCCTCATACCTTTAGGGATATCGGCGAGCTCAAGTTGTTCCCTGATACCGGCAAGAATTATCAGGGCGAGTCCGAATCCCAGTGCTGTGGATGCCGCGTACACAATACCCTCCATCAGGTTATAGTCCTTCTTGATTACCAGGATGGCAACTCCCAATACAGCACAGTTGGTAGTAATAAGCGGAAGGAAAATACCCAGGGCCTGATAAAGAGGCTGACTGATCTTTTTCAGGATTATTTCCACCATCTGAACCAGGGCAGCTATAACCAGGATAAATGTTATCGTCTGCATGAATCCTATTCCAAGTCTGTCCAGTACATAAGTCTGGATAAGATAGGTAACCATGGTGGCAAGCACAATGACGAATGTTACAGCCCCTGCCATACCAAGCGCAGTACTTACTTTATTGGAAACACCAAGAAAGGGACATACTCCCAGAAACTGGGCAAGGACAACATTATTGACGATAAGTGCAGAAATAATTATCAGAATATATTCCATGGCAGTTGGTTATGTCTTTTTAATACGGTTTACCAGAGCAATCAGATAACCCAGGGCAATAAAAGCTCCGGGGGCAAGGATAAATACAAGAATTCCATCACCTTCAATGAATTTGTAGCCAAAAATCGAACCGGCTCCCATTATCTCCCGGAATGCACCAAGTATTCCGAGAGCCATCGTAAATCCTAGCCCCATACCCAGTCCGTCCAGAAAAGAAGAGAGGACGGAATTCTTACTCGCAAATGCTTCGGCACGTCCCAGTACTATGCAGTTAACAACAATAAGAGGTATAAAGATCCCGAGGGTTTTATAAAGATCAGGCACGTATGCCTGCATCACAAGGTCGACAATTGTGACAAATGATGCAATTATCACAATAAATGAAGGTATTCTGACTTTATCGGGTATCAGGCCCGAAAGAAGTGCAATTACCACATTTGATCCGACAAGTACGAATGTTGTGGCAATACCCATTCCCATTCCATTGAGGGAGGAGGATGTTGTGGCAAGGGTGGGACAGGTTCCCAGAACAAGTACCAGAATAGGATTCTCTCTGATAAATCCCTTGGTGAAATTTTGTAACTGATTCATTTCAAACCTCCTTTCTGAAGTGTATTATAAGCCCGGCTGACAGCATCACAGAAAGCCCTTGAGCTTATTGTTGCCGCAGTTATGGCATCGACAGGACCTCCGTCTTTTTTGACTTTTAAATCATACTCCTGCGGATTTTTATCGTTAAACTGATCTTTAAAATCAGGTTCCGTCATTTTTGTGCCAAGGCCAGGAGTCTCTTTCTGTTCAAGGACAGAAATATTTATTATTGTGCCATCGGGCCGGAATCCTGCCATCAGCTTTATTTCTCCGCTGAAGCCATTGGTTGTATAAGTGCTTACGGCATATCCGACTACCTTATCGTCCTTTTTTGCCGGGTATATCTCAAGGCTGTCACCTTCACCGGTTGGTAAACGGAACATATCAGCATCGGGATTATTTGTGAATTCAGGTACAACCTGCTTAATGGCTGCAAGCTTTTTGTTGAGGTTTGAAAGGGCTATCGGCTCTTTTGTAAGCTCATACACAAATCCCAGGCATGCTGAGGCAACAAGAGATATCAGGGTGAGGGAAAGAAGCATATTCCTGAACGTCGATTCGGTCTTAGCCATTTTTCACCTCCTCTCCGAATCTTTTTGGTTTAATATAAGTATTCATCAGCGGAACAAAAGCATTCATTATCAGTATTGCAAAAGATACTCCCTCGGGATATGCACCAAAAACCCTTATCAGGACAGTAATTATTCCTATACCGAAACCATATATAAGCATTGACCTGGGGATCATGGGGGAAGTCACATAGTCGGTTGCCATAAATATTGCCCCCAGAAGAACTCCTCCTGCCATGACGTGGAACATCGGATCTGCATTCTTTTCAGGATTAATAAGCCATAAAATGGCAGTAAACAGGGCAATGGTTCCTACAATTGATACCGGTATATGCCAGGTAATTACTTTTTTGAAAAGGAGATAAGCAAATCCCGCTAGTAGTGCTACTGCAGAGATCTCGCCGAGCGACCCGCCCATGTTTCCGAGAAGCATCTCCGACCGGCTGGGTATCTTTTCCATCAGCTGTGTTAATGAATCTCCATTTTTGATACCCTCCTTTATTATTGCCAGGGGGGTTGCCCCGGTAACTGCATCAGTATATCCTGTGGCGAAACCTGAAGGAACAGGCCAGCTTGTCATCTGGACCGGGAATGAGATCAGCATAAAAACCCTTCCGACAAGTGCAGGATTAAAGGGATTGTTTCCCAGCCCGCCGAAGGTCATCTTTGCAATAACAATTGCTACAAAACTTCCAGTTATTATTATCGGGACCGGGATATTTGATGGGAGGTTGAAAGCCAGCAACAGTCCTGTTACCAGGGCTGATCCGTCGGTGACCGACATCGGCTTATTAAGAACGAACCTCTGAAATAAATACTCAAAAACGATGCAGGAAGCAACGGAAACAGCTGTTACTATTATGGCACCCGGACCAAAGAAGAATATGGAGGCCAACAGAGCCGGCAACAATGCTATCGCCACACTGAACATCAGCTTTCCCGTCGTTTCTTTCCCGTGCACATGGGGCGACGGGGATACATTAAGAAGATTGCTCATATAATTTCAGTTTCTTTTTATTTCAAAACCTTTTCACGGGCTTTTCTGATTACAGTCGATTTACCAAGTCTTATATAGTCGAGAAGAGGCCTACCGGCAGGACATACAAAACTGCATGAGCCACACTCCATACAATCAGTAATGTTATCATTTTCAGCTCTTTCAAAAAGGCCTTTTTCGGTTAGAGCCATTAACAGGTAGGGTTCGAGACTCAGGGGACATGCCGAAACGCATTTGGCACATCTGATGCAGGGAGCTATTTCCATTCTTACCGATTCGGGTGAAGGAAACAGTACGACTCCCGACATGCCTTTCACAACCGGGATATCAGTATTGCTGACAGCCTTACCCATCATCGGTCCGCCGTTTACTATTTTCCCTGTGTCGTCAGGCATTCCTCCTGCAGCTTCGATAAGCTTAATCA
Source organism: uncultured Bacteroidales bacterium (assembly GCA_963736675.1). GTDB lineage: Bacteria > Bacteroidota > Bacteroidia > Bacteroidales > VadinHA17 > LD21. The sequence continues at coordinate 249,687 of CAVTPT010000004.1, forward strand.
GGGGTGTACCTATCCTTACAATATAATTGCCAGGTTTCGCAAGCGATTTTCCGGTAACTGTTACGACACGCTCAAACAGAGGCTTGTTTTTCTGGACAGCTTCATAAACGGCGAATGCTGTGCCGACATTATGCACAACGGCACCGACGTCGAGCGGCAGCTTCCCTGAGGGTACCTCCCTCTTTACGAGGGCTTTGATAAGCTGCTTCTCTGCCCCCTGAGGATATTTAACCTTGAGAGCGACGACCGAGATCCCTTTAAAGTCGCCGGCCAGCTTTGATAAATGCGCAATGGCGTCGGGTTTGTTCTTCTCAATACCGATCATTGCCTTCTCAACGTTCAGGGCTTTCATCAACAGCGATATTCCGACAAGGATCTCTTCACCTCTTTCAAGCATGAGACGGTGATCGGATGTCAGGAAAGGTTCACATTCCACACCATTGATAATTAGAATATTACATTTCTTTCCCGAGGGGACGGTTAATTTAACATGCGAAGGGAAGGTTGCCCCGCCAAGACCCACAATTCCGCTGTCAAGACATCTTTTTATTATTTCCCCGGAGGTGAGTTTTGTTTCGCGGATAATATCTTTACTTCTATCAATAGTCTCAACCCATTCATCTCCCTCTACATCGACGAAAATAGCTGTCTGTTTATATCCCGTACTGTCGAGGATAGTATCAATCTTATTTATCCTGCCCGACACTGAGGAGTGTATGTTAGTTGAAACGAAGCCTTTACCTGTGGCGATCAACTGGCCAGTCAGTACTTTATCTCCTTTATTCACAACAGGCACTGCAGGCGCTCCTATATGCTGGGATACCGGTATAATTATACTTTGCGGTACAGGTAAATAAGTTATCGGGATGTTGGCTGTTAATTTGTTTTCTGGTGGATGTACACCTCCAACGGGAAATGTTTTCGGCACTATATTTATATTTTTATGTTAGAATTTAATTAAGCAGTAACTTTTTCTGTCTGTAATTCCGTTTTTGGTTTCCTCGGAGGGAAATTAAGTTCGATAATGGAGCCGGTAGGGCACTCACCGGCACATTTCCTGCAGAATGTGCACTTCGTTGCATCAATATAAGCAAGATTGTTCTCAATGGTTATTGCATTGAATTCGCATACCTTAAAGCATTTGCCGCATGCAATGCAAGCCACCCTGCAGGCTTTTCTTGCGGGCCCTCCCTTATCGCAACTGGAGCAGGCCACATATATTTTTCTGTCTTTTTTAGCTTTTTTCCGGAGTTCGATTATTTTTCTCGGGCATGCCTTTACGCAGGCTCCGCAGGCAACACATTTTTCATCATTGATAACAGGCAATCCGGTTTCCGGGTCCATATGTATGGCATCAAACAGACATGCTTTAACACAATCTCCGTATCCCATACAGCCATAACTGCAGTCAGTTTCGCCCAGATAGAGATTATGCGAAACCCGGCAATCGGCAGCCCCGTTATATCTCGATGTACGGGGTCTGTGTTCGGGTGTTCCGTTACACAAAAGTACTGCAACCTTTGGTTCAACCACAGGGGGTGTTTTACCAAGAATTTCGGCTGCTCCTGCCATGACGGGAGCTCCCCCGACGGGACAATTCAAACCTTCGAATGTATCGGCTTTTACAAGCGCTTCAGCAAAATTACGGCAACCGGCAAAACCACATCCTCCGCAGTTTGCGGCAGGAAGCAACTCCTGGACCTGGTCAATACGTGGATCCTCGATCACCTTAAATTTCTGTGCAATAAAATAGAGTATAACAGAAGAAGAAAGAGCTATCAGACTCAGGGAAATAATTGTCAGCAGAACTGTAGAACTCATTAATTATGTTTTTATCGTAAAATTGAATTTATTATCTATACGGCTCCTGAAAAAATAGAGGATAAAATAATAAGGAACAAGTATTGCCAGGGACAATAGTCCGGCTATCATTTCAGGAACTGACAATGAAACACAGATAATCAGCGTTGAAACAAGAATAACCAGAGGAAGCAAATACCCGAGAAACACGGCAGAAAATCCCATCGATTGTTGCATAATCAGAGTAACCTGATCGCCGGCACTGACATTGTAATGACCCGATACTTTTATCAGTTTCTCTTCATTCCCTATGATGTTGCAGTGACCTTCAGCGTGGCATCCTGAACAGGCTGATGCCGATGATATCTTTACTATAACAGAATTATTTCCTGATTCCCGGACAATCCCATCATGTGAGATAATTGCCTTATTACCTTTCGCATCCATAGATTTTCAGGGTTTATAGCAGGCTGCAAATTTACTAAACCTCAGTTAATAGGAACTGAATTTTATCACTTTTTTACTGGCACATATTATTTAAAATGGTTCCAATCAGCTGATATTGCTCCACGATTGTTTCAGACTGAAAAGTCTTTTTAATTCAGTCTTAAGTATCATGTTCTGATCATTTTCCAGCAGGGGATCCTTCGTAATAATATCTTCGGCAATATTCCTTACATATTCAATAAGCTGACCATCTTTGCCAAGATCGGCGATTCTCAGATCGAAAGGTATTCCACTCTGAAGAGTACCCTCGATATCACCCGGTCCCCTGAGCTGAAGATCGGTTTCCGCTATTTCAAAACCGTCGCTTGTTCTGGTCATTACCTCTATCCTTTTGGCTGCCTCCGCGGAAAGTTTGTCAGATGTCATAAGGATACAATACGACTGATCAGCACCTCTGCCGACACGACCTCTTAACTGGTGAAGCTGTGAGAGTCCGAACCTTTCAGCACTCTCAATTACCATAACAGTGGCATTGGGGATATCAACCCCTACCTCAATAACGGTGGTCGCCACAAGGATATGGGCATGTCCATCCTTGAACAGTTTCATCGACGACTCTTTTTCTGATGATTTCATCCGGCCATGAACTATACTTATACAATATTTCGGAGGAGGAAATACCCTTGATATTGAATCCCATCCGTCTTCAAGATCCTTGTAATCCATTTTTTCCGATTCGCTTATCAGCGGGTATACTACAAAGATCTGTCTCCCTTCGCTTATCTGGTTACGGAGAAAACCAAAAACCTTGTTACGCTCGCGGTCGTTGAAATGCATTGTCTTAACCTGAATCCTGCCCGGAGGAAGTTCGTCGATAACCGATACGTCGAGGTCGCCATAAAGAGTCATTGCCAGTGTCCGCGGAATAGGAGTGGCAGTCATAACAAGAATATGAGGCGGATTACTGCTCTTTTGCCATAGCTTTGCCCTTTGGGCCACGCCGAACCTGTGCTGCTCGTCGATAATTACAAGTCCCAGATTCTGAAACTGAACATTTTCCTCTATTAGGGCATGAGTCCCGATAAGAATGTTCAGTGATCCATCCATCAGGGAATTGTCTGTCTCTCTTCTGGAAGTTTTCTTTGAGGAACCTGTGAGGAGTCTTATCTTTACATCTAAACCTCTGAGCATTACGGTAATTGTGTGAAAGTGCTGTGATGCGAGGATCTCTGTTGGTGCCATCAGGCAGGCCTGGTAACCATTATCTATAGCAATCAGCATGCTCATGAGGGCAACAAGAGTTTTTCCGCTACCTACATCCCCCTGGAGAAGCCTGTTCATCTGTTTCCCCGACCCCAGATCTCTTCTTATCTCCTTCATAACTCTTTTCTGCGCTTCAGTAAGCGAAAAGGGCAGGTTGTTATAATAAAAGTTGTTGAAGTAATCACCTACGCTTGAAAATACAAATCCCCTGTATTTCCGGCTCCTGATTCCCTTGAATCGCAGAAGGTTCAGCTGTATAAAGAACAACTCCTCGAATTTCATCCGGTACCTCGATCTTTCCATCTCATCAGGGTTGGCCGGAAAATGGATCTTATGAAGCGTATCATGCAGATCCATCAGTTTATATTTTGATACCAGATATGCGGGAAGTGATTCCGGGATCCTGAATTTTATCTGTTTCAGCAGGGTGCCTGTAAGCTTACTGATTGTTTTTGATGTAATGAATTGATTTTTAAGCTTTTCGGTTGTACTATACTGGGCCTGAAGTGCGGAGAAGAGCCTTCCGTCATGTTTATCAGCGGCCTCTATCTCAGGATGGATGATGTTTACAATACCGTTGAAAACCCCGGGTTTGCCAAAGACAACAAACTCACCACCTGCCACATAACTGCCAGTGATCCATTTAAGTCCTTTAAACCAGATAAGCTTTATTGTGCCTGTATCGTCCTGAAAATCAGCTATAAGTCGTTTGCCGGCTCCAAATCCTTCAGTATAATAACCTTTTATGAATCCCCTGATCTGAACATAGGGGAGGTCCGGCTCAAGTTCGGCAATTTTATAAAATCTTGTCCTGTCGATATATCTATAAGGAAAATAGTACAACAGATCCCTGTATGAAGTAATATTAAGCTCTTTTTCAAGCAGCTCTGCCCTTTTTGGGCCAACTCCCGGAAGATAGGTAATATTTGTATCAAGAAAGTCCTGCATATTTTACTTGCCGCCACCAATTGAAAAAGATGATCGAAAATAGTTATTTTTGAAAATCTGACCTAATAACAGGCAGCTGGTATTATATGTTTTTTTTCAGAGCCATTAAATATTTGAGATATTTTTTCTGTGCCGGGTACAGGCGGGGGCATAATTTACACAGTCCTTTCGCCTTTGATCTGGTTTCACGGATTTTCCGGAATAAAATCGATCCTGATATTGTCTGTATTATTGAAAAGATCAGAAATGACCTGTTGAAAGATCAGAGAAGCATAATTGTAAATGATCTGGGTGCAGGTTCTGAAAATATGAAAACAAATATCAGGAAAGTGTCAGATATAGCACATTATTCAGCGGTACCGAAGAAATACGGAATGTTACTGTCAGGAATGTCGGCCGAATTCGGAGAACCCGCGATAATTGAATTCGGTACCTCATTGGGGATAAGTACAATGTATCTGGCATCTTCCTGCCCGGGTTCGGTAGTTTATACAATGGAGGGTTGTTCGGCTACTGCGGAAATTGCTGAATTAAATTTCCGAAAAGCCGGAATGAGTAATATAACTCTTATTAAAGGTGCTTTCGGGGATATTTTACCTGAACTGAAAAAAAAGGCTGTAAAACCCGGACTCGTTTTCATTGATGGAAATCACCGGAAAGAACCGGTTTTGAATTATTTTGAACAGATGGTTGAAATATCGGGCGACTCCACTGTGATTATAATTGATGATATTTATTCGTCGAAGGAGATGGCGGAGGCGTGGACACAGATAAAAAATCATGGAAAGGTGACTCTCTCAATTGATATTTACAGGATGGGAATACTCTTTTTCAGGAAAGGGATGAGCAGCTCGGGGTATATGGTCAGGTATTAACAAAATTTAATATTTTATTATTCTATATTTAATTAAATTAATCTAATTTCGGAAATTCAAATTTTTGCCTTATGGATAAAGTTATTGAAATTCATGATATTGTTAAAAATTATCAGATCGGGACCGTTATTGTAAGAGCTCTCAGATCAGTCTCTGTTGATATTGCCAGAAATGAATATGTGGCTATCATGGGTCCTTCAGGGTCAGGAAAATCTACCCTCATGAACCTCCTTGGTTGTCTGGATACGCCTACAAGCGGAAGTTATGTACTTAACGGAACCGATGTCAGTAAAATGGCTGATGATTATCTTGCTGAGATCAGGAACAAGGAGATCGGATTTGTTTTTCAGACATTCAACCTTCTTCCCAGGTATACAGCTCTTGAAAATGTTACATTACCTTTGATATACGCAGGTGTTCCAAAGGTCGACAGGGAAAAGGTGGCTATTGAAACACTTGATCAGGTTGGCCTGGGCGACAGGATGTACCATAAACCAAATGAGCTCTCAGGTGGCCAGAGGCAGAGGGTAGCCATAGCCAGGGCAATGGTTAACAAACCATCAATAATCCTTGCCGACGAACCAACCGGAAACCTCGACAGCAAAACATCACTTGATATCATGGGATTACTGAATGAAATCCACAGGCAGGGTAATACCGTTATCCTGGTTACTCACGAGGAAGATATTGCACGGCATGCCGCCAGGATAATAAGGTTATTCGACGGAACCATTTCGCAGGATTATGCTAACGAAAAGTATATAAAAGCCTGAATTCTGCCGTAAACCCGGCTTTAAAATTTCTTTTATCAATGAAGATCTACACCCGAACCGGTGATGATGGCACATCTTCTCTTGCGGGAGGAGAAAGACTTCCCAAACATCATCCCAGGTTTGAGGCTGTTGGAGATACAGATGAGCTTATTTCGTGGTTCGGACTTCTGGGCGATCTGAAAGAAAATTCGTCCAGGAAAGAGTTGCTCCGGTATATCCAGGGACAGCTTATGATCGTGGCTGCAATGCTTGCCGGAGCAAAGGAAAAAAGTCCACAAAAACCATTATTGCCTGATCCTGAATTACCTGGTATCATCGAAAAGGAGATAGATAATATGGAGGCACTGCTGCCTCCTTTGAAAAACTTCATTTTACCAGGTGGAAATATTCCAGTATCATATTGTCACATTGCCAGATGTATTTGCAGAAGGGCTGAAAGATCAGTCTCGCGCCTGAAAGAGACCGGATTGGTATCCGAAATAATTCCCACGATTCTTAACAGGTTATCGGATTTTTTGTATGTTTTGGCAAGAAAATTAAGCTTAGAACTTGATATCGAAGAAGTTAGATGATCTGTATGATATGTTAAAAAACTTAAAAAAACGGTTTGTTTTTTAAGTAAAATATTATATATATTTGCAGACTTTGTAAAAGCTTAATTTAATCAAGATAATATGTACTGGACACTTGAATTAGCATCAAAACTTGAGGATGCTCCATGGCCTGCAACTAAAGATGAGCTGATTGATTTCGCCATTAGGTCAGGTGCTCCTATGGAAGTTATTGAAAACTTACAGGAAATTGAAGATGAGGGTGATATTTATGAAAGTATAGAAGATATATGGCCTGATTACCCGAGTAAGGATGATTTCTTTTTTAATGAGGACGAATATTGATCTTCAAGGCCGGATGATGTTTTAAGGCCTTTTATTTTATAAAGATATCTGACATTTTTTTAGGTCTTATCAGATCGTACCAGTTAAAACCTTCAAGTTTCAGATCTGAGCCGGGCTGCAAAGGAGGATCAATAACTCCTTCGGGATTTTCCAGTTCTAATATCTCCTGGATTTTACCCTCCTTAACATAAATCTCTATCCTTGAACATTTTGCATGATTAATACCGGATACTTCTTCCCCGTCGACCAGGTAGTAGATGGTCTCACCGTTACCCTCAATATTTATTTTATATATCTCGTTATCCAGGAAAAATCCTGTCAGGCTCCTTCCCTTTAGCTGGTCATATCTAGTGGTATCAACCTCGGCAACCACAAACGCTGAGCTATTGAGTTCCAAACGGTCAGCCTGCCTGTTTTTTGTGAACAGGGCCATGGTATCGGCAGTAAGCTGGTATTCCTTCGACCATAACACCGGCGCAGTATAAAATCTGATCACTGAGTCCTGAAACGAATAGGAGAGGGAATCACATTTAGCCTGAATGTCGTGGCTATAAATCCTGCATCCTTTATATGCTCTCATCAGCCTGTACTCTAATCCGGCACTATCGGTGACCGTCACCGCATTAATGGTATCGGCATGAAGAAAAAGTGAATCCTTGTCTGAAACCTGAATGAACAATGCCTTATCGGTCACCATAAATCTTTCAGGATCTTTGTAATACCAGGCATAATCTCCTTTTACTATAATATTGTTGGTTGTATCTGTAATACTGATATTCCCGAAAGAGAGCCCGTAACCGGTTTGCCCTTCGTAATAGATTGAATCTCCTCTGATTATTTGTTGCCTGTTATCTATAAGGGCGTTTTTCCATATTCTTGAAATGTCATTTTTTGTGTCGTACCATCCCTTTTCACAATAAAGATACAGGGAGTCCCCTGTAATCTCAGAAGGACCGGTGAAGAAGGCGGTTTCGGTCAGAGTATTATAATCCATTGTGTCAGCAGTCATTATATAGTCGGGGTTTACAATCCTGACACTATCCTTGAAGTGAAAAAGATCGTCGTTTACGTAATAAATGCCAATGATGCTGGTAAGTGTATTTTCATTATTAATGATTTTTCCTTTATGATTATACCTGGCAATTTTATTACGGACATCATACTGTACCGAATCAGTATAAAGATGTGTGTCCTTATTTATCAGTTCTACATTACCTTTTACCGATGCGTTTTCAGATGCACCATCGTAAAACAGATAATCGCCGTGCAGGTCAATTGTATCTCCCTGCTCAATATGTACCCTGCTGTATGCCTTAATCTGGTTCAGTGCTGAATAAAAGTGAGCACTGTCGCAATACATGAATATCTCGTTATGTTTGAAGATTACATCTCCAAGAAGACGTGACACTCTCAGGCCGGTGACTTTTTCGATTTCATCTATTGCCTCGTCAGCATGTTTTAATTCAACCATCCTTTTCCCGGGTTTGGGCTGAAGAGTATCCTGGCTGGATATACCGGTACTCCATAAAATGACAAAAAGAACAAAAAGGAGCTTTTTGTTTTTAAAAAAAGAGGAGCTTTTTATTATTGGTCCTATTTTAGCCATCCGTCTTCGAGAAAGCTGCAGGTCCGGAATTCATCACTTACCTTTATATATGTTGTTTCGATTTTCTTACGCAGCCATTTATCATATGTAATATTCCGCTGATCCATCAGTGCAGCATTGTAAATACTCTGATAATCATCCTTAAGGTTAGCCCTGTGGGCAGGCAATTCATTATCGAGACGTTACGATCCTGAATACAACATTTTCCTCTTCGTCGGTGGTCCTGAACGGCTCCGATATCTCACCCACTTTCATTTCCCTGACTTTGCCAAACATCTCCTTGTTCAATTCCTCAAGAGCAAACCAGTCAGTCCGCGAATTGGGGTTTACGCTTACAAATTTACCTCCGTTAATACGACTGTCCTTATGTGTTGAAAATCTTTTTGCCGCATCTTCAAATTTCAGGCTGTCTTTCCTGATCTGATTTGTGATACTGTCGAGCCGTGCCAGTGCCTCTGAAGCCTCTTCGGGTTTAACTTTTGGCTGAATAAGGATATGACGTGTATTGATCAAATCCCCCTTTCGGTCGATAAGCTGAATTATATGGAATCCCCGGCGGGTTTCAACTATCCTGGAAACAGTGTTCTTAGTCAGGTTGAAAGCGACATCAGCATACTCTTTTTCAAGTTCTCCCCGGGTCAGGTATCCAACTTCTCCTCCCTTTATTGCGGATCCAGGATCTTCTGAATTGATTACGGCAAGGACATTAAAACTTTTTCCGCCAAGGATTTCACTCCTTATGTCCAGTAATTTCTGCCTTGCCTCAGCTTTATTTTCCTCACTTGCAGGAGGATCAAGCTGAATTATGCTTATCTGCACTTTTGCCGGTACAATGGGCAGGCTGTCTTTTGGTATTGAAGAGTAGAACTTTTTAATAGCAGAAGGAGTGATAGTTATCTTATCAGCTATGGAAGCCTGCACCTCACTGACTATCTGCTGATCAATAAGAGCCTTACGGATATCCTGACGTATTTCAACCATACTTTTTCCGAAGTAAGTTTCGAGAGCCTTTTCACTGCCTGCCTGCTTGATAACCTCATTTATCCGCACGTTCACTTCACCTTCAACCACATCGTCTGTAACCGTAATACTGTCTATCCTTGCCTGGTCGAGAAACAGTTTGGCTATAAGGCTTTCCTGAAGAACTTCGCATCTTAACCGGTCGACAGGCGTCCTGTCCCCGTTTCGTCGGAGGTCGGTTACACGGTTTTCAATATCAGAGAGGTAAACCACCTCGTTCCCGATAATTGCTGCTATCGATTCCACAAGTACCTGTGCCTGTACTTCAGCTCCGGTAAAAAACAGCGTTGCTGCCACGATCACGCTATATACAATTTTTCTTTTCATTATCAATATATCTTAAAACTGTTATCTTTTAATGCTTCATTATAAATTCCATTCTCAAGAGATTGTAAAAATTCAAGTCTGCGGTTATTCCATATTGTCCTTTTTATGTCATCCTTCACATATTCATACGGGGCTAACGAAGCTCTCAATCTGTAATCCCTTATTGTAATAAAGTAAACTGCTGAAGAGTCGGATGTTTCAAAAAAAGTATTTCTTCTCAGGAAATTTTCCTGTATTCCAATATCGGCCGGTATCTCAAGCATCAGCCTGCTCATGGTCACCCACTCCTCATTAAAATCATCAAATTTTTCGGCAAATTGGTAACATAATTTTTCAAGCTCTTGTATATCAGCCTGGTTTTCTGATCTCGCAAGAGATCTTATTTTGTTAATATCCGGTGTCTCAACGGGTAGTTTAATGATGCGTGCCTTGACAATGTTTGAGCTCAGAACAAAGCTGGTCTCATTTGTTGCATAGTAATTTCTGATCTCATCCTCATTAACCAGAGTGTCCATTTTTTCGAGCAGCATCTGCCTCTGGTACTGATAAATAAAAAGATTGGTCCTGGATTCGGCCAGTTGGCTTTCAATTTCGCTTTTCATCCCGGGAGTAAGATTTGCCTCAGCTATCTGCGAAAGCAGCTCCCTTTTGCCCCATTTGTTAATGTAGTTCTTAATAACTGCAATACTGTCCGAATCTGTCATACTCTGGTCAATAAGAGAAGGTAGCTGGTCGTAGTATAAAATAACTTTTCCGGCTTTTGCAACCGGTATCCTTCTTGCAGATTCGTTCTGATTTCTGCAACCCACTAAAAAAGAAATGATTATTAAGAAGATAAATGATCTATTCATTGTTTAATTCTTTCTTCACTTCATTAAGTACCGACTGATCAATCTTAACGGAATATTTGTTCTTTAATTGTTTTATCCACCCGTCCATGAGCCATTCCTGATAACCCGAAATCATTTCACCCTGAACATCTTCAAATTCCAATGGAACAGGTTCGTGAACCCTGCTGATAAAGAGGAGAGAGGCTGAACCATTTTTATTCAGAAGATGAGTACCGGTTTCCCATTTGACTGCATCAATTTTGTCGTTATCACCGGCATACCATTTTCCCTCTTTTATGACAAGAAGTGAGTCGCTGTTTTTATTGAACTTTTTTCTCAGTTTTTCATCAGCGTCGGGTTTGCCTGAATATTTTCTGTATGCGGAGGTCAGCTTTTTATCTGCTTTTTTACCTTTCAGGGAGTAAATTTTGCCTTCAATAGCTGCCCGGGTCAGGAACTCATTTTTATGTTCATCATAATATCTTTCCAAACCGGTCGTATCTGTTACTGCACGATTCCAGACCATTTTCTCTGTTATTTCAAAAAGAAGGATTCCGTCATGAAACTCGTTCATCAGATATCTGAAATCAGGATATTTTTCCCCGAGCATAGAATTTTCATAAAAGATAATATGATCTGATACCCTCGATTCAAGGTTACTGCTGATGAAATATCCGGGATCTTCGGTACTGACTCCTGATCCTCCCTTATCAATATAATCTGCAAAATCACGGGCGGTGAAATGCTGGCCGGCAAAAGAATAGAGGTTCCCCGATGGGATACTGTCTTTTTCATATTTCATAAGTCCTCTGATAATCAGAGTGTCGGTGTTCTGAATAAACCATTCATATACCGGCTGGTTGATCCTGAACTTATACTCTTTCTTAAGTCGTGAAACGAGGGTCTTTTTGCTTAATGAATTGAGGTATGACTGGTTAATTTTGCTTTCAAGAAAAGATCTTGATTCCTCAAGGGTGCCAGGAGCTTTTTTGTCGAGAAGTTTAATGATATGCCAACCGTATATTGTCCTGACAGGTTTTGAATAATGTCCTGTGTCTTTAAGGGCGAATGCTGCTTCGGAGAGGTCGTTTATTAATTCGCCTGTGCCAAACCAGTCAAGTTCTCCTCCTGCGGCAGCCGATAATTTATGGTCGGAGTATTTTTTTGCCAGTTCACTGAAAGAAGCGCCTTTTTGAATCTGATTGTATATGCCGGTGATCCCTTCTTCAACTTCTTTTTCTTTTTTCTCATCAGTTCCCGGAGGAGCCGATTTCATTATGTGAGCTACCTTGATCCTTCCCTGTGAAGGCCTGCGGCCGATAACTTTAATAATATGATAGCCATATGAACTTCTCACGGGGAGTGAAACTGATCCCTGTTTCAGCGAATATGCAGCATCCTCAAAAGGCATTATCATTTGAAAAACAGTAAAATATCCGAGGTTGCCGCCATTTTGTAAAACCGATTTATCGTCGGAGGTGCTTCTGGCGACCTGTTCGAACGCTTCTCCGTTCAGAATCCTCTGTCTTATGTCGGTCGCTTTTTTCCATGCTTTCAGCGTATCTTCAGGGCTGGCATCGGGAGGGCAGCTGACAAGAATATGCGTGGCATTTATATCTGTCAGCGAACGCTCATATGCCTTTTTTAACAGGATCTCTTTTATCCGGGGTTCAGTTAGGTAGTTCTGTGCCAGTTGACTCCTGTAACTGCTGAGTTCGTTTTTAAATGAACGTGTTGTGTCCAGGTCCGCATCCAGTGCTTCGGCGACTTTAAGCCGGAATATTATGAATTGTTCCAGATAACTGTCCAAACTGCCTGAATCAGAAGGTTGAAGGCTTTTTTTATACATTCTTATGAATTCTCCAGCTTCTACTTCTCTTCCCTCCACCGACATCAGGATTTTATCATTCAGAGCCTGACCCCGGACTGAGAGAGGCCAGATAATAATCGTGATAAAAGAAAAAAAAGTTAATCTGAGACCCATCAATGCCCGATATAAGCGGTTATTCAAATGATTTTCTGCTGTAGTTGGGAGATTCCCGGGTTATAGAAACATCGTGAGGGTGGCTTTCTATAATACCTGAGTGTGTTATCCGAACAAATTTTCCTTCTTTTTTAAGGGCAGCGATGTTTTTTGCTCCCAGGTATCCCATTCCGGCCCTGAGCCCCCCTGTCATCTGGAAGATCACCTCGGCAAGAGTCCCTTTATATGGCACTTTTGCTGCTATGCCTTCAGGCACCAGCTTCCTTATGTCGTCTTCAATATCCTGAAAATACCGGTCTTTTGAACCCTGTTGCATGGCTTCAATTGAACCCATTCCCCTGTAGGATTTAAATTTACGACCGTTATATATTATTGTCTCACCGGGGGATTCCTCCACTCCTGCAAAGAGTGATCCGGCCATTATGGAATCAGCTCCGGCAGCGAGAGCTTTTATGATATCCCCTGAATATCTTATCCCTCCGTCGGCAATAACAGGGATCCCTGATCCTTCAACTGCTTTTGAAACATTGTATATTGCCGTTAGCTGAGGTATTCCGACACCGGCAACAACCCGGGTAGTGCAGATCGACCCCGGACCTATTCCTACCTTCAGTGCATCGGCACCCTCATCAGCAAGTCTTTTAGCTGCCTCTGTTGTGCCTATGTTGCCTGCGATAACATCAGTTGCCGGGAAGTTTCTCTTTATATCCCTGAGTATTTTTATGACGCTCTTTGTATGGCCGTGGGCTGTATCGACAGCAATGGCATCAACACTGGCATTTATCAGAGCTTCAACCCGCTGCATGGTATCGGCTGCAATCCCTACGGCGCCGGCAACACGCAATCGCCCCTTTTCATCCTTGCACGAGTCAGGACGGTCCTTAGCTTTGGTAATATCCTTATAAGTTATAAGTCCGATAAGCTTCCCGGCATCATCGATCATTGGCAGTTTTTCTATCTTATGTTGCTGGAGTATCATTGCTGCGGCCTCAAGATCTGTCTGATGATTAGTGGTTATCAGCTTTGTTGTCATTACCTCGGTGATCTTCTTCGACCGTACGTTCTCGAACCTCAGATCGCGGTTTGTGACAATTCCCTTCAGGATACCGTTATCATCAATTACCGGAATACCACCGATACCGTATTCATTCATCAGGCTCATCGCCTCGCCCACGGTAGCCTCCAGGTTAATTGTGATCGGATCAAATATCATTACGTTCTCTGCTCTTTTTACCCGCCTGACCTGTGCTGCCTGGTCCTGAATGGCCATATTCTTATGGATAACCCCTATGCCACCTTCCCTGGCAATTGCAATAGCAAGTACTTCCTCTGTAACTGTATCCATGGCAGCTGATACAATCGGAGTGTTAATTCTGATGTTCCTGGTAAACATGGAACTCATATCCACCTCACGGGGTAATACTTCAGAATATGCCGGCACCAGAAGAACATCATCAAAAGTGAGTCCTTCATAGATTATTTTATCTTTAATGAACGACATTTTACAGATGGTTAAGATTTGCTGGCGAAATTAAGAAAAAATAAGGACTCTCAAAACATGACCCTGATTTAAAACCTCATAAAAAATTGAATAACAGTTAGTACTTTTGTATATAACCGGCTGGGTTATGAATATAGACCAATACAGACAGATACTGATCAGATACTGGGGTTTCAGTACCTTCAGACCTTTACAGGAAGAGATCATAAAATCGATTGATGAGGGGAGGGATACCCTTGGTCTCATGCCGACAGGCGGAGGGAAGTCTATGACTTTTCAGGTACCCGCCATGGCAAAGGAAGGAACATGCCTTGTTATAACTCCCCTGATCGCTCTGATGAAAGAGCAGGTCGGCCGGCTTAACAATATGGAAATAAAAGCGCTGGCAATTCATTCAGGATTGTCGCGCGAAGAGATTGATATCGCCCTTGAGAATGCCATTTATGGTGATTGCAAGTTCCTCTATATCTCTCCTGAGCGAATTTCAACAAGGCTATTCCAGGCGAGAGCAGGACGCCTGAATCTTTCCCTTGTGGCAATTGATGAAGCCCATTGTATTTCTCAGTGGGGATATGATTTCAGACCATCTTACCTGAATATCGCCACCCTGAGGGAATATATTTCCCCCACAGTACCATTTCTTGCACTTACTGCAACAGCCACTCCACAGGTCGTTGACGACATAGTTACAAAGCTCGCTTTCAGGGAGAAGAATGTTCTGAGAATGAGTTTTGCGAGAAAGAATATATCGTACTTCGTCAGAAAGACAGAGGACAAAAATTCATACCTGATAAAAACGCTGACCAGGGTGAGGGGAAGCGGGATTGTTTATGTCAGGAGCAGAAAGAGATGCAGGGAGGTTGCGGAGATGCTCGTAAATAACGGGATCAGTGCTGATTTCTATCATGCAGGTCTTCCTGATGAGCTGAGAGACAAAAAACAATCATCATGGTCGGCAGGAGAAACCCGCGTAATTGTGGCCACAAATGCATTTGGCATGGGAATCGACAAGGCAGAGGTGAGGTTTGTGGTCCATTGGGACATACCCGATTCGATTGAAGCTTATTACCAGGAGAGCGGAAGGGCGGGGAGAGACGATAAACAGGCATATGCGGTAATGCTTTATTCTGATGCTGACAAATCGCGGCTGAATGATTCAGTGCGGCATAAATTTCCTCCTGTCGAAAAGATAAAGGATGTATATGAGGCTCTGTGCAATTATCTCGAAGTTCCCCTGGGCGCCGGCAGGAATAATGTTTATGAATTTAATATCGGCGACTTTGTTTCGCGTTACCGGCTTCCGGTAATTGAGACATTTAACTGCCTCTCATTCCTGCAGAAGGAAGGATATATGGAGTTCACTGAAGAGATAAACAATCCTTCGAGAGTCCATTTTGTTGTCGGCAGGGATGACCTTTACAAATTCCAGGTTGCCAATGAATCGTTCGACGGATTTATTAAACTGTTACTGCGCTCCTATACGGGGATGTTTACTGAATTTGTGGCAATAAATGAAGACTCCCTCTCCAGGAAAGCTGCAATTACAAGAGATACCGTCTATCAGTATCTGGTTAAACTGTCGGCTTTAAACATCATCAGGTATATTCCCGGAAAGAAAACTGCCATGGTGATATTTACTGATGAGCGGCTGGTAAGGAAAGCACTGTTTATTTCACCGGAGAATTACCTTCATGTAAGGGAGAAGTATCTTTTCAGGTTAAACAAGATCCTGGAATATACTGAATCCAATACCAGATGCAGATCGGTTTCACTCCTCGATTATTTCGGTGAGACATCAGATCGTTGCGGAAACTGCGACGTATGCAGGGAAAGAAATGAACTTGAGCTCAGCAAGTACGAGTTTGATCTGATCCTTGAGGAGATAAAATCAACTCTGGCATCCCGGAGGCCTGATGCTGAGGAACTCGTACAAATTATAGGTTACCCCGCAGAGAATGTTATAAAAGTGATCCGCTGGCTATTGGATCATAATAAGATCATCCGTGGCGATGATATGAAACTTACCTGGAATAGCTGAAATATTTTATTTCCATCCTTCTTTGACTTCCAGATCGTCCATGTCGTATTTCACCGATGTTATCTGAACCGACTGCACGTACATCTGACTCAGATCGGGCAATGACAGGTCACTTCCTTTTCTAAGGAAGACAGGTATCTGATATACAGGTGCATCAACTTCAATATATTGTCCTCCCTGGTACTCCTGTTTGTCCCACAGATTGATCCATGTTTCGCCCTCCGGAAGGAATAGTTTCTGTTTAGTCCTGCCTTTCTCCCAAACCAGTGAGATAAGCAGGTCGTCACCGAATTTATATGATGTCCAGTCGTTCCAGCATTCTGCCTGCCCGGGATAATCAAGAAACAGCGGTCTTGCAGCCGGTTCTCCTGTTTCAGCGGCAGTTTTGGCAAGATTATGCACATAATCGATAAGGCTCATTCTCAGGTTTGTATAAAAATGCCATACTGCCAGCATCTCGTGATCCCACGAGGGATCTCCGTTCATTCCCCAGAATCCGCGGTTGTTCGTCGGGCCAACCTCCATGATCGGGGAGAAACATGCAAAGCCAAGCCATCTCATTGTTACTTCCCTGTCGAGATGCTGGGGGTAACCGCCGGCATCGGAACCCCAGTTGGGGTAACCCATTATTGCACATCGCTGCATGGCGATAAGTGCCGAACGAAGCCCTTCGGCTGAGTTGTCGGTGTCGCCTGCCCACATGGCACCATACCTTGAGCTTCCTGTATACTGTGCTCTCGGAAACAGAATAAAATTATCGCCCAGCACTGGTTGTACTGCCTCATAAGTTGCTTTTACAAACTGGTGCGGGTAGTCATTAAAATTTTCACGGTAAGTAATACCCGAGAATGTCTTCAGAGAGGTAGAATCAATATTTCTTTCTCCATCTCCCCTGTCGAGCTTAAAACCTCTTACACCAAGTCTGGCCAGTT
The DNA here is from genome assembly GCA_963736675.1 of uncultured Bacteroidales bacterium. Taxonomy (GTDB): domain Bacteria; phylum Bacteroidota; class Bacteroidia; order Bacteroidales; family VadinHA17; genus LD21. The sequence continues at coordinate 266,927 of CAVTPT010000004.1, forward strand.
TGGCAGGGCCGTTCTCTCCCCACCATTTCACTGCTTCAGGATTGGTATAATCCATTATTGCCATTCTTTCAACCGGCAGGGGAGGTCTGCTGCCCTGTAAACCGGGTCCTTGCTGTGGAGGGCCTGTCCGGGCGGGTCCTGATGGCGGAACCGGCATCATCATCGGTCTGATCGTCCTGCCGGTAAGGTCATATCCCCTTTTTATTGCAGTATCTGCCATATCGCCGTATACCCATGGGCATATCCACATCATCAGTTCCATGTTTTTCCCGTTCAGCCATGGTATCATCTTTTCAAATTCAGGTAACCGCTCATAATCGATGTTATAATCATCAAAACCGAACGATCCGGTTCCCCAGGGCCGGTCGATCCAGTATGCAGTGCATGGAATGCCATAAGCTTCCATCATGAGCACATCTTCAACAATGTCGGAGTTAAACGGAGCATCAACTGATGAACCGTCAAAATAGGTCTTGTTGTTATTATGATCGTCGCGCCAGCGCCATGGCCCAAATGCCCATCGTGGCGGCACAAAAGGAGGACCAGTTTCAAGAGTATGTTTTTTAACTATCTCCATGGGAGTTGACTCCAGATAAATTTTGTAGCTGAGTTCCGGACCCTCAAAAGAAATCCGGACCATATCAGGATTTGATTTGCAGAAATCATAAACCCCCGGCCAGGTACCCTCTACAAAGAGTCCGTAGTTATTTGACGAAATATAGAATGGTGAATAGGCCGATACTGTATACCTGACTTTCATTTCCACTATTTCATTTCTCAGGTTCATGGCAGTCGTAATTCCGGGTTTCCATGAATTGGCCTGATTTCCGTCGACAACTCTTTCAAAGGCCCCTGTGAAATATTCATTTTTACCGGCAGCAATATTAATGAACCACCTGTCGGGCTTTTTATCAGAGCCTGGATTAGTATATTTCAAATAAAAATCTATCTCCCCCGGAACTTCCGAGACGGTAAGTTCAATACTCCCGCCCGTATCGGTATTCCATTTAAAAGTCGTGATACCTTCACCGTTTTTTATTTTTTCAGGTTTCCCTTTCAGCCAGATAATCTCTCCCTCCCTTTCGAGTCCGATGCTTCCTGCCTCATCAGCAACAGGCTGAATGGTAATCTCAGCTCCGTTAGGATTGTCGATTGTCATAACCGGGAAATTGTCAGGTCCGCCGGCATTAATATTGACCATCCCCTGTTTTGCACAGGAAACTGATAATAACAATATCATAAATATTATACCGCAGCAATAGTGTGATCTTGTTTGTCTCATAACTTTTTTTTATTGATCGTGCATAAAGTAATCCCTGAAAATAGAGGGGAGATGAATTTTATTAAGCAAATATAAAATAATTATCCGGCCATTAAAAGCAACAGTCATCATGTAATTTTCAGAATTGTCACACCGGAAGACAGGAGATATTAATTATGGCAGGGGCAATAGTAAATTTTATAAATTAGCGGACTTATAACCTTGTCTTCTCTTTTTTTGTTTTGTAAATCAGCTAGAAAACGGATTTCCACACTTGCATTGCAGAAAATAAGAATAAACCGCGTTAGCGGTTGTATATCAATAACCCCCGGTGAAACCGGGGGTCAGTGGTAAATCCATGATTTGAAATCCTGAAAGGATTTAAAATTGATGTAGAAATATATTACCAGAGTTTATCTCCATAAGCCCATCCTTTTCGAACAGGTTCCTTAACATAAATATCGAATTCAGGATGATTTGTGATCTTCATGTTTTCGGCATCATATTCGATACGGGTATTAAACCTCTGGGCCATTACCCCGAGTGATGCCATCTCGGTAAGACGTGCTGAATATTCGAATTCAGATCCCGGCCTCGGGCCCTCACTCTTAATTGCTCTAAACCACTCTTTCCTCGGACCTCCTTCCACGCGAGGGATGGTTTCAGCAGGCATATTTTTGTTGAATTCCTTCCACTGTTCTTCCGGAACAAGTAGTTTGGGATCATTAGGCCTTCCACCGGTCATCAGTGAAATTTTATCTCCTACCATGATCATTCCTGATTCGGGTAATTCCGGGAGTCCCCATTCCGGACGGTTTTCAGGTTTTAATCCGCCTTCAAACCAGTTCAGTGTAACTGGTGGTTTTGAACCGCGGGCTGCAAATTCAAATTTTAATATTGACTGGTCGCAAACATATCCGTCAGGTGTGTCGGGTGTCTTAAATACTGAGTCTACCGATGTCGGCATCCCGAGATCGAGCGACCAGAAAGGAGCGTCGAGTGTATGGCATGCCCAGTCACCCAATTCTCCGTTACCCATTTCGTACCATCCTCTCCAGAAACGCGGGATATAAAAATGGCTGTAAGGACGGGTGGCAACAGGCCCTAACCAGAGATCCCAATCGAGACCTTCCGGTACAGGTTCTTTCTGCGGGGGATAGGTATCGGGCTTGAGAAAATATCCTTTGGGATTGAATGAAGGACCATCAAACCATGCAAAAACTTCCCTGACATTACCGAGAATACCTGCTTCGTACCATTCCTTGACATAACGGATGCCAACAGTAGCATGACCCTGATTAGCCATCTGTGAAATCACATTATAATGTTTTGCAGCTTTACGAAGGGTCCGTAACTGCCAGATATTATGTGCAAGAGGTTTCTCGACGCATATATGTTTACCCAGCTCCATGGCCGCCATGGCAGCAGCAAAATGGGTATGGTCAGGCGTACATACAATAACAGCATCAATTTCGTTGGCCATCTTATCGAACATAAACCTGAAATCTTTGAATCTCCTGGCTCCGGGAAACTCTTCGAAACTTGCTGCAGCTGCTGTATTGCTTACGTCGCATAGTGCCACGACATTCTCCTCAGTACAATCCCTCAGGTTACTCCGTCCCTGTCCGCCAATACCAATAACTGCAACATTAACCTTGCCGTTACTTCTGATTACGGCTGTATTTTTACCAATAGGGTTTTTGCTTGCAGAGATACCCGGTAAAAGTAGCGCTCCTGCTGCCATTGCAGATGTACTTGTGATAAATTTCCTGCGCGATAAATTTTTCATATTAATGATTTATTAAAATAGATTTTTTCTGCGTACCTGTAAAATTTCGTAATAAATATTCATGTACCTGGGCATTGATGCCAGGGTACATGAACGATAAAAAACTCAGCTGATCTGCGTCGCGATCATAAACAGTGACTGATTTATTTGATCATCTGTCAACTAGTTGACAACTATTGTGACTATTTCGCTGTAGTTATAGCGGTTAAAGTAATTCTGAGTAAAAATAGCCACTCTGGCATAATAGGTCCCGGCTGTTAACCCAGTGATTTCGTCAACAAATGTTGTTGACAGAATATCCTCCTCTGTCATTGTATTCAGTTTATTTTCAATAGATTTCTTGAGTCCGACAGTATTCTCATGAAGGATATTTGTTTTAGCCAGGATAAGCAAACTTCTTACCATAGGATTTGTGCTTGAAGTTCGTTCGATCCCATAAGTTGCCCTTACTGTCCCCCCTGTGGCCACAATACTTACATCAGTCAACCGGATAAATGGTTCGACCTTAAATTCAATAGTCTGGTTTCGGGAGAGGTCTACGGTTACTTCTTCAACACTGGATTGTTCAAATGCTCCTTCCAAAACACTGATTTTATACTTGGCAGGAAAAAGCCTGGTATTTTTAAAAGTGCCGTCAGGTTTAACCCAGAAATCATAAGGGACAGGATTATCATAGCCTTCTTCTAAGAGTCTCACCTTTATTCCATTTGGTTGCCGGGTGAAAACATTTTCACCGGTAACTTCATCGGTGACTTTTCCTTCAAGGGTTATGTCAGGTGGTGTATAATTATCCAGCTCGCAGGAGCATAAAATAAGCATCACCGCCATTATATTAAGAATTGGAATTCTATTCATGATATGTATCTTTTATCTGATTACTATTATTGATTAATAACCTGGATTTTGTATAAGCAATAAGTTGCTCTCAATAATATTCTGAGCAATTTTATAGTAATACATATGAGGATAATAGGTCCGTCTGTATTTGTTCACATTAAGAACAAAAGGTCTGAATGTAAATGTATTGTTGTCTTTGTTCAGTACAGGCCATAGTCCATAGGTATCGCTATTGTCAAGAACTTCATGGAATATTCTCCACCTTTTCATATCCCAGTAGCGATGATCTTCAAATGCCAGTTCAACTTTACGTTCATGCCTTAAATCGTCCATTGTAATTGGGTCGGTAAATTCCTGTATCCCTGCACGACTGCGAACCAGATTAACGTATATTCTGGCTTCAGGTTCATTTTCCAGTTCCATCTGGGCTTCGGCATAATTAAGCAAGACCTCAGCATATCTAATGCAGATCCTGTCAACCTCAGAAGAAGAGCCGTTTATAGGCCTTGGAGGATTTGGGTCAGCCCATTTGGAAAGACAAAATCCTGTTGAGGTTGCTTCAGGTGGTGAAATACCATCCGGGCCATAACCGTCCTTTTCCACTCCCCCTTCAATTATATTGCCCCAGACCTGTAATGTAATTCCTTTCCAGGGTGCGCCAGGGTAATTTACACCGGCGAAAAACCGGGGATCTTTACCAATGAAAAGATCAGCAGGGTTGGAGTATACTATTGGTTGATCTTCACTATCTGAGATTTTGAGAGAACCGTCCCGGTTATCAACATATTCATAGCTTTCAACCATATCGAGGGTAACATTAAAATATGATCCGTATCCTTCAGCGCTTCGGTGGTTATATGGAGCTGAATTTCTGTCGAATGGATGTGTTTTTAAGGGCCAGTAATAAGCTGTTACGAAAATACGCTCGAGGTTGGCAGCAGACTCATCAAAAATCATCTTACGATAATTAACTGCCTTGTCTTCATCTTTGTTATAGAGTTCAAAAAGCTCACTATCCATCAACTCCTTTGCGGCATCTCTTGCGGATTCGAAGTAGTATTCAGCTTCTGATTCCGGAATGCCCAGGATTCCGTCGAGCTGTATCTCACTATATTTTGCAATGCTGGCAGCGTGCAGCATGGCACGGCTTTTAAATGCAAGGCCCGACCATTTGTTGATACGAAAATCATCCGGATCGTCCGACATCATACCTATTGCTTCAGTCATTTCATCATCGATGAATTTCCATACTTCGGACTCTTTGTTTCTGGGTAAGGAAAGTTCCGACGGGTTACCTGATGCCGGGAGTGTCATCACTTCCGTAACAAGAGGCACGCCACCGTATCCCCTTACAAGTCTGAAATACGTATAAGCCCTGAGAAATTTTAATTCTCCAAAAACTTCAGTTTTTTCAGGTTCGGAAAAGGCCGTTGATGTTGGAAATTTCTCAATAATGTTATTTAGATTACGTATTTGCCTGTATGCATTTTCCCAAAAATTGTATTCCTCTGTATTATTGGTAAATGTCTGGCCTGCATCAAGATCCGAGGTTGTCTGACCTGAAAAACAATTAACCAGGATATCGGTGTTATAGTCCATCCAGTAGTTGATACGCTCAAAAGCCATATTGTTGTACAAATAAGCCAGATGAGCTGTAAAAGCAGATTTATCTGAAAGTATTACATCTTCCGTGAGGATATCAACCGGCTTAGTTTCCAGATAGTCTTCAGAGCAGCTCAATACAAGTGACAGAAAAAAAACTGTCAATATCCTATTAAGGTATTTATATCTCTTTTTCATAGTTTCTAGTATTAAAAGGTGATGCTTATCCCCAGATTATAGTTAGCCATCGTCGGATATTTATAACCACTAGCCGCTTCTGTTCCATCCAGCCTCTTTTCCGGGTCGAAAAAGACTTCCTTGTTTTTAAAGGTGTACACATTTGTTGCGTTGGTATATATCCGTATTTCTTTAGCCCTGATTTTCCCTGTAAGAGTTAGGGGAAGGGTATAAGAAAGTTCGATGTTTTTTAGCCTCAGATAGATCACGTCCTGAACAGTATATTTTGAAGTTAACTGATTTGGGGGATGACCAAAATTGGTTCGGGAAATCGGGAATCTTCCGGGGACCCAGGGAGTACTGAAGTCCAGCGGATCTTCGTGGTGCCACCGGTCCATGAATATATCGATTGAGTTTCTGCCCCACATCAAAGGACCTCGCATCTGCGCTGTTGGTAATAATGAAAAATTTGTAGCGCCCTGGAAAAAAACATTAAGTGAAATCCCTTTCCAGCTTCCTGAGAGGTCGAGTCCATAGAATATTTCTGCGTCATTGTCACGGCCTATGGGGTACATATCAAGATCACTTATCATACCGTCCTCGTTCCAGTCCTCGTAACGCACATCACCCGGAAACAGATCGTAGTGACCGTTGGCGTTCTGTACAGGTGCAGTTAATAATTCTTCCTCGGTTTGAAACTGACCTACATAACCATAGCCCCATCGCATATTTTTCCAGCGATCTTCCTGGTTATTCCTCCAGTTAGAATAGCTGCTTCCATAGGGAGCTACTTCCCTGTTAATCCACTGAGCCCTGGCCCAGGTAAAATTACCCCTCAACTCGTATGAAAATTCATTAATTCGGTTTTTGTGTCCGAGATCCAGTTCGAAACCCATGCTTGCGTCGCTTTCCAGATTTTCTTGGGGGAGAGAAGTCCCGAATTCTTTTGGCAGAGCTTCAACCCTTGTTGCAAGAAGTCCTTCCCTGTTCCTCTTAAAGAGATCGAGTGAAAAATCCAATTGTCCTTTCCAGAAACTACCCTCTAATCCGATATTGGATGTAGTGGCAGTATACCAGGTAATATTTGGATTGAAGAGTCCCTTTGAACTTGAACCGGCTGTCAGCGACGATCCGTTAAATATATAAGACTGGCTTGGATAGGTATAACCTGCAATATATTCGAAGCCTCTTACTCCGGAATCATCGCCCATCACACCATGTGAAAATCTTATTTTCAGGTGGTCTATAAAAGGAAAGTTATCTTTAATAAAGTTTTCTTCATTTATCCTCCATCCTATTGAAAAGGCAGGGAAAAATCCCCATCTGCTCTCCTTTGGAAACAAGGATGATCCGTCATATCGAAAGCTGAATTCAGCGAGATATTTAGTGGAATATTCATAATTGACCCTTCCAACAATACCCCTGCTTGCAAGCGGAACATAGTCAGCTCCAAAAGCGCCCCTGTTGTCTGTCAGTCCTGCATCGAGCTGATCCAGGATAGACAATTCATAATTTCTTTCAGCTCTGAAATTGGTCCCGGTCAGCTTACGCTGTTCGTATAACAGCAACGCAGTGACGCCATGTTTGCCAAAAAAGGTATTCCTGTAGTTGAGGGAAAATTGTGGCTGAATAACTACAGATTCGCTAAATCCTTGCGAGAGGAAGGTCGGACTGGCAATCCCTGTCGGGATATATTCACCATCTCTGTATTTATATTCATTATAAGCTTTTCTCCAACGTTTGTTAGTATCATAGTTCAGGTCGTATGCAAATACTCCCTTGACCTGCAGTCCTTTAACAAACGGCATATCATAAGTCAATGATAGTGTCGTCTCATATTTTTTATTCCAGAATTTTCTGTACCCGGTTAAATCCATGTCAATAATGGCAAGAGGATTCCTGTCAGCAAGTCCGTCGTAGTAGTAATCTGGATTATTATTGGCATAAACTGGTCTGTACGAAGGTTCCATATAGTTTTGTCTGAAAACGGTACTTCCATAAGTGAATTCAGGCTGAACCCTGTAATCAGTCATCCCTGAAAAAATCAGATTGGCATTAAGATCCGGGAGGATTTCAGCCGTCAGGTTTGCCGAAAAGTTATAACGGTCGTAACCCGATTTGTTATCGGGATTCAACTGTTTCCATACATCTTCCTGGCTAAAGTTGCTAACTGACATAAAATAGCTTATCTTTTCTGTTCCGCCGCTAAAAGAAAGGCTGTTTTTTGAAGTAGGGGAGAAGTCTCTAAAGACAAGTCCCCAATAATCAACACTTGGATATTCTGGATCTTCGCCTGTATATTTTTCCCAGTCAGGATAAGGCAGGGGATTCCCTGCAACCAATGCAGCTTCATTCAGAAGAATCAGATTATCAATGGAATTACTGATGGACTTAGGATAATCGGTCATCCTTTGAAGCCCATAGGAAGCATTTAATGTAACTGCCATCTTGCCTGTTTCACCCTTCCGGGTGGTTATAAGCATAACACCATTGGCAGCCTTTACCCCGTAAACTGCTGCTGAGGCATCCTTAAGAATGGAAACGCTGGCAATAGTATTGGGATCTATTCTTTGAAAATCTTCACGTGGTATTCCATCGACAATGACCAGCATTGTTCCCCACCCTCTGATATCAACCTTGTTGTCGTACGATCCGGGTTCTCCACCTATCTGCATGACCCTCAGTCCTGGCATTTTGCCTGCAAGCGTATTACTCAGGTCAACAGTAGTATAAGTTGCAAGCTTTTCTGATTCCAGCGATGCGATGGATCCGGTCTGGTTGACTTTTTTCTGAACACCATATCCAACAACAACAACCTCACTTAATATTTCTACATCGGAGACAAGTGAGATATTCAGTAAGTTCTGTCCAGCTAACGGAACTTCCTGGTTAAGATACCCGATAAAGGAAAAAATCAAAGTAGCATTTCCGTCAGGTACAGGAATGGAGTATTTTCCTTCGGAATCACTAATAGCCCCCTGGATTGTACCCTTGACCATGATGTTTACTCCTGGCATTCCCTCGCCGGTCTGACTATCAACGATATTACCGGTGACAACCAACTGTTGAGGGATAGCAGCTGTTTCTTCCTCCACAATCATATTGTCAGGAGCAAGAATGATCTTACGGTCAATAACTGTGTACTTAACATCTGTACCCGAAAAGAGTTTGTCAAGTACCACATCAATCAGCTGATCGTTAATAGAGATGTCGATCTTACGTTTAGTATCTAGAAGGCTTTCATTATAAACGAAGAAGAATTCGCTTTCTTCCTCAATCCTGTCAAGGATCTTTTCAAGTTCAGTTTCTGAGAAATTCAAGGTTAGTCTCGTATTCTGCGAATATGCATCAAGTGCGTGCGCTTGCAGCATTCCGAGAGTCAAAAGAACAATAGCAATACGCATGATTCTCAATATTTTTTTCAGAGAACAGCAAAAAAACTCCCTGAATGGTTTGTTTTTTTTCATAGTTTTGAAATGTTTTAAGTTAAAAAATATCAGAATGATGTTTTTTCAGGAAATCGTAGGCGCGATTTCCTTTTTTTGTTTTTCAGGGACTGTTTATTGGTTTCATAATTTAAGGTTTTTAGATTAACATTTTTAATTTAATTTATAAATGGTTACTTGAGTTTTTTTCAGGGTTCCGTCCTCCGTTAATACCCGGGGAGCTATCTTGTATCTTATAGGGGAAGTCAGACATAAAAACTGAAGTACTTCCTCAAGGGAGTCATCTTCAAAAGTCCCGCGGAAGGAGTATTTGTAAAGATCACTGTCGGCCAGAACAATTTTTACATTATACCATCTTTCAATTCGTCTGGCCACCTCAGGCATATAATCACCTCTGAAAACCAGTCTGCCCTCGGTCCATGCATTATATTTTTCCGGATCAACAAAAGAAAGAGAAGTTTTGCCATTATGGAGTACCATTCTTTCGGTTGGGGCCATCGTAATTTTCTCCTCAAGTACATTATTAAAAACTTCAATTCTACCTTCATTGAGGACAACCTCAACAAAGTTTTCCTGTGGGTATGAACTTATATTGAATTTTGTGCCCAACACCCTGACAATTGAATTACCACTGCTGATCTCAAATGGGAATTTTTCATCATGTTTAACTTCAAACCAGGCTTCTCCTTCAAGTTTGATCTGACGGTTCTTAACAAATGGCAGTGAATAGCTGAGGATTGCCCCGCCGTTAAGCATTCCTGTTGTGCCATCAGGCAGGTTGAACGTCACCCTTGATCCCAGGGGAGCTATTATCGAAGTTAGAACTTCCTGGTCACCTGTCTGTACTCCGTCATTACTCAGGTAACTACTGAAAATATAACCTCCGGCTATTAGCAAGGGGATAAGTAGTATAGCAGCCACCCTGCTGTAGAGTTGAATGATCCGGCGCAGGGACTTTTGATACTGCATCTTCTCTTTCTTCGCTATCAAATTGTGTACTTTATCAAGAAGATGGCCAAGTTCACGACCTGATGCGGTTGTTTCGCATGTCAGGCTGTTCCACTCTTCTTTCATGTAATTTCGGAGATAAGGATTATTCACTCCATCCATTAAAAGAGATTTTACATAATTTGATTCAGCTTCGTCTGCAGTGCCATTTTTGTAGCGTTCAATTTTATCTATATCGTCCTGTTTTAGCATATTTCAATTTTATCTGTAAGACTTGAGATCCTTTTGTCAATAAATTTTGTATTAATAAAGGATATACTTTGAGTTAGCTTTATGATTAACCTGTTCAATTACTTTTTATATCCACAACCAAGGGAAATCTCATCTGGAAAATGTAACTAATTTATCAGAAGGCAGGGATTTGGAAGGGTAAAATATATTAATACCTCAACAATTAATAAACATTGTTGTATCTGGCCTTCAGATTTTCGTTCTATATTTTTTTGATGAAAAAAACATGGCAGGTAATGCAGATTAATGTTTCTGATAAAATCTGCCAGTACCTGCCAATACTTAATTAACATGCATAACTAACCAACCAACCCCACCTAACCTAAACCTGAATTAATCAGGATATTTAATATCATTACCCATTGCAATGAATTTTAAAACTTAATATCATTATAATCCTGGTCTGAAAATCACTTCTTGTATATTAATATCCATAAGTCAGGTGAATCTCATAATAATAATTTCGCCGGATCAGATAATTAATTCCGAGATTTAGATTGTTGGGCCGGAATCCTTTATCCTTTAGTCAGGATTATTACATGATGCTTTTCATATTTAAGTTAGAAATATCTTGCTTTTATCTGACAGGGAATTAATAAAATCAGGCTGTCCTGAAGATTGACTTGATGCCCCCTGGAACCTGTATTTATTGATCAGACAATATCTATCCTTTTTATTCTGTCTCGAATAAACCTTATAGCTTCAGAAAGATAATTGTCTACTGTACCCGGAGTAAGGCCCATTTCAGCAGCAATCTCTTTTGAGGAATTTTCTTCATTTCGTCTTTTAAGCAGAATCATCCTGTGCTTTTCAGGCAACCTGTTAATAATTTGTTCAATCTTTTTCAGAACCATCCGGTTATTTATCTCATCCTCAATTTCAAAAGAGGAGTTCGGATTTTCCTTATAAAGGTGATTCAAATATTTAAGGTAGTAGTTCTTCTTACGGATGAGTTTGCAGATATCGTTGTACGCAATAGTAAAAAGATATGATTTGAATGAAAGTTCTTTCTTTAATTTTTTCCTGGTTTCCCACAGCTTGACAAAGACAGATTGAACAAGTTCTTCAGCGTCAGTTGTTGACCTGAGATATTTTAAGGAAAAAGAATAGATTATTGATGAATATTTAGAATAAATAAGATCAAATGCCTCCACGTCACCTTTTTGAAGTCTGTCAACATGGTCAATATCTTCATTAACTTCTTCCAATGAAACCGGTTTTTGGTTAAAGGGTCTATAAATATAAGAATATATATATTCAGCCCGTCATTCAGGGAGGAATTTAATTCTTCATTCAGAACAAAAAATGTCTAATTTTACCGTCTGATTGATGAAAAAAATGGAAAGTAATTCTGACCCCGTTTATTCAAGGAATGTTATCGAATTTGTGGCAGCAGCCAACGAATTCTGTAAATATGCTGAACATGCTTCCGAAGTAAAAGGTGACGAGATGCTCAGAATAATGCAACGCCTTCTTCCATTCCTTTATATTAAGGCTTCACTTCTTCCTTCGCTTGACTCCTTTTTCGAAGAAGGCAACGAGAAATTTGTAACTGAGCCGGAATGGTTCAGAATTCACGATACCATGAGGGAAAAGTTTGGCACTGCAGATGAATTCCCTGAAGTATTCGATGAACGGATCAACGACGTTGAAGGCCCTGTTATTTCAAGTCTTGCTGAAAATCTGGCAGATATTTACCAGGATCTTAAAGATTTTCTTCTTCTCTACCAGACCGGAACAACTGAGATTATGAACGATGCAGTATGGGAGTGCAAAATGAACTTTGAAAATTTCTGGGGACAAAAACTTACTAATTCATTAAGAGCAATACATAAATTTATCTATTCGGGTGAGGAAATAGGTAAGATTGAAAACGACGCAAAGGATGATAAAAATGCTGACAGATCAGACTGGTTCATTTCCAGAAGACAAAAAGAATTCAGAGGTGACTCCGGGGAATAAAAAATACCTTGAAAATATAACCGTCGAGGAGCTTAAGGAATTTGATCTTTCATGGTTCAAGGGAGAAATTGTTGTGGTTGAAGACTTTAATTCTTTCAGAAGAAATTTCCCCAGGCTTCTTGGTTCAAAAGTTCTGGGATTCGACACGGAAACAAGACCCTCATTCAAAAAAGGAAAGAAGAATAAGGTGTCTCTTATTCAGCTTGCCAACGAAAATCTCGCCTGTCTTTTCAGGATCAATAAGATAGGTCTTCCCCGGGAACTTACCGACCTGCTGGCCGATCCTGATGTTATCAAGGCTGGTGTTGCTGTCCATGATGATATAAGGTTCCTTAAAAGTATTCGCCGGTTCACACCATCCGGATTTCTCGATCTTCAGGGTTTTGTAAAGGATTATGGTATCCAGAGCTCCGGTCTTAAAAAACTTGCGGCTATCGTACTTGGATTCAGGATCTCAAAACAACAACAGGTTACCGACTGGGAAGCAGAAAACCTTACAGAGGCCCAGCAGATCTATGCCGCTACCGATGCGTGGGTGTGCCACCAGATATACCTCAAATTAAACGGCATTATTAATTAGAATATTGAAATAAAATTTTCATAAATAGATCTCCTGTGGATAGAATTAAAATTGTACTGAAATCAGGAAAAGAACAATCTGTATACAGACTCCATCCCTGGATTTTTTCAGGTGCGATAAAGAAGATTTACGGTGATCCCGCAGAAGGTGATGTTGTCGACATCTTCAGCAACAATGATACTTTTCTGGCTTCGGGTCATTATGCACCCGGCTCGATTGCTGTAAGGATTCTTACCTTCAGGGAAGTAGATCCTGATATTGAATTTTTCCACAACACCATCAGTCAGGCAGTAGCATACAGAAGATCAATAGGCCTGCTTGACGACACTTCAACAAATGTCGTAAGATTGGTACATGCCGAGGGAGATAATCTTCCCGGGCTTGTCATCGATTATTATAACGGGGTGGTAGTTATACAGATGCACACGGTAGGCATGTACCGGATCAGGAAGGATATTGCATCTGTTGTAAAACAGGTCATGGGCAGTGATGTCAGTGCAATTTACGACAAGAGCGAAAGTACCATCCCTTTTAAATCGGGTGCTGCCGGGAAAAATGAATTTATGTTTGGGGAATCAGGGCCGGTTACTGTGACTGAGAATGGATATAAGTTCAGAATAGACCTGATAACTGGTCAGAAAACAGGATTTTTTATTGATCAGAGAGAAAACAGGCGACTTCTCCAGAACTATACTCAGGGAAGGAGTGTCCTTAATATGTTCGGGTACACGGGAGGATTTTCTGTATATGCGATGAAGGATGCTTCACAGGTTCATACTGTTGACAGTTCTGTACCGGCCATGGCACTGACGGATGAAAACATAAGGATGAACTTCGGGGATGATCCCAGGCATAGATCCATTGTGGCAGATGCATTCGGATACCTTAATGATATAAAGGACAGGTACGATCTGATAATTCTTGATCCACCTGCATTTGCAAAACATAATAATGTTCTTGCCAACGCGCTGCAGGGCTATAAAAGACTTAATATCAAAGCTATTGAGCAGATCAGGCCGGGGGGCATAATATTCACCTTTTCATGCTCTCAGGTTGTAACACGCGAGATTTTCAGAAAGTCGGTATTTGCTGCTGCTGCTAACACAGGCCGCAAGGTCAGGATACTCCATCAGCTTAGCCAGCCGCCCGATCATCCTGTAAATATTTATCATCCCGAAAGTGAGTATCTTAAAGGACTGGTTTTACATGTAGAATAGACCGAAATGAGCACAAACACAAATATTGAACTTGTCGCCCGGAAGCTTGGTCTTCATGAATGGCAGGTTGAAAACACAATAAGGTTACTCGACGACGGGGCAACTATCCCTTTTATAAGCCGTTACAGAAAAGAGATGACCGGCAGCCTTGATGAAGTAAAGCTGCTTCATATAAAAGATGAATACCAACGTCTCAGGGAGCTTGATTCGAGGCGGGCAGGCATCATCAAGTCCATTGAGGAACAGGAGAAGATGACTCCGGAACTGCTTCAGAAAATTGAAGCATCCGAAACTATGGCTGAGCTTGAAGACCTTTATCTTCCTTTCAGGCCTAAAAGACGTACCCGTGCAACCATCGCCAAAGAAAAAGGCCTCGGACCTCTGGCTGAGATTATCATGGGACAAAAGGAAACTGATCCGTATAAAAAAGCAGAGATTTTTCTGAACGACCAGGTAGTATCTGTTGATGAAGCCCTGGCGGGAGCCCGGGATATTATTGCAGAGTGGATTAATGAGGATGAGAAATCCAGACGACGGTTAAGGTATATATTTGATAAGGAGGCATTTATATTTTCAAAAGTAGTTAAAGGCAAGGAAGCGGAAGGTATCAAATTCAGCGATTACTACGACTGGTCAGAACCACTCAGAAAGTGCCCTTCGCATCGTTTACTTGCAATGAGAAGGGGAGAGGAGGAGGGATTTCTGAGAGTGTCGGTGAAGGTTGATGATGACAGAGCCCTGGATATTCTCAATGCTATTTTTCTGAAAGGCAGAAACGCCTCTGTAGAAATTGTGGCTGAAGCCATAAACGACAGCTGGAAAAGACTGCTTGCAGCATCAATGGAAACGGAGTTCAGGAATATCTCCAAGGGTAAGGCTGATGAGGAAGCCATTGCAGTTTTTGCTGATAATCTGCGACAACTGCTCCTCTCTTCCCCACTGGGAGAGAAGAGTGTCCTGGCAATTGATCCGGGATTCAGAACAGGCTGCAAGATAGTATGTCTCGACCGCCAGGGGAATCTGATACATAATGAAACCATCTATCCTCATCCTCCCCAGAATCAGACTGCTCTTTCGATCAAAAAGATACTATCACTTGTAAATGCATACAAGATCGAAGCTATCGCCATCGGTAATGGAACTGCAAGCCGCGAAACGGAAGATTTTATTAAATGGGTCAAGTTCGATAAGGATATCCAGGTATTTGTTGTAAGTGAAGCAGGTGCTTCGATATATTCAGCGTCGAAGACAGCACGTGACGAATTTCCTGATTATGATGTTACAGTAAGAGGTGCAATCTCCATCGGACGCCGTCTTATGGATCCCCTTGCCGAACTGGTCAAGATCGATCCAAAATCCATAGGTGTCGGACAATATCAGCATGATGTGGATCAGCAGAAGCTTCAGAATTCACTTGATGAGGTAGTAATGAGCTGTGTGAACGGCGTTGGTGTGGAGGTCAATACTGCCAGCAGCCATCTGCTGACATACGTGTCGGGACTGGGTCCGCAGCTGGCCCGGAATATAACAGACTACCGCTCCGAAAACGGCCCGTTCAGGTCGCGAAGCGAACTGCTTAAAGTAAAACGGATGGGAGCAAAAGCCTTTGAACAGAGCGCCGGCTTTCTGAGAATAAGAAATGCCATAAATCCTCTCGATTCAAGCGCGGTTCACCCCGAAAGCTACCATGTGGTGGAAAAAATGTCGAAGGACCTGGGATGTGAGATCAGAGAGCTTATGACCGACGAAAACAAACGGAAAGAGATAAAGCTTGAGAAGTACATTACTCCGGTAACAGGGTTACCTACGCTGAAGGATATTATGGATGAGCTGGCTAAACCGGGCCGCGACCCCAGGTCAAAAATAAAAGAATTCACATTTGCTGACATCCACTCTATGGAGGATCTGGTGCCCGGAATGGTAGTCCCCGGAATTGTAACCAACATTACAAATTTCGGAGCATTTGTTGATATCGGTATCAAGCAGGATGGTCTTGTACACATTTCAAACCTGGCCGGACGTTATATACAGGATCCTTCAACGGTAGTAAAACTTCATCAGCATGTGATGGTAAAAGTACTCTCTGTTGAAATTGAGAGAAAAAGGATCCAGCTGTCAATGAAAGATGTGACGGAAAAATAGGACATTTGTACCACACATGGGAGTTGCAGGTAATATCATCTCATAATTAACTTTGACAAAGAACCGGTACCAACAGCTTCAAACTACAGGTTAAAAATGGTTTACCCCGAAAATTTTGAGAATAAGATTGGTTTTGACAGGATCAGGATCCTGCTGGCAGAGAGATGCCTGAGCCCGATGGGAGTTGAAAAGGCAGAATCCGTGTCATTTTCTGATGATATTGAAGCTATAAAACTCAGGCTTTCAGCTACTTCGGAATTTCAGCAGATACTGATGTTTGAGGATAACTTCCCTTCGGAACACTATTATAAGATATCTGACTCACTGAACAAGATCAGAATTGAAGGTACGTTTCCTGAAGTTCAGGAGGTGTTTGATCTTAAGAGATCACTTGAGACACTGAAGACCGTCCTCGGTTTTTTCAGGAACAGGGAGGAGACAAAATATCCGGTACTCCGCTCACTCTGCAGCTCAGTCAAAACATATCCCTACGTGCTCGATTCCATTGACAGGATAATCGACAGGCATGGTGTTGTAAAGGATAATGCCTCGTCAAAACTTAAGGATATAAGGTCTGATCTGGCCTCCAAGGCGATAATGGTTTCAAAACGCCTGAATGCCATACTGAAACAGGCGCAGGCCGACGGGATTGTAGATACTGATACCACAGCTTCGGTAAGAAACGGAAGAGGTGTCATCCCGGTAAGTTCATTTGACAAAAGAAAAATAAAAGGTCTTATTCACGATCAGTCGGCTTCGGGTAAAACTGTCTTCATTGAACCTGCTGAGATCGTTGAGATAAACAACGATATTATTGAACTCGGGTATGAGGAAAAAAGGGAGATTGTCAGAATACTAACCTCCTTTGCAAACGATATCAGGCCATACATTGATGACCTTCTGGATTCAAATATTTTTCTCGGGGAGATAGACTTCATAAGGGCCAAGGCACTGCTGGGGAACCACCTTAAATCGATCAAGCCTGAATTGACCGGTAATCCTTTGCTTGACTGGAAAAAGGCTGTTCATCCTCTTCTTTCACTTACTTTTGAAAAAATACAGGGACGAAAGGTTGTCCCTCTTGATATTATTCTGGATGATTCGAACAGGATATTACTGATATCCGGTCCTAACGCGGGAGGAAAATCAGTGTGCCTTAAAACAGTAGGGCTGCTTCAGTATATGGTTCAATGCGGGTTGACTATCCCTGTGGGGGAAGGCTCGGTAACAGGAATATTCAAAAATATCCTGATTGATATTGGCGATGAACAGAGTATTGAGAATGACCTCAGTACGTATAGTTCACATCTTATCAACATGAAGTACTTCCTGAAAAACGGAAATGAAAAGACTCTTGTACTTATTGATGAGTTTGGTACGGGAACCGAACCAATGCTTGGAGGCGCGATAGCTGAAGTGATCCTGGGTGAACTTAACAGGAAGAAGGTTTTTGGTGTCATTACGACTCATTATACCAATTTAAAGCACTTTGCTTCGCTTACCGAAGGGATAGTAAACGGTGCGATGGCTTTCGACAATCATCTTATGCTGCCACTGTTTCAGCTTAGTATCGGAAAACCCGGAAGTTCATTTGCTTTTGAGATTGCAAGGAGGATAGGGCTGCCTGAAGAGATATTAAGCTCAGCTTCCGAAAAGGCAGGTGTAAAAAATATAAACTACGACAGGCATCTTAAAGATATTGCCCGCGACAAAAGATACTGGGAAACGAAGCGGCAGAACATCAGGCAGCACGAAAAACGACTTGAGGACGTTATCGGAGAGTATGAGAAGGAGCTATCGGGTGCAAAGATCCTTCGGAAGGAGATAATCTCAAAAGCGAAGGATGAGGCGGAGAGCCTGCTGAAGGAATCGAACAGGATAATTGAAAGTACCATACGCCAGATAAAGGAAGCACAGGCTGAAAAGGAAAAGACCAGGGATGTAAGGCAGCAGCTTGAAGAGTTCAGGAGCATCGTTGTTGAAGAGATCAAACCGTCTGTTACAGAAGCTGAGCAAAAAATGGAAAGGCTTGAAACCAGGGCGAAGAAAATTAAACGTACACCCATTATCAGCGAAGAGAAGTCCGAAAAAGATCTGTTGCCAATAAAACCAGGGGATGCAGTCAGAATGATAGATACAATGGCTGCAGGTGAGATCATTAAGATCAGGGATAATATGGTGCAGGTGCAGGCCGGCAGCATGATGTTTTATGTTCCTGCTGAAAAGATTGAAAAGATAAGCAGGGCGGAACTCAAAAAGAGTCAGAGATCAACTCCGGTTTACAGGGCGCCCGATCCGGCTCTTACTCAGAGAAAACTTGATTTCAAACCCGAAATAGACCTTCGCGGGGTAAGAGGAGAGGAGGCTATCAACAGGGTCAGGGATCTTATTGACGATGCACTGATGCTGCAGCACGGAAATCTCAGGATACTTCATGGAAAAGGAAATGGTATACTGAGGGAACTTATCAGGCAGTATCTGGCTACTGTCGATGTTGTACGGTCGTTCCGCGACGAACACGTCGAATTCGGGGGATCCGGCATTACCGTTGTAGAACTGGATTTCTGAAAAAAATGCCTCCGGTCGCGTATCGGAGGCATTTTGGTTACCGGTATCAGTAAAGTTTTACAGATCCGTATGATGAGTTGATAATGACCTTTGAACCAGGAGAAGGCTCTTTCCCGACACTCCCTGAAACCTCTTTCGATGTGTTTTCGATTATCTGTCGTTTGTACCGGAAGTTCTCGTCGTCAAATTTCAGATCGCCATACGAAAGTTTAGCATCAAGGTCGTAGCTTGCATTATCTTCAATTCCAAGGTTTACCCCAATATATTTTGAATTTATCTCAAGCGATTCAAATCCTGCCGGTATCTGGTCCACAGTGAATGAGCCATAACCGCCTTCGAACCTGAGTTTCTTTTCAAGAGTCCCTATAACAATATCTGCATATCCGCCGTCGAGAACCAGGTTATTGATCCTGTCGATACGGATATTATCATATTTTGATTCTCCTACGATGGAGCTTGTCTCTCCCAGCTTTATTGTCGAGTATTTACTATCGAGAAGAAGGGCCTGGCTATTGTTAATACTGAGACTTCCCGAGTACCTTGAAGTTATATCGAGCCATCCAACCGAGTTGATGTCAGCTTTTCCGTAGGCTATGTTCAGATAACTCAGGGGTTTTACGTTTCCCCTGCCAAGCGAGGAGGCTGTAAGATTGCCATATTTAATATCGAGCCTGACAAGACCTGAGAGCTGCTCAAGGTCAGTATCTCCATATCTGTTGGAGACAGCGAGATCCATCTTTACTGGCATGCTGACTGTATAATCAATACTGAATCTGCGGGATTGTCCTCCCCAGCCTGAAAAATTAAACTTCTCGTCGATAATGGTACTTGCTGAAATTGCAGCTCCCTCTTCTTCAAATCTGACATCTATATAGCTCAGAAGTTTTTCGGCTCTCTCCCTGTTTGGAAGTTCGATGGTGACTTTGATGTCGATCACTACCTGGTCCTTATCCCAGCTGTGAATAACGACATCACCATACTTATTGCTGATATTCAGACTTGCATCTGCAGTCGTTGTATACTCCTTATGATATTCCTTTGAAACCTCCTGGGCAAGTGCCGCAGCACTGAACAGGACGAGGGCTGATGCAAGGAGTAATCCTGATTTATAAATTGACGTTTTCATTTTCTGAAGAATTAGTATTTTCATCCCTTATTATTTTGAGCTGATTGATAATGTATGTCATCACCTCGAGCTTTGTCTGATAGTGTTCAATCATGGCATTTATGATCCTTTCATCATTTGGATTGGCTTTGAGATCTTTCTGGAGCGAAACATAAATGGAGTCCATACTTTCAAGCTCATTAAGAAGCAATCCCTTCTGTTCAGGATTATTTTCCATATCAATACTTGTTATTTCGCTTTCCATCATACTGACCTCGTGGATATAGTAATTTTCAACCTCTTTGTACTGTGGAGAAACATCACTGAGGGTCATCCTTTTACTTTCGGGTCTGATAAAGTGATCCCATGTCCATAATGATGATAATGTGACGAGAAGGGTAACAACCGCTGCTTTAAGCAGGTAGGGGACAATGCTTCTTCTGACAGCAACCGTCCCGAACCGGCTTCCCAGCTTTTTGTTAAACCTTTCAAAGTGACCTTCCGAAGGTTCCGATCCTTCGAAATAGTCCCTGTTATTTCTGATTATATCTTCTATATTTCTCATCTCAGTATGTTTTTCAATATTTCTTAAGTTCAGCAATTAACTTCTGTTTTGCCCGCGAAAGTTGTGAGCGCGAGGTACTGCTGCTGATTGACAGTATTTCACTTATCTCGTCATGGTCGTAACCCTCGAGAAGATAGAGTGAAAGAATTACCCTGTACCCGTCGGGAAGCCTTTCTATTGCTTCTTTTACTTCCTCAACCCTTAAATCCATCTCTTCATTCCTGGTCTGGTCCTCAGAGCTCTCATCCCTGATCCCGATGTGATGGTCTATATCTTCAAAGATCGCTTTCCTTCTGTTCAGGGAATCGAGAGAACGGTTTATGACAATCTTTTTGAGCCATGCACCGAAACTCACGGTCCCGGAATAGGTATCAATTTTTTCAAAGGCCGACAGGAATGATTCCTGCATAATATCTTCGGCTTCCATCGTGTCGTTCACAATTCTCAGACTGGTATTGTACATAGCCTTGTAGTACAATTTGTAGATCTGGAACTGTGCCTTCTGATCGCCGACTTTGCACCCATCCAGGAGATCCTGGTGAAGGTTTTTGAATGCCGCTTCTACATTAGCCATCTTACTATAAAGACTTGTTTCTATTTGTATTGCTGCACCCACTCTCTTATGTTTTTCAGACAAAAGACGCGGGAATAAATTTTATGCTGCACTTAATTTAAGAAATTTTTAAAATTTCCAAAGAAAATAAAAGGAAAAAATCCCTGAACGACTTCCCCGCTTGTATAATCAAGCTCTGAACCGAACATGCTATGCGGTATTGAATAGACCAGCAGCAGAACCAGGGCAGCCAGTGCAGTATATAAAGGTCTCTCTTTTTTTCTGTTCATCAGATAAGCCAGTATCCAGAATAAAAATGCTATCAGTGTCTTGTTGTCGGTAAGATCCCAGCCGAATGGAATCCCGGTCCATAATTCGCCGAAAGCAAATTTCTGCACTATTGGTCCCAGGATCATGCCTCCTGCAGCAAGAAGTATCAGTGTCCACAATGTGTATTTCCTGTATGCAGGATATTTTATTATGCTCATCAGCCCGGCAAGGGTTGAAAAGAGCATTGCAACGAACATCAGGATAATATGGGGTGTCAGAATATAACCCGGAACGGCTCCTTTGAATCTTATTACCACGGGTGATTCCCTGAAAAATACCTGTGTACCTGCCGTATCAGTAATCTCCAGATAGTACTCAAGTTTTCCGGCGGGTGGCTGCACTGCTACAGCTGCAAAAAAACCGCTCTCCGAGGTGACCTTAAACAGGTTATTCATAAGGTATGATTCGATGGGGTATACCTCATAGCGGAAACTGACGGCCGTGTATTCTTCGTTCGTCCTGTAACGCCTGTAAAATACCCTTGCTTTTATGGTAGTATCCCGGATATCCAGTTTAATTTCCGGCCTTTCATCAAGACCGAGGCTCCGGACCAGCTTTACATCATAAGTTGAATCGTTAAGCGTCAGGGTCACCTGCTTTGGATAAGTAGGCCCTGTCTTTCTCTGGTAGTAGGCTGCAGCCAGAGTAATGAGTATTGCCAGAAACCACAGGAGAAATTTCTTCATAGCTCATAGTTTATTTATATTGTACAGTACTTCCGGAATTCTATAACTGGATCAGCAGGACTTCCTTCCTGTCGCCGCGGAGTACTTCGACACTGATCGTCTCTCCATGTTTTACATGGCTCATCCTGAACATATAATCCTGTATGTTATTCACGCCTTTGCCGTTTATAGAGACAATAATATCACCTTTTTTCAAACCGCCAATAGCAGCTGGCTTTCCCGGAGTAACAAAGTCAGCCCTCAATCCGTTTTTTACATTCCCCGCGAAATCCGGCATGATGCCAAGTGTCACCGCTCCGCGCCTCATCGTGCGGCTCTCTCCGGTTTTGGGTCCCGATTCCCTGAATTTCAGCCTTCCGGGTGTGTTTGCAAGCAGGTCTGTAACTTTATATATCTGGTCCGAGATGGATACCATCCCCTCATAATTTATTTTATCCCATGTATCATCGGGAGTGTGGTAATCAAGATGTGCTCCGGTGGAATAGAAGAGCACCGGAATATCTTTCCCGTAAAACGATGAGTGATCGGAAGGTCCGTAACCCTCTTCCATAAGGGTAATTCTGACAAGCCCTGTGTCGCTCAGAGTGATAACAGAGTCCCTTAAACCCTCAGCCGTTCCTACTCCTCCGATCTGCAGGGAGTTGTCTTCCATGAGCCTGCCAACCATATCGAGGTTGATCATTGCATTAACTTTTGCAAGATCAATGCCGGGATTTTCAGTAAAGTATTTTGATCCAAGCAGCCCGCTTTCCTCACCGCTGAAAGCAATAAAGATAATTGTCCTCTTATGACTGCCCTTTGTTTTAGCAAGCTTTTCGGCAAGTTCTATCATCAGGCTTATGCCAGAAGCATTATCATCAGCTCCATAGTGAACGGCAACAGTGTCTACAGCTCTGCTTGAGGAGCCGGGCCCGCCCATCCCCAGATGATCGAAATGCGCTCCGATGATTACAAATTCATCTTTAAGCATCGCATCCTCGCCGGGCAACATCATTACAACATTCCGGGTGATGGACTTCTCCATTATGATCTCTGATCTGGCCGACACTGTTTCTCCGGTAAAAAAACTGTAAGGTTTCCGGGTTTCGTTAAGCTTTTTTTCGAGCGAAGCAACCGTTGTTCCGGAAGCTGAAAGCATAAGGTCAGCCATCTCCCTCTTTATCTTCAGTACCGGGATCCCGACTGAAAAATCAGTTAACGATAATGATCCGAAAGTATCTTCAGGATCAAATGCCGGACCGGAAACAAGCAATACACCTCCTGCTCCCAGATCTTTCGCAGTCATCGTTTTATCCCTGCTGTCGCTGAAGGGGACAAAAGGACTCATGGATTCTTCGGGTTCCGGGTCGCCCTGGAGGATCATCACCCATTTGCCCTTGATATCGGTTTTTTCGTAGTCATCCCAATTGAGAGTCTCTCCGCTTATCCTGAAACCATAGCCTGCAAAGACAATTTCCGCTTCCAGACTCAGGTTCTCAGTGAAGCCTGCAGGAGTAAAATCCTTCCCTATCGGATAACCGTTGCCTTTATACCGGAGCATACTGCCCTCTCCGGGGGTAACCCTGTTGGTCACATAATATCGCTGGAACCCGTCGCCCGACAATGGAACAAGCCCGCCTGCCAGTAACTCACCTCTGATATATTCTGCTGCCAGGCTGTCCCCGGGTGTCCCCGTCAATCTCCCTTTCAGGGAATCTGATGCCAGGATGATTATATGATCCTGAAGTTCTTTCTGAGTTACCTCCGGGTTACCGGAGTTGTTGCACGACCATGTGAATAACAGAATAATAACTGACAAGGGGAAGATTCTGACTGCCTGACTTTTAAAATATAAAATCTGCATAACAATTCCATTACAGGGATTCCCCTTGTTTGACAAAAAAAGTGACTATTTTAAATAACAAATTGTTATTCGAACAGTTTAAAGGCCTCTTTAATGAGGGCTATCGCTTCCAGAATCTGCTTTTCAGTAATGACAAGGGGAGGAGCAAAGCGGATGATATGCTCATGTGTAGGCTTTGCAATCAATCCTTTGTCCATCATGGCAAGGCATACATCCCATGCAGTCTTGCCTCCTTTGGGTCGTATTACCACAGCATTCAGCAGACCTTTTCCTCTTACCAGCTCGATCATATCTGATTTTATACTGCGTAATTCGTCGCGGAAGATTTTACCGAGACGCTCAGCATTTTCAGCCAGCTTTTCATCTTTTATTACATCAAGAGCTGCAACAGCTACCTTGCAGGCCAGAGGATTACCTCCGAATGTCGAACCATGCTCGCCCGGTTTGATGGTAAGCATAATGTCGTCATCAGCCAGAACAGCCGAAACCGGCATAATCCCTCCCGACAGGGCTTTACCGAGGATAAGAATGTCGGGTCTCACTCCTTCATGATCACATGCAAGGAGCTTGCCTGTACGGGCTATACCTGTCTGGACTTCGTCGGCAATGAATAGGACATTTTTTGACCTGCACAGATCATAAGCCTTTTTAAGATATCCCTCATCCGGGACAAAAACACCGGCTTCCCCCTGAATAGGCTCAACCAGGAACCCTGCGACATCCGGATCTTTAAGCGCTTCACTGAGAGCCTTTATATCATTGTAAGGTATAATAATAAATCCGGGAGTGAACGGGCCATAATCATTTGTTGCATCCGGGTCGGTCGACATTGAAATGATTGTGATTGTCCTCCCGTGAAAATTACCGGCACATGCAATTATTTTGGCATTGTTCTCTTTAATTCCTTTCTTTTTATAAGCCCATTTACGGCAAAGCTTAAGGGCTGTTTCGTCCGCCTCGGCCCCTGAATTCATCGGGAGCACCTTTTCATATCCGAAATAACGGGTAACGTACTCTTCATATTCGCCGAGAACAGAATTATAAAAGGCCCTGGAGGTAAGTGTAAGTTTTGTTGCCTGGTCCGTAAGAGCTTTTACTATTTTCGGGTGGCAATGTCCCTGGTTTACTGCGGAATATGCCGAAAGAAAATCAAAATACCTCTTTCCTTCAACATCCCAGACAAACGGACCTTCTCCTCTTTCAAGAACTACAGGAAGTGGATGGTAATTATGCGCCCCGTATTTGTCTTCCCGATTGATATAATCCTGTGTGTTCATGTTGTTGATTATTAATTTGTTATAAATTGAATGAAATAGATCACAATTTTAATAAAGCTTTTTGTCATTTCAAAATTTGAATGCATCCCTTATTATTCCAGTTCAGGTCTCAGGTCCTTAGTCCTTTTAACTGATTGTTCGTGCCGCCATTTGTCAATTTCACCGGTGTTGCCTGAAAGAAGAATATCAGGGACTTTCCATCCGTTGAAATCGGAGGGGCGGGTATAGACGGGAGGAGCAAGAAGATCATCCTGGAAAGAGTCGGAGAGGGCCGATTGTTCATCGGAGATTGCGCCGGGTATCAGTCGTACAATAGCGTCGGTGATAACTGCTGCCGGAATTTCTCCGCCTGACAAAACGTAATCCCCTATCGATATTTCCATTGTTACCAGATGATCTCTGATCCTCTGGTCGACTCCTTTGTAATGTCCTGCCAGAATAATAATATTCTTCTTCAGCGAGAGATTGTTTGCCATTTTCTGCGAGAAATTGACTCCGTCGGGAGAGGTATAGATTATCTCGTCATACTCTCTTTCGCCTTTCAGTTTTTCTATCGCCCTGAAAACCGGTTCTATCATAAGTACCATACCGGCGCCGCCGCCAAACGCGTAGTCGTCGACGCTCTTATACCTGTCCTTTGTAAAATCACGGAGATTTATCACATTGATCTCAACCAGGTTTTTTCCCCTGGCTCTTTTAACAATTGAGTGATTAAGAGGACTTTCCAGCAGCTCAGGTAATACGGTTATTATATCAATACGCATCGTTGTCTCTTTCGTCCAAAAATACATCAAAATATTCGTTAAATAACCTGATATAAGGCACGATTTAGCACCATTTCCGGGGTTACCGCGCGCTCAGCAAAATGAGGTAGTTAACATCAGGTTAAAATGTTTAAGGGTTCCAGGGTTCCAGGGTTCCAATGTTCCAGGGTTCCAGAGTTCCAGGGTTCCAGGGTTCCAGGGTTCCAGGGTTCCAATGTTCCAATGTTCCAGGGTTCCAATGTTCCAGGGTTCCAGGGTTCCAATGTTCCAGGGTTCCAATGTTCCAATGTTCCAGGGTTCCAATGTTCCAATGTTCCAGGGTTCCAGGGTTATCCATGTAAAGGTAGTTCTTCGACATTGAAACTTTGAAACTTTGGAACTTTGGAACTCTGGAACTTTGGAACTCACGCCTTCTACGCCCCTCACGCCTTTTTCCTCACGCCTTCCCGAGTTCTCGGGATTTAGTCACCTCGTGTCTCAACACCCTCACGCCTTCCCGAGTTCTCGGGATTGAGTCGCTTCGCTCCTCAACACCCTAACGCCTCACGCCTTTTTTCACCCTCTGCCCCCGCACCCCGCACCCCGTCCCAACCCTTTGTCTTTTGTCTTTTTTCTTTTATCTTTTATCTTTATCCCATGGAATGCAGAACTGGTTGCGGAGTATGCTGTATTGCCCTGTCAATTTCATCCCCGATACCCGGGATGCCCGACGGCAAGCCGGAGGGTATGAGGTGCATTCATCTGGATGATGATTACAGATGTCTTTTATATGGTGATCCCTCAAGGCCCGCAGTTTGCAATGATTTTAAACCGGATCCTGATTTTTGTGGCAGCAGCAGGGAGGAGGCTCTGAAAATCATGACATCCCTGCTGGATCCCCATTAAGAGGAAATATCATAAGAGCTCTGTTTTTCCCATAATTTAACTTCTTGTTAAGAATTTTAATTAATTCTTATGTTGTATCATCTTTCAAAAGAGATAAATTCGCAGAAAACCGGAAATATGAATATAGCACTTATAGGTTATGGCAGGATGGGCCACGAGATTGAAGCAATTGCTGTCCAAAGGGAGCATAATGTAAAGCTTGTGATTGACAAGGATAATACTTCCGATCTGAACGAGGAAAATCTCAGGGGTATAGATGTTGTTATTGAGTTTTCATTGCCTGAAGCTGCATTTGAAAATATTATGAAGTGTTTAAGTGCAAAGGTTGCAGTTGTATCAGGTACCACCGGCTGGCTTGAAAATTATGACAAAGCCGTGGCTGCCTGCAAAGAAAATCAGACTTCATTTATTCATTCTACAAATTTCAGCATAGGGATAAACATACTGTTTCGCATAAACTCCGAGCTGGCCAGACTAATGTCTAAGTTCAACGGGTATAGTGTTGGAATAGAGGAGATCCATCATACCAGGAAACTTGATGCTCCCAGTGGTACTGCAATAACCCTGGCATCGGGGATCACCGGCAATCATGGCGGCTATGAGGGATGGACCATGGATAGCGGCGCGGGGAGTTCTTTTATACCCATTAACGCAGTACGTGAGGGTAATGTCCCGGGAATACATATTGTGGAATGGGATTCTGACGTCGATACGCTGACCCTCAGGCATGAATCTAAAAGTCGCAGGGGCCTTGCCCTTGGAGCAGTTGTCGCAGCTGAATTCATAAACGGCAGGAAAGGGATCTTCACAATGAATGATGTGCTGGGAATCTGATAATCTGATAATCTGATAATAATGTTTACTTTTACTACCTTATAAATAATTATAGTACATGACAAGATTTTTAACAGCTAAGAATATCAGTTTCGCTGCAGCTGCAATTTTATACATCCTTGTAGTAATCTGGATAGGTAACTACTGGTTGCTGATCGGGTTGGCAATCGTCTACGATATTTATATTTCAGAAAAAGTCAACTGGGCATTCTGGAAAAAAAGGAATGGCGATAACAATGCATTTGTTGAATGGCTTGATGCATTGATTTTTGCTGTTATTGCCGTGACTCTGATAAATATTTTCCTGTTTCAGAACTACCGGATACCGACAGGGTCGATGGAAAAATCGTTACTGATAGGCGACCATCTGTTTGTCAGCAAGATAGCTTACGGACCAAGAATGCCGAATACTCCCGTTGCTTTCCCGTTTACCCAGCATACTATGCCAATTACAAAGGGAAAATCGTGGACAGACATTATTAAATGGCCTTATAAAAGACTTGCAGGTTTCGGAGAAGTAAGGAATAATGATGCGATAGTCTTTAATTTTCCTGCCGGAGATACGGTTGTGGTTGAGGATCAGGTCACGAGTTATTACGAAATTGTGAGAAGGAGTGCCAGTGATCTGCAGTCAAGGGACAGTGACGGTGGCAGGAAGCAGTCATCGCCGGAGTATTACTACAAAGAGGCAAGAAAAGAAATATGGGACAGGTACAATGTAATCTACAGACCGGTTGACCGGAGAGATAATTATGTAAAAAGATGTATTGGCATTGCCGGAGACTCTGTCCTTATCAGGACCGGCTCAGTTTATGTCAATGGCAAGCTGGTTCCTGAAAATAGTACGCAACAGACAACCTATGTTGTCGGTACCAATGGTACAACAATAAATCCGAAGGCATTTGAGAGGCTTAATGTGGCGAAATCTGATCAGGCTATGGTTTCAGGTTCTGCTTATTTGCTTCCGCTGACAAAGGAGAGTGCAAATGCCATCTCGAAGTTTGCAAATGTAGCCGAGGTGTCGCCTGTTTATGCAAGGCAGGGTGAATACGCAGCTCATATTTTTCCCTATAAGTCATCGCTGCGATGGAACGAAGACAACTTTGGCCCCATATGGATACCTGAAAAAGGTGCGACGGTGAAACTTGACACATCAAATTTATGTCTGTATGAAAGAATTATTGATGTTTATGAGGAAAATGATCTGAGGGTTGAGGGAAGCACCATATATATTAATGACAAACCGGCGGACAGCTATACTTTCAAAATGAATTATTACTGGATGATGGGGGACAACCGCCATAATTCGGCAGACTCAAGATACTGGGGTTTTGTTCCTGAGGATCATATCGTCGGAAAACCAAAGTTTATATGGCTCTCGATCGATAAAGAGGCCACGGGTCTGAAGAAGATACGGTTCGGCAGGCTTTTCATGAAGATCAGGTAGACTCCGACGTAGCAGTACGGGATATTATTTAACTTGTGTTTGATTTGTGAAGTTGTATATCAGGCAATAAGTAGAGCAATAGAAAGTTAGTTGTTATTGAGGTTGCTTTATCTGTTGTGACTGACGGGGCGGTTGCGTTTCTTACTTTCAGAAAAAATCTAACCATCTGGGCAATTAATGAACAGATTCATAATATACAGGTTATTCCTGATTTTTGTTGGCGTCGTATTACAATATAATTGCTCTGATAATAAACCAATGGTGTAAGCAAATTTGTAATTCTCCAGGGTCAGCACTTTATCCAAAAATTGCATAAGTGCTTACACTATTGATCCAGTCTTTACTTTTTGGGATTAATATACTTTTTAAGATCATTTACATAAGATTCAAATGCCTTAACTCCTTTATCAGTAATTGACACAAAGGTTTTTGGATAATTATTTTTAAAGGTTTTTTCAACTTTAATATATCCTGCTTCCTGCAGATTCTTTATCTGTATACTGATATTACCGGAAGCGGCCTTTGTTTCTTCTTTAATATGCGCAAACTCAACTTTCTCGGAGTAAATAAGCATAGAGATGATCGCCAACCGCAATTGCGAGTGTAACAGAGGATCTAAATCGTTGTACATGGCCCTATTCTTTTGCTGCCTTTAATAAATATCCGGGAATCAGATAACCGCAAATTATTGCTGCACCAACAACTAATGCCAGGTATTCATTTGTCACAAAGGTTGTAGCAATACTGAATACAAAAAATGACATACCTCCAATAATCAAGGGTCTGAACTTTATAACCAGTGCGGTGGTTGTGGTAGCTATGCCAGCGACCAATAACATCAGAGGTGGCGGGGCTATTCCTGATTTAATACAGATAAATGCTGCAATAAAAAATGAAGGTGCGGTTACCCACCACAGATAATCTATAAACTTATCAATATGGCTGTGTACCTTCTTATCCCTATTCATTTTCCGGACCATAAAATACATGATTATGAATCCGATTAAAATAAACACAACCCAACATCCAAGGATAGCATATCCTTTAAGTACCCACGGTTCCGTGCTGTGTACGAACTTCAGGATGATGAAATTAGTAATGCTGGTAAGAGTTAATATCCAGCCCCAGAGCAAAAAGACTTTTGAACTTTCCCTATAATTAATCTTAAAATTTGCAATGGCTTTATTGATAATACCAAAGCTCTCTTCCGGTGTCAGGTTAATATTTTCCATATTTCAGTTGTTAATTAAATTATATAGGCACAAATATAATCTAGTTAAATTAATTAACCATATAATTTTTCGATTTTTTATGAGATATTGTTTTAACTGTCACTGTATCATGATATTGAACGTTGAGATAAAGTGAAGGGGAATGTCAACCAGTCCTAATGCATAGTGTATCAACCGATGTGTACGACCCGGTAAGGGAGCCCAGGTTGAAGTAAATTCCTATGCCGGGAATGGGGATTGAATGCGTATTTTCTGGTTGGGATAATGTTTCTGATCAGAAAGTGGTGAGGGAAGAACTTATCCGCATGAGACCGGGAACCTGCTTCGCGGAACTATCATATGCCATTTTCAGAAATTAATGGAGCGCTATAAAAATGATCGAAGTTGACTATTTAGCATACTTCGGTTTTCATTAAATGCTTAATAAAACAAATTTTTAAGATTGAAATCAGTATATTTAAGCTGAAAAATATTTATAAAATAACCTAAAGAAAATAAATTATGATCAACAGAAATTTGATTACTAAGCTTCTTCCTGATTGTGGCAATAGCTGTCTCTGCATACGGTCAGGACAATACCAAAACGGCACCCCAAAAGACGTTAAAAGAGGCATACGCCGGGAAATTCCTTATAGGAGCTGCAAATGATCTGTCATCGATTTCCGAGGCCGAGTCGGCAAATATTAAAATGCAATACGACATCGTTACCCCGGAAAATTGCATGAAACCGCAGCCAATCCATCCTTCGGAGGATACGTACAACTTTGTAACCACCGATGCAATGGTTGAGTGGTGTCAGAAGAATGGTTTAAAGGTTTGGGGACATACCTTAGCCTGGCATTCTCAGTCGGGACCCTGGTTCTTCCAGGAAAAGAATCCGGCGACCGGAGAAGCATCGCAACCTGCAGCACAGC
This sequence comes from uncultured Bacteroidales bacterium, assembly GCA_963736675.1. Taxonomy (GTDB): domain Bacteria; phylum Bacteroidota; class Bacteroidia; order Bacteroidales; family VadinHA17; genus LD21. The sequence goes on from CAVTPT010000004.1 coordinate 298,182, forward strand.
CTGCAACTCCTCCTGCAACTCCTCCTGCAACAGCACCGGATCCTAATGCTCCACGCCCCAACATGGCAGGTTTTGGGGGTCGCGGTAATACAGGCCCGCAGGCAAGCCGTGAAGTCGTTCTGGAACGTCTGAAAAACCATATCATGACTGTGGTTGGACGATACAAAGGGCGTATTACCGGATGGGATGTATTTAATGAATCGATTGCCGACGGCGGTGACGGTACGACAGAAAATCTTCGGACTTTCAGTTGGTATAAGGCCGTCGGGCCCGATGTTTTGAACCTGGCTTTCAAGTGGGCACATGAAGCTGATCCTGACGCTCAGCTATACTACAACGACTACAACATCGAGCAGGGCGCAGTTGAAAACAAAGGCAAACACGCCAGTTCCATGTTACTTCTCAAGCGTCTCATTGCAGAAGGTGCTCCGATTACCGGTGTGGGAATTCAGGGACATTGGCACCTGGACACTAACCTTGCTGACGTTGAAAAAGCTATCGAGAATTACGCGTCTCTGGGACTGAAGGTTTCTATTACAGAACTGGACGTGACAGCAACAGGTAGTAATAGTGGCGCTTTTGGTGTACGTCAGGGCGATAGAACCATCCCGGCAGAGAACTATCAGAAGCAGGCTGAGGTATACAAAAAGTTGTTCGAAATTTTCATGCGTCATTCAGATGTGATTGACCGCGTAACCTTCTGGGGCCTTAGCGATACCAGGTCGTGGCGCAGGGGACAGGATGCACTTTTGTTTGATGGCCAGTTGAATCCCAAGCCGGCATTCAAGGCCGTTATTGACGCAAGTTCAAATAAATAAATTCTGTTTTTATCAGGAGAATACACAGATTTTCAAATGTTTTAAACTGATGGGAAAATTATTCCGGTAAAACAGATCGGCAAGAAGATATTGAATTAGCTGAGGGTGTATATTTTGTTACATTCATTCATTGGTGTTTCGTTATAAGTCGAACAAATTTAATTGACAATAATTAACTTTGATTTCATACTTCTTTGAAAACAACTCAACTTATTTTAAAAACCCTTGGTGTTTCGGTTTTCTTTTTTCTGACTGTATTTATCAGTGCAGGTCGCATTGATTATTGGCAGGGTTGGCTTTATGTTTCATTGAATATATTAATGACACTGATGACTGTTCTTGCCTCAATGGGAAATACTGAGTTGATGAGAGAACGCCTTAAACCTGGGGAGGGGATAAAAAAATGGGATAAATACTTATTAAGTATATCTGTTCCTGTTTATTTAATAATGCTAATAGTTTCAGGTCTGGATTCAGGACGATTTCATTGGTCACCAACCATTCATTGGAGCCTTTACATCTTAGCGATAATACTAACTCTTTTTGGACATTCCCTGTTTCTTATTGCAAAAAGGCAAAATAAATTTTTTTCAACCGTAGTTCGGATTCAAACAAACAGGGGTCATACGGTTTGTGATACAGGACTTTATAAAATAATTCGTCATCCCGGATATTTTGGAATGATAATTTCGACCCTCGGATTTCCATTTCTTTTTGGTTCACTATGGAGTATAATTCCAGTGATTTTTTCAGTTCTGGTAATCGTGATCCGTACATATCTTGAAGACAAAACTCTGATTATCGAATTGACTGGTTATAAAGAATATACTCTCAAAACCCCATATAAGCTGATTCCAAAAGTCTGGTGAATATAAAACAAATGAATCTACTCTCATGATAAGTTCGATCACCCATGACAGTTTTAATCCACTCCGGCGCCTGACGAAATAATTTTTTAACTAAACTTAAGATATTATCTACTTAAAAACGGAACAAATGAAATCACATTATCTGCTTTTTTTGATGGTAATGCTTTCAGTTTCTGTGTCTGCCCAGGAAAATGGGAAAGACGCAGTAGTAGCATTACCTGAAATGAATGTACTTTACATTGGCATTTCTAATCCGGTTCAGATCGCAGTGCCAGGTGTCACATCAGATAAAGTTACGGCAACCATCACAAATGGTTCAATTAACAAAACAACTAATGGATGGGAGATAAACCCTTCAAATGCTACTGAATCTGTGATACTTACCGTGTTAGTCAATAATCAGAAAGTCACTGAAAAAACATTCAGAGTTAAGACTCTTCCTGTTCCTCATGCCGTTATAGCAGGTGTAGGAAATGGTGCAGTATCGAAAAATGAAGTAATAAATACCGGAGCAATTGAAACTGAATTAAAGGATTTTCTGTGGGATCTGAAATTTGAAATAAAGAGTTTCAGCTTTTTATATTCCGGGAACGGTTCAAATCAGGAAATATCCACTACAGGAAATAAACTGACCGAAGAAATGAAATCATTAATTTCCAGTTCACAATCGGGTCATAATATCATATTTAAGGATATAAAAGCTATGGCTCCTGATAATACAATCCACGACATTTCTCCGTTGATTTTAACAATTAATTAATCGTCAGGCAAAAACAGACTCCGGTGCAGTTAACACCCGTCAGGCGCTGAAAGCGTTGCCGTAAAGAGTGTGATGTCAATCCTGCGAATTGTTCACAGATATACTAACGTAGACCCCGGCTTAAAACAATGACTAAAGCCGTGATCCTGCAGAGCTTCTCCCGCATAACCGGAAAATAACACACATCTTCAGACTATTTCAATAAAATCCAACAATTATTGGGATTTGTTGGAAAATGTTGGAATGCTGATATCGACGAGAAAATATTCATACTTTAGCTTTACATTATGAGATTATGAGTCCAAATTACATTAGTTGGAATGTCGACCCGGAAATTATTAATGTTTTTGGGATTTCAATCAGATACTATGGTCTTCTGTTCGTAACTGGATTAATCCTTTGTATATATATTTTGGGATGGATTTTCAGAAGAGAAAATATTCCACAAGAACATTTGGAAAAGCTCACCTTATACGGAATAACAGGAATTTTTGCTGGCGCAAGATTAGGGCACTGTTTGTTCTATGAACCTTCATATTATTTTGCACATCCTCTGGAGATGATCCTGCCAATAACTTTTCCTCCTGATGGTGGAATAAAGTTTACCGGATATCAGGGATTGGCAAGTCATGGTGGTGTACTAGGTTTACTCATTGCGTTATATTTCTATTCCCGTAAGACGAAACACCCAATGACTGACACTATTGATTTGATTGCGGTTGTTGCAGGGTTGAGCTTTGGATTTATCAGACTTGGGAACTTTATGAATTCTGAAATTATCGGCATTCCTTCAACACAACCCTGGTGTGTGATTTTTGAGCGGGTAGATAACATACCCAGACATCCGGCTCAATTGTATGAGGCGATCTCTTATTTTATCATTTTTACGATAATGATGATTCTTTACAAAAAAGAGAGAGATAGACTTAAAAACGGATTTTTCTTTGGGCTTGGGTCTGTTTTATTTTTTACAGCAAGATTTTTTATAGAATTTGTAAAGGAGGACCAGGTTGGATTTGAAGATGGAATGACATTCAATATGGGACAACTTTTAAGTCTTCCTTACCTTGTCGTGGGAATTGGATTTATTATTTATGGATTGATGAAAACCAGAAAATTACTCAACGCTGACAGCCTGTAATTAAGTTCTTCCCTCTCCGGACAGCTTCGTAAACATCGGGACTGCATCATCATGACAATTAAAACAGGTCTAAGCATAAAACATAAAGTTACAGACGGTGGTGCAGCCACCGGTTGAAGTAAATCCCTCTGCAGACACCTGTCAGCCTTAATGAGAAAACGCCTGCTCCATTCCGAAAATTCGTGAAAAAATTTCTTCATAATAATCCACGTGTGTGCTAATTGCATCCGACTATTCCTTCGGACTGCAATATATCAGGATATGGTCCGGATTAAAACAAAATATTGGAGAGTAAAGAGTATTTAATTTAGAATTTAAAGTTTAATCTATATGACAAAACAGATTGCTTAGCATTTACAAAGGTCTTGTTGGAGAATTTATAGAATAGGTCCAGGCTGACTTTTCCTGACTTACTAAACAATGATATTCCAGGGGCAATATATCCTGAAACAGAACTTATACTTCCATTAGGTTCTACTCCGGGGAAAGAGTCTTCCGGACCATTCTTCCAATAATGATTGGTATAGTAGGAGCTTAACTCAACGAATGGTTTAATCCTTGATACCGGTAAAAATGAATAACGAAAAAAACCTCCGGCATTAAAACTACCAAAGGAATAATCGTTGACATGTGCTTTGGTATGAAAACCAGATAATTCCGGGCCTATTGTTATATGTTCATTTATTCCCAGAGTATATCTAAAAGCATAAACAGGTTTAATAAAAGTATTGGTGAATAAAGATTCGTCAATGTAAGGATTAAGTTGCAACCCGATGGAATGTCTGCCAATACTTTGTGATGAAGAGCTCATACAGAGACCTGCGAAGAGAATGCTGAAAATTGTTCTACTAAGGACTTTCATATTATCACGGTTAAATTAATTTTAAACAAAGCTAAAACGGATACTCTTAATAATTTGTTACAGAAATGATTACAATTGTTAAATATTTCACAAAACAAATAGAAATAACAGACTCCAACTATTAAAACTTTTACATCAAAACAATTTTATAACTTTCAGGTGTGCTAATAAATAGGGCTTCATGCGGTGCGCAGCACCCGTTAATGGAGCCCTGGTTAAAGTGAATCCCTTTGCCGGCAATGGGAATTGCATATGTATTTTCAGGTTGGGGTAATATTTTGATCAGATGGTGGTTAGGGAAGAAGAGACTATAGATTATAATAGCTTGTAACCTATCTTTGACTTGAAGTATCTAATGGGAGAAACTAATACATAAATGCCATGAGTAGTAATCTGGGTTACGCCGAGTTTATCATTATTCTAATAGTCATTGGAACTATTATTACAACTCTTCTATTCCTTGCCTGGTTCTTTGTTAACAGAGCAAAAACTAAAGACAGACAATTTTTAATTGAGAAAGGTATCAACACAGACGATACGAATTTTAAAAATTCAACCCGGTTTTCTTTATTAAAATCTGGTATTATCGTTGTAGGAATCTCATTATCCTTATTTCTGGTGGGAATACTCGATAGATTTGCAAGCATTGGAGCCACGATGGCATTTGCCATTATCCTTTTATTTGCAGGTGCTTCCATGATACTTGCAAATTCGATCAGTAAAAAGGATAATGGCAGAAACTAATGGATGAAATATATATTCAAAGAATCCTGGATGGGGATTCTGAAGCATATAGATTTTTAATTTCAAAATATAAGGACATGGCATATTCAATTGCCATGTCTATTATTAAAAATGAATATGATGCCGAAGAAGTACTTCAGATTGCATTTGTTAATGCCTTTAATAATCTCAATTCTTTCAGACTGAACTCAAAATTCAGTACATGGTTAAACAAGATCGTCATAAATGAATCATTTAAAAAATTAAAAAAACGGAAGGCTGAAATAATTGATTTTAAAGACAATCCCCCGGACTATTCAATTGAAAATCTGAATCCGGTTTTTAAACTTGAGGAAGATGATCAGAAGTTCTATATCAATGAAGCTCTTAAACAACTGCCGGCTAAGGAATGTTTGATTCTAAGATTATTCTACCTTGAGCAAAATAGTATTGAGGAGGTGCGGGAAATAACTGGCTGGTCAGTATCAGATATTAAAGTAACATTATATCGAGCCAGAATCAGATTAAAGCAAGTCCTGATAGATATTTTTAAACTTGATAATAAGGCGTTATAAGAATGAAAGAAGAAAAGAGTGAAGAGGCATTTTTTAATGAAGTAATGTCAAAAAGTAATTTAACTTTTCCTTTTCCTGATTTTGATGACAATGTTATGCGAGTTGTCGAATCAAATCAGAAAAGAAGGAATATTATTAAAAGAGATTTCAGGCTTTCATGGATATTCTTCCTGTCCGGATCATTTTTTGGAATAACTATTTCGATTCTTTTACCAGAATTTCAGGAACCTGTCTTCGGCTTGAGTCTATATAAATTCACAATACCATTTCAAATTCTGTTTACTTTCCTTTTTATTACTCAGTTAAATAATCTGATTGACTTTTATAATAAAACTAACAAAAAGAAGCTCTGACGTGGACGGTGTTATTGAACCGGGCAACCGCTCCATGTCCCGACCTTTATCCGAAGGGCCTCACTTGTTCCGGCCCTGTCCATAAAAGGCAGCTTGACGGGTGTGACAAGATAACAGAGTTGTATAACGAGTGCGGGGAAAGGTAAAAAATGGGTAAATTCGAAAAGATAAATCCCTGGTACAAACCTTCAATTGATTAAATGCACTTTCACAGCTTTTTGATTGTTTATGGATAAAATATTGACATTCGCTGATAGACAAGCCTTTCGGGAATGGCTTGGCAAATATGGGAAAGAGAGCGGCGGTATCTGGTTACTCTTTGATAAAAAGGGGAAATTTGTCACAATCTCTGCTGGTGATGCGTTGGAAGAGGCACTTTGTCACGGATGGATAGACGGACAATTACAGTCCCTTGACGATAATACCTATAAAAAGTATTTTGCGCGACGCCTGCCAAAAAGCAAATGGTCTGTTAAAAACAAAGAGCTGGCACAAACCCTTATGGAAAAGGGTTTAATGACTCAGCAGGGACTGGAAGCCGTAGATTGCGCCATGAAAAACGGTTCATGGGATAATGCTAAACGTAACCTTATTAATGATGAGCAAATACAGATATTTTTTGAAATTATTCAGCCATATGAGCCTGCTTATACCAATTTGCTGACTATGTCGCATTCGGTACAGCGGACATATACCGGATTTTATCTTGATACCAAATCTGATAAAGGCCGCCAGGTTCGGCTGGAAAAGATTATCGACAGACTTAACAGGAATTTGAAGCCAATGTGAAATAGTCTATTGAGAATATTTCAGACATTGAGGACCGTTCTTTGTATATAATGCAAAATGAGGCAAATGATAGAGATTTGTCTGATTCTGAATTAATAAAGCCATCGCTTAAATCGTTATAATTGACCAGGAGCTTTTGGTGGAAAAAGGTTATCAGACAAACTCACCTCAGGTACTATGAAAAAAAACTGCAAGAAATACAATAATAACATGGATAACAGACAGGAAAAGGAAAAGAAACTTTGGGATAAGCTGGCAGGCAATTATGATTCATTCATAAATGATATGTTTTGTAAAACTTACAGCTCAATTCTTGAAAACGTTGATACAGAGCTCAAACCGAATGACCGTGTGCTTGAGATAGGGACAGGTACCGGAATAATATCTTTTTCCATTTGCTCAAAAGTATCATCGATTATTGCAACAGATATATCTTCAGAGATGATTCGTATCGCAAAGCAAAAGCAGGAAGAAACAAAAATCAAAAACATTGATTTCCGGATTCAGGATTCATATAATTTGACTTTCGCTGATAAAAGCTTCGATATAGTAATAGCATCCAATTTGTTACACTTGCTTCATGATCCTGTTAAACCTTTAAATGAGGTCAAACGGGTAATGAAGGATAGTGGAGTTTTTATAGTCCCGACATTTTGCGTTGGAGAAAATATTAAAAGCAGGATTATTGATACTGTTGGAAGAATTTTTTTTGGATTCAGGATTATCAACAAGTGGAGCATAGATGGTTTTAAAAATATATTGACAGACAATGGCCTGCTTATTAAAAAAGCGTTGAATATTGAAGGCAGATTCCCATTGGCTTATGTAGTTTTGAAAAAGGGATAATGCACTGTAAACCATAGACAGTACTCATCGGAGGGTTCCCGAGGGCTCCCGGAACAGGTTTTGCAATCCCCCTCCCTGTCCAAAAAATAAGAAACCTGTGTCAGCCTTTAAGTTGACACAGGTCTTTTTGTTGTCAGAGGGCGAATTGTACCCGGATCACATTAAGATCGGGGCGGCCTCTCTGTTTTATGATTGAAGAAGTTATTTTACTTTTTCAACAATAGCTTTAAAAGCGTCCGGATGATTCATTGCAAGGTCTGCAAGGGTTTTCCTGTTAAGAGTGATCCCCTTCTTCTCAATTTTACCGATGAATTCCGAGTAGCTCATGTCATACTGACGAACCCCTGCATTGATCCTCTGGATCCAGAGGGATCTGAAAGCGCCCTTTTTCTTCTTCCTGTCGCGGTATGCATACCCTAATCCTTTGTCGAGGGTATTTTTTGCAACTGTTATTACGTTTCTTCTTGAAAGAAAATTTCCTTTTGTCTGCTTAAGAACCTTTTTTCTTCTGGCTCTTGATGCTACTGCATTTACTGATCTTGGCATAACTCATTTTTTTTGAATGGCAGCGTTCCATTTAAGGACTCTTCTTTGCTGTTCATTCTGTTAATACTATTGTTATTTTTTCAAACTGTTAAGCACTATTTGCTGGCAAGGAGAAGTTTGACGTTTTTCTCATCAGCTTTGTTCACCTGTCCGAAATACGAAAGATTTCTTTTCCTTTTGGTCGATTTCTTTGTCAGGATATGACTTTTAAATGCATGCTTACGTTTGATTTTTCCTGTACCGGTCAGAGTGAATCTCTTCTTCGCTCCCGGATTGGTTTTCATTTTTGGCATTTTCCTGTATTAAAATATTTGTTAAGTAACTATTTCTTCTTTTTCGGAGAGAATGATATTATCATTCTTTTCCCTTCGAGGCGTGGCAGCTGTTCCACTTTACCATACTCTTCGAGGTCGTTCGCAAAGCGAAGCAGCAATACTTCACCATGTTCCTTGAAAAGAATCGAACGTCCCTTAAAGAACACATAAGCTCTCACTTTTGCTCCCTCTTCCAGGAACTTCATCGCGTGCTTGAGCTTAAAATTGTAATCGTGATCATCAGTATTCGGACCAAATCGGATCTCCTTCACAACAATCTTGGCAGCTTTTGCCTTAATCTCTTTCTGCTTCTTCTTCTGCTGGTAAAGAAACTTCTGATAATCAACTATCTTACATACCGGGGGATCGGCATTCGGAGAAATTTCAACAAGATCAAGCTCCAGTTTATCTGCCAGTCTGAGGGCATCCTGAATACTCATCACTTCTGTTTCTATTTCATCACCGACAACTCTGACCACCTTAGCAATGATCCTGTTGTTAATTTTGTGAGCCGGCTGGGTAATCCTGCCTGGGCTGCGCCTTATTGGTCCGGTTATAGCTATTTCCTCCTAATTTTTGTTAATACTGAATTCATTTACACAATTTCACTTAAAATGCAATCTCTTTTGCTATTTCAGATTTAATGAAATTTATAAATTCTTCAACTCTCATACCTCCCTGATCTCCTTCGCCCTGCTTTCTGACAGCAATTGTTCCGTTCTCAACCTCTTTTTCACCTATTATAAGAAGATAGGGAATCCTCTTTAATTCATTATCCCTGATCTTTTTACCTATCTTTTCACTCCTGTCGTCAATCAGTGTGCAAATATCGGAATTATTTAGAATTTCCAAAACTTTTAATGCATAATCATTGAATTTTTCACTGATAGGCAGGAGTACGGCTTTTTCAGGAGCGAGCCAGAGAGGAAACTTACCTGCTGTATTTTCAATGAGAACGGCAACAAATCTTTCGAGCGAACCGAATATGGTCCTGTGGATCATTACGGGCCTGTGCTTCTGGTTGTCACTTCCGTTGTAAGTAAGTTCAAACCTCTCAGGAAGGTTATAATCGACCTGTATTGTGCCAAGCTGCCATTTTCTCCCGATAGCATCTTTAACCATAAAATCAAGCTTAGGGCCATAGAATGCAGCTTCTCCCGGAACAACAGTAGTTATAAGGTTCTTTTCACCTGCGGCTTCAATGATATCCTGTTCAGCTCTCTCCCAGTTTTCATCAGATCCGATATATTTCTGTTTGTTATCAGGATCCCTGAGAGATATCTGAGCCGAAAACTCGTTGAAATTTAATATTTTAAACACATATAATATCAGGTCGATAATACTCTTGAACTCATCCCGCAGCTGGTCGTGCCTGCAGAAATGGTGAGCATCGTCCTGTGTAAAACTTCTGACCCTTGTAAGCCCGTGAAGTTCACCACTCTGTTCATATCTGTAAACTGTCCCGAATTCAGCCATCCTTAGCGGGAGGTCCTTGTATGAATGCGGTGTGGCATTGTAAATTTCACAATGATGCGGACAATTCATCGGTTTAAGCATAAACTGTTCACCTTCCTGAGGAGTCGAAATGGGCTGAAAGGAATCAGCCCCATATTTCTCAAAGTGACCCGATGTCTTGTAGAGGTTGACGTTCCCGATATGCGGTGTTGTAACGATTTTATAACCTCTTTTCCGGAGTACTCCGGTAAGAAATGTAATAAGCGCCTGCCGTACATCCGAACCCTTTGGCATCCAGAGAGGTAATCCCATACCTACTTTTGGTGAAAAAGTAAAGAGTTCCAGTTCCCTGCCTATTTTACGATGGTCTCTTCTCTTAGCCTCTTCCAGGAACAGAAGATAATCATCAAGCATCTTCTGTCTGGGATAGGTAATGCCGTAGATCCTGGTCAGCATCTTGTGCTTTTCATCTCCACGCCAGTAGGCCCCGGCCAGACTCAGAAGCCTGATAGCCTTAATCGGTTCAGTGGAAGGGAGGTGCGGCCCACGGCAAAGATCAGTAAAGTTACCCTGAGTGTATAAAGAGATTGTTCCGTCGGTGAGTTCGGAGATAAGTTCTGTCTTATATTCATCCCCCTTGGCAGAGAAAAAATCCATCGCTTCCTTTTTGCTGACATCTCTCCTCGTATATACGAGATTCGCGGCAGCCAGCTCTTTCATCCTGTTCTCAATTTTCTGAAGGTCAGCCTCTGTTATAACCTGGTCGTCACCCGGATCCACATCATAATAAAAGCCGTTCTCTATTGCCGGACCTATTCCGAATTTAATACCGGGATACAGAGATTCAAGGGCTTCAGCCATCAGATGTGCTGAAGAGTGCCAGAACGCATGTTTGGCTTCATCATCGTCCCATTTATGCAGTTTTATTACAGCATCTTCGGTTATCGGCCGTGTGAGATCACGTATCTCACCATTAACAGTTGCAGCAAATACCTCTTTTGCCAGCCTGGGACTTATCTTTTCAGCTATTTCCAGACTGGTGATCCCGCTTTCATATTCCTTTGAGGATCCATCAGGGAATGTTATTGTAATCATGAGTAAAGGCTCCTTTTTATAGGAGTGCAAAGATAATTATAATTTTTGAATGCTTTTAAGCCTGTAATGAATTCCTTATGATATTTTACACCTCGCAGTTGTTAACAAATGACTGGCCGGACTGACTTTTACCGTAAAATTGGGTAACCGGCATAAATCTATTGTTGCGGAAATGCTGAATGGGCGGTAAAAATTTTTTTCCACGAAGATGCAGCATTTTTAATGATCGGGCGACTTTAATATGTGGCACACATTTTGAAAAGGTAATATATCAACTAATACAAAGGAAAATGAAAAAGATCGTTTATATATCCCTGTTCCTGTCGCTTCTGTTATTCTCCTGTGAATCGGACCCTGACGCATATTTCTCGGCTACTCCCGGTGATCCGGTGGTGGGAGAGGATGTATATTTTGATAATGGATCAGAAAATGCCGTGAGGTTTGAATGGGACTTCGGAGATGGTTATGGTTCGGACGAAGCTAATCCGGTGCATTCTTTCAATGCATCCGGAGCATTTGAGGTAGCGCTTAAGGTTTGGTCCGATAATGGTCTTACCGACGAAGCATACATGACAATCGTTGTTAATATTCCCACTCTCCTCGAGATAGAAGTCGTTGAATTTTATGATGAATATCCGGTTGAAGGGGCAAGCGTAAGGCTCTATCCGTCACTTCCCGACTGGGAGGACGAGACAAATATGGAGTCTGAAGGGTTAACTGATCAGGATGGATTTATTGTTTTTTCAGGGCTCGGACCCTATGTCTGGTATGTTGACGTATGGGAGGAGTTTCATGATAACTATTCTCTTAAAAATGAAGATCCCGGATTTGTCAGGACTCCCGAGGTACTTCCAAACAGGATAAACAGGTTCGTCGCTTATGTGGATTATGTCGATCATGGTAAAGGAGAGGGGCGAAGCGGAAGAAATATAATAATAAGAAAGATTGAAAGAAGAGCCGACAATAAATTGTTGTCTCCTGAAGGACCTGACACAGCGGGCTGGAAGGAACTTTATGAAAAAAGTGTAAAAGTAAGATAAAGGTTTAAGATTCTGCAATTTACAACTAAAAAGGCTACCATACCTGCTTACAGGTTGTAGCCTTTTTTTTAGTTATGGTTCAATACTCTTCCCGTTATCCCCATTGTGTCTGTTAAAATCCGCCCTGACGGCTATTTACGGCTTTTGGTTCATTCACTACATATTCGAACCAGTCATAATCAGCAGGGGATGATGATGGTTTCCCGTTTCCGGTAGCATAGAATCCGACATATACACCTGTGAATCCTCCAGCTGTTTCGGAGCTGAGGAATTTTGAATCGACGCTTATGAGATCGGTAAAGGTCTTGTTGTCCTGTGAACACGCGAAAGAAAATGTAGTGCGTTCGCCGGATATCCTTAGTGTTACAGGTCCGGGCTTTAGCACGACCTCCTTCGATTCATGGACTACCGATCCGAAGCGCAACCTGGCTACAGCCACCCTTTTACTTCCGGTCTGTTTTATCATAAGATCAAAGTGTACACCATTATTAAGTAGAATCATTCCGGCTTCCTCATTCGGCCTTTTTGGAGTGAAATCAAGTTGTGTCGTTGCGGTGAAATACATATCCTGAAGCCTTCTGCCAATGAAAGAAGGCGATTTGCGATCCTCAATTGTCAGTTCCGACCCTTTCAGACGAAGGTAGCCTTTACGCTGGTTTAACGAGTAATTCTCTACAACCGGAAACCTCACATAATTCCATTCCAGGCCCATTTTATCGCTTTCAAAATCAATCCTTGAGGGTTTGGCAGGAAAAGGCACCTGTGGGAGAACAGGACATGTCATGTTTACTGAACAAGTACCGTTTCCGTTAACAACAGGCCATCCGTTTTCAGGCCACGAAACCGGTGCAAGGCAGGTCTCCCTGCCGAGAGTATGTTGAACCCCGCCTCCGACACTGCGATAACCATGGAACATAATCCACCACGAACCATCTGCAGCCTGAACGATGTCTGCATGTCCGACTCCCTGGATCGGATTACCCTGTCCGGCCGCGTTGGCATGGGCAAGGATTGGATTTGCCGGGTTGGTGTTATAGGGGCCCCAGATGCTTTTACTACGGGCAATAGTTTCAGAATGAGCTTCTTCTGTTCCCCCCTCAGCTATCATCAGGTAATAAAATCCATCTTTTTTGTAGATATGCGGCCCTTCAGGATAACGGCCACCGGTCCCGTTATAAACTTTCCTTATTTCAGTCAGCGCCTTACCGGTTTTAATATCAATCTCATACAATCCGAATGTTGAAGATATAACATATGCTTTTCCGTCGTCGTCAAAGAACAGATCCGGATCGATACCCTGGGCTTCAATCCAGACAGGATCTGACCAGGGGCCGGCGGGATCTTTGGCTGTCACATAAAAATTGCCGCCCGCTCCCACATTTGTTGTTATCATATAGAATGTACCGTCGTTATACCGGATTGTTGTGGCAAAAATATTCAGACCCTTTGTAAGCTGCGTGGTCCTCTCTATGCAATGACCAATCTGGTTCCAGTGGACCAGGTCTTTGCTGTGGAATACCGGAACTCCCGGAAAATACTCAAAAGTGCTGTTTACAAGGTAATAGTCATCACCAACCCGGCAAACGCTCGGATCTGAATAGAAGCCGGGGATCACCGGATTGTTAAAAGTGACAGGTACACTTTGTCCGACAGGCGCAGAGATTGCATTACCCCCAAAACCTCCTGTTGATGATGGCGCCGCTGCCGGCCCGGGAGTTTCCTGGGCAGTAAGTCCGGTACAGGTTGCTGCCAGAAATGTCAGTAAAAACATAAGTTTTTTCATATTTCAGATTTATTAAAACGGTTAAGGTAATTATCGTTATTGTTTTAAGAGAACTTTGTTAAGCTCCTGCTTTATAAGTTTTGTCCACAAGGCATAACCATCAGTATTAAGATGAAGATTATCCTCCAGAAACAACTCTTTTCTCGGAAGTCCGTTTGAATTTGTAAATTCTGTATCGGTTTTAATAAAGTAAGTGTTGTAATATCCGCTGCAGACTTTTTCGATCATCTGGTTGGCCAGTTCTATTTCGGGCCATACGTGCCATCTTGCAGGGGTAGGGGTAATGCCGATCCAGAAGACAGGCGTTTTTGGAAATTCTTTCCGTATTGTGAGCAGAACACTCCTGAACAACTTAGCCACTTCGGTTGGACTTTTGTCATTATCCTCTCCGGTAATATCGTTGGCGATGAACAGTACAATCGCACTGCATTGATGGGGATGTATGATCCTTGCGGCGTTTACGGCAAAATCACTTAACCGGGCACCACCATATCCCCGCTGAATAACATTATAGGGAAGCATGTCGCTGTTAATTGTCGACCACAGCCTGATACTGGAGCTGCCGGCAAATAAAACAGCATCGGAAGGATATGATTTGGCAATGTCGAGCTTTTCAAATTCTTCTATTTCAGACTCCCATGCCCTGACCTCGGGTAACTGGCTGTATTTTCTTAAAGGTGAGCATGATACCAGAAAAATAATAATGAAGGCGATTAAAATTCTTCTCATGATCATATTTATGATTGTTTGGTTGGGTTGCCCGTTATGTTGTGTTTATTGAAAAAGAAACTTCAAAATAATACTTAACCTTATCAAAAAAGAATTTCGTTTATTATCTTCGGCTATGTTTTTACAAATATAGTAGACATCACGGATAACAGGTTTTATCCTGACTAAATTTAATTAACAATGGATACCCAGCAAGGAGACGGACGTGAAAATTTCACAAATCGTTTTGCAGTAATCGCGGCTGTTGCAGGTTCGGCCATCGGACTAGGTAACATTTGGAGATTCCCTTATCTCGCAGGTGAGAACGGAGGCGCAGCCTTTCTTTTCGTATATCTTATAATAGTCTTTGCCATAGGCATTCCAGTTATGACGTCCGAGTTTATAATCGGACGTGCCGCAAGAAAAAATCCATATGGGGCATTTAAGTTGCTGGCTCCGGGTAAACCATGGTATATCATCGGACTTGCAGGTGTAGCAGCTGCATTTATGATACTGGCTTTTTATACAACAGTGGCAGGATGGACCCTTGAATATTTTTATCAGACACTGTCCGGTAATCTGTCAGGTAAAACCGAAAGTGAGCTTATTGTAATGTACGACGATTTCCTTACAGGTAATTTCAGACCACTGCTTTGGTTCCTGATCTTCATGGGATTGACAGGCATGATAATTATAGCCGGTGTAACAAAAGGTATTGAAAAATATACAAAGATTCTTATGCCGGCACTGTTTGTTATTCTGATAATGTTATGCATCAGGTCATTAACTCTTGATGGAGCTGAAAAGGGACTCAGATTTCTTTTTAGTCCCGATTTCAGTAAGATAACCCCTAAAGTAATTCTTGAAGCGCTCGGACAGGCATTTTTCTCTCTGAGTATCGGGATGGGCACACTTATCACGTACGGTTCGTATATACGCAGTAACGAAAATCTGGCAGCGTCATCATTGTTCGTAGTTCTGGCTGATACAACAGTGGCTGTCCTGGCGGGGATAGCCATATTCCCTGCCGTATTTGCACTGGGGGGATCTCCGGCATCGGGCACAGGACTGGTATTTATTGTTCTGCCCGGGATCTTTGACAAGATGCCAATGGGTCAGCTTTTCGGGATGCTCTTCTTTATTCTGCTGGCTCTGGCGGCTATTACTTCAACAATCTCTGTCCTCGAAGTGATTGTTGCCTATATGACTGAAGAACTTAAAATGTCGAGGAGAAACGCAACAATCGCTTCAACGATTGCTGTTTCTGTTCTGGGAGTTGTGACTGTTTATTCATTCGGACCTCTCGGCAACATTCAGGCAGGCGGAAAGAATATATTCGGCATACTTGAATACCTTACATCAAATATTATGCTGCCTCTCGGAGGCCTTTTTATCGTGCTCTTTATTGGCTGGTTCTTTAGTCCTGCAAAAACCAGAAATGAGCTTAACAATGGGGGTACCCTTAAGGCAGGATATATCCCGCTATTGATATTTTTACTGAAATTTATTGCTCCGGTCGCAATAGCTATGGTTTTCCTTTATGGAATAGGCCTGTTCAACAGGTAGTTTCAGTAAATAAGGGCCGGTTTTTACTTAATTTCATCTGAGAAAACCACACCAGGCAGGTCCCTGAGGTTATATCTGGAGGCCATTGCTTCACCATAAGCTCCGGCTGACCTGATAGCTATTATATCACCCCGCTCAGTGCCGGGAAGCTCGATGAATTTACCAAAGACATCGGCAGATTCGCAAACAGGTCCTACCACATCATATCTTTGAACTGGCTTTTCGGAAGTAAGATTTTCAATCTTATGATGGGCCTGGTAAAGGGCCGGCCGGATAAGATCGTTCATCCCTGCATCAATAATCGCAAACCGGGTTTTGCTGCCTTTCTTGATAAAGAGAACTTTGGAAATCAGAGTACCACATTGTCCGATAATGGACCTGCCGGGTTCGGTATGGAGTTCCTGCCCGGGACGGAGCTTGACGAAATCGCTTATAAGCGAGAAATATTCACTGAACCCCGGCATTATTGAGGGGTTCTCATAATCGATGCCAAGTCCTCCTCCAACATTGATCATCTTCAGATCAATGTTATGCAAAGCAAACCACTCCTGAAGCTCGTTTACCCTGGTGCACAGATTCCTGAAAACAGGCATCTTTGTGATCTGCGAACCGATATGAAAATGTATACCCATAAGACGTACATTTTTCAGTGTCTTCAGAGTTTCAAGAACCTCCTCAAGTTCCCACGTATTAATCCCGAATTTACTCTCTTCAATACCGGTGGTTATATACTTGTGAGTATAGGCTTCAATGTAAGGATTTATCCGCAAGGCAATATCCGCAACTCTTTTTTCTTCACCGGCAAGTTGATCAATAACTTCTATTTCGGGTATCGATTCACAATTGAAACAGAATATTTTGCTTTTAAGTGCATTCCTTATATCATTATCGGTCTTGCCCACTCCGGCAAAAACAATATCCGACGGGTTGATCCCTGCTTTCAGGGCTCTGTCAATCTCATTCCAGCTCACGCAGTCGGCTCCGATACCGAACGAAGCAATTAATGCCAGCAGCCGGGGATTGGGATTTGCCTTAACTGCATAGTGAACCCTGAATCCTGTCCTTAATGATTCTTCCTTAACAAGTTTAAGGGTATCATTCAAAACATCAAGATCATAATAATAAAACGGAGTTTTAAGATCTTTGAATCTGGCTGCAGTTTCTTTACTTATCATTTTTACTGGGGAAAAGATGTTTACTTAATAATCGTAATGCTTCAATCTTATCTCTGGTATCAATTAGCAGAGAAATACTGTATGAACTTCCTCCATAAGCGATCATTTTCAGGGGAATTGTATCGAGTGCTTCAAATATTTCAGGAGCAGAACCTGTCCTCTCAGTCCGGAAGTCGCCAACAACACAGATAATTGTGTGATTCTCTTCAAATTCAACGGATCCGAGTTCCCTGAGCTCCTTAGCTATCTGGTTTATGAATTTTGAATTATCAATTGTCAGCGATACTGAAACTTCTGAAGTAGTTATCATGTCGATCGGGGTCTTGTAGGCTTCGAAAATCTCGAATACCTTCCTGAGAAAACCGTAAGCCATAAGCATCCTGTCCGACCTGATCCTTATAACTGTTATTCCATCTTTGGCCGCGACAGCTTTATAATCCTGAAGTACGCAGTTTGAGGTAATAAGCGTTCCGATATCCTCTGGATCCATTGTGTTTTTCAGACGTACAGGGATATTTTTCATCCTGGCAGGATTGACACTTGAGGGATGCAGAATTTTGGCGCCAAAATAAGCCAGCTCGGCAGCCTCATCAAATGAGATCTCTCTAATAACCTGTGTGTTTTCAACAAATCTCGGGTCGTTGTTATGGAATCCGTTAATGTCGGTCCAGATCTGTATTTCCGAAGCATTTATGGCTGCTCCCAGAAGAGATGCCGTGTAATCGCTTCCACCCCGTTTCAGGTTATCAATTTCACCGAAAGCATTTCTGCAGATAAATCCCTGAGTGATTATAATTTTTTCATCCGGATATTTGGCAACTTCTCTTTCGAGGTTCTCTGAAATATAGAATGCATCCGGTTCTCCGTCCTTATCAACACGCATAAAGCTAAGTGCGGGGATCAGTACTGATCTGATCTTTTTTTCCTGCAGCAGGAGGTGAAAAAGAGCCGTCGACATCAACTCCCCCTGGGCAAGAATTGATTTCTCGTGAAGTATTGTAAAAGCTGTCAGGGTAAAGTTCCTGATATGGTCAAAATGAGAGTCTACAAGTTCAAGACCCGTTTTCCTGAACGATTCGGTACTATATAGATCCTGGACCACCTGGTGGTATTTTTCTCTCAGCTCTTCATTCTTAAGGGAAGCTTCAGCAGTTTTATTGGCGTAAAGAAGGTCGGCGATCCCTACAAGTGAGTTTGTTGTGCCTGACATCGCCGAAAGCACAACAATCTTTTTCTCGTCGTTATTAATTAACGGGATCAGATTTCTCATCCTTTCAGGACTTCCGACTGATGTCCCGCCAAATTTCATTATTTTCATCTTTTCTCCTTTTTTCTGATTACAAAAAAACCCGCATCTTTATGCAGGTCTGTCATATCTTCAGAATAAAAAATCTGATATACTGATTATGCAGACCTGTCGTTAAGACGCCTGATTAACCAAAATAGCTTTTTTATTCCTGTTGTCATATTCTAAAATCAGGGAGCAAAAATATAATTTTATATAAAACCTCCACATTTAAATTGATTATTTTTTGTAATTGTTCAAAAAAAATGAACAGTTTTAATATAAATGACAGGAATTTAGAGATCCCGTTTTATCCCGGTCTCTGTTCCGGCTGATAAAAATTTCAATTCATAATACCTTACTGTCAGGGGAAATTAAAATTATGGACAATTTAATCAGTGTTTTTTTCCCGGCCTGTCTTTAGTTTTATTTTTTTTATTATTTTTGCACCCGCTGAAGGATTTATGCAGCTCGTTCTTATTCTTACCGGCCCAGATGGCGAAATTGGTAGACGCGCTAGTTTCAGGGACTAGTGTCAGCAATGATGTGCAGGTTCGAGTCCTGTTCTGGGCACAATAAGGCGGAGAGCGAAGAGCTTATAGCCTGAAGAAAACCTTCAGGCCGCAGGTCCTGAGCACTGAGTTTTTTAAGACGCCCAGATGGTGAAATTGGTAGACACGCCAGCTTGAGGGGCTGGTGCCGGTTACGGTGTGCAAGTTCGAGTCTTGTTCTGGGCACCAAGGCAGATAATAAATTGATCGGGCAGTAAGAGAGTGATTTAACCACTTTCTTATTGCCCGATTGATCATTTTATGACGATTCGTAAGCCCTATGTAATTCCGGCATAAAACGAAAGATCTTTCCGGAATGCCCGTAATTCCGGGTCGAAGTCAGTCGCGGGTAAAATATGAACACAAACAGTAAAATTTTTCAGACCAGGTAAACACTCAGACCCATTATTCAAAATCCTGAAATCAGGTTCAGATTCATGATCCTGAACTATTGGTGTCGTTCGATGCTTTTATTTTACGCCGTTCAAAAAAATAAAATCATTTAATGTTATGAAAATCGTCTTTAACATTCTGGCCAAAGGGATGTTTGTGCTTTGGTTAATATTACTTTTCCCTCCTCAGGTAGTTTGCCAGATCCCCACGGGGATGCTGGCCTGGAAATTTAATTCAGGCGAAATATACCCAGCACCTCTTGTTGTTGATTCAATCGCATATATTGATGACATTACCGGTAAGTTTCCGGCTATGAATGCCAATGCAGGCAGGGATATCCGGAGTTACACTGCCGGAACACAAACGGAAGAGATCCGATCGTACACAACACAACGGTTGTCGACGGTTAAACCTGTCATTGATGGCAAACTCGATGATGCTTGCTGGACGACAGGTGAATGGAGCGGCGATTTTGTACAATGGATACCAAAAGAGGGAGCTGCTCCGGCTTACCCTACCTTTTTGAAAATTCTATATGACGACAGAAACATTTATGTGGCTATCCGCGCCTTCGACGGCGAACCGGAAAAGATATCGCAAAAAGCCGCCCGTCGCGATGAACTTACCGGTGATGTTGTAGGAATTTGTTTCGATAGTTATCACGATCACCGGACAGGCTTCGAATTCGATCTTTCGGCAGCCGGACAAAAAACAGATATGGTAATAACCAACCCGATGTCGGGAGACAAAAACTGGAATGCTGTCTGGACAGCAAAAACCGGACTTGAAGATTCGGCCTGGGTCGCCGAATATGAAATTCCGTTGAGCCAGCTTCGCTATAGCAGTGAAGAAGTGCAAACCTGGGGGGTACATTCCTGGCGATGGATCGAACGGCTTCAGGAAGAAAGCGACTGGGATCCTCAAACATCGACCGGACCCGGCATGTTATACCTTTTCGGTCACCTGAACGGTATCAATAATTTGCCAGATTCGCGGAGGATAGAAATTATTCCATATCTGTCAGGTAAGGTAAATACATTTGAGAAACAAGCCGGGAATCCGTTTGCCAGTGACGGAAACAAATGGTCGGGGGCCGGCGGGTTCGATGCAAAAATCGGACTTTCTAGTAATTTCACGGCCGACGTGGCGGTCAATCCCGATTTTGGCCAGGTCGAATCCGATCCATCGGTAATGAACCTGACAGCCTACGAAACTTACTACGAAGAAAAGCGCCCGTTTTTTCTGGAGGGTAGCAATATTTTCAACTATGAATTTGATGATGTGAACCTGTTTTATTCACGCCGCATCGGCCATGCACCTACTTATTATCCATCATTGGGTGCAGGTGAGTACATCGACTATCCGCAGAATACATCTATTTTGAGTGCAGTAAAAATCAGTGGAAAAACACCTGACGGGCTTTCTGTCGGAGTTTTACACAGTATAACAAATATGGAAAATGCAGGATTGTATTCAGACGGAGAAACCAGAAAGATTACGGTTGAGCCGTTGACCAGCTATACCGTTGCCCGTGTGCAACAGGATTTTCATGAAGGAACAACCGTTTTAGGCGGGATACTCACTTCGGCTAATCGTTTCCTGAACGAAGAAAAATTCAATTTAATGAACCATAACGCGTTAACCGGGGGCCTTGACCTTTTGCATCAGTGGCACGATAAAGAATTCTTCGTCGAAACACGACTGATGGGCAGCTTCATCCAGGGCGACAACCAGGCCATCGCGTTGCTTCAGCAATCTCCTGCACATTATTTCCAGCGACCCGATGCCGGTTATCTGACCGATGATACAACACTGACCGCATTACCGGGACAAGGGGGCAGCTTTCGTATCGGGAAAGGCAGCAAAGGGTTATGGCGATATTCAGCCGGTATAAACTGGCGTTCACCGGGGCTCGACCTGAACGACATGGGTTTTATGCACTTCGCTGATGTGATAAATCTGGAAAGCGAGATTTCGTACTTTGTAAATAAACCAGTCTCTATATTCCGGACTTACAAAATCAGCATTAACCAGAAAAGTAACTGGGATTTTGGTGGAAATTATTTGTCGACTGATATGAAATTCAAAACTTATTTTGAATTCCTGAACAAATGGGCTATTAATGTTAATTTTGGACATACCGGCGAGTCGCTCGATAACAGGATACTTCGCGGGGGATATGCCATGAAATTACCTGCCTCTACCACTTTCTCGGGTTCTTTTCATACAGATTATTCGGGAAATCTTGAAGTTGAATTTTATTATTCACTTTTAAAAGCCTCTGATAATAGTGGTGAGATCATGTTCGCACCTCAGATCAATTTCAGGCCGGTCAATACGCTCAAATTTTCTTTCGGGACCTATTATTCGGAGAACAAAGACAACCTGCAATATGTAAACAGGGTCGCAGTCGATGGTGGCAACCGCTATCTTTTAGGCAGAATGGATCAAAAAGAACTTGGGGCTACTTTCCGCATCGATTATAACATTACTCCTGAACTCTCAATCCAATACTATGGAAGCCCGTTTGCTTCGGCCGGACATTATTCAGCGTTCAAGTCGGTTACCAATCCGAAGGCGAACGGATATGCCGACCGGTTCGAAACGCTTGTATCAGAGAGTGTTGGTGATTCATTTTTGCTGTTGGAAAGCTCAGGGGAATCCTATTTTATAAGTGATCCGGATTTTAGTTTTTCACAATTCCGGTCGAATATGGTATTCCGATGGGAGTACCGGCCGGGATCCCAACTCTATTTTGTCTGGTCGAACGAAAGGACAGCAAGCGAAAATGTTTCAGCAGCAAAACTCCATGATGCGTTTTCCGGATTAGGTGATGTGTTTCCGAACAACCTGTTTCTGATCAAGCTGAGTTACTGGTTCTCAATATAATATCAAACAAATATGAATCAACTTCAGAAAACGTTCAGTAATATTCATTTTTCTTCTGGTAATCTTGTCGGTATATGCAACATTTAGTTATGGTTCATTGTCAAACTTCTTGAATATGAGGAGCCAATAGTGCATCGACGCAAGCAAAAATGACATTTGAGATTTAATTAACTAAAGTAATGAATACACCATGAAAAAGATTAACGCAGTTCTTACTAAAAATCCTCTTTTTTCTTTCTTTTTTCTTTCTTTTTTGATATCCTGGATACTATGGATTCCATTACTTTATGGTCATTTTAAGTTTGGATGGACAAATTGGGAAGGTGACGTTTGGACTAATTATAAGACCATGCTGGGAATTTTAGGTTCTTTGGGACCAGCAATCTCAGCAATAATCATGACCTATTTAATTGATGGAGGTAATGGGGTTATATTACTGTTAAAACGGGTTATTCAATGGAGAGTAAGTATTTTATGGTGGTTTATAGGGCTTTATTTATGGTGGTTAATTTGCTCATTATTTGCCATAGTCTTAAATTTTAAACCCATTCAGGATATCACTTTAGGTTTTGTTATTTCGCTAATAAATTTACCTGTAATAATATTTGTTCTCCAACTTCCCTTACTGGCAGGTATGTTTGGTGAAGAGCTTGGATGGAGGGGATTTGCCCTCCCAAAATTATTAGATAAATTCAATCCGATAGTTTCAAGTTTGATACTTGCGTTACCATGGATATTCTGGCACGCTCCGTTAGCATTGTTTCAGGATTGGAGGGGCAATATACCTATTGAGAATTTTTTGCTAAATTATATACTATTGATTGTACCGTTAGCTTTGATTTTTACCTGGTTTTTTCAAAAAACAAAAGGTAGTATATTGCTGGCTATCATATTCCACAGATCATTTAATATAACCTTTAATTCTTATTCGTCTGCACTTCATCTGGATGAGAAGGCTGGCAACATTCTTTTGGACAAAACAATAATTGCTTTGTGGATTATTGCTGGTGTATTGGTAATTTTTTATTTGTATCAAATAAAAAACAGATCTAAAATCCTCACAATGTAAGAATTATGTCTGGTCATACACATACTATGTTCATTGGCTGGCTGATGGAAATTTGGCTGGCCCGATGGCTATCGGAAGCTATCATATCACAGCTATTGAGCAACCATTTGATTCAGAAATCCAAATGAACACAAAAGGTGCATATAAAATAATAATAATGAATAGATTTAAAGGATCTCTTTATATCTCAGTGTTATTAATTCTGTTAATTGGCTGCGATAAAGTCAGCTGCAAATCAAGACAGGAAACTCTAAATACGAAATCCATTGCATACACCTCAAGGACATTGTCTTTGGATTCCATTAAATATGATAATCTGGTTAAGAGCTTTATAAGTTGCAGGGAGTTTAGCGCATCATTATTAATTGCGAATCATGGCAGTATTATATTTTGTAAGAGCTATGGCATGGCTGATTATGAAAAAAAAATACCCAACATATCCAATACAAGGTATTTTATTTCTTCCATGACCAAACCTGTCACGGCTGTCGCAATAATGCAATTAGTAGAAAAAGGTTTGATCAGAACAACAGATAAGGTTACAAAATATTTTCCGGAATGTGTTGATATAAAAGATATTACTATAATTAATTTACTTACTCATTCATCAGGGTTAACCAGAAATTTTTCATTTGAGTCGATAAGTCCGACTCCTGATAAGCTATCACAGGTTTTAAATGGATTGCCATTAGTATTTGAGCCTGGAACTGCATACAGCTATAGCAGCGCAGGTTACTATATATTAGGAGCTATTATAGAAAAAGTTACCGGACACTCTTTCGAATCCTATATTAATGAAAACATATTCAAACCTGCACAGATGAAATATTCAGGATGTGGAGGAACTGCTCAAACACTGACAAATTTTGCAGCGGGTCATTCATACTATAATGGAATTCTTGTTCAGGAAGACATGAATATGAATACTTTGTTTTCGGCTGGCTGCATATATTCAAATGTAATGGATATGTATTTGTTTGTTAAGGCTTTGTGTAATCAAAAGCTTATAAAAACTCAAACACTGAATGAAATGTACACTCCTTTGTTTGATACCGATGTAAAAAACAGAAGTGTGGGTATCGGTTGGTTTATTACCAGCGAGGGAGGCGAGACATATATTGAACATGGAGGATTGTCAAATGGATACAATTCTTATATAAGCATTCGAATTATTGATGAAAGTGTAATTATAATTTTAAGTAATGTTAGTAATCCACAAGTGGGGACTAAGGAACTTATAAGATTTCTTTATGACAGGATGGATTAGTTGAGTCAGACTTTTTTTTAAGAACCAACCCGGTAGTTTCGGGTTTATAAATTAAACAGAATGAAAAAAATTGGTATGTTATTATTGGCTTTATGTGTGTTAAAGTGCGCCGAAGGTCAAAACGGATGGCGGACCGGGGAAGGGAAACTTATAAGTGCAAGAGCCTTTGCAGGTTCTGTTTCAGTTAATGATAAGGTTTATATCATTGGCGGGGTAGAAGATCCCTATACCAGTTCAAACCGCAATACCGATGTAGTTGAAGAATATAACCCCTCAACAAAGACTTCCACAGAAAAAGAGGGGCGGCTACCTACCATGCGCCACTGTTTTGGAATTGCCACCGACAATAAAAACCTGATTTATGTTGTGGGCGGTGGAATTTGGAATGGTGGCTTTTCTTCATCGTTGGAGGTTTATAATGTTGAAAAAGATGAATGGGTTAAACTTGCCAACATGCCAACCACCCGGCAACAAACCTGTGCCGCACTTATTGGCGATTCACTTTATGTAATTGGTGGCGACAATAGTGTACAAAATCGCTTGACAAAATATTGTTTTGAAATCTATGTTGTCTCACAAAACAAATGGATAAAAAAGCCAAATATGGAAACGCCGGTACGAAATGGTTGTGCTGTTGTTTTCAATTCAAAAATTTATGTAATCGGAGGACATGAATCAGGCAGCAATGTTGTGCTTGAATACAATCCCCGAAATGGCAAATGGTCCAGAAAGGCCAATATGCCTACACCGCGAACTGATCTGGCTGTTGAAGTATTAAACGGGAAAATTTATGCCATTGGTGGTCATCCTGGTATTCCGGCTGTTGAAGAATATAATCCGTCAAACAATAGCTGGAAAAAGATGACAGGTATGCCGGCCGGTCGTTGTTTTCATTCATCGGCTGTAGTCAATAACCGGATTTATATCCTGGGAGGGGGGCGATACTCGGACCAACCCAACAATTTTAACAGTATTGAATCGTTTTCTCCCGTTACAATCACAGGGCATTCCTCTCTTCCTCAGGGGAAGACTGGTTTATTGTAAATAGGTTGGTCTATTCCCAGAGTGGAAAACGAAACATTTATAGCCTTTCATTTTCTGATATTGCCAGGCTGATTTATATTCACTTTCGGAGAAGAAGTGAGGCGAAAGAATAGCCAGAAAGGAATAGCAGTCAGGTTTTCTGATTCTGAAAGTGACAAATAATAACACAATAAACTGTAAAATTATTTGACAACCTGTAATTGTTGAAATACCTAATGCGTTGTAATTTAGTACTCTGAAATTTTGGCACAAAAATGGTATCTGTATGTGACAGGAATCAGGTTTCGATTATTGGGTCACTGTTTGATATCGGTTTATCTGAACAATTAAAAAACAAACTTAAAGTCAGAAGGAGAGCCCTGAGAGATTAACAGCATTTAATCCCGGGTTCACCTGAAGTGAAACTCTTAATAAATTGAGACTGTAGTGCAGGGGAAAAGATATCAAAACAAGATTTTGACAATAACTATGAAAACAATTCTATTAACGTTTCGAAAACTAAAGAAAAGTAAAACGGCTACTTTACTTGGTATTGCAGGACTCGTAACTGGTTTGGTTTGTGTTCTCTACATCTTTTTTTGGGTAAATGATGAAATAAGTTATGAAAGGTTTCATAAGAATATCGACCGTATTTTTGTTGTTCATGCCTATCTCGAAGGAGGAACAAAAACTGTTAACTTTAATGGTTGTCCTCCGGCAGTCTCTCCTGTATTGAAAGCTGAATACCCTGAAGTTGAGAACACCAGCAGGTATATACCTGCCTTTTTCGAATTCCTGATCACGGCCGAAGGGAAGAAAATCATGCTGAAGACAGCTTTTTCGGACAACTCCTTTTTTGATATTTTTACCTTCCCGTTTATTTATGGAAATCAAGGGGATCCAAATGTCCAAAACCAGATTGTACTGACCAAAACAGCGGCAGCCGGTATTTTTGGAAATATGAACCCTGTTGGGAAAATGGTCCGCTTCAATAATTCTAAGGACCTTGTTGTTGCTGGTGTTCTCGATGATATACCACACAATTCATCGATACAATTTGATGCTGTTCTCCCACTTGAAAATATTGGGGTACTTTATGGCCAGACTAACAACGATTTCTTAAACACATGGTATAATAACAGTTTTACCACCTTTGGTTTGCTCTCATCGCCTTCAGCTTTTGAAAAGATATCCTCATCAATCACGCGTCGGATTCAAAAAGAAATTCCTGAATCGACCAATTACCTCCGGGCTTATCTTTTTAAAAATGACTATTTATACGAACAAAAACATATAAGTAATGTAAGGATTTTCAGTCTCATTGCGCTTTTGGTATTATTTGCAGCAACGCTCAATTTCATCAATCTGATTACGGCCAGGTCGACCAGACAGGCCAAAGAGACAGGGTTACGAAAATCGATCGGAGCAACAAGGGGCAATATAATCAGGTTAATATATTCCGACGTTGCGACCCTCTGTATGCTGGCATTCGTTCTGGCATTTTTAATTACGGTTATTGGCTTGCCACTTTTTAATCAAATGATTGGTAAACAGATTGAAT
This sequence comes from uncultured Bacteroidales bacterium, assembly GCA_963736675.1. Taxonomy (GTDB): domain Bacteria; phylum Bacteroidota; class Bacteroidia; order Bacteroidales; family VadinHA17; genus LD21. The sequence goes on from CAVTPT010000004.1 coordinate 325,638, forward strand.
ACTCAGCGCTATTTTCCCTTAAACCCATTGCAATACTGGTTCTTGCTTATCTGACGACTACTTTTCTTGCCGGGAGCTATCCAGCCTTTTTCCTCTCTTCTTTTAGGATAACCGAAACACTTACCTCAAATTTCCATTCGGTTAAAAGCAGGGGGATCTTCCGAAATTCGCTGCTGGTGACAATTTTTATGGTTTCTATTATTCTGCTCACTTCCACCCTCGTTATCTCCAGACAGACCCTTTTCCTCCAAAATATGGATATCGGGTTCAACAAAGACCAGCTCATTTACTTCAGCTTGAATGGAAAACTTAAAGAGGACGCCATGTCACTGAAACAGGAGATTGCCCGTACACCTGGTGTATCCTCTTCGACGGTTACTAATTTTCTTCCTGTTCTTATCGGCAACAATGGTGAGGGCTGGAAATGGGAAGGTAAAGATGTGGATTTCAAACCATTGGTTACCACGTGCAGTGCTGATGAAGACATGATCAAAACGCTGGAAGCAAGACTTATTGAGGGAATTACTTTGGTAGTGACCGGCATGGAATTGTTATCAATAAGGCCTTTGCCGATGTGATCGGCTGGAAAAGCTTCGCTGGAAAAACACTTAATGCTTATGGACAGACCCACCGGGTGGTAGGTGTCATCGATAATATTGAATACAATTCACTTGCTGAAGGTTGCCGGCCAATGGTCATCAGTCAGGTAGATGCCGCATCATCGAGATTATCTTATCATCAAAGCAAATGGCCAGCAGATGGATAAAACGATCAAATCGATCAGCAAAATTTGTGAGAACATTGAGCCCGATTTCCCGGTAACCTATGGCTTTGTTGATGAGGAATATACGAAACTTTATGATTCTGAAGGCAAACTCAGAAAGTTGGTTGTTGTTTTCTCTGTTTTCTCGATAATCGTATTGTGTCTTGGTCTGCTTGGAATAGTAATGTTTCTGGCCGAACAGAAAACAAAGGAGATTGGAATTCGCAAATGTCTGGGTGAAAAAGAATCTTCCATCATCGGACGACTAATAAAGCCGATTATCTTTTCCGGATTAGCAGCCGGAATCATTGCTGTACCCGTAACATGGTACATTATGTCCCGTTGGCTTCAAAGTTATATCAACAGGATAGAACTGAATATCTGGATCTTTTTGTTTGCAGTGATTATTTCAATTGCAATTGCCGTTATCACTGTCATCTGGCAAAGCTGGAAAGCAGCCTCCAGGAATCCTGTTGAGGTGCTGAGGTATGAATAATTCTGATAAAATCTGAACCGGGCAATCCGGGCAGGAGAAAGCAAAAAACAGGGGAAGGAACGATCTGATATTCAGACAAAAAATAAGAAGTGTAATAACTAAAAGTTCATCTGGCCTCAATTCAGAAATAACAATGATCCCTGATAACTGATGAAAGTTTTTAATAGATGCCCAACCTGAATAATAGACTGGTTTTTAGTTTAATTATTTCTTTCTGGAATTGAATTCTGCCTTTTTAACTTTGGATTTAACGTTCAGTGAAGCGAAAAGTATGTTGATGCTTTTTCCCGGATGCCTCAATACAGCCCGCCTGATGGGCTTTTGAAAGATTTGTTGAGGGTTGCATAAAAATTTCCTAAATATTACTTCATGTTCATCCTTAAATTTCTTAAATTTGGTGGTGCATGAGAGTTCATCTGGAAATGATTCAATAGATCTGATTAGATTCAAGTCAGGTTTCATTAGAATATAATCAGTTTATTCATCATCCCCGGTACTCATTATTTCTTTCTGTTATGAAACTGGCAGACCGTTGAAAATTAAATTCACTGTCTGTGTTAAGTTTTCTTTTATGTTGAATCATGGTGAATCGGGGGAAGATTGAGGGAGATTGAGGGAGATTGAGGAAGATTGAAGGAAGATTGAAGGAAGATTGAAGGAAGATTGAAGGAGATTGAAGAAGATTGAAGAAGATTGAAGGAGATTGAGGAAGAATTAATTATTGTGAATAGGAAAGTCAGAAACACAAAATTTTGCCATAATGAGATTTAAAATTACCCTTAATCGTACAACGGGGCAACGGATGGTTCCGATGGATTATCAGTATTACCTGAGTGCCTGGATCTATAAGGTAATAGGCAGGGCTGACCCCGGGTTTTCCAATTTTCTTCACACTGAAGGTTACACTCTGGGGAATAAACAGTTTAGGCTTTTCAATTACTCGCCTTTAGTCTTTGGCCGGCCAACTCTCTGGAAAGAAAAGACCTTATTTGAAATTCATACCGATAAGCTTTTCCTGACAGTCTCCTTTTATCTGGCCGAAGCTGCCGAAAAATTCATTATCGGGTTGTTTAATAACCAACAGGTTTATGTAGGTGACCAGTTTAACGGGTTAGATTTGGTTGTGAGTCAGGTTGAACGTCTGCCCGGGCCTGAATTGAAAAGCACAATGATTTACCGGGCTGTTTCGCCGGTAGTTGTCAGCACGAAAAACGAAACCAGCAAATATGCTCAATACCTCTCGCCTGCAGATACTGAATACAAAGATCTGCTCTGGCAAAACCTTTTGAATAAGTACGGTTCCATTCCCAATGTCTCTGCCCTGTCGGGAGATCTGAACTTTCAGTTTGAGCTGAAAGGAGATTCGAAATCAAAACTGGTAACGATAAAGCCATATACTCCGGAGCAAAGCAAAGTCAGGGGATTTATTTTCGATTTCTCATTGACCTGTCCCGCAGAGTTACACCAGATGATACTTGCTGCCGGGATCGGAGAGAAAAACTCTATGGGATTTGGATGGGTGGAGGTGATTTATAAGCATACAACTTTTTAAATTATGGGAAACTCTGAAAGTATAAAACAATGGCATAGAAATAAAGAAAGGCGATATGAACCTCGATGAATTTTATACATCAATTACTGAATATGCACCATATCATTATCAATTAATGGCTGCAAAATTATTATTAGCTGGCAAGAACCTAATCCTTTCTGTGCCAACAGGCGCTGGGAAAACATGGGCATCTATTATGCCATTTTTGTATGCTCGACAAAGTAGAAATATCAACTTTCCTCAAAAGATGATATATAGTTTGCCTCTTCGAACACTTACCAATTCCATTTATTCCGATGTTAGAGAAGTACTACAAAAGAAAACTGAATTTGAAGGATTGACCTCAATCCACACAGGTGAATATAAAAATGATGAGCATTTTGAAAACGATATAATATTCTCGACTATAGATCAAACACTGAGTAATTTTCTATGTTTTCCGCTTGCCCTATCTAAACGACAAGCTAATATTAATGCAGGAGCATTAGTGGGTAGTTATCTAGTTTTTGATGAATTCCATTTGCTCGATCCGAAGCTATCAATGGCAACAACTATGGGAACATTGAGAACATTGGGTAACTTATGCCGATTCTGTATTATGACCGCGACTCTTAGCGAAAAATTCATAGTTGAATTAAAAAGAGCTTTAGATCCTCAAAAAATAAATAATGTCGAAGTCGTTACAATTGATGATTTCCCTGAAGATGTTGTAAAAATAAATTCACTTAAGATTCCCAAAGGAAAAGAAGTTAAAAAGATTGTAACTGTGCAGGATGGCACTCTAAAAACAGAGACAATATTAAAAAAACATGTAAACAAAACCATTATTATTTGTAACAGGGTTGAAAAGGCGCAACAAATTTACAACGATATTTTAACTTCAGACCTTGAAGGTTTTCAAAACCTTCAAGGTCTCGATAAAACTAACGTCATCTGTTTGCACTCCCGTTTTTTCGATGAAGACCGTAAAAAGAAAGAGAAAGATTTAAAAAGGTTGTTTAGTAAAGGCAACTCAGAAAGTGCAATTCTAATTTCAACACAGGTTATTGAAGCTGGAATGAATATTTCGTGTGATACCATGCACGTGGAAATTTCGCCAATCAATTCCTTTCTTCAACGCGCCGGACGTTGTGCTCGTTGGGAAGGCCAATTTGGTAAAATATACATATACGATATTCTGGAGCTTGAAGATCGTGAAAAATTAGAATTTAAAACAAATGACAAAGAAGAAGTTGCTCAAATACGTGCAATCAATAATAAATACCTGCCTTACGATAAACAGCTTTGTGAAACAACTCTTGAAAAACTGAAAACGATAACTTATATCGATCAAAATATTTCACAACAGTTGGTTGATCATATACTAACCAATCAAGAATTAAATGGTTATTCTCTAATTGTTCAGGATGATTTCAATCGCTGGAAAATCCAACAATCATGGGAGAATTGCGAAAAGAACATGTACTCACAAACAATTCGCGACATTCAAAGCATTGAAATTGCAATAATTGATTCTATAAAAGAGAGAGGTAAAACATTTATACCATATAAATATCAGACAATCGGGCTGAATAAATGGTCGTTCATTAAATGGGCTAAAGAGATTTTTTGCAGCCGGGATTTTGACTTGGATGATGATGTGATATTTATAGCAGAGAAGTCTTCAGAGAATACAATTATTGATTTTGATACCAATGATAAAGACGAATATAGTTTAAAAGCAATACGAAACATTGAACCTCTAAAAGATTATTACGATACAATTTTTGTCGACAAATCCATATTCAAATATACTTCTGGGGCAGCGTTTCGAATTAGGTGGAGGAAACACTTGTTCTCCTTTGAAACCATACGAAATAAAAGAAAAAGAATTCATTGAATACAAAAAAGACACCTTCTTGCAACACAACAAAGCAATAATAGCGTGCTATGAACAACTTTTCAATCATAACAATAAACTGCAATTTACCTTCAAGCAGCTAAATGAATATTGGGGCGAGACAATTAACTGGGATAAACTAATAAAAGCAATGATTTGCCTGCATGATTACGGAAAACTAAATATTGCGTGGCAAGTGCCAATGAAAAAATTACAGGAACTAAAAGCCAAGCAAGGTGAACATTTCATCTTTGACCCTTCAGAAGTTTTGGCGCATGGCGACTTTAGCGAACTCACCGATAAAGAAATTGAGAAACAAAGTGGAGCAAAAAAAGAGACCTCCACATTCGGGCGCTGGTGCATTGGCCTTAATTGAAGGTGCAGAAGAAATAATTGGAGCAATAGATTTCGAAGAACTCGCCAATCCAGTGGCAACAGCTATATTGAAACATCATGGAGTTGAAACTGAAACTTATCCCGATTTTGAAATAACTGATAAAGCCTATATTCAAATTGAAATTCTATTACAAGAGATTGGCTTAGACGTAAATCTACAACGAGAAGCCAGAGGAGGCAATATGATTGATTATTTACCTGATAATAAGAAAGAATGGGTGATATATTTATTTCTTGTTCGTATTCTTCGATTATCGGATCAAAAGGCAACGATTGATCTAGAAAAATTTCTAAAACTATAAAACCATGTATTCTACATTCAAAGTCAAAAAAGGAACTGGAACTTATACCGACACCATTGAAGCTTTTGGATTAGCCAATTTACTCAATGAAATTCAAAATAGAGCCGAACTTTCTCGTCCGAAATTATGGATAGAGGATAAAGGTTTGTATTTAGAAAGAATTTCGGAACCCGAAATACAAATTGAGCATATCAACAGATTAACCTATTTCCCATTTTTCCAATATGCAATTAGAGATGTCTCAGAAACATTTGAGGAAAATTACTTCGATTATCCCAAACAGCGTGAACTGAAAAAGGAACGACAAGAGCTTACCCAAAAAGCATATAAAGAATTTGCAGGAAAAGATAAAGCTCTACAATTGAAGGCTAGGCTAAGTGTAATTGAGCGTATTTATGATGAGGAGAAATATATTTCACCTCAGTTAGACGTTTACAGCCAAGTAATAACTCCCAATAATTTTGTTGGATTCGATAAACTCTATCGGAATATCTCCTCTAACAAAGAAGCTTTTTCCGAAATATTAAAGGCAATTTTAGATTATTATTCTGACAGAGAGGTTGAATTAAAAACAAAAAATCTGGATTCGTTTGACGATTCGGTGACTGCACTACAACTATATAATCCAACCACCGGTAAAGGCCTAAACAAGGGTAAAGCATCCGGCGCATCAGCTGGTCCAGTAAAATTAAATTGGATTAGTGAGATAATGAAAATATCAGGTGCGTTAACCAATATGCTTTGTCAACTAGTAAAGGTTGGTAGTAGCTATGATATGAAAGTCTTTGTGGCTAACTTTAAGAAAGCAGAATACAGCAAACAGAAGCAAATTGCATTGGCCTTTAAAAAGAATATTAAAGGAAATACACCATTGAAGGTAGATATTCTGAATCTTTTAATCATCAACGAACAACTTATTGAGAACACTGGCGAATACAAAGGCTTTAAAGCAAAAAACATCTTAACAGGACTTCATTCAACCTATCAAAAGGATTTGGGACAAAATAAAGCAGTTGTGAATATTGCTGAGCTTAAAACTCCTGACTTCATCGAATTCAACACTGAAGGTGAAGCAAAAGATTGGGTGGAATTTTTAAAAGAGCAGATCAATATTATCGGGAGCATTGAAGAATTAGGAGATGCAACTCAAGGGTTGATTGCTTATCGGACATTCCTAACTAGCTCGCATTTCCAAAGTTGGGCTAAATTCATTTTTTGGTATTCCGATCATATCATGTCCAGATTTTCTAAAAACAAATATGCAATACCATTCAAAGAAACATCATTAAACAAATTCTTTAAAAATATGACTATGAATGACTTTAAAATCTCTGAAATCATTTCCAATGATGGGTTTCGGAAAGTGGCTTATGCCATTCGAAAAAGTACAGTAACCTTGCAGTACACCCCCAAGGATCAAAGGAAGTTTGAAATCCGTTATGGATTAGCACAAACATTACAAAGCAAATCCAAATCTTTAAAAGACTTGGCTGAATTTGTTGGTGAGTTTATCGCAACCTTCAACGCAGAAACAGCAAGGTATGCAGAAAAATCAGGAACTGTTTTAAGGGCTAATATTCGTGAAAATGAATTAAGTCAATTTTATGGACTTCTTGATAAGTATCCATCAAAAGTTGTGGGAGCTTTACTTGCCTCCTATGGTTTTGCACTAACAGAAAAAGATGTCTCAAAAACATCAATGGAAGAAATTCCAACAATAAATGAATCAATAGAAGAACAATAATCAATAAAAAATCAATATCATGGCAAAACAAATTGCATCCATTTCAATCAGCGGTGAAATTACCCTGAATATGCACTCTTTAAATAACGAAGGAGGCGAAGGAAACCAAATTATGACTCGTCAGCTAACAATTGTTGATAAAAATGGTCAGGAACATACTGTGAATGGAATTAGCGGGGATATGTTTAAGCACATTCATGCAGGACATTTAGTGAATTATTGTCTCGACAATGGAGTTGAGTTGAGTCAATACTCCAAAGCATTAAATCCAAACCGAATTTCCTCGACTGAACTATTAAACTACATTACTGAAAGCAAGAAGAAAAATGAAAAAGCAGGTGTTGTCATTGATGCACTTATTAACTCTTGCGCTGTTTGCGATACACATGGAATATTGATCACTGATAAAGTTGGAGATAACAAAGACAGTTCAAATACACCACGCAAATCGGTTATCGAATTTGGTTGGACAATTGGCATTCCCGAAAAAAATAATACAGAAACATACTTACACACAAAAATAGTTCATAGCTCTACAGGCGTAAAAGGAGAGAGTTCCAATGAAGGTCAAAACATTTTTCACCGACCTGCTAATCATGGGGCTTATGCTTTTGTCTGTAACATAGATACCTATCGAATTGGATTTAATGATATTGATAGAAATTATGCTATTGATGATGACAAACGAATAGCTCGCTATAAAGCAATACTCCAATCATTATTAAGTTCTTTTTTGAATCCTCGCGGTGCAATGACCAGTAGTCAAAAACCTCACATCACCGATTTTAAGGGAGTTGTTACATATTCAGAAAAATTAATTCCTGCTCCAACAATTAGTTCTATCAACCCTGATTACGTTAAGGAAATTGAAGCCATTACTTCAAATTTAAATGCAATCGAATCGGGCGCAATTACTGCTATTAAGTTCAATGGCCTTGGAGAATTATCGGGAATTATTAAGAACTTGATTGTCGAGGAACCCTTTAAACTGAGCTGAGAATGAATTTTTCTGTCATATATCAACCTACGAATCTGTTTTCATTAAAGGAAAGCAATTCGACAAATTCAGGGGCAAAGTCTTTACTGATTCCATCACCATATGCCATAAAGATGGCCTTGTTTAATCAAGCCATTACTATTGATGGAAAAGAAATTTTTGAAGAAAAGAATAGCAAAGAGTTTACGTTCATTAAAGATGCCAAAATATCCTATCGTGTTTCAGGTAGTTTTTGTGTTAATAATTGTTTTGTGACTATCCAATCATTAAGAGATGGTATATTTCGTGGGAAACCTTCTTTTCGTGAATACGTTTATCTCTCTGACAATATTGAAATAATTTTCAATATTAAAGATGTTGATGCTAAGCTATATATGCAAAAATACCTTCACCGGATAAACTATTTTGGGAAACGAGGTTGTTTTTTTCAATTTGTTGGCTACAAAGATAGTCCGAGTAAGCCAAATGTGAAAGAATTTGATATTTCAAATTTTGTTCCGGGAATATTACAGGAATATGATGATATATCTCAACAAGCCCATTTTAAGAATATTGATAATTATAATGCTGCAAATGCGAAAAGAGACAAAAAGCTTCTTGTAATTCCTGTCCGAAATTTGAATTCATCGAAATCATACTCACATCTTCGGTGTCATTAATTTAAAACCTATAGATGTAAAGGCACTTGATTTGAGTAATAAATTACCGTATAACAACAAACACCTATGCAACGTTACCTCGAACAACTGATCGAAGACCTGCACAAAGCAACATGGGGAATAAAACCTCATCACAGACTTTGGGAAGAGTCGGAAGCCGACCCTGATGACGACCTGGAACTTGAAGATATGTCGTTTGTAGAAAAATACGTGTATGGCGATGAGATACCCATTTCAGGAATAACCGGAATTTCGCGGGAGCAACTTCCTCCGGTTGAGAAATTAAGCCAGGATCAGCAGGCACTCCTTTCCGTAGAACTGGAACTACTTTTACACTACTTTCATTTTTATCTCGATTTTCCAAAAGATTTTCCTGCACATTTACGCTACCCTTTCATCTGTAAGTTTTGGGAAGAAAAACATGTGGCTTTGTCTTTCGGCGAAAATCATATCGAGTTTTGCCATTACGATGAAGAAGATTGTCCTTTTCCGGGGTATTGCAATACCTGTAAGGATTATACAGCGCAGATGGAGTCTGACGAAAAACAGGGCAGTCACCCTTTGGACCCAGATGATGAAAAAGATCATATTTTTTTAATTAAACCACAATCCTGATAAAATCTTTTCCCGTGACCATCTCCGGAACACAGTTCAACTATTACCTGATTTGTCATCGTAAACTCTGGCTGTTTGCTGCCGGTATAAATATGGAATCAACATCGGAACTGGTTTCCGAAGGGAAGTTGCTGCACGAGACCTCATACCCCCGTCGCAGCGAAAAATTCCAGGAAATTGAGTTAGATGGCATTAAAATAGATTATTACGATCCGAAAAACAAGGTGGTTCACGAAATTAAAAAGTCGGACAAACATGAGGAAGCTCACGAGTGGCAGGTGAAATATTACCTGTATGTTCTGGAGCAAAACGGTGTTGAGGGCTCAACCGGTCTGCTTGAATATCCCCGGCTGCATAGAACCGACGAGGTGCTGCTTACTACACCCGATCGCGAAGCAATACGCGAAATGATCCTGGAAATTTGGAAAATTATTCAGAAGGAATATTGCCCGGAGAGAATTCAAAAGACAAAATGCAAAAATTGCAGCTATTATGATTTTTGCTGGAGCGGAGAGGAGGGGGAAGGGGATTGAAGGAAGGAGATTGAAAGAGATTGAAAAGAGATTGAAAGAGATTGAAAGAGATTGAAAGAGATTGAAGGAGGGAGGATGTCATTAATCTAAAACAAATTGCAATGAGAAATAGTGTTTTGGGTAACTATAAAATTGAAGTTCGCAGCTGGTTAAAGTTTCATTACGGTAGCTTCTGACTTCATAAATTTCTGTCAACTATGCTAAAAAATCTCATTCTTCATCAATCTTCATCAATCTTCATCAATCTTCATCAATCTTCATCAATCTTCATCAATCTCCTCAATCTCCTCAATCTCCTCAATCTCCCTCATTCTATCAAAATAATTCTTAACCATGAAGAAAACCTACTATATGTTCAATCCCGGGCGACTGCAGCGAAAGGACAATACCCTGAAATTTACGCCTTACGATGAAGATGGGAATGAAGAAAAACCCCGGTTCCTTCCGGTTGAAAATGTCAGCGAGCTTTACTGTTTCGGTAACCTCGATGCAAATTCATCCATGTATAACTTTCTGGGTCAGGAACAGATCCCGGTTCATTTCTTTGATTATTACGAAAATTATACCGGCTCATTTATGCCCCGCGAAGCTCTTATCTCGGGAAAGATGCTTATTGCACAGATCAGGGTTCAGCAAAACAAAAAGAAACGTATTGAAGTTGCGCAGAGGATACTGGATGGAGCCGGTTACAATATGGTCAGGAACCTGAAGTATTACAGCAACCGGGGAAAGCAGCTTGAACCACTTATCGGGATTATTGAGAACCTGATAGATAAAATTCCGGAAACTACAGCCATTGATGAATTAATGGGTATTGAAGGGAACATCAGAAAAAACTATTATGATGCATTTGAGCTTATCATTAATGATTTCAGTATGGGCGGACGAAGTTACAGGCCCCCGCAAAATGAGGTGAATGCGTTGATTTCGTTCGGGAACATGATGTGTTACAGTCAATGTTTAAGGGCTATTCATCAAACCCAGCTGAATCCGGCCGTCAGTTTTTTGCACGAACCCGGGGAACGCCGTTTTTCATTGTCGCTTGATCTGGCAGAAGTGTTTAAACCGTTGCTGGTCGACCGTGTCATTTTTAAGGTGATGAATAAAAAGATGATCCGGACTGATCATTTTGAAGCGAATCTTAACCGGGTCATTCTGAAGAGCAATGGGAAGAAAACCTTTGTACAATCTTTCGAAGATCGACTGGGAGAGACTATCAGCCACCGTACTTTAAACCGGTCGGTGAGTTATAAGCATCTGATAAAACTTGAATGTTACAAGCTGCAAAAGCATCTTCTTGACATTGAAGAATACAAACCTTTTAAAATGTGGTGGTGATGTATGTAATTGCGATGTATGATGTTGGACAAAAACGGGTCGGAAAAATGCTGAAGCTTTGCCGGAGGTACCTGAACTGGATACAGAATTCAGCATTTGAAGGAGAGATTTCTGAGGTAAAGCTGCTTGAATTGAAGCATAAGGCTTTGGTTATTATGGATGAAGAGACTGATAGTCTGATTTTTTTTAAATCCAGACAGGAAAAATGGCTCGACAAGGAAATTGTTGGTCATGAGTGTCAGAACCTGGATACTTTTTTGTGAACAAAGTTGTCGGTGGGAGGGATAGACCGGTAAAACAAAGCTGATTTCACAGATAACCGAAAGGTTGAGTTCTTTGACATATTGGAAATGAATTATTTATATACAGTTGTCGATCTCCTGAAGGAAGTGCACTTTGGGAGATCGACAATTTTACAGGCAGAATATGCTATATTTGTAGAAGTTAACCGGCTGATGATTAACTTATTTTTTCGGGTCGTCGAACGGCTTCCAATCGCACCATAATGGAATTGAAATTAATTAATAATCCCCTCAATGCCCCCGGTCTATTCTACTTCCAATCGCACCATAATGGAATTGAAATATGCTATCTGGTATAAGACAGGGGAGTTCCTTTCGCTTCCAATCGCACCATAATGGAATTGAAATGAAAATTTAATGCGTCATTATTGCTGAACTTTGAATATCTTCCAATCGCACCATAATGGAATTGAAATATTTCATTTTGAGGAATGTAAAAAATCGGGTTTTGATCTTCCAATCGCACCATAATGGAATTGAAATGTGGTGTGAAAGCATTGGAAGGTTACGACTATATCCTCTTCCAATCGCACCATAATGGAATTGAAATTAGAAAGCAGTACTACCAAAGCCAGTCCAGTTACCTTCCAATCGCACCATAATGGAATTGAAATATGCGACAAACCCAATTACCGGCATTTCAAATAAGCTTCCAATCGCACCATAATGGAATTGAAATTGAATCACCTACACGAACTATTTGAGCAATACCTGCTCTTCCAATCGCACCATAATGGAATTGAAATAGCCAAATTGACTGGGAGACACTTGCTACTTATTGCTTCCAATCGCACCATAATGGAATTGAAATTCTACAAATTAAATTACAGGTGTAACAGGTTGCAAAACTTCCAATCGCACCATAATGGAATTGAAATGAAGTAGAACTCATAATAAAAGGAACCAGCGAGCCTTCCAATCGCACCATAATGGAATTGAAATGATAGCCGAAACACAAAATGCGCTTGAACTTGAAATAGCTTCCAATCGCACCATAATGGAATTGAAATATTTTAAAACGAGAAATGACAACTACTGAAATGACCTTCCAATCGCACCATAATGGAATTGAAATATGGATCATAACCAGGATAACCCATGTAAGAAGGCTTCCAATCGCACCATAATGGAATTGAAATAATGCCTTAGATATTGCATTTTTGCATCGCCGTATCTTCCAATCGCACCATAATGGAATTGAAATATTTCAAATATCTATCTTTCAAACAACGACATTTACCTTCCAATCGCACCATAATGGAATTGAAATTTGGAAATACAAAATACCGTCCACAATGCTGACATTCTTCCAATCGCACCATAATGGAATTGAAATTTGAGTTATTAAAGCGGAATTACCGAATGAGCTGTCCTTCCAATCGCACCATAATGGAATTGAAATCGTTTATTCAACTGTTATGGATATATCTATCTTCCTTCCAATCGCACCATAATGGAATTGAAATTACGATAACTCAAGTGGTGAGGATTTTGCTATCGCTTCCAATCGCACCATAATGGAATTGAAATTGTACCTGAAAATGCAACATCGAAGGAGGCAATGCTTCCAATCGCACCATAATGGAATTGAAATGAGTGCTACTGTCAACAGAAGGCAGCCGCTTATTGTCTTCCAATCGCACCATAATGGAATTGAAATGTAATTTATTCTGATGAGCAGCTTGCTGAAGGAACCTTCCAATCGCACCATAATGGAATTGAAATCCCATACACCAAAAACATATCCAACCAAAACGCTTACTTCCAATCGCACCATAATGGAATTGAAATTTATCAACCTTGGAATATCTGTGGCTCGCGGAAGGCTTCCAATCGCACCATAATGGAATTGAAATGTCATAAATCTTGAAACAGGCCGCTGGGTACTACTTCTTCCAATCGCACCATAATGGAATTGAAATGAATTTACAATTGAACAGGTCAGGCAGTTTGTTGATCTTCCAATCGCACCATAATGGAATTGAAATACCTTTGCGCGCGCCTCGGCAACTGATGCACCGGCTTCCAATCGCACCATAATGGAATTGAAATACACTATGAATGTGATCGGTGAAAGGCAGGATCCGGCTTCCAATCGCACCATAATGGAATTGAAATCTGTTATTCACTTGGAGCGGGAGAATTGCCAGGACTTCCAATCGCACCATAATGGAATTGAAATCCGGAATGTTTGACTTTCTGCAAAACAAAACTGTCTTCCAATCGCACCATAATGGAATTGAAATTTTAAGTTATTACAGATAACCGGGACAGGGACGGCTTCCAATCGCACCATAATGGAATTGAAATTTATTTAAATTATTACAAACTGAACTATTTATTACTTCCAATCGCACCATAATGGAATTGAAATGTAAAAAAATGGCTTGGAAACCCAAAACCATATTCTTCCAATCGCACCATAATGGAATTGAAATTGCGTTCTGTGCTACTGAATTGCGCTGACCAATATTCTTCCAATCGCACCATAATGGAATTGAAATCCGGAATGACTAATTAAATTACGACAAAACAGATGCTTCCAATCGCACCATAATGGAATTGAAATGATTTTACCAGCAATGTAAAAGCGTTCAATGATTTACTTCCAATCGCACCATAATGGAATTGAAATGGGATCACTAGGTCAGCTGGGTGGAACAATGAGACTTCCAATCGCACCATAATGGAATTGAAATGCGAAAAAATTGTGACAGGCACATGTATCATCACACTTCCAATCGCACCATAATGGAATTGAAATTGATCAGGATATCGACAGGATCCCCGGTGAGAGGGCTTCCAATCGCACCATAATGGAATTGAAATGTTCAATTCTCTCAGTACCTCAGAGGTAGATTAGAGCTTCCAATCGCACCATAATGGAATTGAAATGCCGTAACTCCTTCAGCTTTCATGATGCCTGCTTCTTCCAATCGCACCATAATGGAATTGAAATTTACCTGTCGTAATGCTTGTAATAGTTACTGCTGACTTCCAATCGCACCATAATGGAATTGAAATAGAAAAACTGATTATGAACAATAAGGCCGCGACTCTTCCAATCGCACCATAATGGAATTGAAATTTGTGACCTGCCGCCCTTTGCCTCTGATCTAAAGCTTCCAATCGCACCATAATGGAATTGAAATCTGAACAACCGTCTGCTCAGTGAAAGTCTTTTCAGCTTCCAATCGCACCATAATGGAATTGAAATTCGTTAGCTACCGTCCCGACATTGACAGGAGTGATCGCTTCCAATCGCACCATAATGGAATTGAAATGATTCCTTCAGATCGATAACTCCGCAGCGGCCAATTTCTTCCAATCGCACCATAATGGAATTGAAATGAGAGTGACATTGTTGGTGTCGCTAAAGTAAAAGGCTTCCAATCGCACCATAATGGAATTGAAATATAGAAAATCTTGCTGTGGCGAAAGCTGCCGGATTAACTTCCAATCGCACCATAATGGAATTGAAATTAAAGTAGAGTTAAGTTAATTTCACCATAAGGCTCTTCCAATCGCACCATAATGGAATTGAAATTAACAAAAGAACGTCCGCCCGCATCCAGGTCTGCCGCTTCCAATCGCACCATAATGGAATTGAAATGTTAACCAGTCTGAGGGTATCAACTCAGGAAGATCTTCCAATCGCACCATAATGGAATTGAAATTTGTAGATTACAATTATCTTGACCCTAACGCATTCTTCCAATCGCACCATAATGGAATTGAAATGACAGTAAGTATAAGACTATTCTTTATTTTGAAGATGCTTCCAATCGCACCATAATGGAATTGAAATTCATGAAAATTTTATACATTGTTTTAGCTTGTGTCTTCCAATCGCACCATAATGGAATTGAAATTGTTGGTGATATTATCGTAACGGATTCATGGAATACTTCCAATCGCACCATAATGGAATTGAAATAAGTTTGTTGGTGGCTCTCCTTATTCATTTGAGTTACTTCCAATCGCACCATAATGGAATTGAAATGCTCTTAACAGTGCCTTTGTCTCTTCAGATCCTACTCTTCCAATCGCACCATAATGGAATTGAAATTTGAATTGACTTTTGCAAGTAATTACTGTTATTTTCTTCCAATCGCACCATAATGGAATTGAAATATAATAAAACCGCAATAATTTTGAATGAATGGGCCACTTCCAATCGCACCATAATGGAATTGAAATGGAAATCCTGGAAAAATACACACGTGGTATAAATCCTTCCAATCGCACCATAATGGAATTGAAATACCGTAAAAGGAGTCCTGAAGGGAGCCGCCTCGATCACTTCCAATCGCACCATAATGGAATTGAAATTGCGGAAAGTGTATGGCCTGTCTGTCCAGGAAAAGACTTCCAATCGCACCATAATGGAATTGAAATGTATTGATTTCGCAGCAACCATTAATGTTGATGCCTTCCAATCGCACCATAATGGAATTGAAATTCGTAAGGCCACAAAAATAGAATCAATCTGCGAACAGGCCTTCCAATCGCACCATAATGGAATTGAAATTCAAGATTGTCAATTTCTACCTGTGTAGCCAGATCCTTCCAATCGCACCATAATGGAATTGAAATTTCATTCTGCCTCATAATTATATATATGTCACAACTTCCAATCGCACCATAATGGAATTGAAATGCAGAAGATCGACAAGCTGATAAAGCTGATTGAGGGCTTCCAATCGCACCATAATGGAATTGAAATGAGAATCCTTAATCTTGCGAATCTGAAAGTCCGGGTCTTCCAATCGCACCATAATGGAATTGAAATCAGCGGATAATAGGGAGGGGGTGGAAGGCGATAGCGCTTCCAATCGCACCATAATGGAATTGAAATTAACTATTTAATTTTATATAATTTACCGTTTTTTATCTTCCAATCGCACCATAATGGAATTGAAATTTAATTTTTTCTTTCCCATAGAATTGCCCTACGGTCTTCCAATCGCACCATAATGGAATTGAAATGTCCTTTTGCTTCTGAGATTGTAGCATTAACTATCTCTTCCAATCGCACCATAATGGAATTGAAATGGGTTGAATTGTACTGGAGTGAAAAGGGACGTCAGTCTTCCAATCGCACCATAATGGAATTGAAATAAGATAATCAGTGATTGAAACCATGTCAGCGGTTCCTCTTCCAATCGCACCATAATGGAATTGAAATGGGATAATCTGAGAGCCGCTATGCAGAAGTTAAACCTTCCAATCGCACCATAATGGAATTGAAATAAAGAACTTAAGATAGTTCCGGCCCAGACTCCTGCTTCCAATCGCACCATAATGGAATTGAAATGGAGATAAAACTGGATGAGAAAAAATACCCTGACATTACTTCCAATCGCACCATAATGGAATTGAAATTTGGATATTTTCCTTCAGGGTCTTACTGTAAGATCCTTCCAATCGCACCATAATGGAATTGAAATCTTAAAATCAGGATTGCTCATGTCGCGGATCTTATCTTCCAATCGCACCATAATGGAATTGAAATACACTAAGTTCTACGAAGAAAATAAAAGGAACGTAAGCTTCCAATCGCACCATAATGGAATTGAAATTTTTACAAAAAGCGGAGCCTGTTTTTCAGCAGCCCAGCTTCCAATCGCACCATAATGGAATTGAAATTTGGTTTATTATTTGAAGTTTTTAATTTTCTCAACTTCCAATCGCACCATAATGGAATTGAAATTATTCTTTTATTCTTGCCCCGATATGAGATTTTCTTGCTTCCAATCGCACCATAATGGAATTGAAATGGTGACTGACGAAAAAACGAAAGAGGGCGAAATAAGCTTCCAATCGCACCATAATGGAATTGAAATTTCGGTATCTCTTTGTAGTTCGGGAAGGCGCAGAGCTTCCAATCGCACCATAATGGAATTGAAATGAAGTTAAAAGACGAGATCTTATCGTCTGACAAGACTTCCAATCGCACCATAATGGAATTGAAATTTTCTATCTTTAAGCCCGGTGTATTGCATGATTTCCTTCCAATCGCACCATAATGGAATTGAAATAAATTAACCGCTAAATGCCAGGCTCTCTTTAACGAGCTTCCAATCGCACCATAATGGAATTGAAATGGATTACTGAACTCCAAAAAGAGGCAACTGATGTGAACTTCCAATCGCACCATAATGGAATTGAAATTATTGAATCGGATAAATCTTTCTGGCGTGTATGGCTTCCAATCGCACCATAATGGAATTGAAATAAGGAACCTAAAAAGATTGATAAGTTAGTTGATGCTTCCAATCGCACCATAATGGAATTGAAATAGACTATACAGTGACCTTTTTAAACTACCTAAAAAGCTTCCAATCGCACCATAATGGAATTGAAATATCGAATCAGTAAACGAAATGAATGACTTGGGCTTGCTTCCAATCGCACCATAATGGAATTGAAATGATGGATAACGGTTGGCACTGACAAAAAAGTACATCTTCCAATCGCACCATAATGGAATTGAAATTGCGTTTTACAATAGTCTTAAAAGTTGTGTTGAGGATCTTCCAATCGCACCATAATGGAATTGAAATGAATGTTGATCTTTACGGCTCCCGGTGGTGTCGGCTCTTCCAATCGCACCATAATGGAATTGAAATGGAGCCTGAAAAGAGTTTTTGAGTAAGATCCTGGCGCTTCCAATCGCACCATAATGGAATTGAAATTGATAATGTGGTCTTTGTGTCTCCGGACCGTATTCCTTCCAATCGCACCATAATGGAATTGAAATTAAGGAATAAATCCACGATGTGGGATTTCGTATCACACTTCCAATCGCACCATAATGGAATTGAAATTTGTGTCTTGATTATTGTTTCATCATCCCGCTTAACTTCCAATCGCACCATAATGGAATTGAAATTAAACATCCACAAGAACAACAACCCTGACAATGCCTTCCAATCGCACCATAATGGAATTGAAATTCCAGAGTTAAACTACAATGTAGCAAAGAAAGCCATACTTCCAATCGCACCATAATGGAATTGAAATTTTTAAAAACTAAAATCATGATAAACGAATCAAAAGCTTCCAATCGCACCATAATGGAATTGAAATAGCACAGACACTTTCTTTTAGCTTGTATGGGTATACTTCCAATCGCACCATAATGGAATTGAAATGTATTGACCTTTATAGGAATACCATCAATCTGGATCCTTCCAATCGCACCATAATGGAATTGAAATGAATAGAAAGGCAAAGATCACTGCAAGTCCAAACACTTCCAATCGCACCATAATGGAATTGAAATGGCGGAGTAATGATGATCAAGTCACCTGTAAAGAAACTTCCAATCGCACCATAATGGAATTGAAATGTAAATGCTCCGAACAAAACATTGCAGGAGCGAATATCTTCCAATCGCACCATAATGGAATTGAAATGACAATACTTATGCCAATGGCTCTGATTTTTCTATTCTTCCAATCGCACCATAATGGAATTGAAATGATATAGTAATCATTCAGAACGCAGAATGCTATCACGACTTCCAATCGCACCATAATGGAATTGAAATTATTGTGTTTCTTTATTTTATCTCTATTTTTTAAGCTTCCAATCGCACCATAATGGAATTGAAATGACGGAGTACCTTGCACGGAAGCGGCTAATATCACTTCCAATCGCACCATAATGGAATTGAAATTAGGGAGATATAGCCAACGTGGAGTAAGGGTAAAAGCTTCCAATCGCACCATAATGGAATTGAAATTTATATCAAATCCTGAGCTATTGACAAACCCCGGCTTCCAATCGCACCATAATGGAATTGAAATTGAAATAATGTACTGCACACTTACACAAAATCAAAGCTTCCAATCGCACCATAATGGAATTGAAATACTCTTAAGGCTGATATAAGGCTCAAGAGAACCCCCTTCCAATCGCACCATAATGGAATTGAAATCTTGCTGATCCTACATTCACAGGAACGGTAACAATACCTTCCAATCGCACCATAATGGAATTGAAATATTCTGGAATAAACACGGTGAAATAATTGTTTCTGACTTCCAATCGCACCATAATGGAATTGAAATTTATTTGAGGCAATTAAGGTGTCAAAACCTAAATCAAATCTTCCAATCGCACCATAATGGAATTGAAATTATGGCTCAAATTCGTAATAAAAAATAGTATGAACTTCCAATCGCACCATAATGGAATTGAAATATATGTGGCATAGCTTCTTAATTTGATGTGATTAACTTCCAATCGCACCATAATGGAATTGAAATGAATAAATAAAAACATGGCGGACATGAAAGAAGTGGCTTCCAATCGCACCATAATGGAATTGAAATGAGAAAAGTTTGTCTGCTCTCCTGTTGACCTTCTCTTCCAATCGCACCATAATGGAATTGAAATGTTCTAATTGGATCGGAAAAATTGGTGTTGACGAACTTCCAATCGCACCATAATGGAATTGAAATTTGCGACTTGAGAAGGATGTTAACTGGATTCATTTAGCTTCCAATCGCACCATAATGGAATTGAAATCAACGTCGGCCATCAGCACTTTCGTTATCTTAAACTTCCAATCGCACCATAATGGAATTGAAATAAACAGAGGCGGCTTCTTTGCCTGTAAGCACCTTCTTCCAATCGCACCATAATGGAATTGAAATGTGAGTGATCATAACGGAGGTATAGCGATTGAAACTTCCAATCGCACCATAATGGAATTGAAATAGTAAAACAAGGACGATAATACATATAAATATCGAAAGCTTCCAATCGCACCATAATGGAATTGAAATGAGGTATATCTCCCACAATTCAGCAAGAAGGGTCATCTTCCAATCGCACCATAATGGAATTGAAATACGAAAACAGGACTTTGCGATATATTATTTGACTGACTTCCAATCGCACCATAATGGAATTGAAATCGGTTAACTCTGTTAAAGATAAATCACAGGCAACCGCTTCCAATCGCACCATAATGGAATTGAAATGCAAGGAACTTGACTGGATTTATTTGTCTTGGGGCTTCCAATCGCACCATAATGGAATTGAAATGCGTATTACAACGGTGTTAAAGCTGCACGACTTACTTCCAATCGCACCATAATGGAATTGAAATCGTTTAAGGGGGAATATTGTGAAGTTGGTAAAGAACTTCCAATCGCACCATAATGGAATTGAAATAGCGGATAAATAACTGAATTAGTAACTGTAAAGTGCCTTCCAATCGCACCATAATGGAATTGAAATGTGAATGAAGCATACGATATCAGCATCCTGTTCTATTCTTCCAATCGCACCATAATGGAATTGAAATCTGAGTTATCAGGGCTGCATTACCGAATGAACTGTCTTCCAATCGCACCATAATGGAATTGAAATTTGATATTTCATAATGCAATGTTGATACTTTTATTCTTCCAATCGCACCATAATGGAATTGAAATGATTTACTATACGAACGGTTCACCGGAACAAGGCGCCTTCCAATCGCACCATAATGGAATTGATGCTGTAGAGGAGATTGAAAGAGATTGAAAGAGATTGAAAAGAGATTGAAAAAGATTGAAAGAGATTGAAAGAGATTGAAATGAGATTGAAAGAGAAGAGATTGAAAAAGATTGAAAAAGATTGAATTAGGAAGGATGTCGTTAATATAAAGTAAGTTACTATGGAAAATAGTGAATGGATTAACTACAAAATTGAAGTTCGCGACAGGTTAAAATTATTTGCTTTGAATGTTCTGAAACTTTCGGAAATGATTCCTGAAACAACACGAGGGAGGGTTATTAATTACCAATTGACCAAATCGGGTACTTCGGAATATGCGAATTATCGTTCAGCTTTGAGAGGTCGGTCAAAAGCTGAATTTTTCAGCAAACTTTCCATCTCGGTGGAAGAAGCCGACGAAACCGAATTGTGGATCGACCTGCTGATAAGTTCAGAAATATTAAATAATGATTTCGCTCAAAAATTACATAACGAAAGCTTCGAACTTCTTAAAATCCTGTCAACTATGCGTAAAAAAAGCTCATCTTAGCTCAATCTCCTCAATCTCCTCAATCTCCTCAATCTCCTCAATCTCCTCAATCTACCTCAATCTCCTCAATCTACCTCAATCTCCCTCAATCTCCCTCAATCTTCTCTTCCCATATTACAAATTTTCTATTACAAGATAATGGAATTGAAATGCAGTAATGCGATAACTCAGTTTTTCTTAAAAATCAGCAAGCGCTTAAAGGCAGAAATTAAACTTTCTTTATTATATTGTGACGGCTGATTGGTGGCATGTGTGTTTGATTTTAAAGTATTGACAGTCAATCTGAAACATATTTAAGATATACCAATTGTTACTAAAAATTAATTTCAATTAAATAAAATCAAATGATTACATCTAACCAAAAAATCTCTGTTTTTGAGAAAATAGGATACAGTTTAGGCGATTTGTCAGCTAACCTTATTTTTCAGACGTTAGTTACCTATCTGGCGTATTTTTACACCGATATTTATGGTCTGAAAGCGGTCGATGCTTCAATAATTACACTTGTAGTGGGTTTGGTTGCCGCATTTCTGTTTAACCCGTTAATTGGGATATTGGCCGACCGGACTAATTCAAGATGGGGCAAATTCAGACCCTGGATTCTATTCACAGCTGTTCCTATGGGGGTAGTTGCGTTCCTGGCATTTTCAACGCCGGATTTTTCATATAAAGGAAAACTGATTTATGCTGCCGTAACATATACATTTTTGTTGTTATTGTATGCTTCAAGTAACCTGCCATATTCAGCATTAAGCGGAGTGCTTACCGGAGATATGGGCGAAAGAAACAGCCTTTCATCTTACCGGTTTGTTGCAGTTATGTTTGCACAGTTTTTTGTGCAGGTTTTTATGTTGCCAATCATTATTTATGCTGGTAAAGGGGATAAGGCTGCCGGAATTGAAGAGGTAATGACATGGATGGCACTTTTAGGCACTGTCTTGTTGCTCATTACATTTCTTACAACCAGAGAGCGTATTGTCCCAAATCCTCAGCAAAAATCCACCTTAAAGGATGACCTTTCAGATCTTTCGAAGAACAAGCCCTGGCTGATCATGCTAACCCTGACCATTCTGGTGTTTGTAACGCTCGCCATGAAAGGTGGTTCTTATGTATATTATTTTTATAATTACGTTGATCAGGTTGCGCTTGCCAGATTCATTAGTCCGGTCATCACTGAATTATCCGGCCTGGGAGTTAATTTCTTCGGATCAGATCCGGTTTCGGCCGGTTTAGGCTTGTTTAATGCAGGTGGAATATTTTTCCAGATTGTGGGAATTTCATTGTCGAAAAAACTTGCTGATAAATTTGGTAAACGCGATGTTTTTCAATATGGTTTGCTTGTTTCTACCATTTTTATCCTTTTCTTTTTCTTTTTCAACCCTGGTAGTGTGTTGCTAATGTTTGGATCTCAAATTCTGCATGGATTTTTCTATGGCATTACCGTTCCTATTTTATGGGCAATGATTGCCGATGTCGCTGACTTTTCGGAGTGGAAAACAATGCGCAGGGCAACGGCAATTATTTTTTCAGCAATGATGGTTGGTCTGAAAGCAGGACTTTCAATTGGCAGTGCCTTAGTTGCCTGGATATTAAGTTTGTACGGGTATATTCCAACTGATGGGCAGGATGTTGTTCAACCCGCGACTGTAGCCGAAGGAGCAAGAATGCTGGTGAGCATTTATCCGTCTATACCATTCCTAATAGGCGTTGGCTTGCTCTTCTTTTATTCAATTGACAAGAAAATGGAAGTAGATATTGAAGCAGAGCTTAAAGCCAGAAGAGCGGCACAATCGTAACCAATTTATGACTTAAATGACATGACGATCATAAATATTGATCCCGGCTGTATGAATTGCAAACACTAACCCGTATGTATATAATTTTCAGATATGTGGGTTGCATCAGACCATTAAAATAAAAATTATATTAGGATGAAAATTAAAACTATTTCTGTAATTGCTGCAATTTTTTTAATGTCAGCATTAAACACAATGGCCCAAAAAACATTGTCAGAAGCTACCAAAGGTTTATTCGTGTTTGGAACCGCAATAGGTGTTCAGCAAATCAATAATCCTGTGGAATCAGAAATAATCGCTAATGAATTTAGTGCGATTGTTGCCGAAAATTGCATGAAGCCTCAACCAATCCACCCTGAAGAGGGTAGGTTTTTTTGGGACGATGCCGATAAATTTATGGCTTTTGGCGAAAAGAACAAGCAGACTATTACCGGGCACTGTCTTATCTGGCACTCTCAAATTGGCCGATGGATGTTTGTTGATGCAGAAGGAAAAGATGTAGCTCCCGAAGTTCTGAAAGAACGTATGCGTCAGCACATCCTGGCTGTGGTTGGTCGTTATAAAGGCCGCGTTAAAGGCTGGGACGTTGTTAATGAAGCTTTTGAAGATGATGGGACATACCGTAACAGTAAATTCTACCAGATTTTAGGTAAGGATTTTATCAGGTATGCTTTTCAGTATGCCCATGAAGCCGATCCGGATGCGGAGTTGTACTACAACGACTACAATGTGGAAACTCCGGCCAAATGTGATGCTATTATTCAGTTGGTGAAAGAACTCAGGGCTGCTGGTTGCAGGATTGATGCTGTCGGATCGCAGGCGCACATGCACATGATCAATCCTACTCTTGAGGCAACCGAAGCAAGTTTCAAAAAACTAAAAGCTGCCGGTGTACAGATTCTTATTACTGAATGGGATATTTCTATCCTTCCAAGTCCGTACGATGGCGCGAATGTTTCTGCCAGTTTCCAATATTCCAAAGAAATGGATCCGTACCGCGATGGTGTTCCTGAAGATGTTCAAAAACAATGGAATAAACGCATGTGCGACATGTTTGAACTTTTCCTGAAATATGAAGATGTAATCGACCGGGTTACTGTTTGGGGTCTGACCGATAACGGAACATGGCTGAATGGCTTCCCTATCCGTGGAAGAAAAGACTATCCGATGCTCTTCGACCGCAACAACCAACGCAAGCCCGTTGTTGATGAAATGATTACACTGGCAGAAAAATACAGGGCGAAAAAATAAATCCGGCACTTTGCTGAAGTCATTATTCAGGAAAGCAATACGAAGGTTAACAACTAAATTTATTTTAGAATGAAGAAAGCGAAGTATTTGGTAGAGAACGATTTTATGGCCGATCCGGCTGTTCATGTCTTCGAAGGGAAACTGTACATCTATCCTTCCCATGATCGTGAATCGGGTATCCCCGAAAATGATAATGGCGATCATTTTGATATGAATGATTATCATGTTTTTTCTACTTCCGACATAGAGAATGAGCCATTGACTGATCACGGCGTGGTATTAAAGGTAAGCGATATTGCCTGGGCAGGACGTCAGCTATGGGATTGTGACGTCGCTTTTAAAAATGACAGATACTATATGTACTATCCGCTAAAAGATAAGACTGATATTTTCCGTCTGGGAGTTGCAATTTCTGACACTCCTGCCGGCCCTTTCGTTCCACTATCTGATCCTGTCAGGGGAAGCTATAGTATTGATCCCGCTGTATTCGAAGATACTGACGGTACACATTATATGTATTTCGGAGGTTTGTGGGGAGGTCAGTTACAACGGTACAAAGACAACAAGGCGTTGGAATGTGCCTGGTTGCCTTCAGGCGATGAATTAGCTTTACCATCACGTGTGGTTCGTTTGTCAGGCGATATGCTTGGGTTTGCTGAAGAACCCCGACCTGTTACTATTCTTAATCAGGATGGAACGCCGATGAAAGCCGGACAAACTAATCGTTTCTTCGAAGCTTCATGGATGCATCGTTACAACAACAGGTATTATTTCTCATATTCAACCGGCGACACCCATTTATTGTGCTATGCCACCGGAGATAATCCTTATGGGCCATTTACTTATCAGGGTGTAATTCTTACTCCTGTTGTAGGCTGGACTACCCACCATGCCATCGTTGAGTTTAAAGGAAAATGGTATTTGTTTCATCACGACAGTGTGCCATCGGGAGGCAGGACCTGGTTGCGCAGCTTAAAGGTTGTGGAACTTGAATATAACGAAGACGGTACTATTAAAACGATTGATGGTGGGGGAGATTAGGTCTTCTTAAAATCCTGTCAACTATGCGTAAAAAAAGCTCATCTTAGCTCAATCTCCTCAATCTCCTCAATCTTCCTCAATCCCCCTCAATCTCCTCAATCTTCCACAGTTCATACAGTAACTTCTAGAGGATTTTTGATGAGAGTCATTTACTTTATCTTTATCTTTAACTTTATTTTTATCTTTATTTTTACTTTCTAATGAAAGATTTCTTTTAGTAGCAACCTGAATTAATTAATAACAATATTTAAGAATGAAGATCAGTATAATAACAGCGTTCATTTGCCTTTTTTCAACATTGGCATTTTCGCAAAAAGTAACTGTAGTCTCACCAAACCAGAAGATTAACGTAGCGCTTTATAACCAGAAGAATACAGATACCGGCGAATGGTTTTTAAAATTAACTTATAACAATGCCGGAAAAAGTTATGAAGCTGTTCCTCAGATTATTTTAGGATTATCACGGAGCGATCAGGATTTTATGAAAGAGCTTAAATTCCTGAAAGCGGGCAAACCGCTTACTGTAAACGAACAGTACACAGCATTGCACGGGAAAAGATCTCAATGCAGCAACATGGCCAGCGAAGTGGTTGTTTCGTTTGAAAACCCGGGTAAAGCCAGACTGAATCTAATCATCCGGGCTTATAACGATGGTCTTGCGTTTCGTTACGAGTTCCCCGGCGAAGAAGGTTCTTTTGTTGTAAAAGATGAATTTACTTCATACTCAATTCCTGAAACGACCAGGCACTGGATGGAAAAGTGGAATCCTGCCAATGAGGGTCTTTATAGTGTTTTGAATGACAATAACACACAACAGGGCTGGGGTTATCCTGCACTCTTTAATACCGACGATTGCTGGTACCTGATACACGAAGCGGATGTAGACAGAAATTACTGCGGTTCAAAACTGAGCAATGAGGCTGAAAAATCGCAATATAAAATCACTTTCCCCGACAAGAGAGATGGAAATGGAACAGGCGAATCGCTGCCGTCAATAACACTTCCATGGAAATCACCATGGCGTGTAATTATTATGGGTAGCCTTGCCGATATTGTCGAATCGACATTGGTTGACGACGTCTCAACCCCTTCAACTTTAACCAAAACAGATTGGATCAAACCAGGAATTGCTTCGTGGAACTACTGGTCGAGCAATCATGGCACAAAAGATTTTAAAACAGTGTGCGAATTTGCTGATCTGGCTGCCGCTATGGGATGGCCTTATACTCTGCTCGATTGGGAATGGGATGCCATGAGCAATGGTGGTAATCTTGAAGATGCCCTGAAATATATTCAATCGAAGGGTATTAAACCTCTTATGTGGTACAACTCAGGTGGAAAGCATACAGGGGTAACAGCAACTCCCCGTGACAGGATGCTTACCCACGAAAACCGTGTGGAAGAATTTACGAAACTCAGGAAATTGGGTGTCTATGGAGTTAAAATAGATTTTTTCGAAAGTGAAAAACAGGATATGATAACCTATTATCTGGATATTCTGGAGGACGCTGCTCAATTCGAAATGATGGTTTATTTTCATGGCTGCATCGTGCCACGGGGATGGGCACGTACGTATCCGAACCTGATGACTTACGAAGGAATACGCGGCGCCGAATGGTACAACAATGGACCTGATTTTACGACAACAGCCCCTGAACATAATACAATCATCCCCTTTACCCGGAATGTTATTGGCTCTATGGACTATACTCCGGTAACCTTTACCAACTCGCAGTTCCCGCATATGACATCGTATGGGCACGAGCTGGCCCTGAGTATTGTTTTTGAATCGGGGATCCAGCATCTGGCCGATCGTCCGGATGGATATTACGGACTTCCCGATGCAGCGAAAGCCTTCCTCAGGGAGGTTCCGAATGCCTGGGATAACACCAGACTGCTCGACGGCTATCCCGGACGTGACATCATTATTGCCCGCCAGAAAGGCAATGCCTGGTATATCGGAGGACTTAATTCGGAGAGAAGAGAAAAGACCCAAAACATAAAGTTTGACTTTTTACCTGAAGGGATAAAATACAAACTTACCTTAATCTCCGACGGTAAACACGACAAGGATTTTTCCACACAGTATCTGGTGGTCGATAAATCCAGTTCTTTAGCGGTAAGATCACTTCGCCGGGGTGGATTTGCTGCAAGCCTCAAACCGTTGCAATAGGATAAAGTGATCATGACTGCAATTCAGGCTACTGTTAACGGCTGGTTCCCTAACCCGGCCAAAACTACTCCTTTCAGTTGGAACCCGTTGAATACAATTCTTCCCGATTAAGCTTACAAATATTAAAATATGAACCCTGTTTATTGGTGCAAGTTACAAACATATCAACTCCTTTGAAGTAAATATTTTATTATGATGAAACACCTGTTAATAACCTTGTCCTTTCTATCCCTGTCTGCCATGAACGGATTTTGTTCTCTGGTAAACGATGGTGCTCCAATACCACCGGAAATAGAAAATCCTGAACTTCTCGGGATAAATAAAGAGCCATATCATGCTACTCTGATGCCCTATGCCAGTTTACAGGAGGCTTTGGTTGCCAGACGACATTCATCTTCGCTCTGCCAGAGCCTTAACGGCTTATGGAAATTTAACTGGGTGCCGACACCCGAAAATCGTCCGGTAGATTTTTACAAGCCTGGTTATGATGTCTCAGCCTGGAAAGAAATACCGGTGCCCTCAAACTGGGAAGTACACGGATACGGTACTCCTTTTTATCGCAATCTGGGTTATACCATTAAAAAGGATTTTCCAAATGTGATGAGTGAACCAGACAAAAGGTACACGTCATTTGTTGAGCGAAATCCGGTAGGCAGTTACCGCAGGGAGTTCAACATTCCCGCCGAATGGACTGGTCGTCGCAATTTCATTACTTTTGATGGTGTTGACTGTGCTTTCTTTTTATGGGTGAACGGCGAAAAAGCAGGATTCAGCGTAAACAGCAGGAATGCTGCCGATTTCGACATTACAAGATACCTCAAACCCGGGAAAAATATGATTGCCGTTGAGGTTTATCAATACAGTTCGGGCACCTGGCTGGAAGATCAGGACATGTGGCGCTTGCACGGTATTTTCCGTAACGTAACACTCTGGAGCGCCCCGGAAGTTCACATCCGCGATTTTTTTGTAAAAACCGATTTGGACAAGGACTACAAAGATGCAACTCTGGATGTATCAGCTAAAATTAAAAACTTTGGCGAGAAAACAGCCAAAGCCCAAATATTCACAGCTACCCTTTACGACAAAGAAGGCAATGAGATAGCCAGAGGAAGTGTGACCGGTACAGCACTCAAATCCAAACAGGAAGAGGCACTGAATGTGAAATTTCAGGTAACTGACCCTCTGAAATGGACTGCCGAGACACCAAATTTATACACTCTTGTTTTAACCAATTCTGAAGGTGAATTTTTATCATCCAGAATAGGATTCAGAAAAGTGGAAATCAGGGACCGTATCTTTACAGTAAATGGTGTTCCAATAAAGTTGAAAGGTGTTAACCGTCACGAACACTGGTCGGATGTAGGTCATGCTGTTACTGAAGAGCAAATGATCCGCGACCTTGAAGTCATTAAGCAGGGTAATTGCAACCACGTCCGTACCAGCCATTATTGCGATGATCCGCGCTGGTACGAATTGTGCGACGAATGGGGAATCTGGCTGGTTGCCGAAGCCAACTGTGAATCGCACGGTTATGATGGACGCTTTGATGAAGAACCCACCATGAAAGCCGCCATTATTGACCGGAATGTGGCAAATGTTGAAAACTTTAAAAACCATCCGTCAGTTATCATTTGGTCGCTTGGAAATGAATGTGGCGGAGTGGGTTCAAATTTTGTAGCAGCTTTAGACACAGTTAAGGCAATGGATCCGACACGGTTTGTCCATTACGAACGATTTGGATCAGGGAAAAGAAACCCTTCCGATCTGGATGGCCGTATGTATGGAACTGCCGAAGATTATGCCAACATGGCCAGAAATACAGGACTGACCAAGCCATTGTACATCTGTGAATTTGTGCATGCCATGTTCAATTCGATGGGTTCACTCGATGAATATTCGAAGCTATTTGATGACACCCCTGAAATATTAGGGGGAGCAATCTGGGAATTTCAGGATCAGGCTTTGTGGAACAAGCGAGACCCAAATCACCCCATTTTAGCTTATGGCGGCGGCTTTGGTGAGTTCCCGAACGACCACTACTTCATTCACAAGGGGGTAATTTCTTATGACCGTTCTACGGAGGGAAGTCAGGTTAAACCGCATTATCCCGAAATGAAGAAGGCATTCCAATGGATAGAAACTGAATTAACAGATCCTGTTTCCGGGGCTATTACTATAAGGAATAAATACCAGTTTATCTCATTGAGCAGTTTTGAAGCTTCATGGAGTTTGACGGAGAACGGTACTGAAATAGCTAACGGTGTTATAAATACTATGCGACCTGTTAATCCGCGAAGTACCGGAAGAGCAGTTATCCCATACAAAATTGAACATCCAAAAGCCGGAGCTGAATATTTTCTGAGAGTTTCATACAAACTAAAGGATAAAACACTTTGGGCCGATAAAGGTTTTGAAGTAGCATCCGACCAAATCAAACTTCCTTTAAACACTCCACCTGTTGCTGAGGTTGGAATCAACCAGCCCGTAAAGATGGTTCAGGACGCACAGTCTGTAACTATTTCAGGAAACGGGTTTTCTGTAGTATTTGATAAGAAAACCGGATTCATGAACCAACTGGTTCAAAACGCGACTAACATATTGACATCCGGTGGTTCACCCCGGCTTCACCTGTGGCGCGCTTCACACCGGAACGACGACGACTGGGCTTACAGACAATGGGAAAAGTATGGTGTAAACGCTCTTCAATATACTTTGGTCGGTTTCAGGGCGGAAGTAATTGACAACTTCTCTGTAAATGTGGTTTCAACTGTCAAAGCTGACGGGAAGGAGGGATTTGGCGTTTATCACACAGCGACCTATCTGATAAAAGGTGATGGTTCGATTAAAGTTGACAATCATGTTCAATTTGTTGGCTTCCGGATAAACCTGGCCCGAATTGGTGTTCGGATGCTACTTGATAAAAAATTAGACCATATGACTTTTTTTGGACGGGGCCCCTATGAAAATTACTCCGATCGGAAAAGCGCCGCAGATGTGGGTGTTTACGATTTGGGTATAAATGATCAATATGAATACGAAAAGCCCATGGAAAGAGGAAATCACGAAGAAGTCCGGTGGGCAAAACTGAGCGGCAGTGAAATGCCTTCAATGATGATCCAATCCGATGAAAAATTAATGCAGGTATCTGCCCTCCCTCATACCGATGAACAAATGCACCCGGTAGAATATAAAATTGATCTGCCTGCCAGTACGGCAACTGTACTCTGTGTCTCGACCAAAACCCTGGGAGTTGGCTCTAACAGCTGCGGTCCTCGTCCACTTGAGAAATTTCAGGTGTTTGCCGAACCGACTTCCTTTTCTTATACCATCCTTTTAAAATAATCAGATAAGTCAGATAACAATGAAAAGGATCATAACTACTGTCGTTTTTATAGCGGCCATGTCGTTTGGTTTGAATGCACAAAATTCGTTGCTTCCCCCATTTCCTGAGGTTCCTGTAAAGCAACCTGTTGACAGTGTGACAATGGGTAACTGGAGAACGTTTCCCGAGATAAAACTGGAAATCCCTATTACTCCCGGTCCGTTTGAACCAACCTGGGAATCCATAGAGAAGAATTATCCCGGTGAACCCGACTGGCTTCGGGAAGCAAAGTTCGGTATATGGGTTCACTTTGGTCCTCAATCGGCTGGTGAGAGCGGCGACTGGTATGCACGAAGACTCTATTCTCAAGGCACAATAGCCAACAAAAATCACCTGACGAAATATGGCCATCCGTCGGAGGTTGGCTACAAGGAAGTTCTACGCGACTGGAATCCCACCAAACTTGATCCTGCAGCTCTTACGAAGATATATGAAGATGCGGGGGCCCGCTTTCTTATGATCCAGGGAGTTCATCACGATAATTTTGATATGTGGAATTCGCGTTATCAGCCGTGGAACTCAGTAAATCTCGGACCTAAACGCGATTTGATCGGCGAATGGGCAAGGGCGTGCCGTGCTGAAGGTATGCGTTTTGGCGTCACCTTCCATCATGAATATACCTGGTGGTGGTGGCAGACAGCATTTGGAAGTGATAAGGAAGGTGACAAAAAAGGGATACCCTTCGATGGTAATCTTACCCTGGCTGATGGCAAAGGCAAATGGTGGGAAGGATATGATCCCCGCCTGTTATACGGAATTGACCTGCGCGAATATAAGGGTGTGTCCGGAGCTTCTTATACAGACTGGTCACCACCCCCGGCCGGCATATTCATTAATCATATTGATTACGCCAGATGGTATACAACGCAGTGGGCTTTGCGAATGATGGATGTAGTGGAGCATTACGATCCCGATTTTATTTATACCGATGGGACGGTACAGCAGCCTTTCGGCGGTAACGGAACAGGTACGGGCATCAAAGCCTACGCCCTGCAACTGGTTATTGCTGATTTCTACAACCGGGCGCTGCTGAGGCGTGGAGAGGTGAATACTTTCAGTATTGTAAAATTCCGCGACAAAACCAACGGTACGGTGACAACCGAGGAGTTTGGCGTTCCCGCCAACACCAACACTGACGAGCCGTGGATAGCGGAAGCACCCGTGGGTGACTGGTTTTACGCACCGGATTTTACTTACGATGCGGGGATGATGATCAGGTATATCATCGAAGCAGTTGCACGCGACGGCAACGCGGCACTGTGTATTTCAATTTTACCTGACGGCTCACTCGACGAAGGCAGCCAAAAGATGTTAAAGGATGTCGGCATATGGATGCGACGCAACGGGGAGGCAGTTTACGGAAGCCATGCATGGGACATTCCCGGTGAAGGTGAAATAGTGAATGGCAAATTGAAGATGCTCCCCGGAGGAAAACTGGAACGCCGCCACGCTGACTTCAGATTCGATGCACAGGATTTTCGTTTTACGGTCGGCAAAAACGGAGCTCTCTATGCGTTTTGTATGACAGTGCCTGAACCCGGAGCACTGTTGAAAATCAAGTCGCTGGGTTCCGATGCGAAAAACCCTGGTAAGACAGTTAAAACAGTTACACTGCTTGGATCGGAGAGCAAATTGAAATGGAAACAGGAGACTTATGGCCTCTCAATTACCTGTCCGGCGGAAATGCCATTTGCATCATCAGTCGTGTTTAAAATAGAATGAATCATTTTGTCGAACATTTAAAAGTGAATTAATGGTTATATAAACTATAAAGTATAAATCTAACTTAACAATTATGAAACGCAGAGTTTTTCTTAGAAACGGTGCGATTACTGTGGGAATGGTGGGCACGCCATCCCTGCTATTAGCGGCAGCCGGTGGATGTAAAAAGAGACCATCACGGAGTTCGGGATCAGATCTGAAAGAGATCCGTTCCACCAGATATCTTCGACAGGCACAGTCTGAACAGTTTCTTCCGAAGGCACCAGGATATGTTAAACCTGCTATTTCCCCGATGCCGTTGGCGGAACGGATCAGGCAGAAAATTGTGCCGCAGCGGGGCTTTTGCTGTCTGGCACCCGGGGGTGAAGCTCTCAGCTCGGGCAATGGAGCCGTTAACATTGAGGTAGCCGGCAATCCCTACACCGAACAGATCCCTTTCAGTCATGAAAGCCTGTTCGTACCTCGTAAGAAGTCTTTCCAGGCACCCGTGATCGCAAATGTTTTTCCGCAGGTACGGCAAATGATGCTGGATGGAAAATACCAGGAAGCTGCAATGTTCGCTTTCAACGAATGGCAAAAAACACCCATGGTCAGGGCGGGTGGTTTTGGTGGCGGGAGATTCTCGATGCTTCTGGAGTTTCCGAAAAGCACATCAGTCAGTGACTATCTCCGCACTCTTGATTTCGAAAGTACCGAGGTGAAGGTTCACTGGACTGACGGGAACGGTGTCTGGGTTCGCCGGACCTTCACGTCACGTCCCGACAATGTTGTGGTCCAATGGCTCACAGCCCCCAAAGGACAATCGGTGAATGTCCGCATTAAAATGTCGGAAGGAGCAGGAGGAGGACGCGGCGCAGGAGGCGGACAGGATTTCGCAGGAATACGTGGCCGCACTGGAACCCAGGCTGCAGGCAGCGGTTCTGTAAACACCAGCACCGACTTCAACGAGCAGCGGCTGATTATCAAGGGCCGTCTGGACCCTTCGGTGGATAACAGGGGCTTTGCCAACGTGACCCGAGTGGTCCTCGATGGCGGCTCAGCCAGCATGGATGGCGACACCCTGGTAGTCGGCAATGCATCGTCAGTGATGCTGCTCACACGCATTGAATATCTCCCTGATTACAGCGAGGAAAAGGTAGAAGCTGTAAGGCAGTCGCTCGAAGAACTTACCCCGGATTATGAGGGTTTACTGGAGCGGGCCCGCAATGTACAGTCGGAGATGCTCAACCGTGTTACCGTGGATTTCGGAGGAGCTTCCAAATATGGTCTGTCATCCGAGGAACTTCTGTCTGATCAGAGATCCAGCACAGGCTATTCGGGCGCTTTTCTCAAGACATTTTTCGAGATGTGCCGCTACTGGTTCATCATCACAACCGGTAAGTACCGCAGCGTGTCGGCCCTTACGAATGTCAATACAAACCTGCAGATTGCACCAATATCCCTGGGCAACTACCTCGAAGGAGAGTTGGCCTACTTCGACTGGGTCGAAAGTCTGGTCCCGGATTACCATACCAATGCACAAAACATTTACGGTATGCGCGGCGCTCATTATCCTATCTCGCCGACAAAAGATTCCGGCGTTTTTACCAGTTTCGACCACGCTGATAATACCGGAGAGACATGGCCGCATCCTTACTGGATCAGCGCCGGAGGCTGGGTTGTGCGACCATTCTGGGACCATTATCTTGTAACCGGCAACCTGGATTTCCTCCGCAACAGGATGGTACCTGTTTATAAAGATCTGGCATTGTTTTACGAGGATTACCTGACATTGACCGACAAAAATGGTAATTATATCTTTATTCCATCCTTCTCTCCGGAGAACAATCCCGGCAGCCTGAACCCCGGGTGTATGGCTGTGATCAATGCAAGCATGGACATTTCGGTGTGTCGCGAAGTGCTGTCCAATCTGGTGGAGGCCTGCGAGCTACTGGGTATAGAGGCCGGCAATATACCGAAATGGAAAGCTATGCTGGCCAAGCTGCCACCACACCTGCTCGAACCTGACGGAACCCTGAAGGAATGGGCATGGTCCGATCTGGGAGAACGTTATAATCACCGGCATGTCTCTCAATGCTACGGAGCCTGGCCGGGCGACGAAATTGATCCGGACCGGACTCCTCAACTGGCGAAGGCTGCGGTGCTGGCTGACCGTAAACGAGTACCGGAACGACTGGCCGCTCATAGTCATTGCCAAAGGGCGTTGATAGGAGCAAGGCTCAAAGATAACTATATGGTGGACAGTGAACTGAGGGATCTGCTTGAACAGGGATATGTGGGTACCACACTCATATGTCCTCACGACCCATACGCAAACATGCGAATACCAGATGCACAAGGCGGGATTCCCGCCATCATGATGGAAATGCTGGCCTACTCACGCCCCGGTGTGATTGAGGTGCTTCCGGCTCTTCCTGGCACGTTGGTAAGGGGATCCATTAATGGAATGCTCCTTCGCACATTTGCGAAACTTGATAAACTGGCCTGGGACATGGATGCCAGGACCGTGGACTTAACAGTCACCTCGCTGAGAAAGCAGGATGTGACTTTAATTGCCAGGTATGGTATCGACGAAATTTCCGCTTCTTCCGGAGTTTTGGCAGCTGAGCCCCAATCAGGCCAGGCTACCTGCGATTTGCACTTACCGGAAGGAAAACCGGTGGAAGTTCATTTGAAAATAGGTCAGCGCAATCCTATGGATTGGGTTAAATGGGTTTAATCAACAGGCAAAAATTAAAAAATATATGAAACGCAGAATATTTGTTAAAACAAGTGCGGCCGCTGTTGGCCTGGTGGGTTCCCTGGAGTTATCGCCATTGCTCGCTGCGACTGAAAACGAATCCCCTAAAACAGATGCTCCATCGGAGGACAATCGTCCGGAAGAATATCTTAACAGCATACAGGAAGGCCAATTCCTGCCCAAATCACCGGCAACCGGGAGACCTTATCCGATCCCGCCGATGCCGCTCGAAGAGCGTGTCAGGCAAAAGATAGTACCAGAGCGGGGCTTTTGCAGTATTGCCCCAGGGACCCTTGTCAGTGAGGCACTTACATCGGGCAATGGTGCTATGAATATCGAGTTGATGGGTGATCCCTACTCAGAGCAAATACTTTTCCACCACGAAAGTCTGCTTATGCCATGGAAGAAACCAGTGGAGGCACCCAATGTAGCGGATATTTTTCAGGAGGTGAGGAAAATGGTGCTGGATGGGAAGAACAAAGAGGCCATTGCTCTCGCCATTCAACACATGAATGAAGGGCCCATAAAACAGGATACCGAGCCGCACCTCACCATCCCGGCATTCCTGATGGAGCTCAATCTCCCTGAAGCCGCTTCGGCCAGGAGCTATCTGCGCACCCTCAATTTCGGGAACAGCGAGATAAAGGTCATCTGGACTGACGAACAAGGTGACTGGATTCGTAAAACTTTCACTTCACGGCCTGATAACGTCGTTGTTCAGTTGCTCACTGCCCCGGAAGGCAAGACGATGAATGTCAGCATCTCTTTACAGAAGTCCGCGAGGTGGAGCATGGTTTCAGGTATGGACTGGGGCGCCCTCAGGGGAATTGGCACTACAGATCCTGACATGGCAGCATTCGTTCAGCTGACATCTGATCAGAAAAGGCTCGCTCCAAAGGGTGTCGAAGCGGGTGACGTCAGGCAGGACTCCAACGAGCAACGGTTGATTTACAAATGCCGTTTAGATCCCTCTGTGGATAACAGCGGCTATGCCGGAATGACCCGCGTGATTCGCGACGGTGGCTCAGCCAGGATGGATGGAAACACTCTGGTTATAGGGAATGCTTCCTCGGTGATGCTGCTTACGCGCATTGAATATTTTCCCGATTTCAGCGACGATAATGTCGAATCACTGCGGAAGGCGGTGGAAGAGCTCACTCCGGATTATCCGGCACTGCTGGAGCGGCATCAAAAGGTCCAGTCGGAAATTCTCAACCGCGTCACTGTCGATTTCGGCGGTGCTTCACAATATGGTATGTCTGCTGAGGAGCTTCTGTCCGATCAGCTGTCGAGACCTGACTTTTCGCCCGCCTTGCTGGAGAAGATCTTCGAAATGGGACGTCACTGGTTCATCCTGAACAGCGGTAAGTATCCGGCAATCTCTGCCGGGATCAACTCTACCATTAACCTGCAAACTGCAGGTGCCGCGCAGGGCGACATGCGCGAAGGATTGGATGCCTACTTCAGATGGATGGAGGAAATAGCGCCGGATTGCCGGAGCAATGCAGGTAATATCTTCGGTTTTAAAGGCACTTCGTATCCGCTCTTTCCGGATAAGGGATTTGGCGTCAATTTCTATTATACCCCCGGCTCACCAATCGGGGTCTGGCCTTACTGGATCTCTGCCGGAGGCTTTTGTGTGCGGCAGTTCTGGGACCATTACCTGGTTACCGGTGATGTGGAATTTCTCCGCAACCGTGTTATGCCGGCCTATAAAGAACTGGCACAGTTCTACGAGGACTTCCTGACAGTCACTGACGAAGACGGAAATTATATTTTTGTCCCATCCATCTCGCCGGAGAATACGTCACGCAACACGAACCCGTCCGGACCTGTGCTGGTCAATGCCACCATGGATATAGCAGTGTGCCGTGAAGTCCTGACCAATTTGATCCAGGCTTGTGAGCTTCTGGGAACCGATGCCGACAGTGTAACAAAATGGAAGGCAATGCTGGCAAAGTTACCCCCCTATCTGCTTGAGCCGGACGGAACACTCAAGGAATGGGCCTGGCCTACGATGGAAGAGCATTACAGTCACCGGCATGTCTCTCATCTCTATGGTGCCTGGCCGGGCAATGAGATTGATCCGGATAGTACGCCGCAACTGGCCAGAGCTGCAGAGATAGCCAACCGGAAACGCACATTTGACACCATGTCCACCGCGGTAGCGGGTGAAACCCTGGCGGCCTATGGCCGCTGCCATCGCGCTTTGGTTGGGGCACGGCTCAAGGACAACATCATCGTCGACACCCAACTGCGTCAATTGTTTGAACAGGGCTATATCAGCACCGCGCTGAGATGTTCGCGCGAGCCTTATGGCGTGCCAATACCGGATGCACAGGGTGGAATTCCGGCAATAATGATGGAGATGCTGGCCTACTCACGCCCGGGTGTGATAGAGTTGCTTCCCGCTCTTCCTGCCTCGCTGGTGAAAGGATCAATTAACGGCATGCTTGCCAGCACCTTTGCAAGGATCAACAATCTGGCATGGGACATGGAAGCCCGGACTGTTGACCTTACGATCACCTCGTTGAAAAAGCAGGACATCACTTTGATTGCCCGCTATGGGATAGAAGAGATCTCTGTACCTTCAGGGGTGTTGGGAGAATTCTCGAAGCGCGATGCTGACTGCGAATTGCATCTGCCAGAGAATGAGTCGGTGGAAATACATCTGAAGCTCGGGTATCACAATCCGCTGGAATGGGTAAATCAGGTGGTTTAAGAATTGATACTGTTAAGTTATTTCATTTCCCTTTTTTGGAATGATGTTTAAGGGCAATAAATAACAGTGAATGTAAATATTTTTTACCGGCAATGCTTACAGAACGGAAATTTAACTTTAACCGTTACTGCATGCGGGAATACCGGTAACAAGTGTGATAAAACAATAGATTAAAAAAGCATATTATGAACCGAGCATGTTTAACAAAAAACGAAAACTTGCATGAACAAGATCAACATGCGAGATCCATCCGACCTATTAAAAATTATTTTGTACGGATGAAAATTAAAATTACCAAAGTCTTAATATTATCTCTTCTGTCTTTTGCCATCATGGCATTCATGCCAGGCAGGGAAAGTAATAAAAAACCAATTTACCTTAATACCTCTTATTCGTTCAAAGAAAGAGCTGCCGACCTTGTTTCAAGGATGACACCTGAAGAGAAACAAAGCCAGCTGGGCAACACCATGCCTCCGATTCCCCGTTTGGGAATTAATAAATATGATGTATGGGGTGAAGCCCTCCACGGAATTATGGGCAGGAATAATAATAGCGGAATGACGGCAACTTCATTCCCCAACAGTGTTGCAATTGGTTGTACCTGGGACCCGGCATTGATTAAGCGCGAAGCGTCCGTGATCGCTGATGAGGCAAGAGGTTTTAACCACGACCTTATTTTTACCCTGACCTATTGGTCTCCGGTTATTGAACCGGCCCGAGATCCAAGGTGGGGAAGGACGGCAGAAACATTCGGAGAAGATCCCTTTCATGTCTCACAAATAGGCAGTGGATTCATTCAGGGGTTAATGGGGGACGATCCCACATATCTTAAAGCAGTTCCATGCGGGAAACATTACTTCGCCAATAATACGGAGTTTAACCGCCATAATGGAAGTGCAAACATGGACGACAGGGATATGCGGGAATTTTACCTCCTTCCATACAAAACGCTTATAGAAAAAGACAAACTTCCGGCAATTATGACAGCTTACAGCGCAGTAAATGGCATTCCAATGTCGGCCAGTAAATTTCTTGTCGATACCATTGCACGGAGAACCTACGGTCTGGATGGCTATGTAACAGGCGACTGTGATGCTGTAGCTGATGTTGTCAATAGTCACCGCTATGCAAAAAGCAGGGCAGAAGCAGCAGCAATGGGACTTAAATCAGGTGTCGATACCGATTGCGGAAGTATTTACCAGACAAGCGCACTCACTGCTCTTAAGGAGGGATTAATTACTGAGGCTGATATGGATAAAGCTCTGGTGAACATATATGCAATAAGGATGCGGATAGGTGAATTTGATCCCGCCAATATAGTTCCATATTCAGGTATTAAACCCGGTATTATCAATGATCCTTCGCACAACGACCTTGCCCTTGAAATTGCAACCAAAAGCCCGGTACTTCTGAAAAATGAACTGGTTTCGAAGACCGGGGAAAAAGCATTGCCCCTCAATGCAAATACTATTAAAAAGATTGCAGTATTGGGCCCTCAGGCTGATAAAGTTGAACTGGGAGACTACTCGGGAGAAGCTGAACCTGAGTATAAAATTACTCCACTCGCAGGTATTAAGAATTACATCGCACAGAATAACCTGAAAACAGAGGTTGTTACCAAATCAGGGGGAAACACGGCAAAAAGAACCGATTTCTTTACTATGATAGGTTTTTCAACCGTAAGTAAAGGAGTCGTTAAAGAATATGATGCAACAAAATTCGATGCTTCGGCAAATGGGTTAATTACTTCCGCCAGGTTTGGTTCTCCTTCGGTAAGAGGGATAAAGGATGGCGACTGGACATCGTATAATAATGTTGACATTACCAATGTTGATTCAATACGGTTCAATATGACTGTTTCGGGCGATGGTGGTCTGCTTGAAGTAAGGGTTGGTTCTAAAACAGGTAATATCCTTGCTTCTCAGAAAATTGCCGGTAGCCCGCAAGCCGGAGGCTTTGGTGGATTTGGCGGAAGATCAAAGATTGTACCGGTCAAAATTAATACACTGGGTATTTCCGGCCCACAAACCATCGTGCTTGTTTACCGCGAATCAGAAGTTCCTGCTACTGATAAAGAAACCCTTGACATGGCAGCTTCAGCCGACGTCGCAGTTGTCTTTGTTGGTACCGACCAGACAACAGGAAGAGAAGAATCTGACAGGTTTGCTATTACTTTGCCGGGCAACCAGAATGAACTGATAAATGCTGTTGCAGCAGTTAATCCCAATACAATTATCGTAATCCAGGGTATGGGAATGGTTGAAGTTGAACAATTTAAAAACAATCCGAATATCGGAGGGATCATCTTTACCGGATACAATGGTCAGGCACAGGGAACCGCTATGGCTAAAATATTGTTTGGTGAAGTTAACCCGGGTGGAAAATCCAGCCTCACATGGTATAAGTCGATTGATGATCTTCCCGAATTTGCTGATTATACATTAAGAGGCGGAGTCGGGAAGAATGGCAGGACCTACATGTATTTCAACAAGGATGTCTCTTATGAGTTCGGTTTTGGACTTTCATATACAACTTTCGGGTACAGCAACTTCAGTATCAGCAAAAGCAACATTACACCGAACGACAGGATTACCGTAAATGTTGATGTGAAAAATACCGGAGACGTTGACGGAGATGAAGTTGTGCAAGTCTATGTCAAAACTCCCGACAGCCCCGCATCACTCGAAAGACCAATTAAGCGTTTGAAAGGATTCAAAAGAGTTACTATTCCGAAAGGCCAGACAAAAACAGTATCTATTGATATTGACTGCGCCGATCTTTGGTTCTGGGATACCGGTAATGAAAAGATTATGTTTGACAAGGGCAGGTACATCTTCGAAATTGGTGCCTCATCGAAAGACATCAAAGGAAATGTTGAAGCTGTAATGAGCGGGAATTATACCCCCGTACTGGAAACCGTTGTTGCCGATTGCGAAAAGGTGGTATTGAGGCCGGGCAACACAGTGCAGACAAGTGTTACAGCTTCGTTGTCGGACGACAGTTTTATCAATATTAAAGATGCAAAAGTTACATACAAAAGCAATAATACAGCAGTAGCCAGTGTTGACGAAAACGGAAAAGTAACTGCTACGGGGGTTGGTACCGCCTTGATATTTGCGGATGTAACAGTAAATGGGAAGAGTGTATCGAATAGTTACCCCCTTAAAGTAATGCCCGATCTGAGTCCCAAATCAATTACAGTTAACGGGAAGAAAATTGAAGGTTTTAATAAAGAAGTTAAAGCTTACAGTTATCTTATGAAAAGCAACTCAAAAATCCCGGTGATTATGGCATCAGCAATGGTTGGTGATATAACGGTAGATATTGAACAGGCAAAAGGTGTACCCGGAACGGCCGTAGTAAGTTTTGTTGACAGGATCACTCTGGAAAAGAATACTTATTATTTAAATTTTGATGTTCTGTCGGCAAGTGATGAATTCAATGCTGCCTCTGTTGGTAACCAATGGCAATGGGTAAGAGAAAACCAGGCAACCAGGAGCCTTTCGAAAAATCCGGGTTCCATTACTATTACCAGCGATCCCGGGGATGTATCGGAGGGTAGTAACAATGCTAAAAATTTGCTGTTGCAGAGTGCAAATAATGATTGGACCATCGAGACGAAGCTGGCTTGCTCAAGAGTTCCATCTCAGCCGGAAAATGCCGGAATTCTGGTTTACGAAAATGATAATAATTTCGTAAAACTGATGCTCAGGGCAGTTATCAAGACGACTATGTCAGGCAGGTCTCCGGCAGGTACGGGAGTACAACCGGGAACCATCGACCTTGTTATTGAAGAAAATGGTATTGCAAAATCTTTAGCATCCTTTAACCTCCGGAATGAAATTACGGTTAACAGCCCGCTGATACTAAAACTGGAGAAAAACGGAAGTATTTACACAGCTTACTATTCGCTGGATGGTAGTAAATTTGAAAAGCTGGGAACCGCCGATATCCTGTTAAAGGATATCAGGGGAGGGTTAATTGTGTGCGACGGGATAATTATACAGGGTATGAAAAGCACCTTTTATTTTAATCCTGATACCACCAAACCCGATACCCCATTTGATGGTAAGCATCCGGGGAAGGGCATATTTTGTTGACTCCGGGGGTGGATTAACTTTCGTCGCAAAAAAGCGATGTTAAACAGTTCAAAGATGACAGTTCTTCTGGAACGGAAGAAGGAGTCTGGATTAAGCGTCAAAAGCTTTTGTTCTAACGAAGGTATAGCACCATCTACATTCTATTACTGGCAGAAGAAGCTCCGTAAGGATACCGGCAGCGGGCGGTTTATACCACTACTTGTCAGGGCTCCTGGATCAGCCGCCTGCCCGGCCTCAGTTCATCAACCTGTGCCTGACATGGAAAATACATCGCTGGAAATCGCCTATCCAAACGGAACAACCCTAAGAATAAGACAAACCCTGGATATGGCAGGGCTGCGTTCCCTTGTATCCCTGTTAGACTGAGTTTATGTTCCATCTTAACGCTTCACTGCGGTATTACTTGTATCCTCTTCCGGTGGATATGCGAAAAAGTTTTTATACCCTGAGTGGTGTTGTCAACTCGCTGATGAATCAGAATGTTCGCGACGGAGGGGTATTTATCTTCATGAACCGCCACCAGAATGTGATGAAAATCCTGCATATGGAATATGCCGGGCTGGTAATCTATCATAAGAGATTAGAATCAGGCCGGTTTAAGCTGCCGGCTTTTGATGAAAATACCACCTCGATAGCCATAAACTGGCAGGATCTAAT
Source organism: uncultured Bacteroidales bacterium (assembly GCA_963736675.1). GTDB lineage: Bacteria > Bacteroidota > Bacteroidia > Bacteroidales > VadinHA17 > LD21. Next base: position 368,843 of record CAVTPT010000004.1, read on the forward strand.
GACTATGGTTCAAAGTGTAAAAATGAGAAGTTTAAAACCGTATAAAATTGTTAATAAAAAACTGTTATTCAGTTAGTTATTAACATTGTACCAGTTTGTTGCCACGTTTTGTTTTGTTATATTTGACACAGACAAAACGCCGAAAGAACTGTGGAGAATAAAGCTGATAAAGATACATTACTGGAGGCCCTGCTTCTAGAGCGTGATGAGCTTTATCAGGAGCTTTCCAAATTACGCCAGCTTGATAAAGGGGCACTTGCCAAGGCTGAAAAGGAGATTGCACATTATAAAGAAGTTGTAGAGGAGAAAGACCGTTTAATAAAGAAATTAACCGACCAGCTGGCATGGTTCAGGCGGAAGTTCTGGAAATCATCAAGTGAAAAGTATATACCTGCTGACCCGGCACAGCGAAAGATCGATTTTGATGGGTTGGAGATACTGCCGGAAGAAGAAGCAGTAATCAGTGAGGCATCCCGTGAAATAATCACTTACAAGCGCCAAAAACCGGAAAATGATAAAAAGCAGCCTTTACGTTTACCTCTTCCGGAGGATCTTCGCCGCGAGGTAGAAGTCATCGAACCTGAAGGAATAGACGAGAACTGGATACGTATCGGCGAAGAGATAACAGAGCAGCTGGAAAATAAGCCCGGTGAGGTGTATGTCCGGCGTATCATCCGCCCGAAATATGCATTGAAAAAAGATTTACAGCTGCAGCAGGAAACGGGTACAGATGAGAGCCTGAATAAAGTTGTAAAGATCGCCCCTCTTCCTTTGTTACCGCTGCCCAGGAGCAATGCGGGGGCCAGTCTGCTGGCTGAACTTCTAATGGGCAAGTACATGTATCATCTTCCTTTCCACAGGCAGATATCAATGTTTAAGCTTGAAGGAGTAAGAATCCCGGCATCCACAATAAATGACTGGTTCGCCGGATGCAGTGATCTGCTCAGAGCATTGTATTACAGGTTAAGGGAGATGGTGCTTCAATCTGACTATATACAGATCGACGAGAGTACAGTCCCGGTAATCAACAGTGAAAAGCACCGGGCAGTGAAGGCTTACCTGTGGGTGGTTCGGTCTGTAATGAAGAATCTGGTGTTTTTTCATTATGACAAAGGTTCACGTGCACAGAAAGTGGTAATAGAACTTCTCCATAATTACAAAGGCGCAGTACAGACAGACGGTTACGATGTTTATTCCATCTACGAGAACAAGAAAGGGGTATTGCTTCTTGGCTGCTGGGCACATGCCAGGCGAAAATTTAATGAGGCCCTGAAAGAGGACAAAGCCGGAGCTGAGTATGCCCTGGAACAAATCGGGCTGATCTATGGAGTGGAAAGCATGGCAGATGATCAGGATCTGGATTATGAAGCACGTGCAGAGCTTCGGTCAAGGCTTGCTTATCCGATAATGTGTGCTTTTGAAAAGTGGATTTTAAACTATATGCCCAAAGCATTAGAGGGAGGGAGAATGAGTAAAGCGTTATCCTATACCTATCTGCTCTTCCACCGCTTGTCCAGGTATCACCTTGATGGCCGGTACCGGATAGATAATAACCTCGTTGAGAATACTATTCGCCCCTTAGCGATCGGAAGAAAAAATTATATGTTCTGTGGTAATCATGATGCTGCAGAGAATGCTGCAATAATGTACTCACTTCTCGGATGCTGTGCTGCAACGGAAGTTAATCCCAGGGAGTGGCTGACAGACGTGCTCACAAGAATCCCATATTACAATAACGATTACAGCCGTGATCTGGCAGAGCTCCTGCCTCATAACTGGAAGGCTGCCCGGGAACTCCGGAAAGCTCCAACTGAAATCCAATGATTATTGGAGATCGTTGGAAAAAGTTAAACACCCATCTGTTTTTATAAAGATTTCAAAGAACTCCAGGAAAGTTGCACTGAAAACTAACCGCCTCAAGATAGTCGTTGGCTTAACCTATGCCAATATGCACCAGACCGGATGCTTACATTTGATGTAACATTCGATTACTTCCATATTGTAAACAAAGGGCTGAAGTAATCTGAAATATTAATATCGGTTGATGAGGTGATCTCATTTTAATCGTTGATACAAAGACCTCTGGTAAATATTATTTTGCCGGAGGTCTTTTAATATCTTACTCTTTTAAACAAATCTACAAACAGGTACTTTCGACGGACTTATCTTGCCCCCAGACGTGGCTGAAATGACTCATCCTGAAAAAAGGCTACAGATCAATAACTACTTCTCAAGGATCGGCCAGATAGTTATACCGGGAACCAGGGAGTTAATTCATGAATATAAATATGTATATGAACGCAGGTCAAATTAAAGCAGGCATTGAAGCATCTGGTCCGGAGTAAAAATCAGTAAAAGAAACAGCTTCTTCATAATTCTCATCTAATTTCAAAATTGATCCTAAAACTCAATGTGTCTATTCTTAAATCGGAATTGCCTCTAACACCTTCAAAAAGAAATCCATATTTGAATTCTGAATAATAACTTCCTTTCTCCAGTAAATTTTTATGGGTACTTTCAAATGTTCCTAGTTTCCAAAACCATTCAGTTTCACGATCATCACTCCAAGGTACTTCGAACACACATGAATTTCCAGGATTAAACGGATATGCAGGAGCTCCAACTAATAGTGCGTATAAAAACTCAAACGGCTTACCTAAGTCTGTGTTTTCTGAAGTATATATTTTGCAAAAACCATTTTCATTTTCTTTGGCATATTCAGGATCAAAATAAAAATCTTCAGTACGGTAATTTGTAACTGAGAAGTGAAAGCTGAAATTCTCTCCCTCATTAAAAACGGTGGAGGCTTCTCCCTGCTCATTAAGCAAACAGAATTTGAAACCAATGCCGTCAATTGTGTTCTGGATTATCTGGTCTTTTGTATCCGGACCTATTTCCATTTGCAGAATGTCATCATTCTGCCTTTCACATTCAACGCCCATAATGCTGATTATTATGAATATGAATAATGAAACTTTAACAGATCGAAAATAATTTCTTTTCATGGTCTTGCTTTTTTATTAAACATCAAGATTTAAACAATATTATATAGATTTCAGGTCTAGACTTTATACCGAATCCTTGACCTATTATGGCCTTTATATTGGCTCAGGGAAAATACTTGTTACCAGGGCAAATGCCCCTTTCCGCTATCTCTGAATTTCCTTGAGATTTAGTTTCTTCACCCAAATTTGCCAGGGCCTACATAACTGATTTTGCATCAGTAGTTTTTATAGCTATGATATTTACTCCCGTAAAGCCTGCATTTATTATCCTTAAAAATAAAGATTCGCACAGTGCTCTCATTGTATTAAAATATATATCAACCAATTATAATCACTCTTTAATGATTTGTTATGAATCCAAACGTCATAGACATTATCAAAGTTACGAATCACTATATTATAAGTCAATAAATTTTAGGAATTTTTTTTATCTAATTTTCAGGACTATCAGTTTTCTTCATTAAAAATTCAAGTATTGTGTATATACCAGAATCCCGCGAACGCGGAAAGGCGTGAGTACGGATGTCCGGATTTCCGATGCTGACAGCAGCTGATCGGAAGCAGCTCTGACCGAATTGATTTGTAATTAATTGCTTATAGTCCCGTAGGGACTAAATATTACGTCCCTACGGGACTGGGGTTAGTGGGGTTTTGTTGTTGCTATAAATATATTGTCCCTACGGGACATGGAGTCGAAGTGTAAAAACGACCAAATGGATGTAAGTGTGATAAGTTTTATGGTTTTCAAGTTAATTATTTTTTAAAAATTGCTGACATGATTCCTAAATGTCCTCAATAAATTGAGAGTCTATTATTATACCTGATTTTAAGAAATTATTAGATGCATCAGAGGCAACTAATGGCCCTTGGAATTTAGAATTTTCATGATTTCTTACGATTTAGAAAATTATTAATCGATTATTTGTTTTTTAATCCATAATATTCCATTCCATCAATGACATTGTAGTCATAGTAAATTAATGTATCATTTTTAATTTCCTGCATCACAAAATTCAGGCCGATTTCAGCATCATCCTGAAGTCTCCTGAGTGTCATAATATACAATGAGTCCGGGGAGTAATATAATTTTTCTTTGACCCAGGCAATATTAAAAGTATCATATGCAATAGAAAAAACATTAGAAATAAATAAATCATTATCAGTAAATTCAGAAGTATAATTATTATAACACTCATTTTGTCCGCCAATGCCGCCTTTGATAACAACTATTTGCCAACTCCCGTGAATGTATTTTTTTATGGTATCAAGAGGCTGAAGAAATAAAGCAACGGATTGCGGATTTACCGGATTGGGATTTATATCGAGACATGTTATGATTTTAATGGCTGGACCATATCCTGTTCCAATAATATTTGAAGCATAAGGTCTTACATAGTAATCTGTATTTGATTCGAGGCCTGTTATTGTTTCTCTAAAAGAATCTGAACAGGTACCTATAGATAAATGACTATCATTAACCGAAGGATTATCCGAATTACTCCAGCATAGACCACAATCTATCACCGGAGATCCTCCATCATATAGTATTTCTCCACCGATTGAAGCAGAATGACATTTTATTAAACCGAGATATGTTCTAAGTTCAGGTATGTAAAGAGGATCTGTTGTAAAGGATAGACTCTTCCCATACCCTGTCCCAAAAGTGTTGGTTGCATATGCCCTTACAAAATATTCAGTATCTGGTTCCAGACCAGTAAGGTCAACAGTAAAACTATTGTCTTCTGAATTATCCACTTTGATATTATCAGATATCAAAGGCTTATCAGTGGTGCTCCAGCAGATACCACGTTCGGTCACTTCTGAATCGCCCTGAGATATAATTTCACCACTGCAACTTGCCGTGGTCTGAGTAACAGAAGCTACATCACCCGTTTTTACCGTAGGAACGTCCTCTTTTTTACATCCCGGCAATAGCAAGAGCAAAATCAATAATGTTTTAATTGTTTTCATGGTAATAGATTATATATCAAACGAATAAACGACTCCCAAATCTTATCAATTAAAATCTACAGTATTTGACATTATCAAAGTTACGAATCACTATAATTTAAGTCAAGAAATTTTAGGAATATTCTTAATCCAATTTTCAGGACTATCAGTTTTCTTCATTAAAATTCAAGTATTGTGTATATACCAGAATCCCGCGAACGAGGTAAGGTGTGAGTACGGATGTCCGGATTTCCGATGCTGACGGCAGCTGATCGGAAGCAGCTCTGACCGAATTGATTTGTAATTCATTGCTTATAGTCCCGTAGGGACTAAATATTTATAGCAAATAGCTGAAGCCTCATAACAGAGTCCCGTAGGGACGATATATTTATTGAACATCTTTTAAAATATATTTTTCATCGTAATCAACCTCATATTCTTTCAATAATTCATTGTACTCTTCACCGAATGTTATTCTGCCATGATGTTGTTCCTGATTCAAAATATATTTCACCACATTGTCCAAATGAGAATGTGAATGCGAAAATGCTCCATAACCTTCCTGCCAACTGAATTTTCCATTTACTAGTTTTCTGCTATTAATCCATCCCGAAGAGGAACCTTTAATATCCTGAAGCAGATCAGGAATCAGTTGATGTGGTTTATAGCCTACAAAAACATGAAGATGATTGGGCATCCCGTTTATTGCAATTAATTTATGTTTGTTGTTTTGGACAATTCCGGTTATATATTTGTATAGTTCATCTTTCCAACCGGAATGGATTAGAGATGCTCTGTCCTGCACTGCGAAAACTAATTGCAGATAGATTTTGGTGTATGTATTAGCCATTTGACATAAATATTACGTCCCTACAGGACTGGGGTTAGTGGGGTTTTGTTGTTGCTATAAATATATTGTCCCTACGGGACATGGAGTCGAAGTGTAAAAACAAACAAATGGATGTAAGTGCGATAAGTTTTATGGTTTTCATGTTAATTATTTTTTAAAAATTGCTGACATGATTCCTAAATGTCCTCAATAAATTGAGAGTCTATTATTAATGCTCTCTGATTGGATTTGATATATTCAACCTGTTCAAAAGCATCCCCTTTCGGGAAATATTTTGTATCGACCTGGCCAAAAGCAAATTGAATGGTCAGGATAAAAATAAGTAAAAGAAACAGCTTCTTCATAATTCTCATCTAATTTCAAAATTGATCCTAAAACTCAATGTGTCTATTCTTAAATCGGAATTGCCTCTAACACCTTCAAAAAGAAATCCATATTTGAATTCTGAATAATAACTTCCTTTCTCCAGTAAATTTTTATGGGTACTTTCAAATGTTCCTAGTTTCCAAAACCATTCAGTTTCACGATCATCACTCCAAGGTACTTCGAACACACATGAATTTCCAGGATTAAACGGATATGCAGGAGCTCCAACTAATAGTGCGTATAAAAACTCAAACGGCTTACCTAAGTCTGTGTTTTCTGAAGTATATATTTTGCAAAAACCATTTTCATTTTCTTTGGCATATTCAGGATCAAAATAAAAATCTTCAGTACGGTAATTTGTAACTGAGAAGTGAAAGCTGAAATTCTCTCCCTCATTAAAAACGGTGGAGGCTTCTCCCTGCTCATTAAGCAAACAGAATTTGAAACCAATGCCGTCAATTGTGTTCTGGATTATCTGGTCTTTTGTATCCGGACCTATTTCCATTTGCAGAATGTCATCATTCTGCCTTTCACATTCAACGCCCATAATGCTGATTATTATGAATATGAATAATGAAACTTTAACAGATCGAAAATAATTTCTTTTCATGGTCTTGCTTTTTTATTAAACATCAAGATTTAAACAATATTATATAGATTTCAGGTCTAGACTTTATACCGAATCCTTGACCTATTATGGCCTTTATATTGGCTCAGGGAAAATACTTGTTACCAGGGCAAATGCCCCTTTCCGCTATCTTTGAATTTCCTTGAGATTTAGTTTCTTCACACAAATTTGCCAAGGCCTACATAACTGATTTTGCATCAGTAGTTTTTATAGCTATGATATTTACTCCCGTAAAGCCTGCATTTATTATCCTTAAAAATAAAGATTCGCACAGTGCTCTCATTGTATTAAAATATATATCAACCAATTATAATCACACTTTAATGATTTGTTATGAATCCAAACGTCATAGACATTATCAAAGTTACGAATCACTATATTATAAGTCAATAAATTTTAGGAATTTTTTTTAATCTACTTTTTAGGTCTATCAGTTTTTCTTCATTAAAAATTCAAGTATTGTGTATATACCAGAATCCCGCGAACGCGGAAAGGCGTGACCCACCTTCGCTGAAGCTTCGGTGGGCGAAGGGCGTGTTGGGAGCGAAGCGACTCAATCCCGAGAACTCGGGAAGGCGTGAGGAAGTAGAAAGTAAAAAGCAGGCAGTTGGCAGTAATGTATTGTATTAAAGTAACTACTTGTAATCTAATAGTGTATGAAATTGTATTGCCGGGGTCTTGCTCGCTCTCACTCTCACTCTCACACTTTCTTCATACCCTGTACCCCGCACCCCGTACCCCCTTGCCTCCCTGGCTCTAATTTTTTATCGAATCGTAAACAGCCTGCAGGATATCAGTTCTGATATTCATTTCGGACAGGAGATTGTTGTTACGTGTGGGATAGACCCGGTTTGAAAGGAAGATATAGCTTATCTTATAAACAGGATCAACCCATACAAAAGTACCGGTAAAGCCTGAGTGCCCGAAGCTTTCAGGTGTGGCACCCGAAGCAGGGTAGGCTTCTTTTGCTGCAAACCCGGAGTTATTTAGAAGGGGTTTATCAAATCCGAGTCCCCGGCGGTTATCATTTTCGGGGAACTGCACGCTTGTATATCTTCTCATTACTTCTTCAGATATTATCTGCTCTCCGCCATATTCGCCCATCCGGCGATAGAGCTCCATAAGTTTCATAAGGTCATTTCCCGTGGAAAATATACCCGCGTGTCCCGAAACACCTCCAAGCATTGCGGCCCCTTCATCGTGCACAACACCATGCAGCAACTGCTTTCTGAAAATTGAGTCATATTCAGTGGGAATGATCCTGTCCGGCGGGTATTTATCCACGGGATTAAATCCTATATCAAATGCACCAAGGCGGTGGTATATATTCCGGATTACATAGTCATCCCATTTTTCCCCCGACAGACTCTCAATTATTCCGGGAGCAATAATAAAACCCAGATCGGAATAAAGGTATTTTTTTTCTCCCAACGGACTTCTTTTTATCGAGGCAAGGATCTTCTTTCTGAAATTCCTATTCAGGTACAGTGAATCCGCAACCCTCACCGGGTATTTCAGGGAATAATGATTCCGGTAAAATCTTTTTTTTAACAATGAGTCTCTTCCGGCACTCTTCATCCAGAAGGGGATCCATGCCGTAAACCCTGCCTGGTGGGTCATAATTTCCTTCATCGAAAGGTTACCTTTATTCGTATGCCTGAATTCCGGAAGATATTCACCCAGCTTCTTTCCGGGAAAAAATTTCCCTTCGGCATCCAGAAGCATCAGGCCGGCTGTTGTTGCAGTTATCTTTGTCAGGGAAGCCAGGTCATAAAGGTCATTTTTTTTTACCGGAAGTATCTTCTCATATGTGTGGAACCCGTAGGTCTCAGCAAAAATGACAATCCCGTCCCTGGCGATCAGAACTTCGCATCCGGGGCTGGCGCCGGCTTCCAATCCTTTAAATACGATAGAGTCGATCCGGTTGTGCAGAATCTCCGACGACAGGCCGGCCTCTTCAGGTAACCCATACTGCAGCCTTATTTTACCAGGTGTGATAATACCTGCCCCTTCCTTCCATTTTTCATTTATTGTCACCGGCAGCATACCATGTCCTCCGATACCTCCAAAGATCAGCTGCGCTGCAAGGTCCTCGGTATATTCGTTTTCCTGATATGCCAGCACCAGCCCGCCGGCCTTTTGCAGCGATTCCAGTTTGGCAAGAGCATAAGGATTCCCAAAATAAGTCACGATGGTACTGGTTGAATCTGCCAGGGCACTCAGAAAATCATCAAGTCCAGGTTTAATCCCGAATTGCATTGCTGATCGCTGGTCGGTACCAAATATTCCTGCAATTACCAGATCATATCCGGCCAGTTTTCTGATCATCTCTGCTGATCCTTTCCTGTCGGAGGGATCAATAAAGAAGGTATCGGCAGGATGGTAATCGAGGATCCTTTTCTGAAAGAGAGTGGCCTTTTTCCTGTTTATTGCCACTGCGGCAATTCTTATTTCACCCAATTTTCGGACTGGCAGAATATTGCCTTCATTATTAAGAACTGTAAGCGAGTTTGCATATAGCTCACGGATCTGTGCCTTCACCCTGGGGGAAGATAACTCTTCCGAAAGACCTTTCTCACTGATCCTTACAGGTTTGTCTAGTCCTGCCCAGTATTTAAGAGCGAGTATTTTCCGGCATTTCAGGTCTATTTCGGTGGTAGTTATTTTTTTCTGACCAATAAGGTTGCTTATCTCCCTTATAGCTGCATCAACATCAGTTACAAACTCAATAATATCATTCCCGGCCAAAAAGGCCAGCGCTTCAGCTTCCCCTATTTTAAAATACTTAGTAACCCCCTGCATGTTCATAGCATCGGTGATCACCAGTCCCCTGAATCTGAGATCTCTTATCAGCAGGTCTTTAATAATTACCGGCGATAGGGTGGACGGCAGGCCGGAGGTCGGGTCTATCATGGGCAGGTTAAGATGGGCTGTCATGATACAACCGGCTCCTTCACTGATCAGACTCTTAAAAGGATAAAGTTCGATACTGTCGAGCCTGTTTCTGTTGTGCAATATCACCGGCAGGTCAAGATGCGAATCAGTATTGGTGTCGCCATGTCCGGGGAAATGCTTAAGAGTGGCCATTACACCATTATCCTGAAGCCCCTTCATGTACATCCCTGTTTTTGCAGTTACATTTAGCCTGTTCTCTCCAAATGATCTGTAATTAATTACCGGATTCAAAGGATTATTATTTATGTCGGCAACAGGAGCAAGGTTCAGATGAATACCCAGCATCCTGCAATGCGAGGCAATGGTTTTCCCCATTTTATATATCAGCGAATCGTCCCTTATTGCTCCGAGAGTCATCTGATAGGGAAATTTTTCAGCATTTTGCAGCCTCATGCCGGTGCCCCACTCGGCATCCATCGAGATGAGAAGAGGAACTTTCGAAACTGACTGATAAACATTCGTCAGATCCGCCTCTTTCTCAGCGCTCCCCTGAAAGAAAATTATACCGCCAATACCATTTTTTTTTATCTTTTGGATAACTTCATTTTCATGTGTGGTATCCCGGTCGGAATACCCTGCTATCCAGATACATTGTGCAATCCGCTCATCTGTTGTCAACGAATTAAGGACCGAATCGACCCAAAAATGATCGAGATATTTTAAAAACGGAGGATCAGCATTTTGGGAACTAAGCCTGTGAATAAACAGGGGTGAGAAGAACAGTATGATGATAATTAAGTATTTCTTAATCAACATGTTGCGGGAATATTTTAAAAATACTTTAAGGTACAATAATTTTACCTGTTTCAAATGTACTGTTTTTTTCTTCTCATCCCGTAACTGAAGAAATTTTCCAAGGCTGACTGTGTTGTAGGTTACGGGGATACATCTTCAGGCTTTAAAATATTCCTTTCCTGATTGCATAAAATTGTTAAATTTGTTTAAATGCAAAAATCTTATCACCATCATTTTGTTTTATGCAAAAGATAAATGATTTTCTCATAATGCTCGATGGCTATATAGGAGGCCATCCATGGTTTGTATTTCTGCTTCTCGGAACCGGCATTTTTTTTACAATTTACCTTAAATTTCCCCAGTTCAGGTACTTCAGGCATGCCATAGATGTCGTAAAGGGCAAGTATGATCATCACCTTGATATAGGCGATACTTCACATTTTCAGGCGCTTTCCACAGCGCTGTCAGGTACGGTCGGAACGGGTAATATTGCTGGTGTGGCCCTGGCCATTCATCTCGGTGGTCCCGCTGCCCTGTTCTGGATGCTGGTAACGGCAGCAGTAGGAATGTGTACAAAATTTGTTGAGGTCACAATTTCGCACAAATACCGCGACATTTTGCCCGATGGTTCCGTATCAGGAGGTCCGATGTATTACATGAAAAAGAGGATTAATTTCAAAACACGGAGCGGCAGGGTGATAAAGATCGGTGCGGTTATGGGGGCATTTTTTGCTGCTGCTACTGTCCTGTCGTCGTTTGGAACCGGCAGTCTTCCACAGATAAACAGTATCTCAAACTCGGTATTTACTACATTTGGGATCAACCATATTTTGACCGGAGCAATCCTTTCTGTAATTCTGGCTTTAATAATCATTGGAGGGATTAAAAGGATTGCCCTGGTTACGGAAAAGCTTGTACCCGGAATGGCAATTTTTTATTTTATAGGTGCCATGATGGTAATATTTACTAATTATGAGAATATCATTCCCTCATTTATTTCACTTTTCTCAACCGTTTTTACCGGTACTGCCGCTATCGGTGGATTTATGGGTGCTTCGGTTTCATTCGCGATAAACAGGGGCGTAAACCGTGGATTGTTCTCAAATGAGTCGGGCCAGGGTTCAGCGCCTATTGCCCATTCTGCAGCACGCGCCCCCGAACCGGTCTCTGAAGGTATCGTGGCTATACTTGAACCTTTTGTCGATACAATTATAATATGTATGCTGACAGGCATGGTTATCCTTTCTTCGGGAGTCTGGACCGAAAAAGTTGAAAACCAGTTTCAAAGCGCCGACATGATCTTTCTCAGCCAGAAGTATGATGAATCAATTCCTGATCAGAAACAGGCGGTAATAGATCATATAAGAAACGGTAAAACGCTGCCCCTGTTCAACGGGAAGATAGAAGTAGTTGAGGGCAGAATGATCACTCCCATATCACTCATCTCGTCAAGATCGCTGGCAGAGGATATTAAGTTCGGTGATAACAAAAATCCTTTTTCCGGAGAAATAGAAGTAATAAATGGTAAATGGCAGCCTGCATCCTCTTCAATAACGGTAATCGGGAAATCGCTATTGCATAGTGCCCCACTGACCACCATTGCTTTTGAAAGAAGCATACTGGGAAGATGGGGCAAATTTATCGTTTCGATCGGGATACTGCTTTTTGCTTTCTCAACTGTAATATCATGGTCATATTATGGCGACAGGGCAGTGACCTATCTGGTGGGTTCAAAATACGTAATCTTCTATAGAATAATATATGTAATAGCCTTCTTTATTGCCTCTTTTACCGATACAACAATCGTCTGGTCGCTCTCATATATTACAATCGCCCTGATGACGGTTCCTAATCTGATCGGTCTGTGGATCCTCAGGAAAGAAATAAAAGGTACTATTGCTGAGTACTGGGTTCAGTTTGCAGTAAAATATCCAGAGGACCGCATGAGCCGGAAATACAAGTTAAAAGGAAGATTGTAGCATTGATCATGGAAAAAGAGATTATAATATCCGGTTACGGGGAACTTTTTGGAAATGCAGAAATACAGGCGCTTCCTTTGGCCCAGTCCGGCTCCGACCGAAAATATTTCAGGATCATCAATCCGGGTAAAAGTATTATCGGTGCATATAATGCCAATTTGGATGAGAACAAGGCATTTATTGGATTCTCACGTCATTTCAGGGAGAAATCCCTGCCTGTTCCGGAGATTTATGGATATATCCCCGAAAAATTCATCTATTTTCTTGAAGATCTGGGCGACGTTAATCTCTACAGCTGGTTGCGTTCAAAATTATCTTTTGCGGGTTTTGACGATGAATCAAAAAGCATTTACAGAAAGGCCCTCGACGGTCTGATACTTTTTCAGATCAGGGGCATTGAAGGGCTTGATCTGCAACTTTGTTATCCTCACCGCAGTTTTGACAGGCAGTCGATGATGTGGGATATGAATTATTTCAAATACATGTTTCTTAAGCTCATCTCAGTCCCTTTCAATGAAAAGAAACTGGAGTTGGATTTCAATAAACTGGCTGACTATCTGCTTAAAGCCGGACAGGACTATTTCCTTTACCGGGATTTTCAGACAGCCAACATAATGATAAAAGATGAAAATCCATGGTTCATCGACTACCAGGGTGGCAGGAAAGGAGCCCCTCAATATGACGTTGCCTCATTGCTTTATGATGCAAAAATCAGTATGAACGACGACGACAGGGAGGAGTTGCTGGATTATTACATTTTTAATTTCTGCAGCTCGTCAGGAGAGAACGCTATCAGAGTCCGGGAATATTTTAACGCATTCAGTATGATACGACTAATGCAGGCACTCGGAGCATTCGGATTCAGAGGTTTATATGAACAAAAGCCGACTTTTACCGAGAGTATTGTCCCTGCGGTGAAGTTGTTGAAAAATATTGCCGGTAAAGCGGTAAATGAAATAGATCTTAAGGAACTTTACAGCATAATAAATGCAATCACCGAAACTAAAAAATTTAATAATCTGGCTGTAAGAAGTAATCAGTGATCAGAAGCACGATCCGGTTTTATCCGGTATTATTTAATCGCATGAAGGAATGAAAGCAATGATCTTTGCTGCCGGGTTGGGAAAGAGGTTAAAAGGAATAACTGAAACAACTCCAAAAGCACTTGTCGACATCAACGGCAAAAGTGCTTTAAGAAGGGCCGCCGAATATTGCACCGCCGGTGGATTTGATGATATAATAATTAATGTGCACCATTTTGCAGGGCAGGTTGAAGAAGAAGTACACAGGCTTAGATCAATGGGATTGAAGATCACTATAAGTGATGAACGCGATAAGCTGCTCGAAAACGGAGGCGGTCTGTGGAAAGCAAGGGAATTCTTTGATGATAACCCTTTTCTGCTCTATAATGTAGATATTGTGACGGATCTGAGAATTAAGGAGCTCTTTGAGTTCTACAGTTCAAAAAAGGGGATTGCTGTTGTTGCTGTACGACAACGACCCGGTAAGAGATTCCTTCTGACAGATAATTCAGGACTTCTTTGCGGTTGGTGCAATGATGAGACCGGTGAGAAAATCCTTACCCGCGAAACTGCCTCCGCATTGATTAAGATAGCCAATTCCTCGGTTCATATTGTCAACCCTGAGATATTTAACTATATGGAAGAGGGAGTTTACTCGATGGTAGAACTTTACCTGAGGTTAATGGCCGACCACCAGATATGGACATACCGGCACGACGACGGTTTCTGGTTTGATATCGGAACCCCCGAAAATCTTGAAGAAGTCAGAAAATATCTGACCCGGATTTCCGGGTCTTCCCATTAACCTCTTTGCTATCTTCAACCCTGTTAACCCCTTTACAGCATTTTTCAAACCTTTCACATCCGCCAGAACGACCTGGCAAACAATACAAAGACAGTATAGATCTCGAGCCTACCTATTATCATGAGTATGCTGAATATGAGTTTGTTAAAATCGGAGAAATGGGCGTAGTTATTCATTGGTCCAATTGTTCCCAGTCCGGGACCGGCATTTCCCAGTGATGTTGCTACGGCACTGGCACCTGTTACCGGATCGACACCCGTTATTACTACTATAAAAGTCCCTATCAGGAAAATCACGAAATAAAGGATTACAAATGAAATTATTGAGATATTTGTCTGTTGACTTACCGGTTTATCGTATAACTTTATCTGTGATATCATTTTTGGGTGGACAAGTCGCATAAAGACATTTCTAATATTTTTGACAATCACAAGATGGCGGACCATTTTTATACTTCCCGTCGTTGAACCGGTACTTGCTCCGGCAAAAAGAAGAACAAATATCAGGAACAGTCCTGCCTGCGGCCATAACAGGTAGTCGGTCGTGGCGAATCCGGTGGTAGTGATCATAGATATCACCTGAAAAAATCCTTCCCTGAAGGCAAGTTCAAAAGGTTTTGAGGTTTTTACCAGCAATATTGAGGTCGCCAATACGCCTGCAAAAATGGTAGAACCGAGATAAAACCACAATTCCTCATTTTTCCGGATCTTTCTGAAATTCATCTTTACCATGTAATAGTAAATCACAAAACTGACTCCCGAAAGGAACATGAACAATGCAATCACATATTGAATATATGAAGAATAACCGGCTATGCTTGTGTTCTTTACAGCGAATCCTCCTGTTGCTACTGTTCCGAATGTAAGACAAAGGCTGTCAAAGAGATCCAATCCTCCGGCCTTAAGCAGGACAGCCTCAATTAATGTCAGTCCGAGGTAAATATACAGAAGTCTGAGTCCGACCGATTTGGATTTTGGATGTGTTTTTTCCTTTAGTGACGATTCCTTATATAACAAATTCTGGGCGGTTATCCGGAGCGATGGCAGGATTATAATGACAAGGACTACAATTCCCAGTCCTCCGATCCAGTGAGTCAGACTTCTCCAGAAAAGTACTGATTTGGGAAGTATCTCGACATCCAGCAGTATAGATGCGCCAGTTGTGGTGAACCCCGATGATGATTCAAAAAATGCATCAACAAATGAGGGTATGGTCCCGCTTATTAAAAAAGGCAAAGTCCCAAAACCGGTAAATATCAGCCATCCCACAGTAACTGACAGAAATCCTTCGCGGTTAGTCATTTTCTCAATGTGAACACTCCTGGATGACAGAAAAAGAACAACAGAAAGTATTATGGTAATTACCGTTGACCAGATAAAAGGGGAGGGGGGTTCGTTATAAATAAATGCCACAGGCAGGCAGAAAAGAAAACAGATAGCTTCAATAAAAAGTATTGTACTTAAGATCCGGAGAATAACAAGTGGATTTATGAGCTTCATCCTGATTAGTTCTGAAAACAGAGGAACAAAGATAAACAGAAATTAACTTTCTTTTGTTTCGGGTTCAGGGGAATATGATTCAACTTTTTTGTATGACAAAATACCATAAAATGATCATTTTAAAATTATATATTTGGATCAGTCTTATCATATAAAATTTGGCTTATGGGAAAAGTGTTGGTTATCGGTGCCGGAGGAGTGGGAACTGTTGTAGTTCACAAAATGGCTTCTCTGCCGGAGGTGTTTACCGATATAATGTTAGCAAGCCGCACAAAATCGAAATGTGATGCAATTGCGGCCCGCATAGGGGGGAACAGAATCAGAACCGCTCAGATTGATGCTGACAGGGTCCCGGAACTCAGGAAGCTTATCAGATCTTTTAAGCCCGACATTGTTGTTAATGTCGCCCTTCCTTATCAGGACCTTCATATAATGGATGCCTGTCTGGCTGAAGATGTGGCCTATCTGGATACAGCAAACTATGAGCCTCTCGAAGAAGCAAAATTCGAGTATAGCTGGCAATGGGCATATCACGACAGATATAAGAAAGCGGGTATAACAGCAATCCTGGGATGTGGCTTTGATCCGGGAGTAACCTCCGTTTTTACCGCCTGGTCAGCCAAACACCATTTTGATGAAATTCAGTATCTCGATATTGTTGACTGCAACGCAGGGGATCATGGAAAACCTTTTGCCACAAATTTCAATCCTGAAATTAACATCAGGGAAGTAACCCAGAAAGGAAAGTATTTCGAGAATGGGAAATGGATATATACCAGGCCCCATGAGATTCACAAACCATTGAATTATCCGGGGATAGGTCCGAAAGAGTCGTATATTATATATCATGAGGAACTTGAATCGCTTGTAAAGAACTTTCCGACTCTCAGAAGGGCGAGATTCTGGATGACATTTGGTCAGGAATATCTTACTCATCTCAGAGTTATTCAGAATATCGGGATGGCCGGCATTGAACCTGTAATGTTCGATGGCAGGGAAATAATTCCTATTCAGTTCCTGAAGGCTGTACTTCCTGATCCCGGGGAGCTTGGCGAAAACTATAAGGGCTGGACTTCCATTGGATGCCGTATAAGGGGTCTGAAAAACGGCAGGGAGAAGACATATTATGTATACAATAACTGCAGTCATGAAGAGGCTTACAGGGAAACCGGGGCACAGGGCGTAAGCTATACTACAGGAGTTCCTGCTGCTATCGGGGCAATGATGTATCTTAAAGGTCTGTGGAAGAGTCCCGGAGTATTTAATGTTGAGGAATTTGATCCGGATCCTTTTATGGAACAGCTGAATCTCCTTGGACTCCCATGGGTGGAACTGCATGATGTTGATCTCGAACTATAGGTGCAGGGATGGCCGTAGATTATCAGATATTACCATCTCCCTGCTACGTGATAGACGAGGAGCGGCTGAGAAAGAACCTTTCGCTGATCAGGAACGTCTCCGATGAATCGGGGGCCGAGATTATTCTGGCCTTCAAAGGATTTGCCATGTGGGGTGTGTTCCCTGTAATAAGGGAATATATTTCAGGTGCCGCTGCCAGTTCGGTAAGCGAAGCAAGGCTCTGTTTTGAAGAAATGGGCAGCCCGGCTTATACATATTCGCCGGTTTACAGGGAAGGAGAGTTTGGTTCAATAATCGATTACAGCTCCCATATCACTTTCAACTCTATTGCCCAGTATAAGAAGTTCTCACATTTTAGTGATAAATTTGCGGGGAAGATCTCCCCGGGGCTGCGCATCAACCCTGAATTTTCAGAAATAAGCCACGGAATTTATAATCCCTGCTCTCCCGGTTCCAGGCTCGGTATCACAGCATCGGACTTGAAAAACGGGCTTCCGGAGGGAGTGGAGGGATTGCATTTCCATGTATTGTTTGAATCTGATTCGTATGCCCTCGCGAAAGTGCTGGATGTTGTCGAATCGCGGTTCGGTAGGTTTTTTAAGGAGATAAAATGGATCAATATGGGAGGGGGGCATCTTATGACACGTAAAGGTTATGATACTGAGCATCTTATCAGTATTATCAGGCGATTCAGGGAGAAGACCGGACTTCATGTGATACTCGAACCGGGCAGCGCTTTTGCCTGGGAGACAGGGGAACTGGTTTCCACAGTAGAGGATATCGTGGAGAACCAGGGAATAAAAACAGCAATCCTCGATGTATCATTTACTGCTCATATGCCTGATTGTCTCGAAATGCCATATAAACCTGTAATTGAAGGAGCTTCAGAACCTGACGGGAAAAGAACAGCTTACAGGATGGGAGGTAATTCATGCCTTTCCGGCGATTTTATGGGTGACTGGTCATTTGAAAAAGACCTGATGCCGGGCGACAGAATAATTTTCCGGGACATGATCCACTATACAATGGTAAAAACCACCACATTCAATGGCGTCACTCATCCCTCGATCGGAATATGGACAAAAGAAGGAAAATTCAGACTGCTGAAGAAATTCGGATATGCCGATTATAAGGAGAGACTATCATGATTCATGCATTAAAGATCAGGGAAACTCCATTCACTCTTATCTGTCAATAACTCCTGATCCGATAAGCTCGTCCCCGTCGTACCATACTGCAAACTGTCCCGGAGCAATCCCCCTCTGCAGTTTATTGAAAATTATATACAGACCTTCGGGCCTTCTGAACAGGGCTGCTTTCTGCAGAGGTTGCCGGTACCTTATTCTTACCATATATTCGCGTTTTTCATCGGTAACCATCTCAAGATCAGGTCTTACCCAGTGAATCTCGTCATTCTTTATCCTGAGCCCTTTCCTGTACAGACCGGGATGGGACTGACCTTCCCCAACAAAAATAATATTAGCGGCGACATCGGTTGAGATGACAAACAGTGGTTCTTTGTAACCACCTATGTTCATTCCCTTTCTTTGCCCGATAGTAAAAAAATGTGCCCCGTTATGGTTCCCAATGATCTTTCCCGAAGATGGTTCATAATGGAATGGTTCGGCCAGCGACTGCAATTCTGATCCACTGATCTCATTATCAGGCAGGCCTGATTGGAACGGTCTGAATTCAGCTGAAGCGGGAATCTCAATTATTCTACCCTCTTTTGCAGCGATCTGCTGCTGCAGAAATGTCGGAAGATGAACTTTACCCACAAAACAGATTCCCTGTGAGTCCTTCCGGTGAGCCGTAGCCAGACCCAGTTCATCAGCCAGCTTTCTTACTTCCGGCTTTGTAAGATCACCTACCGGGAAAAGGGAAAAGGCAAGTTGTTCCTGCGTAACCTGGCAGAGGAAATAACTCTGGTCCTTGTTGTTATCAATACCTGCAAGAAGCCTGTAAATGGTTTTATCATCTGTTTTCAACGACTCTTTCCTGCAATAGTGACCCGTCGCCACAAAATCAGCTCCCAGCTTCCTGGCTTCCTCCGCAAAAGAATCAAACTTGATCTCCCTGTTACACAGAACATCCGGATTAGGAGTACGGCCCTTTTCATATTCCGAGAACATGTAATCCACAACCCTCTGCCTGTAAGGGGTGCTCAGATCGACCATTCGGAAAGGTATCTGAAGCTTTTTTGCCACCATCTCGGCAAACATAAGGTCATCTTCCCAGTGACATTCACTCTGAAGAAGTCCTGTGGTTTCGTTCCAGTTCCTCATAAACAGAGCTGTGACATCATAACCCTGTTGTTTCAGAATCCATCCCGCAACGCTGGAATCTACCCCCCCTGATAACCCTATTACTACTCTTTTTTTCACGGTGCAAAGTTAATTAAATTGGCTAACTTTAAGCCATTATGGGTGTTGGAACGTTAACAATCTACAATGCATCAGCAGGTTCGGGAAAGACTTTCAACCTTACAGGGATCTACCTGCGTAAACTCTTCATTTCCAGGTATAGCTACAGGAGGATACTTGCCGTAACTTTCACCAACAAGGCCACTGCGGAGATGAAGACCAGGATCCTTGACCAGCTTAATTGCCTGGCTACAGGAGACCCGTCAGAATACCTTGGAGAATTGATGCAGACATGCGGAAAAAGCGAAGAGTGGATCAGAAAAGAAGCCCGGGAGATTCTGAATGCCATTCTCCACGATTTTTCACGTTTTTCGATAAGCACAATAGATAGTTTCTTTCAGAAGATATTAAAGGCTTTTGTGCGGGAGTCAGGATTGAATACAGGATTTACTGTTGAAATAGACCATAGCCAGATTCTTGCCTCAGCTGTTGCCGGAACAATTGCTTCGGCCTCAGGCAACCTGGTACTGAAAAAATGGATCACCGATTTTGCGAGGTCAAATATTGATGATGACAAAGGATGGAATCTCAGGATTGAGATAACCCGGCTGGGAGAGGAGCTTTTCAAAGAACGGTTCAAAACCCTCACGGCAGAACAGAGGGCTGACATCAGTAATAAGGAGTTCCTTACAGGATTCATCAGTGAGATGAAGTCAATTGTGTTTTCCTTTGAAAATCAATTTATTGCGTTCGGACGAAAATGCAGGGAGTTTTTTACCGGATATGAACTGTCCGACGAGATGTTTTATATGAAAGGGAAAGGGATCCCTTCGTATATCCGCAAAATGGAGGAGGGCGACACAAGGGAACCTTCAGTAACTGTCCGTAAAATAGAAGATGATCCTCCGAAATGGTGCACAGGCCGGATGGATACCCGGTTGCAAAGCGCATTGAAGGCAGGACTGGAGGATACGATCAGGGAATCCATCCGGTTTTATGATCGTAATATATCAGGTTATAAAAGCGCAAATGCCATAATTTCAAATATCTATTCTCTCGGGATTCTTTCTGATATTCTTCTTAAAGTTCATGAAATTACAACTTCGGAGAATATCTTTCTTCTATCCGACGCCGGCGAATTCATCTTCAGGATCATAGGAGGCGACCAGATCCCGTTTATCTACGAGAAGGTAGGTAACAGGTACGAAAATTATATGATCGACGAATTTCAGGATACATCGGTTATTCAATGGAATAACTTCCACCCTCTGATAATGAACAGCATGGCCGAAGGCTTCGATAACCTTGTTGTGGGAGATATCAAACAGTCAATATACCGGTGGAGAAACAGCGACTGGAAGATACTTGCCGGCATGCTTAACGAGGTTGACGGCAGAAGAATATTTAGCGTTCCCCTGGCCACGAACTGGAGAAGCAGAACGAATATAATTAAATTCAACAATACTCTCTTTACTGACATCCCTCAGATTCTTGATGACAGGAGTCTTAAAGGAAGTACCGACAGAACTTTTTCCAGCCTGTTTTCAGAAGCTGTTCAGGAAGATCCACGTGAAGAGAGCGGAGGGTTTGTAAGAGTTGAATTTGTAAATGATACCGAAGAGACCCGATGGAGTGATGTTGTATTGCAGAAACTTCCCGAAGTAGTTGAAAAACTGCAGGATAAGGGTTTCAGTTCTTCCGATATAGGCATTATCGTAAGAAATAACAGCGAAGGGGCCGCAGTACTCAGAACAATGATCGAATACAGCAATAACTGCGATCCGGTGAAGAAGACAATGTATAATTATAACATTGTTTCCAACGATTCACTTCTTCTCTCAAACTCTTATGCAGTAAATTTTATCATATCAGCGCTGACTCTCTTCAATGATCCTGAAGATCTCATAAGCAGGGCAGCCATGTTACGGTATTTTCTTCTTTCATGTGCGGTAGAGGGACCTGAAAAAGTAATTCTCGGGGCCGGTCTGATGGACGAAAACAGGCATAAGTATTTCCCCGGCGGTTATGAGGCATTTCTTCAGAGAACCAGCCAGCTGCCTCTTTTTGAAATGACAGAGAATCTGATAGGTTTTTTTAATCTCGGATCATACCCCTGGAATGTTGCATATCTGAATTGTTTCCAGGATCTGGTGCTGAATTTCACAGGAGGTAAAAGCTCCGAACTTCAGTCATTCCTGGAATGGTGGAACATTGAGGGATCGCGAAAATCGGTCGTACTTCCCGATCAGCAGGGTGCAATGAGGGTTCTGACAATCCATAAGTCAAAGGGACTTGAGTTCAGGGCAGTAATACTTCCTTTCCTTTCGTGGGACCTCGATCATAAGTCATTTAATCAGCCACTGCTGTGGGTAAAACCGGGGGTGGCTCCTTTTAATAAATTAGGTATTGTTCCGGTCAGGTACTCCAGAGAGCTGTCAGATACAATTTTTGCAGAAGACTATTTCATGGAGCAGTATTCTTCATATATTGACAACGTTAACCTCCTGTATGTCGCGGCTACGAGGGCGAAAGATGTATTGTGGGGATTTGCACCGGGTGCTCCCGGAACGGATAATTCCATAGCCTCAGTTCTGAAACAAGCTTTAACCAGGCCTCCTGTCGCCGGAAAGGAACATCCGGTGATACTGAGTGACTTTTATGACGATGAACAGGGGGTATTTGAATTCGGACAAATAAATGAAACATCATTTGAACCGGATTCAGGGAATGACATGGTCTCTTCGGAATATGTCGTCAGCAGCGACATGGATTCCCTTAAATTAAAGCTGCATGGCGAGAATTACTTTTCACTTTCCGATTCTGATTCACGCGAAAGGATAAATTACGGGAAACTTATGCATGAAGTTTTTGAATCTGTAATAACCTGCGACGATATAGGCGATTCAGTACGGAAGCTTATTATGGAGGGGAAACTACCTTCAGGGGAGTATGATTCAATGACCGCCAGAATTACTTCCCTGATTAAAGACCGGCCGGTCTCAGATTGGTTTAGTAAAGAAAACAGGGTGATGACAGAAGCCGGTATCCTGATGCCGTCAGGAAATATAAGGCGTCCCGACAGGATAATTCTTAACGATGATAAGACAATAATTGTTGACTTTAAGTTTGGAACCGAAAATCCCCATCACGCCCGGCAGGTTGACCAGTACCGGAGACTTCTTTTTGATATGAATTACAGGAATATTGAGGCATACGTATGGTATGTCGACAAGAATATAATAACAAAGGTTTGAGAATGGGTGAGGATAAGGATAATATGAAACTATTTCCCTGGGGGCACAATCGCAGGTTCAATGCGTATTCAAATTATTTCAGATCTCTGTTTGGGGCCAGGGTGCAGAAGGTTTCAATAGATGCGGGATTTACATGTCCCAACCGTGACGGGAAAAAAGGAACGGGAGGGTGTACATACTGTAATAATGAGGCATTCAATCCTTCATACTGCCTGCCTCAGAAACCGGTAAAAAAGCAGATAGAGGAGGGGATAGAGTTCCATAAATGGAGATATAGTGAAGCCGTATCGTATCTTGCTTATTTTCAGGCATATTCAAATACTTATGCCTCATTAGCCCGTCTCAGGGAACTTTATGAGGAGGCTCTTGGATTTCCCGGTGTCATTGGACTGGTTATAGGTACAAGACCCGATTGCATTGACAGCGAAAAGCTCGATTACCTGAAGGAGCTATCGGATAAATACTATATTGCTGTTGAATACGGGGTTGAATCGTGCTATGATAAGACTCTTATGAGGATCAACCGCGGACACACTTACGAAGAAGCAGTCAGGGCAATTGAGCAGACAGCCTCACGCGGGATTAATACGGGCGCTCATTTTATTTTCGGGCTCCCCGGAGAAACCAGGGAAGAGATGCTGAATGAAGCAGAAATAATTTCCGGGTTGCCTCTGAAGACAGTCAAGTTCCATCAGCTTCAGATTATAAAAGGCACTTCAATGGAAAAAGAGTTTGAACAGAATCCTTCAGATTTTCAGCTTTTTACCTGGGAGGAGTACCTCGATTTCTTTATCAGTTTTCTTGAAAGACTTAACCCTGCCATTGTTGTTGAACGTTTCACCGGAGAGGCGCCTCCCCGGTTTCTGACTGCCGGCAGATGGGGTAAAAAACGAACCGACCAGATAGTGAATCTGATCGAAAAAAAACTTGAAGAACTTGATACATGGCAGGGAAGGAGGTATAATGGAATATTTTCTTGAAAAAATAGCAAAGTCGCTCCATGCCGAATTTGGCAATTCCCTTCACAGGCACTGCCTGGTCTTCCCCAGCAGGAGAGCCGGACTCTATTTTCTTAAATATCTGGCTACATATATCGAAAAGCCGGTATGGATCCCTGCTGTCATTACGATAAACGATCTTTTCAGATCCTTTTCATCCTTGAAAGTGGCTGAAAGTGAGATCCTTCTGGCTGAACTTTATAAAGTATACCGCATTATTGCCAGGTCGCCTGAAAGCTTTGATGATTTCTACTTCTGGGGCGATATGCTTATTAACGATTTTGATGATATTGACAAATATCTGGCCGATGCTTCACTGCTGTTCAGAAATGTCAGCGATCTGAGGACCATTGACCAGCAATTTGGTACCCTCACCCCGGAACAGATTGAAATAATAAAGCAGTTCTGGACAAATTTTGACGCCGAAAAGCTGACGGGCGAGAAATCAGGATTTTTAAAGATCTGGTCAATCCTTACAGAACTTTACTCATCTTACAGAAAGTCCTTACTGGAAAAAGGAGTGGCTTATGAGGGTATGATCTTCAGGCAGGTGGTGGAACAGGAATTAAACAATGAAACACTTGATATTAAATGGGATACTGTACATTTCATAGGATTTAATGCCCTGAATAACTGCGAAATTAAGCTTATGACCCGGCTTAAGAACCATGGAAAGGCCAGGTTTTACTGGGATTACGATTCTTCATTTATGTCGGGGAGCAAAATGAACACCGCGGGATATTTCCTGGAAAGAAATCTTAAGCTTTTTGGAGATGATATGCCACCTGACTGGAACCGCAATTCTTTTCTCACTGCAGACTCCCTGAAGGTCAGGAGGAGAGTAATTGCTACCTCTTCGGATGTTGCACAGGTAAAACTGATACCTGAACTTGTCAGGGAGATCGAAGGCCTTTCGCCTGAAAATGCTCACCATACAGCTGTGGTGCTCGCCGACGAAAACCTTCTCGTGCCGGTTCTCTCGAGTCTGCCGCGAAACATTGGAGATGTAAATATCACAATGGGATACCCCATGAAGCAAACCCATGTGTATTCATTTGTTAAACTGCTTCTTGCACTTCAGAAAAACTCCAGGGTCGAGTCCGGGGTTATTTACTTCAGGCACAGTGATGTATTAAGCATTCTGCGACACCAGATGACCAGAGGATTATGGGAGACTTCCGGACCTGACGAATTAACTGAAAAAATTATAAAAGCCAATCTCATCTGGATCCCTTCAGCCTATTTCAGCGGGTCCGAATCATTATTAATGATATTCACCCGGGTTGATACCCCGGCTAAGCTGTCGGAATACCTTAAGAGAATACTTGCCTTTTTGCAGGCAGATGAGATCAACGGTAAAAGCGACTCCGCGATACCTGAAGTCCGGAGAAATGTGAGAAATGAATTTATTTACAGGGTAGTTTTGTCAATTAACAGGCTTGAGTCTGTCCTGTCAGGTCCTGATCTGACATTGACCACTGGTACATATATCAGGATCCTTGACCGGATACTGAGGAATCAGTCCGTGCCATTTTCAGGGGAGCCTTTGTCGGGCATTCAGATAATGGGCATACTGGAGACCAGAACGCTTGATTTTAAAAATATTATAATGTTGTCGGTAAATGACGGGATATTGCCGGCTTCTTCCGCAGGCTCATCATTTATCCCGGTTAATATCAGGGTTGCTTTCGGCCTTCCCGATATCAGTCATCAGGAATCGGTTTATGCGTATCATTTCTACCGGATCATGCAGAGGGCCGGGAATATCACTTTTGTGTATAATTCAAACTCTGAAGGATTAAAGTCAGGCGAGGTAAGCAGGTTTATTCTCCAGATGAATTATGAAGAGACATTAAAGCCTGAATTTCTGAATCTTGTCTTTGAAATAAGGACCCATAATTCACTCCCCGATACTATCGAAAGGAATGAACAGCACTCACAGCTTCTTAAAAATACGTTCTGCAGCACATCATTAGCAAGATTGCTTTCACCCACAGCCATAAACATGTGGCTTAACTGCAGGATGAAGTTTTACTACCGCTACGTCAATAATCTGAAAGAGCCGGAAAAAATAACCACAGAGGTTGACCCTGCAATGATGGGAAGCCTCCTGCATGATATGATGAAGAATCTCTACGGGCAGTTTAAGGGAGCTGAGGTTATTAGAAATAGTTCCGACATGCTGATAAGTAATGAAAAATACCTTGATTCAGAGATCTCAGGTTTAATAAATGACAGGTTTGGGAACAATGGGCTGGCTGGTGCCGACGGGAATCTGCTGGTAGCTGCCGGTATCATAAAAGAGTATATTCTCAGGATCCTTAAAAATGACAGGGAGATAACCCCGTTCACAATTCAGGCGCTTGAGGAATTATACAGTTTTACCCTGTCCCCCGATGACACCGGGTGCCAGTACCCTGTTATTACCGGAGGTTATGTTGACCGCATCGATTCTGTTGATGGTACTGTAAGAATAGTCGACTACAAAACGGGGAAAGTTGCCACAAAAATAAGTTCTCCCGAAGAACTGTTCCGTGACGACAGGTCAAAGGACACGGATGCATGGCTTCAGACACTTCTTTACTGCGAGGCATACCTGCGAAGATACCCGGAATTAACTGTCAGACCATCGGTTTACAGAATAAGGGAAAGGGAGGGGGATGACCGGCTGATGATAAAGCCGGGAAGAGATTCAGGGACAATTGTTGACGACTACAGAACGATAAGGCACGAGTTTACCTTTCTCCTTAATAAAGTGATTGGGATTATACTAGGTGATAGTGAACCATTTGTGATGACAACCGACAAGATGAAATGTAACTGGTGTCCCTACAGGGTTCTCTGTATGCGATAGCCCTATTTTTCCATCTCCTTCTGAAGCGCGGCCATTTTTATGGCAGTGATGGCGGCCTCGTCGCCTTTGTTCCCCAGTTTTCCACCTGATCTGTCAAGAGCCTGCTGATAGTTGTCGGTGGTAAGTACCCCGAAGATGAAAGGAATATTATAATCGAGGTTCAGCTGAGTAATGCCATAGGTCACACCCTGGCAGATGTATGTGAAATGAGGTGTTTCTCCCTGGACCACACATCCAAGACAAATTACTGCATCAGGATCTTCATATTCGGCGAGAAATTGCGCGCCTGATGTCAGTTCAAAGCTTCCGGGTACATGTTTAATTATGATCTCTTTTTTCTTTGCTCCGTTACTGAGAAGTGTTTTGACTGCACCATCAAGCAGAGCAGATGTAACCTCGTTGTTCCAGTCTGATACAACAATACCGAAACGCATATCACCGGCGTCGGGAATAGTACCGGGTTTGAAATCAGAAAGATTGGAAGTACTCATCTGACCTATTTTGACAGTACCTTCACCCTGGCAATATATTTGTCGATGGAATTTCCTTCGGAGCTCCCGGGATATTCAAGTTGTATCCTTTCGTATATTTTCAGAGCTTCAGCATATTTACCATCCAGTTCATATAACTCGCCTGCTTTCATAAGGTAAAGCGGTGTATTGAACGAGTTGGAAGCATATTCTGCTGCCTCGAGATATTTGGCGATTCCTTTTTCAGTCTCTCCAAGTTCAACATATGCATCTCCTGTTGCTCCTAAAGCAATAGAAGCTATCATTTTGTCTTTTTTTGAATACTTTGTCAGAAATTCAATGGCTTCTTCATATTCTCCAAGATGGAGGTAGCAAATTCCGGCACCATACTGTGCCAGGTTCCCTGCATGGGTAAATTTATAATCCTTTGCGACGTCGAGAAAGCCGAGATAGTTCCCATCCCCGTTCAGCGCAAGGCTTATGGAATCCATTTCGAGATATTTTTCTGCCTGGTAGATCTGGATCTGGGCCTCATCATTTCTTTTGTTAAGGAAGATCCTGCTAAGCCAGAAAATGCCGACCAGAGCAACAATCACGCCCAATACGATCAATAATGACTTATAATTATCCTCAAGGAACTGTTCAGTTTTTGTCAGAGTCTGCTCAACGTTCTGCATTCCCTGTGAAACCTCTTCTTTCTTCTTTTTTGCCATAATTGTTAAAACTTACTATGCTTAAAATTTAACTTCGCAAAAGTAGTTCTTTTCAAGTAATTTTGAAACAATTGATTAAAAAAACGGAAAAGTGTTGAATGTTTTGTATTGTCTTTGTTATCAGTATTATATGATATTCATTATTTTCTGAGATTCTTTTTTCTACCTTTATAACCTGAAAATCCATTCAAACCAGGCACTTGTATAATATCTTCTCATATCATCATATTGTCGCATCATTGTGCAATTGCAGAGAGGTGCCGCCAAATCCCTTTGCCACAGCGCTTTCATCCCATCTGTCCCATATCTGTTTACTGCATTTTTCCATTATACCGGCAACCTATGTATCTGAAAAAGTTATCTCTTACTAATTTTAAGAACTATGGTGTGGCAGAGCTGGATTTCTCGGCCAAAATAAACTGTTTTGTCGGCAATAACGGAGTAGGAAAGACTAATATCCTGGATGCAATTCACTACCTGTCGCTGACAAAAAGCTTTTTCAATAACATCGACAGTCTGAATATAAGACATAATGAAGAGTACTTTCTGCTGCAGGGATTATTTGTCAGGGGAAACGAGGAAGACAACATCCTGTGCTCATTTCACAGGCAGAGGCAGAAATTGCTTAAAAGGAACGGGAAGGAATACCAGCGGTTGTCAGACCATGTGGGCAGGTATCCGGTGGTGATGATTTCCCCATCCGACAGCATCCTGATAAGTGAAGGGAGCGAGGAGCGGAGGAAGTTCATGAACAAGATAGTGAGCCAGTATAATGCAGAGTATCTTGATTCGGCACTGAAATATAACAAGGTATTACAGCAAAGGAACAGGCTTTTAAAGAACTTCAGGGAAGCGGGTAATTTTGATCAGGAAATGCTTTCGATCTGGGATTCTCAAATGGTAAGATACGGCAATATTGTTTTTGAAGGCAGGAAGGTTCTTGTCGACGAACTGGTGCCTGTTTTTCAGGAGTACTATTCACTTATTTCAAACCAGAAAGAAAAGGTAGGCCTTGAATACCGTTCTCATCTCGGGGACGGAGAATTTGGAGAAGCACTGTTAAATGCTGTTTCGAGGGACAGGATCCTGGAGTATACAACGGTGGGTATTCATAAGGATGACCTGATTCTTGAGATGAACGGACACCTGGTTAAGTCGCTTGGTTCACAGGGGCAGCAGAAATCCTATCTTGTCGCACTCAAACTGGCCAAGTTTGATTATATAAAGCGAAAGGCCGGATTTTCGCCTATCCTGCTATTGGATGATATCTTTGATAAATTTGATGCCGACAGGGTTGAGCAGATAATAAAACTTGTCGGGAATCACCGGTTCGGACAGATATTTATCACTGATACACACCAGAGCCGGCTTCAGGATATCCTGGATTCTCACAGCCCCGATTACAAACTTTTCAGGATCGGAGATAACGGAATTGAAGAGATAGTTCAAAACGGAAAACCCGGAACATGAGAAGAAGCAAAACCGTATCACTTGCCGAAGCCATGCAGGATTACATCAGGGAGATGAACCTGGGGCAGAAACTCACCGAGATAAACCTTATTAATTCATGGGAGGAGATCGTCGGGAAAGCGATTTCATCACGGACATCCAGGGTATATATTAAAGATCAGATCCTCTATATAAACCTTAAGTCGTCGGTGGTAAGAAACGAACTGCTGATGCTGCGCGAAGAGCTGAAAGCCAGGCTTAATGAAAAAGCCGGCCGCGAAGTTATCAAAGAGATCATATTGAGATAATCCACCTTACCGAAAAGGTGTCAGTTCCATCAGTCAGCGGGAGGATTAATATTTAATGTCCTGCTGTTGTCCTGATATCGGATTCATTGAATATGATAATTCCCCTCCCTGATCTGAATACTCTTTCTGAAATTCTTTCCGGAATTAAACACGAAGTCCTTATTACCGGTCCGGAGGTATACCTTAAGATGATCTATATTTATTGAGACTGATGCGGAACTCTCCTTTTTTATTATAAAATCTGCAAGCAGCAGCGATTTCTCGATCCCGTCCCCTCTTTTGAAGTTCCAGATCTCATCGGGCAGGGCAAGCCTTTTATCATCATAGATCGATTCGTCTGGCATCGTGTTCAGAACATGAAAGACCTCTTCAACTGATTTGCCGTTTAAATCAGCAAAGCAGACAGGATTACGTTCGATGGCAGCTTTTACAAAAGGAAGCCAGTCGATTTTGTCCATCTGTCTGTAAACATAAAGTGCCAGCCTCGAGACTTCAGAATTAACAGAAGAGTCTGTTATCAGGTCAATGATTTCTTCACGGTTGTTTTCAACGGAAACTTCAGGTACTGGTACGTTGGAAAATTCCCTGTCACAACCGGGTATTCGCGGATCTGTATGAATAAATGAAGCTATTTCGGCGAACATCTCCTTAACAGCTTCCGAAAAACTATCGCCACTCCTTCTTATCAATTCCAGTTCAATCTCTTTCAGGTCCTTCCCCTTACTGTTATTCAGAATATCTTCAATATCGTTCAGGAGGATCTTCCCCTGAATGGGGCTGAGATGGAATTCATCACCTTCAATCTCTCTCACCAGCTGCCCGCGGGTCTCAGTGGTCACACTGAACTTGCTTGTATGCTCATATTCAAACATCTTTTCAAGAGCAATAAAGCGCTGTTTGCCGGAACAATCGCAGCGGTACTGAAACAGAGTTTTATACTTTGACTTAAATCTGAGAAAGTTGATAAATATGAGGCTGTTAATGTCGGTTGAAAGGAATCCGCGTAATTTGTCAGAGAATTTGCCGTATGCCTCCCTGTCTATAGTTGCCTGCCTGTATATTGTATGGATATAACCTGAGATATGCGATACTATGGTAACTTTTTCGTTTTCCAGGGCTCTTCTGGCTTTTTCGGAAAGCGACGTCCCGTTAAACCACATGTTTTTCGTTACAATTCTTCTGTTATTGGTTATCAGTCCCTCTTTTTCCATAACAAAATTCTGTGAATGGAGTGGCGTTGCAATAAGGAAAATTTTCTCAGGAGGGATCCTTGCTATGATAAATATAGCCGCGGCATAAAGAGCTGAAAGCGAAACACATTCTCCGGCTCCCGTGGAAAAGTTTTCCTTGTACCTGAAAGCATTCATTGCCTCAATGGTTTCAGTCTTCCAGTAAGGTATCACATCGGTATTGAACTTGTCGAGCCCGAAATGCTTTCTTATGTCAATATCAAAATAATATTTGTCTCCTTCATATCCGAAAAGGGCGTTGGACTGCTTAAGCAGGTCAATGTCAAAAAATTGGCTGAACCTTTCCATTTCCCTGCTCTTTGAGGTCAAGCCCCATGTGGAAAGATCAAGATTGAATACATAATTCTGGATTATGTATTGTTTGATCCTGTTGGCTTTATATGTAAAATTTCTCTTTTCGATATCCCTGAACCATGGATCTTTACGCCATTCCCAAATTACAGGCGACATTATGTTGGCGAGCACAAGGGGATAAAAGAGTTCAGGAAAAATAAAGATCTCCATATCGGAGAGTGTAAAAGCTGAAGAGTATTTTTCAAGGATTTTTTTGTCCGAAAAATCTGTTTCGGGGATTTTAGTCATAAAGAATAAAAGTTTCTGCAAAGCTAATAACACAAAACGGTATTAAAAGTATTGCCATATGCAAAATATCACTTTTGACATAATTAATACCTATTAACCTTCGTCAGGCGGGATGATTCAGAGAGAACCTAATACCGGTCTATAACAGGGAAGAAAAAACCGGCCTCACGATGTGCATTTTCAATACTGTCAGATCCGTGAACCGCATTCATCTGTACCGAGACCCCATAAGTTCTGCGGATAGTCCCCTGCTCTGCCTTTAAAGGATCGGTGTTCCCGATGATCTTCCTGAACTCCTCAACAGCATTCCGGTGAACCAGTATCATAACAATTATAGGTCCGGAAATCATAAACTCAATTAATCCCTGGTAAAAAGGCTTTCCTTTATGGACCGCATAGAATTCTTCAGCCTGGGAAAGGTTCATCTGTACCATTTTTAATGCTGAAATTCTGAAACCGGCTTCGGTTATCATGGCAAGTATGGGGCCTTCTTTCCCGGTTCTGACAGCGTTTGGTTTGATTATAGCAAATGTAATATCACTGGACATTGACAGATAATTTTGAAATTGAATGATTTAATCAGCCTTCACAAATATTTTTTATCTTTACCCACTTAAATAAAAAAAGAGAGTGTGTTAGACTTAACCAAATATACAAAACAATTATCTAAACTTTTTATTTCAGCAAAAAATATATTGCTGGTCTGCCACATAAATCCTGATGGTGATGCGATAGGCTCTCAGCTTGCGTTGTACAATTACCTCCGGTCAACAGGCAAAAATACAGAAATGCTCTCTCCCAATTACCTTCAGGAATTCCTGAAGTGGATGGATGGATCTGATATGATCACAGTTTTTATAAGGGAAAGGGAGAAAAGTATAAAGATGATCAGGGAATCGGATCTCATCGTGATGCTCGATTTCAACCAGTCAAACAGGCTGGGGGAAGCCGAGAAATATATTCTTGAAAGCGGTGCGCAGTTTGTAATTATTGATCATCACCTCAATCCCTCGGATTTTGCTGATCTGATCATTTCGGATCCTTCCAAATGTTCTACTGCCGAACTTGTTCATGAGATAGTAAAACAACTTAACGGAGGCCAACTTCTGAACCGCTCATATGCTGAAGCCCTTTATGTGGGGATCATTACCGATACAGGGAACTTTGAGCATGGCAATTTCACAGGAAATACATTAAGGACAGTGGCTGACCTTATCGACTTCGGTGTCGACAAGGAGAAGATTTTCAATATGATATATAACAATTTCTCTGCTGACCGGATGCGCCTGCTGGGTTTTGCCCTGAATAAAAGGATGGTGGTGCTTCCCGAATATAATTCAGCCTATATAAGTCTTTCCCGGCAGGATCTTAAAGATCATAACAATATAAAAGGCGATACCGAGGGATTTGTTAATATGCCTCTTTCAATAAGAGGAGTAAATTTCTCCACTCTCTTTATAGAGAAGGACAACTTTGTCAAGCTCTCCTTCCGCTCCAAAGGTAAGTTCCCGGTTAATGAATTTGCAGCAAGATATTTTTCAGGAGGCGGCCATATGAATGCTTCGGGCGGAGAATACTCCGATACCCCAGAAAACACAATTGCTTATTTCCTTAAGGTGATGGAAGAGATTTCAGGTATCATGAAAGAAGGAAATTAAAATCATGAAGATCAGGAATCTCCTCATAATAATATCATTATTGTTCTCTGCCTGCAATAACCGGCAGGAGGGAACTGTTTCACAGGAAAAGCCCGGAAAGGAAGAGATGGCTGACCTGAACAGGTACCTTGTTCAGAAAGACAAGGAGAGGATACTGAACTATGCTGAGCGGAAAAATCTGAGACTCTCCGAATCATCTACTGGTTTGTGGTACCAGATAATTGACGAGGGCCGGGAGGGAAGTCATTTTTCGGACGACGACAGAATAATCTTTGATTATGAATGTTCGCTTCTTGACGGTACGGAATGTTATTCGTCTGAGACACTTGGCCCGAAGGAGATCATACTTGGAAGGAGCAACATTGAATCCGGCCTTAATGAAGGACTGAGAATGCTCCGGCCGGGAAGCGAAGCGATTTTTATCCTTCCTCCGTTTTTAGCTTACGGTCTGGTCGGAGATGGGAAAAGTATACCTCCCAGAACTGTTATAGTTTACAGAATAAAAATTACGGAACAATAAAAAGAAATTTCGGAATGATTTTTGATGCTTATAGAGCTTAAAATATAATTTAAATCTGGTTTTATGAATGTAATAAACAAACGATCAGCAATAATTCTTGTATCCGGAATATTGTTTTTAGTAGCTGTTGCCTGCGATAAAAGTGCAAAATATGAGAGGGAGGAACTCGAAAAGATAGATAATTATCTTCTGACCCATCCTGATTTTGTCTTTGAAGAAAAGCCCAGCGGATTATATTATTCCGATATTGAATTCGGAACAGGGCTTGTCCCGGCAACCCACGACACTGCCTATATTAAATATACAGGAAAATTTCTCACCGGCACAGTTTTCGATACCAACATTGACACGGATGGGGATATTGATACATTGATCAGACCTGTAAACGAGGGTTACCTGATTCCGGGTTTTGACGAAGGGATCACCTATATGATTGAAGGAGGTAAAGCAATTTTCCTTGTTCCTTCATCACTCGGATATGGCCCTAATGACTTTTACGACATACCCGGTTACACTCCTCTGCTTTTCGAGGTTGAACTACTGCGTGTTGTGCCCGGTCCCGGGAAATAACGGGTTATTGCACGATAAAAATAACGAGCCTGTCATTTATCAGGGGTGGATTCTTTTTCCATCCCGATATATTCATGGTCTTTATCGATTCTGACGGGAGAGTAATGTCAGTGGCAATACAAAGCATTGTTTCATTCTGACAGACAGACATTATTGCCTCGAGCATCTGCTGACCACGGTAAGGGGTCTCGATAAAGATCTGCGCAGAGCCATCGTGTGCCTTCTTTTCAATGTCCCTGATCCGGGCACTCCTTTCAGCAGCCCTGACAGGAAGATACCCGTGGAATGAGAAATTCTGACCGTTAAGACCTGAAGATATCAGAGCCAGCAAAATTGAGGAAGGACCTGAAAGTGGAATAACTTTTATATTGTTCCTGTGGGCCAGCGAAACGATCCTTGAACCGGGATCCGCTATTCCCGGTAAGCCTGCTTCACTCATGATCCCTGTGTCAGCACCTTTCTTCAGCGGCTCCAGAAAATCAGTCAGTTCTGAATCACCTGTGTGCTCGTTCAAAACGAAGAATACCGAATCGTTGATAGGGAACTCCTTGTCAATGAGCCTTAGGTATCTCCTTGCGCTCCTGATATCTTCAACAATAAAATGCCGCAGAGATCTGGTAATGCCCAGCACCTTTTCAGGAATGACACTTTTAAAATCGTCATCGCCAAGGGTAACAGGTATCAGGTAGAGTTTGCCGGCCATCTTTCAACAATAATAGCCGTAAATATACTAAAATAACTATCCTTTGATCACAAACAAAAATGCAGCAGATATTGGCCGTTAGCGATTTTTAATATAGGTTTGTAAAGAAATCTGCATAATGTGAAAATAACTTTTCTGGGTACAGGCACATCGCAGGGAGTTCCGGTAATAGCCTGTGATTGTGATACATGTCTTTCTGAGGATCCTCATGATAAAAGGCTCAGAACTTCACTTCTTTTTGAGTCGGACGACACAACCCTTCTGTTTGATGCCGGACCCGATTTCAGACAGCAGATGCTTCGTGAGAATGTAAAAAAGCTCGATTCAATCATCCTGACTCATGAACACAAGGACCATATTGCAGGAATGGATGATGTAAGGGCTTATAATTACAAAAGCCATGATGCGATTGACATATACGCTGAGGAGCGTGTTCAGAAAGCTATCAGAAGGGAATTTTCATATGTCTTTGCCGAATATCAGTATCCGGGAATCCCCAAAATGAAACTTATCCATATTCCTGAATATGGTTTTAATATAAGAGGCATACAGATCATCCCTATCAGGGTGTTTCATTACCGTCTGCCCATTTACGGATTCAGGATCGGAAGCTTTGCTTATATAACCGATGCAAATTATATCCCTGAAGAGAGCAAGGAACGGCTTTATGGCGTTAAGTATCTTGTAGTAAATGCATTAAGGAAAGAAAAGCACATTTCGCATTTCAGCCTCAGGGAAGCAATTGATCTGATCAGGGAAATATCACCCAAAAAAGCATTCATAACTCATATAAGCCATCAGATGGGGTGTCACAAACAAGTCACAGGTGAACTACCTCCTGAGATTTCCCTTGCGTATGACGGACTTG
This sequence comes from uncultured Bacteroidales bacterium, assembly GCA_963736675.1. Taxonomy (GTDB): domain Bacteria; phylum Bacteroidota; class Bacteroidia; order Bacteroidales; family VadinHA17; genus LD21. The sequence goes on from CAVTPT010000004.1 coordinate 404,556, forward strand.
TTTTCCGGTGGAACGATTAAATAAATCCGGATTATTTTTTCTTTTTATAACTCTTTACCAGTTTTTTCTGATAATCGTTTGAAAAATAGTAGCGGTTTCTTCCAAGCTGTGTTGTATTTACACGCGAAGCCTTAATCCTTTTCTGGTAATAGGGATTCTTTTGTGTAGAACTGCAATCTGTAAGCAGGATAATCAGAAAAAACAGGAACACATAATTCATTATCCTGATTATCTTTATCATCTGGTTATTTATCTTAAGAATCATCATTAAAAATACAATATATTTGTCATAAAGAAAAAAAACGACGGATATATGTTATTCAGCATCATGATAAAAAAGAAGGGTATTTAAATACTTTTATAACATTAAACCGGGTTTTATATTGCATTACATAATTTTATCTCATTTTTAAAGAACATTTGTATGGTATCTGTGTTCAGGGGCTTGCGATTTTTTATAATATTCTGTTTTCTTGTCAATACTTCCGTCCTGACCTCCCAGGTACTGAAGGAAGTGAATATATCAGAAAAACCGGGAATAGTCACAGACAGCATAACATTAACTGATAACACAACTATTGCATTTATACGAAGCAAACCCCTGATAAGTTTCCGGCTGGATGATAAAAACTATACTTCCGACACTTTTGAAACTGCAGGAGGCAAAGGGCAGGGCTTTGATTTTATTGCAGGTAACAGAATAAAGGGGACCATAAATATTGGCGACAGCATCTCTTCAGGCTGGAATTTTGACGTTTCGTTCGAGAATATCTCTTCCGATACTGTCTCAGTAAGTAATGTTGTCCCATTTGGGGTTGATAACGAATCGGTTTATATTACAGGACAGGGTCCCTCAGACCTGGCACGGGCATGGCTTTTTCGTCCCGGATTAAGGCCGGTGCGTGTTATACTCCCCGACAATGCCTGGGAAATGGGATATAATTCATTTTCTGCCGGACAAGGATTTTCGGTTTGTGCTATTGCAAGGCGACAGGAGACCGAAGGAGGTGTAAGGCAGAGATACCAGACTCTTCTGCCGCCCGGAGCAAAAGTAAGATACAGGGTATTTGCCGGCATCTTCAGCGGAGAGTGGCAGAACGGATTGCGCATGATGTTCAGAGACAAGTATCTTTACGATCTTGAAAAATTCGATAACACTCTTTATGAAAGGGAGGATCTGGCCTGGATCAGGGAGAGCTATCTTATTGTGTTGCAGATGGCGTGGGACAGGGAATTCTATGACAGGCTCTCGGGAAAATATACATATGCCGAGGTTATCAGGAACGGGATTGCCCGGTTTGGCTATATTGATGTCTTCGGAATATGGCCTACATGGCCCAGACTGGGACTTGATGATAGTAACCAGTGGGATATGTACAGGGATCTTCCGGGAGGAACCGCACAATTAAGGAACTTTGTGAGAATGTCGCGTCAGGAAAACACCAGGTTCTTTATCGCCTACAATCCATGGGACAACAGCACGCGAAAAGTGGATCATTACAGGGGAATGGCGCAGCTGATAAGCGAAATTGAAGCCGATGGAGTCGTCCTCGATACGAGGGGAAATTCAAGTTATGAACTCCAGGCGGCCGCCGACAGTGTCAGAAAAGGCGTTGTAATGTATTCCGAAGGTATGGCAGTAACCAGGGATATGCCGGGAATAATATCCGGACGGGTACATAACGCCATCTATTACAGTCCGGAACTGAATCTTAATAAGCTTATTAAACCCGATTTTTCAATATTCAGAGTATGCGACGTGGGAGAGGACCAGCTTCACCGCGAGATAGCTATTGCTTTTTTTAATGGTTACGGTACTGAACTCAATATGTTCAGACCCGGCGGAAGGGATGAAAATTACAGCAATGACCTTGATTACCTGTCGCAGACCACCTTTATCCTCAGGCAGAATAATGATGCATTTCTTGATTATGGCTGGACACCCCTTGTAAGTACAATTACTGATAATGTTTTTGTGAACAGATGGAATTCAGGTGACAAGACACTATATACAATTCTTAATATGGGGCCCGAAGGCTTTGAAGGGCGGCTTTTTAATATTAATGCCAATGATGGGAAACATTATGTCTCTTTATGGAGACACGAGAATATAGTTCCCGTTTTTGAAAACGGATCGGCATACATCACAGCACAGGCTGAGGGATGGCCTGCTTCGTACACGGGAACCAGGAGGGAGGGATCTGTGGATTGCATTGCCGGATTACCTGATATCCTGAGATCACAGATCCATGGAGATTCAATAAGCATCAAAAATCCAGGTGCAGGGACAGTCAAAATATGGAAGGGCAATCCGTCGTATCAGACTGAAAATAAAGAGTTCAGGCTAAAGCGGGATACAGTCATGCGCGTCAGGGATCTTTTTGGTTACTATGAAGGGAAGATCGTTGTACAGCTGATAGACAATAAAAGGTTAAAAGATGAAAATGTTCTGGATCTGAAAGGGGGAAAACCATGGTTGATCAGCAAGGTTGTCCGTACTGAAAAAGCTTCGGAGATTCCGTCCGAAATGATAGTGGTCCCGGGTGCAGAATTCTCATTCAATGTGACAACCCGGGAAGATTTCATGCCTTACCCCGATGTAAGCAACATTACCGTAAAGGTCGACAGTTTTCTGATAGATAAATATCCTGTTACCAATGCCCGGTTTTACGAATTTCTCATCAGTTCGGGTTATACTCCTGCTGATACAGCAAAGTTCCTTAAGCACTGGGAGGGAGGGACTTTCAAACAGGGGCAGGATAACTATCCCGTCGTCTACGTCAGCTTTGAAGATATGGCGGCCTACGCAAAATGGGCCGGGAAACGGTTACCGACCCAATCAGAGTGGCAACTCGCAGCACAGGGTACAGATAAAAGAAAGTGGCCTTGGGGCGATGAATTCCATGGAACAAACTGTAACAATGCGTTTGAAAGGCCAACCCCCGTTAATGCTTTTCCTAAAGGACAGAGTCCTTACGGAGTATGGGATATGGTTGGTAATGTATGGCAGGCCACAAATGATATGTATTTTAATGGAACCAGCTATTTCATTGTGATCAGGGGAGGTAGTTTTTACAAACCTGAGTCGAATTGGTGGTACATACAGGGAGGACCTCAGCCGCTTGACGCTACACAGATTATGCTTCTTGTCTCTCCTGGATTTGACAGGAATGCCACTGTTGGTTTCAGGTGCGTTAAAGATCTGGACAGCAATATGATAAAGGCTGCTAAATAAAGCTGAGGCCGGGTAATTACGCCAGCTTTCCGGCTCCGTTTCCAATTTGTGGTCTGTAGAAATCAGCCACAAGTCCGGTTTTTTCCCGGTAGATTTTTCCAAGGGTGGCAATAAACTGGCCGGACATTTCATTTTTAACAATACTGACGGTACAACCACCAAATCCGGCACCGGTCATTCTCGAACCAAGTACTCCCTCAATTACTCTGGCTTCATATGCAAGGGTATCAAGTTCGATACCTGTTACTTCATAGTCGTCCCTGAGCGAATCGTGTGATTGGTCCATCAACTCCCCGAATCTGACAATATTGTTCTGTTTCAGCACTTTAACTGCTTCCTTAACCCTGCTGTTTTCGCTTACCACATGCCAGGCTCTTTTTCTGATAACCGGGTCGCTGATATATTTCTTCAGGACATCAATTTCATCAATTGCAATTTCGCTGAGGTTCCTTAAAGGCTTATAAGCCTGCAGAAGTTCCACAGCTCTTTCGCACTCAGCCCTTCTCTCATTGTATTTTGAATCGGTAAGACCTCTTCTTTTATTTGTATTGGTAACAATCAGTGAATAATCCCCTAATTCAACGGGTACGTTTTCATACTCAAGATTATCGCAATTGAGAGAGATAGCGTGATTTTTCCTGCCGAATCCGACAGCAAACTGGTCCATGATCCCGCAATTCATACCTACAAATTGATTCTCAGCCCTCTGGCTCATCTTAACCAGTTCGATCATACTGATACCGGAATCAAACAAATAGTTAAGGGCTACAGCAGTTACCATTTCAATAGATGCAGATGAGGAGAGGCCTGCACCGCTGGGTATGTCGCCGTAAAAAAGCATTTCAAGGCCTGTCAGCCTTATATCAAGTTTCAGGAACTCATTGATAACACCAAGAGGATAGTTGATCCATTTTTTCCCCTTGTTTTCAAATAATCCGTTCAGTTCAACCACTTCATCCTCGTCGAAGTTTAGAGTGCTGAAACTGATTTTACCCTCCTTTATTTTTCTGATGACCAGATAGGTGCCATAATTAATGGCACAGGGAAAGACAAAACCTCCATTATAATCAGTATGCTCACCAATAAGATTAACCCTGCCGGGGGAGAAAAAAATAACAGGTTCTTCATCCCTGTTACCATATTTTTCTGAAAATTTTGTTTTAAGATTCCGGATATCCATTGTCAAACCTTTAGTTTTTTCTCAATTTCGTTTATCTGGTTTCTGAAGTGTTTGTCGGTATCTATCAGGTTATTAACTGTTTTGCAGGCATGCAGTACGGTAGCATGGTCTTTACCTCCAATATGAGAACCGATGCTGGCGAGCGAAGCTTTGGTAAGGTTTTTGGAAAAATACATAGAAACCTGTCTGGCCTGGACGATCTCTCTCTTTCTTGTTTTTCCCTGAATAAGATCAATAGGGATTTTATAGTAATCGCAGACTATCTTCTGAATATATTCTATTGTAATTTCGCGCCGGGTTGTGCTTACCAGTTTTTCAACCATCTGGTGAGCCAGATCGAGGGTTATCTCTTTTCTGTTAAGTGTCGACTGTGCATACAGGGATATCAGCACTGCTTCAAGCTCCCTTATATTATTTGAGATGTTGACTGCAAGAAATTCAAATATCTCGTCGGGTAATTCTATGCCATCATTGTAAGCCTTCTTTTTGAGGATAGCCAGTCTTGTTTCATAATCGGGTCTCTGGAGATCCGCCTGAAGGCCCCATTTAAACCTTGAGAGAAGTCTTTGTTCCATTCCCTGTAGTTCCACAGGAGGTCTGTCGCAGGTCAGGATAAGCTGCTTGCCCGACTGATGGAGATGGTTGAATATATGAAAGAAAGTATCCTGGGTTTTTTCTTTTCCTGCAAACTCATGAACGTCATCCAGGATCAGGACATCGATCATCTGGTAGAAATGGAGAAAATCGTTTTTATTATTGTTTCTTACCGATTCAACAAACTGAGTCTGAAATTTATTGGCATTCACATAAAGGACAACTTTGTCGGGATGTTTTTCCTTTACCAGGATACCAATAGCCTGAGCAAGATGTGTTTTTCCAAGACCGGAGTCGCCATATACCATCAACGGGTTAAATGCAGTTCCCCCGGGATTATTTCCAACGGCAATTCCGGCTGATCTGGCAAGCCGGTTACATTCACCCTCGACATAATTATTGAAATTATAATCCGGATTCAGCTTGGGATCAAAATGGATCTTTTTAATTCCCGGGATAATAAAAGGATTCCTGATAGAGGGCTGTGTCAGGTCGAAAGGTACCTGTACCGGTTTATTGTTCAGATCGGTCTTGTTTTTTGACGGGTATCTTACAGTGTATGGCTTCCCTTCGGCATAATTTGCATTCTCCATTACAACGTTATACTCAAGCTTTGCTTCAGTTCCTATTTCGCGCCTCAGGGTTTTTCTCAGGATGTCTATATATTGTTCTTCAAGGTACTCATAGAAAAAAGGACTAGGTACCTGGATTGTCAGAATATTATTTTCAAGTTTTAAAGGGATTATAGGTTCAAACCAGGTCTTGTAGCTGACAGAAGGAATAATATCCCTGATTATCTGAAGACAGTTATTCCAAACATCAATGTGGGTTTTATTCATGGAAATTGTTAGTTTAAAAAAATTGGCCTCCTGATTTCTGTTTCAGCTAGCAATATTTGTAAAAAAATATCTTAAAAAAAAAATTTTTTTCACTTGACTTTTACAAAAAAAGTATATGTTTTTAGACATCAGTTACTTATATAAAAATTTATTTTCAATTAAAATAAATCATTGATAATCAATTGATTGGGGTTAATCCATCTGGTTTGTGAATGTACCCCAACCCTTTATAAAACCTTACTCAAAAAACAACAGGATCTCAAATTAATTAAGACTATCTTGTCATTAAATCTGTTAATACAGATAAGAACAAGATAATCTGATTTTTAGATTTTTCCTACTGAGCCGGAGGGGTTTTTCTTCCAAACAGGGAGAAATGAACATACCGTTTTGGATTCTCCTTCATATCCCTTAAAAGAAGGTCGAGGCTCCCCAGACTGTTCGAAAGATTTGTATAAAGAGAGTCATTTGTCATCAGCTGCCCGGCACTCCCTTTTCCTTCATTCAGGTTCTTAAGTGTGACTGCCATATTTTCAAGCCCCTCTTTCAGCCTGGTGACCGAAGTATAAATATCGGCAGCTGCAAGAGTATCTGATATTGATTCAAGATTGCCGATCGTACTGCTCATCCTGGAACTGTTCCCTGCAAGCATGGTTGAAAAGGCAGTAATGTTCTCAAGTGTGGTCCTGAGGTCACTCTCTTTTGATACAATGATATCATCAATGGCATTTGTTGTACTGTTTAGGTTTTCCATTGTACCGGATATGTTATTTCTGAATTCAGGATCTAATATGGCGTTGATGGAAGTTATTGTGGAATCAAGTACATCCATCAGATCGGATATCCTTTTCCTGAGAGGAACGAGCTCTTCCTCGAATTTAATGAGGAGCGACTTGGCCAGTCTTCCCGGAATGGTATCACCGTCATTATATGTCCCGGGACCTTCTCCATAAATAAACTGGACCTTCATACCTGCAATGAGAGTGGCCGTAGTGATCTCAGCCACAGTATTGACCGGAAGTTTAAATCCCTTATCAACGCTTAGAGCAACAAGGAGTCTGCCGCTTTCAGGATCCATGAACCTTATCGACTGCACAACCCCAACCTTGTATCCGTTAACCTCAACTGGACTTGATTCGGCAAGTCCGCCTACCTCATCGTACATTACAAAATACTGTGAGGTGCTGTTAAACAGATCCTTACCTTTTAAAAAGTTATAAAGCCAGACAAAAACGAGAAGTGTAATTAATACTGTTGCCCCGATCTTGATTTCGTGAGAGATTTTTTTCATTAGCCGAAGGTTATTAATTCTTCTTTTTAAGTTCCAAAGCTTCCTGTAAAGGTAATATTTTATTGTCTTTAACTGCTATCACAAATGCATCAGGGAAGATAGATTCCAGTTTTTTTCTGTGTTGTACTGCTTCATCATACTCATCAAAGATGCCTGAAGCGTACCTGAAACGGTCGGCGCTTCCCAGTTCGACAATATCTTTTATCCCTTTGAAGTTTTCAGGCTTAACCGCGGTCTTAACGGCCGATGTCGCTACCTGGACCATAAATTGCAGGCCGTCAGGTGCTGCAGGTACCGGTGTTGAGATTTCCGGGACGAGTTTAGGAGTGGAGTCAGGGACTGCTGAAATGCCGCTCTTCCTTTCAATATCAGCTATATAATCACGGCAGGCCCTGAAAATAGCAGATGCAATATACTCCTGCCCCTGTTTTGAATTAAGATACTTCTCTTCTTCAGGATTGGTAATAAAACCGGTCTCGGTAAGCACACTAGGCATAGTAGTCATGTACAGCACCCAGAAGACCTCCTGTTTTACACCCCTGTCGGAACGACCGGCCCTCGTTTTGTACTGATTCTGTATCATCGACGCCAGGTTGGTGCTTTGTGCCTGAAATATGTTCTGCATCAGAGTAAACATAATGTATGATTCAGGTGACTTGGGATCAAATCCTTCATATTTTGTTGAAAAATCTTCTTCAAGGAGAATGACTTCGTTTTCCTTCATGGCTACCTCAAGGTTTTGCTGGTCCTTGGCTAGCCCCATAACAAATGTCTCGGTCCCCTTAATAGTTTTTGAAGCTGCCCAGTTAGCATGAATGGAGACGAACAGATCAGCTTTGTTTTTGTTGGCAAACTCAGCTCTCTCCTTGAGCCCTGGTAATACATCGGTTTTCCTGGTATAGAGCACCCTGACGTTTTTCATATTCTGCTCTAAATATTCTCCGGTTTTTAAAGCTATTGCCAGGGTAATGTTCTTTTCCTTTGTGAACGATCCCGATGCTCCCGGATCATTTCCTCCATGACCTGCGTCAATTACAATTGTCCATATCCGGTCATCTGCCGCAATGGAATCCGGGCAGGTCAGGAACAATAACAGGAGTGCAGTTAAAAAGAGTTTCAGGGTATATATATTTATGGTACGAAGTTTGCCGTTTTTAATCTCTGTACTCATGTTTAGTTCATGTTTTTTTAATAGTTTTGCCGCTGACATCTCGACGTCACACAAAAACTATACAAAAATAGTATTTAAGTTGTATATTTTTAAAGAAAAGCGGTTACTTGTAGTGTTCCTCGTGATGATCGGGTTTATTCCTTTGTCCGCTCAGGAAGTCAGGTCAGTATCTGAAATATATTCAGCAAGGCAGGATTCTGCCGCTTCCGACACTTTAAGAAGAGTTCTGGGGGTGTCGGCTGAAAACTCAATAGATCAACAGGTAATATACACAGCTGCAGGATATAAGAAAAACGATCTTATCAGGAAAATCGTCATCCTGCGCGATAAGGCCAGGGTAACTTACGGCGATGTTGAGATCACAGCCGATTCCATTGTATTCAATATGGTTACAAATACGGTCTATGCGACAGGGGTTAAAGATTCTACGGGAAAAATAGCCGGATCGCCTGTTTTTAAGGAAGGATCACAGGAATATGAAGCAAAGGAACTCACATATAATTTCAAGACAAAAAAGGCAATTGCCTATAATATTGTTACAAAGCAGGAGGATGGTTTCCTGAGGAGCCAGGTCACCAAGGTCCTCGAGGATGGCACTTCCAATATTGCCAGAAGCACTTATTCGACATGCGATGCCGATACTCAGCATTTCTATATAAACCTGCCAAAAGCGAAGGTCTATCCTGGCAAAAAGATCATATCCGGTCCGGGTAATCTTGTGCTGGAAGGAATTCCTCTTCCGATTGCTATCCCTTTCGGTTTTTTCCCCATCCAGACAAAAAAAGCTGCTTCGGGGATCCTGATACCCAAAGTGGGACAGGAACAGGAGCGTGGTTATAACCTCACCGAGGGTGGTTACTATTTTGCTATCAGCGACTATTTTGACCTGGCATTGCGGGGAAATATTTATACGAACGGGACATGGATAGCGTCGGCTTCATCGAGCTATAACAAGTTGTATAAATATAACGGGAACTTCACTTTAAGCTATGCGAACAATATCTCGGGCCACAAGGGCCTGCCCGACTTCAGAAAGACTTCCAACTATAAGATAGGCTGGAATTTTGCGCAGGATGCCAAAGCCAGACCCGGGTCCAGGTTCTCGGCAAGTGTTAACATGAGCTCGAGTGGTTATGACAAAACCAACAGCTACCAGGTCTCAGAACATGTGACAACCCAGAGGCAGTCAAGCGTCAGCTATTCAAAAACATGGGAGGGGACCCCGTTTAACCTTTCGGCCAGTATGAACCATAGTCAGAATGTCAGGAACAAAACTGTCAGCGTAAATCTTCCCAAAATCAACTTTAACACATCCCGGATCTATCCCCTTAAGAGCAAAAAGAATCCCGGGCCTTCAAAATGGTACCAGGAACTGCAGTTCCAGTATACTGCATCAATTGATAACCAGATAAATACCTACGATACACTGCTGTTCAAAAGAGATGTATGGGACAATATGAGAAACGGATTCAAACATGAAGCTCCGCTGAGCCTTCAGCTGAGACCTTTTAAAAATTTTACAATATCTCCACAGGTATCCTACACAGGTGTTTTCTATACCAGGAAAATAGAAAAAAGGTGGGATCCGGATTATATTGATCCCGAGACATTTGAAACCGATCCCTCAGTGGTCAACGATACTATTAAAGGATTCTTTTATGGTCAGTCAATAAGACCATCAATAGGTGCCAGCTTTAATCCGCAGCTCTTCGGCACATACACATTTAAGGACGGAGCCAGGGTACAAGCGATCAGACACGTGATCAGGCCTACTGTTGGATTCAGCTATGTTCCTGTTTTCCAGGGATTAACCTCTGATATGTACAGACAGGTGCAGTCCGATACCACAGGAAGAATGACTGAATATTCGGTTTTCGGAGGAAATATCTTTGGTACACCATCACTGTCGCGCAGGTCAGGAAACGTTTCATTCAGCCTTATAAATATTGTTGAAGCCAAAGTGTTCCAGAAAGACGATACAACAGGGAAACCACAGAAAGTCAAAATATTGGATAACGTGGGAGTCAATACTTCCTACAATATTTTTGCCGATTCAATGAGATGGTCTCCTGTTTCGATGTTAATGAGGACCACGATTATGGAGAACTTCAATATTTCAGCCAGCAGTGCATTCTCATTATATGCACTCGACTCCACCGGAAGGCAGACAGGCAGGTATCAGTATTCTGTGGACAAAAAGCTGATGAGGCTTACTGGTTTCTCGGTCAGTCTCGATTTTGATGCCGGTAAACTTTTCAGAAAAGAGAAACAGCAGAGTGTCAGCCCGGGTACCGGTCCGAAAACGAATCTTGCAAATATGAGTCAGTCGGAAGGTGCCGCATTCGGACAGTCGGGATTTGCAGGACAGGAAAACAGCCAGGCACTGACTGATGAATACGGGTATCCTTTATTCGACGTTCCCTGGAGCCTTTATATAAGATATAATGTTAATTATACAAAAAGTTTTAACAGATCTGAATTAAGGCAGACCCTGTCATTTAACGGGAATGTTTCACTTACGAAAAAGATGGCGATAACCTATTCAAGCGGTTATGATTTCAGGATGAAAGAGATCACGATGAGCCAGATAGGTATTACGCGTGACCTTCACTGCTGGGATATGAGTTTCAACTGGACGCCGAACGGTACAATGAAAATGTGGAACTTTACTATCAGGGTGAAAGCACCGATACTTTCGGATCTGAAATACGAACGACGGAAAGATTTTCACGACAATTATTAATAATAATCAGAAGAAGCCGGAATGAAAAAAATTATCAGCACTGTTAATGCTCCTGCTGCTGTCGGACCATATAGCCAGGCAGTGGAAATAAATGGCACGCTTTACATATCGGGTCAGATTGCGATTGATCCCGCCACCGGGAAAATGACAGAAGGAGATATTACTGTCCAGACCCGGCAGGTTCTCAAAAATATTGAAGCGGTACTACACGAAGCAGGCTACGATTTTACGGATGTCGTCAAGTCAACCTGTTTGCTGGGAGATATGAAAGATTTTAAAGCCATGAATGCGGTCTATGCTGAATTTTATTCTGATAATCAGCCTGCCAGGGCTGCTTTTGCGGTCAGGGAACTACCGCTGGGCGCTCTTGTCGAAATTGAGACCATAGCAGTTAAATAAAATTGCAGATTCTCTTCCGGAACTGAGCACGTAGAGCCCTGTTGAAAGATCATCTGAACAAATATGTAATTTGTTCCATGGGTTATTATAAAGAAAAGAGGGTGACTTTTTGAAGACACCCTCTTATATAATAAGTTGTAACTAATTATTCAGCAACTATTTCAAAGCCCACTTCCACTCTGACTTCCCTGTGAAGCTTTATTATCGCCTTGTAATTACCGACCTCTTTAATCATGTCTTCAGGAAGAGTAATGCTCCTGCGGTCAATATCAAAACCTTTTTCCTTTAATGCTTCTGCAATCTGGATCGTATTAACCGAGCCGAAAATTTTACCTGAAGTGCTTGTTTTTGCACCTACAACTATCTTTATTTCAGCAAGTTTAGCAGCGATAACCTGAGCTTCGGCTTTTATTTTTTCTTCTTTGTGCGCGCGCTGTTTAAGGTTCTCAGCATGCATTTTCTTTTCCGAAGCGGAAGCAGCAACAGCATACCCCCTGGGGATAAGGAAATTTCTTCCGTATCCGGCTTTTACCTGTACTATGTCGTCCTTCTGCCCAAGCTTATTGACGTCCTGTTTGAGTATAATTTCCATATTTAGTCCTCCTGCTTATTTTAAAAGGTCAGTTACGTAAGGAAGGAGAGCTATATGCCGTGCTCTTTTAACGGCTTTTGCAACTTTCCTCTGATATTTAAGTGAAGTACCGGTAATCCTTCTTGGAAGGATCTTTCCCTGATCGTTCAGGAATTTTTTCAGAAACTCGGGATCTTTATAATCAATATAACGGATCCTGTTCTTCTTGAACCTGCAGTATTTTTTCTTTTTGACTTCAACCGTCGGCGGAGTCAAATATCTGATTTCTGATTCGTTCTGTGCCATGTCTTATTCCTCCTTCGATTTACCTGATTCTTTTTGTTTTCTTTTCTTTTCTGCATATTCGACGGCAAATTTCTCCATCCTGAAAGTTAAAAACCTGATAATCCTTTCATCTCTGCGATACTGGATTTCAAGTTTTTCGATAAGATCGCCTGCACCTTTGAATTCGATAAGGTAATAGAAGCCTGTCGACTTCTTCTGAATAGGATAGGCCAGCTTTTTAAGCCCCCAGTTCTCTTCATGAACGATCTCACCGCTGTTATCGGTGATGACCTTCTTGAATTTTTGTACCGCTTCCTTCATCTGGTTCTCAGACAAAACGGGAGTTGCAATGAAAACGGTTTCGTACTGATTCAACATAATAAATAATTGTTAATTAATTTTAATGATTTTGGCTCGCAAAGGTACAATTATTTTGTTTTAAACAAAACATTTACTACCGAAATATATCACACTGTACACGGAGGAAATTGGAAAATTTGATAATTTGATAATTTGATAATTTGAAAATGGTTAAGACAATATAAACATGATTTGATGAGGAATGATAAAGAGAATATTATTGTGGAGAAATTATTTTGGTTAAAGCAATATTAAGCCGGCAATTTTATCACTGCGGCTTTTTAACTATATTTGTATTGCAATATTAATAAAAAAACCAGAGTCAGTATTTTATGGAAAATTTCATAGTTTCAGCCCGGAAGTACCGTCCTGCTACATTTGACATGGTGGTGGGGCAGGATTCTATAACAAATACTCTGAAAAGTGCGATTAAAAATAATCATCTGGCTCAGGCATATCTTTTCTGCGGACCAAGAGGTGTTGGTAAAACCACCTGTGCAAGGATTTTTGCCAGGACTATTAACTGTACCAATCTCAACCCCGATGGTGAAGCCTGCGATGAATGTGAATCGTGTAATTCGTTCAAAACCCTCCGGTCGTTCAATATTCATGAACTCGATGCGGCGTCAAACAACAAGGTTGATGACATCCGGAGTCTTACCGATCAGGTAAGAGTGCCTCCCCAGATAGGAAAATACAGCATCTATATAATAGATGAGGTACACATGCTTTCACCATCCGCATTCAACGCTTTTCTTAAAACACTTGAGGAGCCCCCTTCGCATGCAATATTCATTCTGGCAACAACCGAAAAGCATAAGATCATACCCACTATCCTGTCGCGCTGCCAGATTTTTGATTTTAACAGGATAAGGGTGGAAGATATTGTTGCCAGGCTTATGTATGTGGCAAAAAATGAGAATATCGAGGCTGAGGAAGATGCCCTCCATATTATCGCCCAGAAAGCCGACGGAGCTTTAAGAGATGCGCTTTCAATTTTTGACCAGATTATCAGCCTGAGCGGCAAGAAGATAATCTATAAGGACGTGATTGAAAATCTTAACGTCCTTGATTATGAGTATTATTTCAAAACAATTGATGCAGCATTATCGGGTAATGTGTCGAAAGTTTTGCTGACCTTCAGCGAGATCCTTGAAAAGGGATTCGACGGGCATAACTTTATTGCCGGACTGAACAGTCATTTAAGGGATCTGCTTGTAAGCAGGGATGAAGTGACATTAAGACTCCTTGAAGCTACTCCTTCACTGAAACAACGATACCTGCTCCAGTCGGGGAAAAGCCCGGTGGATTTCCTGTATAAAGCACTCGAGATTGGAAGTAACTGTGACCTTGCTTATAAGTCGAGCAAAAATCAACGTCTGCATGTCGAGCTTTCGCTGATTAAGCTTTGTCTCATTTTGCCGGAATTAACCGGAGATTCTGAAAAAAAAAAGGATAGAGAGATCCTGAGTCAGAAGAAGGACGAGGAAATTCCGCTTCCCTCAAAATCGGAAATCATCAGAGAGCCTGAAGAAGCAAAGCCTGACACGGGTCATATAAATTATACCAGGCCTGAAATAAAACCTGCAACCGGTACCGACGGATCATCAAAATCCATCTCCATCAAAGAGCTTATTTCAGATAATGAGGCGGCTTACACCAAACCACCGGATACTTCAGCCGATCCGCAGCCGGAAGTTTTCACGGGTACCAGGGAGGCGTTCTCTCCCGAAGCTTTTCATGCGGCCTGGGCCGGATTTACAGACCAGCTTAAGGGAGAAGGGACAAGAATAATAAGCATGTTCAAATCAATCAAACCTGAGGTCGGGAATGACCAGGTCATCAGAATTCATCTTTCCAATGCCACACAGAAAGATACCTTTGTACTGAACTACAAACACCGGCTTACAGGTTACCTTGAAACTAAACTTGACATGGCGGGTGTGGAAATAGAAACTGTTGTTGACCTGTCGGAGACAAACGAAATTCTTTACTCTGATGAGCAGAAGTACAATTACCTTGTATCAAAGTACCCTGCCCTGAAAGAAATAAAGAAGTCGCTTAACCTTGATATTACATGATCAATCATTAATTCACGATCTATCACCGGTTTTATGAAAATACTAAGAAGTGAAAACCAGGCTTAAAAATAACTACAGCGGTATTGAGATCAGCTCGCCCGAAAAGGAAAAACTGTTTGCCGATAATATCTTTGATAATTCACGGTCGATGATTACCGTGATAAACCGCGACTATACATATGAAAAGGCCAATGCAGCTTTCTGCAATGAACTTAAGGATATCTGTGATTCTGTTGTCGGAAAATCACTTGGTGATGTATGGGGAAAAGAGATATTCAGGGAGAACATTAAAAAGAATATCGATTTATGCTTTTCAGGTCAGCCCGTCAGCTATGAAGCCTCTTTCAGAACTCCAAATTCTGCTGACAAATTCTATGAAGTTAATTTCAGACCTGTCAGGGACGAAAATGGTGAAATTACCCATCTGGTAGCGGAAACCTCAGACATTAGTGCCCGCAAACTGGCCGAGATGGAGGCCAGCGAGATCAGAAATGAGTACAATATTAAGACCAGGGATTACGAAGACAGGTTACTACAGGCTCAACGGCTCGAAACAATAGGCTCCCTGGCCGGGGGAATTGCCCATGATTTCAATAATATCCTTGCCACTATATCGGGATATGCCGAAATGCTTATGGAGGATCTGCCGGCAGGATCTCCCTCTCTTGAAAAAACCTCTAAAATATTGTCGGCAGTCTATAAGGCCCGCTCACTTACCGATCAGATACTTGCCTTCAGCCGGCGTTCAGAAAGTAAGAGTGTACCGGTGGTTGTTAACCGGATACTTATTGAAACCATCGAACTTATAAGATCCTCGGCACCGCCTGAAGTTACAATTGAGACCGTAATCCCGGATTCTGAAGTCACAGTGAATTCTGATCCTACACAAATTTTCAGGGTATTCCTGAATCTGATGACAAATGCCCTTCAATCGATGGAGAAAAACGGGGGGACATTAACAGTAGGTATGGAAATGATTGATGCAGACAAGGTTAATAATTTGATTAATAAGAATGTAGTTGCTGAACAATACATAAGTGTGACAATCCGGGATACAGGCGAGGGAATGGATCCTTCAGTTCTGACACGTATTTTTGAACCCTTTTATACAACCAGGGAAGTTGGAAAGGGTACGGGTTTAGGCCTCTCTGTTGCCCACGGAATTGTAACTGATATGGGAGGGGAGATACTTGTTTCGAGCCTGAAAGAAAAAGGATCGCTCTTTCTGGTATACCTTCCGGTTAATGGCAGAAAATTTAGTAATTTTGCTGATCAGAATGAATGACATGCCTGTAATATTAATTGTTGAAGATGACAGGGAACTCAGGGAGATGCTCAGAATATCCCTGGCCAGAAAAAAATTTACAGTACTTGAAGCTGAAAATGGGAAAGAAGCAATTGTCCATTTCAAACCTGCTGTAACAGATCTGGTAATAGTTGACATCATTATGCCCGAAGAGGATGGGCTTAAAGTCATTATGAAGATCAGGGAATTAAAACCCGGCGTTAAAATCATCGCTATCTCAGGAGGAGGCAAAGCCGGACCTGCCAGCTATCTTAAACTGGCAAAAGCACTGGGAGCAGATGAAGTATACTCCAAACCTTTTTCTCTTGTTGATATGACATCAAAGATAGAGGAGCTTCTGAATGTTGAGCTGTCATAATATTTTCCAGATACTAATTTAAAAACTCAAGATTATGTTAAAGAAAAAAGTTGAAGATATCTGCAACCGACAGGTTGAGAGAGAAGGATATTCATCAAACCTTTACCTTGCAATGGCCTCATGGGCAGAAACTTCAGGTTTTGGAGGTGTAGCCCAATGGTTGTACGCCCAGGCCGGGGAAGAGAGATTGCACATGCTGAAGTTTATTAAATATATAAACGAAAGAGGCGGTAAGGCTGTCATACCTGCTTTCAAAAATCCACCTGTTGACTTTAAAGGTATCGAGGAGATGTTCAGGGAAGTCCTTAAGCATGAGGAATATATTACGGCCAGTATAAACGAGATATTTGCACTCACGCTTGTTGAGCAGGATTTTAATACACAAAATTTTCTGCAGTGGTTCGTTACTGAACAGATTGAAGAAGAAGCATCTGTCAGGACAATAATTGATAAAGTTCATCTTGTCGGGAAAAATAATATGTATCAATTCGACAGGGATATTTTAAGTCTTAGGACTCCGGCAGGTAGTACACCGCAGACTGCATGAGAAAATCCGTTTTTACCTTAACACTGTTATTGACCTTCGTCTCAGTTACCAGGCTCTCTTCCCAGGAATTGAGATCAAAAGATCTGTTCACAGGCGTCTGCTATGCAGGCACAAAAGTGAACAGGATTTATATACCGCCTCCGAAAGAGTACATGGAAAAAAAGGACTCAAAAGGTGGCGCATCTATTGTCGTTACTTATACCAGTTTCCCGGTACAGGCCAAGATTGCCATGGAATATGCAGTCTCAATATTGAGAACACTGCTTCCGCCTGATGCGGATATTCAGATACATGCAGCCTGGAAAAAGATCACCCAGAGTGGTGTTCTCGGCAACTCAAGTATTGGGGGAATCGTTCCCGGCTCGGCTATAGATGCCCTTGAACCTGATGTCTATTATCCTGTGACACTTGCGGAAAAAATCGCAGGAAAAACCATCAACGGGGATTATGAGGCAGATTTAGATCTTGAGATCAATAGTAGTGTTAGCTGGTATTTCGGTACCGACGGAAATACGCCGATTTTTAAGTACGATCTGGTAACTGTTGTCCTCCACGAGTTATTTCACGGACTGGGTTTTTTTGATAGTATGGATGTAAGTGAGGATGGGACTTACGGATTATACGGGTTCCCTTCTGTTCCTGTTATTTATGATACTTTTATCGAAAATGTCGGGGGAGAGAATCTGACTGATACCCTCATTTTTGAAAATAATTCGGCTGAACTTCTCACGGAGCTTACGGGGAATCAGCTCTATTTCAAAGGGCCCCTTACCGGGAGATATCTTTCAGGATCAAGACCAAAGATTTATGCTCCATCAGAATGGGACCCTGGTTCCAGTATCTCTCACCTTGATGAGGTGGCAACTCTTACTGAAAACTCGTTAATGACGCCATATATTGATCTTGGTGAAGCAATTCATGATCCTGGGAGACTGATCTTATCCATTCTCGGTGACCTGGGATGGATTAACACGAAAATTTTACACGATCAGCTTAAAGATACGGAAGAAGCTTTATCAGAAGTGGTGATCTCAGCAACCATCAGATCGGACACTCTGTATAATCATGATCTGGTGCGTCTTGTTTACTCTTTCGACGGATTTGAGACATCCGATACCATTTCGATGCTTTCGGATGGTGAAATGGGTGATACATATTCAACTTCCCTCACAATCCCTTCATACAATGTAAGGCTTCAGTACTACATTTTTACCGAGGATGATTTTTCGAGGGTTTTCAGAATGCCCTCTCTGGCAGAGAAGTTACCCTTCAGTGTATTCGTTGGCACCGATACGGTAAAACCCGCGATAGTGCATACCCCAAATGATTTCTACTTTAATGAAATAGATTCCATCCGGTTCGAAGCAACCGTGACGGACAATATAGAGGTTGATACCGTATATGTGGAGTACAGGGTTAATGAGGGTACCTGGAAATATTTCGGACTCGACCGTGGTACAGAGGATCTGTTCAGTATGGTCTATAGCGTCAGGGCTGAGAACCTTGAAGGTGGAGACTCAATCAGCTACAGGATCATAGGGGTAGATAATGCCGCTGTACCCAATGCCGGGATGGCTCCTGATACCGGATATTACACTATCAGGTTTGAAGCTGTGGGACCCGCTGTGAATAAATATTCAACTGATTTTACTGACGCGCAGGATGATTTTTATTTTTCAGGATTCGGGATTACCCAACCCGTGGATTTTGCGGGGGATGCACTGCATTCCGAACATCCCTATAAAAGCCCTGAAGACAATGAATTGAGTTTCAACTTCTATGCTGTCCTGCGAAATCCTGTAATTTATGATGCTTCCGGGTTGGTGGTATCATTTAATGAGATTGTACTTGTCGAACCCGGTGAATCCGGGTCAACTTACGGATCGGAGTATTTCTATGATTATGTAATAGTTGAAGGATCAAAAGATTACGGAAAATCATGGTTCAGTCTTGCCGATGGATACGACAGCAGGATATTAAGTACCTGGGTGACTGCCTACAATAGCCTGACAGATGGTCAGAACTCTACTTATATTCCTGACGGATCAATGCTTAATAAACATATAATAAATGCAGATATCTCAGACCAGATTTCACCGGGAGAAACACTAATGATAAGATTCAGATTATTTTCTGATCCCTTTGCGAACGGATGGGGTTGGGTGATTGACGATCTTATGATAAATCCGCTTGTTGATGCTGTTGAGGAGGTACCCGAAAATATGATTTCTCTGTTCCCGAATCCCGGGAACGGTATTATAGGAGTAAAGATGCCAGGAGATGCTTATAATGAGCAGCTGTTTTACACTATTTTTAATTCTTCAGGTATGTTGCTTACCGACAGGCATCATTTCGACCAGGGAGAAAATGCCATTGATATATCAGGGTATCCCCCGGGATTGTACTTTGTGATGATCCATCATCGCAGCGGAGTAATGACCTTCAAGTACACTCTTGTGAAATGATTTAAGAGGGCTGGTAACTTTATGGGATGTCAGCCACTGATCTCTCCCGGATTAATGAATTTCTTTTTTTAATCAGCTGTCAGTGAGGTATTAACCAGTCCGGAGGAATTATTTCAGGATGAAAAATTTCAGAACTAAAAATTAGCTAATTTTGCGTGGAATTTTAAAATTATTTTAAAATACAATAAGATGAGTTTTGTAACCAAGGTCTTAGGACTTTTTCTGGGTAATAAATATGAGAAGGATATTAAGGAGATTAATCCTTTTGTCGAACTGATTCACAAAGAGTTTGAGAAGCTGGGCGCCCTTTCGAACGACCAGCTGAGAGAGCTTACATCCGGTCTCAAAAATGATATTCTTCAATATGTGGGACCGGAAGAAAGTGAAATAAGATCGCTGAAAGAAAAAGCCGACATCGAAGAGGATGTTGACAAAAAGGAGGAGATCTACAATCAGATTGATAAGGTAGAAAAGCTTATTAATGAAAAACTTGAGCAGATACTAGATAACTCGGTTCCCCTGGCGTTTGCCATTGTAAAAGAGACAGCCAGAAGATTCAAGGAAAACAGTGTACTGGAAGTCACAGCCAGACAGTATGACAGGGATCTGGCTGCAACAAGGGAGAGCATCTCCATCGATGGCAACAAAGCCTATTGGAAAAACATGTGGATTGCCGGTGGAAACGAAATAACCTGGGATATGGTCCATTATGACGTTCAGTTGATAGGCGGTGTTGCACTTCATAAAGGGAAAATTGCTGAAATGGCGACCGGTGAAGGTAAAACTGTTGTTGCCACCCTGCCGGTCTTTCTTAATGCTCTGGCCGGAAGAGGTGTACATATAGTCACTGTGAACGATTACCTTTCAAAACGCGACTCTGAGTGGATGGGTCCTATTTATGAGTTCCACGGGCTGACGGTTGATTGCATCGACAAGCATCATCCGAATTCAGCTGACAGGAGAAAAGCCTATAATGCCGACATCACCTTTGGAACAAATAATGAATTTGGTTTTGATTATCTGAGGGACAATATGGCTATTAATCCCGAAGATCTTGTCCAGCGCAAACATCATTATGCAATAGTTGATGAGGTAGATTCAGTGCTGATTGATGACGCCAGGACTCCTCTGATCATTTCGGGACCCACGGCAAAGAGTGACACTCAGCAGTTTGACGAATTGAAACCAAAGGTTGAAAAACTTGTCAGTGCTCAGAAAAAGCTTGTTACACAAATACTTGCTGATGCAAAAAAACTGATAACCGAAGAAAAAAACGAGGAAGGCGGTTTATTGCTGTTAAGAGCTTTCAAGGGGCTCCCGAAAAACAGTGCACTTATTAAGTTCCTGAGCGAAGAAGGTAACAGGTCGTTGTTGCTGAAGACCGAAAACTTCTATATGCAAAACAACAGCAAGGACATGCATAAGGCAACCGATGAGCTCTATTTTATTATTGACGAAAAGGCAAATTCTATTGAGCTTACAGAAAAAGGGCTTGATCTCATTTCCACGTCAGTTGAGGATGCAAGTTTCTTTATTCTTCCCGATGTAGGTTCAAAAATTGCCGACCTTGAGAAAATGAACCTTGCTGATCGCGAAAAACTACAGAAGAAAGATGAGCTTTTACAGGATTATTCTGTTAAATCCGAAAGAGTTCATACAATGACACAGCTTCTTAAAGCATGGACACTGTTCGACAGGGACACAGAATATGTTGTTATCGACAATAAAGTCAAGATTGTCGATGAGCAGACCGGCCGTATCCTGGAAGGGAGAAGGTATTCCGACGGATTACATCAGGCTATAGAAGCAAAAGAAAATGTGAAAGTTGAGGAAGCAACACAGACATATGCTACCATTACCCTTCAGAACTACTTCAGAATGTATCACAAACTGGCCGGGATGACCGGTACAGCAGAGACTGAAGCCGGTGAATTATGGAATATTTACAAACTCGACGTTGTGGTTATTCCAACCAACAGGAAGGTAATACGAAATGACAGGGAGGACCTTGTTTACAAGACAAAAAGGGAGAAATACAATGCAGTTATTGACGAGATAACTGAAATGAACAGGCAGGGGAGGCCAATACTTGTAGGGACTACTTCTGTCGAAATATCTGAACTGTTGAGCAGGATGCTTAAGATGAAAGGGCTGAAGCATAATGTTCTCAATGCAAAACTTCACCAGAGGGAGGCTGAGATAGTTGCTGAAGCAGGAAAAACTGGGACTATAACCATAGCAACAAACATGGCCGGACGAGGTACTGATATCAAGCTTACCAGGGAGGTAAAGGAAGCCGGCGGGTTGGCTATTATCGGGACCGAAAGACATGAGTCGAGAAGGGTAGACCGTCAGCTGAGAGGCCGTTCAGGACGCCAGGGTGACCCGGGCTCGTCGCAGTTTTTTGTCTCTCTTGAAGACGAATTAATGAGGCTGTTCGGTTCGGAACGGATATCCGGTATAATGGATAAGCTGGGATTAAAGGATGGTGAGATGATCCAGCATCCGATGATCACAAAATCGATTGAACGGGCTCAGAAAAAAGTTGAGGAGAACAACTTCGGGATAAGAAAAAGATTGCTTGAATATGACGATGTAATGAACTCCCAGAGGGAAGTAATTTACAGGAAAAGAAAGCACGCTTTGCTGGGCGAGAGATTGTCGGTTGATATTGCAAATATGATGTTCGATGTCACGGAGAACCTTGTGGAGACCTACCATAAGGAAGAAAATTTCGAAGGCTTTGACTTTGAACTTATCCGTTCATTCTCAATGGATTCCCCTGTTCCATCTGAAGAATTCTCAAAAATGTCTTCAGAACAGATCGCTGACAATGTTTATGAAAAAGTACTTGATACCTATAAAAGAAAAGTTGAGACAATTTCAAACCAGGCATATCCTGTTTTAAAAGATGTATATGAGAGAATGTCACATGCTTATGAAAACGTGGTTGTCCCCATATCAGATGGGATCAGGGTTTTCCAGGTCGTTACGAACCTGAAAGCCACCGCCGAATCGGAAGGCAGGGAACTGGCAAAAGCATATGAGAAAACAGTTGTTCTGGCAACTATCGACGATGCGTGGAAAGAGCATCTGAGAGAGATGGACGAACTGAAGCAATCGGTACAGAACGCTACATACGAACAAAAAGACCCGCTGCTTATTTACAAATTCGAATCATTTGAACTTTTTAAGACAATGATCAACAAAGTAAATAAGGACGTGGTAAGTACACTGATGAAGGGACATATACCCATCCAGGATCCCGACCAGGTTAAGGAAGCCCAGAGGAGACGTCAGGTTGATATGAGCAGGTACAGGACATCAAAAAGTGATTTTTCACAGTATGACAGTACTGCTCCCGGCGGGAATCAGCAGGAAAAGAACCAGAAGGTTGAACCCGTAAGAGTTGAAAAAAAGGTCGGCAGAAATGATCCATGCCCTTGCGGCAGCGGGAAAAAGTACAAACAGTGCCATGGAGCAACCCAGGGAGGGGGATCTGATGTCAGGGCCAATACCTGATCAGACCTTCCTGATCTCTTCCACAGCTTTCTGTATTTTCTGATAGGTGTTTTTAGTTACCGGTACCAGCGGAAGGCGGAGATTATTCTGACAGATACCCAGAATATTAAGGATAGCCTTGATACCCGATGGATTACCCTCCGTAAAAAGGAGTTCTATCATCTCCATAAAACGGTACTGAATCTCCCTGGCTGACTTAAAATTTGTCTTGAGAGAATGACTTACCATTTCGCACCACTGCGACGGGAATGCATTTGCCAGAACTGAGATCACTCCTGATCCACCGGCAGCAATAACCGGGAGAGTGATCATGTCATCGCCCGAAATGACCAGGAAATTTTCAGGTTTGCCCTTTAAAATATTCATTATCTGGGTCATGTCGCCCGAAGCCTCTTTTACTCCAATAATGTTCTGACACTCGTTAGCCAGCTGAAGGCAGGTATCAGCCGTGATATTGCTGCATGTCCTTCCCGGAACATTGTAAATAATGACAGGTAAGGGACTGCTTGTCGCTATTTCTCTGAAATGCTGAAACAAACCGCGCTGATTTGGTTTGTTGTAATAAGGAGCTACGGATAAGATCCCTTCAACACCCGTCAGCTCTGTATTTCTTATACAATTTATAACTTCACTGGTGCTGTTACCGCCAATTCCTGCAACAACCGGAACCCTGTTATCGACAGCTTCAACAACATATGATATCATTGCCTGTTTTTCATCTGACGACAGTGTGGATGCTTCTCCAGTGGTACCCATTACCACAATATAATTGACACCGCCTTCAATTACATGGTTGACAATTCTTCCGGCTGCGGCAAAATCGATGCTTGAATCGTTTTTAAATGGTGTTACAATGGCTACACCGGTCCCTTTGAATTTTTTCATCTGATCATAGGTTATTATGCTGCTTTCCCATCCCCGGCTTTTATCATCTCAAGATAACGGATCACCTGGTCAAGGTATGCTTCTGTATTGAAAGGCTTTTTCATTTCGATCATGAGGTCGAAAGGAGACCTTTCCGGATCGGAATCTTTTAATCCTGCCTTTAAGGCCGATTCCGATAATGATGATATATACTGAAGTGGAAACAGTTTGTTGAAGTTGATGTCGATAAGAACATCAAAGCGTCTGCTGATAAATGACACAGCTTCTTTGGTCTGAGGCTGATAAAAGAAATTCAGGTTCTCTCTTTTAAAGCAGTTAAGATACCTGATTGCTGTGTACTGGTCAGGCAGTGTTTTGCCAGGGAAGTATCCAAGTATAGTGACATCAATTCCGCGCTCCTCCATCCTCTGATGGAACCTTGATAACACAGGAAAATCTTCGGTCACGGATGCATCCCACACAAGTCCGATATTTTTCACATTGTCAAAACTTGAATAGAAAATCTTTCTCCTGGTACCTGATGTCTTTCTGAGCAGCAGACTCCTGCCGGTTTTTATTCTGATATTCCTTAAAAATTCCATGCTGCAAACCTAACAGTTTTTTGTTAAAGTAGAAGAAAGAAAAAGATTATTCTTCACCAATAATTTTAAGGAATTCATCTTCACTTAGAAGCATTATCCCCAGCTTTTCGGCTTTTTCCCTTTTTGAGGGGCCCATGTTCTCTCCGGCAAGAATGAATGATGTACTTCCTGAAATTGAAGAGGAATTTCTTCCGCCGTTCTGCTCTATAAGCAGTTTGTATTCATCCCTGCTACGTTTGTTGAAAACACCTGAGATCACAATAATTTTACCTTCAAGAGAATTGCCTGATAAAGTTATATTATCGGTGACTGACAGCTTCAGGCCTTTTCCCTTCAGACGCTCAATTATAGCGAGGTTTTCCACGTCGGTAAAATAATTCGTTATGCTCAATGCTATCTTTGGTCCGATCTCACGGATCGCGGTCAGAGTTTCAGCGTCGGCAGCAATAAGGTCGTCAATCGACCTGAAATCCCTGGCGATAGTTTTGGCTACCGTCTCCCCGACATGCCTTATGCCGAGTGCAAAGAGAACCCTGTGATATGGAGTATCTTTTGAATTTTCGATACTGTTCATGATCCGGGCTGCCGACTTTTCACCCAGACGTTCAAGCGGGACCAGCTGATCGGCTGTAAGGTCATAAATATCAGCAAAATTTTTTATGAGATTTTTTGTGAAAAGCAGATCAACAGTCTCTTCACCCAGTCCATCAATATCCATGGCCTTCCGGCTTATAAAATGTTCAATACGGCCTTTTATCTGGGGCGGACAATGAAGATAGTTGGGACAGAAATGACTGGCTTCTCCCTTATTTCTTACAAGCGGGGTACTACATTCTGGGCATATACCGGGGAACAGAACCCTTTGGCTTTTTTCGTTTCTGAATTTTTCGTCAACTCCCACTATTTTAGGGATTATTTCGCCTCCCTTCTCAACAAAAACCATGTCGTCGATATGCAGGTCCAGGATCTCAACCTGGTCGGCATTATGCAGTGAAGCCCTTTTTACCGTAGTCCCGGCCAGATGGACAGGTTCAAGGTTGGCGACGGGAGTAATTGCACCGGTACGGCCTACCTGGAACGAAACGGATAAGAGACGGGTAAGCGCCTGCTCGGCTTTGAACTTATATGAGATTGCCCAGCGGGGAGATTTTGCGGTAAAACCCAGCTCTTCCTGCTGGTTAATTGAATTAACTTTTAAGACAACACCGTCAATATCGAATGGGAGATTCCTTCTCTCACTATCCCAGAAGGCAATATATTCCATTATCTCTTCCATGCTTCTGCAAACCCTGATGTTGTCAGTTACTTTAAAACCCCAGCGCCGTGCCTCCATCAGATTTTCATAGTGATTGTCATAAGGCAATTCATCGGCCAGGAGGTAATAGATCAGGCACTCCAGCTTTCGGGAAGCTACAACCGAGGGATCCAGAAGTTTCAGTGTCCCGGATGCTGCATTACGCGGGTTTGCAAACGGCATTGCGCCTTCCAGTGTCCGGATTTCATTAAGATCGTTGAAGACAGCTCTGGGCATAAGTATTTCGCCTCTCACAATAAACTCCCGGGGTATATTCTCCCCTGATACTCGCATCGGAATGGTTCTGATGGTTTTAATATTCAATGAAACATCATCACCTTTGCTGCCATCTCCCCTTGTCAAAGCCTTGTTGAAGATCCCGTTGATATAGGTGATGCTGACTGAGGCCCCGTCAAGCTTTAATTCACATACATATTCGATCTCTTCACCGACCGTCTTTCTTATCCTGCTGTCAAAATCCCTGAGGTCACCTTCATTATAGGTGTTACCCAGCGACATCATGGGATATTTATGTTCCGACTGCTGAAATTCTCTGGTAATATCACTCCCCACTCTCTGAGTGGGAGAGGTTTCAGTAATGAACTGAGGAAATCTCTTTTCCAGTGTATCAAGTTCATTAATAAGCAGATCATACTCAAAATCAGAGATAGCCGGGTCGCTGAGAACATAATATCTGTAATTGTGTCCTTCTATTTCCTTACGAAGTCTTTCAATTCTCTCTTTAGCCTCCTGTGGTCTCATAGTGGGGGTAATGATCTGATAACTGTTTATTTGCTTTTAACTCTGGCTCCATATCCCTTCGATTGTACTACCGCAATTATTGCATTTTCCCTGCGTCAGGTTATTGGCCGCAATACGAAATCCCTGCCTTATAATAACTTCAGTTTTACACGATGGACAAATGGTATTGGATTTTTCATTCCCGGGAACATTCCCGGTATATACATAAAGTAGTCCTTCCTCCGAAGCAATCTGAACAGCCCTGTTCAGCAGATCGACAGGAGTAGGTGGCAGTTGTTCAAGCCTGTAAATAGGATAGAACCTGCTGAAATGTATCGGGGTTTTTTCAAATCCATTATCAAACAGCCATTTACACATCTTTCTTATTTCCTCCGGATTATCAGTCCATGAGGGGATTACCAGGTTGGTTATTTCAAGCCATACCCCCATGTCTTTGTATATTTTAAGTGAATCCAGCACCGGCTGGAGCTTCCCTCCCGATAGTTTCAGATAGGTGCTTTCGCTGAATGCCTTGAGGTCTATATTGGCAGCATCAATAACGCTGCAGAGTTTTTTCAGCGGTTCGGGATAAATATATCCGTTCGATTTAATAACATTCTTTATCCCGGCTTTCCTTGCCAGAGAAGCTGTCTCGTAAACATATTCATAAAAGGTAACAGGCTCGGAATATGTATAAGCTATTGATTTACAATCCTTTGATACTGCTTCAGTGACCACCTTTTCAGGCATCAGATCATAATTACGGGTTTTCCCGGGAGTGGTCTGCGATATGGTCCAGTTCTGACAATTCAGGCAAACCAGATTGCATCCGGCCGTTGCAATAGAATATGCTTTCGATCCCGGAAGGAAATGATACAGTGGCTTCTTTTCCATCGGATCGACATTGACAGAGCACGGATTGCCATAAGCAAGGGTATAAAGCTTCGACTTGTATACTTTCCGGTTGTTGCATTTACTTAGCTCTCCTTCGCTGAGCACGCACTCGTTCGGACATATCCTGCACATAACCCCCCGTGCAGTCTCTTCCTGAAACATCGCAATTTTTCTGTTATTTTCCTGATCATCCGGCTCATCTGCATTTATGAATCCGGTGCAGGGCGTGCATATCATTCCGGTTGAAAGAGCCATACATTTTTTCAGAAAATCCCTCTTGCTTTTATCAAAACCATGATCATACATCATTTTGCGGGAAATATTTAAATAAAACTACTATTTGTTACTGATTGTACCAAAAGCCAGTGCGGCAAAAATAAAGAGAGCCAGAAATAAAAGAGATATTTTCAATCCAAAAACAGGTATTAGAAGTCCGGATACCAGAATAAATCCAAGTGCAGAACCTGCAAGATCAGCGCTGTAAACTGAGTGAGTATTGCCTGAATCATCGCCGCCTTGTGTTAAGGAACGGAAAATGCTGCCGGTAATCAATGCCGGAATAAAAGAGAGTACCAAAATGATGGATACTATAATAAAGCTTCCGTTAAGGTCGATAATATAATTGATGGTCAATCCTGCGATCAGATAAAAAAGGAACAGTATAATAGTCTTGTTTCTTATTGTGATTGTGTTGAGAAATCCGGTTTTTAAACCTGAGCCGGCTGCAAGACCTGTCATCAGTCCGGCAATTACGAGCCCAGTCATTTGATACATGTTTCCGATGGTGGCCTGAAGTATAAGGAGGATAATTATTTCAAGCCCGGCCAGTGCCAGTGCCGAAGAATACATTATCATGTAAGCTCTTTTGACAATGATAACAGGTAGTGCAAAGAGAATTACCAGCAGAACTATTGCGACACTCTTCTGGTCAATATTCCGGCTTATACTGAATGACTGGAAATAAAAACAGGCTACCGGCCGGGCAAGCGTGTTAGGTCTGATATTTTTATCTATCAGTGAAGCTATTTCCTCCGACCTGGCAGAGACAAGATCATCATCAAGGAAATCGGGACTTACATATGTGTTATTTATGTTTTTTTGTGTGGTAAGCTTACAGAAAGATGTTGAAACAGGAGTATCGGATGCCACGAAATATAGTTTGTTGCCGGCCACAGGAATAATATACCTGAATTCGTCAGACATACTGTTGTAAATTGAAGAAAAAAGATTCACAGATTCCTGATTAAAATAATTCGGATTGACTTCGGGTGAACACATGAATACACCACCGTCATTAAGTCTGTTCTTTACTTCCCCAAAGAATTCGGTAGTATAATATCTGTTGAGAAGCAGGGAGGAAGGAGGAGGGAGGAGCATTATAATTACATCAAAATTTTCATCATTTTTTCTGATATACCTGAATGCGTCATCATTTTTTATTGTAATCCTGGCTGATGAGATTGAACCGGGAATTGATTCATATCTGATAAGTCCGGGATCCCTTTCGAGGTACACTATCTCTTTTACGGGGTATTTGACCAGCTCGGGAATATGAGAATCGGGTGATCCTGAAATAAGTAACACTCTTTCGGGATTATTACTCTGTAACATTGCGTAATGGATATTCTCTTCTCTCTCAATCAGATCGTCATTGTATTTGTGCAGTCGCTGATTGTAATAAAGGCTGCTTTCTCCAGAATAGACTCCTTCCGTAATATTCCCATAGGGCGTATCGTGTGTGCCGGTAACTTTTATCCCCCTGAGCAGCAACTGCCTGAAAGGGATATCCGGGTTACAGGTAATAATGACAGATGCAACAATAACTGTTGCAATCTTTATCGCAATTTTTGTCCGTTTGTTCCCGGCTGAGTAGAATATTGTGAATCCGGAGATCCCTGATAATACTACCAGAAAAATCATCTGGTAGGTGTTAAGGATCCCTGCTCCCAGCACTGTTACGGCAAGCCCTGCCATTATTCCACCGGAAGTCTCTATTGAGAATGATTTTCCGGGAACATATCCTTTGGTTGTACGGGCATATGCTATTAGCCTTACGAAGGTGAAACCTGATACCAGGCAGAAGGGTGCCAGTACAACGAACGTAAATATAATGGTAACGAGAAAGGAAGGAGTTTCACCCGGATTAAGCAATAATCTGGTCAGTAGAATAAGTAATAATAGTGAAATAAGGGGAGAAAGTGAAAAAGTGAGGTTAAGCTTTCTGAGGTCTGTCAGGGCTGATCTTCCGGCCAGAAGGGCTCCCAGTGCAGAGCCAATCAGCCATGAGCCCAGAAAAGTTCCGGTTATCAGTTCAAATCCACCTGAAATGTTCATCATCTCCCTTATCAGCAGAAGCTGAAAAGCAGAGCTTATAAAACCTACCAGAAACAGGTTGCAGGCAATTTCACTTTTACCTTCATACTGAGATTTTATGGAGTCGTTTTTCCCGTGCCGTTTGAAGAGAGACCCGAAATATGAAAGATGCCAGAGAAAGTGAAGAGTACCGGTCATTGCAAGTCCTGCACCAAACTCCACATGCCATTTTAGAAGAGTCTTGATAAAGGGTATATTCCAATTATAGTTGATTTGCAGGGCAAGCACGATCCCGGCTACAGCTGTAAAAAGAAATGACACAGCCAGGAGTATATTCCATATTTTCCGATGATACTGTACCGGATAGAAACCAATTCTTTGGAGGGAGTAACTGACCAGGTAAAGGATTATAACTGTTATTGCAGTCGTCAATACATGATACATAGTTACTTGTGATTTTCTTCAAGCACAATCCCTTCGTATATGTACAGATCGGCAAACTTCCATCCTTCCCAGCCTATTCCTGCCTTGTCCCTTGCAGTATAACCAAGAAATTCTTCGACCGTCCAGTTATTTTCCGTTGCTACCTGCGGAAGCATTGTCCCCGACCTGTAGTCTTTCTTAATATATATGCCATGTTTCCCAAGGATAATTTCTTTGATGCTATTTATCTTTTTTAAAGGTCCGAGTACTGTGATTTCGATTTCAGTTTTGCCGAATTCTTCTATTGTGAGGGGCTGAAACCTGTTATCTTCGAATGCTGATGAGAGAGCCGACTCAATTATTACCTGATACAGTGGTTCTGATGAGATAAACCTTCCGATACATCCTCTCAGCTGCCCGTCTATTTTTAATGTAACAAATGCTCCGTAAGGCTGGTTGAAAATATCCGGAAGTGCCTCTTTATCGGCGGAATACTTCTTTTTTTCGACCAGCATCGTACTGATTGTATTCCTGGCAAGTGCAAAAAGCTTTTCTCTTTCTTCTTTCGAAAAGGATATTTCATCAGAAAGAGAACCGGAAGGCTTGTCTTTATTCTTCTCAAACAGGGCGATGGCATGATAGCCAACAACTTCGTCTTTGCTGCCATATCCGGAATCGCCGGAGTTGCAGTAATCGATATGTTTGAATTCAAGTGTTTTATCTTTTTCAGCCAGGTATAGCAGGACAAGTCCGGATGTCCATCCGCACATGCTTGTTGATAATTCCGGAATGTTGCGGGCTGCATTTAATTTAAGAACGTTGAGAAATGTCTGGGGATTTCCTGTCAGAATACTGTTTGAAGTAGCTTTGTCGATTTCGTTGGCATTGGCATATGAGGGGTAATGTGAGAAATCACTGCTTATCACAAATAAATTTTCATCATTGAACCATGGTCTGAGAGCATCAGCAATTTTCTTAATAGTACCCGTATTACCGGTGCCTATAATTATTGGTACAACCGGTATCCCCGGAAAACTGTACTGCAGGAATGGCAGCTGGACCTCCAGACTGTGATCCTGTATATGAGCTGTTACCGGAAAGTCAAAGACCTTATTCTCATTTTTAAGCTTTCCGGCTATTTCCATGTTAGTTTTCACCCTGCCCAGGGGGGTTGTATAATCTCCCGTGTAGTATACCGATGCTCCTTCGAAAGCCATTACATGGCTCGATCCTATCAGAAAGATATTCTTTATCCCGCTTCTTTTATCAATTGCCGAAAATGCCGACGCAGCTATTTTACCAGAAAAGATATATCCGGCATGCGGGGCAATAACTGCTCTTGCTTTTTGTCCTGACTCAGCCCTGGCACACTCATTATAAAACTGTGAGATCTGCTTTTTCAGCGTC
Source organism: uncultured Bacteroidales bacterium (assembly GCA_963736675.1). Lineage (GTDB taxonomy): Bacteria > Bacteroidota > Bacteroidia > Bacteroidales > VadinHA17 > LD21. The sequence continues at coordinate 436,041 of CAVTPT010000004.1, forward strand.
TCACTGTCAGCAGGATAATACCGGCCTGCAGCAATGGGTCTCCGGTCAGATGATACGTTCTGGGAATATGTATCCATGACTATCATAATTAATAACAAAACACTACATACATTTCGCATAGACGCATGTAAAAAAATGGCCTAATAAAGTTAGGCCAAAAAATTAAAAAAGATAGTTCCCTTTGAATAAAAAGGAAGGTTTAGATAAAGATCATAGATTCTTTGATCACTTTTCCCTGATCGTCGGTTCCGTATATTTTAAGCCCCACACTGACGGAGGCATTGCTTATAATATCGATTACAGGGCTGAGATCGTCTTTGATATCATCAATATCATCAAAATCTTCAATAGAAAAATAAATATGAAGGATAAGGACACATTCAGGGGTGTTAATGCCTGACAGAGCTTTTACTATTTTAGCAACCCATATGGATGAAGCTGTATTGAAATACTCGAGATTTAGTCTTATATTTGTTGTAGGGCGGGGATTTTTAACATAATGTTCAATCCATTCAAGGGCTGGCTCAAAAATCCTCGGAGCATTAATGGGAATGGATTTTCCAGACAGGATTAATTCACCCGATAGTTTATTGAAATCTATCAGAGGCGTTTTTTCGGTAGGCTCAATAAATAAATTTTTTAATTCCTTCATCACAGAGTTTGTTATATTTCTTTTCATCCTGAATTACATATTCGACAAATCAAAAATATAACAACTTTCTTATTAATATAATTACCTTCATCAAAAAGAAATGGTCGATTGTCAAATAATATAGTCTGTTTATATAATCGAAGCACCACATTACATAATCATCACGTCATTTTTGTCAGGGGCAGGCCGTTTATACATCAATATTATTAAAATGTTATATTTGCAGGCGGAAAATTGTCAGCAAGAATGGAGACTATCCTTAAAAGAAACATCAAAGAGGCACTGAAGGTCCTTTATAACAGTAATGCAGAAGATAACCTTATCCAGTTGCAGGAAACGAGAAAGGATTTCAAAGGCGACTTTACACTTATTGTATTTCCCCTGTTACGTTTTTCAAAAATTCCGCCTGAGCAGACAGGTGAAGAAATAGGGGCTTACCTCGTTAAAAATTTCCCGGCTGTTTCGGGTTATAATGTCATCAAAGGATTTCTGAACCTTGAGGTATCTGATAAATGGTGGGTGGAATATTTTTCGGAGCTTGCTGCTGAAGATAATTTATTCAGAAAAAGCAGGGTATCAAAACCGGAAACAATACTTGTTGAATACTCTTCTCCAAATACAAATAAACCCCTTCATCTGGGGCATATACGCAATAATCTCCTTGGATTCTCCCTTTACAGGATTTTGTCGTCGGTTGGACACAATGTTGTTAAAACGAATATTGTCAACGACAGGGGTATTCATATCTGTAAGTCGATGCTCGCATGGCAGAAATTCGGGCATGGTGAGACTCCTGAGTCTTCCGGAATGAAAGGTGATCACCTTGTCGGTAAATACTATGTTAAGTTTGAGAAAGAGTATAAATCGCAGGTTGATGAGATGGTTTTCAGGGGATCTACCATTGAGGAAGCTAAAAGCGGAGCCCCTCTGATGCTGGAGGCCAGGGAGATGCTTCTCAAATGGGAATCCGGCGACAGGGAAGTTGTTGATCTGTGGAGCACAATGAATTCGTGGGTATATGCAGGATTTGATGAGACCTACAAACTCCTTGGGGTCGATTTTGACAGGATATACTTTGAATCGGAGACTTACAAAACAGGAAGGGAGATAGTTCAGACTGCTCTTAAGGACAACATACTGTATCAGCATCAGGACAGTTCGATATGGGCTGATCTTACCCAGGTGGGACTTGATCAGAAACTGCTCCTTCGCTCCGACGGGACTGCTGTATACATGACCCAGGATCTGGGTACAGCCGTTGCCAGGTTTTCTGATTATCAATTTGACAAGACTATCTATGTTGTTGGTAATGAGCAAAACTATCACTTTCAGGTACTCAGGGCGTTACTTAAGAAGATGGGATATAAATGGGCTGACGGACTGATCCATTTCTCATATGGCATGGTAGAGCTTCCGGAGGGCAAGATGAAATCACGGGAAGGAACTGTGGTCGATGCCGACGATCTGATCAGGGAGATGAAGGAGACATCACGGAAAGTGTCGCTGGAACTCGGAAAACTTTCAGATTACAGCGATGCTGAAAAAGAGGATATTTTCAGAAAAATAGGACTGGCAGCGTTGAAATACTATATTCTGAAAGTTGACCCAAAGAAAAACATGACATTTAATCCGGAGGAATCAATTGATTTTAATGGTAACACCGGGCCATTTATTCAATATACATATACCAGGATCAAATCTGTGTTCCGGAAGGCCGGACAGATGGGTATTAAAACTGACAACGGCATGATCACCGTTGCTAGACCGGGTGTCAAAGAGATAGACCTGATCAGGCTTCTGCGGAGGTTCCCCGGTACAGTTTCAGAGGCAGGTGCAGGTTATTCCCCTGCATTGATAGCAAACTACTGCTACGACCTTTCGAAGGAATATAATCAGTTTTATCACGATTTTTCTATCCTGGGCGAAGAGGATATTGCCTTGAGAAATTTCAGGCTGGTGCTGTCGCGGGTCACCTGCGATATTATCTTTGCAGGAATGTGGCTGCTGGGCATTGAAATGCCCGAAAGGATGTAATATTAAGAACAATTTACAAATCATTATATGTTTGAGAACTTAAGCGAAAGGCTCGAAAAGTCTTTCAAAATTCTTAAAGGACAGGGTAGAATATCAGAGATCAACATTGCTGAAACCCTGAAAGAAGTACGCAGGGCTCTACTTGATGCTGATGTTAATTTCAAGATTGCCAAGCAGTTTACCGACAGTATTAAAGCAAAGGCTCTTGGACAGGAGGTACTGAAGTCAGTTAATCCTTCACAAATGATGGTGAAGATAGTTCATGATGAACTGGCTGAACTTATGGGAGGAGACAAAATTGACATCAACATTAAGATCAATCCGGCGATAATCCTGATAGCAGGTCTGCAGGGATCCGGAAAGACAACTTTCAGCGGAAAACTTGCCAAATGGGTCAAAACAAAAAGGGGCAAAAATCCATTACTGGTTGCGGGCGATATTTACAGGCCGGCCGCTATTGAACAGCTTAAAATCATAGGAACACAGATAGAAGTACCGGTTTATCATGAAGAGGGTAACAAAAATCCGGTACAGATTGCCCGTAACTCGATAAAGGAAGCCAAACTTAAGGGTTACGACCTGGTAATAATTGATACGGCCGGACGCCTTGCTATCGATGAGGAAATGATGAATGAGATATCATCGATAAAAGAAGCTGTAAATCCTCACGAGGTTCTTTTTGTTGTGGATTCAATGACGGGGCAGGATGCTGTCAATACTGCACGGGAGTTTAATGAACGGCTTGATTTCGACGGGGTAGTACTTACCAAACTTGACGGAGATACCAGGGGTGGGGCTGCGCTATCAATAAGATCAGTCGTAAATAAGCCAATTAAGTTCGTTAGCTCGGGAGAGAAAATGGACGCAATCGACATCTTCTACCCGGTAAGGATGGCTGACAGAATTCTGGGAATGGGTGATATTGTTTCGCTGGTCGAGAAAGCCCAGGAGCAGTATGATGTTGATGAAGCAAGAAAACTCCAGAAAAAGATTGCCAGGGATCAGTTTGACTTCAACGACTTTATCACTCAGATACAGCAGATTAAGAAGATGGGTAATGTGAAGGATCTGATGTCGATGATTCCGGGTGTCGGAAAAGCTGTCAAGGATCTTGATATAGATGATAATGCATTCAAAGGGATAGAGGCGATAATAAAAAGTATGACCCCTGAGGAGAGAATCAATCCCGGGGTACTTAACGGAAGCAGACGAAAAAGAATAGCTTCCGGAAGCGGAACTACCGTACAGGAGGTTAACAAGCTGCTTAAACAGTTCGATGAGACACGCCGGATGATGAAAATGATGACAAAAGGATCCAACGCAGCCAGAATGATGGGTAGAAAGTAATAATACATTATTATGTACACACTTATTGACGGTAAAAAGATCGCCTCTGAGATAAAATCAGAAATTGCCCTGGAAGTAAAAAAGTTAAAGGAGAATGGGATAAAAGTGCCTCACCTGGTTGCGATACTTGTCGGAAATGACGGATCGAGCGAGACTTATGTGTCAAATAAGGTTAAAGACTGCGAAGAGGTGGGTTTCAGGTCAACCCTGGTGAGATATGATAATAATGTGTCTGAAGAAGTCCTTCTCGGAAAAATTGTTGAGCTCAATAATGATGATGATGTGGATGGTTTTATCGTGCAGCTTCCCCTGCCTGATACAATTTCCGAAAATAAGGTAATTGAAGCAATTGATCCTTCAAAAGATTCCGACGGTTTTCATCCTGTCAACATAGGAAGAATGGTGGCAGGTATCCCCGGATTTCTTCCCGCAACACCTTTTGGCATAATCGAACTGATTAAGAGATATAAAATTGAGACTGCCGGAAAGAAATGTGTCGTTATAGGTAGAAGTAATATCGTCGGCCGGCCGGTCAGTATCCTACTGTCGCAAAAGGGTATGGATGCAACAGTTACTGTTGTGCACAGCCGGACAAAAAACATAAATGATATTATCAGCGAAGCAGATATAATAATAGCTGCTCTCGGATCTCCATCCTTTGTCAAAGCGGAAATGGTAAAAGAAGGCGCAGTTGTAATTGACGTAGGAACAACACGGATCCCCGCTGCAGGAACAAAATCAGGATGGAAACTGGCAGGTGATGTGGACTTCGCAAATGTTGCCCCGAAATGTTCATTTATCACACCTGTCCCCGGAGGTATCGGACCTATGACCCGGGTATCATTGCTGAAAAATACTCTTCTGGCAGCCGGACAGAAAAGGTAATTACATTAATATCTCACTATTCAGGCATTTCAATACCCCTGCAATACAGATCATAGTTACCGGCACCACCAGGTCGGTCAGATGAGAATATCAGCAGCATGTTTGAGAAATCAGAATGAGATCCGATCAAAGGCCTGTACTCGTTTGAAGTGGTATTGATATCCGGACCGAAATTCACCGGAGAGTTCCATATACCGTTTCGGAAAAGTGAATAATAGAGATCATAACCACCCATTCCACCCTCCCTGTCGGAAGCAAAGATCATAATATCACGGAAAACCATCGGGCATTTATCATTACCTGAACTGTTCAGACTTTCAACCTTTACAGATTCTGAAAAATCTGAGCTGAACCAGACGTCAAGACCAATCTCGTCGGAAGGCTTCTTCTGGGCATAAATATCAAAAGATCCATCCCTGTCGGAACAGAAATAGAGTGTGTCCTGATCCACATCCAGAGTTATATAAGCATCATCCGACCCGCTGTTCAGCAGACTTACCGGCATTGGTCCGTCTATATACGGAATCTGGTTATCGAAAGCAGGTAAATTCTTAAAATAATGCATATCAAGATCCCCGTCTTCTGTTTCATAGGCAACCATCAAATATTCATATCCGTCGTATGGACTGAATATCCTGAAGGGACCAAAGTCGTTCCCTGTTGTATTTGCCGTCTGCAGGAGGTTTGTCAGGAACTGATCAGTCGTTGATCCGCTTACCATGGCGAAATTTCCTGTTGTTCTGTCAAAGGCAAAGGAAATCTGACCTTGGACAAGATCAAACTGGCCCCCGTTGCTGGTCCTGTTACTTGAATATATTACATAATAATAACCGTAAATCTCGTATAGAGTCATATTATAGTCATCATATTGAGAGTTTAGTCCTTCAAGGTTGTAAGTTGAATCGGGGAAGGCTCCCACTGGAAACAATATCGGATCCTCTTCCATCTGGCATTGCGAAAACCCGGCAATTACCAAAAAACCAATAATCACAAATGAAATAATGACTGCTGCTGATTTTTCCATCTTATACTTGTATGAAGACATTCGGACAAATATATTAATTTAAATTGAAAAACCGGGTTAGGGCCCGGTTCTTCGAAGGTAGAATTTAGGTTAATTCCAGGGTAAATTTGGGTATAGGGTTTTAACTGTTATGTTTCAATCAATAGATGAAAAAACGCCGCCACAGGTTGCGTGAGATCATAAAAAAAGTTAAAATTATTTCCATTTATTAGTTATATATCTGTTATTTAACTGTTTATAAAATTCTTAAAATGTTGATAATTGTACTGATGTCAAAATCAGCTTGTTCAAATTGTTATTAATTTTGTGTCCTACAGACGGGAAGTATGGAAGAAGATAAATTCGGATTTTCCTACGAGGAAGAGGTAAGGCAGACTGTTCAGAAATTCGAGAAGATGAGGAAGAATAATGAAAATTATTTCTTCGATGTGATCGAATTCGAGACTATAATAGATTACTATATTGAGAGCAACAACTCAATAAAAGCTTTCGAGGCGGCAATACTGGCGTCGGAACAACATCCGAATTCTGTATCAATACAGCTGAGGAAAGCAAGGGTACTGCTTGATAAGGGTCGTGCCATGGAAACTCTTAAGATTCTTAAGAAGCTTGAAAACATTGAGCCCGGGAATCACGAGATTTATATTGCCAAAGGGACCGCTCTCGGTATGCTGGGCGATATCCAGGGTGCAAAGAAGATGTTTGACTTTTCCCTTACCCTCGATTCTGATGATGTTGAAAACATCCTGTTTTCAATCACCTCAGTGCTGCAGAACCTGAATTACTATGATCATCTGATCCCATATCTCATCATGCTGATAGATATGGAGCCGGAGTTTTTTGCCCACCTTTATGACCTGGCATATGCATACGAGAAGACGGGCGATTTTGAGAACAGCATAAAATATTACCTTAAATACCTCGAGGAGGAGCCCTTTTCAGACAGCGCATGGTATAACCTGGGTATAATTTATAACACCCTCGAGAAGTACGAAAGTGCCATGGAAGCATACGATTATGCCCTTGCCATTAATTCGCAGAACACCTTTGCACTTTTCAACAAGGGTAACATCCTGTGCAACATCGAAAGGTATGCCGATGCGATTCCGGTTTATCACGAATATCTCGAAAACGAGCCTGAAAGTTTTGAGGCGATGACATACCTTGCTGAATGCTATGAGAAAACAAATGAGATTACCCTGGCAAGAAAGTATTATCAGGAAGCTATTGAACTTGCTCCGGAATTTGCTGATCCCTGGCTGGGACTTGGTATAATAGCACTTAATACCGGCAATCCGGACGACAGTATGATATTTCTCAGAAAGGCAGTCCGTCTCGATGATGAAAATCCTGAAATATGGTATCTGCTTGGTAAAGCACACTATGTTAAAGCAGAGAAAAAAGCTGCTCTCAGATGTTACAGGGAAGCTTTAAAACTTGATGCCTATTATAACGAGGTATGGTCCGATCTGGGAAAGATAATTATTAAGGAAGGATATGAAGGGAAAGCTATTCCTTATCTTGAAAAGGCATATAAAATAATTGGGGAAGTCCCCGGAATAAATTACCTGCTGGCAGCAGTGCACCTGCATGCCGGAAATACCGATAAAGCTCACAGGCATCTGTCGCTGGCTCTGGAAGCTGACAGGGATCTATTCAGCGATTTTTCAGAAATTCTTCCCGTTTCAAAGCTTACCAGAAAATTACGCAAACTTTTAGGAAACAATAATCTGCTATAGCCGAAGAGTCCGTTGCAGGCAGAACCCTGTTAAGAGGGAAGAAAACAATAAATTAATAAGCTCATGTTATGAAGACGATACTTCCGTACATCCCTGAGAGACCTCTGAAACCAAGAAATTCCGGACTTACAATGGTCATGGACAAAGGATTAAGCATAAGGGAGGCAGAAGATTTTATGTCGGTCGGCAGTGAATATACCGATTTTGTCAAACTCGGTTTCGGTACTTCAATGCTTACACCAGGACTGGATAAAAAAATTGCCGTATACAGGAAAGCAGGATGTATCCCATACTTCGGAGGAACTCTTTTTGAAGCATTTGTAATTAGGGATATGTTCAGCGCCTTTGTTGAATTTCTGGATGAACACGAAATAGAACTTGTTGAGGTATCTGACGGGTCGTACGACCTGGAGCACGAAAGAAAACTTGAATATATCAGACGGCTTGCAGAAAGAGGTACTGTAATTTCGGAAGTGGGATCCAAGAAGAAAGACATTGTTTATTCTCCCGACCAATGGGTATCAATGATGCGATCGGAACTTGAGGCAGGTTCGCGTAAAGTCATTGCTGAGGCACGCGAATCGGGGACTATTGGAATTTACAACGACGATGGTTCGGTAAATATGCCTTTAATTGAAGCCATCTCCGAGCATGTAAAACTTGATAACGTAATATGGGAGGCTCCCCTGAAGTCGCAGCAGGCATGGTTCATAAAACATTTCGGGGCAAATGTTAACCTGGGCAATATTGCACCAAACGAAATTATTTCCCTGGAATCGCTGAGATGCGGATTGAGGGGCGATACTTTCTTCCAGTTTCTTCCGGACAACCTGAAATAAACAATAGTCTGAATATATATTAAAACTGATCCCGGGAAATGAGAAAATATGGCCTCATAGGTTATCCGCTGGGGCACTCTTTTTCAAAGAAATACTTCACGGCAAAGTTTGACAGGGAGGCCATAGAGGAGTGTTTATACGACAACTTCCCGATGGCAGATATTGACCTGCTGCCTGGGCTGATCAAATCAGAGCCCCTGTTATCAGGACTAAATGTTACCATACCCTGGAAAACAGCTGTCATTAAATATCTTGATCATATTGATCCGTCAGCCGCCGAAATCGGGGCAGTTAATGTATTGAAAATAAGCAGGGAGGGAAGCAGAATTTCTATTGCGGGATATAACAGCGACATAAAAGGAATCGCCGATTCAATTGGTCCGGCTCTGAGCAATAAGCCGGGTGAAGCTCTTGTACTTGGTACAGGAGGAAGCTCAAAAGCGGTCTGTTATGTTCTCCGGGAAGCACAATTGAGTTATCATCTTGTTTCAAGAGTAAAAAAGAAAGGAGTCCTTACTTATTCTGATCTCGACGCGGCTCTTTTAAAAAGGATCAGATTAATCGTTAATACAACTCCTCTGGGTATGTATCCCAATGTCGACAGCAGTCCTGAAATCAATTACAGACTGCTGGACAATTCACACACCCTCTTCGATCTTGTATATAACCCAGAGATTACCACATTTCTTAAAAAAGGGCAGGAGAGGGGCTGCACTATCATTACAGGTTTAAAAATGCTTGAATCGCAGGCGGAACGTTCATGGGAAATATGGAATGACCCGGCCCTGCGTTAATGCGCTGAAAAATAAAGCATAACAACTGTAAAAACTCCGCAGGCTTATAGCCATTACCAGATCACGGGGCTTTAAACAAAAAGTTCTTCCGGATAACTTATATCTTCCAGGAATAACCCTTTAGCCGGGGCTGATTTACCTGCCCTGCAACGGTCCCGGGCAAGGATTATCATTTCAAAATCCTCCAGGGTAAGTTTCCCCCGGCCGACATCAATGCAGGTCCCGACAATAGCTCTGACCATGTTCCTTAAAAACCTGTCAGCTTTTATCGTAAAGACCATGTTATTATCTGTTCTTATCCATCCGGCACTGAATATCCTGCAGATATTTGTCTTTGTATCGGAATGCAGTCGTGCGAAACTGGAAAAGTCGTCGTGTTTTATCAATATTTTGCAGGCTTCATTCATTGACTGAAGGTCGGGATTGAATGGGATTAACCAGGTCTGATCGTCGTTAAACGGATCCTTTGAAGTGGACATGTAATACCTGTATGTCCTGGATATCGCACTGAATCGGGCATGCGCATCAGCAATAGTCCTGATCAGGGAATTCACCGAAATATCTCTGGGAAGAAAACGGTTAAGCCGGTATATAAGGTTTTTGTCGTCAGTAAGGCCGTCAGAAACAGAGTCAAAATGTGCGCAAAAGAGTCTTGCATGAACTCCGGTATCGGTTCTTCCGGCTCCGATGGTTTGAATTTTTTCGCTCAAAACAAGAGTAAGTGCTTCATCAAGGATTTTCTGTACGGTCACCGAGTTTGGCTGGACCTGCCATCCGTGATATGAAGTACCTTTAAATGAGATATATATAAAGTATCGTGTCTTCACCGGAGCATTTATGTAAATATAATGATTTACTCTTACCGGGTTATCAGTATATTACTTTGAATTATTAATGGGAACAAAGTCGATGCAGATCTTTTTTAAGATGAAGAGTACCGTAACAGGATCCTTCAGAATTACCGGAGAGGTGGTTGGTCTGATAATTCCGATAATAAAAATTAATTATGTTATAGCTTAAAAATCGATCTTAAAATGTATTTTTAAATGATCTTAGCTTATCCGGAGGATTGTTAATACATTTTCCTGTCGATACTACTTATATGAATAAGAACCTAAAATATCCTGACTATGAAGCTTGAAATAAGTTGGATAGATTATCTGATCATGATAATCTATTTTATTTTTGTCCTTGGCATTGGCTGGTTTCTGAGGAAATACATGAAAAACGCGAATGCATTCCTGGAAGCCGGAAGATCAATTCCTGCCTGGGTGGCAGGCCTTGCATTTATCTCCACTAACCTCGGGGCACTTGAGGTGATGGGGATGACAGGATCGGGGATGAAGTACGGAATGCTGACAACCCATTTCTACTGGATAGGTGCCATTCCGGCAATGATCTTCCTGGCACTGTTTATGATGCCCTTCTATTACGGTTCCAAGGCCAGATCGGTCCCGGAATTTCTGAAGTTAAGGTATGATGAAAAAACAAGAGGGTTAAACGCAATCCTTTTTGCCGTTATGACCATTCTTGCTTCAGGTATCTCCATGTATGCCCTGGCTATCTTAATGGAAAAGGTCCTTGGGTGGGACTTTAATATGAGCCTGTGGATATCTGCTCTTATTGTTCTTGGTTACACCTACCTGGGAGGTCTCTCTTCGGCAATTTACAATGAGGTGCTTCAATTCTTTATAATAGTGATCGGGTTATTGCCTCTTGTATTTCTGAGTCTGAAGGATGTAGGAGGCTGGGCGGGCCTTAAGGAAGGTCTTGCCCCGATAGCCACGGCCAACGGCTATGCAGCTGATACCTTTACGACCACATGGAGATATACCGCTGAGGCCGGCTCAAATCCGATGGGTGTTGAATGGTTCGGGATCCTTTTCGGTCTTGGATTTGTTCTTTCATTTGGATACTGGTGCACCAACTTCCTTATTGTTCAGAGAGCTTTCGCTGCCGAGTCGGTGGTTGCCGCGAGAAAGGTACCACTTATAGGTGCGTTGCCAAAGATGTTTATTCCCTTCCTGATTATAGTGCCTGGAATAATAGCCGTGGTACTGTTCAACGATCCGTCCAAAGGTTTCACTCTTCCTCTGGATGCATCGGGCAAGCCGATATACGATTATACAATAATCATGCTCCTGAAGCAATACCTTCCTGCAGGGGTGCTCGGGCTGGGCCTGACTGCACTGCTGGCCTCCTTTATGTCAGGAATGGCAGGCAACGTATCTGCCTTTAATACCGTATTTACGTACGATATTTACCAGAGCTACATCCGTAAACGTACGGGAAATGAAGAAGCTGATGGCAGGCACTATCTTAATGTGGGACGAATATCAACAGTAGGAGGGGTTTTATTAAGTATTGCATCGGCATATATTGCCACCAAATTCGGGAATATCATGGATTTTCTGCAGACAATATTCTCGATGATAAACGCTCCCCTGTTTGCTGTTATCTTCCTTGGCATGTTCTGGAAAAGGACAACAGGTCACGCCGCCTTCACCGGACTTCTGCTGGGCTTTCTGATGGCTCTTTTACATCACGGGCTCACTTCACCTGCAGGAGCCACTACTCTTGTGAAAGGCGGATGGATAGCAACTGTTCATATATATCCTGTTGAAATGGCCCAGAACTTCTGGACTGCAATTATTGCTTTCACTGTAAGCACGGTTACTACAGTAGGATTAACACTTGTTACAAAACAGCAGAAATCTGAAGCCGAACTACAGGGTCTGGTCTATTCGCTGACACCACGACTTAAAGATGAACCAGGTCTGAGATGGCATCAGCGTCCGGCCGGAATGGCATTAATTGTAACTGTGATTTGCATTTTATTAACTATATTATTCTGGTAGGAGGAAATTAAAATGGTCGATATAAGAATTCCTATAGGTCTGATGTTCACAATACTGGGTATCCTGATAACTGTATTCGGACTGGTGACAAGATCAGATACCGAAATGTATCAAAAGTCACTGAATATTAATGTGAATGTTATAATGGGCATACTGATGCTTGTATTTGGCGTTGTAATGCTTTATTTCGTACGCCGGAAGAAGAAATTATGAATTGATATGGTGATTCTCAAAGAGAACCTGAGATCATTCTGACCCGCGACAAATAAAATAATTGCTCCCGGGGCGATCGATAGGTTTGATTGTGGCATTCGCTGTTAATATATGGAATCATGGGGAAAAATATTATTAAAAAAGGTTTTGCAAGTGATAATAATTCAGGTGTTCATCCTGAGATACTGAAAGAGCTTGCATCGGTAAATAACGGGCATGTTATTGGTTATGGATCAGATCGTTACACCGATGAAGCCAAAGAACTCTTCAGAGAACATCTGGGAAAAGATACCGAAACATTTTTCGTTTTTACAGGCACTGCGGCAAATGTTCTTGGTATAAGCGGTGTAACAAGATCGTGGAATTCGGTCATTACGGCCTCTACGGCTCATCTTCAGCAGGATGAGTGCGCTGCTCCTGAAAAATTAATTGGTTGTAAGGTTTTGACTGTTGATACCCCTGACGGGAAACTTACTGTCGAAATTATAGCAAAGCACATGCATGGATTTGACTTTGAGCACCATGCCCAGCCCGGTATTGTTTCGGTTTCACAATCAACCGAATTGGGCACGGTATATACACCCGGGGAGATAAGGCTTATAGCCGATTATGTCCACCGATACGGGCTTTATCTTCACATGGACGGGGCAAGGATAGCTAATGCTGCAGCTTCTCTTGACAGCTCTTTTAAGGCCATTACAACTGATGCAGGCGTTGATGTATTATCGTTTGGCGGGACCAAGAACGGGATGATGCTTGGTGAGGCGGTCTGTTTCTTAAGGCCCGGACTTTCGGGCAATTTTAAATATATCAGGAAACAGGGGATGCAGCTTGCTTCCAAAATGAGGTACATCTCGGCCCAGTATATTGCTTATTTCAGGAATGATCTCTGGAAGCATTGTGCTTCACATTCAAATCATATGGCAAAGATTCTTGCTACAGGGCTGGAGAAGATAGAAGAGGTAAGAATAGTCCAGGAGGTTCAGTCGAACGGCGTTTTTGTGATGATACCACACGATTTAGCTGAACGGATAAGAAGTACTTTCTTTTTCTATCCGTGGGATGAGGAGAGATCGGAGTATCGGCTGATGACAAGCTGGGATACAACTGAGGAGGATATCGGGCAGTTTATAGGACTTCTTCAGAAAGAGATCCGGAGATAGTACCGTCAATGCCTGGTCCGAACCTGGCTGATGAGGGAAAATAAAGAGGACAGGAGCAAAAAAAATGAAGGCCGGATCATGCGATCCGGCCTTTTTCTATAGTAATAAAATGATTTATTTAAGCGTAAAGTTGATTGGTACCTGGTACCATACAGGAACCGGTACCCCGCCCTGTTTACCTGGCTTAAACGTAGGAAGCGTGTTTACAACCCTGATGGCTTCTGCATCAAGTTCCGGATCAACACTCTTAAGAACGGAAACCTGGCTTACACCACCTTTGGCTGTCACACAAAATTGCACAATTACTTTACCCTGAATGTTATTTTCCTTTGCTACTTCAGGATAGTTGGCATGTTCGTAGATATACTTCAGAAGTTCTTCCTGTCCACCCGGGAACATGGGCATCTCTTCTACTATTACAAATGGTGTTGCTTCAGCTTCGTCTTCCTGAACTTCTTCCTGTACTTCCTCTATTACTGCAATCTCATCAACATCCCTGTCAACTACGGTGGCAATTGCCTGGTCAGCAGTCATAAGCTGAACAACGTCTTCAGGTTTTATTGAGTCAACGACAACAGGAGGAACATATGGTGCAACAGTCGTCTCTGTCGGAGGAGGAGGTGGTGGAGGAGGAGCAGCGATAGCTTCTGTCGGCTGATCAAGGTTCTCCATTATTATCTCAACCTGTTGCTCAGTACGATCCGTTTTGGTTCTCACTGCAGCTTTGGCATTCAGGTAGGGCGTGATAACAGCCGTACCAAATGCAATAACTGCAATAAGAATAGCAATCAGTACATTACGACTGTACTTTTTACGTAGTCTGTAAGCTCCGTACTCCTTATTCCTCAACTCGAATACGATCTCGTCAAAGGCAGGGGCTTTAAATGTTTCTTTTGCCATCTTCTTTAAAGGTTTACGGGTTAATTGGCCGAAGCTGTTGATGGTGTTATACCAGCAGCATTTTGGACCATAATTTCTTCGTACCAGGCGATATCCATAAATGTATAACGTGCAATTCCACATATATTCATCTCATCGAGGATATCGACAAAGTTACCATAATTAGCTTCTTTGTAAGCTTTTATGAGCACAATAGGACCAGTGTCATCTTCTGTTTTCAATCTGCTTATGGAAGCCTGAACTGAATCCTGTGGTATTCGGATTTTCCCCTCAAGGACCTGTTGTTCAAAGTCGTTGATTTTTCTGAAAAGAGTTTTGTTCCTATCCAGTAGCAAAGCACGAACACCGTCAGCACTGTAACTGAGTTCCGTTACAGGCGGCAGATTTTCATAGTCTTCTGCATCTACTCCACCGGGATACCAATATACCTTATCATTGGGACCGAGGATCAGGTTCACAGTACGGCTTGCTGAGATCTTTGGAGGTGCCTGGTTCGGATCTTTGATCTTCTCAGGAAGCGTAATTTCCATAATCTTGGATTTACTCAGAGATGTCGTCAGCATAAAAAATGTTATCAATAACATCATCAGGTCCACCATAGGAGTCATGTCCATATGCGGGAGGATCTTCTTCGCCTTTTTCTTCCCTCCTTCGCCTTTTTCCGCTTGAATTATTTCTGCCATGTTACTGTTGTATTTCGTCTAGGTTTATTTTTACTGCTTCAAGGCTGGTAACCAGATTAAACCTGCTCACAAGTCTATCCTGAAGTATATCAAGGACTTGTTTAACAACCGGAAAATCAGTATTGGAGTCTCCTTTTATGGTAGCCTTGACAGCAGGATTTACCTGCCGGGTATAGAGTATCCACATTGTCAGCTGATTATCAGTTGAATCCATTGGAATCCCTGTTTCCATTTCTCTCCTTGCGGCAGCATCAGCACTTAAAAATGCTTTCATCTGCTGAATTGGAACCCCGATCGGAGAAGGATATTTCTCAAACAATGCTAATTCGTCTTCGGTAAACTGAATGTTGTACAGATTCCCCATTTCCTGGAGAATCTTTCTTCTGAACTGATATGAAGTATCAGGTCCGTTATCAACATTAAAAAATACTTTACCGTCATCGGAGAGTAGAAAAGTCATCGAATTAAAATCAGGTGTAGGTGTTTCTGATATAGAAAAAGGCATATCAACATTGGCCGGTTCCGGTGACCTCATCTGTGATGTTAACAAAAGAAATATCAATATCACAGCGAAAGTGTCAACCATCGGCGTCATGTCGATTCTTGGCGATTTTGTCGGTAATTTAATCTTTGGCATTACTGTTTTTGATTAAATGATTAATCCAAAGGACAAATCAAAGTTATGCATTCTTTAATGATGCAGCAAAATTCTGTGTCAGGCTGAAACCAGCTTCGTCAATCTTGAATGTATAAGCATCAATTGTTGACGAGAAATAGTTAAAGGCAAGAATTGAAAGTGTTGATCCTGTGATACCGAAAGCAGTATTAACAAGAGCTTCGGAGATACCTTGTGAAAGTGCAAGGGCATCAGGTGCACCTGACTGGGCAAGAGCTGCGAAAGCACGGATCATACCAAGAACTGTTCCGATAAGACCTATAAGCACTGATACAGAAGCAAGAGTGGAGAAAATAACCATGTTTTTTGAAAGCATCGGCAGCTCAAGAGCAGTAGCTTCTTCAAATGATTTCTGAATTGACAGGATCTTCTGGTCTTTTTCCAGTTCTTTGTCCTTCTGAAGATCACGGTAACGTGACAGCCCTGCCTTCATAACATTTGCAAGCGAACCTTTTTGATTATCACATACTTCCAAAGCTTCTTCAATCTTATCCTCTGCAAGAAGACTCTGAAGTTTTCTGACAAATACATTTAACCTGCTTTTTCCTTTTGCTCTGGAAAGGGTTATAATTCTTTCAATAACAAAGATAATAAGTGTCAGCACACAGGTCATAAGAACCGGTACTATAAAACCACCTTTATAAATAATGCCAAGGTAGTTTCCCTCCAGCGCCTGACCTTCCGGATTACCTCCCTCAAAATTAACCGTGTTACCCATTACATTGACGAACAATAGATAGGATACCACAAAAGCTATTAAAATAGCACTTGCTGCAAAAACGTTTTGCAACGCATCTTTGAACGAACTTCCTTGTTTACTCATTTTTATCTATTTGTTTAGGTTTAAGATTTTACGATTTGCAAATATAAATGTTTTCAATTATTTTTTCCAATAATGAATAAAATTAAGTTGTTTTTTTCTTTTCTAAGGTCACAATCTATTTAAAGACCTTTAAATCATTATGAACCCTATGTAATTTATTATTATTTTAAATATTATTCTATAATTTATTATTTGCTCAGGGAAACATTATAAACTCTTGATTTTGTTACCGGTATCTCCTGTGACTGGTAACCCTTCGCGCTGATAATAAGGATCTCTGATGACTGAGGTATCTCAAATTTATATTCACCTTTCTGATTAGTGAGGTTCTCGGCCGCTGTATCCTTAACCCTTATCGATGCATATGCAATCGGCTGTCCGGTACCGGAATCCGTAACAACACCCTTGATCTCATTGGGATTGATGCCTTTTTTGACTGAGGCTATATAGGTCTGGACATAGCTCAGCGAGTTTTTTGCTGCCTGGTTCGAAGGATCAATTGCAAGTATTTTGTTATAGTAATCATTTGATTTTGCCAGGTACGCCAGCTTCCCTTCAAGGGTTTTTTCAAGGCCGGCAGCAGAAATTTCAAGACTTCCCAGACCGTTGTATCCGGTTATTTTATAATCCTTGTTATTGGGAGTGAGATTGACCATCCGGTTATAATAATTCCTGGCAGCCGTACTATTGCCGTTTTCCATATGATAGTAGGCGAGATAGGAAAATGATTCCATCATTTCACCTGCATTTTTTATTGAGTCAGTTTTGGCCACATCCACAATTTTTTCAAACTTGGGTCTTGCAAGTCCTAATTTGGCGTCAGGGTCCATTTGTGAATATACACGGGCAATATAAACATGAGCAGGCAGATACCCTGGTGTTTTCTTTGTAACAATGCTGAAGATTGAGTCGGCACTCTTATATACGCCTGAGTTATAGTAAGCTCTTCCAACCTGCATATATTCAGCAGTGTTATCCTCTTTTGAAGGATCTATAAGTTTTCCCCACGATTTTGCAGCTCCGTCATACCTTCTGAAGTTATAATAACTTACTGCCATCTCGTTTAATATCGACTTTTCATAGGCAGTCAGCGGAGATGTATCACCGGGTTTCCGGTCGAAATTCAGTGCCTTTTCATATTCTTTAAAGCCTCTGTCAATTTCAGCTTCGGCTTTTGCCACAGCATTTGTGAGATCAGCTACCTTACCTGTCAGTTCATCAAGGCTCGCTTTGTTCTTAGCTTTTTCTGCTGCTGTCGAACTGTTATATCTCGATTTCTCCCTGTCAAGCTGCTGCTTAAGAGTAGCAAGTTCATCAACCTTTTTTGGATAATCCTGATTTATTGTCAGAAGTATCCTGGCCATGTAGTGGTAGTCTTTTTTAATTATACTCTCAGGCGCTAATGTTTTGAACAGAGTCTCCATATACGAAAGGGCCTTGTTATAATCGGGATTCTCTTTTTCAAAACTTGAATAGCCGGCGATACGGTTCAGGTATGTCCTTGACTTATCAACTACAAGGATCTCTTCAACAGAGGTAATGACTTCTTCGTAATCCTTTGCATAGAAAAGGGAGGTCACATATCTTATTTTAGCTGGTATATTACCTGCTGTGAGTTCAAGATACTTTTTGTAATTCTCCTTTGAGAGTTCAAGCCTGCGGGCCTGCCAGTAAAGCTGGCCAAGCTCCCTGTAAGCAGGTGCATACGAAGGATCGAGACTTATTGCCTCCTCAAAGAACGGGATAGCCTGCTGCAATACCTTGGCCCTGACATACACATAACCGATCTTCATATTGGCTGTCGGCGACTTGGGATCATAGTACTGAGCCATGTTATAGTTCTTAATGGCGTTCGATCCGTCTGAAATAATCATATAAATGTCACCGGCTATCAGAAAAATATCAGGATTTTTCGAATCGATAGTCATAGCCTTCCTTATTAATGGCAATGCCAGTGAAGTATCGACGCTGTTATCCTTGATATAAGATTCAGCGATCTTGGCCAGAATAAATGCATAATCACGGGCAGGAGGGCTCATTTTTTTGATATTCTTATAGGGCAGTAAAAAACTTTTGGCTTTTTCCCTCATCGCATTGGCCGTATTGTTATCTCCAAGATAGGAGGCAACCTTTGCCAGCCCTATATAGTTCAAAGGCTCATTAGGATTGGTATCGACTCCTTTCTGATAAATATCTTTTGCTTCTTTCGTTGCTACAGTCAGTGAATTAGATATTGTATCGGCAAAATAGTTGAGAAGATAATTCTCTCCGTAATAAAAGTAATTTTTTGCGTTGGCAGGTTCTTTCTGTATTAGTTGCAGATAAATTTCCTGGGCTTTATCATACTGTTCGCTTTTTGTCAGAAGTATTCCGTTGCTCAGGTCCTGGGCCTGAAGATTACCGCTCAGCAAAACAGAAATTAATACTGCCAGCATAAAAACCGGACTTAAAATTGAACGTTTCATAGCTTTCTTATTTGATATCAATTATTGTAATTATTTATTTATTCTTAACAAATTTTAAACTCAAGATCCCGTTCACAGTACACCCTATTGTTTTATCTGCACCAGCCTTATGGGCATTGTTGCCGGTACAAGGCCGGATTTTAATACAATCCTTTGTCCCTTTTCGCCGGTAGCAAACTGAATAAAGCCGGTTCCGAGGCCTGCAAATGTTTCTCTCGAAACAAAATATATCTCCCTTACAAACGGATAGGATCTGTCATATATCGATCCCTGGTAAGGCCTGTAATATGTTCCGTCATCAAATAACTCCTGTGAAATGGCAAGTACATTAACTTTGTCGATAAAACTCATACTAAGGGAATCATCTTTGTCGCTTATCCAGTTCACACTTATTATTCCCATAGCATCAGGGTTCCTTGAAACAAAATCCACAACCTCTGCATTGGATTCGACTGCATAAAAATTCTCGCCAAGATCCTCTTTTATTTCAAACAACTCTTTAAAATATCTGATATTCCCCGATTTTGTGTTGTCAAAAATAACACTTATTTCATTACGATTTGATTTTGGATTAATATCCTTCCAGTTTCTTATCCTGCCCAGAAAAATATCCCTTATACTATTATATTTTATAAGCGAATCTTTATTTTCCTTGTTTGTAATAAGTGCCAGTGCATCCCAGGCGAAGGCGGTTGTGCGAGCAACAATCAGTGAATCACGAAGATACTGGATCTGGTCTTCGGTAAGTTTTCTGCTCGTAACGATTACCTTTACCGAATCATTCATAAAATCATTAACAATATCAACCTCGGGTTTATAGGTAGCCCTGACCTTTGCGTTCTGATACAACTGGGTAAAAGTAAAAACCTCAGTATCTATAAGAAGCTGGAAAGATTCATCAGCCATTATTTTTATGTTACCGCGGGTTGGGGTCTCATTAAGCTTTGTGCCGCCGTTATTACATGAGACCATCACCAGTAATAAAATTATTGGAATCAGGCTTTTACCTGAGATAATGATGCTATTATTTAGTTTTACCAAAGTCTCCCCGGTTTCAGATAATAGGTTTTGGAACGCAATAATAATCAAATTCCGGTTATCTTTTACATTGCTCATGGTCATTAAATTTTGTCGGTTATAAACATTTTACTGTAAGTATAACAACAAAGTACATGCCAAGCATGATAAACAGAGGACACAAATCATTTCAATCTTCATCCTTGTTTTTAGTAAAGAACAACTCGACAATTTTAAAATAAGTCCTGAATGCCCTGTATAAGCCGTATAAGATGAATGATGATCCAACGATGACCCTGATTGGCTTATCAAGATTTCCCAGATTAAAAAAGAAAACCAGGTAAACTCCGATGCCCAGATAGAAGATCACCATCAGAAGGCTGAAAATGGCAGTTATCTGCTCCAATGTCCTGTTATCATTCATCCTTGCTCTTTTTGGTTGTCAAATAAACGAATTATCATAATACTTTCAAAAAAAAATAAAGTTTTCTTTCCTTAAAAAATCATAACAGGGATAATCTATCTATATAAAAGTGAACTATCTCCGTAACTCAGGAACCTGAAATCGTTTTCCATGGCATAACTGTAGATTTTTTTCCATCCGTTTCCCACCCAGGCCGACACAAGCAGAAGAAGAGTGCTGCCCGGTTGATGGAAGTTTGTTATGAGACCTCCGGTCATTTTAAAATCATACCCGGGGACTATAATGATACTTGTTGAACCATGCAGGTAACCGATACCTCTTTCATCCATGGCTGATAAAAGTGCTTTGAGAGACTGATCAGGAGATATGTCCATGGTTTGATCGTAAGGTTCCCATTGCCCTACCGTAAAACAATTTTCAGTTTTGTTTTCTCCCTTCAATATTTTTACTCCCATCCAGTAAAGACTTTCAATAGTTCTTACGGATGTAGTACCGACAGCAATGATTCTGCCGTAATTATTCATCAGGGAAGCTATATTTTCTCTTGTGATAAAGAAATGTTCGCAGTGCATTTCGTGATCTGTTATATTCCCTGATTTTACAGGTTTGAATGTACCGGCTCCTACATGGAGTGTGACTTCGGTTTTATTTACTCCTTTCTGTGCCAGCTTATCAAGAACCCCGGCTGTAAAATGCAATCCCGCAGTAGGGGCAGCTACCGATCCGCTGATTGACGAATAGACCGTCTGGTAAGCTACTGCATCTTCGAGCCTGTCGCCACGGTTAATATAGGGTGGGAGCGGGATATGTCCCGCCAGTTCGATCACTTCACCAAAACTCAGTTCATTGCAATCCCACGAGAGTCTTATCCTCCATGCCTCTTCGCCTTCGGGCCTGATCTTTTCGGCATGCAGAGCAACAGGTCTGCCCCTGAAGGCAAAGCTGGTGATTATGGTCCCGGTTTTCCATTTCTTCAGGTTTCCAATAATACATTTCCATTCTACAGGCTTTAGGGAGGCGAACGATTCTCCGTAATCTGCCGGACCGACAGGTTCCAGACAGAATACCTCAATATTGGCACCTGACTCCTTCCGGAACAACAACCGCGCCCTTATCACACGGGTATTGTTAAACACAAGCAACGAACCTGAAGGAATATGGTCATCAATATTTCTGAAAACGTCCGAAGATATCTCCCCTTTGTCGTACAGGAGCAGTTTTGAAGTATCTCTTACATTTACGGGAAACTGGGCAATTCTCTCTTCAGGCAGATGGTAATTATATTCACTCAGATCAATATCAAACATCTTTTCCATTTGTATTACGCAGGCAGAGCGATCCTTGCCGGTAATTATTCTGCCAGGCAAAAATAGAAATAATTAAGGTTTCTCCTCTTTATTATTTATCTTTGTATCGCAGCTGGCTGTTCCATCGTCCAGGTTTTCCGTCAGGAAAAGCTGGAAGGAAAGTCCGGGCAACACAGAGCACCATACTTCCTAACGGGAAGATATCCGCGAGGGTATTGTAATGTAACAGAAAATGACCTCCCCGGTATAAAAGCCGGGGGAAGGGTGAAAAGGTGAGGTAAGAGCTCACCGGTCGTGATGGCGACATTGCGAGCCGTACATCTTATGGGTTGAAAGGCCATGTATACCGGCGCACTGGGCTGCTCGTCCAATGCCGGGGGGTAGGCTGTATGATCCGGTCAGCAATGACCGGACGAGATAAATGATGGAAAACGGTCCCAATTTCTCTTGCAGAAGCCGGGACCGTGACAGAATCCGGCTTACAGGCCAGCTGCTTACAAATAAAAAGAAGAAACGGGCATTCCGCCCGTTTCTTCTTTTCTGATCATTAAGCCTGTATCAACAATCAATTCAACTATTTAAGTTTGAACACATCGTCGGCGACCGGAACATTTACCTCAATTTTCTCAAAAGTAATAACGCCGGCTTCCATTCCGTTGGCCATGGCAGTTGTCTTTTTTGGCATGATAACACCACTGACTTCAGTGTAGTCGGTCATATATGATTCCACCTCAATTGAGGTTCCCATCTGCTCGGTAGTGGTTTTCGATTTGACAGGCAACATTGAAACCTTGTCAAGATAAATATATGCAGTACCCGATCCATCAGTAACAGCTTTCAGTACGAAAGCAGGTTTCCCGTTCACGTTATCTTCTCCTTCAAGGGTTAGCTTCCCGCTCTTGAAATAATTGAGTATTTCATTTGAAAAAACATTATTGTTCTGAACCTGTTTTAACTGAGCCCCCGTAAGTTCAACCGGTTCCGACGATCCTCCCATGGGATTTATCGTATATCCTTTTTCTCCGTCAAAAGCTGATGACATTTCCTGACCACCCAGGTTGTAAACAACCTTTATCTTATTAGGATTCTTCATGTACATCGTCATTGGCATCTCCATTCCCATAGCCGACATTTTACCTGTTATCTTTATTGTCGTCACTTTGGCAAGCTGGTCTGCTTTAATTGCTGTGGTGTATTTCTTTACTATTTCTTCAAGTGACTGTGCATTAACAGCTGTTAATGCAAAAAGTGCTGTCAGGATTAAAATTGATTTTTTCATTGAATTTAAATTAGGGTTTATTTATTAAAAGAATTAATTGTGTTTCGTATTGCCGTCAGCCTGATTAGAAGAGCCTCCAGTCTGTCGAGCTTCAACATGTTGGCCCCGTCCGATTTTGCATTTGCCGGATCAGGATGAGTTTCAATGAAGATGCCATCAGCGCCCACACTGATTGCAGCCCTTCCGATAGTCTCAATCATTTCGGGATTTCCTCCGGATACCCCCGATTCCTGGTTAGGTTGCTGAAGCGAATGGGTTATATCCATTATTACTGGAACCCCCGATTCCCTAATAACAGGGATGTTCCTGAAATCAACTACAATATCCTGGTACCCGAACATGTTACCCCTGTCGGTGACCATTACCTTGTCGTTACCGCTATCCCTCACTTTGTCAACTGCGAACTTCATAGACGCACCTGACAGGAACTGCCCTTTTTTTATATTTACCCATTTACCTGTTTTCGCAGCAGCAACCAGCAGATCAGTCTGACGGCACAGAAATGCAGGTATCTGAAGAATATCAACATACTCTGCAGCCAGCCCGGCTTCATCCGGATTATGTATGTCGGTAATCACCGGAACAGAAAAATTCTTTCTTACCTCTGCCAGAATTCTGAGAGCCTTAACATCTCCGATACCGGAGAACGAGTCTCCTTTTGATCTGTTTGCTTTCCTGTATGAAGCCTTGAATACAAAGGGGAGCCGGTACTTAATGGCCAGTTTTACAATATATTCGGCTATCTCAAAAGTGATATCTTCGCTCTCAACGACGCATGGACCGGCGATCAGTAAAAAGTTCCCTGATTCACTGAAACCGATACCCGGTATATCTGAAACTCTGTTTTTCATCAGAATATAATTTTTATTTTAATGGTATGATGCAACCCACATGTCTGAATATTATATACATACGTGTTTGTGTTAGCATAACATGTGGGATTCATTCCGGATAGCCTGCCCTGCACAGGCAGGGGCAGAACATATAATCAGAAATGAATTATATCCATTTGTGTTTTTTGCCAAATCAATCATCCGGGTACATTCGAAAGGTAAATTTAATATTTTATTTCCCTGATTATTTAAAATTATTGTCCAATATTAGTCAATCTCATTCCTTATTATAATTGTAATGGTCCTTCCAGAGATCTGCCATCCTTTTTCTGATTTCTTCCTCCCTGGTGTTGGTACCCGGCTGATAGAACTGCGTTCCGCTGATCTCTTCAGGCAGGAAGTTATCGGCAATAAAATTCCCCGGGAATGTATGGGCATATTTATACTCTTTCCCATATTCCAGGTCCTTCATCAGCTTTGTAGGGGCATTCCTCAGATGAAGGGGTACCGGCAGGTCTCCTTTCTCCCTGACAACTCCGACCGCCTTTTCTATTGCCATATATGCTGCATTGCTTTTAGGCGAGGCAGCGAGAAATAGCGCGGTCTCAGAAAGAATTATTCTCGACTCGGGCCATCCGATCTTATTGACAGCCTCAAAACATGTATGGGCAAGCAGAAGGGCATTGGGATTTGCCAGTCCTATATCTTCAGCGGCCAGTATAACCATTCTCCGGGCAATGAATTTAGGATCCTCACCTCCCTCAACCATTCTTGCCAGCCAGTAAACAGCAGCATTGGGATCGCTGCCTCTCAGTGACTTAATGAATGCTGATATTATATCATAATGCTGTTCTCCGTTCTTGTCATAAAGGGCAAGGTTCTTCTGTACATGTTTCAGTACCTTTAAATTGTCAATTACAATCTTTTCCCTGTTTTCTTCATCAGATTCCGAAGACACCACAAGCTCAAGTGCATTATAAAGTTTCCTGGCATCTCCTCCCGAAATCCTTATAAGCGCTTCATATTCCTTTATTTCAATTTCAAGCTTTGCCAGGTGCAAGTCTTTTTTAAGTGCCCTGTCAAGAAGTCCCCTGAGTTCCTCCTCGCTCAGCGAGTTCATTACATAAACCTGGCAGCGCGATAACAGGGGAGAAATGACCTCAAATGAGGGGTTCTCGGTTGTAGCACCTATCAAAGTAATTATACCCTGCTCAACGGCGCTTAATAGGGAATCCTGCTGCGATTTGTTAAAACGGTGAATCTCATCAATGAACAAAATTGGATTGGGCTGGTTGAAAAACTGCTGTTTTTTAGCCTTTTCAATGGTCTCCCTGACATCTTTAACTCCTGAATGGACAGCGCTTAAATGAAAAAACGGCCGTTTCAGGGTTAACGCAATGATCCCGGCCAGGGTAGTTTTCCCGACTCCCGGAGGACCCCATAGTATAAAAGATGGTATGTTACCCGATTCAATAGCCTTGCGAAGAATTGCATTCTTCCCGACAAGATGCTCCTGACCGCAGAACTCATCAATTTCTTTCGGCCTTAGCCTTTCCGCAAGTGGTTGATTTGTCAGCATCAGTTAATATTTCTGCAAAAATATAAAAAACAATCATAGGAATTTCCGAATATGGTCATGCTCCGTTTTCATAACCTCGGGAATTTTTTCCACCATCATGATTATTTACCGGCGGCAGTTGATACATAGGCAATTCATGGACTTACTGACATGTGATACAATTGAAAGAATTAAACAACTATCAGGTTTTTTGTGTGGTTCAGGTACTAAATATCGGTTTAAAAGTACTCCTGCTCCTGCATTTACACTACCTTAAGACCTATTGCAGTTCAAGATTTTTTACTAAATTGCCTCAAATTTATTTTCTTGGAAAAAAATAAATTAATACTTTTAACAGCTGAAATAGTAATATTCAGTCAATTATTGCAGTTATATTGTATTTGAATACTGTCACATATTTACTAAGTTATGAAAAAGCCGCTTCTAATATTAATTATCATTCTGGCAGTAATCTTAGCCCTTCCCTTCATAAACTTTATCCGCTGGAATTTTCAGACGAAAAAACCTATGGATATAGTGATCCTCGACAAAACAGTTCCAACCCTTGACCGTGAAAAACACAAATCCCTCAACTGGATACTGACAAATGAAAGGTTTGTAAAAAAGGACAGGAAAAGCAGCTATTCGTATAGAAAAGACTATTATGGTTTTGCTCCGACAAGGCCTTTAAAGGAGAGAGGCAGCTTTAAAAACGAATACCGTCTTTCCGACATGATCGAATTACCAGAAAAGAGTGATGCCTTATATATCACCGATACATATGGTGTTTTCTTTAACGACTGGTACAGCGGGATCAATAAAAGCCGGAAATCCCGAAAACTTTATGGGGGCCTTAATAACAACGATTACCTTCTGATAAACGAAATGAAGGAGAGAAATAAACTTATCATTCTTGAATATAATTCATTTGATTACCCCACAGCACAGTTTGACTCTTACAGGACCCAGGAAAAACTCGGTATAACTTTCTCGGGGTGGACAGGCAAATATTTTGCTAGCCTTGATACAACGGATAAGGAGTTTCCCATCTGGATGACAGCTATGTACAGGAAAGAGTACAGGAAGCCATGGACCTTTACCAGACCCGGTGTAGTCCTTCTGACCGAAAAGAACATTATTGTTCTGGAAGAAGGAACCCACCTCACCAAAGCAATGCCCGGGATCATAACTGATGATGAAAACTGTACAAAATACGGAGTGCCATCTTCAGTTGCCTTCGCTAACTGGTTCGATATAATTGACCCGATCTCAAACAAAGTGATCTCAAAGTTCAAACTCGAGACCACAGCATTGGGGGATACCCTCCTGGAAGCAAATGGTATCTCCGGGGAATTTCCTGCAGTTGTTCAGGACCCGGTCAGTAACAGGATATACTATTTTTCCGGTGATTTTGCCACAAATCCTGTCTGGTACCCTACATCAAGGATCAAAGGTTTTAATAAGCTCAAAGGAATTCTCTATTCAACAAAACCTGATGACCCGAGAAGGTTTTTCTGGCTCTACTACCGGCCTTTGATACAAAATATCTTTGACGAATATTATTTGTCGTTGAATAAAAATTAGTCGTCACCCGGCTCTGACCATAAAATACGGACAGGTTCATAACGGACCTGCCCTTTTTATTTACTGTTACTTTAATACTTTTTATGAAATGAGACTGACTATTGTTCAATATGATATAGCATGGGAAGCGAAGGAGAAGAATTTTGAACGGATAGAAAAGCTCCTCGGACCCGGGTTCGGAAATACCGATCTTGTTGTATTACCTGAGATGTTCTCAACAGGATTCTCTATGGATGCCCTGAAATTTTCTGAACCCCCCGGGTCGCTGACATGCGAATGGATGGCGGAAACAGCCTCCAAAGGTAATTTCGGTTTGTGTGGCAGCTTTATTGCAGTGGAAAATGATCAGTATTATAACAGATGGTTGTTTGTCACACCAGGGAAAGAGGTCTTTATCTACGATAAAAGACATCTTTTCAGTATTGAGGGAGAGGATAAGGTTTATTCCCCGGGCAGGACAAGGATAGTGTTTTCATTCAGAGGGATCAGAATTTGCCCCAATATTTGCTATGATCTCAGGTTCCCGGTATGGAGCAGAAACAGGAACGATTATGATCTTCTCATAAATTCGGCAAACTGGCCGGGAAGCAGGAGAGTGGTATGGCAGACCCTTCTCAGGGCAAGGGCCATTGAAAATCAATGTTATGTTGCCGGATCGAACAGGACCGGGATTGACGGTAACGGAATATTTTATACCGGAGATTCAGTCATCATTGGTCCTAAAGGGGAGACTATCTCAGATTCAGCGGAAAATATTGAGGGTCTGATAAATGGGGAGATCTCATTATCCGAACTTGATGATTTCCGCCGCAAATTTCCTGTTTCAGAAGATGCCGACGATTTTATACTCAGCCTTTAACCTTTCCGCATTCGCGGGATTGAGTCACTTCGTGCCTCAACAGTTTTTCTTGCTCACGCCTCACACCTTTTTTTCGCCTCACGCCTTTTTTCAGTCTCTTATCAGCGCTTCATACAGTATCTCAGCCGGGTGCCTGGCAATTCTTCCGGTACCATCTTTGATCTGATGCCTGCAGCTTGTCCCTGGCGCTGCAATAAGTGTATCCTTGTCGGAATTCCTGACAGCGGGGAACAAAATCATTTCTCCGACCCTGACAGAGAGATCGTAATGCTCCTTCTCGTATCCGAACGATCCGGCCATGCCACAGCAGCCCGACGGTATTTCGGTCACTGAGTAATTCCCTGGTATTGAGAGCATAGCAATTGTCGGGGCGGATGAGGAGATCGCTTTCTGCTGACAATGAGCATGAAGGAGAATACGGGCAGGGTCACTTACGAAAGATTCGCGTTTTATCCTTCCCGCCTTAAACTCATTTACAATAAACTCGTCGAGCAGAAGGCAATTTTCCGCAAGTCTGATTGATTTCTCCTTCAGGTCGTCACCGACAAGATCAGGGTACTCATCACGAAAACCAAGTATTGCTGACGGTTCGATACCGATAAGCGGATTACCGGAAGAGATATTACCGCTTAAAATTTCTACATTCCTCCTGGCAATTTTCCGGGCACTTCTTACCAGCCCTTTTGAGATAAATGTGCGGCCGCTTAATGAGTGTTCCGGTATTATTACTCTGTAATTAAGGGAAGTCAGCAGCCTGATTACCGCAATTCCGGCTTCAGTATCATTATAGTCGGTGAATTCGTCAATAAAAAGTGAAACCGATCCGGCAGGATCTGACGGATTGATTGAGGGGAGGTTTTTACGGGCCCATCTTTTCAGGGTGGTCTTATATAATAATGGAATACTTCTCCCGCGGGCAAAGCCAGCTATTTGTTTCAGTAAACCGGAAAAGAATCTGTTCCGCAGGAAAAAATTATAAATTCCCGGTGCCAGCGAGCCCAGCCTGTTAAATGTTGATATATATGCAATTAATCTTGTTCTCAGCGGGATCCCGTGCCTGTCGTACCAGTGCTGGAGAAACTCCGACTTAAGTTTTGCCATGTCGACTCCTGAAGGACATTCTGATTTGCATCCCTTGCACGACAGGCACAGATCCAGTATATCATATATCTCCCTGTGGTCCCACGGATCAGGACTCTCATCGCTCAAAAATTCCCTCATTACATTTGCCCGTGCCCTGGTAGTATTTGCCTCTTCACCCGTTGCCATAAAACTCGGGCACATTGTTCCGCCTATTAATACGGATTTTCTGCAATCGGCCGATCCGTTGCATTTCTCTGTGGCCCTGAGGAGTCCCGCTGTGGAGGAAAAATCATAGAGAGTGTCTATATCCCTTGTCTTCTTTCCCGCAACGTACCTGAGGTTACTGTTCATCAGGGGTGTTGATGTAATTTTACCGGGGTTCAGTATATTTCCGGGATCCCAGCAGTTTTTTACCTCACACAGCAACCTGAAATTATTCTCTCCCAGAATAATTGGAATAAACTCCCCCCTCAGTCGTCCGTCGCCATGTTCGCCGCTCATTGAGCCCCTGTATTTTTTTACCAGCCGGGCAGTTTTTAACCCGATAGTCCGGAATAATTCAACATCCTGAGTATCCTTAAGGTTAAGAACAGGTCTGATATGAAGTTCCCCGGTGCCTATATGAGCATGATAAACCGAGTCCCTGCCATACTCAGCAAGGATCTTCTCAAGTTCATTAATGTAATCGTCGAGTTGTTCGACCCTCACGGCAGTATCTTCAATAAGTGAAACCGGTTTGGGATCACCTTTCATATTTGCCAGTATCCCGAGACCTGCCTTTCTCAGGTCCCATACCTTTGAAATATCTTTCCCTTTAATCACAGGCCAGGAGTAACCGTAACCTGCCGTTTTAAGCTCACGTATCAGTTCGCTTACAACTTCATCAAGTTCTCCGATGGTGTCGCGGGCAAATTCCACAATGGTTATTGATCCCGGCCTGCCTTCAAGAAAAAAACGGTTGTTTTTCTGACTTATATTGCCTTCGGTAAGTTCAAGAATCCGGTTGTCCATCATCTCTACTGCCGAAGGTTTAAGTCTCAGAGCTATCATGTTGGCCTTAAAGGCTTCGTTACGTTCCCTGTGATGAACGCAAACAAGAGCCTTGTGAGCAGGAGGAAGCGGAACGAGATTCAGCTTTATCTCCGTGACGATTGCCAGGGTTCCTTC
Organism: uncultured Bacteroidales bacterium; assembly: GCA_963736675.1. Lineage (GTDB taxonomy): Bacteria > Bacteroidota > Bacteroidia > Bacteroidales > VadinHA17 > LD21. The sequence continues at coordinate 466,247 of CAVTPT010000004.1, forward strand.
CGATCCTGCGATAAGCCTGCTGAAATTGAACGGCCTTACCGAAGTTTTATCAAATACTCCGGAGCTCATCAGCAGATCAAGAGCATAACCGGTATTCCTTCTTGGAATGGCCCGGTCGGGATACTCTTCAGTAATACTGTTAATGTTCTCCGGGTTTTCCAGGATATCCCTTATATTACGGTAAATCTTTCCTTCAAGATTTTCAGCGTTGCATTTTGCCTCGAACCCTGGTCTGTCAAGCGGACCGAATATTGCCTCGCTACCATCGCTGAGAAGGACTTTCAACTCAAGAGTGTGGTCGCGGGTTGATCCATAAATAACAGAATGCAAGCCACATGCATTATTCCCGACCATCCCTCCTATATTACATCTGTTGGCGGTAGATGTTTCGGGACCGAAGAATAATCCGTATTTCTTAAGGTATATGTTAAGCTCGTCGAGAACAACTCCCGGCTCCACCTTTACCCATTTTTCACTGCTGTTTATCTCCACGATCCTGTTCATGTGTTTGGATATGTCAACAACGATACCTGAGCCTACCACCTGGCCTGCAAGGGACGTCCCTGCTGCCCTGACAATCACATTTGTCTTCTCATCCGATGCAAAGTGAAGGATCTTCCGGATATCGGCAGTTCCTTTTGGCCATATGACTGCGACCGGTTTCTCTTTATAAACTGATGCATCAGTTGAATAAATGGTTCTTGTAACAGTATCATATCTGAGCTCACCATCAAGGGAAGCTTTAAGTGATTCCAGCCGTGAATTGAAAGAGTCCATATACAATCAAAAGTTGAAGCTGCTAATTTAGGAAATCATTGGTCATTTTCTAAAAAAGAGTTTACAGCCTGCCGGATTATAATAAAAAACATCTTACCTGACAATAATCATGTATTTTATGGTAGTTTAATAGCGCTTTTTTTTCGTACATTTAAACAAAAAAATATTATAATTTAAATTACTGATACACAATGGAATTATTGGATCGCATCAAATTAAATGCAAAAAAATATAACATGAGGATAGTTCTTCCCGAAGGATACGAGGAGAGAACTATTAAGGCTGCAGACAAGGCTATTGAAGAAGGTCTGGCAGAAATTATTCTGATAGGAGATCCGGAGGAGATAAAATCGCATGCTGCTGCTCTGGGACTAAAAAACATTTCAAAAGCCACAATTGTAAATCCAAAGGCGCACGGGAAAAAAGATCATTATATCAACCTGATGGTCGAGCTGCGTAAAAGCAAGGGCATGACCCGTGAAGAAGCTGCAAAATTGATTGAGGATCCCCTTTATCTTGGAGTTTTGATGATAAAAAATGGTGACGCCGACGGTGAGGTTTCAGGTGCTGATCATGCCACAGGAGATGTCCTGAGGCCAGCTTTCCAGTATGTTAAGACGGCTCCTGGCATTTCGGTTGTCTCAGGGGCCTTTATTATGATCCTTCCTGAAAAAAATTACGGTGCAGACGGCGTTATGATATTTGCTGATGGAGCCGTTCATCCCGATCCTACCGACAAAGAACTTGCCGAAATTGCGGTTGCATCAGCCCAGACAGCAAAAACCCTTGCCGGTTTTGAACCCAAGGTAGCCTTACTGAGTTTCTCGACAAAGGGTAGTGCACGACATGCACTTGTCGATAAAGTTGTCAGTGCTACTAAAATAGCGAAAGAGATGGCTCCCGACCTGCTGATTGACGGAGAACTCCAGGTCGATGCCGCGCTTGTGGAAGCAATATGTGTTAAAAAAGCTCCCGGCAGCCCTATTGCCGGTAAGGCCAATGTGCTGATCTTCCCCAACCTCGAATCAGGAAATATTGCCTATAAACTGGTTCAGCGTCTGGCTAATGCAGAAGCTATCGGACCAATTCTTCAGGGAATGGCTGCTCCCATAAATGACCTTTCGAGAGGCTGCTCGGTAAGTGATATAGTGAGTATGATCGCGATTACGGCAAACCAGGCTGCAGCAAAAACAAACTGACTTTAGATTAATTTATAAATATATTTTGAAATGATTATCCTTGTTTTAAATTGCGGAAGCTCTTCAATAAAATATCAGTTATTCAATATGGGAGAAAAGGCGGAGATGCTCGCCAAAGGCCTTCTTGAACGCATCGGACTGAATGATAGTATTCTGACACATAAACCCACAGGTAAGGAGCCTTATAAAGTGATTCATGATATTCCTGATCATACAACAGGTATTAACCTTGTAATGGCTGCACTGACTGATCCGAAACATGGTGTTATAAAGAACGTAAATGAGATCAAGGCTGTTGGTCACAGAGTGGTGAATGGTGGTGAGAGTTATAAAGAGAGTATCCTGGTCGACAATGAGGTAAAGAAGCAAATCGAGATATGCAGCGAGCTTGCGCCCCTGCACAATCCCGCTAACCTTAAAGGTATCCTTTCTGTCGAGAAACTGATACCGGGAGTTCCCCAGGTTGCAGTATTTGATACATCTTTCCATCAGACAATGCCTGACTATGCCTATATGTACGCTCTGCCATACGAGTATTATGAGAGATACAAGATAAGAAAGTACGGGTATCACGGTACAAGCCACAAATTTGTAGCTTCAAAAGCTGCCGGTCTTTTAGGCAGGGATGTGAAGGACCTTAAGATAATCACGTGCCATCTTGGTAACGGTGCATCAATAACTGCTATTCGCAATGGTAATTCAATTGACACATCAATGGGCTTTACTCCGGTCGACGGGCTGATAATGGGAACCAGGACAGGGGAGATTGATCCCGGAGTACTTATCTATATTGCCGACAAGGAACACCTTAACGTAACCGGTGTAAATAATCTTATCAACAAGAAAAGCGGTGTAGCAGGTATTTCGCAGCTCTCTTCCGATATGCGCGATCTTGAACTGGCAGCTATGGAGGGAAATGAAAAGGCAATTCTTGCATTGAATATGTACGCATATAAAGTAAAGAAGTTCATCGGATCATATATAGCGGTTCTAAATGGCCTTGATCTTCTTGTATTTACAGGTGGAGTAGGGGAAAATGACTATAAAATGAGGGCTATGATCTGTACCGGCATGGAGAACCTGGGTATTATTTTTGACAAAGCAACAAACGACGGGAAGAAGGGCAAAGACCTTATAATCTCGAAACCTGAATCGAAAGTGAAGGTAATGTGTATCACCACCGACGAAGAATTTGTTATTGCCTCTGATACCCGTTATATTATTGAACATCATACTGTATGACAATGAAACAGTAAAAAACAATTATATGGCATTAAAGTACCTTTCTGATCTGAAAAACATTGTTGCAGGTAAGCCGAGAAAGAAACTAGTGCTTGCAGCAGCCCAGGATCAGCATTCACTGGGAGCAGTAATAAGAGCATGGCAGGATGAAATAATAGAACCAATTCTTGTCGGAGATAAAGAAGGGATACAGAATATTTGCGAAGAGAACGGATACAATATTACCGGAATAAGGATCATTCACGAGCCAGATACCGACACATCAGTCGAGATGGCTGTAAAAATGCTTAGCAGCAAACAGGCCGATGTCCTGATGAAAGGGAAGGTGGGAACCTCCACCCTGCTTAAATGTGTCCTGAATAAAGAATGGGGCCTCCGGACAGGTAACCTGCTTTCACATATTGCACTTTTTGAGGTAGATACATATCATAAATTGATTGCCGTTACCGACGTGGCTATGAATATAGCTCCGAGCCTCAAGGACAAAATAGCCATTGTCAATAATTCGGTTGCATTCCTGCACAGGCTTGGATATCAGATGCCAAAAGTGGCTGTACTCGGAGCTGTTGAGATGGTCAACGAAAACATGGAGGCCACCCTCGATGCTGCTCTCCTCTCCAAAATGAACCAGCGCGATCAGATCAGGAATTGCATAATTGACGGTCCTCTGGCGTTCGATAATGCCATAAGCATAGAAAGCGCCAGGCACAAAGGGATCAAGAGTGAGGTTGCAGGAGATACCGACCTGCTTCTGATGCCCGACATTGAAGTGGGGAATGTGCTCTATAAATCGATGGTATTCTTTGCAAAAGCCAAGGTTGCATCAATTATTCTCGGAGCCCTTGTTCCGATTGTACTGACATCAAGGTCCGATTCAGAACAGGCCAAGTACGACAGCATATTATTATCAGCAGCAGCCAGCAAGTAAAAAGTATATGATCCGATCTCTCGGCCAGATGGTGGAAAAGGTGCTCTCTGCGGGAAGGAGATACCGGATTGCTGTTGCATGGGCTCATGATGAAAACACGATAGGAGCATTAAGCAGGGCCGTCAGGGAAGGTTTTGCTGAAGCCATAATGATCGGGAACCAATCAGAAATAAAAAGGCTATGCAAAACTTTGGGAACCGACGAAAAACTCTTAACCATTATTAATATCACTGACGAAAAAGAAGCATCTGAGGAGGCCATAAGACTTGCGGTAACAGGAGCAGCTGATATTGTCATGAAAGGCCTTGTAGGTACCGATAAGTTCCTCAGGGCTGTGATGGATAAAGATCATGGGCTGATGCTCCCCGATACAATAATGAGCTACGTCTGTGCAATTGAGATACCTGCATATAAAAAGCTTTTATTTATTACCGATCCGGCAGTAATCCCGTTTCCTGATCTCGGGCAGAAGATTGCAATGGCCGAATATGCCATAGCCATGGCCCACAGATTTGGAATTGAAAAACCTAAAATTGCACTTATCGGGGCATCGGAGAAGATGACCCGCCATTCCGGAAATTCAACAGATTACGCTGTAATGTGCAAAATGGCAGAAAGGGGCCAGATAAAAAACTGCATAATGGATGGACCTCTTGATATTTTTCTCGCCTGCGATAAAAACAGCGTACGGATAAAAAATGTTCCGACGCCGGTTGAGGGAGATGCAGATATCCTTTTGTTCCCATCGCTGGAGTCGTGTAATCCTTTTTATAAAGGACTGATGCTTTTTGCCGGAGGGGAACTGGCCGGACTGATCAGGGGAACCAGAAGCCCTGTCATCGTCATGTCGCGAAGTGAAAGTGAAAAGTCGAAGTATTACTGTATCGCTCTGTCTTGCTTTATGTTATAAGTAGCTTTTATTGGTCTCAACTGAATATTATTGCTTTTTAATATGCTCAACCGGTTAATTCTCGCTATAAATCCTGGGTCGACTTCGACTAAATTCTCACTTTTTGAAGAGGAAACATTGATTTTCGAAACAACGCTTCGCCATATTCCGGAAGAGCTGGATGGCTATGAAAAAATTTCAGATCAGTTCCATTTCCGGAAAGATCTCATCATAAGTGAGTTAATTTCCAGAAATGTGGATTTTGACCGTATTGCTGCTGTTGTCGGAAGGGGAGGACTTTTAAAGCCAATATTATCAGGTATTTATACCGTAAATGAAAAAATGAGGCAGGATCTGCAGGAGGGTTTGCTCGGACAGCATGCCAGTAATCTGGGTGGTCTGATAGCATATGATATTGCTTCATCCCTGTCGGGGGCAAGAGCTTATATTGTTGATCCGGTAGTTGTGGATGAACTTCAGCCTGTAGCCAGGATCTCGGGGCATCCTGAAATAGAAAGGATCTCAATATTCCATGCATTGAACCAGAAAGCTGTGGCCAGGACCTATGCCGGATCTATCGGGGAGAAATATGAAAACCTGAATCTTATTGTTGTGCATATGGGTGGTGGTATCAGCGTTGGGGCACATAGAAAAGGAAAGGTTATTGATGTGAACAATGCCCTCCATGGAGATGGCCCGTTTTCACCTGAGCGTTCGGGAGGCCTGCCCTCGCGTCAGCTTGCTGACCTGTGTTTCAGCGGACGGTTTACTTATAACGAGATAAAATCGATGATAACAGGAAGAGGAGGTATGGTCGCTTACCTTGGTACAAATAACTTCAGGGAGGTCTGCAGGCTGGCTGAGAACGGTGACAGTAAGGCAGAGCTTATCAGAGATGCAGCCGCTTACCAGATCGCAAAAGAGATCGGAGCAATGGCCGCTGTTCTTGAAGGAGACGTCGACGCCATAATACTTACGGGAGGGATGGCTTACCAGGAATCACACATTGAAAAGATAAAGTCCATGATCCGGTTTATTGCCGAAGTAGTTGTCTATCCTGGAGAGGATGAGATGAAAGCGTTGGCATTCAATGGATTACTTGCACTTGATGGAGAGGTTGAAATCCGGAATTATTCGTGAATTATGCTTTAAAAATGCTGATGTAAAGACACACGGAATCAAATCAACAGAGATTCTTCTGATCCCAATTGTTAACCTGTTAAATATCTTATTGATTTTCAGGGATTATTTACCGCCACGGGGATAATTTTACCATTTATAACCTTACCTGCATTTTCAGCAAATTGTGCAATAAACGCTGCCATATCCACCTGATTTACAGGTGCTTTCAAACCGGGAAAAGCTTTTTCAAACATCTCTGTCATCACCGAACCCAGGGCAAGACAGTTCACACTTATTCCCGATTCCTTAAATTCCTCAGCCAGGCATTCGGTAAGGCATGCAAGGGCGGCCTTTGAAGCGCTGTAAAAGGATAATCCCGGATATTTTGAACTTCCCTGGTAGCCTCCCATACTTGAAATGTTAACAATATGTGATCCATTGATCATCAGAGGCTTTACAAGTCGTATCAGTGAGGCGGGACCGATAAGATTGGTCTCGATCATTATCCTGGCATCATTATTTGATAATTTCATGAAATCCCGTGAGATAAGTGTACCGGCATTATTGATCAATATATCAAGTACACTGAATCTGGTGTAAACCTGGTCTTTAAACGAATCAAGCTGATCGTCTATTACAGAAAGATCAATCTGTGCCGATGTTACATTGTTGTTTTCACAGCTTTTTACGAGCTCTTCCAGAGCTGCTTCATCCCTCCCGGTCACCAGAATCTGATTATCCCTGTTCTTTGCATAAAAAACAACGATCTCCCTGCCAATACCATGGCTCCCTCCATTGACTAAAATATTCATTTTCGCGGTATATATTAGAAATCTGTTTTTTTCGTTTATTTGCTGTGCGCATGCGTAAAGGTACTAAATTGTTGTTGTGAAAACCGATGTTTTTTCAAACACTGACAGGAATAAATGAATTTGTTAACAGGCTGAGCGGGCCCGGCGAAGTCAGTTATGTGAGGTTCCACCGGCCATTAAAAATAAATTATATAAGGATGAAAATTAATAAAAGAGTCATTTGCCAGACGGTCATGAGGGCCTTCCTGACAGCATTTTTATTGTTGATCATTTTTTCTGATTCATCAGGCCAGAAAAACGAAGGTGACGTGCCTCAGTTAAAAGAAAGACTTTTTTACGGTGGGAGTTTCGGACTACAGTTTGGTACAATAACAGATATTCAGGCCTCGCCGGTAATCGGAATCTGGATACTGCCCAGAGTCGGGATTGCTGCAGGTCCGAATTACAGATTCTATAAATACAGAACCAGCAAGACTCATATCTATGGCGGAAGATCGTACCTGCAATATTTGTTTATCAGGGATCTTAACTCGGTCATTCCGCTTGGAATAAATACAGGAATGTTTCTTCATGGTGAATATGAACTGCTAAGCCTGGAATCTTCATACTGGAAAAATCCATACACGACCGGCCGTTTTACTACGGGAACCCTCCTTGCCGGGGGAGGTTTGTCGCAGCAGATCGGAAGAAGATCTTTTATGAACTTTATGATCCTGTGGCCGTTAAATGATTCGGGATATGGAATATACAGCAATCCTGAGATCCGTTTTGCATTCATTTTCTGATTATCTCCTGTCTGTTCTGATATTTAAATTATTACCTTTGCCTGCTCAAAATAAAAAAAAGAATATTTATGAAAGTCGAAAAGAATAAAATGGTATCCCTGATTTATGAGCTCAGGGAAGTAAATCCGGAAGGACGCATAATTGAGGCTCTTGAGGAGAACCAGCCACTTAAATTTGTTTATGGTGCAGGGCGTCTTCTTCCCTCTTTTGAATCGAACATTTTTGATCTGAAGAACGGAGACCTTTTCAATTTTACGCTCAAGGCCGAAAATGCTTATGGTGAGAGGGATGAGAGCATGATAATCAACGTCCCCGTTTCAGTTTTTCAGAAGGACGGAATGATTGATGAGGATATCTGCCAGGTTGGCAACGAGGTTCCGATGGTGGATTCGGAAGGACATCCTCTGAATGGAGTTATTAACGAAATAACCGATTCGCATGTGAGGATGGATTTTAACCATCCCATGGCAGGAATCGATCTTTATTTTGCCGGAAAGATAATCGATATCAGAGACGCCACAGATGAAGAACTGGCTGCCCTGAATCATTCATGTTCCTCCTGCGGAAGTCATTCCGATGCAGGTTGCTCAGGATCATGTAACTAGATATTTAACTTTTCTCCTTCCGACTTCGCAATAATTACGGCTGCACAGGTGTCGCCATATACATTTATGGTTGTACGGAACATATCAAGAATACGGTCGACAGCGAGTACAAGGCCGATACCTTCGAGCGGTAATCCCACTGCCTTAAGTACTACAGCCATCATTACCAGTCCTGCCATTGGTATTCCAGCCGACCCGATGGCAGCCAGAAGTGCCGTAAAAATCACGATAAGCTGCTGTCCGAATGTGAGTTCAATTCCATAAGCCTGTGCGATGAACATTACAGCCACACACTCATAAAGGGCTGTGCCGTTCATATTAATCGTAGCTCCAAGTGGTAATGTGAAACTTGCAATTTTATTAGATACTCCATCCCTGTTTTCAACAGCTTCCATAGTGAGAGGAAGTGTTGCATTAGATGATGAAGTTGAAAACGCAGTCAGCAAGGGCGTTGCCATGTTCCTGAAGTGCTTTATCGGATTTGCACGGCCAAGTATTTTTACAGATAATGGCAGGGTTACCAACCCATGAAACAGTAAACCTGTCAGGACAGTCAGGAAATAGAGTCCCAGCCTGCTGATAATCTCACCGATCTCATTACCCATACTGATCTGTTGAGCAATCACCCGGGCTGTTATGCTGAATATGCCGAGAGGTGTGAACTTAATTATGAAAAGAGTAATTTTCATAATTACATCAAGTGCGGCATTAAGTACTTCAGTAAGCAACAGTTGCGATTTAACATTAACCCTGGTGATAAAAAACCCGAACAGGACAGCAAAAAAGATTATGGACAACATCTGTCCCTCCATCATAGCTTCAAATAAGTTGTCGGGGACGATCTTAATCAGCGTCTGACCGAAACTATCCGATGCTATTGAAATATCTTCAACCGGAACTTTAAGACCCAGTTCGGAGCCAACTCCCGGCTTAAACCATATTACGAGCAGGTATCCTGTAATTATTGCCGCCAGCGTCGACACGATATAATAAGCAAGGGTCTTTAAACCGAGCCTTCCCAGGTTTCCGCTGCTTCCGACACTTGCCAGACCAGTAGTTATAGATAAAAGTATCAGAGGTACAATTATCATATTCAGGGCTCTCAGAAATATCTCACCTATCCAGTTGGTGTATTGGGTGGTTTCAGGAAAGTAATAACCAAAAAGCCCTCCGGCAACAAGAGTTAAAAGAATCTGGTAATGAAGAGGAAAAGAGAATCGATGCCTTGCCATAAACCTTAATTTACCTGATAAAGGAATATAATCCCTGCGACAATTCCTTTCAAATACAAAAAAAATTTGCTGATCCTGAACTCCTCCAGAATTCAATATTTGAAAATCAAACAGGGAACGGGGGTAAATAGTGCAGAATTTTTCAATTCGGACATACACCCTCGAAAGAGCATGGTGACTGAGATACCACAAAAGACATTTTCAGGCCGGAAATCGTAAAGTTACAAATGTAACATTACGAAACAGATGGATTATTCACATTCGTAATCACCATATTTAACAATTTAATGTTACATAAGTAAATTATTTCACGGGTAATCTATTAATTAGCATAAATAACAAATAATCAATGCAATAATCAGTATTATATAAAAAATTACTTCAATTATTCCGGTTTAAATAGGTTCAGGGAGTAAAATTAAGGTTAGAAATTGTATTTATAACATTAATATTCAATAAAATACAGATCTAATCTCAATGGATACATGATATTATGTTCTAATTTAAAATGCTAATATTCAATTCTTTACGGATAGCTGTCAGGTATTAAATTACACATAAGTAATCTTACGTTACAAATGTAAATTCAATATAATTACAATAGTAAACTTTTAATTATTTACATTTGTAATATTATCTTTTTTGTCATGAAAGAACGAATAACGGAGTTTCTCAGGAACGAAAACAAAACTTCAGCTCAGTTGGCTGAAGAGATCGGAGTTCAGCCTTCGGGGATTTCGCACATATTATCAGGAAGGAATAAACCAAGTCTGGATTTTGTGATAAAAATGCTTGAAAAATACCCCAATTTGTCGACTGAATGGCTCATTTTTGGCAAAGGGGCAATGTACAGGGAACACACACTTGCTGATCTGTTTGAAAAAGAACAGGTTACGGCTGCCAGCCGGGGAATGGAGGAAACTGTGGTACGGGGATTCCGGATTGACGCTCCTTCTTTAAGCGAAAAATCCGGCGAGGTTTCTAAAGTCGCTGATGATCACACTGATTACAAAAAAATCAAAAGGATTATCTGGTTTTTTGAAAATAAAAGCTTTGAAGAGTTTTTTCCAGGAAATGAATAGAATTTCTTTTTCAGAAATTCTCTATTAAAAGTATCTTTGCGGTAAATACCGCCTATGTCGAAACGAATTGAGGATTTTAAAGTTACTTCCAACAGACGGATAAACAAAGATTTCTTTATTCTTGAACTGGCTGCAAAATCTGTCTTACCTGAATTACGGCCCGGACAATTTGTACAGGCCAGGATTGAAGGAAGTCCGGAAACCTTTTTACGCCGGCCATTATCCATTCATGATGTTGATTATGAGAAAAATACTCTTAAGATTCTGATACAGATTGCTGGTAAAGGAACCAACGTTCTCTCTCAATTAAAGGAAAGTGACACCTTAAATCTGATATACCCGCTGGGAAACTCATTTTCCCTTCCCGTAAAGGACGAAAAGATTCTCCTGGTTGGAGGAGGATGTGGCATTGCTCCCTTATTGTTTCTAGGAAAATATCTGAAATCCCACAGTTTTATTCCTGACATTCTCCTTGGATTCAGAAACAGCGAACGGATAATCGAATATGATGATTATAGTCAGATAGGGAGAGTCTTTCTTACTACTGAAGATGGCTCTGAAGGAGAAAAAGGCTTTGTGACACAACATTCGATACTACAAAAGAATGATTACAGCAGAATTTACTGCTGTGGACCCGATCCCATGATGAAGGCTGTAGCCGGTTACTGCATGAATAAAGGAATTTTCTGCGAGGTTTCGCTTGAAAAGCTCATGGCGTGTGGCATAGGAGTATGCCTTTGCTGTGTTGTCGATACGGTCAGAGGAAATCTTTGCACCTGTACTGAAGGTCCGGTATTCAACATAAATGAATTAAAATGGTAAATCTTGGCTTTTCCATAGGCGGACTTAAATTCAGGAATCCTGTGCTGACTGCATCCGGGACTTTTGGTTATGGCTCTGAATTTGAGGATTTTCTGGATGTTTCGGGTCTCGGAGGAATAATCCTTAAAGGAACTACACTTGAACCGCGTGAGGGTAATCCTTACCCGCGGATGGCTGAGACCCCTTCGGGTATGCTTAATGCTGTCGGACTTCAGAATAAGGGCATTGATTATTTTGAGAAAAATATTTATCCTGTCGTGTCGGGTTTTGACACCAATGTTATTATGAATGTCAATGGAAGCTATGTTGAAGATTACGTAAAACTGGCAGACCGGATTAACAAACTCGACAAAATACCTGCAATTGAACTCAATATTTCGTGTCCCAATGTAAAAATGGGAGGTATGGCATTCGGTACCAATCCTGAATCAGCACGTGAAGTTATAAGAAGTGTCAGGAATGTTTACCCGGGCATACTTATTGTAAAGCTGTCGCCAAATGTTACTGATATTGTCTCTTTTGCCAGGATCGCTGAAGAGGAGGGAGCTGATTCGGTGTCTCTTATAAATACTCTGCTTGGAATGGCTGTTGATGCCGGTGCAATGAAACCATCCCTTTCGACCATAACCGGCGGATTATCCGGTCCGGCTGTCAAGCCCGTGGCCCTGAGAATGGTATGGCAGGTTGCTAGGGCTGTCAGTATACCTGTGATCGGGATTGGTGGCATAATGACAGCTTCGGATGCCATAGAGTTCATCCTTGCAGGAGCATCCGCGGTTGAAATTGGCACGGCTTCATTTATAGATCCACAGATTTCGGCAACGATAGTGCAGGGTATTGAAAATTACCTGGAAAGAAAAGGATACAACGATTTATCGGAAATTACAGGATATATTAACAGAACCTGATTTTTGGTCTGACCTGGACGGCCGGACACAGGTCATTATTTCTTAAAATATTTTTTGTTCAAATAATAATTATTATCTTTTGGTTTTATTTATAATACAGAATAAAGAAATCAAATAATTTCATTAATCAGAATTTAGCGAGATGGCAGAAAATACTTATGTAGATGATCTGGACAGAAAGATACTTGATATTATTACAAAAAATGCAAGAGTCCCTTACCTCGAAGTTGCCAGGGAATGCGGTGTTTCAGGAGCAGCAATACACCAGCGTGTTCAGAGACTGATGCGGATAGGCGTAATCAGAGGCTCGGAGTTTAAAGTTGATCCTGTAATGGTCGGATTTAAAACGTGTGCCTACATTGGTATTTTTCTTGATCATCCAAACCATTTCAGGGAGGTGATAAACCAGTTCAGGGATATTCCTGAAATAATAGAGTGCCATTATACAACAGGCAATTATTCGCTGTTCATCAAGGTGTATGCCAATGATAATGAACATCTCAGAACCATTCTCACCGATAAGCTCCAGACAATTTCAGGAGTTGTTCGCACTGAGACGCTGATTTCGCTCGAGGAGTCTATTAACAGACAGATCCCGGTTCTTTCGAAATAAGCAATCTGCCAGGTATTCATGATGAGCACCGGATGACACCAATGATTCCTGATTCTGTTTTTTCTTTACCGGAACCTTAATTAACCTTTTATATTAAACTACTAAAACCAATTTCTTATGAAAAAAATTACTGTTTTATTAGCAGCAGTTGTGATTTCTGCATCATCGTTTGCACAGACCCCTGATTTTTCAGGAAGCTGGAAGCTTAATTCTGAAAAGAGCAAACTGGGAGCAGAGTTCAGTATGGCCCCTGGTCAGATCATTGTTATTCAAAAAGGTAATGATATGAGTGTCGAAAAACACTCTGATTTCGGAGGACAAGAGGTTACAACAACTGACAAGCTTACCCTCGACGGGAAAGAGTGTATAAACGCCGGATGGCAGGATTCCAGGAAAAAATCGACTGCTTTGTGGTCAGATGATAAAAAATCGCTGAAAATAACTTCCAAACTTGATGTTGGAGATGGTGGTGAAATGACAATTGTGGAAGTATATAAGATGAATGGTGCAAACATGGTCATTGAATCAAGCTCATCCTCGTCATTCGGCGATATGGCTGAAACCATGGCTTATGATAAGCAATAACCTGATCACACTATATGTACAGGGTTTTTAGATTCTTTTCAGGTTAACACTTACCTGTTTTTTAAGGAAAAATCCTGATTCAGTAAATTCCGGTGTCTTAAATGAGATAAGACACCGGAATTTCAATTTTTTGACCTCATGGTATACCGGCCAAAATATAGCACATTGTTGTCAATCACCATTTCTGAAACGACTGTGGGTCTAAGCGTTTTTACGATATTCGGCCGGAGTGCAACCGGCCACTTTCTTAAATATCGTGTTGAATGATGATTTTGAATTGAACCCTGCTTCGAAGAGAATCCACAAAATCGTTTTTTCTTTTAGTGCAGGGTCAGTAAGCAGGTTCATGGCATACTTCACCCGGTAAGTGTTTACATAGTCCGAAAAATTTTGCTGCTTGTGTTCATTTATTACCTGCGACAGGTTTCGCGCCTGTATTTGGAGCATTCCTGAAAGATCTTTCAGTTTTATTCCGGAATTTACATAGGGTTTGTTGGTCTTCATCAGATGATCGAGCTGCGAAATCACAAGCAGGGCTTCCGGTTTACTCAGGCTCGATTTTTTATACTTCTCATGGATCTGAAACTTCTCTGTCAGAGAACGGCTTACAATTGCCACATAAAATAGAATGCAAAAATAGATCAGAAAAGCCATATTCCCAATCACTTTCCAGCTGAATCCCTCATTGGGAATAGTGTTGTCGAGTTGATTACCCACCTGAACCAATGCACAGGAAACCACAAATCCCCAAAGAGATATGGTTTGCCAGATAACCGGGATGTTATTGGCCAGTTGCGGATTTATTTTCACTTTAGCCCGGTATCGGGCATACCGGAGAATGGCCGCAATGTTAAAGCCTGCAATAAGGATATTAAAAAAAGTGATTAAGGCTGGAATACGGTATTTATAAATGAGGGGAAATCTTATGCTCATCTGATTGCTCAATTCAGGATCAAGGCTTAAAATCAGAAAGAAAAAAGAAATTATCATGGGAACAAATATCCAGAGGTTCTTTACTCTGAACTGAAAGCTGGAATCGATCAACGAACAAACAAACAAGTAAAACAGGCCACCCCAGACATATTGAAACGAGATCAGAAAACTATACAGTAGTACCGGGAGATGATTCACGATCAGGCATGACAAAGCCAGAATCTGACTGACAAAATATAAACCCAGATATCTGTTTGATTTATTATGTCTGCCCACAGTGAACAGTAACAACGAAAAAAGCAACAGAAGAAAAATTGTTAAAATATTGATAATCGAAACAGGGCTCAACACCATACGATTAATGTTTTTGAAATTAATATATAATATTGATGACCCGTTCTTTTAAAATGTTATTCTGTATTTGCAGCTTTTGTCTCCCCTTTGAACCGACGAAATCACAGTTGCTGAAACAGGCTGTCCAATTACTGTTGAAAACATTTTTTCGGCAAAGCCTTCCGAGCAATAGCATAACACCGGATATCTGGTCTCTGATTTATTGTCTATCATGGGGCATACACAGTAGTTCTTGTTCTCGTCGGCAACTATGGTTCTTGTGGCTTTATTGTAATCAACTTTCCAACCCCAACTGGTTTCTACCCAACAAATGAATGTTTCGAGCTTGTCTTTGTAACCGACAAGGATGCTCTCCATTTTCAGATCGTTGTAGTGTGCCATTGCCGAACTTTTGAGTACTTTCCGGATTTCTTCCTCTCCCAGGGAGGAGTCGATATTGGCAAGCAACAGGGCGATCCAACTTTGGAAAAACAGCGTTTTGCTGTCATCTGCCTGATTTTTATTTTCTGATGGTGCTGTTCCGGCAATTGCGCTGAACCCGCACAAACAGGCACTGCCTAAACAGGCTGTTTTGAAAAATTGCTTTCTGCTAATGGTCATATTGTTTTTTATTTGGTTATTTCTTAAACTTCATTCATCCCTCAGCGCCTCCACCGGGTTCCTCGTGGCTGCTCTCCGTTTACCACCCCTAAATCCCCTGAAGGGGACTTTTAAATCTACCTTAAACCACATTTTCAATTCTTTTAACTACTTCTTTTATATTATTTACAGTCCATTCCATTGTTGAATTCCTTAGTTCTTAAAGCCCCTTCAGGGGTTTGGGGTGAAAATTACTCATACCTCAGCGCCTCCACCGGATTTCGTGTAGCAGCTTTCCGTTTACCACCCCTAAATCCCCTGAAGGGGACTTTTAACTCTACCTTAAACCACATTTTCAATTCTTTCAACTGCTTCTTTTATATTATTTTCAATCCATTCCATTGTTAAATTCCTTAGTTCTTAAAGCCCCTTCAGGGGTTTGGGGTGAAAACTATTCATACCTCAGCGCCTCCACCGGATTTCGTGTAGCAGCTTTCCAGCTTTGCCAGCTAACCGTTAACAATGCAATTCCCAATGCCAGTACTCCAGCCAAAGCGAAGATCCACCAACTTAAATTGGTTTTGTAAGCAAAACTTTCAAGCCATTTATCCATGACATACCATGCAACGGGTGTGGCAATTACAAAAGCAATAGCTACCCATTTCACAAAGTCGCGGTTGAGCATAGTCATTACTTCCGAAATACGGGCGCCGTTCACTTTACGGATACCAATTTCCTTTACCCTGCGCTGGCAGGCAAACAGCGAAACTGCTAAAATTCCCAGGCTGCAAATCACAATTGCACAAATCGCAAACAGCGAGAAGGTGCGCCGAAACTGTACTTCCGACTGGTACAGGTTTCCGATGGCCTGATCCAGAAAGCTGATTTCGACCGGGAAAGAAGGTGACAACCCTGTGGCGCTTTTACTGATGTCCTGGATGGCGTAGTTCAGGTCCGAATAATCCGATGTTTGAAGGTTGACAAGGCAGTAGGAGGCAAACGGTTCATTCCGGATGGCCAAAGGCAAAATCGGATTGTTTACGGGCTTATAATGAAAATCTTTGATCACTCCAATGATTTCACAAATAGTGCCGTTCATGCTGAAAAATTTAACGCTCAGTGGGTTCTGCAGTTTGTTCTCGCGGACAAAACTTTCGTTCACCACTACTTTATTGGCATCAGTCGAAAGATCTTCAGAATAAAGGTGCCCTGAGATCAGTTGCAGTCCCATTGTTTCAAAAAAGCTGGCATCAGCGCCAAAGGTGTCGTAATTCAGTTGTCTGGGTTCGCCGGCGGCATCCATTTTGGTTTCCCAGTACGAAAGTGGCTGACCGGGATAATATTGTGAAAATGAGATTTTTCCTACTGAAGGGTTTTCAAGAAGCATTTTCTTCAGAACATCTCTTTTGCCCATCAGTTCGGGAGTTAATCTGATTCCGATGACATTCTCCTGATTGATGCCCAGATTACTGCTTCCGAAGTTGACCTGTTTTTGTACCAAAACCGTGAAAGCTATTAAAACGATAGCAATGGTGAACTGGACAGTTACCAGAATTCCGCTTGAAACCGAATTATTGGTGCGTGGTTTAACAGAATGTCGGAGGTTGTCAATAGGGTCTGACGACGAAATGCGAAGGGCCGGAATGATACTGAAAATTAAACTCAACGCCAGAGTTGCGGCTACGGCTATTCCCATAAATCCGTACGAATAAATCAGTTGCTGATTAAACAGAATTCCGGTGTAGCTGCAAATGTATGGGGTAAAAATTCGGATCAGCAGGATAGCAAAAAACAATGCGATCAGGAAAAACAGGAATGCTTCGGAAATAACCTGGAAAAGCAATGCTGCGCGGCTTGCCCCATTGACCTTCATTACCCCGGTTTGCCTGATTCGTTCCAGCCATTGCGAAGCTGAAATGTTGATGAAGTTGACCAACGCTATAATCAGCACCAATGCCGCTACCAGCAATAAAATCATCACTTTTTTCTGATCGCCGGAATGCAGGTAATTACCGTTGAACAAGGTGAATTGAGAAAAGTAAAGCTTTTTGAGTGGCGTTAATTGGGCTGCCGATTCTTTAGTGCGCATTTCGTTTGGGAAAAGAGCTGCAATATTTTTAGCCGTTTCATCGGGGTTAATTCCCTCTTTCAGCAGAACAAAAGTCTGGAAAAGACAGAAGGGCCACACTTTAAACTCGTTTTCGTCGGGCATTACCACTTTTCGGGTGGCCATCGATGTCAGCGCACTGAACGAAAGGCTCGAATTGGCCTCCGGATCTTCAACCACCGCTTTAACGGTGAGTTCTTTTTCGTTGTTCAGCTTCATGGTTTTACCAGTCGCAGGTTCTTTCCCGAAAAGCTTTTCCGACAAGGTTTGGGTGATTACCACGGTCATTGGCTCTTTCAGCGCCAGTTCCGGATCGCCTTCAACCACCTTGTAAGTAAAGAGTTTGAAGAAATCTTCGTCGGCAAAAATCAGGTCCGAAGTGATGGGATCTTTACCTGTAACCTGAAAAACCGGGGCTTCCCACGTTCCGGCAACGCGGACGGTCGATTCCACACCTGGCACACTCAGGTCGATATTGTCTTTCAGCACTCCCGGGGTATAAATCTGAGGTAGATTATTCGCATCAGAATACAGAAAAACGCGCTTGCCGTTTTTGTGGTAATTGTCAGTAGTCAGTTCGCTGTACGAATACACCGAAAGGATGATGACCAGGGCCAGACTAATGCCAAGTCCAAGTAAATTAATCAGGTTAGTTACCGGTTTTCGGACAAAATTTCTATAAGTCGATTTGAATATGTTTTTCATGATATGAATTAATTAGGTGTTTGTTTTCAGTTTTTACTTTCTGTTTTAAGTTAATTTTATTCGTATCTCAATGATTCCACCGGATTTCGCGTTGCCGCTTTCCAGCTTTGCCAGCTCACTGTGAGCAAAGCAATTCCCAATGCCAGTACTCCGGCCAAAGCGAAAATCCACCAGCTCAACTCGGTTTTGTAGGCAAAACTTTCAAGCCATTTATCCATGACATACCATGCAATGGGTGTGGCAATTACAAATGCAATGGCCACCCACTTCACAAAGTCGCGGTTGAGCATGACCAGTACTTCGGAGATACGGGCTCCGTTTACTTTTCGGACACCAATTTCCTTTAATCTTTGTTCTGCCGCGAACATGGCCAGGCCAAACAAACCAAGGCAGGAGATCAGTATTCCGAGGGCAGCAAATAAACGGGAAAGGATTCCAATCCGTTGTTCGGCTACATACTGCGACTGATAAGTTGCATCCAAAAACTGGTAATCAAACGAAAGGCCCGGATTAAACCTGGAATAGACGTTGCCAAGCCCGGCAAGCACTTGTTTTTCCTGCCCGGCTTCAATCCGGGCCATAATTTTCATCGTATTTCCAGGGTTTAAATCAAACAGTAATGGGTTTATCTTCTGATGGAGTGATTCATAATTGAAATCTTTCACCACCCCGGCAATCTGCTTTTCCTGGCCCCAGAAACGGATGGTCTTTCCAACCGGGTCCTTAAGACCCATAACATCCATAGCAGCCTGGTTCATCAGGATTTTTTCCTTCTCGTTTCCAAATGCTTCAGAAAAACTTCGTCCTTCGGCTATTTCCATTTCAAGGGTTTCAATCATCTGAAAATTAACCGGAACAACTTCAAAACGTATGCTGGCATCTGCCGGTTTGCCTTTCCAACTTACATCGTAAGTACTTGAATAACTGCCCATCAGGTTTCCGCCAATACTCGAAATGTTGACCACTCCGGGTATCTTTTTTGCTTCAGATAAAAATGCGTCTTCCTCCTGAGCAACAGCACCCTCTTTGTCGAAGATAATCAGGTTATCTTTGTTGTATCCCAGGTTTTTATGCTGAATATATTCGATTTGTTTATAAACCACCAGTACCGAAATAATGAGGACGATCGAAATCACGAATTGAAAAACAACCAGCCCTTTTCGTGCCCAGATTTCACTTACCGGATTAGCCATTTTGCTTTTTAATACCTGGGAAGTACGAAATCCGGAGAGGTAAAGCGCCGGATAGATACCCGTTATAACTGCCGAAAGCAGGCAAACCCCCAGGGTTGTTAACCCAAATACAGGATTTAAGTTCAGGCTCATGTGTTTCGCGGTTATATGGTTAAACAGGGGAAGGAGCAAAAGCACCACGGTTATGGCCAGGATAAGCGAGAATACCGACAGAATCACCGATTCTGAAATAAACTGGAGTGTAAGAGAAGAACGGGTACTCCCAACGGCCTTTTTTATCCCTATTTCCTTCATTCTTTTTGACGAACGGGCTGTAGCCATGTTCATAAAATTGATACCTGCGATCAGCAGGATAAAAATGGCGACCAATGAAAAAAGCCTGACATAACTGATCCGGCCACCAGATTGCACCCCGTTTTCGAACTTTCCATAGAGGTATTGGCTGGAATATGGAATTGTAAATAAAGTGATGTTCGAATCACTCATTTTAGTTTTCAGGAAATTAGCGATACTGGCATTAAAATTTCTCAAATCTGTTCCTTTATTCAAAACCAGGTAGGTGGATGGTGCATTATTTCCCCATTGAATCTGTCGACCCATCGACCTGGATAATTCAAGCCAGGCATCGAATGATAAAGTAAAATCGAACTGTGTCGTAGAGTTTGCAGGTGTTCCCTCAAATACGCCCGAAACAACTGCCTGTTTTTCAAAATTTAATATCTTCCAGACAACCGTCTTCCCAATTACATTTTCGGTTGTCCCAAACAAGTTCATCGCCAGCTTTTTTGAAACAACGATAGCATTTTGATCTGTCAATACACCATTGGGGTCTCCCTGGGACAGCCAATATGAAAAAATCCTGAAGAAATCCTTATCGGCAAATTGCCCGGCGCTTTTCACTGCCTTATTTTCACTGGATACCAGCGAAAAATTGCCTAACAAACTGGCTGGCATTACCGATGCTGCAAGTTCTACTTCGCTCATTTCTTCAGCCAATGTGCGCCCCAACATATCGGGAGTCCATGACTGGGTAATAATTCCTTCCGAAGTCTGGTGATTTTCCATCACCTGAACCAATTGTTTATCCAGTGTATGAAATTTATCCACATGCTTTTCATCGTTCACCCATAAAAAGATGAGGATTGCACAACTAAAACCGGCAGATAGTCCGAGCAGGTTGATGATGAATGAACTTCTTTGGCGTCCAAAATTCCTGAATATAAAACGGAGATAATAACTTAGCATATTGATAATTTTTAAAGAGATAAATAATTAATCATACCCCAGCGTCTCCACCGGATTTCGTGTTGTCGCTTTCCAGCTTTGCCATGTTACGGTTAAAATGACTATCCCTAAGGCCAGTAAACCGGGCAGGGCATATATCCGCCAGCTAATTTCGGTTTTGTTTCACACTCCTCGGGCCATTTATACTACCAAAACAGAAACATGATTATTATCATATATATTCCATTATTGTGCCAAAAGATTAATTAATTAAAATACAGCGTATTATATTTTAAGACAATTGAAGATTGTCAAACATTTTTACATACAATTGTGTTATTATTTGTCACTTTCAGTTTCCCGGCCAGGAGTTTCATATCCGGAGGGTTACGGCAAAAAAAAAGCAGTCATTCTGACTGCTACGTGATCCAGCTGGGGCTCGAACCCAGGACCCCATCCTTAAAAGGGATGTGCTCTACCAACTGAGCTACTGAATCCTGTTTATTTTTGCGAGTGCAAAGTTAATTTAAAATATTTCCTATCCAAAAAATCTTTTCATTATTATTATCTTCTTAATTAAATCAGTCCTTCTGACAGAGCATAAAATGTCTTATTTTAGCATATTATTCCGATTATGATGAGTACCATGAATAGTTTCTTCCGGGGCAAAGTAGTAATAATCACCGGGGCTTCTTCAGGAATAGGTGAAGCAGCAGCCCGTGAATTTGCCGCGAACGGCAGCAGAGTGGTACTTGCTGCCAGGTCAGAAGAAAAATTAATGTCAATAACAAGTGAATTAAAAGCAGCCGGACTCGAGGCAGAATACCATATAACAGATGTTACAGTTGAGGAGAACTGCAAAAATCTGATTGATTTTACAATATCGAAGTACAGCCGGCTTGATATTCTTGTTAACAATGCCGGAATCTCAATGAGAGCACTCTTTACGGAAGTCGACCTGAAAGTTCTTCACCGGCTCATGAATGTTAATTTCTGGGGAACAGTCTATTGCACGAAATATGCTTTACCACATCTGATTGCTGCCAAAGGGACTCTTGCAGCTGTCTCATCAGTCGCAGGCTTTAACGGGTTACCCGGCAGAACAGGCTATTCAGCTTCAAAATTTGCCGTCCATGGCTTTATGGAGACTATCAGGATAGAGAACCTGAAAAACGGATTGCATGTTATGGTAATTGCTCCCGGCTTCACAACAAGTGAAATAAGAAAACATGCTCTTACTGCCAATGGCTCGGAGCAGGGAGATTCCCCAAGATCGGAAGAGAAGCTTAAATCCCCCGGATTTGTGGCAAAAAGACTGCTTGCCGGAATCAGGTTCCGGCGGCGCAATATGATCCTGACCTGGGAAGGGAAATTAACTGCCCTGTTTCAGAGAATTGTGCCCCGGCTCCTCGACAGGGCTTATTATGAAGCTATGTCACGTGAGCCAAGTTCCCCGTTAAAATAGTCCTGCGGGTCTGAAACGGTTATCCCGGAATAATTTATAGAAATATTAAAATTTCTGTAATGAAACTTCGTGTTTAACGTCTTGCAGTAAAATGAGGTTCACTTAACTTAAAATTGACTGCCATGAAAAAAGTTCTTTTATTTTCAGTTCTCCTGATGTTCATATTCCCATTACTCCAGGGACAGAAGTCGATTGATGCACTCTTCTCCCGGTATTCAGGCAGAGAAGGCTTTGTGACTGTAAGGATCGATGGTAACCTGCTGAAGCTGGTTGCCCTGCTTGACGACGACAATGATATTGAAGGTATCTCGGGTGAGATAAACGAAATCAGGATACTTGCCCAGGAGGATGAAGTGACGAGCTTTGCCAACTTTTATGATATCGTTAACAGGGATATTAATTTCAATGATTATGAGGAATTTATGAAGATAAAGGAGTCAGGGCAGGATATGAGGATGCTGGTGAAAACCGAAGGTAAAAGGTTCAGGGAATTCCTGTTTATTGCCGGTGGAGACGATAATTTTATTATCCAGGTAAAAGGGAATCTGAGCATGAGCGACGCAAAACATTTTTCAGCCGATATGAAAAGAAACCATGGAAGAGACATGATGGAGGAGTACAATTAATTGTTTGTTAACTTAGCGCTATACTTACTGTATAAAATTGTATTCCGGGCATGTCCAGGACAGAATTTAATGATCTTATCCGCTCTTTGAGCCGCCGGTTGTATTGGTATGCCTACCGTATCCTGCAAAACCAGGCTGAAGCTGAAGATGCTGTACAGGAGGTGTTTATGAAACTCTGGACCATGGGTAAAAGACTGGATGAATATAAAAGTGTTGAGGCACTGGCTGTAACCATGACAAGAAATTATTGTCTCGACTTGCTCAGAAGGCAGAAAATTACTGATTCGGTGGAAACAGCCTTACTTGTTCTTCCCTGTCAGGAAGAGCCTTCACCTCACGAGATTATGGAAAGAGATGAAACGGCAGCTGCTCTGAACAGGATAATCAGCCAGTTGCCGGAAAACTACTGCGAAATAATAAGGTTAAAGGATATCAAAGGATTTACTTATGAGGAGATATGTACAATTACAGGTCAGAATATTAATACATTGCGGGTTGTAATATCGAGAGCCAGAAAAATGATCAGGGATAATTATATCAACTATCTTAATGAAAACGGAAGAGCTGAAAAAAGTACTCGCAAAGTACTATAATGCAGAGTGTACTGAAGATGAGGAGCAATTACTCAGGGAATTCTTTTCAGGAGAAGATGTTCCTGAAGAACTCAGTGAAGAGAAGGATATTTTCAATTTCTACTCCGGTGAAAGAATATTCCGTGAACCGTCTGAGGATTTTGAAGAAAGGATAATTTCATCCATCGACAGGAAAGAATCGGTGATCGCGCGAAAGTCAGTCAGGAGAATTGTGACCGCTTTATCAGGAATAGCTGCAGGTCTTCTGATCCTCGCAGGCAGTTATTTCTTCTTAACCGGAAGGGAAGAGCCCGGGGATACATTCTCAGATCCTGAACTTGCCTATGCCGAGACAATGAAGATACTTTTTGATGTGTCTGAAAGGATGAACAGTAGCGTCAGGGCATTGGAGCCGATGGAAAAAATCGGTGACGCAGCTGAAAAATCGTTGAATCTGTTCTCCGAACAAGCTTCAAAAATTGATCAGAACCTGGAAGCGATAGATAAGTTTAAAAAGACTATGGAAAATATGAACATGATATTGGAATGATTAACAAGTAATTAGAATAATATGAAAAGGTTTCTCCTACTAATGGCTCTATCTATATATGCATTTAATGCAGGTGCTCAGACAAGTGCGATAGATGAGATGTTTGACAAATACTCGGAAAGGGAAGGATTTACATCGGTATATATATCAAGCAAAATGCTTGGGCTTTTTGCAGACAAAGAAGAGAAGGAAAATGTAGTCAACAGACTTAAATCGATAAGGATCCTGACGGTAGAAGATTCGTTGATCAACAGGGGACTGAACTTTTACAATGAGCTGAGCCGTAAAACCAATCTATCGGCATATGAAGAATTAATGGTTGTAAGGGATGCAAATCAGACGACAAGGTTCCTTATAATTCAGAAGGGGGATATTATCACGGAACTTCTGGTAATAGTCGGGGGCCCTGATGATAACACACTTATATCAATTAAGGGAGATCTCGATCTCAAATCAATCTCCGATCTTTCCAGAAACAGCGGCATAGAAGAGCTCGAAAGTCTGGACCACATTAAACCGGATGAAAAGGATTAGTGCCTGACCGGCAGAAAGGGACCTTAATTGTAGTCTTCGGGTTTTTGCGAAAATGAATCTATTTTATTTACTTTAGTACGTTGTATTAAGATAAATAATGGATCAGGGGAAGATACAAAAAGGGTACAGGGCTTTACTCAGGGCGGCTAAAGGATCTGTCTCTCCATCAGAATACAGGATGATCAGGAGAGCAGTTGATTTGTCGGTGGAAGCATGCGGGGATAAAACGATCATTACCGGCGAGCCGGAGATCCTTCATGCTCTTTCGGTGGCGAGAATAATAGCCGGAGAGATGGGACTTGGCCTCACCTCAATAATAACGGCTCTTCTGCACGATTCGTACGACAGACTGGGAGTGACGCCTGCCGGGCTTGAAAAGGAGTTCGGAAAACTTGTTGTTGACATTCTGAGGGGTTTCTCGCGTATCACAGGAATCAATTCTTCACAATCTTCATATCAGTCTGAGAACTTCAGAAAACTTTTACTCAGCCTCGCTGACGACGTAAGGGTAATTCTTATCAAGCTTGTTGAACGGCTTGAGTATATGAGGAACCTCGACAATGCACCTGAAAAGGAGCGCTTGCCTCTTGCTTCGGAGACCTATTTCCTTTATGCGCCCCTGGCGCACCGTCTCGGCTTTTACAATATAAAATCGGAGATGGAGGATCTTGCCGTCAAATACCTTGAGCCTGAACAATATAATTATGTGGAATGCCGGCTGAAGCAGACAACGGCATCTAGGAATAAACTTATCCGCGAATTTTCAGCTCCGCTGAATGATATGCTTGAAAAGCAGGGATTTAAATTCGTTGTTAAAAGCCGGACAAAATCAATTCATTCCATAATGCTGAAAATGAAAAAGCAGGGTGTTGATTTTGACGAAGTGTACGACCTGTTTGCCGTCCGGATAATCATCGATTCATTAAGTGAAAATGAAAAATCCGATTGCTGGAGAGCCTACTCCATAGTTACGGATCTTTACCAGCCAAATCCAAGCAGGCTGAGGGACTGGATATCGGTACCAAAATCGAATGGTTATGAATCACTACACACTACTGTCGTAGGGCCACGGGGCAAGTGGGTTGAGGTACAGATTAGATCGGCAAGGATGGACGAGATAGCTGAAAAGGGACTTGCAGCTCATTTCAAATACAAAGGGATAAAGGGAGAGGGAGGGCTGGATACATGGCTTTCAAAGATGAGGGAGATCCTCGAATCGTCTGAAAAAGAAGATAGTGCCTTTCTCGACCAGGTAAGGTCAGGTCTCTATACCGACGAAGTGTTTGTTTTTACTCCCAAGGGCGATCTTCGACAGTTGCCTGCAGGAGCGACGGTGCTCGACTTCGCATTCGATATTCACACTGCTGTGGGTGCAACATGTGTCGGAGGAAAGGTAAATGGTAAAAATGTCACAATAAGATATGTCCTTCAGAACGGCGATCATGTTGATATTATAAGGTCAAAGAACCAGAAACCTAAACAGGACTGGCTCTCATTTGTTGTGACAAACAAGGCCAGGACCAAGATCAAACTCGCCCTGAATGAGGAGAAGAATAAGGCTGCCGCCGAGGGCAAGGAGATGCTGATGCGCCGGTTGAAAAACTGGAAGATTGCATATGGGGATACCTTAATACAAAGGCTGATAAATCATTACAACTTCAAGACAGCACAGGACCTCTATTTTCTTATCGGGACAGGCAAGATTGAGCTTTTAGAGATAAAGGAGGTCCTTCAGAAAGATGAGACGGAGGAGCAGAGCAGCATACCTGCATCCATGCCCGAGAAGGAGATTAAGGAGACCCAGGATACACAATACTCCGATTTTCTGATAATCGAGAACAGGGTGGAAGGACTGGATTACAGGCTCTCAAAGTGCTGCAATCCTGTTTTTGGTGACAGCATCTTCGGATTCGTTACTATTTCGGAAGGTATCAAAATCCACAGGAAGGGGTGCCCTAATGCTCATAATATGATGGCAAGGTATCCTTACAGGGTTATCTCAGCCCGGTGGACACAATCAAAGACAAGCCCGTCGTTTGTTACTTCTGTAAAGATCACTGGCATAGAGGAGATAGGAATGGTTAACAGGATTGCTGATGTTCTTGCTGTTAACAATGTTGTAATCAGGAGTTTCAATTACAGGATGGACGATGGTATGTTTGAAGGTATACTTAATATCATGGTTCCCAATAACGATGTCCTGTATGGGGTTCTGAGGAAGATTGTTTCGATAAAAGGTGTGTTGAAAGCCTCCAGGATGATAAGCGACTAATATCTTTTGTCAGGTTTAACCGGCAGCCTGGCCAGTTTTTCCGCTTCAAGCGACGGGAAACCGAATTCCTGCACAATTTTACCAAGAATGAGATATGTACCGCTCCCTTTAAACGGGTAGTTTTTAAGTGACTGAGAGAAATGTGTGGTATCGAAATAGTTACCTTCATTATCTATGAAACAACCGAAATTCATCCATTCCCCTTTTATTGTCCTGATATATTTGATTGTAACCAGGTGTCCCACCATTCTCACTTTTTTCCCGGTGTACCGGCTCATTTCACGCGCTGTTATTTCTCCCCTGAATGAAGTTTCAAGCATGTCGAACCATGTTATTGAAACCGGAAATCCGAACAGCTCTATTTCATCATAGGCATGCTCCAGCGCACCCTGATCAAGTTCGGGTAAAGAAAAGTTTTTTACCGGAGGGGAGAAGAGCGGGCGTATATTCACCGGTTTGCTTTTGTTCATCAACATATGAGCCTCCCACATAAGAACCGCCTTCTTTTTTCCGGTAAACCTGAATGCCCCGGCCCGTATAAGTATCAGTACCTGCTCCAGTCCGGGACATACCCTGGTGATAAAGTCGTTCAGATCGCTGAAATCACCTTCTTTCCTGCGGAACTCTTCGATCGACATTGCCAGATCGTGCTCAATACTAAGGATATGTATAAACCCAAGGTAGATCTCATTTCCGTAAATGGTTGTTTTATAAGTACTTTTGTTGACACATGGCAGCCGTATCTCAGCTCCGTATCTTTTTGCTTCATGGACATACACCCATGTTCTGTAAAACCCGCCAAAATTGTTAATGACAGCTACCATGAACTCAACAGGGAAGTGTGCCTTGAGGTAAAGGCTTTGAAAGCTTTCGACAGCATACGATGCGGAATGTGCCTTTGAGAATGAGTAACCGGCAAAAGATTCGATCTGCCGCCACACCTCCCTGATAATTTCCTCGCTATATCCCTTTTCCCTGCAGTTTGTAAAGTACCGGTCAACAATTCGCTGCATCTCCTGTTTCGATCTGTATTTCCCGCTCATTGCCCGGCGGAGGGTGTCGGCATCGGCAAGGTCGAGTCCTGCAAAATGATGGCACACCATCAGAACATCCTCCTGGTAAACCATTACCCCAAAAGTCTCTTCCAGCTGCTCTTTCATTACCGGATGTATATATTCAAATTTTCCCGGATTATGGAACCTGTAAATATATTCCTTCATCATACCCGAGCGTGCAACACCTGGCCTGATAATTGAGCTGGCTGCAACAAGTGTCGGGTAATCTTCACATTGCAGTTTCTGCAGAAGTCCCCTCATTGAAGGGCTCTCAATATAAAAGCATCCTTTTGTTTCGCCGGTCTTCAGATACTCTTTTACTTTTGGATCGTTTCTGAACTTTTGAATTGCGTGAACATCAACATCCACTGAACGGTTACGCATTATTATTTCAGCACTTTCCCTGATATGTCCGATCCCGCGCTGACTGAGTATATCGAGTTTTTCAAAACCGATATCTTCAGCTGTATACATATCCCACTGTGTTACAGGAAAGCCTTTTGGAGGCATGTCAAGAGCAGTATAGCAGGTTACCGGCTCTTCGGAAATAAGTATCCCGCCGGAATGGATGCTTCTCATATTGGGAAAATCGGCAATCCGCATGCCTGTTGAAAAGATGATATCGGATATCTCGTTCCTGTTTGCTCCTGCCGATGGATTTTCAATCAGGGCATCAATATCTTCCTTTGGCAATCCGTGAATTTTTCCCAGCTCACGTACAATCGATTTGCCCCTGAAGGTGCTTATTGTCCCCAGCAGGGCGGTATGCCTGACTCCGTATCTTTTGAAGATGTAATCAATAACCTCGTCACGCTCTTTCCACGAATAATCAATGTCAAAGTCAGGAGGGCTGCTTCGTTTGGGGTTTATGAACCTCTCGAAGTAAAGATTCAGGTCAATAGGGTCAACATTGGTGATTTTCAGGCAATAAGCAACTATGGAGTTTGCTCCGCTACCCCGTCCCACGTGATAAAATCCCCTTGACATGGAATATCTGACAATATCCCAGGTGATAAGGAAATATGCTGAAAAACCAAGCTTGTCGATGATATCAAGTTCGTGTCTTATCTTTTTTTTTGCTTCAACGTTCTGTTTCCCGTACCTGTATGCCATCCCGTCCCAGGCCAGTTTTTCGAGAAGGAGTCTGTCGTCATACCTGCTTGCAGAAAACACCTTTTTGTTTTTGAGGTTTTCACGGTCAAAATTGAGGGAGCAGTCATCAAGCAACCTTTGGGTGTTATCTTTTATATCAGGAAAGCCGTCCAGCATAAGACCACACTCTGCGGGGGACCTGAAAAACTCATCGTCATCAGCATATTGCCCTGGTTTAAGATGGCTCAGCAGTATATTGTTGTCGACAGCCCTGAGGCTTTTGTGAATAAAGAGATCGCCGGTTGCTGAGAATGTGACAGGTGCAAGTAATACCATTGAGTTCCTGCTTACCGAAGTGAGTGTCAGGAGCCGGTTTATTTCCCCGGGTTTGATCCCTATGCGCTCATTTTCAAACAGTTTTCTTTCAGGGATCTTTTTCAGGGAATATATTATGTAAGCGTCGGAGAACTGAGGGGCCGGAAAGGGGAGAGGGCTCTTTTCAAAGTTATGTTTTGAAAGAAACTCATTTAACTCTCTTAATCCATTGTTATTACGGGCAATGCCAATATATTCGGGCTGGTTTTCATTCCGGAATTCAATACCACCCAGAGGCCGTATGTTGTTTTTAGCGCATTCTCCTGCAAATTCGGGAATTGCAGTTGAGTTATTGATATCGGTGAGAGCAATGGCCACGGCTCCGGCCGTCCCGGCGTTCTGCACGAGCTGTTCCACTGACATCATTCCGTAGCGCAGGCTGTAATATGAATGGCAGTTCAGGTACATTGCCACACTCTTTTAAGCCTCTCTTCCATCATTTTTTGCTCATTAATAGCATTTTCGAGCTGTTTAATGGCTTTTTCCTCCCTTTCAGCAGTGGTCATTACTCCGGATGCCCTGTGTACCGCATCGCGTCCGAAACGTCTTCTTATCTTATCCATTGCCATATAGAGACTTACTTTCTCCGGAGTATCGTCGAACATATCAAGTTGCTGGACTCCCCTTACCAGATGGCTGAACCGGACCCCTATAAGCCTTATGAGCATGCGCCGTTGGTAGAGCCTGCTGAATAGCTCTTTGGCAATATCAGCAAGAACATGGTCAAAGGATGTGTAGGGGATCCGTTTCTGCAGGGTATGTGTATCAAAGTTTGAGTACCTTATCTTTACCGTGATGCACGATGTAAGCTTCTCCTGTCTTCTGAGCTCGTATGCTGTCTTTTCGACCATGCCTGACAGTAACTGATTCAGCCTGGCAATATCGGTAGTGTCTTTATCAAATGTGTGCTCGGTGCTTATTGATTTCCGTTCCTGGTAACTTATTACCGGCGTTGAGTCTATCCCGTTGGCTCTCTTCCATATTTCGATCCCGTTTTTACCCATGAGCTTTTCAAGCATCTCTGCCGGTATGTTCCTCAGGGTATATATTGTCGCAATACCCATTGAACGCAGGGTATGATAGGTTTTCTGCCCTATCATCGGGATCTTGCTTATTGACAGCGGATCGAGAAAGGGGAGGACTATCTCTTTCCCTACCTCTATTTCCCCGTTTGGTTTTGCTTCGCCTGTTGCGATCTTTGAAACGGTTTTATTGACTGACAGACCGATGGATATCGGCAATCCGGTCTCTCTTATGATAAATTGCCGCAGTTCATGCGACCATTTGTAACATCCGTGAAACCGGTCCATGCCGGTAATATCTACGTAATGCTCATCAATGGAGGCCTTTTCGTACAACGGCGACCGTCCGGCAATTATCTCTGTCACGATGTCCGAATAGTTGGTGTACATCTCCATGTCGCCCCTTATTACTATTGCATCCGGACACATGGCCCTTGCCATCTTCATTGGCATGGCTGAGCTTACACCGTATTTCCTTGCCTCATAACTGCAACTCGATACCACGCCACGATCGGACATACCACCGATAATGACCGGCTTGCCGTTAAGCCTGCTGTTTTTAAGCCTCTCTACCGACACGAAAAAGGTGTCAAGGTCAAGGTGAAGTACAGATCTTTCTATATTTCCTGCAATAAACATATCCCGGATTTTAAATACCCTGGAATACTTAGTGTTAACTATCTCCTTAATTTTAAGTACTCCACAATTTGACTCAGTTCAACTTTTTTTCTGATTAATTTGGTTGTTTCACTTTTTTATTCTATTTTTGATTAGAAATTAATCAATATTATGATTACAATATAATCAATTTTTTTAATATGTACTTCGCATCGAACATAAAATTTTTAAGAAAAAGGAGGGGCAGGACACAGGACGATGTTGCTGCAGCCCTTAACCTGAAGCGTTCAACACTGAGCGGTTATGAGAATGGTGTTGCGCAGCCGGGGATTGAGGTACTTGTCTCATTTTCAGGATATTTCAATATGTCAATTGACACAATGCTGAAACTTGACATGATGAAGCTTTCAGAAAGCCAGCTTGGAGAACTCGAACGTGGATACGATGCCTATGTGAGAGGCAGTAACCTCAGGGTGCTTACCACAACCGTGAATTCTGAAAACAAAGAAAATATTGAACTTGTACCAGAAAAGGCCAAAGCCGGATACGCAACAGGCTATGCCGATCCGGAATATATCGGGGAGCTTCCCGTGTTTAACCTCCCTTTCCTTTCGGATAAAAGAAAATACAGAACTTTTCAGCTGAAAGGCGACTCAATGCTGCCGATACCCGAAGGATCGTGGGTTACAGGTGAGTTTGTTCAGGACTGGCTTGAAATTATAAACGGACAGGCATATGTGGTTTTTACAATTAACGACGGAATAGTATTTAAAGTAGTTGAAAACAACCTTATTAAAGACGGAAAACTGGTACTCTATTCACTTAATCCCATATATGAACCTTACGAGGTCCATGTGACCGAAGTCAAAGAAGTATGGAAATTTGTCAATTATATAAGCAGCGAACTTCCCGATCCTGTTCTTCCCGAAAAACAGATAATCCAGTCTATCGCTGTTATGAAAAATGACCTCGAAAAGATTAAAACCAGGCTGGGAAGGGATATCTCCGACATAAAGGAGGTAAACTGATCACTCCCCGTTTTGCAGGCTGATCCACTTGCCATCCCTGAAAAGAATGGGCAGAGTGCTGCCCCCGGATAACATACCGAGGTTAAATTCCACATGAGGTAATCTCAGTAAATTACTGATATCCTTCTGATTATATTTATCAGGAGAATTCATTATTATTAATAATCCCGGTTCAATAAAATGCGCGAGGGCAGGGGATTCACATACAACAGGGGTGCCCTGTTTTATGTGTTTCATTATTTCATCGAACGCTGCCTGAAGGTTGTTGTCAGCGACTTTTGCAAAAAATACATCCACAGCACCTGCCCTGAGCATCCTGGAGGTGTCTTTCGACAGTTCCTTATTGGTCTCCCTGTAAACAGAAAACCCCTTCTTTTCAGCAACCGGTACAAGACCCGGTGTTGTTTCGTGAAAATGAGGAGTGATCTTCACCGACACAATACCCATACTGCAAAACTGCTCAATAAGCCTGCAGGCCATCGAGGTTTTGCCTGATTTGTTACCGGTTCCTGCAATAATCAGAAGATTCGGGATCATCGTCATGGGAACACGGAGTCTTAAATTATGCGCTCAGAATGAGACTGTTATTCCTTTGTAAGATCAATAATAAGTTGTACGATCTTCTGATTTTCAGTTTCAGGGATCTTGCCTTTGTAGATTGCCCTGCAGATCCTGTTCTTGTCGAGAATAATCACGCTGTAACTGTCGCGGGGAAGGCCCCATGACTCCTGGAGGGTGCCCTTGTAATCGAACAATATCGTCGTATCATATTTTTTTGCCTTATTTCCGGCGATCATCCTGATAAGTCCGTTCGGTTTCCAGGTCGACTTTGTATCAACGATACCGAACCCTTTGAAATAGTCCTTGTTAATGATCTTGTCAATATCAGTTGCTTTATCGATTGCATCATTGAAAGGATCGTTCAAATCCGACTCGTCGGGATCAACATAATTGATCTGTAGAACTTTACCTGCCCATGAATCCATGGTGAAATCTTTTTTGTCAGCATCCGGGAATGTCCATTCGGGTGCTTTCATGCCAACTTCAAGCTTGCCAGTCTGGGCATTAGCTGAATTTAAGACAAGAATAATAAAGAAAAAGGTGAAGATCAGATTTTTCATATTGGAGATTTTTAAATTTAGCGAAATATAGGAATTTTTTGCTACAAATTAATTTTCAGGGTTTTTTACATTAATCCGCTCAACAATATTACTTTTGCAGGTCTTAATTATTCTTATGCAGCTTATCAGAAATATAGCGATCATTGCACACGTTGATCATGGTAAAACAACCCTGGTCGACAGGATTATTCAGGAATGCAAGGTCATGGACGAGAGGAAAGAAATCGGAGAGCTGATCCTCGACAGCAATGATCTGGAGAAAGAGAGAGGTATAACCATTACCTCCAAGAACGTCTCAGTCAGTTATAAAGGTATTAAAATAAATATCATCGACACCCCGGGTCATGCTGATTTTGGGGGCGAAGTGGAGCGGGTCCTTAAGATGGCCGACGGTGTGCTGTTACTTGTCGATGCCTTTGAAGGTCCGATGCCCCAGACCAGGTTTGTCCTGGGGAAAGCAATAAACCTCGGACTAAAGCCTATAGTTGTGGTTAATAAGGTTGACAAGGATAACTGCCGGCCTGATGAGGTGCAACAGGATATTTTCGAACTTATGTTCAACCTGGATGCATCGGACGAACAGCTCGACTTTGAAACAGTCTTCGGATCTTCAAAGTATGGATGGATGAGCAAGGATTGGAGGAAGCCTGCTGATGATATTAAAATACTTCTTGATACGATTCTTGAGCAGATACCCGAACCTGAGTATGTTGAAGGAACAGCCCAGATGCAGGTAGCCTCGCTGGACTATTCGAGTTATGTCGGCCGTATTGCCATCGGAAGGGTTTTCAGAGGAGAAATATTTGCAGGAAATGACTATACTCTTTGTAAAAAAGGAGGGGAGGTCAAAAAGGTAAAGGTCAAGGAGCTATATGTTTTTGAGGGTCTGGGAAGGATCAGAACCGAAAAGGTAAGATGCGGTGACTTGTGTGCCGTTATCGGGCTGGAGGATTTTGAGATAGGAGATACCCTTGCCGATTTGCTGGCACCCGAAGCCTTAACACGCATCGAGGTCGACGAACCGACAATGAGCATGGTGTTTACAATCAACAATTCGCCGCTCTTTGGTAAAGAAGGAAAATTTGTGACATCAAGACACCTGAGAAACAGGCTATTAAGAGAAACTGAGAAGAACCTGGCACTGAAAGTAGAAGAGACAAAATCGGAAGATACATTCAATGTCTACGGGAGGGGAATACTTCATCTCTCAATCCTCATCGAGACAATGAGACGCGAAGGATATGAATTCCAGGTCGGGAAACCAAAGGTGATACTAAAGGAGGCAAATGGTGTCAAAACAGAACCATACGAAACTCTTTCTATTGATGTTCCTGCTGATGTGTCGGGGAAGGCAATTGAACTCGTAACGATGAGGAAGGGAGAGATGACTACCATCGAGCCCAAAGGCGACCTGGTGCACCTCGAATTCGACATTCCGGCCAGGAGCCTGATCGGACTCAGGAACAATATGCTTACAGCCACATCAGGAGAGGCTGTTATGCATCACAGGTTCAGAGGTTACGATAAATATAAAGGCGACGATCTGATGCCAAAACAGACCGGATCCATAATATCGCTTGAACAGGGAATGGCAACCGGCTATGCAATTGACAGGCTTCAGGACAGGGGAAGATTTTATATCGATCCGGGAGAAAATGTCTACAAAGGCCAGGTGATAGGGGAGTACACCCGTCCGGGAGATATTGAAGTCAACGTAGTAAAAGGCAAAAAACTGACTAACATGAGGGCTTCAGGCTCGGATGAGAGTCTCAAAATAGCCCCGAAGTTAAAATTCTCACTTGAGGAGTCGATGGAACAGATCAAGGATGATGAATATCTTGAAATTACCCCTTTGAATCTGAGAATGAGGAAGATACCTGTTCAGAGAAACTTTTGATTCACTATCCTCCGCAGCAGATCCGGACCGGGCTTATCATCATCCGGAAAGTACTCCTCTTAACTAATATTCGTTCAGAAAATAATTAAGAGGCTTCATTATCCTCGATGCTTCTATAATCAGATCAAATGCATCTTTGCTTAAGATCCCGCTGTCGGATATCATTTTCGTGACCAGAAAGCTTTTCATCTTAAGTAAATCAATATATGGATGCCCGTTGGTAAAACCCCTGGGAGCACTTTTCAGTTTTTCACCCTCGATATTTCCGTAAAAATTCACAAACTCCTTATCGTTCAGAATTCTCATAAGCCTGTCACCCTGTTCATCAATTTTTTCCCTGATGGCGGTCAGCCACGGCATCGGGGGAATATATGCACCTCCGGCTATCATACTGTTATTTTCAGGCTCGACATGCACGTAATACCCGGCATACCTGTCGCCAAATTTTTTTCCGCCTTTTACAATGAAGGCACCCAGGTGGGTTTTGTAAAGTGTCTTGTCATTGGTGAACCGGATATCGCGGTTTATTCTGTACGTGCAGCTTTGAACACCAAGTCCCCTGATATCAGGATCAAAAGCAGATATCCTGTCAATAACTGCCTGAACAAATAATTCGTAGTTTTTCCTGGCCGACTCATACCTGCTGCGGTTTTTTGAAAACCATTCCCTGTCGTTGTTAAGTTTAAGGTCGGACAGAAATTCGAGCGTGGATTTATCTATCTGGATCATAATATCTTGTTTTCTGAGTTGTTTTAAGGCATTAGCCCGGATGAATATAAGAAAATTCAGATTATTGAAAGAAACAATGTAAATTTTTGTTCGGGGAGTCTGGTATTTGCCCGAAAAAATCCGATTTTTACATTATCCTTACCAAAAAATGAAATTATGACCGGGAAAAGAATTCTTTCAGCTTTTGCGCTCATTCTGGGCGCTGCAGTTATTGGAGCTGCGATTTATCTTAATTCGCTGCTTCCGATAATTACCGGGTATGCTGCAAAAAATCTTTGTTCAGATGTTTTTGTATCCGGGAGGGATCCTGAAAGTGTGGAAAATACTGACCTTAACTTTTCATTTATAAAGTTTACCACTAACAAGGTAAATTTTGCTGAAAAAAGTGTTGAAAGCCGCTTCCTGTGGGGCAAATCGAAAGCTATTTACCGCGAGGGCTTTGGAGCCACACTTCTGAGGGATACACCCGAAGAGGAACTGCGTGATATTAAGTTCCCTGAGACTGATGAACCCGGATATTCAAGAGATACTATTCCCTGGCCAATGGGAGACATTCTGCCGGATAGTATTTCGACCGGTATCGATAAGCAAGCCCTTGAAGAGATATCCAAAAAGATGATGAGCGAAAACGGGTATAACGGAAATGCATTTGCCTTCCTTGTTCTTCATAAAGGCATTCCTGTTGTTGAAACTTATAAGCCCGGATTTAACATGGAAACCAGATTCCTGAGCTGGTCGATGGCAAAAAGCTTCGTCAATGCAATGATAGGAATAATGGTAAGGGACGGTAAAACAGATATTTACGCGAAAACCGGACTTGAAGAGTGGGAGGGGGATGAGAGGAAAAATATTACTCTCAATGATCTTATGCAGATGCAGAGCGGACTGAAATGGAACGAAGATTACGGCAACAGATCCGACGTAACGGTAATGCTTCACTGTGAGAGTGATATGAGCCGGTTTGCCCTTGAACAGCCCATGGAATATCCTGCCGGAACAAAGTGGTACTATTCATCCGGAACAACAAATATTGTCAGTTATATCCTTAGAAAAAAGTTTGATAGCGATACGCAATATTATCAATTTATTCATAATGAGCTTTTTAACAAGACAGGTATCAGAAATGCCGTTCTTGAGGTCGATCCGGAAGGTACATTGATCGGATCGTCCTACCTGTATCTTACTGCCAGGGATTATGCACGATTTGCATTACTGTACCAGAATGACGGTGTTTTTAACGGAGAAAGGATCTTACCCGTGGGTTGGGTTGATTATTCCAGGACCCCGGCTTCGGCCAGTAACGGTGAATATGGATCTTTCTTCTGGCTTAACAGGGGAAAAAGCCTGCCTTCGGCACCGGAAGATATGTATATGTGTGTGGGACACGACGGACAAAGGATATTTCTGCTTCCGGACGAAGAGCTGATAATAGTAATACTTGGATATTCTCCGACATCCAACGGGGGAATGGATTTTGACACTATTATTAAAGATATCCTTGATACTTTATAAGGAATATTTTGTTTTTTATTATACAAAATATCAGTTTGTTATGAATAATTTACCAAATATATAAGAACTATGAATGAGCAATATTCGGTTAGTCCGGGCGGGGAAAAATTCCCTTTGCCAAAGCCTGAGGATTACAAAAATGAATTTAAGAACCTGAAAGAAAGAGTTGATCAGGAGAGAACCAAAAACCGCGAGATTGTTGTTGTCATGGGTGTGGGATTTGTCGGCGCCGTGATGGCTGCGATAGTAGCCGATACTGTTGATGCGGATGGTCAGCCCTCTAAATTTGTAATTGGTATGCAGCGTCCGAGTGTACGAAGCTACTGGAAGATCCCGATGTTGAACAGGGGGACGTCGCCTGTTAAGGCAGAAGATCCGGAAGTCGATCCCATGATTGCACGGTGTGTTATTGAAAAGAAGACACTGATAGCCACCTATACATACGATGTGCTTAAGCTGGCTGATGTTGTTGTGGTTGATGTTCAGTGCGATTATATAAAGGAGGATCTTGGGAATGTGAGGAATGGCCAGGCTGACATGGAAGCACTGGAAGCTTCGTTGCATGTGATTGCTGAGCATATTATGCCCGAAGCCCTGGTTCTTATCGAGACAACTGTGGCTCCGGGTACTACCGAACAGGTTGCATATCCGATAATGAAAAAAGTTTTCAGAAGCAGGGGTATTGAATCAGATCCGCTGCTCGCTCACAGCTATGAGAGAGTGATGCCGGGACGTAACTATGTTGCCAGTATCCGTGATTTCTGGAGAGTATGCAGCGGGATAAATGAGGAGGCTAAGAACCGGGTGGTAAAATTCCTTAATGAAGTACTTAATACTGACAAGTATCCGCTGACAGTGATGGACAGGCCGATTGAATCGGAGACTGCCAAAATAGTCGAAAACAGTTACCGGGCTACTATCCTTGCATTTCTGGATGAATGGAGCCTCTATGCAGAACGAAATGGAGTCGACCTTATAAAAGTCATAAAAGCAATTAAAGTCAGACCCACACACAGCAATATTATTTTCCCGGGACCGGGAGTCGGAGGATACTGTCTTCCGAAAGATGGCGGCCTTGGCGTTTGGGCATATAAGCATATACTTGGTTTTGAGGATGATATTTTCAAGATAACACCTCTGGCAATTGATATAAATGACACCCGTGGTCTGCATGTCGGACAGCTTGTAAGAGATGCGCTTCGCAACATGGGAAGACCGATTGCAGCTGCCGATGTACTGGTTCTTGGCGCTGCTTACAGAGAAGATGTGGGCGATACACGGTACAGCGGTTCTGAAATTGTCATCAGGAAACTTGCCGAGATGGGCGCCGAAATAAAAGTCCATGATCCTTATGTTGAACATTGGTGGGAATTTGAGCAGCAGGACACTTATCCGGCAGCCGGTGAGAGTAAATCGAGATTTTTCCGTAACCAGGAGAAGTTGCAGGAGATAAGAATTGAACCGGATCTTGATAAGGCTCTTTACGATGCAGATGCCGTGGTACTTGCCGTTCCTCACAAAATTTACCTGGATCTGAATCCTGATGAGGTTCTGAAATCAATCGGCAAACCGGCGGCAATAATAGATTGTTTTGGAATTCTGTCTGACGATAAGATCAGGCGCTATTTTCAGCTGGGTTGTGAAGTAAAAGGTCTCGGACGGGGACATATTCAGAGGATAAAGGAAGAGATACGGCATATTTCCTGAGAATAACTCAATTAGCCGCAAATTCCTTTGACATAAAATCGTGCCGATATAGGTCTGTTACACAGACACTATATCTGATTTTATGTCAATCAGCAGAGCTGAGCGGAATTTACTGGAAAAGCAATTCAATTAGTCGCAAATTCCTTTGACATAAAATCGTGCCGATATAGGTCTGTTACACAGACACTATATCTGATTTTATGTCAATCAGCAAAGCTGAGCGGAATTTGCTGGGAAAGCAATTCAATTAGTCGCAAATTCCTTTGACATAAAATCGTTGCCGATATAGGTCTGTTACACAGACACTATATCTTATTTTATGTCAATCAGCGGAGCTGAGCGGAATTTGCCGGGAAAGCAATTCAATTAGCCGCAAATTCCTTTGACATAAAATCGTGCCGATATAGGTCTGTTACACAGACACTATATCTGATTTTATGTCAATCAGCAGAGCTGAGCGGAATTTGCTGGGGAAAGCAATTCAATTAGCCGCAAATTCCTTTGACATAAAATCGTTGCCGATATAGGTCTGTTACACAGACACTATATCTGATTTTATGTCAATCAGCGGAGCTGAACGGAATTTGCTGGAAAAACCCTATAATTAATATTATGTCAAATAGAAAATTTTTAGGTTATTATCAGAAGTAAATATGACCGGAAGTTACACTGCCCTATCGGGGATAAATTGAAAACTGACGGATTCCTGTTATTGATTAAGGAAATACCCTATTTCGTCGGAGTTTGTCACATCGAGCATCGGCAGACTTGGCAAAACCAGAAGATCCATATCAGCATTTTCAATTGCTGCATGAACTGATGTTCTGATAAATTTATATCCGTTCCGGAGTGCAGCCGCTTTAATATCTTCATCTCCTGCTCCATCTCCATAAGGTAAAGCAAGGACTGAAACCGGTACCGGTGAATGTAAATCAATAATTGCTTTTGATTCCCTCAGCTCATAATCAAGAAATGAATTATACTCTGTCTCGCTGCTGAAGCTGGTCCTGCTGGCATAAAGGTACGGATGCGAGAAAGTATGGGATCCGAATTTGAAAGGGTTAATTCCTCCAGGTAATGTATAGTAGCTCATATCCTCAATTTCCTGCCAGCTTAGGAATGAATTCTGCCCGATCTTATAGGTCCAGAGAAAAAATGTAGCTCTGTATTTAAACTCAAGCAACAAAGGTTTTGCCTGGGTATACCAGGAATGGTCACCATCGTCGAAGGTAATTATTGCGCTGTTACCAGGAGGCATCTTACCTGAAACCGAAATTTCTTCAAGATCATTGAAATCAATTACATTAATATTATTCCTTTTCAGATATTCCATATCTTCCCTGAAATCAGTCACGCTGCGTTCATATGTATTCCCTGCCTCTCCGGTTGTCAGCCGGTGATACATAAGAATAATGATCTTCCCCGGAGGTTCAGGAGTTATTTTCTCCTTTTCTGTACAGCCATATACCAGTAATGTAAAGAATATCAGATATATAAGGAGAAGTCTCATGATAAATGGAATAAATCTTCAGGTTTAAAATAAAAAACTCTTCCCGTATTTTCAGGAAGAGTTTTTTTGTTTATTGTCAGGATCATAATTTTATAAAGTGACCCCCTGTCGTTTACTATTGTCCCTGATCCAGTTTGTCGAGTTTTTCTTTAACCGCATTGTATTTGTCGGTCATTTTAAGTCTGTAGTAGAGTTCCCTCAGGCTTCTCATTGTATCAATATCGTCGGGTTTAATCTGATCAGCTTTTTCCATGTAAGGGAGTGCTTTTGCGAAGATGAGCATTGCTTCATCGATTGCAGCACTATACTTATTAACATCCATGATATCATTAGCCTTTGTAAACATTTCTGAAGCTTTGTTTATATAGGCTGCTCCAACTCCGTATTGTGTTTCAAATACATCGGGATTAAGCTGAACTGATTTCTCAAGGCTGACAATAGCTTCGTCGTATTTAAGCTGGTTAAGGAAAATTATACCTTCAGCAAAATAGAGGCTGAAATTTGACGGATCGGAAGTTTTTGCTTCTCCAAGTAGTCTCAGTGCTTCATCATTCTTCCCGCTCTTTATATAAAGGTCTATAAGATTGAGTTTTACATTTTTGTTACCCGGGAATTTACCTTCAAGTCCGGTAAGAACAGACTCAGCCTTAACGGTATCTCCCAGTGCAAGGTAAGCTTCGCTTATCTGGAAATATGGGGTAACACCTTCATATTTCAACTCGGCGCATTTTTCAAAAAATCTGATAGCTTCCTGATGTTTACCGGCGTTCACTGCAGCAAGACCTGCGTTATAATACATACCCGTATCAATGGTCCCTGCATAATTATCACTTTCAGTGATTGTAATCTGTGTCTCAAATGACTTAAGAGCTCCACTATAATCTTTTACTGTAAATTGAGCACTTCCCTGGTTATAAAGATCGAGGGCAAGAGAATTATAGATCATGTTGGTAATGATTCTCTTTTTCATACCCCCTTTTGTATCGAGTTCCATTGCTTTCTGGTATGATGCATAAGCTTCACTCAGAGGATCGGCACAAAGAGATTTATAAGCCTGATTTTCTGATTCAAAAACAGCCTGGCATAATCTTCCCTTAGCGAAATAAGTATTGAACCAATCTTTCGATTTTTCATTAACCATGGCTTCATCAATCGCTTCCTTGGCTTTATCCAGAATACCCTGATCGATCAGACTAAGTGCACTCGTTACTTTTCCCTTCTGGGACATAGCCGATAATGAGATACTAACAGCTGCAAATAGCAGTAATAATTTTTTCATGATTATAACTTTAATTTGTTTTAATTACGGTTTAAAAATTTCCCAAATTTATAATATTACTTATTAATCATCAAATTCTTTGCCAATTTCCTTGGCATAATTATTATTTTCTTCATTTGACTCAGGCAGACCCTCATTCTGTTCATCTTCATTCACCAGCACACAGGCCACTGATGCTATAATATCGCTCTCACGAAGATTGATAAGTCTGACTCCCTGTGTTGCTCTTCCCATGATTCTGAGAGCTGATACCGGACTACGCAGGATATTGCCATATTGAGTTATGATCATAAGGTCATGATTGTCGGTAACATCTTTCAGCGCAATAAGGTAACCAGTTTTCTCCGTGATATTAATTGTTTTTACTCCTTTTCCGCCCCTGTTGGTTATCCTGTAATCCTCTATTTCGGATCGTTTACCATACCCTTTTTCGGAGACGACAAGAACATCTTTCTCCTTATTCTCCACTGTGATCATACCTACAACAAGATCAGTAGAATCATCAGCAAGTCTTATTCCACGTACACCTGAGGCTGTACGGCCCATCGGTCGTACAGACGCTTCAGGGAATCTGATTGCACGGCCCGATTTTACTGCCAGCATGATATGGTGTTTCCCGTTGGTCATTCTGGCCTCGAGAAGTTCATCACCTTCTCTTACCGTTATGGCGTTAACGCCATTTGCCCTTTGTCTTGAATAAGCTTCGAGCGATGTTTTCTTAATAATGCCTTTAGTAGTACAAAGAACAATGAAGTTGTTGTTTATATATTCCGCATCATTAAGATTCTTCACATTTATAAATGCCTTAACGTTTTCATCCGGATCAATGTTTATCAGGTTCTGCATGGCTCTCCCTTTTGAGGTCCTCGAACCTTCAGGAATATTGTAGACTTTCAGCCAGTAGCACCTCCCCTTCTGTGTAAAGAAAAGCATTGTATTATGCATTGTTGCAATATACAGGTGCTCAATAAAATCCTCATCACGCGTTGTGCCTCCCTTTGCACCTGTTCCTCCCCTGTTCTGTCTGCGGAATTCGGTCAGTGGCGTTCTTTTAATGTAACCCATGTGGGAAATTGTGATCACCATTTCATCGTCGGCGTAGAAATCTTCGGGATTAAACTCTTCGGCGTTGGGGATGATTTCGGTACGTCTCCTGTCGCCATATTTTTCCTTTATTTCGAAGAGTTCATCCTTTATAATTTTCATCTGAAGGTCTATACTTTCAAGAACGCTTTTAAGGTACTCAATGAGAGCCATTACCTCCTGGTACTCAGCTCTCAGCTTCTCCTGTTCGAGTCCGGTCAGCTGCCTCAGGCGCATTTCCACGATCGCCTTTGACTGAATTTCGCTGAGCGCGAATCTTTCCATAAGTCTTTCCCTGGCCTCATCAGGTGTTTTGGATGACCTGATTATTGCGACAACTTCGTCGATGTTGTCACTTGCAATGATCAATCCTTCAAGTATATGAGCCCGTTTTTCAGCCTGGTCAAGGTCGTACCTTGTCCTTCGCAGTATTACTTCGTGCCGGTGTTTTACAAAATGTTCAATTAAGTCCTTGGTATTAAGGGTTTTAGGCCTTCCCCTCACAAGGGCTATATTGTTCACGCTGAATGAGGTCTGAAGTGATGATAATTTATAAAGATTATTGAGAACCACATTTGCGCTTGCATCCTTCTTCAGAATTATGACGATCCTCATTCCGTTCCTGTCCGATTCGTCATTTATATATGATATTCCT
Organism: uncultured Bacteroidales bacterium; assembly: GCA_963736675.1. Classification (GTDB taxonomy): domain Bacteria; phylum Bacteroidota; class Bacteroidia; order Bacteroidales; family VadinHA17; genus LD21. Next base: position 509,645 of record CAVTPT010000004.1, read on the forward strand.
TCAAGCCTCTTCTCATTTATCAGATCGGCAATTTTCCTTATCATCTCGGCCTTGTTGACCATGTAAGGAATTTCTGTCACCACAATGCACTCCCTTCCCGAATGAGTAAGTTCGATCTCAGTTTTCGCCCTGATCATTATACGGCCTCTGCCTGTTTCGCAGGCATCTTTTATTCCCTGCTCACCATATATTATGCCGCCTGTCGGGAAGTCGGGTCCTTTTATAAAATGTAACAACTCTTCCGCAGTGATATCATTGTTGTCAATATAGGCAACTGTGGCATCAATAATTTCTCCAAGGTTATGGGGCGGCATGTTGGTGGCCATCCCTACAGCAATTCCGGAGGCCCCGTTGACAAGCAGGTTGGGGATCCTGGTCGGAAGAACGGTTGGTTCGGTCAGCGAATCATCGAAATTAGGCTGAAAATCAACGGTATCCTTATCGATGTCCGACAGTGTCTCCTCTGCAATCTTTTTAAGCCTTGCTTCGGTATATCTCATGGCCGCAGGCGAATCGCCGTCGACGGAACCGAAGTTACCCTGACCATCAACAAGCGGATATCTGAGGGACCACTCCTGGGCCATCCTGACCATCGCTTCATATACTGAAGAATCTCCATGAGGATGAAACTTTCCAAGAACCTCCCCTACTATCCTGGCAGATTTTTTATATGGCCTGTTCGAAAGCACTCCAAGTTCTGACATGCCAAAAAGGACACGCCTGTGAACCGGCTTTAAACCGTCTCTTACATCAGGTAATGCTCTTGATACAATCACCGACATCGAATAATCGATGTAGGCCGATTTCATTTCCTCCTCAATATTTACGTGAACAATCCTCTCTCTTTCTGACATAACAGATTATAAATTAAATAGATATGAAAACAATCCCGATAAAGGGATTTGAATTACGAAAATAGTCAATTATTGGTTAATTTTAACCATTCATAACGTCGAATTGTTAACATTAATTGTTTATAAATGGGCATGAAAATTGCCATACATAAATTGTGTATGATTTAACTTTGAAATTGCAGATTATTGCCCTTTCATGGATAAAGACTGACACATTGACATATGATTAATCAGATTCATTAAATGACCAGACAAAATATGGATTCACAATTTTCGCAAAGAGTAAAAGATATTCTTGGCTACAGCAAAGAAGAAGCAATAAGGCTGGGGAACAGTCATATCAGCCCTGAGCATCTTTTTTTGGGGATACTGAGAGACGGTGAAGGCGTTGCGGTAGAAATCCTTTTAAACCAGGGTATTGATCTTCTGGTACTGAAAAGTTCCCTTGAGAAGAGTATCAAGGTTGAGAGTCCCGTTCCTGTGGCAGATCATGAAGTCATCCCGTTGCTCAGAAGTACCGAAAGGGTGCTGAAACTTGTATATCTTGAAGCAAAGTCGTTGAAAAGCAATACAATAGATTCGGAACACCTTCTTTTGGCCATTCTGAAAGATGAGAATGCACTTGTCACAAGATTCCTTTCGGAACTTGATGTTGACTACCAGACGGTTCGCCGGATGGTTGAAGCCGAGGGACCTTCGGCAAAGGCCGATTTCCCGAGGGACGAGGAAGATGAAGGCCAGTCTTACGGTGGTCAGGGAAAAGGGCAGCCCCCCTCTCCTTCTTCTTCAAAACCTTCGTCGGATACACCGGTTCTTGATAACTTCGGAATCGATCTTACTAAAGCTGCTGAAGAGGGAAGACTCGATCCCGTTGTCGGAAGGGAACGTGAGATAGAAAGGCTTGCACAGATTCTCTCAAGAAGAAAGAAGAATAATCCGGTTCTGATTGGTGAGCCGGGAGTTGGTAAATCGGCTATTGCTGAGGGACTTGCCCTGAGAATAATAAAGAAGAATGTCTCAAGGGTCCTTTTTAATAAACGTGTTGTCGCACTCGACCTGGCTTCAATTGTGGCAGGTACCAAATACCGCGGGCAGTTTGAGGAGAGGATGAAGGCCATCCTCAATGAATTGTCGAAAAATGATAATATTATTCTTTTTATTGACGAGATACATACAATAGTCGGCGCAGGCGGAGCAACAGGTTCGCTGGATGCTGCAAATATGCTCAAGCCGGCACTAGCCCGGGGTGAGATCCAGTGCATAGGGGCAACAACCCTGGATGAATACCGGCAGCATATTGAAAAGGACGGAGCCCTTGAAAGAAGGTTCCAGAAGGTTATAGTGGAACCTACATCCATTGAAGAGACAATTCATATCCTTCACAATATCAAGGAACGTTATGAAGAGCATCACAATGTAAATTATACCGATGATGCCATTGATGCGTGTGTAAAACTTACCAACCGTTACATTTCCGACAGGCACCTGCCCGACAAGGCAATTGATGCTCTTGACGAGTCAGGTTCCAGGGTGCATATTTCAAATATTGTTGTGCCCGAACGGATACTTACTCTCGAAACACAACTCGAAGAGACCAAAAAAGAGAAGATAATGGCAGTCAAGAATCAGAACTTTGAGAAAGCTGCCAGTTTCCGCGACCGCGAGAAAGACCTTCTCGACCTGATTGACCTGGAAAAGAAAAAATGGGAAAAAGAGCTTGCCGTAAACAGGGAGACCGTTGATGCTGAAAAAGTTGCAGAGGTAGTGGCAATGATGACAGGGGTTCCTGTCCAGAGGATTGCCCAGACTGAAGGCACCAGGCTCCTGAAGATGGCCGACGAGCTGAGAGGAAGTGTAATTGGTCAGGATGAAGCAATACACAAAGTGGTAAAATCAATCCAGAGAAACAGGGCCGGACTGAAAGACCCGAATAAACCGATCGGTACTTTTATCTTCCTTGGTCCTACCGGAGTCGGAAAGACCCAGCTGGCAAAAGTGCTGGCGAAATTTCTGTTCGATACCACCGACAATCTCATAAGGATCGACATGAGCGAATATATGGAGAAATTCTCTGTTTCAAGACTTGTCGGGGCACCTCCCGGATATGTCGGCTATGAAGAAGGCGGACAGCTTACCGAGAAAGTCAGAAGAAAGCCCTACTCAGTTGTACTTCTTGATGAGATCGAAAAGGCTCACCCCGATGTATTTCATATTATGCTTCAGGTACTTGACGAAGGTCAGCTTACCGACAGTCTGGGGCGCCGTGTTGATTTCAGAAACACAATTGTGATCCTTACATCAAACATCGGAACAAGGCAGATTGCCGAGTTTGGCCATGGCATCGGATTCGACACATCCACAAAAAAAGCCACAAGGGATGAACAGACAAAAAGTATCCTGCAGAAGGCTCTGCAGAAGACCTTTGCACCTGAGTTTCTTAACAGGATAGACGATGTTATAATGTTTAATTCGCTCGGGAAAGAGGAGATAAATAAAATAATTGACCTTGAACTGAAGGGGCTTTACGACAGGGTGCGATCTCTTGGATATCAGCTTAAGATTGTTCCGGCAGCAAGAGATTTTATTGCTGAAAGGGGATTCGATGCGAACTATGGAGCCAGGCCTCTTAAAAGAGCTATTCAGAAATACCTCGAAGATCCTATGGCAGAAGTGCTTATTAAGGCCGACCTTTTGGAGGGAGACATCATTCATGTAGGATTCAATGCAGCCAAATCGGAGATCAAAATAAGGATACAGAAGAAAAAGGAACTTCCTCAACCGTTACAGAGTCAGCCTCCGGAAAGTAATTAGCTTTACACCGGTACGCCAAAAAGGTCAAAACCGGAAACGTGGGTGATCCGGATATGGTAAAATTGTCCGGGCGAGAGATCGTATTCAACCGGAACCAGTACCTCCTGGTCGACTTCAGGAGAGTCATATTCTGTACGACCTATATGGTATTCCCCTTCCCTTCTGTCTATCACGACTTTGAATATTTTACCCGTTCTGGCCTCATTCAGCCCGGCCGCTATCTCCTGCTGCAGTTCCATCAACTCTGCAACCCTCGAATTTTTTATTTCGGGATCAATGTCATCCTGGTAGTTTTCAAAAGCGTATGTTCCCTCCTCATGCGAGTATGGAAATACTCCAAGCCGGTCAAACCTGAAAGCTGCAACAAATTCCCTGAGTTTTGAAAACTCCTCCTCCGTTTCCCCGGGATGGCCTGCGATAAGAGTCGTTCTTATTACTGCATCCGGAAGCTCTTTTCTGATGAGGGTAAGAAGATTTTCAGTTTCCTGCCGGTCATGGGACCGCCTCATGAGAGACAGCATATTATCAGTAATATGCTGAACAGGGATGTCAATATACCTGCAGATCCTGGGATTCTCTTTCATTAATGTAATGAGTTCCGCAGGGAAGTTGGCAGGATAAAGGTAATGGAGCCTTATCCATTCAAACGATCGGATCTTCAGTAGTTCTGTCAGAAGTTCCGGAAGCTTTTGTGTCCTGTACCGGTCGAGGCCGTAATAGCTCAGGTCCTGTGCAATAAGGATTAGTTCCTTAACACCTTTGGCGGCAAGCACGAGGGCTTCGCTGATTATGTCTTCGACCGGACGCGAGATGCATTTCCCCCTTATCAGCGGGATGGCACAGAATGAACAGCTCCGGTCACATCCTTCGGAGACTTTAAGGTAGGCAAAATGCCCGGGACCGGTAAGTATTCTGTCATTGGTAAGATCCCTCTTCTCATTTATCCCCAGTTCCTTTAAAATATCTTCAATATTGTTTACCCCGAAATATTTTTTGACCTCAGGGATCTCTGTTTTCAGGGCTTCCATGTATCTTTCTGAAAGGCAACCCATAACATACAGATTATTAATCCGTCCATTCTGTTTCAGCTTTACAAATCGTAGTATGGTGTCAATGCTTTCTTCTTTGGCATCGTTTATAAATCCGCATGTGTTGATAATAACCGTTCCTGCCCCGGTGTCGTCAGAATCGTGAACAACGGTAAACCCGTCTGCCTGGATCTGTTTGAGCAGCTTTTCGGAGTCGACCAGGTTTTTGGAGCACCCCAGTGTGACAATATTGATTTTACGGTTATTCATTCAGGATGAAACCCACAATCTGAGAGAATTCTACTGCCCGGTTGAAAATAGTGAATCAACAAACTCATACCGGTTAAAAATCTGAAGGTCATCAAGTTTTTCGCCTATACCGATATATTTTACCGGCACTTTGAACTGATCGGAGATGCCGATCACCACCCCTCCTTTAGCTGTTCCGTCGAGTTTTGTGATGGCCAGGGCAGTAACATTGGTAGCAGCGGTAAACTGTTTTGCCTGTTCGAATGCGTTCTGTCCTGTTGAGCCGTCAAGAACCAGGAGTACCTCATGGGGGGCATCGGGCATCACTTTTTCCATAACCCTTTTTATTTTGGAGAGCTCCGACATCAGGTTTATTTTATTGTGAAGGCGGCCGGCAGTGTCAATTATTACAACATCATAGCCACCTGAAACTGCCGATCTGACAGCGTCAAAGGCAACTGATGCCGGATCGGAGCCCATCTGTTGTTTTACAACTGTAACTCCTGTCCTGTCGGCCCATATCTGAAGCTGTTCTATGGCCGCAGCCCTGAATGTATCGGCGGCCCCGAGGAGTACCTTTTTACCGGCGGTCTTATAAAGATGGGCGAGTTTTGCTATTGTTGTTGTCTTGCCCGAACCATTAACCCCTACCACCATGATTACATATGGTTTTTTTGCCACCGGTCCTGAAAAATCATCTGCTGCTTCAGATCCGTTTGTTTCAAGAAGTGCCACAATCTCTTCTTTAAGTATCCTGTTTAATTCATTTACGTTCAGGAATTTATCTTTCTGAACCCTGGCTTCTATACGTTCAATTATTCTAAGTGTGGTAGTTACTCCCACATCAGAAGATACAAGGACCTCTTCGAGATTGTCAAGGACATCCTCGTCAACCTTCGATTTGCCGGCGACAGCCCTCGATAATCTGGTGAAGACGTTCTCTTTGGTTTTTTCGAGTCCTTTGTTAAGACTCTCTTTTTTTTCTTTCCCGATAAAACCCAGCCAACCCATTTCAGAAATTTAATTTAATAAAACGTTAAGATAAAAAAAGCCTTCTTCAAACCGGAAGAAAGCTCTGAATATCTTTAAAGAATTTTAATGTTATTTCTTTAAGAAAAAATCTTTAATATGATCATTATGAACAACTTCCTCTTTAAACAGGTAGGCTCCGGATTTATCTGACCTGGTCATTTTAATGCATTTGGTAAACAGTTTACCCGAACCGGACTTCATTGCTGCAACAACTTTCTTTGCCATGGTATGATCGTTTTACTTTATTTCTCTGTGAAGTGTGTATTTCTTCAGGACAGGATTGTATTTTCTCCTTTCCATACGGTCGGGAGTATTTTTCCTGTTTTTTGTGGTAATATACCTTGATGTACCTGGCATACCACTCTCTTTATGTTCGGTACATTCCAGAATTACCTGCTGTCTGTTCCCTTTAGCCTTCTTTGCCATCTGTTAGCCCTTTATTAATAATTCAAAATATAACCTTTTTCTTTTGCTTCTTTCATTACCGAAGATAATCCTCTCTTGCTTATAAGGCGGATACCCGATGCTGAAATTTTAAGTCTTATCCATCTCTCCTCTTCAGGAAGATAATATCTTTTTGTAAAGAGATTGGGATAGAATTTCCTCTTCGTCCTTCTTTTTGAATGTGAGACGTTGTTTCCCACCATCGCTTTCTTCCCTGTGACCTGACAAATTTTTGACATGGATATCTTTTTTACTTCTTAAATAAGCTTTCTCTTTTTTTAAATGAAGCGCAAAATACGTGATTTTTATCGGATTAACCAAATAATTGAGATACTTTTTTTTAACAACGCTGTTTTACCATGTTATTGGCTGATTATCTGCTGTCTGAGCAGGTTAAGCGCACTGGTGGAAAATCGGTCGATGTTAATAACTCTTTCATTCCCAAACACGTATTTTTTGGTTATGGTGTTGACTACTGACGACACAGCGATCCACACGGTTCCGACAGGTTTATCCGGTGTAGCTCCCCCGGGTCCGGCTATACCTGTCACGGCAACAGCAAAATCAGTTTTAAGGAGGCGGGCAGCTGCTTCAGCCATCTTTTTTGCAACTGGCTCACTAACAGCCCCGTATTTTTCTATTAAATTCTTTTCGACGCCGAGTAAATTGATTTTGACACTATTATCATAAGCTACGACAGACCCTTTGAAGTAATCGGAGCTACCGGGAATGCTAGTAATCATATGGGCAATTTTGCCGCCCGTACAGCTTTCAGCCGTGCAGAGTGTTGCCTTTTTGCTGCGCAGCAGCCGGCCGACCACTGCTTCAAGGGGCTCCTCATCTTCTGAAAAGATATATTCATCAATATATCTGTGGAGTTCTTTTACCTGCCGATCGATCTCCTTTTGAAGTGAATCCGTCTCTTTTCCGGTTCCGGTGAGCCGCAGTTTGATAACACCTGATGAAGGAAGGTATGCAAGCCTTATATTTTCCGGAAGAGAAGCTTCAAAATCTGTCAGTAACTCAGCAAGCTTTGCTTCGTATGTGCCATAGGTCATAATGTTCTTATGAATTATAACCTGTGATGTAAATCGTTTTTTTAGTCGGGGCAGCACGTGCTGTGTCATTATATATCTCATCTCGGAGGGTACGCCCGGCATTGAAATGAAGATCGTACCATTCTTTTCAAACCACATTCCAGGAGCTGTCCCGCGGGCATTTGTCAGGACCCTGCACGATCCGGGTACTTCTGCCTGTTTTCTGTTGTTCTCATTCAGCCCGATATTCCTCCTGGCCATCATTCCGGTGACCATCGACAGTACTTCATCATTAACAACCAGTTTAGTATCAAAGAATTCGCATAAAACCGGCTTTGTGATGTCGTCGCTGGTAGGCCCGAGACCGCCGGTTATCAGTACAACATCAACTTTCCCGGTCACATCTTCAAGAGCTTTCAGGATATCTTCCCTTCTGTCGTGGACAGATACCCTGCGGCCTACATCGAATCCTGCGCTGCTCATCTCCGCTCCCATCCATGCCGAGTTTGTATCAATGGTCTGACCTATAAGAAGCTCGTCGCCTATGGTTATAATTTCTGCGTTCATAAATTCTTTTTCGAAAACGGCTCCAAAGTTAGCTAAAAATGATTGAAAAGAGGTTTTTTAAACTGCCGTTTCCTTATTCAGGTTCATCGGGATCAGTTTGCCAGATTATCTCTATTCTTTTATGACTTTTACCGGAAGCCTGGCCTTATTTCAGAATTTTTCTTTTTTTGACCGGTAATTGCAATAGGAAAAGACAATTTGTTATTTTTGCAGGTGATTTTAATAAAGTTTTGCGGGAGTAGCTCAGTGGTAGAGCATCAGCTTCCCAAGCTGAGGGTCGCGGGTTCGACCCCCGTTTCCCGCTCTGATCTGCCCGGAAATTTCCGGGCAGATTTTTTTATTCTGTCTGTATTTACCATCATATTGGTTTCTTACAGATAGCAGTTTGTGCTTATTTTTTCGTGATAAGCAATTTATCAATTCTGTTCCCGTCAATATCCACTATTTCGATAATATATCCTGAGTATTCAAATTTGTCACCAACCTGTGGAATCTTCCTCAGATTGTCAATAACAAAACCCGCAACTGTTGAATAGTCAATTTTTTCAAAGTCAATGACAAATCCTTCAATTATTCCCTCCATCATTTCTATAGGGGCATCACCACTTAAAAGAACTGATTTATCATCCCTGATAAAAATATCAGGTTCCTCAGATTCTCCCTCTTCCGGAATCTCCCCGACAATGTTTTCCATTATGTCGTGCAGAGTAATGATACCTTCAGTGCTTCCGTATTCATTTACTACAATTCCAAAATGTAACTGTTTTGATTTAAATGTACTCAGCACTTTGTAAGCATCAGAATTTTCGGGGATGAATAACGGTTCAGTCAGTAATTCCGCGACCTGCACATCAGGATTTGAGGTTATAGCCAGAAGGTAGTCTTTCTGGTAGAGTATGCCGGTAATGTTGTCAATATTACCCCTACAGCATACAAGTTTACTGTGATGAGCCTTCAGAATATCGGCTCTGACAATTCCGGCCGGTTGTTTCAGGTCAATCCACTCAACCGCCGTACGATGCGTCATGATGTGTCTGGCTCTTTTATCAGAAAAATAAAATACCCTTTCGTGCATTAAGTTCTGTTCTTTCTCAATTATTCCTTCATTTGAGGCAATTCTGATCATTTGTCTTAACTCAGCTTCAGTCAACTGCTCTGACCGCTTCTTAATGCCAAGAAATTTATTTATCAACGAAGTTGAACCAGAAAGGAACCTTATAACCGGAAAAAAGAGAGAACTGAAATAATATACTGCAGGAGCAATAACGACTGCAATCTTCTCAGGATTACTTAATGCAACAGTTTTTGGAACGAGTTCTCCGATAACTATTGAAAAGTATGTTATAAACAGGATTGTTACCGAAAGGGAAATTTCTTCGGCAGATTGTCTGAATATTTCAAACTGTGCAAAGAACGGGGCAATATCGTCAGCTATATTAATACCTCCGTAGACGCCGGTAATTATCCCGATAAATGTAATTCCCACCTGAATAGCCGAGAGAAAGTTTTCGGAATTGCCAAGGAGCTTTAACGCGGTTACGGCACCTTTTTTCCCTTCTGCCTTAAATTGTTCCAATCTTGACTTTTTGGACGACACCAATGCTATTTCAGATAGTGAGAAGAAACCATTGAGCAATATCAGAATACCAAGAAAAACGATCTCCATAGTTTATAAGATAAAAGTCCCGGAGCTCTGGTCCGGGTCACAAAAATAATTAAAATATTCAAGGACATACGAATGCATGACCTGCTATTAAAACCAACTTTGATAAAAACCTTAGGATAAGCAGGATATTAAATCTGGTAAAAATAAGGATAGAATTTGCCTGCCGGTAATGAAATCATTCAGTGAATTACGTATTGGAGTACCGTTCCTGAGGTGTGAATTATGTAAATCTTTTACAGAGTTATATAACAATTATCAGATCTGGTATAATTAAACTTGGGGTTGAAAATAATCTGATAAAGCGTTCTCTGTTTTTTTTTACAATCTCAGATGCAAAAATATTCTTAAAGTAGCTGGAATACATGAAGATAGTACCTTCCATTATTAATGAATCGATACATCTCTTAAAAACTCATCTCTGGGACAAGGACCTCTCTCAAAAATATGCTGATGGTGAGCCGCCGTTGCGTTCGGAATTATTCAGTACCGAGCAGATGGAGCAATATGGCAAGGTATTGGCAGGCTTACATCTCATTGGACTAAAAGTTGAACCTGACCAGCATCTTCTTTCCCGTCTTGCTGAAAACGAAGCTGTACTTCTTGAAGTGCATGATATCATATCAGAAGCGGTAAAAGCCAGCCGGCAAATTACACCTGCAGGTGAATGGTTGCTGGATAATTTTTATTTAATTGAAGAGCAGATACGTACAGGAAGAAGACATTTGCCGAAGGGTTATAGCAAGGAACTTCCACGATTACTGAATGGTCCGTCTGCCGGTCTTCCCCGCGTTTACCATATTGCAAATGAAATTATATCTCATGGCGAGGGACATATAGATCCGGAAAGCCTGCGTCGTTTTGTAGCTGCATATCAAACAATAAAACCTCTGAAACTTGGCGAATTGTGGGCTATTCCCATAATGTTGCGATTGGCTCTCATTGAGAACCTGCGACGCGTTGCTGTGAGGGTGGCTGCCGGAAGAACAGACAGGGATCTTGCAGATTTCTGGGCAGATAAAATGATAGAGACAGCTGAAAGGGATCCAAAGAGTCTGATCCTTATAATTGCTGATATGGCAAGGTCAGATCCTCCAATGTCGACACCTTTTGTCTCAGAATTTGTAAGACGATTACAGGGGCAAAGTCCCGCCCTTGCTTTTCCATTGACGTGGATTGAACAACGTCTCTACGAATCAAATCAGACAACTGTGCAGTTGATTCAGTATGGAAACCAGCAACAGGCTGCAGATCAGGTTTCAATCAGTAACAGCATCGGCAGCCTTCGCTTCCTGAGTTCATTGGACTGGCGTGAATTCGTTGAAACGATGAGTCATGTAGAAAATGTCCTGCGAGGCGACCCTGTCGATGCATACAAATTAATGGATTTTAAGACCAGGGATCATTATCGTCATATAATTGAAAAGGTTGCGAAAAAAAGTAGTTTTTCTGAGATTGAAGTGGCTCAGAAAGCTATATCACTGGCAAAAAAGGGAGCTGAACTAAATGGTCAGCAGGACCGTAAAGCTCATGTAGGATTTTATCTGATTGGCAAAGGTCTTTCTCAGCTTGAACATCTTTCAAAATCAAAAAGGACTATTAAATCCACATTAATAAATATGCTTGCCCGGGGTCCCCTGTTATTCTATCTGGGCTCGATCATTTTATTAACGGTTATCTTGTGCTGGTGCCTGTTGGAAAAATCTCAAAGTGATGGAATTGGGAACTGGCATCTCTGGCTCCTTGGCTTTCTGCTGGCATTTTGTACCAGTTATCTGTCAATAGCTATTGTTAACCTGTTGTCGACCTTGCTGGTCAACCCTTCCCCATTGCCACGACTGGATTATTCAAAAGGGATACCACCGGAATCAAGATCAATAGTTGTTATTCCTGCCATGCTTTTAAACAATCAGAACATAGAAGATCTGGTAGAAGCTCTGGAGGTTCGTTTTCTGGCAAATCGGGATAAAAATCTCCATTATGGGCTTCTGACTGATTTTAAAGATTCAGTACATGAAAAGCTTGATGAAGATGATGATCTTATCCAATTGATCAGCAGTAAAATAACAGAACTAAACGAAAAATATCAGGGAGAAAACAGGGATACATTTTTTCTCTTTCATCGTCCGCGAAAGTGGAATCCAAATGACCGGATATGGATGGGTTATGAACGGAAGAGGGGAAAGCTTTCAGATTTGAATTCCCTGCTGCGCGGAGGCCCTGAAGAATTGTTTTCGGTTATTGTTGGGAATACACAGTTTCTAAAAAAAATCAAATATGTGATTACACTTGACTCTGATACTCAATTGCCGCGTGATTCAGCACGTCAGTTTATCGGGGCAATGTCACATCCTCTGAACAAACCGTTTTACAATGCAAAAAAACGCCGTGTTACAGACGGATACACGATACTTCAACCAAGGGTTGCTGTTAGTTTACCCGGAACTAACCGTTCAAAATATGCAAAGCTTTTTGGTAATGAGCCAGGCATAGATCCTTATACCAGGGCTATATCGGACGTCTATCAGGATCTTTTTGGTGAAGGGTCTTTCATAGGCAAAGGGATATACGATGTTGACTCCTTTGAACAAACTCTCAAGGACCGGTTTCCGGAAAACAGAATACTGAGTCATGACCTTCTTGAAGGTTGTTATACACGATCGGGTTTGCTAAGCGATGTTCTCCTGTTTGAAGAGTATCCTTCAAGTTACAGGACAGACGTAAACCGCAGATCGCGCTGGATAAGAGGAGACTGGCAATTGCTGCCCTGGTTGCTTCCGATTTTACCCGGGATAAATGGCTCCTCCCGTAAAAATCCGTTGTCGCTGTTATCGTGGTGGAAAATTCTGGATAACCTCAGGAGAAGCCTTATTCCCTTAGCATTGACATTACTTTTATTATCAGGGTGGACTATTTTGGCATCACCATGGTTCTGGACTCTGGTTGTGATCTTAATTATTTTTATTCCTCCAATAATTAATTATGTCGTTTACCTGTTTCATAAGCCGGAGGAGGTTAAGCTGATACAACATTTTAAGGCGACCAAACAACTGGTTGTAAGGCAAATATCCCAGTCGGCTTTTATCCTTATGAGCCTTCCTTATGAGGCTTTTTACAGCTTGAGGGTAATTCTGATGACATGCTGGAGATTGATTATCTCAAAGAAACGACTTCTCGAATGGAATTCAACAACGAGTGGTGAATCCCATGCCAGGTTCAATCTGATTGAATCATTCCGAACAATGTGGATATCACCATTTCTGGCTATCATTTCCGCAATTTTACTTAAGATTTTTTTCCCTGTCACACTTTTAATGGTCTGGCCAATTTTGGGATTATGGTTTATTTTTCCGGGTGTTGCATGGTGGATCAGCATACCTGTAAGATCACCTGAGGCAAAACTGACAGAAAGACAATTCAGTTTTCTCAGAAGCTTATCCCGTAAGACCTGGTCATTTTTTGAAACTTTTACAGGGCCGGAAGATAACTGGCTTCCCCCCGATAACCACCAGGAACATCCAGTCTCGGTAACTGCCCACCGGACATCTCCAACCAATATCGGACTTTCTCTCCTTGCGAACCTTTCAGCTTATGATTTTGGCTATATACTTGCCGGTGAGCTTATCACAAGAACTTCAAATGCATTCATCTCAATGAATTCGATGGAAAGGTATCGGGGCCATTTCTTTAACTGGTACGATACTCAAACTCTTAAACCACTAAGACCACTTTATATTTCATCAGTTGACAGCGGAAACCTTGCTGCTCATTTATTGACACTGCAACAGGGATTACTCACCCTTCCGGACCGGGTAATTCAAGGACCACGGCTTTTTGAAGGGATTTTTGATACATTTCAGGTTCTCCTGGAGCATACTGAAAAATCAATACCGGTTCAGCTTGCTCAGTTCCGTGTGTATCTGAATGCTGTTTTGCACGAACAACCGGTTACTCTTGCCTATTTGCGAGAATGTCTTGAGAAGCTTACTGTATCATCAACTGATATGGTAAATACATTAATGGTAAATAGTGATGAACAATACAGTGTCTGGGCAAATAAGCTGTCAAAACAATGTAAGTCCGCTCTTGAAGAATTGACATATCTGGTTCCCTGGATCTTTCACCCGGATTTTGCCGGGATACTGAAAAAAAATCCGCTAATTAATTCAATCCCAACACTTCGGGAAATAGCCAGTTCTCATTTACTGGAATCTGACAATTCTATTAATTTGCTACCCACCATGACCAGATCAGAGGTATCAGACATGGATGATGAGTTTAAGAATCAGGTAAGACTCGCTGCTGATCATGCAAAGAAGAGAATTGAGATGATCGATTCAATAGTCAGTCAATCGGGAGAATTTACACAAATGGAATATGGTTTCCTGTACGATAACTCCAGTCATCTTCAATCAATAGGGTACAATTTAGAAGACCTGCGGCGTGACCCGAGTTATTATGACCTGTTGGCTTCAGAGTCACGGTTATCAAGTTTTGTGGCCATTGCGCAGGACCAGCTGCCACAGGAAAGCTGGTTCGCATTGGGGCGTCTTCTGACAACAATTAATGGGGAACCAACACTTCTTTCGTGGAGTGGTTCAATGTTTGAATACCTCATGCCTCTCCTTGTTATGCCATCATATGAAAATAGTCTTTTATATCAGACCTGCAGGACAGCAGTCCTGAGACAAATAGAATATGGTGAGCAACGGGGGGTACCATGGGGTATTTCTGAGTCATGTTATAACAGGGTTGATGTTCAGTTAAATTATCAGTATCGTGCATTTGGAGTGCCGGGTCTTGGGTTCAAAAGAGGACTGGCTGAAGACCTGGTTATTGCTCCATACGCAACAGCTCTGGCTCTTATGGTAATGCCCGAAGAAGCTTGTGCTAATCTTGAACGTCTTGCTGATGAAGGATTTATGGGGATCTATGGTTTTTATGAGGCTATTGATTATACCCCACAACGGGTACCACGAGGTCAGTCAAATGTTATTATTCGCTCATTTATGGCGCATCATGAAGGAATGAGTCTGCTTTCACTGGCCTGTATTCTGTTGGACCGTCCGATGCAAAAGCGTTTTGAATCCGATCCATTGTTTCAGGCAACACTTTTGTTACTCCAGGAAAGGATTCCAAGGGCTACATCATTTTTTACACATACTGCAGGTGTCACAAATGTTCGTACTGCCATCAGCAATATGGAAATGCCTCTTCGCATCTTTAATACCCCTGACACACCTTTTCCTGAAGTCAAATTATTATCAAACGGAGGCCGGTACAGGGTAATAATTACAAATTCCGGCGGAGGATACAGTCAATGGAAAGATCTGGCAGTAACGAGGTGGAGAGAGGATACCACCTGCGACAACTGGGGTTCTTTTTGTTATCTGCGTGATGCTGAAAATGGAGATTTCTGGTCAGGCACATTTCAACCAACCCTTAAGCAAGCGGAGAAATACGAAGTAATATTTTCCGAAGGCCGTGCAGAATTTCGTCGGCGCGATTATAATATCGACACTCATACAGAGGTAGTAGTTTCGCCGGAAGATGACATTGAACTGAGAAGGGTCAGAATGACCAACCGGACAAAAACAAAAAGGATTATTGATATAACCAGTTATGCAGAGGTAGTTCTTGCGCCAAATGGATCTGATCTGGCACATCCGGCATTCAGTAATCTTTTTGTACGGACAGAAATCATTAATCAGCGTCAGGCTATTCTCTGCACCAGAAGGCCACGGTCAGCGGAAGAAAATCCGCCCTGGATGTTTCACCTTATGGCAGTGCATGGCGCCGAAATCAGAAATATTTCCTTCGAGACAGACCGTATGAAATTCATCGGACGGGGTAACACCCTTGAATCGCCAGATGCAATGACAAATCTCAAGCCCCTGTCAGGGAGTCAGGGTTCAGTACTTGATCCGGTAGTTGCCATACAGTACCGGATTATACTGTTACCCGAAGGATCAGTTACAATTGATATGGTTACAGGTATCAGCATATCACGAGAGGAAGCATTAACACTGGTTGAAAAATACCAGGATAAACAAATAGCAGATCGTGTTTTTGAACTTGCGTGGACACATAGCCAGGTTGTATTAAGACAGATCAATGCCAATGAAACGGATGCACAATTATATGGTCGTCTTGCAAGTTCTATTATATATACCAATTCACTTTTGCGGGCAGATCCCGGAATACTTATTAAAAACCGTCGCGGACAATCCGGGCTGTGGGGGTATTCCATCTCTGGTGATCTGCCTATTGTCCTTCTGCAGATTGAAGATCCTGCCAATATTAACCTGGTACGTCAGCTGGTTCAGGCTCACGCATATTGGAGATTAAAAGGATTGGCAGTCGATCTTGTGATCTGGAATGAAAATCACGCCGGCTATCGTCAGTTACTTCTGGATCAAATATTTGGGCTAATAGCAGCTGGGATTGAAGCCAATACCATTGACCGTCCCGGGGGAATATTTGTACGCTCAGCCGACCAGGTATCAAACGAAGAACGTATTCTTTTCCAAACAGTTGCCCGTGTTGTGATCAGTGATAAACGAGGAGCTCTGGAGGATCAGGTAAACAGGCGTGGTTATCTGGGATTCCCAGGTTCAAATTTCAAACCAACCCGTACTTATAAGCCCATCCCTCAGTCAGTTGAGGTGTTGCCCCGGATGGATCTGAAATTCTATAATGGTATCGGAGGATTTACATCAGACGGCCGGGAATATGTAATTACTACATCCAAAGACAGAATTACTCCCCTGCCATGGGTAAATGTTTTGGCAAACCAACAATTCGGGACTGTAATTTCTGAGAATGGTATGGGATACACCTGGGCTGAAAACTCACATGAGTTTCGTCTTACCCCCTGGAATAATGATCCGGTAACAGATTCCGGCGGAGAAGCGATGTATATCCGTGACGAAGAGACTGGACATTTCTGGTCTCCATCACCATTTACCAAAAGCGAATCAACATTATACCTGAGCCGTCACGGATTCGGCTATAGCGTATTCGAACATGACGAAGGAGGTATAATTACAGAGCTATGGGTTTATGTGGCAACGGATGCTTCAGTGAAGTTCTCGGTACTGAAAGTACAGAATAAATCGGGACGTCCGTGCAAATTATCAGCTATCAGTTATGTGGAATGGGTATTGGGTGATTTGAGAAACAAAACTGTCATGCATGTAAATACAAGAGTCGACATCAATAATAGCGTGATATATGCAACAAACCCATATAACCGGGAATTTGCTGACAGGGTAGCTTTTCTGCAAACCGACGATACATCAATCTCAGTTACCTGCGACAGGACAGAATTTATTGGACGTAACGGTACTTTGAAAAAACCGGATGCAATGTTGCGATCACGTTTGTCAGGGAAAAATGGTGTAGCTCTTGATCCCTGCGCTGCAATTCAGGTACCGTTTGATCTTGCCCCTGGCCAGGAAAGGGAAATTATATTCAGGCTTGGCACAGGAAGGCATTTGGAGGATGCGAACAATCTGATACGCCGTTTTCGCGGATCAGGTCCCGCTTATTCAGCACTGGAAGCAATTTGGAATTATTGGAGTCAAACACTTGGCAAAGTGCAGGTTGAAACACCAGATAAGGCACTGAACATACTGGCTAACGGATGGCTTTTATATCAAAATCTGTCATGCCGGGTTTGGGCACGTACCGGGTATTATCAATCAGGCGGAGCATATGGTTTTCGCGACCAGTTGCAGGATGTAATGGCATTAATTCATGCCAGGCCAGATATCCTGAGGGAGCATCTGCTTCTTTTTGCGAGCCGGCAATTTTCCGAAGGAGACGTCCAGCACTGGTGGCATCCGCCTGCCGGAAGAGGAGTACGTACCCGTTGTTCGGACGATTACCTGTGGTTGCCGCTGGCAACATGCCGGTACGTATCAGCTACCGGGGATACAGGAATCCTGAGTGAAATGGTGTACTTTCTTGAAGGACGCCCTGTAAATCCGGAAGACGATTCGTATTATGATCTTCCGGCCCGGTCGGAAGATAAGTTTTCATTATACGAACATTGTAAGCGTTCCATACTTCATGGGCTCAGGTATGGCGAGCATGGTCTCCCACTGATAGGTACCTGCGACTGGAATGATGGGATGAATATGGTTGGGAACAAGGGTAACGGGGAGAGCGTATGGCTTGGCTTTTTTCTTTTTGATATTCTGAATCAATTTGTTAAAGTAGCTCAGTCAAGGGATGATTTTGAATTTGCCGGACTTTGCAGTAATGAAGCCAGTGTAATCCAGCAATATATCGAGGACAATGCATGGGATGGTGAGTGGTACCGCCGGGCATATTTCGATAATGGATCACCGCTTGGGTCAGCTGATAACGATGAGTGCCAGATTGATTCCATCTCTCAGAGCTGGGCCGTACTTTCAGGTGCAGGCAGACCCGACCGGTTGCGGAAGGCCATGGAATCAGTTAATAACAGGCTTGTCAGGTACGATGATTCATTGGTCCAATTACTGGATCCCCCTTTTGACAAATCAGATTTAAATCCGGGGTATATTAAGGGTTATGTCCCGGGAGTAAGAGAAAATGGAGGACAGTACACTCATGCTGCAATCTGGGTAGCAATGGCATTCTCAAAACTTGGAGACAATAAAAGAGCATGGGAAATTTTCAGCCTGATCAACCCGGTTAATCATGCCAGGTCACCTGAAGAAGTTGCCTGCTACAAAGTTGAACCTTACGTAATAGCAGCTGATGTTTATGCCCTTTCACCACATATTGGCAGAGGTGGATGGACCTGGTATACAGGTTCTGCCGGATGGATGTACAGGTTGATCATTGAATCATTGCTTGGGTTAAGACTTGAAACAGACAAATTATATATTGAACCATGTATTCCTTCTGATTGGGATTCCTATAAAATTCATTACAGATTCAGGGATACACTATATCATATTATGGTAACCCAAATTCATGATGTAAATACCAAATCAAAAATAATACTTGACGGGGTTGAAAGTCAGGATAATTTTATCTCCCTGACCGACGACCACCGGGAGCATAATGCGGAAGTTAAGTTCCGGTCATAGCCAACATTATCATGCGCATGCTTTCGGGTTTCAGATTTCTTGTTTCTTCATTCAAATTATTGACTATTTTTAAAAACCATACAGCATTTCACTAAAGAATCAGTCTTTGGGATAAAATACGAAAATGAAGAGACTCCTTCCCATATTGATCTTTACTGTACTTATTATTACAGACTCGAATGCATGTGTAACGTTCGTTTTGAAAAATAGTAAATCACTTGTCTTCGGTTGGAATTATGAGTTTGACGCCGGAAGTGGATTTTTAATTACAAATAAATCAGGACTTTTAAAAACTTCATTTGTTATGCAAAACGAAATCCCAATTACCTGGATTTCAAAATATGGAAGCATAACCTTTAATCAGTGGGGTAAAGAATTCCCATCAGGAGGGATAAATGAAAAGGGATTAGTCGTTGTTCAGACGATGTATATTAAGACCAAATATCCTGACCCTGATACAAGACCAGCGATATCAGAATTACAGTGGATTCAATTCCATCTGGACAATTTTTCAACTGTTCAGGAAGTTATTGAATATGACAAAGATCTGAGGGTCACAAATAACTCAGTTCCTCTTCATTACATGATTTGCGATAAGACAGGGAATGTTGCAGTTATTGAGTTTATTAATGGTAAAATGACCTGTCATTCTGGAAATGAACTTTTATTTCCTGTTCTGGCCAATGATTCCTATGAGGATTCATTGATTGAACTAAGAAAGTATAAGGGATTTGGCGGAAAATTAGACATACCTTTAAACAGTACCGGGCCAAAATCCGGGAATTTCATAATCGCATCTGACAATGTTAAGAAATATGACAACATTGAAAATATAATCAATTATTCGTTCCGTACTTTATCCATTAGCAGTGAGCCAATACGGACACAATGGACAGTTGTATTTGATCTTAATGATCTGGACATCCACTTTAAAAGTCTTGGCAATAAAAATATAAAAATAATAACACTGAAAAATTTTGATTTTGATTGTAGCTCACCAACAAAAATGCTCGACATTTCAAATGACAGTGCAGAAAATTTTATGGATTATAATTATTCCTCTGATGTGGATTATATTAACAAAGCATATAATAACCCTGCGATACCCTGGATAAAAGAAGCTGTTCCAGAGACAGTTAACACTGACAAAATGAATTATATCAAGACCATTAAATGCAGGTAAATCCGGTTTTTTAAAATCCGCTGGAGTTACTGTAGGGCTCATTTAATCAAATACAAAGACATAGTCGAATTATGGATACCAAATTGAAGACAATTCGTATAACAGATCAGATTTTCCTGAAGCAGATTGAGCTTTCTGACTCACCTGAGATTTTTAACACAATTGATACTCAAAGAGAGTATCTGGGCAAATGGTTACCATTTGTTGATTCTACCAGACAAGTTGACGATACTAAAGCATTCATTCAATCAATTCTTGATATACCTGCTGAAAACAGGGAATATACTTTTGTTATTCAGTATGATCATGCTTTTGCCGGACTCATTGGTTTTAAGAATACCGATAAACTCAATAAGAAAACTGAAATCGGTTACTGGCTTTCCGGACGTTTTCAAAAAAAAGGAATAATTACGGAGTCGGTAAAATCATTGATGGCTTTTGCCTTTTATGAGTTGGATATTAATAGAATTCAAATAAAATGTGCAGTTGGCAACATATCAAGTAAAAAAATCCCGCAGAAATTAGGATTTACTTTGGAAGGAACAGAGCGTGATGGAGAGCTTCTTTCAGATGGCAGGTTTACAGATATTGAAGTATACAGCAAACTCAGGAATAAATAAAGCGTGTCGCATACTCCGGTTGTTTTTTATAATTCCAGATGGTTGATTTAATGTATTGTATGTCAACGGTTTGAGCCTCCAATGGGACTCGAACCCACGACCTGCTCATTACGAATGAGCTGCTCTACCGACTGAGCTAAGGAGGCAAATTTCTCTGCAAATATAAAAAATCACTCCAACTTCGCCAACCTGCTGAGCAACGGAGGGTGCGAATAATGGAAGAATACGTATACCGGATGCGGCATCATATTGGACAGGTTGCTGACCGAAAGCTTTTTAAGGGCGCTTGCCAGATACGATGGTCCGTAGTTATCACCCGCAAACTTGTCGGCTTCGAATTCATTTTTTCTTGATATATAATTCGATCCCAGGCCGATTATCAGTGAAAGCGGGCTGTAAAGTATACCGAAGACAATGAGTCCGAGATGGAATCCGGGCTCTTTTGCCCCCAGAGCCACGGACAAAGCCGGAGAACTGACAACCAGCGAGAACATGAAGAGCATAAAACCTGTAAGCAGCACTGAAAATATAAGGCTTTTCAGCACATGCTTCTTTTTATAATGACCGGTCTCGTGTGCAAGTACTGCAACAATCTCTTCATTGCTCATCTCTTTTAAAAGAGTATCAAACAGAACGATCCTCTTTTTCGGGCCGAATCCTGAAAAATAGGCGTTGGCTTTTGTGCTTCTCTTTGATCCGTCAATCACGTAAACATCTTTTATCTTAAAACCGGTTTTACCTGCAAAGGTTTCAATTTCAGTCTCTTAAGGGACCCTCTTCAAGGGGTTTCTGTTTGTTGAATACCGGGACAATCAGCTCGGAATAGAACAGATTTATAAGTACTGAAAAGAGTGTTATTACGATCCATGCATATACCCAGAAAAGTGACCCGGTCTTATAATAAAACCAGGTAATAAGACCCAGAACAGGAATTCCGATCAGGATAGCAATGAACCACGATTTAATGTGGTCCGTTACAAATGTTCTGATACTCATATTGTTAAATCCGTATTTCTTCTCTATTACAAAAGTATCGTAGAGGTAAAAAGGGATGTTGATAATTTCGGAGGCAAAGCCGATAATCCCGAAGAATATGAGTGCAATGATGACCAGATTATCGCTCAGGCTCCTTGAAATCCCGTCGACGAGTGCAAATCCGCCGGCAATTATCATAAAAAGGATAACGGCAAGGTTGAAGGAAGAAGACCAGAAAGAGAGCTTCCTGTTATCCTTCTGATATAATTGCGATTTTCTGTATTCTTCTTCATCACAGATCCCATTTAGCTTTTCAGGCAATCTGTCGGACCACATTGTTGAATTCAGATATTCAAGATACCTCTCAGCAAGGAATCCGGCTACAGGAATAATAATTATCAGGAAGAATATGGTATTGTACATCAACTGACTGGCTATAAAAAAAAAGAAGCAGGGCGCCTGTTTAAAATAAGTGTGGAATAAATATGTCTCGCTGCATTTCCTCGTGCTATAAGGATAGACACCCTGCGAAGTTGTCAAATATAATAAAATTATTTTTAAGTTAACATACCTCCGCACACATGAATTGTTTGTCCGGTAACATACGATGAGAGATCAGAGGCAAGGAATAGTGCTGTATTTGCCACATCCTCAGGTGTTCCACCACGTTTAAGCGGTATTTTATTTATCCATTCATTTTTAATATCGGGTGGTAAATTATCTGTCATTTCAGTCAGGATAAATCCCGGGGCTATTGCATTGCATCTGATATTTCTTGAACCCAGTTCCTTTGCCACACTTTTTGTAAATCCTATTATCCCTGCCTTTGATGCTGAATAGTTGCTTTGTCCTGCATTGCCTGAGACTCCTACCACAGAGCTCATATTGACTATAGAACCACTCTTCTGCTTCAGCATCAGCTGTAGAACTGCCTTCGTAAGGTTAAACACCGACTTGAGGTTAACTGCAATTACGGCATCCCACTGATCCTCGGTCATTCTCATCAGTAGCGTATCCCTTGTTATCCCTGCATTGTTCACAAGAATATCTATCCGGGGGAAATCCTTAACGATATCGTTTATCACCCTCTGGGAATCCGAAAAGCTTGCGGCATTTGAGATATAACCGTTCAGCCCTGACATTAAGTTTTCCAGTTCATTGATGGTGTCAGCGAATTCTTCGTCGTCTGCAATATTTGTAATAGCAATATCTGCCCCTTCACGTGCAAACCTGTGAGCAATGGCTTTCCCGATACCCCGTGATGCACCTGTGATAAGAGCTGTTTTCCCTTCAAGTAATTCCATCTCTTTTAGAATTTAAAATTTCAGCAAATATAGCATAAACTCATAAAGTCTGTAAATTCTTCTTTTTATTCCTGGAATTCAGTGCATTAAGCACAGTTATACCAATATCGGCCGGTGACTCTACAACATGGATTCCGCACTCTTTCATTATCCCGATTTTGGCAGAAGCAGTATCGGCCTTCCCTCCTATTATTGCACCGGCATGTCCCATTCTTCTTCCCTTTGGAGCAGTCTGCCCGGCAATAAATCCGATAACCGGTTTTGTCCCGTTCTTACTTATCCATTCCGCTGCTTCAGTTTCCATATTCCCTCCTATTTCGCCAATAATAATGATAGCTTCCGTCTCATCATCATCCATCATAAGCTTGACAGCATCAAGTAGTTGTAGTTCCAATCACAGGGTCGCCGCCAATACCGATGCCTGTCGATTGTCCGAGTCCAAGCTTGGTCACCTGGTCGACGGCTTCATAGGCCAGTGTTCCTGATCGCGATATGATACCGACATGTCCCTTTTTTGTGAATAAAACCGGGCATTATTCCTACTTTTGCTTCTCCGGGTGTTATGATTCCCGGGCAATTCGGGCCTATTAGCCTGCAAGGCAAATGCTTTCAGGTACTCTTTTACCTTTACCATATCCGAAACAGGAATTCCTTCGGTTATTGCACACTATTAGCTTAATGCCTCCATTTGCTGCTTCCATTATAGCATCGGCAGCATAACGGATGGAGGAACAAATATTATTGACACATCGGCTGAGTGTTTTTCTGACAGCTTCCCTCACAGTATTGAAACACCGGCAAGTCCGAGATGTACCTGTCCTCCCTTTCCCGGGTGTCACCCCACCAACAACCGTGGTACCGTATTCAATCATCTGGGTGGCATGAAAAGTACCTTCACTGCCTGTAAATCCCTGAACAATTACCCTTGAATCCTTATTTAACAGAATACTCATAATTATCTGATTTTTAATTAAATATGCTTTTAATCATCAATGCCCATTCGAAGCTGCAAATCCCTCAAGTAAGGATATCTAATTATTAGCTCGTTTTCGTTATATTTGAATAAATATTACAATATTTCTAATGGTAAATATTGATCCCATACTATATATAGGCATTTCGCAGTCGTTTTTTGCAGGATTGCTTGTGTCTACAAAAAGCCTTTAACCACTGCTAACAGGCTTATGGCGGCATGGTTATTCCTTATCTGTATTGAACTGATCTTTTGCACTTCTGAATGCCACGGTTGATTGAAATGTATTCATTTCCTTTTGTGTCTTTTACATATGGCCCTCTCCTTTTTCTTTATGTTAGTTTCATGACCCGCTCAAGGGAGAAATTCAACTGGTTCTCACTATTACACTTTGTACCGTTTGTTGTATTTTTTACAGTGTCGGTTATATTCAGGTCTGTTCCGCTTATGAAAGATCTCAGAACCTTTTTTGCACCCGACAGGTTCATTTCGCTGCGGATTGTTTACGGGACCTGTTTGTTTCTCTCAGTGACACTCTACAGTATACTTGCATTTATTGATATCAGGCGGCATCAGAATAATCTTAAGGATCTTATATCATATACATCCGGAAAAGTAACTCTTAACTGGCTTAAGGTAATCTCCATAAGCTTTTATGCTGCATTCCTGGTGTTGTTTATTCTCGGAGGAATGAATATGATCGGCGATTTTATCCCTTTCGATCCCTATTTCGTGGTCTTTGGGTTTATAACTTTATTTTCAGTAATCTACAGCTTTTATGGAATTAAACAACCTGTAATTTTCGGGGAAGTAGTAAGAGATGATGCCGGAGAAAAGAAGGAGGCTGAAAAGTATGTAAAAAGCGGATTGAAGGAAATCCAGGCAGAAAGATATCTTAAGAAGCTGATCACATATGTCGAAACAAACAAACCATACCTCGACAGGGATCTGACAATTCACGATCTTTCGGGAAAGACAGGAATCCCAAGGCATCATATTACCCAGGTTCTTAATGGGAATTACGGAAGAAACTTTTTTACTTTTATTAACGAATACAGGGTTAAGGAAGTGATCGATAGGTTCAGTGATCCGAAATGTGACCATTTTACCATACTGGCAATTGCTTTCGATGCCGGGTTTAACTCAAAAACAACATTTAATTCATTCTTTAAAAATCAGACCGGATTGACGCCCAGTGAGTTCAGGGAAAAATCAACCGGTATCCCCGGGTAGTACATCCTTAGCGGGACGCACAACAAGATCGCAATGTGCAGGTCCGCACCCAGCGGATGAGGCGACTTCGTTGAAATAATTTTTTTCATTTGTACAAAAAAGTACAGATGAAGATTATGGCATGTTTTACCGGCTGTCTCTGGCTTTTTACGTGCACTGTTTTCGGGCAGGATTTACCCGGAATGCAGGATCCCGCCGAACAGACCCGGACAAAAATATTAAGCGGCTTTGTAAGAGGTGGCTTTTATACCTGGACAGACAGGGATGATAAAGAGCTTTATGTTCCAAGTGCCTTCTCTGATGCAGGACTTAAGATAAACACAGGTAATGATCTTAATTTCAAAGCATATGCTGATTTGCGATTCAGATATGGAACCGAGTTTTCCGAACCTGTAAGCAGCCTCGATATCAGGGAGGCTTTTGTAAAAGTAAACGGGAAAAAATGGCATCTCTCTGTCGGACAGGAGATCATCAAATGGGGTCGCTGCGATTTTACTAATCCCATATCAAAATTCTCACCGGTTAACATGGTCTCCAGATCGCCTGACCGTGAGGATATGGAAACGGGCAACCTCCTTTCGGCCTTTTCGTGGTATCCTGTTGAAGAGATAACCCTTCAGGCAGTCGGGGTACCTTTCTACAGGTCGTCAAAACTGATCATTGATCCCTTTCCCCTGCCTTCCAATGTCACGATCGATCAGTCCGGTTCACTGATAACACAAAAGGGAATGTTCAGCTACGGACTGAAGGCAGATATCCACCTTAGAGGAATTGACTGGAGCGTAATCTGGTACAATGGATTTGACCCGATGCCAGGTATCGGGTTAACCTCCCTGGATTTCGATCTTTCACAACCACTCCCGGTTCCGGAAATGATATTATCTGTCAGGCCATACAGAAACCGGGTTCTGGGACTTGACTTTGAGACCACTGCCGGAGCATTCGGTATCCGGGGAGAAGCTGCATGGTCAAAACCCGGACTCTCATACAGGACTAATGAGTATGTCCCTCTTCCGGAACTAAAATGGGTTGCGGGGATAGACTGGTCATCAGGTATCTGGAGGCTGACAGGTGAATATTCCGGAAAATATCTTGATGATTTCAGTTCCTCACCCGCAGACCCTCTGATAGGTACGGAACCTGATTATTCTTTGTTGGCCATGATGCTCCAGGTGCCGGGATTTGACCTGCAGGAGTATATAAGGCAGCAGGTAGGAGCCTTTAACAGGCTTTATAATTATCAGTCTGACCGGTATTCTCACTCAGCCGCTTTCAGGATAGAAGCCGATATGGCATATGGAAAATTTCTTCCGTCACTTCTTGGTATGTACAATTTCACCACCGGTGACCTGCTTCTGATCCCTGAGGCCGGATTTAAGCCGGCAGATGGCCTGACCGTTAAAGCCGGCGCAGAGATATATTCCGGGAAGAATGGTTCATTATACGATCTTATTGATGATTTCATGAATGGTTTTTATATCTCTTTAAGAGCAGATTTTTAATATTATGGCTGATTTCATTATCAAATACAGATGGCTGATCATCATCTCGTGCGGATTGACAGGCCTTTTTTCCTTTTTACTGATACCGGGAATAAGGATTGACCCTGAAATCAGAAATTATATCCCGGGCTCAATAGAATCAAGAGTTAAGACAGATAAGATAGAGAAAGAGTTTGGAGTGCAGGACCTGGTAATGATCCTGTTCACCGACAGCTTAATTCTGGACAGTGGTAATTTAAAACAGATCAAGGATATAGACCGGTCTATCTCAAGAATAAGTGGAGTAAGCAGCCGGATCTCCCCCTTTACAGTCAGGAGCATCAGGAACCAGGATGGCATGATGGTAGCTGATCGTCTGATAAAAGAGATTCCTGACGAAACGAAAGAATATGAGCTCCTTGGCAGGGAAATACTTGCCAACAGGTTTGCCCGTGATGTTGTACTGTCGTCGGACCTTACAACGGCCTCAATAACAGCTACGATAAACAATTCGGAGAGTGAGATTGAGACCCTGAACAAGATAGACTCTGTTATCAATTCAATACCGGGCAAAACAGTGATATTAAAGGGAGGGCTTCCTTACATCAGACAGAGTCTGATGAAGGATGTCACTAAGGATGCGGTTATTCTGGTCCCGCTGGCACTTCTTGTCATGCTTCTCATACTTAAATTAAATCTCGGCTCGTGGAGGTTTGTTATGATGCCTTTCACAGTCGTACTTCTTTCGACAGCATTCAGTGTTGCCATTATTCCGCTGGCTGGCTGGAAAATGTCAGTTATCACAATGCTTGTTCCCGTACTACTTATTGCCGTTGCAAATAATTATGGTATATATCTTTCAGCCAGATATCAGGAGCTGAGTACCCGGGGTGTGACTGGTTCCAGGAAAGAACTGATACAATCACTGCTTGGATCTTTAAATATGCCTGTCCTGTTCAGCGGACTTACAACCATTGCCGGCATACTGGGTCTCCTGACCCACTCTATAATTCCGGCAAGGCAGGTTGGGATACTAGCTGCAGCAGGTGTACTGGTTGCACTTCTGATGAGCCTTTTGCTTATTCCCGCTTTAATGATTTCAGGCAGCAGTAAGATCGATTACAAAAAGCTTTCGCCGGCGAAAGCCGGATTTTTCAATCGGTATCTGGCCCGTCTTGCTGCCTTTGTCATCAGAAATCCGGGAAGGATCCTTGTATTTTCAGGAATAGCTTTTATCGTTCTGGCATCTGGTGCAGTTTTTCTGAAAATAAACACTAATCAGGAAACCTATTTTTCCAAAAAGCATGCAATAAGACAGGCTTCCGGGATAATAAATACAAAATTTGGCGGGTCTCAGACTATCTCAGTGATGGTCAAAGGAGATATTAAAAATCCTGAGGTAATGAAACGGATTGATCTCTTAACAAACCGGATTGAGAAGGAAGAAGGTGTTGGTAGTGTGTTTTCCATATCTCAGGTCGTCAGGGAGATGAGTAAGGCTATCTACAGCAACACTGAAGAAGGATATGACAACATTCCCGAAACCACCGAAGCTATTGCACAGATGTTTGAGTTATATAATATGAGTGGGGATCAGGATGATTTCAAACAGCTGATGAACCTTGAAAATACAAGTGCCCACATACTGATCAGGCTGTCGAAGCCGGAGAATACGTTAATTAAAAATCTCAAAACAAAAATAGAAGCCCTTACAGAGGATTTTCCGGGTGAAGTCACAACCGGAGGTTATGCCGTTATAATGGCCGATTTTGCAGGGGCAATAATCAGGGGCCAGGTATTTTCACTTCTTTTCGCAGTTACAACGGTACTTATATTGCTGACAATAATCTTCAAATCGCTGAGGGGAGGACTTATAAGTATAATTCCCCTGGTGGCATCCATTTTTATTCTGTTTGGTTTTATGGGTTATGCCGGTATTGCCCTTGATGCTGCAACAGCACTCCTTTCTTCAATAATGATTGGTGTCGGGGTCGATTTTACAATTCAGTATATCTGGTGCTTTAATCTGCAGATACGCAACGGACTCTCATATCCCGAAGCAATAACGGCAGCAATGCAGACAATAGGCCGAAGCATAATAATTAATGCTTTAAGTGTCATCTCGGGATTCTCGGCTTTAATGTTTTCAGGCTTTTTATCAATTCGCTTCTTCGGCTATCTTGTCGTTATATCTATCGGATCGTGCCTTGTAGGTGCTATTGTGATAATTCCGGCAATACTTATGAAATACAGGCCGGGATTTATAGGGTTCAACACAAATTATTTTAAATACGGGAAAAATGAAAAAAGAAATGATGCTATTGGTGTTACTACTGCCGCTTATACAGGCAGCAGCTCAACTGCCTGATGCTGATCAGATCCTTGAAAAAAGCAGGGATCTCAGCGTTACAGGCTCGATGAATGCTCAGATAAATCTCACCATAACTGAAAGAAGCGGGTCCACAAGGAACAGGTCCGTTTCGATGACGACGAAAAGTTATCCGGGCGGACTGGAAAAAAGGATAATCAGGTTCCTTGAACCTGCCGATGTACGCGGGACCTCGATGCTTGTGGTTGATAATAAGGAAATTGCTGATGAGATGTGGATTTACCTCCCGGCGTTGAAAAAAACCAGAAGGATCGTAACTTCTGAAAAAGGAAAAAGCTTTATGAGTTCGGAGTTTTCCAATTCCGACATGAGTTCACCTGCAATATCTGATTTTAAGAACAGGCATCTTGATAAATCGGGAACCGGTAATCAGTGGATTATCGAAAGTGTACCGGTTAATGATGACAAAGCTGAGGAGTATGGCTTTTCGAAGAAAGTAAGTTACATAAACATGGATAATTACCAGGTAACGAAGATGGAGTTTCATAACTTTGATAATGAAATGTTTAAAATACTTGAGATCAGAAGTTTCTTTCCTTTGTCCGAAGGCAGGTACCTTGTCAGGAACATGATAGCTGACAACCTTCTTACAGGCAGAAAATCGGAAATCCTTTTCAGCAATATTAATGAAGGTGTAAAGGTTGAGGATTCATTTTTCAGTGTACAGAACCTTGAAAGATGATTCCCCGCCGGAGACAGATAACCAGAAGGATATTTTGGTACAATATTGATCTTCCGGGTGACAAAGTTTTTTACATTTGTTCCCTGAAAGAGTTTACCTATGATCAGGAAGGGAGAGACGATCTGTGCGCCGGCAACTCCATCGGGAGGGGCAATATCTGTAATACGGATCAGCGGACCTGAAAGCCTCGGTATCTGCGAAAAGATCTTTGTACCCGCCAACAGGAAGCTTAATATTAAAAGCATAAAGGGGTTCAGTGTTATATTCGGCGAGATAACGGAGGGAACTGAGGTGATAGATGAGGTGCTTCTCAGCCTCTTCAGAGCCCCTCACTCCTACACCGGAGAAGATTCAGCCGAGATCTCCTGTCACGGGTCACCATACATTATCACAAGGATACTGGAACTTCTGATTAAAAACGGAGCCCTGATAGCCCGGCCGGGCGAATTTACGCAAAGGGCATTTTTCAATGGCAGGATCGATCTGTCGCAGGCTGAAGCCGTGGCTGATCTGGTTGCATCAGCATCAAGAACTTCGCACCGTATTGCTTTAAATCAGATGCGGGGAGGATTCTCCTCAGAAATAGCCGGGTTAAGGGCTGAGCTGCTTCATTTTGCATCGCTTATCGAACTTGAACTCGACTTTGGGGAAGAGGATGTGGAGTTTGCCGACAGGGCCGGACTACGTTCCATCGCTTCGAGGGTTAAGCAGATAACAGATGGCCTGGTTTCTTCATTCCGTCTGGGCAATATTATCAGGAACGGGATCCCAGTGGCAATTGTCGGAAAGCCAAACTCCGGAAAATCGACATTGCTCAACTCCCTGCTGAATGAAGAGAAGGCGATAGTCTCGGATATACCTGGTACAACCCGTGACAGCATCGAAGACACTATGGTTATTAATGGATTAATATACAGGTTTATAGATACTGCTGGCTTACGTGATACTTCAGATATAATTGAAAATCTGGGAATAAAAAAAACACATGAAAAAATATCGCAGGCTGTACTGATACTCCTGGTTGATGAGGCGGATGAAACACCCGAAATGATAAACCGTCGTGCCGGTGCGGTAAGGGAGATGATAAAGGGATCGGAAAAGCGCCTGATCGTTCTGATTAACAAAACCGACAAGGTGAGTAACTCCGATATTGAACATCTCACTAATGAAATAATTCTGGAGCAGGGCGATTCGCTGATGTTCATCTCTGCAAAGAAGATGACGGGACTTGAGGAGCTTAGGGAAAGGCTCTCCTTCCTTGTGGAAGCGGACCGTATAAATCACGGGGATGTGATAATAACCAATTTAAGACATTACGAAGCTCTGCAACATGTATCTGAGAACCTGGAACGCGTTATCTCCGGAATTGACAGTTCTGTTCCCGAAGATCTTTTGGCAACTGATATCCGTCAGGCTATACACTATCTCGGTGAGATAACAGGAGAAATAACAACTGATGAGATCCTTGGAAATATTTTCAAGAATTTCTGTATCGGAAAGTAATTATCCTTCTCATATTTGCTGACGGTTTGTCATTATTTATACTAACTTACGTATAGGAAGCACCCATTTATGATTTATCACTCCAACAGAAAGAGTTTCTCAATGTAGATGAGATTGGTACCCGTCTTTGGAATGCGTTGACCAGCAAAGTTTTCCGTTAGCTATTTATTTGCCGGAAA
The DNA here is from genome assembly GCA_963736675.1 of uncultured Bacteroidales bacterium. GTDB lineage: Bacteria > Bacteroidota > Bacteroidia > Bacteroidales > VadinHA17 > LD21. The sequence continues at coordinate 540,935 of CAVTPT010000004.1, forward strand.
TGATTGCAGAAATCTTTCAGCATTTTGAATCAGATGCTATTCCTCCACCCGGTCAGAAAAATTTATGGTCTTTATAAAATCTGATTTTACCGGTCATTAGTGGAGAAAAAATACTCAGGTAAAAATATAACGATGAATTATTGGAACGCTGGTTAACATTAATGCAGCAAGGATTGTTATTAATAGAGGTTATAACCTTCTTTCAGCTGAGTAAATTAAGGTGAGATGGCGAAGTGGTTTGTATATACTGACTAATGGAACACAATCATTCTCATATTAATGATAAAAATCTGAGTAATGCTTTTAGAACCGGTATTGCAGTTAATATCATTTTCTTAACTATATACAGGTCAAATTTGGGAATAAAGTAGATTATGGAATTTATAATTAATTCTGATTATTCTAATAACAATTTAATATGAAAGTTGCGGTCTTTAGTACCAGATCATACGACATGGAATACCTTGACAGGGCCAATGTTGAAAATAAGCATGAATTGGTTTATTTCGAATCTTCTCTGAAACAAAAAACTACACGATTAGCAGAAAATTGTGACGCTGTATGCGTATTTGTTAACGATGCACTAACCAAAGAAGTAATTGAAAGTCTTGCGAACTTTAGAGTAAAGCTTATTGTATTGCGTTGTGCTGGATTTAATAATGTTGACATTGAGAGTGCCTGTAATAATAATATAATAGTCCTCAGAGTTGCTGCATATTCACCAACAACCGTTGCAGAACATGCTGTAGCATTGATTCTTACCCTGAACCGGAAAACACATAAAGCGTATAATCGTGTGCGTGAAGGTAATTTTTCAATTGAAAGACTCACTGGTTTTGAACTCTCCGGTAAAACCGTTGGTGTGGTTGGAACAGGCAGGATTGGTTCTGTATTTGCCACTATAATGAAAGGTTTTGGTTGTAAAGTTGTTGCATTCGATAGCTTTCCGAACAACACATTAAAAGATACAGTCGTATGTTATTACTCTCTCGATGAGGTGTTTAAAATGTCAGATATAATATCATTGCATTGTCCGCTAACTCCTGAAACAAATCAACTCATCAATAAAGATTCACTAAGCCTGATGAAAAAGGGAGTTATGCTTATAAATACAAGCAGAGGCAAGCTTATTGATACAGATGCTGCCATTGAAGCCTTGAAGGAAGGTCGTTTGGGTTATCTTGGTATTGATGTTTACGAGCAGGAAGAAAAACTTTTTTATAAAGACTTATCAGAAATTGTCATTCTTGATGATAAAATATCACGTTTAATGACATTCCCAAATGTTTTAATTACAGCACATCAGGCTTACTTTACGGATATTGCTTTAACCCAAATTGCTCAAACCACGATTCAAAACCTTTCTGACTTTGAAAATGGAGTTATAAATCCTCAGAATCAGGTCTGTATTAATATGGTTAAATAGAACAAATACAAAAATCATGTGTCGAAATACTAAAACAACCTGAATTATGACACCAACAGAAGATGTAATTCATGAACAGCCCTCCTTCCGAGTTTTTTGATTTTGATGGGCTTGAGTGTGTCGGGATATATTCCTGGCCTGTACTCCCATGCAAAAGCAACTAAGACCTTTACTCACAAACCAACTTTTCGAAGCAGACAGTCTGCACTGACACCTGTATTTATTAAACATATTTAATCAGCAGTTGTTATTATTTTATCAATCAAATTGTAAAAAATATTTGAAGATGAAACCCGCATGTATGTGAATACTCTTAAACAATATGATAATAATCATCTACAAGTGGGTTACATCTTACCATGAAAAATAAAAATTATATAATGATGAAATCCGTACATCAATTAATAACTATTTTCAGGACCGAATATATTTCTCAGGGTATCAATGTTAAAAACATAGCCGACAATCCCATTGACCAGTTTGAAAAATGGATTGAAGATGCAATAAAAAAAAAAGTGAACCTGCCCAACGCTATGCTTCTTGCGACAATAGGTACTGATGGAAGGCCTTCAGGCAGAATCATGCTCCTTAGAGGATTTGATGAAAGGGGTTTTGTTTTCTTTACTAACCATGGCAGTAGAAAAGGAAATGATCTGAAAAGCAATAATTATGCATCGATGACTTTTTTCTGGAACGAGTTATTTCGTCAGGTAAGAATTGAAGGTGACGTTCACCAGGTTCCTGATTGGGAATCAGATAAATATTTCCAGAGTCGTCCGCGTGCAAGTCAGATCAGCGCTATGGCTTCGGAACAAAGCAAAATACTGGAGAGCAGGGGTAGTTTGGAAAAGAAAGTAAGCGAATTAGAACAAAGGTTTAAAGGCCAGCTCATTCCACTACCTGCTAATTGGGGAGGATTTTATTTATCGCCAATACAAATTGAGTTCTGGCAGGGAAGAGCCCATCGCTTACATGACCGTATCCTGTACAAGTTGGAGAAAAACAACTCCTGGAATGTTCAGAGGTTGTATCCTTAAGTTATTCTGTATAACGAAATTGAAAACACAATTTATGAATTACAGGATAGAAAAAGATATAATTGGCGAGGTCAAAGTCTGAATTCATCCGGTACCTCAAAAGATTCCGGTTTACAGGGAATATTTATGCATCACAGGAAGGAGATGTTGTATTTCCCATCCACCCGGTGTTACAGGTAGAAGGAAACATTATTGAAGCACAGATAATCGAAACTCTTCTGCTTAACATCCTCAATTTTCAAACTCTGATTGCTACAAAAGCCAGTCGGATACGACAAGCTGCCGCATTATTCATTGAGCATTAGTTGCTGCCGTGGGGTATTTCTGAAACGGAATTTTGCACGATATTATAGTGCTTATTAATCATAAAGGAAAGTATGACAGAGAACTGCTCCGGTTGTTAACTACAAGACACATTTTATTGCAGTAGTATTTGTTTGCTACCTGATGATGCTAAATAAGATTCAGTGTTGCGGTTTAATAAATACAATAGTTGGTGGTGGAATGCTCATTTATTGTGTAATGATTTTCCCATCCCTGAAATCTATTGACACAATAGTAATCTGTATTGGATGGCTCATTGGCGTGTTATACATTGAAATTTATTTAATGCCAGTACACACATCCTGCCGCTCCAATTCAATAAGTTCCTGCATTTTAATAGAACAAGATCCATGAGAAAATTGTTTACTGTACAGGAATTAAATTTATGTGAGGTTAAAGTAAGGTAATGGATTAAAAGGTGAATATTTAATTGAAATATAATAAGGCTATGGACTTAAGCAGGAAAAAATGCAGACCATGTGAAGGAGGCATTGCCTCTATGGATATGAACGAGGTTGCAGAATATAAAAAACATATTCAGGATGACTGGAAGGTTTAGAGAGATATTAAAATATCAAAAGAGTATTCATTTGTAAACTATAAGCATACGATGGATTTTGTAAATAAAGTGGCAAATCTGGCCGAGGAAGAAGGTCATCATCCTGTCATGCATGTATACTACGGTAAGGTTGTGATTGAATTATGGACCTTTACCATTAACGGATTGTCGGAGAATGATTTTATCCTGGCCTCTAAAATTGATAAATTATAAATGTCCCTTTCTTAATTACCTGAATTAATCTGTTTACAGCCCGGTGTCTTCCGGCAGGGAATCAATCGACAAAAATTGAAGTTGTGATCATTTCTATCTTTACAGATGGAAAATAATTGTACACAATGCTGTAAAATTATTTGACGTTCAAGATTAGCCTGTAATATCTAATGTGTTGTATTTTAATAATATATCATTTTGGCATGGTTCTGGTGAAGTATAATGGGTAATGTGTGATCAGTTAATGGATGGTTAACAGAAGATAATGGCGATTGGATAATCAAATGGAATAAGCCGGAATTTCGGGTAATGACTAAATAATATTTTAAAATGCTTTTGAATAATTTGAAAATATCCATCAGAAATCTGAAGGGGAACAAACTATTTAGTACCATTGGAATTGTCGGTTTTGCTTCCGGATTTTCAATATGCCTGATTATCGGATTGTATGTTTACAGTGAGTTGTCTGTCGATAAGTACTTAAGTAACTACCAAAGAATTTACAGACTGGTGGATGCCAACACCAATGCGTCCGGACTGGATTACCGGATTCAGGATGTATTAAAAGAAAAATATCCGGCAATTGAAAGAGTCGTTCCTGTAGAGATAAGTCCGATGAATGCCGATGTTTATACCGGTAACAGTTCAATTTATATTCAAGGGTTAATAGCAACTACCAACGATTTCTTCGGAACATTTGAGGTTAATGTTTGCGAAAGTATTTCCGAAAAACCATTTGCTGACCAAAACTCCTCAATTCTTACCAGATCGGCTGCCAGGAAAATATTTGGAGATATTAATCCGCTTGGACAGGCTCTGAAGGTTTCGCATATTGAAACAACCGTTAGCGCTGTTATCGATGATTTTCCCGCTAATTCAAGCATTGACGGGAATATACTGCTTAACTCCGAAAATGCTGATAACAGGTTAAATACCAATTATGCCAATGATGAATTATTTAACACAACTACTCATTATTTATTACTAAAGAGCTCCAATGAATATGCCAGGTTAGAAAGGATTCTCAACGAAACAATTGGTACCTATTCGAAGCAGGTGAAAGAAATAAGATTACAACCGTTAAGCGATATATACCTGAATACTTCTATTCTTGACGGAAACAAACACGGCAATGTCAGTTTAATAAGGATCCTTGCTTTAATCGGGATTTTGATATTGCTCCTTTCGGTTGTAAATTATATTAATTACATACTCTCGTTACAACTGAAAAAATACAACGAGATTGGTATCAGAAAAACGAATGGCGCAGGCCTTTTCCATCTATTGACAAATTATATTTCAGATATAATGCTTTGGATAGTACTGGCATTCTGTATTTCGTTGATCATCGTGAAATCGTCAATTCCTTTTTTCAACCAGCTGTTCCAGGTACACCTACAGTTGAAATTATTGTATTCATTGCCAATGGTTTCAGGTGGCCTGTTGATTCTATTATTAATAATTTTTCTAGCATGTATTCCACTCCTTTTGCTTTTATCAAAATTTAATGTTCAAAGTTTTCTGAAGAACAAAATTATAAAGCCCAAAAGCAAATATCACATCAGTATACTCACCATTTTCCAGCTTTCCGTTTCTATTGTTCTTATTATCGGATTGCTGGTGCTGCAAAAGCAGATCATTTATGTTAAGCATCGCGATCTTGGCTTTGCAGACAATGCACTTCTTTATATTAAAATTCCTTATAAATCGCTTAATTATGAATCTTTTAAGGATGAATTACTTAAGAGCCCGGTGATTTCTAAAGCATCATTAAGCAGTGGTATTCCCGGAGCGATTTCCAGCAGGATGAGCAATAAAGAGTGGACATATACAATGTATCTCATGGATATTGACGAGCAATTTCTGCCGACAATGGGAATAGAGCTTATCGCCGGTAGTAATGTAAGCAGTAACGATAAAGACAAATGCATTGTCAACGAGGCAACATTAAAGGCACTTGAATTCAGTGATTACGAAGGAAAGCAGGTAAACGGGATGAGCATTGCCGGAGTGGTGAAGGATTTCAATTTTGCTTCCCTTCATCATGCGGTTCAGCCAATGGTAATGAAATATGGAAATGGAAGAGATCTAAGTGTCAGATTATCAGAAGAAAACATAAGCGCAGCAATGAACCACATAAAAAAAACATGGGAGAGCATGACTTCCAATGTTCCTCTTGAGTATTATTTCTATGATTCGTGGTTCGATTCCCAATATAAAAAAGAGGAGCAGTTGAGTTATGCCTGTACGATTTTTTCGATAATAGCAATTATTATTACCTGTCTCGGGTTGTGGGGGCAAATAATCTATATTTCAACCAGAAAAACCAAAGAAATCGGTATCCGGAAAGTGAATGGAGCCAGAGTTTCGGAGGTACTGGCGATGCTCAACGTCGACTTTGTAAAATGGGTGGGTATTGCCTTTGTAATTGCTACGCCTGTTGCCTGGTACGCCATGCACAAGTGGCTCGAAGGCTTTGCCTATAAAACCACGCTGAGCTGGTGGATCTTTGTGCTGGCAGGGCTGCTGGCACTGGGAATTGCTTTATTAACCGTTTCGTTCCAATCGTGGAAAGCTGCAACAAGGAATCCAATCGAGGCTCTGCGATATGAGTAGAGCGAAGATCCCGGGAATTTGGCATATAAGCACTGAAGTACGAATATAAAACCTTAATTTAAGAATCCGGATGTTTAAAAATTATCTTAAAACCACATTTCGCTTTCTACGACAAAACAAACTTTTCGCCGGGATAAATATTCTTGGGCTCTCGCTCTCCCTTGCTGTTTCGTTTATCATTCTGCTGTTTGTGATAAATGAACTGAGCTACAACCAGGGTTACAAAAACAAAAAACAGATCTACCGGGTGCTCAATAATTACCTTGAATTCAAAACTATCATGTTAGGTACCCCTTATGTAATGGCTTCGGCAATAAAAGACGAATTTCCCCAGGTCGAATACGCAGTGAGGACAAGATATATGAGAGGCTTCAGGCTGAGGTTGAACGACGAGTTCATACCGGTAAGCCAGGCTCTTGCCACCGACTCGGAAATATTTGATATCTTCAGCATCAGTCTGTCCGGCTCAAAACAAAATATCCTGAATGACCCAAATTCGATTGTCTTGTCAAAAAAACAGGCTGCAAAATTTTTTCCCGGACAAAACCCTGAGGGAAAGGAAATTATTGGGCTGGTTAATGGAAAAGAACAGATTTTTATTGTGAAAGGGGTGTTCGAGGATATTCCCGTCAATTCATCGCTCATTGCCGACTGTTTTGTCAACAGCAAATTAACGCTCGAACCCATCAACCAGTCTTTCGGGACCACCAATGCCGACGTGAACTGGGAATTCGATTTCTGGACAACCTGGGTGATGCTGAAAAAAGGTGTCGATCCGGCCTCTCTCGACAGCCAGTTTCGTGGGTTGGAGACAAAATACTATGGAGTAAATCCCACCAGGAAGTTTTCTATGCAAAATTTGTCGGATGTTTATCTCCGTTCCGAAAATGTGCTGAACAGCGGCTCCCGGGCGAACATTAAAAATATAAAAATATTCTCAGCTATTGCATTCCTGATTATCATGGTGGCTGCTTTTAACTACATCATCCTGTCAACCGCAGTCTCGTCGGGCAGGGCAAAAGAAATCGGGATACGGAAATCCAATGGGGCCGCTATAAAATCGATCAGGAACCAACTACTGGGCGAGTCGGTTTTTCTTGCACTTAATGTTTTACCGGTTGCTTTGCTGCTGGCTATTGTAGCCAAACCTTATGCTGAAATACTTTTTCAAACCAGGCTCTTTATTATAAATTCAAACATCCCTTTTTATATTTTGGTTTACCTTGCCCTTGCCTTCCTTATTGGCCTTGCCTCCGGGTTATATACCTCGTCGTACCTGTCAAGGCTCAATATAATCAGTATCCTGAAAAACGGCCCTACTTCCGGCAGACGTAAATCGTTATTACGCGATGCCCTCATTGTGGTGCAACTCGTTATTTTCTGCTCTTTTATTTCGGGCACTTTAATCATACGGTCGCAATACAGGTTTGCTCTGAAAAAAGACTTAGGTTATCAAAACCAAAATATCCTGCTGGTTGACATGGGCAGCAACTTTAAAGAGTACCGTTCTTTTATCAACACCATCCGCAACTTCCCCAACGTACAAATAGCCGCGGGATCGATGGATCCGCTGCCAATGATGGGCTCGTCGACGATGATGATACCAAATTTCGGAGATCAGACTCAGAAAGTAAAAGTGGAAGGAATGGCAGTGGATTACAATTTTCTTGAAACGATGGGAATCATGGTCATCAGCGGGCGCAGTTTTTCGGAGGAATTCGGGAGCGACCTTAAAAATTCCATCCTGCTCAACGAAACAGCCGTGAAGGACCTGGGGATTACCGACCCTGTCGGGAAACAAATCGGCGATCTGACCATTATCGGGGTTGTAAAAGATTTCAACCTTCATTCAATCCATACCGACATCCCACCACTGATGATCCAGATGACCGATAAATATATCCGGCAGGTTGCCATAAGCTATATTCCCGGGAGCCTGAACAACCTGCTGCCGATACTTGAAGGTGAATGGAAAAAAGTAGCTCCCGACCGTTCATTCCAGTACCAGACCATTGAAGATTTAATAAAAAATATTTACTCGTCTGAGAAGAACTTAAGCATTATTATTTCATTGTCATCTCTGTTCTCGTTACTGATTGCAGCTTTCGGACTGTTTGGACTTACCTTGTTTATTGCCAAAACCCGCACAAAAGAAATCGGGATTAAAAAGGTATTTGGCTGTTCCGAAAAAACTGTTATTTATTCCTTTCTATTGAAAAACATGGTCGCAGTGGTCGTGTCTGCATTATTTTCGGTTCCGGTTACTTATTATTTTATGAACAGGTGGCTGAGTAATTATGCTTACAGAACTACAATTGACCAATGGTACTTTGCTATTTCTTTTGGAGTTGCGGCTATCATTGTTTTAATGACAGTTTCCATTCATTCTATAAAAGCATCGAGGATTAACCCGGTGGAGGCTTTGAGATATGAATAAATAGTTGTGGACTTTGATTAAATGATTCATTGAAAACTTTGATTTAAAGTCAATGACGGAAAATAACTACACCATTGAGAAATATTCTATAATGAATAGTAGTAATGTGTTGCCGTAATTAAAATGATCATTCATCGCAACAAAGTCATGAACGACCTTTCCGGACCTGCTCAAAACTGTTAAAAAGCCTTTCCTATCAATCTTGCATAATATTGTTTTCCGGTATAATAATAATAAATGAGTGTCGTTAATCATTAATAAAATCAAATCCGCATAGGTTAAAGTATAATTGTACGATGAGGATGAAAAACTCATTACGTTTTGTTGCGGTGAGTTTTACCCGAAAGCAGTGATTCAGGATACAGAAAAGGAAGCAGGAGATTCCTCACCCCGATTGCCCGGGGTTCGAAATGACAGGGCATTAATGTGGGCACTGGGGTCGAGGAGGAGGCTCGCCCGCGCGAGCCTCCTCCTCGACCCCCCCTAACTAAAATGAATTGTCATTCCGAGCATTAGCGAGGAATCCCATAATCAATGTTTTAGGTTTATTATTGATAGCCGATACTCATTTAATAAAATTTACCGGTTATAGAATCAGTGTGGTTTCTCCAATCATAAAACAGGTAAATTATGTAAATTATGTAAATCTGTCTTTGAATTGTGTAACTTCTCAGAATGAAGAACAGTTTATTTTTACACAGATTGAATTTCTATTAAGAACAGAAGGTTCCGGATGTAAAAAACCGATAAACATAACAGATAACCCGATGAAAAATCTGACCCAAACTTTACCAATCATTATGGCAACTGCCGCAACAATTATATTAACAATATTTATACTCCTTATTATGCCAATAGTCTTGTTATGGGACGTGATTAACCTGATCCGTATAAAGGGAAACGGGCAATATTACGGGAGTGAAAATAAATCATTAACATACAACGACCTAACTGTATAAAATTTGATATAAGTACTCCTTTAATCATAAAAGTCAACTTATTACAAGCCCCCGTGAGATAAACTCCGGGGGCTTTTTTAATGCAGAAATAATTCAACGTCGTCAGTGCAAACTGCAGTTACCTGACAGGAGCTGCTTTCTTTCTGACCCGTGAAAATGCTGCAGGACCGGATTTTCAAGGTAAAGGTTACCTTAAAAAGCGTTTACCAGTCACTTTAAGTTCTTTTTGGGGTTTTTACTATATTTGCACGAAAGAAAAACAGGAACAATATCTCTGTTATTTCTGGCACTTAGTCTTACTATATCAGATTTCATGTTATCTGCAAAAACTATCTATGTTACATATTTTAAATAAAGTTTGCTTTGGTGAAGGAAAAGATAAGAGTTGCATTATTATCAGTATGTGCAGCCATATTTTTAACCGGGTTTAAATTAGTTATTGGTATTTTAACGGGTAGCTTAGGTATTTTATCTGAAGCTTTACATTCAGGTCTTGACCTTATTGCTGCTGTAATTACCTATTTTTCAGTACGTGTATCAGATAAACCTGCTGATAAAGAACATCAGTTTGGCCATGGGAAAATTGAAAACCTCTCGGCTTTAATTGAAACCATTTTATTGCTTGTAACATGCATCTGGATAATTTACGAGGCCATAGTGAGGCTTTCATCCGGCAGAACTCACATTGAAGTTAATGTATGGAGTTATCTTGTGGTCATTAGTTCCATGATCATAGATGTCACTCGTTCCCGTGCTTTATATAAAGTTGCAAAAAAACATAACAGCCAGGCTCTCGAAGCTGATGCACTGCATTTTTCAACCGATATATGGAGTTCGGCAGTTGTATTGTTTGGTTTGATTTGCGCCAGCTTCGGGTTCTTTTTTGCTGATTCTGTGGCTGCCCTGGGTGTTGCTTTAATAGTGCTGCTGGTATCGTACAAACTGGGTAAAAAAGCTATTGATGTTTTAATTGACAAAGCTCCTCTGGATACATTCAACAAAGTTGAGAAAGTACTCTCTTCATATCCTGAAATAAAGCATTTCCATAGTATAAAAATCAGAACGGCAGGTGCTGATACTTTTATTAAGTTTAATATTCATTTAGATCCGGCATTAAATCTTTTACAGGTACATGAACTATGTGACAAAATAGAAAAAGGACTAAATTCAATTGTTCCCAGAAGCGAAATATATATACATGCAGAACCTCAGGTTTTAAGTCACATTCAAACAGAGGAAAACAACACCAGATGACTTAATTTAAAAAGTAACGGGTAATTCAATAAATAGAAGCAGCTTTACCCTACGCATAAGTACACCGGATCCCTGTATCTTTATTTCATTAACGACAAACCCCTATGATGGTACATTTTAATTTTACTGGAATTATTCAGGGCTTATTCTCCGGATATGATATTGATTTTCAGAATCTTATTTACACATGGCTGATCTTTATGCTGATTGTCGTTGCAGTTTGCTTTATCGTAAGTGAGATAACCCGTAACTACAGCCAGGTTGATAAACTCTGGAGTCTGATGCCGGTTGCTTACTGCGCAATTACTTTGACTTATTCCCATTCTCCGCGCTTATATGTCATGGCTGCCCTTGTTGCCCTGTGGGGCCTGCGTCTGAGCTATAATTTCTACCGGAAGGGCGGTTATAGCATTATTCCGTGGCAGGGTGAGGAAGATTACAGATGGAAAATAATGAGAGAAGATCCGAATCTGAATGGTCGTTTCCGGTTTGGACTGTTTAATTTGCTTTTTATATCGCTTTATCAGAACATTCTGATATTACTTTTTTCCTCTCCTCTCCTTCTGGCTGCCAGGAATCCAAAAGAGCCACTGACATTTGTCGATATTGTTGCGGCCTTGTTTATGACCGGCTTCATTGTTATTGAAACTATAGCTGACAACCAGCAGTTTAAATTCCATCAGTTGAAAAAAGGAAAAGTGGTACAAAAAAAAGTCCTTTATGCCGGATCACTAAAAAAAGGCTTTCTGACTGAAGGATTATGGGCATACTCGCGACATCCCAATTTTGTATCCGAACAGGCCATCTGGATATGTTTTTACTTTTTTGGTGCAGCTGCATCGGGAAAATGGATCAATATAACCCTCGCGGGACCCTCCCTGCTTGTTTTGTTGTTTATGGGAAGCTCAGCACTCACAGAGAAGATAAGCAGCGGAAAATACCCTGAATACGCGAAATACAGGAAAGAAGTCCCGCGATTTCTGCCACGCTTAATCAGAAGGTCCGGGTTCAGCAGTTACTGAAGCCCGGACCTCCGGCCAGTTGTCTTTAAATTAATTGTAGTTCAGTTTTCAGGGGTGCACATATTTCCCCCTGTATTCCCTTTTAAGTAAAGCAGATGCTGCAGGATTATCCGTGATGATTTTCTTATCCTGGTCCCATTTCACAACTGAGTTGGTATAGAACGATATCATTGCCAGCTGTACTGTGGCAGTTGACATGAATGCATCGGCAGGTGTACAGGCTATTAGGCTTCTGTCTTTATTTCTCACTGCGTCAAGGAAGCTTATCACACTCCTTTCCTGCATATCGGGTGTCGGTAGCGAAACCTCTTCCTTCTGGGCATTCCGGCCCATCGGATAAACAGTAAATTTTGATTCATCCGAAAAGATGGTGCCTTTATCACCATAGAAGTAAATACCGTTGTTGAATTCCCTGTTAACATCGCCGTTTCCCCACATCCGGTGTTGCCATATGACAGGAGCTTTTTTGAAAGCCATTTCGGCCGTGAGTGTATCGGGTGTCGTTATTTTATCCTTAAGGACAAAAGTGCCTCCGAATGAATGAAACTGTTCAGGCATATCTTCATCCATTATCTTGCGGATCACATCGATATGGTGGATACCCCAGTCTACCATATGTCCGTTCCCGTACTCTTTCTCGAGGCGCCATGCATAATGACCAATATTGGGTCTGTAATCAAGTTTCGGAGCGGGGCCACACCATTCTTCCCAGTCAAGTGCCGGTGGCGGAGGCTGGATCGTATTGTCCTGTACACCCGGATCGTAATGGATCTGGGCAACAATCTGTCTTATATTGCCTATCTTTCCTTCAGCAATATACTCCTTTACCTTTTTAAATGCCTGGCTCTGGCGGCGCTGAAAACCAATCTGGGCAATATTCCCTGCCTTGCCGGCAGCTTCGACCATTGCAATTCCTTCGCGGATATCGTAGGCAAGAGGCTTTTCACTGTAAACAGCCAGACCTTTTTTACATACATCGATAAACATCAGTGCATGCCATTGAGGAGGAGCACCTATGAAAATGGCTTCCAGGTCCTTCAGATCCAGCAGATCGTGGTAGTATTTGAATGTTTTTGGTCGTGTCCCCTGAAGTTTTTCAATATCATCGGCACTCTTTGTCAGATGATCGGAATCCACATCACAGATTCCCAGCACCTCAACACCTCCTGCCTTAAAGGCAGCATTGATGTCAACCATGCCATACCATCCTGCACCTATCAGACCGATCTTAAGTTTACGGTCGGTCTGGAGTGAAGGGATATAAAATGAAGATGCCAGGGCAGCAGATCCCAATGAAGTCATCTCAATAAATTTTCTCCTTTTCATGAGTCGGGTTTAATTAGTTATCTAATAAGGAAATATAGCATAAAATAAACTGCTTTATAAGGTTTTTGCATTTATTAAAGAGTAATCCTTCCCTGCATAAGATCATCCGGATCGGAACTTGTCCCGATATAGGCTTCGTACTCCATATGTTCAAGTTCCATCTGTTCTTTCATGGGATTATACCAGCATAATTTTTCGACCGGGCAGGTAATGGATACTTTTATTTCCTCCCCAGGCTTGAGAGACACCCGTTTAAAGCCTCTTAATAATTTAACCGGCCTGTCGATGGCTGAGTTCCTGAATCCCGTATACATCTGGATGACTTCCTCACCTTCTCTTCCTCCCGTATTTTTAACCAGGCAGCTTCCTGTGATTTTGTCACCCTCTGCCTTAAACTCTGGTTCTGACAGCAGAAAAGTCGTATATGAGAGTCCGAAACCGTACGGGAGAGATGGTTTAATCTTTTCTTTGTCAAGTTTACTGTACCCGTGGTAATATCCGTAAAACTGCGATTCGGTGTTCCATTTGACCTGAGGCAGATCACTCTCCTTCTGAGGCGTCACGTATGGAAGTTTCCCGCCTGGATTCACATCTCCGAAAATTATCTCTGCAATGGCTGTTCCACCTTCCATCCCGGGATAGTATGCCATAAGAACTGAGCTCACCTGTTCTTTCCATTTATCCAGCATTATCATATTGCCGCCGTATAATACAACAACTGAATTCTTATTTTCGGGACCGACAGCATTGATAAGTTCAATTTCCTCATTATGAAGGCCCAGGGTATTGACCCTGTCTCCACCAATCTCGACAGTTGATCCGTCGCTGGTCCTTTCGGAAACATATTCCCCTTCGTCGCTGAAGTCGTTACCTGCAATAATAATTACTGCATCAGCTGCAGCTGCCAGTTTTTTTGCCTCGGTCAGATCCGAACCGTCGTAATATGTTATTTTTGATTTTGGCGATATTTTCTTTAACCCGTTAAGAGGTGTAACCACATAGGCAGGAATACCTTGCTGGAACCATTATCACCTGTATTTTCCTTGTCAGCAAGTTTACCAAGAACAAGAATTTTTTTTGCATCTTTCCTGTTTAAAGGAAGGACACTATTGTTATTCTGAACCAGTGTTATCCCTTTTCTTGCACATTCGAGTGCCAGTTGAATATGTTCGTTACATCCGATTACAGATTGGTCGTAGTTCTGATCATAAGCATCTTCAAAGGCAAGCAAGGTTCTGATGATACGGGTCACCGACTGGTCGATTTTTTCTTCAGGTACGAATCCATCCTGAACGGCTTTAACAAGCTTTTCGCCAAAATACATGGTATTGCACATCTCCATGTCCTGGCCGCTGTTTGCGGCTTCCACCGTGTCGTTAACTCCCCATACAAAATCGCTCATAACAAAACCATCGAAGTCCCACTCTTTCTTAAGAACAGTGCCCAGAAGATATTTATGATGTCCGCATTTTGTACCCTGGAACAGGTTATATGAACTCATTACTGAAGCAGCTCCGGCGTCAAGACAATCCTTGAAATGCGGTAAAAAGACTTCCCTTTCTGTTCTTTTATCACAATCAACACTTACCTTGAAACGCGAAATTTCCATCTGGTTAAATGCAAAATGTTTGATACAGGCTACCACGTTCTCGCCCTGTACTCCGCGAACCAGTGCCGAGCCCATCTGTCCGATATGAAATGAATCTTCGCCATACGTCTCCTGGCTTCTGCCCCAGCCCGGGTTATAGGGCAGGTTAATGCAGACTCCGGCAAACAGGTTTCCACCATGTGCTCTCACCTCTCTTCCTATCGCGTGTCCTATCTTTTCTTCCAGTTCGGTATCGAAGGTGGCACCCCTGAGCATGGATACAGGGAAACATGTGCTTTTCCCTGTTCCGCAAACAACTCCTCGTGGTCCGTCACAAAATTTCATTGCCGGGATACCTTTGGATGCAATACCTCCTGCATGATAAGGGACACTGTTGTAATGGTTGCCCGAGCCAGGCTTCAGACTGTCCATTAATTCCTCAAGGGTTATGTTACCTCCCATCAGCGAAACTTTTTCCCCGAGTGTCAGGGTCTCAATGATCTCTTCCGCACGTTTTGTATACCCGAGCCGTTGTGCTTTGGTGCATTTCATTACAGAAAGCCCCGCTCCTGTCACACCGGTTCTGATTGTGGCATTTCCTGAGGGTACATAAAATGATGTAGCCAGGGCTGCAGAACCCAGCGAAGTAATTTCAAGAAATTTTCTCCTTTTCATTTGTATATTTTTTAATGGTCATATTATCTGTAATTTACAGCAGGTAAACCCAAATGGTCAGAAAGCTATTTTATCCGGGCCTGTATCTGAGAAAACCATACGGGTATTTTGTGAAAAGCTGATGAAACCCACATGTTATGCTGACACAAACCTTTATTAATATGATTTTATCAGCATGTGGGTTCCATCATACCAATAAAATCATAATTAAATTATGATGAAACAAATATAATAATATTAAAACTTAAATTTTATGTAAAAACCTCATACCTGTTCAAGTTAACCGGGCACTTTTATGATTTTAATGAGCGGTTAATCCTCTTCTTTATATACCCGCTTATTTTCGGGATTTCCTGATATTTTTTGTTAATAATTCAATATTATTGCATGTAATTTTCTTTCGGGGAGTAATTCTTAATACTTATCAATATGCAGGATAGTAAGTCATATTTGTCAAAATCATTAGTGACTTTCCTCAGGATTGCCATTGGCTGGCATTTTTTTTATGAAGGTGTTTCAAAGCTCCTTATTGAGAACTGGTCCTCTTATTCGTACCTGGCAAATACTTCGGGGTTACTGTCTGGTTTTTACCACTGGCTGGCAGCATCACCTGCTGTATTAAAGATCGTTGACCTTTTGAATATTTACGGATTGATCCTTATCGGGCTTGCACTCTTTACCGGTTTGTTTATCCGCCTGGCATCACTTTCCGGAGTTTTACTGCTTTCTCTGTACTATTTTGCCTATCCTCCCTTCGGAGCCTCATTGTTCAATATGAATGAAGGACATCTGTTTATTGTCGACAGGATCTTTATTGAAGCAGCAGCTCTCTCATTTATCCTGTTTTATAAAGAAAAGGGATATGGGCTCGACGCTCTGACAGGATGGCTGAGAAAAAGGAAATCAGGCGAAAATATCCGGGAGGTACAGGATGAGAAACATTCTGATTCAAGGCGGGAGTTGCTTAAAAACCTTGCTTCTCTTCCCGTTCTCGGATTTATGGGGTGGTGGTCATTCGACAGTTATAAGAAATACAGGATCGATGTTATGTCGGGCGCTACCATTCAACTTAACCAGATAGCGCTGGGTGAACTGAAGGGTACACTTCCCTCAGGAAGGATCGGGGATCATGAAATAAGCCGTCTGGTACTGGGCGGCAATCTCATCGGGGGGTGGGCGCATTCGCGCGACCTGATTTATGTACCATCCCTGTTCAAGGCATATAATACCGAGAAAAAGATCTATGAGACTCTGATACTTGCTGAGAAGGCAGGTATTAACACAATAAATATAGGCTTTCCCACCAACGCCCTGATGGATAAATATAAAAAACTGACAGGCAGCAGGATAAAAGTTATCTCGCAGGTCGCTCCCAATATGGATAAAGGAGATTACTTTGAACAGATAAACAAAGCGGCCGACTTTGGAGCTGACATTTTACAGGTACAGGGTAACTGGTGCGACTGGCTTGTACGCGACAGCCAGATAGAAGTAATAGCCAGAATGCTTGAAAAGATCAGAAGTATGGGATTTACTGCGGGCCTGGCAGCTCATACAGTCGATTCACTTATTGCCTGTGAAGAAAACGGGATTATCCCCGACTATTATATGAAAACCATGCATCACGATCACTATTGGTCAGCCCATCCCCGTGAATTCAGGGTACCTTTTGAAGTTGACGGAAAGAAATCACCTGACCATAACAGGTTTCATGATAACCTTTTCTGCCTATACCCTGAGAGAACGGCAGAATTTGTAAACCGGTCAAAAGTGCCGGTCATGGGATTTAAAGTTCTTGCCGCAGGGGCAATTGAACCAAAAGACGGATTTAAATGGGCTTTTGCAAACGGAGCTGATTTTATTTGCGTCGGAATGTTTGATTTTCAGATAGTAAACGATGTAAACATATGCATCGATACCCTCGCGGATCTGAAAGGCAGGCAGCGGGAACTTTATGGATAATGGCTCACTCCCTGATCATTTTTACTTCGTAATCGGTCACAGAAACCTGTTACCCGCATATTGGCTGCGTTGTGATGTGAGTTAGTCAGCACGGAGTAAAAAAAATCCGAAAATAAATGTAACCATTTATAACTTTACAGGTAATCTGTATAGAAAGTAAAATATTCTGTCGTGGAAAATGCAACCGATGAAATAATTATGCAAAGTGTAAAAGAGGGAAACCTTGCTGCCATGACTTTGTTGTTCGAAAGGTATTATTTGAAGGTTTATAACTTTTTCCTTAAAATGGGATTGAAAAGAGATGTAAGCCAGGATCTTACGCAAAACCTTTTTTTCAGAATGATAAAATACAGGAGATCATACGACGGTGACAATCTCAAAGCATGGATTTATAAGATAGCAAGGAATCTGCATAATGATTACAGGAATGAGCAAAAGAGAAGTAATGAAATATTAATGTATTCTGATACTTATCCTGTTGATTACGAAGCTTCTGCAGAGGGATTTCCGGAAGAAGATTTTGAAAGGCTTGACTACTCCCTCGCCAGACTGAGCGAAGAACAGAGGGAATTAATTGTACTCAGCCGTTATCAGCGACTAAAATATGAGGAGATCTCGGCAATTGTCAATCAATCAGTACCGGCAATCAAAGTGGCGATCTTCAGGGCGATAAAAAAACTAAGAGGCATATATTTTAACCAGATCTAAAAGACAACTGATATGAAATGCGAGGAAATAAGACCCTTAATGATTGACTATCTTGATAATAACCTTAGCAAGAATACACGTGATGATATCGGTAAACATCTCGGGAGTTGCGAAAGTTGCCTCAATGAGATCAGGGATCTTCAGGAATTACTGAAGCCGATGTCGGATCATGAGATGGAAAAACCTGACGACTCACTGAGGATCAATTTCTACAAAATGCTTCACAGCGAAATCAGTAAAAATGTCACGAATGAGAAAAGGTTTTCAACCGGCAAATCCCCTGTCTGGTATCGGAAGAGTACCTTCAGGATCGCTGCAGGTATAGCTCTTTTTGTATGTGGTACACTGTTTGGTATGTTTGTCGCTTCGCTTATGAAAATATCGCGGCAGAATGAAATTTTAACTGAGCTGCAGGGAGAAGTCACAGACCTGAAGAAGGATGCCATGTTTACCATGCTGAGAGATGAATCATCAAGTTACCGGCTGCAGGCAGTAAATTATGCTGAGGAATTTGAAACTCCTGACGACAATGTCATTAAAGCTCTTGTAAAGACCCTTAATTCTGACGATAACGTTAATGTCAGGATGGCTGCTGCCTTTGCTCTGGCAAAATTCGCAGATGAAAAGAGAGTATGCGATTCGCTTGTCAGTTCCCTTTACCTGCAGAGTGAGCCGATTCTCCAGGTAACACTGATTAATATTCTGGTAGAAAAGAGGGAGAAAAATGCAATGAAACCTATTCAGAAAATAGTGAGCGATTCAAATACCCTTGATGAGGTGAAGAGGATTGCCGAAGATGGATTAAAAGTGCTTCTGTAATAATTAAGATGATTGGATTCAATTATAAACAGGTCAGGTAAATACCGGGTTTGCCAGCCTAAAAGTAAAAATCGTTAAAATTAAATGTCATGAAAAGAATAAAAGTTTGTTTTATAATGTTGTCACTGATTTTTGCAGCATCTGAATCAGATGCGCAGGAATATAAGCTGACTGTTCAGAACGTGCCTGAAACAAAATTAGTAATCAAAAATTTTACAGGAAATCTGCCAGTTGTGGGATATAGCGGAACAGAGATTATTGTATCATCCGGTTCGGAGAAGTTAATTCCCCCGGAAAAAGCAAAAGGTTTAACGCCGGTTTATCCGGGAGGTACTGACAATACGGGAATAGGGGTTTCAGTTGAGAAAGATGGCAGTATCATTACTTTATCATGCCTGCTGCCCTTTTCCAGACAGGGGGATTTCAGCCTTAAGGTTCCGGATAACTTATCCCTTGTTATATCAAGTGGTTGTGAAAGATCGAATTCTATTATTGTGAAAGATATGAAAAGCGAGATTGAGATCAGGAACTGCCATAGTATTCAACTTGAGAATGTATCAGGGCCCTTGCTCCTTTCGTCAATCAGCGGCAGCATTGATGTTAAGTTCGGCACTATCGTGGTGAATAAGCCCTTTTCAATTAATTCGATAAGTGGTGAGATTGACATTACGCTTCCGGGCAACACCCCGGTTAGCCTCGATCTTTCGACAATCTCAGGGAGTTTTTATTCAGATTTTGATCTTTCTTCGAAAGACAAAGACATGAAGAGATACGGTGGAAGCAATCTGTCCTACGAGTTGAATGGAGGAGGTGTAAAATTCAGTATAGCTACGATCAGCGGGAACATCTACCTGAGGAAGGGAAACTGAATCCCTTCCCGAAGCATTAATACTTACTTTTTAATATTAAGATCATGAGAATTTTAGTCATTATGATAACGGGCTTGTTATGTGCAATAACGTGTAATGCCCAGCAGGTAATTGAAAAGAATATCAGCTTTTCGGGAAAGAAATCGGTTGAACTTGACATTCAGATAGCCGATTCAATAATCGTCCGCACCTGGGACAGGAATGAGGTTTATATAAAGGCCTCGGTCAATATAAATGATAACATGGATAATGATGCCTATTTAACTTCATTTAAAGAGACCGGAGATAATGTCGTGGTTAATGCTGAGATAAGGGAGAACTATTTCAGAAAATTCGGGAACCAGTGCAATGAAACAGATATCTGCTGGGAGGTTATTATTCCGGATAATGTATTTTTTTCAATTGAAACCATCAATGCATGCATAACAATTACCGGAGAAACGACGGGTATGGAGGTCAGGACAATCAGCGGATTTATAGATCTCTCCTTACCTTCAGATCAACCTGCAGACATTAGTTTTTCTACTGTTTCAGGCACGATTTATTCAAATCATGATCTAAAACCGGAAGGAATCGGTGATGGAGTACCAACTGTTATAAGAGAGAGTCTGAGTAAGGGTGGCCCGGAAGTCAGGCTCGGGACTATCAGCGGGGATATTTTTTTCAGAAAAGCAGTCTGAGAAACTTCCGGATACCTGATATTTATAGCATCTGTCAACTATTCCATTCTTTTATGCAACATATTTTGCTTTAATACGTCTTTGATTAAATTAACTTTAATCTACTGAAATCTGAAATGACAGCAAGCAGTTTAAAAACCATTATTGGTTGGCTGATACTATCCCTGTTACCAGCTACCATTTTAGCACAGACATCTCCGGAAAAAAAGATTTATAATACATTATTCACAAAGGTTGCTCCGGTCATCGACGGGGAAGAAAGCGATGATTGCTGGAATAGTGTGGAATGGGGAGATGATTTTATCCAGACAGATCCTGTGGAGAACAATCCTCCCTCACAGATTACAGCGTTTAAGATTGTATATGATGATAATAATCTTTACGTTTTTATCAAAGCATATGATACAGAATATGATAAGATTAGCAGGATTATCTCAAGAAGAGATAACTTTACCGGCGACAGGGTTACAGTCGTCCTCGACAGCTACTTTGATAAGCAGACCGCCTTTGCCTTTACGGCTATGGCATCAGGTTCGAAGGGTGACGAAACAGTGACCATGAATGGCAATTATTGGGACTCGAGCTGGAATCCTGTCTGGTATCTGGCAACATCAGGGGATGACAAAGGCTGGACCGCTGAGATGAGAATTCCATTGAGCCAGCTGAGATTCGGTAATAAGGAGCAACAGGTATGGGGTATTCAGGTAAGCAGACAAATTTACCGTCTTGAGGAGCGGTCGTCATGGCAATTCATACCTAAAGGATCGCCTGGTACTATCCATCTTTACGGTGAGCTGCACGGGATTAAAGATATTAAACCACGAAGGAATATTGAAATACTTCCTTATACAGTAGCCAGACTGGAGCGTTTCGAAAAAGTGGAAGGAAATCCCTTTCAGGATGGAAAATCTTCAGGGATTTCAGCAGGGATCGATGGTAAGATCGGGGTAACAAATGATCTTACCGTCGATTTTACGGTAAATCCTGATTTTGGCCAGGTAGAGGCAGACCCTTCAGAAGTTAATATAACGGCATTTGAGACTTACTTTTCGGAACAGAGGCCTTTTTTTATTGAGGGCAAGAATATTTACGAGTTTGAACCTAACCAGACGATTACAATAAGTAAGTTTGGAGCAGACAATATGTTTTATTCCAGGAGAATCGGAAGGTCACCTCATTACTTCCCGGTTTTATCTGCCGGGGAATATGCCGATATTCCTGAAGCCTCAACAATACTCGGATCTGCGAAACTGTCGGGGAAAACTAAAAACGGACTCGCAATAGGAATTCTTGAGAGCGTTACTTCTGAAGAAAAGGCAATTATTGATAATTCGGGCTTAAGAAGGAAAGAGAGTGTTGAGCCTCTTACCAATTATTTTATAGCCAGGCTTCAGAAAGACTTTAACAAAGGCGAGACTGTACTGGGCGGAATTATTACAGCTGTAAACAGGGATATTAATAGTCCTGCCCTGGAATTCCTTCCTGCGGCTGCATATACCGGCGGTATAAATTTTCAGCACAACTGGAAAGAAAGAACGTGGTATGTGGCAGGGAATGCTGAATTCAGTAATATACGGGGTACGGAAAAAGCTATAACAGATCTGCAGAGATCATCGGCCAGGTATTACCAGAGACCTGACGCCGGTCATCTGGATGTAGATTCTTCGCTCACATCACTTTCGGGTTTGGGAGGAACGGTCAAACTTGGGAGAGGAAGTCAGAAAAAACTGCAGTTTGAAACCAGTCTGACACTCAGATCACCAGGTCTTGAGTTCAATGATATTGGTTATATGAGATACTCCGACCTGATACACCATGCATCGTGGGTTGCTTATTACATCCGTAATCCTTTCGGTATATTTAATAACTTCTATCTGAATACCAATTACTGGTTTTACATGGATTTTTCAGGTAAGCTTCTCTCCTTCCATACCAATCTGAACTTTAATTCCCAGTTTAAAAACAAGTGGAGAGTAAATGGTTCCTTTAACCGTACAGGCGAGAATACGTCAACATCGCTGCTTCGCGGAGGCCCGTCGATGCTTGTTCCCGGCGAGACAGCCATTAACCTGAACCTGAATACCAATCAGTCCAGAAAGGTCATCTTCAATATTGGCGGCTACCAGGGTATAGGTGATGAAGATAGCTTCAGATATTTTGAGTACTGGGGAGGGATTAACATAAAACCCATGAATTCACTTTCGATAACTCTCTCTCCAACATATTCATTGCAGAAAAGCAGGCTCCAGTATGTCTCTGCAGTCAGTATGGGGGAACGGACGGATTACCTGTTCGGCGAGTTGAATATGAAAACCTTAAGCTTTACCTTCAGGGTCAATTACACGATTAATCCGGAACTTACTATCGAATACTATGGTCAGCCGTTCGTTTCTGCGGGAAAATACAGTAACATTAATAAGATTACAGATCCCGATGCGGAAGAGTTCAGTGACAGATACAGGATATTCTCTCCTTCCGAAATAACACTTAATGAAACAGATAACGTTTATTACATTGATGAAAACCTGGATGGGATATCAGACTATTCGACAGGAAATCCGGATTTCAATTTCCGCCAGTTTCGCTCTAATCTTGTTGTAAGATGGGAATATATGCCGGGGTCGACTGTATATCTTGTCTGGTCGCAGGGAAGAACAAGTTCTGATATAAACGGAAATTTCAACTACAAAAATGATCTGAATGATCTATACGACATTGTCCCAAGGAACATACTCCTGCTGAAATTTTCATACTTGTTTTCTCTGTAGGCTGCCTTCTTTAAGGTTAAATGAATAAATGATCATTTATCAGTACTGTTTGTCATTGTGGGAGATATTATTCCGCCTCACCTGTATTGCAGATCACAATTTTCTGATACTGATTTTAAACGCTTCCTGCGGATTTCTGACAAGGATCTGTTCTATCTCATTGTCAGAGAAATTTTTTGTCTTTAAGACAGGTATAAGATAATCAAAAATGGCTGTAAAACCATTTATGTCTCCACCTTCCGGTCTGGCCGGATCGTACCAGCCTGAATCGTGTGATATCAGCACTTTGCCAAGGAGGCCGTTCTGTCTCATTACATCAATCCTCTCAGCATACCACAAGGGCGTCCCTGCTGTACCATCGATGTTGTTCACGGCATGGACATTGTCAAGCGATATCCAGGCTCCCTTCCGCGCTGCTTTAATATTGCCCTCCGGAGTTCCGCTCTGGGCATGCACCCAGATGAATGCCGACGGATCGACCCCGTTTTCCCTGAGTATATCAATCTGTTCCATAGCCGGTTTGTCCGGCCCTGTGTGGGAAGCAACAGTCATCCCTGTTTTAAGATGTGCAAGAGCTGCAGCTGTGATAAGTTTTTTATGTTCTTCGGATAGTGTGTCGCCTGGATTGACACCGATCTTGATAAATCCTGGTCTGATACCTGTATCTTCAATGCCGTTTTCGAACTCGCCGATCCATTCCTGAGCCAGTTGTGAGGCGCTAAGGGAATAAAAGTCCCGGGGAAGGAACAGATTGTCCCTGGCTCCGTAATATCCGGTATTTGTAATAAAAATCATGCCCGTCCTGGAGGAGAGTTCCCTTAGGAGCAGCGGATCGCGGCCAAGATATGCCGGTGTACACTCAATGAATGTGTTTACACCTTTCTGTTTTGTATCGGTTATATAAGGAACTATCCTGTTAATAACTTTCTCCCTGTCCCATCTGAAATAACCTGTACTGTCGGCACCAATGAAGTCTACCAGGATATGCTCATGTTCAAGGGTAATGCCCATTTTACCCGGAGATTCGGGCCCGTTAACAGTCATTATAAATTCACGGGTAGCTGGTTTACAGGTTATAATTACTATCCCGAAAACAAGGAACAGTATCAGCCACAGAATGATCTTCAGATTGTCGTAATCGTCGCTCTTCATAACAAAGATTTGTTCTGGTTCAGGTTGCCCTAAAAATAAAACAAATTACCCTAAACGGCAAATCCCGTAATGTCAAAGACACCTCAACCTTAGCCTTAACCTTAACCTCTATTTATATGAGTCTCTGTGCACGCTTTTAACGGCTCTTCCTGAGGGATCGAGTAAATTTTTAAAAGAGGCGTCCCAGTCCAGGGCTTCAGCTGTACTGCAGGCTACTGAGGGAACTGATGGGACACATGATGCGGCAGTGTCGGAAGGAAAATGTTCAGTAAAGATTGTCCTGTACAGGTATTCCTCTTTCGACATTGGCGGGTTTATCGGGAAACGGTATCTGGCATTTGCCAGCTGGTCGTCGGAGACCTCTTTTGAAGCCTGGTTCCTGAGTGTATCAATCCAGTTATACCCTACCCCGTCGGAGAACTGTTCCTTCTGGCGCCATGCAACGCTGGCAGGGAGGTAATCTTCGAAGGCGGTCCTCAGTACCCATTTCTCAATACGGCCTCCGGATGCCATTTTATCGGCCGGATTAAGCCTCATTGCTACGTCAATAAACTCTTTATCGAGAAACGGAACACGTCCCTCAACTCCCCAGGCGGCAAGTGATTTATTAGCTCTTAAGCAATCATAAAGATGTAGTTTACTGATCTTTCTAACGGTTTCCTCATGAAAAGCCTTAGGGCTTGGAGCTTTGTGAAAATAGAGATATCCTCCGAATATTTCGTCGGCGCCTTCGCCTGTAAGTACCATTTTGACACCCATCGATTTTATGACCCTGGCAAGCAGGTACATCGGGGTTGAAGCCCTGACAGTTGTGACGTCATAGGTCTCGATATGATAAATCACATCGCGGATAGCATCAAGTCCCTCTTCAACAGTGAAATATATCTCATGGTGTATTGTACCAATATGACCGGCAACTTTCCTGGCCGCCTCAAGGTCAGGGGATCCCTTCAGTCCTATGGCAAATGAGTGAAGCTGGGGCCACCAGGCATCCTGTTTATCATTTGATTCGATCCTTTTTGGAGCGAACCGTTTGGCAACAGCTGAAATAATTGAAGAGTCAAGTCCCCCTGACAGCAGGACGCCATACGGAACATCCGACATAAGCTGCCGGTGTACTGCTGCTTCAAGTGCAGAACGCAATTCATCAATGGAAGTGACATTATTTTCCACAGCTTTATAATCCGACCAGTCGCGCTTATACCATTTTTTCATAACCCCTTCCCTGCTGTACAGGTAATGTCCCGGCAAAAATTCCTCTATCCGGCTGCAGACCCCTTCCAGGGCTTTTAATTCGGATGCGACATAGAAATTTCCGAATTTATCCCATCCTGTATATAGCGGGTTGATTCCAATATGATCACGGGCAATAAAATAAGAATCCTTCTCTTTATCATAAAGGGCAAAAGCAAATATGCCATTTAACTCCTCTATAAATTCAGGACCTTTGTCGCGGTAAAGCGGCAGAATAACCTCACAATCGGAATGTGTCAGAAATTCATATGAATCTTCATAACGTTTTCTGATTTCACGGTGGTTGTATATTTCGCCGTTAACAGCCAGAATGAGATTTCCATCTTTACTGACAAAGGGTTGTTTCCCCGATTGTGGATCCACTATGGCAAGCCGCTCATGGGCAAGAATGGCTTTTTCACAACAATATATCCCAGACCAGTCGGGTCCCCTGTGCCTTACTTTCCTCGACATTTTAAGGATTACCTGGCGTAATTCCCTGTAATCAACTTTCAGATCAAAAACTCCTGCAATTCCACACATAATATTTCAATTAATTTTGTCAATTCGTTTTATAAAGGGCCGAATGAAAATGACTTTTACAACGACCCCATTTCTGTTAAATCAGGATACAAAACTAATGATTATATTGATATGTCATATAATAATTTTAAAAAAATATCATAATACATATATTAACTGATAGTAAAAAGGTATAAATGATAAATAATATTAAGATAAAAAGCGTTTTGCATTTAATATATTAATATATATATTTTGACGGAATTTGATATAACGGGCAGAATCCGGGATTAAAAGTATAGAGTTCAATCCTGTTTTTTTCGTTATTAAGACATTCTTTTACCTTTTTACCAAGTTTATATTCATTACATGCCAAGGTTTTGTAATATTTGCAAATTGAAAAATTATATCCCAAATAGTATTTGAATTAACAAACATCAAAAACTGATAAAATATGAGAAAAGCATCTTTATCCATAATTCTTTTTTTAACAATTGCAGGCGTAGTCGGGGCGCAGGAAATAAGTGAATGGCGTGAAGAGAACAGGACAGGAAAATCAGCAGAGACCGGGCTTCTAAAAACCTGGCCGGCAAACGGTCCGGCCCTGTTATGGTCTAACACCAGTCTCGCCAGGGGGCACTCATCTGTTACATTTGGAAATAATAAAATATACACAACCGGTAACAAGGGCAATGATGACATATTATATGCTCTCGACATGACCGGAAAGATAGTGTGGCAAACCATATTCGGCCGTGCATGGACTGCATCAAATCCTGAAAGCCGGGCTACTCCCACTGTGGAAGGCAGCAGGGTTTATTGCACAAGCGGATCAGGAGATCTTGCCTGCGTGGATGGGATCACCGGAAAAATAATATGGTCGTACAGGGCCAGCGAACTGCATAAAGGTACATTTGGAAGCTGGGGCATTGCAGAATCAATGCTGATAGATGGTGATAAAGTCTATTATTCTCCCGGAGGACCTGAAACAATGACAATTGCTCTTAATAAAACAACGGGGAAACTGATCTGGAAATCAGTAAGTCTGAATGACAAACCGGGTTACGTTTCACCAATACTGGTGAACTATGCCGGGAAGAAAATGATAATTAATGTATCATTGGGACATGTTTTTGCAGCAGATGCTTCAAATGGCGAAATCCTCTGGAAAGTAGCACATCCGGATGGAGGCGCTGGCAGGGATCTTATCAATTGCGTTACCCCGGTTTTCATTGACGGCAGGGTTTATGTGACCGGAGGATATGATACCGGTGGAATGATGATCGATATTGCCAAAGACGGCAAGAGTGCAAAAGTAGCCTGGACAGATAAGGTACTTGATGTTCACCATGGTGGTGTTGTGGTCGTTAACGGGTATATATATGGCTCAAACTGGCTGAATAACAGTAACGGCAACTGGTGCTGCATCGAATGGAACACAGGCAAAAAAATGTGGGAACAGCACTGGAACAATAAGGGGTCCATAATATACGCTGATGGCATGCTCTATATTTATGATGAAAAAAGCGGGAATGTCGGACTCCTGAAACCTGATCCTGCAAAATTTACCCTGGTCAGCAGTTTTAAGGTCACCCAGGGCGATGCGGGACCCTTCTGGGCACATCCGGTTATTCATAATGGAATACTTTATATGAGGCATTCCAATGCCCTGATAGCATATAATATAAAGGCTAAGTAAAAAGAGCTATTATGATCTTTACCGGCCGGCAGCCGGTGCTTGACCTGGCCTTTTACTTTTTAATATGCAATCTTCCTTTGTTATTGATCTGAGGTGTTTTAGATTTGTATCTGTTCCAAAATATTAAAGTTGACCGGAATGACAGGCGAGATAAGAACTAAACATATTCTGTTATGCAAATGCAGGGGCGACAGGATCGATCCTGATCTGTCTGGTAAAGTTGATGGATATGTTAAAACCAGGCCGGTTAAACTTACCACGATATCCGATCTGTGCGGCCTTGCTGCGTCAAACAAGGATCTGCCTGCCCGGCTGTTAACAGCTGACGACGATTGCCTGGTTATCGGATGCTACCGCCGCAGCATGGGTCTTTTGTTTGATAAGTTCAGGGGAAAGGATTGCGGTCCGGTTACATTCAGTCACATCAACCTGATTGAATTGTCAGCCGGTGATGTTTTTGACAGGATAGATGAATTCTGTGGCAATGAAAAGGGAAATGCTGTTATCACTGAAATTTCCGGAGATCCGGAATGGCCTTCGTGGTATCCACTGATTGATTATTCACGATGTACTTCCTGCGGTCAGTGTGCTGATTTCTGTCTTTTCGGAGTTTACGAAAAAACTGAAGAGCACGTCATGGTTATCAATCCCCGGGCATGTAAAAATAATTGTCCGGCCTGTGCCCGTATTTGTCCGGCTACCGCAATTATCTTTCCCAAATACAGGAATGGTGGTGCAATCGGAGGGTCTGATGAGATTGACGAAAAGGCTGAGCAGCAGAGGCAACTGAACGACATTGAGAACTTCCTTGGCGACGACGTCTATATGGCTCTTCAGAGACGAAAGCTTAAAAGACAATCTATTATCAGGGAAGAAGCAATGAACAAAGCAATTTCGGAAAGGGACAAAGCCCTTGACAGTGATTTAAACAGGAGAGCTGAGTAATGTCGATATTTAAGAACTTTATAAGGAGCGACCCTAAATGCAGGCGAAAATTCCTGGTAAACATGGGATGGAAAGGTCTGATGGGCTTTCGCAGGTTCCGCAGCAGAAGCAAAAAAGGTTTGCTGTTTCCGGCATTTCAGTTTATTTCAATCACAAACGACTGCAATCTGAGGTGTCAGGGATGCTGGGTCTCGACCGGCGGCACACCCGCATATATGCAGCCCGATGAGATAGATGCCATTATTAAGGCAGGGAAAAAGCATGGTTCATACTTCTTCGGAATACTTGGCGGAGAACCTCTAATGCACAGGCATTTGACTGACATCTTCAGGAAGCATCCCGACTGTTATTTTCAGTTGTTTACAAACGGAACACTCTTTACAGCATCCATTGCCCTGCAACTGCGAACTATAGGCAACGTAACCCCGCTTATCAGTCTTGAGGGAGATGAGCTGGCCGCTGACATCCGCCGTGGCGGTCATAACATTTATAACCGGACGCTGGATGCAATTCGTACAGCAGTTGCAGAAAGGCTTTTAACCGGAGTGGCGATAAGCGTTTGCAGGTCAAACATTGAAATGGCACTGTCGGATGAGTTTGTCCAGAAGATGCACGACATGGGAGTGCTTTATATCTGGTATTACATTTACAGGCCGTCAGGCAGCATGCCTAATTATGAACTTGCACTGGGTCTTGATGATATAACACGTCTCCGGAAATTCCTCGTGGAAGGGAGAAGCAGGTTTCCGATGGTACTGATCGACTCTTACTGGAGTGCCGGTGGAGAGCCTTTCTGCCCGGCAGCTGACGGATTGTCACATCATATAAATGCTTCGGGATATATTGAGCCATGTCCGGTTCTTCAGATCGCCAGCGGGAAAGTTACTGATGGCGATCCGGACAATATTTATGAGAATTCGGAATTCCTCAGGGATTTCAGAAAGGAAATACATAACAAGACCAGGGGATGCGTCATGATGGAAGATCCCCGCTGGATAAGGGCCTTTGCAGAAAAACACCAGGCTGTCAATACATCAAACCGGCCGGATTACTTTGCCGGCCTTGATAAGGCCCCTGCCCTTGTTAGTCACGGTTCGTGTCCTGTAATTCCGGAGAAGAATATATTTTACCGGTTTGCTAAAAGGAGCGCTTTTTTTGGAATGGGATCATATGGTTAATTCAAATCAACAGGTAGCGGAGACGACATTTTCGCTGGAGGTTCCACAGGACATCAGGCTGCGGGAAGAGATCCGGCGGAAGGTGGAAAATTTCTTTTCGGAGAGGGGGACTCTCCCACCTGTGTCGTATGACCAGCTGGCCGGATTTGCAGATAACCTTGCAGCAGTGAATAACTGGGATATCAGCCATAAAGCTTTCATCATGGTATGCGGCGGAAATGCAATATGGCGCCCTGTTGTAGGTTCAATTCCATTCAGCCGTCGTATGCTTTTACTCCCTCAATGCCTGAAAAACAGCAAACTGTGTAAAGGTGTTGAAGATGAACTTGGATTGTTGTGCCGTGAGTGCGGAAACTGTAATATCTGTGGTTTTCTGAGCGAAGCCGAAAATCTGGGATACATAACTATAGTTGCTGAAGGAACCACCATAGCGACGCGTCTTGTTGAGACAGGGAAAGTAGATGCAGTTATCGGGGTAGGTTGTATGGCAGTGCTGCAAAAAATGTTCAGCTCAGTTACTAAGTATTCGATTCCTGCCATTGGTGTTCCGCTACTTAAATGTGGTTGTAAAGATACCCTGGCTGATACAGAATGGGTTAAAGAGGAAATAAACCATATCAGACTGAACCCGGGCTTCAGCTTGCTGAATATCAATAATCTGAAAGAAAAAACTTCTACATTTTTCACCGGAGCAGTGATTGACAGGCTGCTTGGACTCAACAGTACGGCAACCGACAGGCTGGTGAAGGAAATGCTTATGGCGGGTGGAAAAAGGATCCGTCCCCTGTTAACCGTTCTTGCATTTGAAGCATTCAGGAAAGAAGCTGACAGCGATCTGCTGGCTCATCTTGCCATGTCGGTCGAATGTTTCCATAAAGCATCGCTGGTTCATGATGATATTGAGGATAACGATTCATTCAGATATGGAAAGGAGACAATACACACGCGGTACGGCATTCCTGTTGCGATAAATCTTGGCGATCTGCTGATCGGGGAAGGTTACAGGCTTATTGCAGAATGCGGACTTTCACAACAGGTTCTCAGTGAGTGTCTTGCAGTTGTTTCCAGGGGTCACAGGGAAATGTCGCTCGGCCAGGGTGAAGAGTTGCTGGCACGCCATGAAGGCAGGATATTGCCGGTAGATGAAATATTGACCGTTTTCAGGAACAAAACATCATCCGCATTCAGGGTTTCTTTAAAGATCGGAGCAATTGCATCCGGTGCCGATGAAAAAACACTGAACCTTCTTGACCGGTTTAGCGACCTTATAGGTCAGGCCTATCAGATGAAGGACGACATTGAGGATTTTACCATCGAAAATGGATTTTTAACTTTTCAGGATCAGTCGGTACTGGTCTCATTATTAGCCGAAAAGACAGATGCTGAGGATAGGGATCTGTTACACGAAGCTCTGCGTAAGAGAGATATAAAAGATATGCATATGCTTGCTGGAAAATATCATATCCGCGAACTTGTAACAGACCTTTTGAAAGAGTACCTGCAAAAAACCTTTCTGTGCCTTGACGCAATTGAGAACATCAGATTAAAACTGGCTTTAAATGAAATTGTGGGAAAAATCTTCGGAGATTATATATAGGCTGTTGTCTCTGAGCTATATGCATGGTTTTGAAAATAGCACTCCGGAAAAAATTTTAAAGCGGTCCCTGAAGATTCTTGATCCCCGGGTGATTGATAATTTAAAAGGATTTGTCAGGGATTCTCAGACACCATCTGGTGGATTTATGGATAGAGCCGGGAATCCTGATTTATATTACACCCTCTTTGGCTGGTTCCTTGCCGATGCACTTGAAATGCAACAAATATCTTCATCCGCCTGGAATTATGCAGGGACTGAGATAGCCAGGAAAGTACCTGATGGGGTCCATCTGCATTGCGCTGCAATTTTGTCGGCAAAATCGGGTCATAAAAGATTTTTCAGGAATACCATGGGTGAAAAGTTCCGGCAAAATATCAGGGCAAAGCAACAGCCCGTTTACGATACTTTTTTAAGCATGTTGAGTTGTTATTACCTGAGGGACCTCAGGGGCCTTTTCATGATCAGCAAAAGGCTGGAAGCATTTAAGGGTAGTACCTCTCTCCCATGCCCGGTCAATTCAGCTGTCCTGATGCTTCATAAGAGTTTTGGAAAACCGGTGGATGATCTGATAAAGAAATTGTTATCGTTTTACACCAGCAGCGGAGGTTTTAAAGCTGCAAATAATGCTCCGGTGCCGGATTTGCTTTCAACGGCGGTCGCGTTATACGCTCTGGGCTTTGCCGGTTATGACCTGAGGATAATTAAACCCGGTTCTCTTGATTTTGTTGACTCATTATTCAGGGATGGAGGATTTGCGGGAAACATAATTGATCAGGACCCTGATATTGAATATACATTTTACGGATTACTGGCTCTTGGATCATTAGCTGACTAAAATGAACACGGAAAGCATTCTTAAGAAATATATTGATCTTCGCGATCAGCTTGTCTCAGAACGGAATACTGAGGGATTCTGGACCGGAGAACTTTCTACAAGCGCATTATCAACGGCAGTGGCAATTGTTGCACTTAAAGTCGCTGATAATACTGATGACAAACAAAGAGTTGATGACGGATTCAGATGGTTGTGCCGCAATATAAATGCTGACGGTGGTTATGGTGATACTCCCCGGTCGGTAAGTAACATAAGCACAACGCTGCTTTGCTATGCGGCGGTATATTTTTGCCAGACAGGCAACACGGGCAGCCCGGTTCTGAAAGAAATGGAAAAATGGTTGTCGGGTAACGGGATAGAAATTGATTCAGACAGTGTTGTGAATTCGATTCTCAAATTTTACGGAAAGGATTACACCTTTTCCGTACCCATTCTTTCGATGCTGACCCTGTGTGGTGTAATACCTTCTTCTTCACTTGAAAAGATACCAGGGTTACCCTTTGAGCTTGCCATGTTTCCGGCTTCATTCTACAGGTTCCTGAATCTTCGTGTCGTAAGCTATGCATTGCCTGCCCTTATCGCAGTTGGCATCTATCTGCATAAGAAAGGCAAAAAGGGTACTTTCACAAGAGGTCTGATCAGGAAAATGTTTACCAGGCCTGCTATCATGAGGCTTAATGGTCTTGTACCTGATAGCGGCGGTTTTCTGGAGGCCATTCCCCTTACCGGCTTTGTGGCGATGTGTCTGACTGCCTCAGGCGAGAATGAAAACCGGACCGTAATAAAAGGTATTGAATTTGTGCGCAACCAGCAACGCGGTGATGGAGGATGGCCGATTGATACCGACCTGTCAACATGGGTAACAACCCTTTCGGTCAAAGCTCTTGGGGAACAGGTTAACCAGGCATTGAATGAGCCACAGCGTGCAATGTTAAGAGATCATCTGCTCAGGCTGCAGTACAAGACAAACCATCCGTTTAACGGTGCCAAGGCAGGTGGCTGGGGATGGACAAGCTATACGGGTTCGGTACCGGACGCTGATGATACCCCGGGTGCCATACTTGCCCTGCTGGAGATATATTCCGGGACAGAAGAAGAACTGACAGCTATCGGAAATGGTTGTAAATGGCTGATTGATATGCAGAACAGCGATGGAGGCTTTCCAACCTTTTGTAAAGGATGGGGAAAACTGCCTTTCGACAGAAGTTGTGCCGATCTTACAGGTCATGCACTTCTTGCTCTGATGAAATCCGCCGGGAAGTTAAGCCGGCAGTTTCCCCCAGGTCTTACAGACAGTATCGGCAAGACAATCAAAAGGGCAATCAGCTACCTTGGCAGGCATCAGTCTGACGATGGGTCATGGCTGCCATTGTGGTTTGGCAACCAGTTTACAGAGAACAGGACTAACCCGGTATATGGTACTGCAAGAGTATGCATCTATCTGGCCGATTGTCTTGCATTACACCACCCGGGTCAGGTATATGTCCGGCGAATTGAAGAGATGTTTCATAAAGCTCAGGATTATCTGGTTCTTCAACAGAACATTGATGGCAGCTGGGGTGGTCAGAAAGGGATTCCCGGTTCAATTGAAGAAACCTCGCTTGCGGTCTGTGCACTTTCCAAAGAATTTAAGGAAGTATCAGTCGGTGGCATCAGCTGGCTCGAAAAACACGAACAGCTTACTCCTGCCCCAATCGGACTTTACTTTGCCATGTTATGGTATCACGAAAAAATGTACCCGTTGATATATTATACCGAAGCACTCAGGAGGTTTCTGACTTGTGTCTGATTTGAAAACCCTTTATATTCGTGATTGATAGGGTATTCAAGGCATGGATTGTGAGGGATATTTAAATTTTTAATTCAATCGGCAAAGTTGTTAAAAATCATTAATTCTGACAATTTGGGGATGCTAATTGGCACTTCATCCCTGATAATAAAATGGTTTTTTTAAATTGCAACCTCACATTTAAAATATTTAATAATGACAGGAAGAAATAGATTACTACTGGTTAATATTTTTGTGTCGATGGTTGTGGTATCATTAAACGGGCAATCTGTTAACGGATGGCGTGGTGACGGTAGAACCGGGATCTACAGCGAGGCAGCTTTATTAAAGACATGGCCGGCCAGCGGACCATCACTCCTGTGGGAATCCTCCGAAGCGGGATCAGGCTTTTCAAGTACAACTGTAACTGAGGATGCAGTTTATATTACCGGTAAAAAGGGAGATAATGATGTTCTTACGGCGTTTACACAGGATGGAAAGAAAAAATGGGAAACTGCTTACGGAAAAGCATCTGACAGTAATTATCCCGATTCGCGTTCCACGGCTACCTTTTCGAACGGGAAACTATATGTTGTAAGCGGTGCCGGCGATATGGTCTGCATTGGCACTGATGGAAAAATCAGATGGTCGGTCAATTATTTTAAGAAGTATAATGCCACTGCCCCCCGCTTTGGCATTTCGGAATCACCTGTAGTTGTTGACAATAAGGTGATCGGAACTCCGGGAGGGAATATGGCGGCGGCTGTTGCACTCAATGCAGAGAACGGAAATATTGTCTGGACAACACCTCCGGTAAATGAGGGAACTCAATATGTTAATCCCCTGGTAATTGAAAATGCGGGTAAGAAGGTATTAATAACGGTTACTACCGGTAATATACTTGGTATCAATGTCTCAGACGGAAAACTCCTTTGGAAGGTAAACTATGAAGGTATGAATGCGGAACAGGGAGGCAGAAGGAATCATACTAATACTCCTGTTTACCGTGATGGATTTCTTCTTGTTGCCAACGGATATTCCCAGGTCGCGGTAAAGCTGAAGATTAACTGGGATGGGAAACTGCCCTCAGTAGTCTGGAAAAACACTGATCTTACGCCACATGTTGGCGGTGCCGTTCTGCTCGGAAATCTTGTTTTCAGCTCCACACACGATACAAATTCTTCCGGAAAATGGATCTGTGTCGACTGGAATACAGGAAAGACCATGTGGATTAATGAGTGGTTCAACAAAGGTTCTGTTGTGGCTGCAGATGGAATGCTTTATATTTACGAAGAGAAATCAGGTAATGTTGGTCTGGTAAAACCCTCTTCCGTAAAGCTTGAGGTTGTGAGCAAGTTCCGGATAGAAAAAGGAACTGGTCCCTACTGGTCTCATCCGGTGATAAATAAAGGGAGATTGTTCATCAGGCACGGAGGGCACCTGGCTGTGTATTCTTTGAAAACCAAATAAATAAAGATTTCTCATTTACGAAGATCGGATCATTCCCGACAGTGACCTCAATTTTTTAAGATATGACAAATAGTATATAACAGTAATTCAATGAAAAATCTTCCCTTTATGGTACCTGGGATTATAATTACCGGCCTTTTTAGCATATGATATCAGGAAAAAATAATACTCTCCTTACAGGAGCAACGGCAGTGATATTTGCTGCTGTTCTAATCTGGTGGCTTGCTGATGACCATTATCCTGCCGAACTCACTGTGAGGGTTCCCGGTATGGATAACAGGCCTAAGATCGAACCAAGGTCAGAAAATGTTGTTGTCGGTGAGTTTTTTGACTCGCTTGCGACATTAGATGAGCTCTTACCAGGTGAGTGGCCAAGGTTCCGGGGTGTCAACTTCGATAATATTGTCAGGGATACATTCGAAATGGCAGAATCGTGGGATACCACCGGTCCTCCCGTATTATGGAAGGTGACTCTGGGCGAAGGCTATGCCGGTCCGGCTGTGAAGAACGGAAGGATTTATCTTCTTGACTATAATGAGAGGAGGAAGGCTGACATGCTCCGTTGTTTCTCCCTTAAATCGGGCACTGAGCTATGGAGAAGATATTATAATGTCGACATGAAGCGAAATCACGGGTACTCCCGGACTATACCGGCTGTTACTGACAAATATCTGGTTACGGTTGGACCGAGATCTCATGTTATGTGCGTTGATCCGCTTACAGGTGATCTCCTGTGGACCATCGACATGGAAAAGGAATTTGGGGTACCGGGAAGCACAAAGGGAAAGATTACACCTGATTTTTATTCGGGGCAATGCCCCCTCATTGACAATGATGTTGCCATACTGGCTCCCGGAGGCAAAGCTCTGATGATTGGAGTAAGGTGTTCTGATGGTGAAATCCTGTGGCGCACACCAAACCCCGACTCGCTGCTTATGTCGCATGGGTCGGTAATGCCAATGGTGATACACGGGAGGAAAATGTATGTATACAACGCAGTTGGCGGAGTTGTGGGAATAGCTGCCGATGGAAACGATGCAGGAAAACTTTTATGGAAAACCAGGGAGTGGAGCCCGGCAACAACCGCAGCATCTCCCCTTTTACTAGGCAATAATGAGATCGCTGTGTTTGGCAGCTATGGGGCCGGCGGGGGAAGGCTCAGGATTGATTATAACGGAACTGATTTTACCGCCACTCTGGTCGAATCTCACAAATCGGCGGAAGGGATCTCAAGCGACCAGCAAACTCCTGTCATAACAGGAGATTTCGTATGGTCGGTGATGCCCGAGAATGCCGGTCCTCTGAAGAAACAGCTGGTCTGTTATAACAGCTCCGACCTCAGGAAACTAGTCTGGAGCAGTGGCAAGGACATGAGATTCGGCAGGGGCCTCGGACCATATATCGTAAAAGATGATAAGTTGATCCTGCTGGATGATGATGCAAACCTGTATCTCTTCAGGCTTGATGGATCCCAGGCTTCGTTAATCTCAAGGTATGATATACTTGATGGAATTGAAGCATGGGGACCAATGGCAATTGCCGGAAATCACCTCATACTCCGGGATGCGCGAAATCTGGTATGTCTTTATATCGGTAAAAACATGTGATCATGAACAAGAAGCTGACAGCAGTCTTTTCACTTTTAATAATCCTTGCCTTTATTGGCTACATCATTTATGATGCATCGACCAGTCCGGGTGAATCTGATAATACATCGGTATTATCCGATACAACCTATGAAGAGAACTGGAAGATTGAAAGAACATATCATGTACCTGAAGGAACACTATCGTCAGTAGCTGTATCGCCCGGAGGTATGATCGTTCTTGGAGGAGACTCCTTTGTGAAGTCAGTTGACAATGACCTGAAAGATCGCTGGTATCTTGAAACCGAAGAAAAGATAACTGCCCTTTCTGTTTCGGGTGATACTGTATTTGCTTCAACTCCAGAGACAATACTCGTTATCGCGCCTGAAGGGAAGCTGCTGGCAGAGTGGGGACCCTATGAAGGGAACAGCCTGATAACTTCTGTTTCAACTACAATGAAACATGTGGCTATTGCTGATGCAGGAAATAAGAGAGTATTTCTCCTTGATAAAAATGGAGAGGTTCAGTCGATGATCGGACAGTCCGATGAAAAATTCGTCATTCCAAGTCCCTATTTTGATGTAGCTATATCTGATAATCTTATGTTTGCTGCAAATACAGGGAACCGTAGAATTGAGACGTGGACTACCGGCAGCAGGAAAACTATCGGAATTCGGTGAACCGGGGACATGCTCCCGGAGCATTCTGCGGATGCTGTAATCCGGCTCATTTTGCGGTTATTCCGCAGGGATTTGTAACAGCAGAAAAGGGAATAAACAGGATTAAGATCCTTGACCAAAATGGTGATTTTGTTGAATTTGTGTCGTCTCAGAATAATTTTACACAGTCGATCCCGCTTGATGTGGCCTCTTCCGATGGTAAAATTATTTATGCCGCGAACAGCGCTGACAATACACTTTATATTTTTAAACGCAAATGAGGACATTATCAAGACATGAGTTTTTGAACAGGCTTACCAGGTGGATGCTTGTTGCTTTTATGGCATTTGTGGCTCTGGCCCTCGGATCGAAGGTAGTAAGGGGAAATGCCTGCAGTACCTGTCCGGGAAAGGGAATATGCAATGGTGAGACCGACTGCAGCAAATTTTAACCCGAAATGATGAAGATGGAAAAGAACAGGAACATTTATCAATCCCGAAGGGATTTTGTCCGCAAGGCAGGAAAAATCCTTGTTGCAGTTCCGGTTATTGCCTTGCCTGTTGCATTGTCAAAAAAAGTCACTGTGTCGGGGAATGTCTGGCAGATCGATCCTCATAAGTGCACACAATGCGGTCAATGCAAGACAAACTGCGTTCTGACACCATCGGCTGTAAAATGCATACATAATTACCGGATGTGCGGTTATTGCGATCTCTGCGGCGGTTACCTGCGCCAGGGAACAAAAACGATCAGTACTGGTGCTGAGAATCAGCTATGTCCCACGGCTGCGATAACCAGGAAATTCGTCGAGGAACCATATTTTCAATACACCATCGACGAGAGATCTGTGTGACGGATGCGGGAAATGTGTTCTGGGATGCAAGGATTTCGGTAACGGGTCGCTTTACCTGCAGATAAACCAGGATCTGTGTGTAAACTGCAATGAATGTGCAATAGCAAGGAACTGCCCCTCAGATGCAATATCGAGGATTCCTGACAAAGAACAATATATTCCAAAAGAAAAGATTTAACTGCCATTGAAAACGAAACTTCCATATATCCTGTTATTCCTCATGCTTGGGTGGCATGCGGTGCTTTTTGCACAGGACAGGTTTCCCCGCCCCGAATTCGAATCGGGATATGTTTACCCCGAGCATCAGATGCCCTTTGCAGAGAGCTCCCGCGTGGGAATATATCGACCTTGCGGTTCTGGTCGGAGCACTGTCTCTTGCTTCATGGCTGGCCCTGAAGAAAAGGTCAAGACAGGGACTGGTCTGGCTCTCGGTATTTTCCCTTGCATATTTCGGTTTTTTCAGGGAAGGGTGCGTTTGCTCCGTCGGATCAGTTCAGAACGTTGCTCTCGCTTTATTTAACGAGGGATATTCCATCCCTCTTACTGCACTCCTTTTTTTCATTATACCCCTTCTGTTTGCCCTTGCATTTGGCAGAGTCTTCTGTGCCGGTGTCTGTCCCCTGGGGGCCATCCAGGAACTTGTCGGTTTCAGACCTGTGAAACTGCCTAAGGTTGTTGAATCGGTGATGATATCGATCCCTTTTATTTATCTTGGGATATCTGTTCTTTCGGCAGCTACCGAAAGCCAGTTCCTGATATGCAGGTACGATCCTTTTGTAGGGATATTCAGGCTCGATGCTCCATATACAATGATAATATTCGGGGCATTGCTTCTCATTGCAGGGATATTCATTAACAGGCCCTACTGCAGATACCTGTGTCCGTATGGTGTTCTGCTGAATATTTTTTCAAGATTCTCGCACAGGCACCTTACAATCACACCTGCCGAATGCATTAATTGCCGGCTTTGTGAAGATGTTTGTCCGTACGACGCAATTCTGCCTTCAGATATCTCACGGCCGGCTGAAGAGCCTCAAAAAGAGAGGAGGCGGTTCCTGATATACATACTTCTGGTCCCATTGTTTGCTGTGGGTGGGGCTTTCCTGTTCAGGAATCTCTCTCCCGTATTTGCAGGTCTTAACAGCAATGTCCAGACTTGCCAGGGAAATTAGGGCTGAAAAGGAGAACGGTATTGCAGCCATTTCAAAGGCAGCAATTGCATTCAAGGAAGCAGGAAAAACAGAAGCTGAACTATTTGAAGATGAAATCAATATGCATGAACGGTTCAGGAAGGGATCTCTCTGGGTGGGCATCTTTCTCGGAACATCATTCGGACTCAGTCTTGTTTCACTTTCAACACGTACAAGGAGGACCGGGATATGTACCTCACAAAGGCAAATGCTATAGTTGCGGAAGATGTTTCAGTATTGCCCGGTTCATTTAAATAATAAAGTCTCCAATGAAAAAACTTGAAGAAAAGGACCTGAAAATACTCAGGGGGATCAGCACCGGAGCAGGAATATTTGCTGGCGATCGTTGCCCTGACAATGCTGCTGAGCATTATCCAGCTTAAAACAATGGATCCTCTCGATAATCCTGCCATTGTTTCAATAAAGGAAGAATATGACAAAGATCCTGAAAGTAGCTTAAAGGCTGAACAGGTGAGGGCTCTTGACCTGATGTCACGAAAAGCATATTTTTCGTCGCGCCGGCAGGTTGAAACAGGATCGTACCTTCTGCTGGCAGGTGCGGTGATATTTCATACTATGTCAGAGATTGATCGCAGGAAGTGAAAAAGCCATTCCTTCAGTCCCAGGCGAACGTAAGGATCCAGGTTGCCTGAAAAAATACGGTACACAAAATATCTTGCAGGAACAGTTGCAGTACTTACAGTCGCAGCGATTATTTCGTCATTCATGCTCAGAAGCGATCTTCCTGATCTTTCGGGCAAAAGAAGCGCAAGAGCCGAAAAGATAAGGAGAATAAAAGGAAGCTTTGAGAAAAGAGAGGAATAGTGCTGCAGATGAACTTTAAACCGGATGATACCAATTATCCTTTTTTCAGGGGGCAGGACGGCAGGGGTATTGCCGGAGGTAAAGGTTATCCGGTTGAATGGAACGGGGAGAATGGAAGCAACATCAAATGGAAGACCAAAGTCCCGAAAAATGGAAAAAGCTCCCCTGTTATCTGGGGCGATAAGCTCTTTGTTACAGGAGCAGAAGGAACAGAATGTGAGGTATACTGCATAAACAAGAATACGGGAGAAATTGAATGGAGCAGCACCGGCTTCAGGGATACCCGGAGAACCTCCGGTCCCTCCCGATACTGACTTTGAAACCGGAATAGCTGCATCCAACAGCTGCTACTGATGGTAAATCGGTTTGCGCCATTTTCGCCAACGGAAATCTTGTTTGCCTCGACATGGAGGGAAACCGTAAATGGGCAAAGAATATCGGAACCCCGGCCAATGTCTATGGGTATTCATGTTCGGTGATAATGTATGAGGGAGTAGTGATAGTCCAGTTCGATTCAGATGAGAAAGTCTCGGTGATGAGCTTTGATACCAGTTCAGGAGACCTCAAATGGGAAACAATACGGCGCGGGAGGGCATCATGGGCTTCGCCGGCCATCTGCCACCTTCAACGGAGAACCCCAGGTCATTATAAACGGGAATCCGGAAGTTACTGCCTATAACGCACTTACAGGAAAAGAACTCTGGTCGATAGAGGTTTTGACCGGAGATGTTGCACCGTCGCTTGCCCTGAACAGCAAGATGGTCTATGCCGTAACCGATTATGCAAGATTGGCTGCCATAAAACCTGGTCCCGGCCCTTCAATAGCCTGGGAAGATAATATGTTTACATCCGATGTTTCAAGTCCGGTGGCAACTGAGGATTATCTTTTCATAGCAACCGGTAACGGCGATGTTGCATGCTACGACGCCATGCAGGGAGATACGCTCTGGACACATTATTTCATGGATCAGTTTTATGCATCACCTGTTGTTGCTGATGAAAAGGTTTATCTGCTTGACCGCAGTGGCATGATGCATATAGTAAAAGCCGGACCTCAGTTTGAAATTATTGGCCGAATCGCCCCTTGGTGAACCTGCTGACTGTACCCCTGCTTTTTCGGAGAAGAATATTTATATAAGGAGTCGAAACAACATTTTTTGTATTTCAGCCAATTGAAAGAGGACAATAAACATAGTGACACTTGCAGGTGTGAAGGCGGATCATTCACCGAAGAAGATATAAATTCAGCTGTCGAGGCTGTTGTGAAGCAGACCGGCACCGGGAAGGATAAGGTCATACTGATCCTTCAGGAAGTCCAGAAAAGGCTTAATTATCTTCCATCTGAAGCTCTGAAACATATCTGCAGGATTACTGAGGTGACCCCGGGTCAGATCTCCGGTGTCTCAACCTTCTATTCCCAGTTCAGACATATTCCGTCAGGAGAGCACACTATAAAGATCTGTGCTGGTACGGCCTGCCATGTAAAGGGTTCCCAGCTGATTTCCGAAGCCTTTAAAAGGGATCTGAAGATAACCGATGAGAGGAACAGCTCTCCGGATAATCTCTTCTCGATTGAGGAAGTAGCCTGTCTGGGTTGCTGTACACTCGCCCCGGTGGTTCAGATCGACGGAAAAACGTATGGGCATGTTAAGCCCACACAGGTTAATGAGATCGTAAATGATTTTCTCAATTCCCGTTCGAAGCAACAGGAGCATGAAGGGCATGAGGAAAAGGATGATTTTGATGCTGAAGTGAGGATAGGCCTTGGATCGTGCTGTGTTGCCGGAGGTAGCAGGGAGATTCTCGGGAAACTTATTGACATAAAGGATTACTATGATCTTAATATTAAAGTCAAGCCAGTCGGTTGTGTCGGGGTCTGTAACCAGACTCCGCTGCTTGAGATAGTGTCATCACGCAATGGCAGTTCAAGGTATACCAATGTCACCATGGAACAGGTTGAGGAGATCCTGTTGAAGCATATTAAACCCAGGTCGTTAAACAAAAGAGTCAGGTTCAGGATAAACAATTTTGCCGATACATTCCTCTCGGATGATATGGTTTACAGTCCGGTAAACCTTCCCGTCGATGTGAGGGAATACACCCTCAACGATTTTCAGAGCACCCAGGTAAGGATCGCCACTTTGCATGGCGGCATGATGACACCCGATTCCTACAACGAATATGTGCTTCTGGATGGATTCAAAGCCCTGAGGAAATGCCTCAGTTCTTCCGATCGCGCCTCAGTTGTCGCGACAGTTACTGAGAGCGGACTAAGAGGCCGTGGCGGAGCCGGATTCCTGACCGGGAAAAAATGGGAAATATCTTCCGCATCCCGCCAAAGTCCAAAGTATGTTGTATGCAACGGCGACGAAGGCGATCCGGGAGCATTCATGGACAGGATGATACTTGAATCATTTCCTTTCAGGGTAATTGAAGGAATGCTTATTGCCGGATATGCCACACATGCCGACCAGCGGTATTTTCTATATCAGGGCAGAATATCCTCTCGCCGTATCCAGGGTAAAGGCCGCCCTCGAAGTATGCAGGGAGAAAGGGATTACTCGGCAAGTAATATTTTTGGTACGGATTTTTCATTTGAGATAGAAGTATTTGAAGGTGCAGGGGCATTTGTCTGCGGTGAAGAGACAGCACTTATTGCCTCTCTTGAAGGAAAGCGCGGAACTCCTCATCTGAGACCCCCCTACCCTGCAGTCAAAGGATATATGGACCATCCTACCCTTGTAAACAATGTTGAGACCCTTGCGATGGTCCCGTGGATCATTAATAACGGTTCAGATTCTTTTAAATCGATTGGAACAGAAAAAAGCAAGGGTACGAAAGTATTTGCCCTTGCAGGTAAAGTGGCGAAGGGAGGACTTATTGAAGTGCCCATGGGTACAACAATAAGGGATATTGTAGAAAAGATAGGCTGTGGAGTTGCAGAAGGCAGGTCATTTAAAGCCGTTCAGATCGGAGGCCCTTCAGGAGGATGCATCCCGGAGAGTCTGGCTGATACTCCTGTTGACTATGAGGAGCTTACCCGGCTGGGCGCAATGATGGGTTCAGGAGGAATGGTTGTTCTCGATGACACCGATTGTATGGTCGACATGGCAAAGTACTTCCTTGAATTCACCCATAAACAGTCGTGCGGGAAATGCACTTGCTGCCGGGTAGGAACAAAACAGATGCTTGAAATACTCACAAGGCTTACCAGAGGCGAAGGCTCTCATGAGTGAAATTGATGAGCTTGAGCAGCTTTGCCTACGATGTTCAGAAAGGCAGCCTTTGCGGACTCGGCAAAACAGCTCCGAATCCGGTAATAACAGGACTGAAGTATTTCAGGGAAGAATATGAAGCCCATACAAGGGGAATCTGTCCGGCAAAGAGATGCAGGGACCTTATAAAATACTCAATTACTGATAAATGCACCGGATGCACAAGGTGCTTCCAGGAGTGTCCGGTCAATGCAATTGCATTCAGGCCATATGAAAAGCATGAAATTGACCAGAGTCTCTGTACAAAATGCGATAACTGCAGGGTTGTATGTCCTGAAAATGCTGTTGAACTAGTTAATTTAAAAGATGAAGATCAGGATAGATAATATTGAAGTCGAA
The DNA here is from genome assembly GCA_963736675.1 of uncultured Bacteroidales bacterium. GTDB lineage: Bacteria > Bacteroidota > Bacteroidia > Bacteroidales > VadinHA17 > LD21. Next base: position 585,303 of record CAVTPT010000004.1, read on the forward strand.
GCGAAGAAGGACCAGACGATCCTTGAAGCGGCCCGTAAGGCTGGGATTGAGATACCCACTCTTTGCCACAGGGATGGGCTGGAACATTATTCTTCCTGCATGGTATGCATGGTCAGGGATAAAGTAAAAAACAGCTTTATCCCGTCATGTTCGGCACTTGTTCAGGATGGAATGGATATTGATGCATCAGGAGAGGAGGTCATCAGCATCAGGAAAAAAGCTGTTTCGCTCCTTCTCTTCGGAACACAGGGCTGAGTGTGAGGCACAATGCCGGATTGTCTGCCCAAAAGGCTACAACATACCTCTGATGAACAGGCTGCTTATTGCCGGAAAACATGAAGATGCCGCAGAGCTTATCAGGTCCGAAATGAACGGCGGCGAACTTAATTGCATTACCTGCAAGGCCTTCTGCGAAAATGCCTGCAGCAGGAAGAAGATTGACACTCCTGTCTCCATCAGAAATATAAGGATATTTATAAGCCGCAATCTGCCGGCTAAACAAAAGGATGAGGTATCTCAGTATTATTCCGAAAACATGATGTCCGAAAAAGATTCTCGTCGCGGATCGGAGTGATGGACGACAGCGAACAGATGGAATGGCTTAAGGAATGCACCGAGGATATCACTCGTAACAGGGAAATTAACTGATTATGCATCAGCATCTTCCGAGGCAGAAAGCTGTATGCATTGCGACTGCAGGGCTGCTGATGACTGCAAGTTAAGAAACCTTGCTGAAAAATTTGAGTTGAAGGATCCGAAGGGGAAATTTGTTAATGCCCCCATTGCAAAAAAGATCAATCATAAAACCGGTCTGATTTTTGAAAATGCAAAATGTATAAAGTGCGGACTCTGTGTCAGGGTATGCGGAGACACCAAGGAAGAACCTGCTCTCTGCTTTATTAACAGGGGATTCATTTCCATCATTTCTGAACCTCTGACTGAGGAATTTGTTGATATACCCGGATCTGTAGCGGAAAAGTGCTTGAAATATGTCCTACAGGTGCACTCGGATTTATTAACAGTAATAATGGTACAATGAACAGATACTTTGGAATAATACTTGATCCATTTTTTTGTATCAGCTTACAGGCAATGCTCAACCTTCGGACAGGAGTGGCCCATCTTCAGGGGTAGACTCGGACCTGACCGGGACCACAATTATTGAGGTGCTCTTCCTCCCCTTCTCTTATCTGGAGTCTTCCAACAAAGGAACAGGACTAAATCATCTCCCGTTGTAAGCGGAGGGATGATATTCTTTGGTAATGATAAAGGATCGGTAATTGCTGCCGGAACCGATGGAAAGATAAAGTGGAGTATGAAGGCGGTGTTGCCGCAGAAGCGCCTCCCCTGGTTTTTGGAGACAAGGTGATAATCGGCTTCAACGACGGAACGCTCCATGCAATACGTACAAGCTACCGGGAAACCTGTCTGGAAATACAAGACCGGACAGTCAGATAGCCGGATCGGCAAATTCATGGTCCACCGGAAAAAGATCAGGAATAATTATCGGCAGCTATGATTATTTTCTTCATTCCGTTGATCCTCTGACAGGAAGGCTTCAATGGAAACTCGAGACACAAAACTATGTGAACGGGACACCTGCAGTTTCAAACAACAATATCGTATTTGGCGGGTGCGATGGTTTTATAAGAATTGTTGACGCCTTATTCCGGAAGGGAAAAGGACACGATCAAGATAGGTACTTATATCGCCTCCTCTCCTGCCCTTTCGGGAGGGAAGGCATGCTTCGGGGATTATGACGGTAATTTTTATCTGTCTCGACCTTCTTACAGGAAAACTGGCCTGGGAAATACCGGCAACTGAAACATCGGGATCGGTGGTTGCGATTCCTGCAATTGGCAGAAATTCAGTAATTATCGGTAATGAGGACAAGTATCTTTACTGTTACGATATCAATTACCGGGAAGCTTAACTGGAAATTCAGAACTAACGGAAGGATAACCGGTTCAGCTGTCATCACTCCTTCAAAAGTGATCTTCGGAAGCTTCGACGGGTATATCTACATACTGAATCTTCAGGATGGAAAAAAATTATGGAGCTTCAATGCAGGGGCTCCGGTAAGCAGCTCCCCGGCAGTGACCAGGGACAGGTTTTACTTTCTGACTGAAGACGGCAGATTGCTGGCTTTTGGAAATAAATCAGAGCGAATTATACATGAAAATAGTCTATCTGATTACTGGATCAGGAGGATCATTTTATTGCGGAAACTGTTACCGCGACATGCTTTATGTACAGTGCTATCCGCAAGGTTCCAGGGATCAGGGCAAGCGCAATACCCCTCTATCTTCCTCCCGACAAGACCACCAGCGAAGAGAGCGGTTTTGACAAAAATGTATTTCTTCGGTGCAATTTCAATGTTTCTGCAGAGAAAAAGTCGGATTCCTCAGAAATATGCCTGCCTTCCTTGATAAATTCCTCGATTCAAAACTGTTTCTCAGGTTAGCAGCAAGACAGGCGGGAACTACCAGCACTGAAGGATATGAAGAGCTTACAATAAATATGATCGAGGGAGACAATGCATTCAGAAAAACAGAAGTTGACAGGCTTGTGAAGTACCTTATGAAGGATGGCAAACCGGATATCATTCATCTGTCAAATGCTCTTATCCTCGGAATAGCCAGGCAGCTTAAGAAAAGAATGGATGTAAAAGTTGTCTGTTCCCTTCTGAATGAAGATGACTGGATCGACGACATGACTGAGCCATACCGCTCGAGGGCATGGGAAATGATTGCCAGGGAGGCCGGTTATGTTGATATCTTTGTAACCCCAAGTCAATTATTATAAAGAACTGTTTAAGAAGAAAACCAGACTGAAGTGTGATAATGTCATGGTTGTTCCTCTGGGATTTGATCCCGAAAGAGATATTGTTGAGAGAGCTGAAAGGGAACCTTCTGCCATCGGGTATTTCAGCCGTATCAACAATTATAATGGATTTGACAAGCTGGTGGATGCTTTCATTGAAATGAAAAGAGCAGGATCTGATTCCAGGACTGACGCTCAATGTCTGCGGCGGGTATACAGGTACCGATAAATCCTTTATTTCAGCTCAGATAAAGAAAATCAGGGAGCACAGGCTTGAGAAATCAGTTAAGATATATCCTGAGTTCCAGGGTGAAAAGAAAATGGAGTTTTTTCATGATGTTGATCTGATATCAGTGTTCCGGTTCGTAAATACGACGGTTATGGATTGTATCTCCTTGAGGCAAATGCAGCAGGGATTCCGGTGGTTCAGCCTGCCACGGGAGCATTCCCCGAGATTATTGAAAGGACAGGCGGAGGTGTAATTTATTCACCCGATACAATATCAGAACTTGTATCGACCCTGCATAAGCTTCTAAAAGATAAAGAATTGATATTAAGCCTCAGCGAAAAAGGCAAAAAAATGGTCAGGCAGGAATTTTCGCTCGACAGGATGTCGGCAGGACTTTCAGAAGTGTACAAAAAAACAATTAATGATGCTCCGTGTAAATAAGGTTTCAAAATCGTTTCATCAGAGAGGGATTGTCCTCAATGATCTGGACCTCACAGTCAATGAGGGTGATTCTGTTTCAGTTTCGGGGCCATCGGGATCAGGAAAGACAACACTGCTGAACATCATCGGGTTGCTCGACAGACCCGATTCCGGAGAAGTTCTGTTCAGAGGAAAATCTATTCTGGGCTATGGTCAGGATGAGTCGGCCGTTTACCGTAACAGAAATATAGGTTTTGTGTTTCAGGATCATATGCTTCTGCCCTATCTCACTGTAAAGGAGAATATTCTGCTCCCCTTGCTTGCCGCGGGTATTAAGGATCAGGATTACCTCGGAAAAGTGCAAAATGCAGTTGATCTGATTGAAAGGATGGGTATTGCAGGTCTGGCGGATAAGTATCCAACCGGAATATCAGGCGGCGAGGCACAACGCGTTACACTCGTAAGAGCATTGGTCAACAGACCGGCCCTCTTACTGGCTGATGAACCTACAGGCTCGCTGGATAAGAAAAATGCTGAAAATCTGGGAGATCTGCTTATCAGGATGAATAAGGAATACGGTATCACATTGATACTTGCCACCCATTCCGCATCACTGGCTTCAAAGATGGAAAAACGTCTTATGCTCTATGAAGGGCAGCTTGTGCCTGATATCAATGCAAAGTGAGTAACCTTATGAAGATGAATTATTTTCATATAATAAAAAGGTCACTTACATACGGCAGAGCCAGGGTGTTGTTTCAGGTCATGATCATTATACTGCTTGCTGGTGTGATCACAGGTTCGCTGATGACCGGTAAATCAGTCAGGACAAGCCTGAAAAAATCATCACAATTGCAACTGGGGAACACAGGAATAGTGATAACCTCCGGATTAAGGTATTTTGATCCTTCACTTGCAGGAAGAATTCGGGAAAAAAGTGGCGTCAGTTCAGCAGGCCTCCTTGAAATTGATGGTTATTGCCAGAAATTTTCATCAGGAGAAACTGTATACGGGGTAAAGATATATGCCATCGACGATGAATTCTTCGCCTTTCATAATATAAGCAGTATCAATCTTAATAATGACTATGTAGCAGTAAATGAGAAGCTTGCAGAACGATTAAATCTACTTCCGGGTGATGAGATCATAATCCGGTTCAGCGAAATAAATGATATACCTGCTGATGCCCCGTTTGCTCCTGACAACGAGTCTCCCGGATCGTTGGTAATGAAAACAGGCAACGTACTGAAACCGGACCAGGCAGGCAATTTCTCACTGGGAATAAGCCAGATAACTCCCCTTAATATTTTTGTCAGACGTTCCGACCTTACGACAGGCACAGGTAATATCCCTAAAATAAACCGGCTCCTGATCAGCGAAGGGCCAGATGTCTCAAAAACAGACATATACAGCGATCTGGCTGACATACTGAGGCCGTCAGATATAGGACTGAATATCAGAAATAGCGCCGCAACAGGTGGAATTGAATTAGTGTCCGACAGGATTTTTATCGACCAGCTTATCCTCGATCAGGTCAGGGAAAAGATCCCTGCCTCCTTTCCTGTTATCACATATCTGGCTAACAGGTTGGAAAACAATACAGGTGACTTTACTCCCTATTCATTTGTTGCTGCATTGCCAGACGAGTTATATGCAGATGTTCCTGCAGGAGAAGGAGTCGTGATTAACAGATGGCTTTCGGACGATATATCGGCCCGCGAAGGCGACACAATATTTGTTTCATATTTTTCTCCTGATGCATCAAACAGGCTTACAGAAGATAGTACAGCGGTTATTGTAAGTATGGTTACCGATATGGAGGGAATATGGTCCGACTCCCTGCTTATGCCCGAATTCCCCGGAATAGCAGGTACATCTTCCTGCACGCAATGGGATGCCGGCATAATGATAGACATGGATCTGATACGTCCTGAGGATGAAGAGTACTGGAACAATTTCAAAGGAGTCCCGAAAGCTTTCATAAACTATGATCTGGGATTACGGTTATGGGGTAATAATTTTGGCCCGGCAACCGCGATACGGTTTCCGGAAGGCACCGGCTCTGATGAGATTGAGACACTTCTTACGGGAGCATTTGATCCATACAGATCAGGTTTTCAGATAGCTGACCTTCAAAAGGAAGTAATCAAAGCAGCATCGGAGAGTGTCGATTTCAGTTCACTTTTTATAAGTCTGGGTTTCTTTATTATACTTTCATCGATCATTCTGCTTTCCCTCGTAATATCTTCCTGGTTTGAATCAAAAATGACAGAGGTCAAAACGCTGTATTCTCTTGGATTTTCGAACAGCAAAATTGAGAAACTCCTTCTGCTTGAATCAGCCTTAGTTGCGCTGGCAGGTCTGATACCGGGAATATTTGCCGGCGAAATATTTAATATTATCATAATAAATTCGTTAAATTCAGTATGGCAGGGAGCGGTTCAGACCAGCACTCTCAATCAGCATTTTGACATTGCTTCGCTGGTTTCAGGATTTTTTATCTCCGCCGTTGTGATATTTATTATCCTGCTGCTGAAGGTAAAAAGATTCCTGAGGACTATTCGTAGGAAAAAAGAGAACATGACCGGTTCTGAACAACATTTTAAAGATCCGGTTTATGTAATTATTCCTGCTGCGATATCTGTCCTCCTGCTGATACTCTCCTTTTATGTAAAGGAGATGGCCACGATGTTTTCTTTTTCGGGGGGTGCTCTTCTGTTTATTACTTTCATACTGTTTTCAGGATATCTCTATTTAAGAAATAGGAAGGCAGGTATCGAAAGATCTCCTGATGAAAATTTTGTTTCGGATTCATATTATTCCCATAATGTTTCTCATGCTACGACCCCCACAATATTTCTTGCTGCAGGGATATTCGCAATAGTAATAACAGGCATCAACAGGATGAATATCAGCACCAATGTTCTCGAACCTGGTAGCGGAACGGGTGGGTTTTTATTATGGGCTGGAACAGAGCTGCCTTTTAAGGAAGATCTGAATGACAAAAGTGTAAGATTTGATTATGGGCTTGATGAAAGTAAGTTCGACGATGCTAAATTTGTAAGGATATGGAAGTCGGCCGGAAATGACGCAAGCTGTCTCAACCTTAATTATATTGCTGCTCCTCCAATACTGGGAATCGATCCTGCCGGATTTTCCATGAAAGGTTCCTTTTCAGCTGCCTCGGTGATCGGGGATATTGACAAGAGTGATCCGTGGAGCGCATTGAATATACCACCTGATGATAATACTATCTATGGCATTGCTGATCAGACTGTTCTGGAATGGGGTCTTAAAATCAGGACTGGAGATACTCTGATAATAAGATCAGAGAACGGACAGCCTTTGAAAATAATAATTGCAGCCGGACTGAAAGCATCGGTATTTCAGGGAAATGTAATTATTGGACTTGATAATTTCAACAGGTATTTTCCCTCGGTGAGCGGGAGTACCAATTATCTTATTGAGGGAGATCCGGAAATGCTGGATGATTATATCACGACTTTTAGCGACAGGCTTTCAGCTTATGGATTTCATGCAGAGCCGGCGGCCGGACGGCTGGCTTCATTTTACGAAGTGACTAATACTTACCTGCAGGTTTTTACCATTCTGGGCGGATTTGGAGTGGTTCTGGGTGTAATTGGCATGGGATTCGTTCTTCTTAGGAATTACAGGTTCAGGAAAAGGGATTTTGCTCTATTGCTGGCAGTCGGTTTTGCTCCGGGTAAGATCAGGAAGATGATAAGAAGAGAACAGATACGGATTATTCTGACAGGAGTAACAACAGGAATGATCTCGGGTCTTGCAGCAACTATAACAACAATTTCGGGTAACCAGGATATTTCATTTAAGGTTATCCTGTTCTTTATTCCGGCAGTTATTGCAACAGGAATATTAATTACATTCCTCTCGGTTCGTACAATTACGGGAGATGCCCTTACGGAGTCTCTGAGAAAGGAATAACTGCTCTATTTTTTCCCAATTGCAAACAGATTGTTCTGTGTTCTGAAGAATATCATTCCGTCAGTAATAGCGGGAGCTGTCATGCATATGTCATTTAATGGTATCTCAGCCAGCAGTTTAAATGATTTTCCGTCCTGAATGATAAATACTGTACCTTCTTCATCCACAATGAAGATCCTGCCGTCGGAGGCTACCGGAGATGCAATGAAGCTGTTTGCTTTTCCCAGCTTTGCATTATACACTTCTTTACCTGTTGAAGGATCAATACAGTTTATAGAGCCATTCCAGTTAACATTATATAGGAGGTTGTTGTACAAAAGCATTGTATGCATATATGATCCCGACCTTGGGATGCTCCATTGAACACCTTTATTGGTCGTTTCTCCATCTTTGAGAGTGATATCACCTGCAGCATCTGTTCTGACTGCCAGTATCGGTGCACTGCGCCCATGAGCGCTGTTGAAATAAATAAGTCCGTTCCCAATGATTGGTGACGGGATCTGGATATCACCTCCTCCCGACATTTTCCAGACCTCTTTCCCTGTTGCGAAATCATATCCTCCGCGGTGTTTATATCCGTTAACGGCAATATATGTTTTGCCGGCATTGGTATATATGTTAGGGGTGCACCAGCCGGGGTATTCATCGCGACCTGTCTTCCATAGTTCCCTGCCGCTTTTAACATCGTAAGCAGCAATAAACGAATTCTCCAGTACATCACACTGTATCACCAGCACTCCTTTATGAATTACCGGTGAGCTGGCAAATTCCCATTCAGCATTATGCATTGAGAAGAAAACTGATTTCAGAACTCCGAAGTCCTTCTGCCACAACAGTTTCCCATTTATATCATAACAATAGAGTCCTTCGGATCCGAAAAAAGCAACCACATGTTCTCCATCGGTCGCAACTGTTGTGTTTGCATGAGTCGATTTAGGATGACGCTTAATTGCTGGGATCCCCTTAAAGGATGTCCTCTCCCATATTGTTTTACCGGTATTCTTATTTATGCAGTAGACTTTCCATTCATGGACCGATGAGTCTTTAACCGGAATGACATCACCATACAGCCCGGGTTTGAATCCCTCCCTGTCGCCCTCACTTACTGCCGAAGTAAGAAACAGATAATTTCCCCAAATAACAGGACTTGATATCCCCAGACCCGGTATACCGGTCTTCCATATCACATTGGTCATCTTCACAGGATCGAAGGAGTCGGGCAGATCCGCACCATCAAGCACCCCGGATGACATATAGCCCCTGTAAGATGGCCATTGACGTTCCGGGACCAATTGAGCGTTAAGATCTGATATCGGGGCAAACAGAAATATTGAAAAAACTGCAGTAATGAATTTGCTTTTCATTAGAAGGATGGTTTATATGGATTTGACTGATAAGAACTATATGAAGTTAGAATTCAATTTTATAATTAAGCGAGATTATCTGAAGATCGTTAAGTTTTGGGAGATAATCACGTTGATAAACATATTCGGCTTCGATGGATTGTCTTTTTGTTATGTTGTATTCAAGGCCGCCGGCAAACCTTGTCTTATCGGTTGTTCTTTCGGGTTCCCTGAATACCGGGCAGAATAATTCAGCTGAGATATAAGGATTGACAGGGAAGGAAGGTATGTCATACTGAGTCTTGAGTCTTATTCTTAAATGTGAATCAGGGATCCTGTCATTCTCATCCTCAAAGTAAGTCTTATATCTCTCCTGGAACCTGAGACGCAGTGAGAAAGAAAAATCCCCGGGATCAAGAGATCCTTTCACATCGACAAACCATTTATGCCGGAGGTGATAAGAGCCATCATCCTCGATGTTCTCAGTAATCCTGTAGGATGCAGCAGCGGAGATGTTCCTGGTAATTTTATATGTCAGACCTCCCTCAAGGAAACCCTCCTCGATCTTGCCGGCATTGTCAAAAGTCCTGAGACAGGCCGAAAGATCAAGTTCAAGCTTATCAGCCAGTTTATGCTCAGCCGAAATACCATACCATATGCCGAAATCTTTCTTCTGGGAAAATGCACTTATGACAGATACTGTAAAAAGCAGGGATAAGAGTCCCTTTTTAATCATCATCATCATTATCGTCCTTTTCATTCCTTGTCTCAGATATTTTTTCAGGATCAGCAACATAGTAAAATATTGTAAGTTCGCAGGTATCCTTAAGAAAATCAATCTTCCCGGTCTCGACCCTGTTAATCCGGCCTATACCTGTTCGCAGCTGAAGATCTTCCAGGAGTTCGTGGTAATGTTCAGGTCTGATGAGATTAATTTTCTCATAAATGATGATCTTTGATGATTCATGTTTAAGCAGCCAGAGCTTTTCGAGTCCGAATGTAATAAAGATGATTACCATGTTGGCGAAGAGTACCGCCGGTATACTGTTTTTAAGGTTTGTAAGGGAGTTAACGACCGAGATCCCGATAACTATAAAAAGGTAGGTCATCTCCTTTATGGGAATTGTATCGGTCCTGTATCTCAGAATTCCGAATATAGCAAACAATCCAAGGGCAAATCCCAGCTGAAGGGTAACGCTCTCAAGCAGATAGCACAGGAAGAAAACAATACTTGATATGAGAATATAAGTAAAGAGATAATCTTTTCGTTTTGATGTGGAATAGTATAACCATCGGATAAGGATCATTACGACCGATATATTCAGGGTAAAGCGTACTATAAGTTCAATTAAGCCCTGGATGATGGTCACATCTTCAGATCCCGTCATCCCCAGGGTTTCAGACACAAACAGACTGGCTGTATTCATTTTCTATCTTATTAATTAATAACATTTTGCGTTTAAGTAAATTCTGACGTGGCAGATCATAAAGAAAGTGGCAGCCCATACAGTATTTGCTGAATCCTGCCGGTCTTATCCCAAGGCTCTTTGCGACTTTCGGGAAGAGTGTCTGGTTTGAAAAACCCTCCTTTTTCAGTTCCGCAATTGCCAGGAACGGCATATCCACCCGCTTATTATCAAGGTCACCGAAGGTAAGATTATAGTCGAAGGTAATTCGTTCGCCTGTTTCGAGGCTTACCAGGGTTGTCCTGGTAAATCGTGTGATAAGTACGGGATGCAGGATGTCAGGATTTACGGGAGTATTTAATGTGATAAAAGATATAGCGCGGTCGTCTGATACTTCAGGTTCAGGAGTGTTCACAATACGAAGTTTTTCTGTCCGTCCCTTGTTAGTCTTCTTTTTTATTTCAAGATAGCTGATATCTGTTGATTCATATTTTCTGAATCTTATTTTAAACCTTTCCAGTTTCCCGGTAAGATGTTGATTATAAAAAAGAAAATCAGGGGTATCGAGGTAGGTTGTAAGATACGGGAAGGCCCTTAACTGATCAATCTCCATTATTCTGTAACCGCCGGGAAGCAGCGATAGCATTTCGGGCAGCCTGCTTACCGGGAAAACATATTTTTTGTCAGTTCTGTTCATCAGCCTGACCTTATTCATCTTCTCGAGCGAAATGGGGGAAAAGGAATTCAGGACACCGTATATTTCAGATTCATGCATATTCGCACTCATTCAATCCAAGGTTAAGAAGAGGCCGGCTGCCGGACTCCAGTGAGTTGAAAATAACCAGTGCCGCGCCCAGTGCTGTTGCATTATTTATTTCTGATGTATAAACCTTTTTCGCAGGGAATGCCCTTGAGATCAGAATCTGGAATAATCTGTTTTTTGAAAATCCTCCGGTTATATAGATATTCTGTGTATCGTCCGATTCAGGAAGGATAAGCTTAATTGCCTCGGCAGTAAGATCAGAAAGCTCGATCATCAGCTGGTGATAACCTTCGTCGAACGACAAAAATTCATAAAGGTTAATCCTTTCCCTGAATTCCCTTGATTCGGGCCCGCTCTCGAAAAATATCCTTTTATCCCCGCTATATCGCGACTTCAGTATCTTAAGCATCTCCAGGTCGGCTCTGACACTCTTGTAGTAATCTTCCGAAGTATGGAAATGACCATTGAGTTTTTTTATTGCAGTTTCGTGCAGATAGCCCAGAAACAGCCGTGAGGATTTTACAGGCTGACGTGTTATGCTGATATAACACAGGCAGTCCCTGTCGAGTTGTTCGGAGGTAAGTATCTCGGTGTTGAAAGGATTCATATTGATACACCATGTACCAGACGAAACGAGAAGGAACTTACCTCTTTCATTCGAAAAATATGGAGCCAGCGATGCAGAACTATCATGTATGCCGATCCCGGCGTACAGCTTTTTCCCATTGATCTCTATTTGGGTGATGGTCGACACTGGCAAAGGATCCGGCAGATTCAGTCCCTCATCCTTTACCCACGGATGATAATCCATATTATCAAAATCCCACAGGGCTGTATGGCAGCCAATGGAAGTGTGCTCTGAGAATATTTTTCCCGATACCACATATGAGAGGTACTGGGGAAAATGAAGTATGTGTTTTACTTTTCCAAACACTCCTGGTTTTTCTTTTTTCAGCCACAGGGCCTGTATACCCGAATTGAGCATTCCGAGTGCCGGTGAGGCAGTTCTTCTGCAAAACTCGTCCTGCCCTCCGTATCTCCTGAAAAGTTTCTCCGGGATTTTTTCATCAATGGGTTTAAGATAGTTGTAAATGGGGGTTACTCTTTTCCCGGCTGCATCCAGATATGCAAGGGAGGCACCATAAGTGGCAAAATTTACCGCCTTTACATCATATTCTTTTGAAGAGACCAGTTTTACCAGCGTTTCCTTTATCCACTCCTCTATCAATCCGATGTTGTCACACTCAAAACCGTCGTCATCAGTTGTGGTGGCAAACTTCTCCTCCTCTTCGGAAATCAACCTGAGGTCCTTATCAAACAATACAATTTTCTTATTGGTCTTTCCAATATCAAAAACTGCTATTACCTTCTCTTTCGTCATTTGAATATCATACAAAGGAGGATGTTGAAAGTGACTTTTTTGTTTTCAACATCCCCTGTAATTATTTAGTGAGATAATTTCTATCTTTTCAGAAGAACATCCTCCTCATATTTCCTGATCTCATCAATGTAATCTGCGCCTGCAGGGACATTACTTTTCATGCAATAATAATCATAAATTGCTCCGAATGGCAAAGTCTTCATAAGTTCAAGAAGCGAAAGCCTTTCGAAGAGTTTATTTTGTTCCTCATATTTAATGAGGGTTTGGGTAGGTTCAAGCAGGGCATTTAGAAATGCTATCTGTGCTGAACGGGTACCGATTACATAGGCTCCGATCCTGTTCAGGCTTCCATCGAAGAAATCCAGGCCGATATTAACCCGGTTGAGAGCTTTTGCCCTGACGATCTCCTGTGAAATGAGGCTGAGCTCATCATTCAGAGTAAGCACGTGGTCGCTGTCCCATCTTACACCCCGCGTCAGGTGCAGAAGGATCTCATCGACAAACAGGAGTATTGATGAGATCTTGTCCCCTACCTGTTCTGTCGGGTGAAAATGACCATTGTCAAGAGTAATCAAAGTATTGTTTTTTATAGCGTACCCCATGTAAAAGTCGTGTGAGCCAACAACCATCGATTCGGAACCGATACCAAAAAGTTTGCTCTCGATGGAATCCTTAAGATATTTCTTAGGGTATTCCACTGTAAATATTTCGTCGAGTGATTTCTTAAGCAATTTTCTCAGGGTGTACCTGTCTACAGGTGTGTCTTTGGAGCCGTCAGGAATCCAGATATTGTGAACAGACGGAGTGCCGAGCTGCTTACCCATTTCGGCGCTGATGGCACGGCAGCGTTTTGTATGTTCGACCCAGAATTTTCTTATTTTCGGATTTTTACTTGAAAGAGTAAACCCATCATCAGCCAGCGGATGTGAAAAACACGTACAGTTGAAGTCCAGTCCGATCCCTCTTTTCTTTGCCCAGTCGATCCAACCCTGGAAGTGTTCCGGCTCAATCTTGTCGCGGTCTGTCAGCTTGCCGCCAAACTCTCCATAGATAGCATGCAGGTTCAGCCTTTGCTTCCCCGGAAGAAGAGACATGACCTTATCCAGATCATCCCTCATCTGACCGATGTTCTGTGCTTTCCCGGGGAAGTTTCCGGTAACCTGAATGCCACCTCCACCGAGTTCAGCACCTGCCTTTTCAAATCCGCCGACATCGTCGGTCTGCCAGCAATGGAGGCTTATCTGAATTTTATCAAGAGCCTCAAGGGCCTTGTCGGTATCTACTCCTATTTCGGCATATTGTTCTTTTGCCAGCTGATATTTTTTATTGATCAGATCTTTTTTCATTTATAGATTTATTTAGTCTTTATACGGATAGTTTCACTGTTCATTCCATGTGGAAAACCTGTTCGAGAGGTATGGAAACCGGCGAATTATCTGGATTTGTCTCCATTATATCGGCCATATACTTCCACCATTTCTGAACAATCGCGGTTTTACCAAGATCCTGGGATGTGTTCTCACCCGTCTGTTCCTGATAAGCAAAAAGTGTACCGGTCTCTTCATCAAGGAATATGGAATAATTTCCGATACCCTCATTTTTAAGAAGATTAACAAGCTCTGGCCATATTTCACCATGCCTTTTCCTGTATTCCTCCTTAAACCCGGGAAGCAGTTTCATTTTAAATCCGTATCTTCTCATATACTATCCGAGCTTTACAATAAATGTAGAAAGGATAAGAACCAATATTCCGGAAATAAGAATTACTATTGTTTTTGTACTTGAACCTTTCCATTCCTTCAGCACGATACCCCAGATATTTGCAATGGCTATATTGAGAGCCATCAGAATACTCCATCCGAATACTGCCATTCCTTCAGGAAGTTTACTTGATCCCATACCAAAGAAATGGAACTGGAGGAACCAGAGAAACCCTGCAACAAAAGTAAAAAACAGATTGTTAATGAACACACTTCCGGTGACAGTGTAGTAATCCCTGTAGGTTTTATTTTTAATATTCAGAAATCCGCAATAAATAAAGTTGGTCACAAATCCACCCAGAAGTATAAATATCAGCGAAGGGTTTTTCTGAAACAGTGGATTTGTCCCATGGGCCAGGGCTACCTCTTCAATAGGTTGTCCCGATTCGAAGCCGAAATTAAAGCATGCGCTCATTATACCTGCAAAAATTGCGATCAGTATCCCTTTTTTAAGTGCAAACTCCCTGACGGCAGCTCTCTTCTCCTCTTCGCTCATGTCTTTGCTTTTCAGCGACCCGGCATATCCTATTATAATTATCCCTGCAATCGTTATTGCCACTCCGGCGATCATCAGGATTCCGCCTTTGGTGGCAAAAAGGTTGTCGCCGGCAACAATGGGGGGTATAAGTGTTCCGAAAGCAGCACATAATCCGAGGGCGATACTCTGGCCGAGTGCAACACCCAGATACCTGAGGCTTAAGCCGAAGGTAAGTCCTCCAAATCCCCAGAGCATGCCGAAAAATGCAGCCCAGAGTTTTGCAGATACAGGTGATTCTTTTATTATCGGAATGAGTTCCCCGCCCGGGATAAAAATAAGAGCGAACAGCCAGGGCGCAATAAGCCAGGCGGCCACTCCCTGGCTCAGCCAGTAGGATTCCCATGCCCATAATCTGACCTTTTTAAAAGGTACATAAAAGCTGGCGGCTCCAATGCTGCCGAGAGAAATAAGTAATATTCCCGCGATCGGATTCATTTACCGGTACTGATTTAATAAAACATAGTCCGCAATTTATAAACTTTCGCTATTGAAATTGAATTTAATCCGGATTTTTTTATTTCGTAATTTTAACTAAAATTGGACTTTATAATCTAAAACCTCACAACCCCATGAAATCTATCAGGCTTTTGTTAATCCTTATTGCATTGTCAGGGAATCTTTTTTCCCAGGATCTTATTGTAAAGGATCTTTCGTGTGAGCACAAGAAAAATCCGGTTGGTGTTGATGTACTCCAGCCCCGGTTCTCATGGAAGATATACGGGTCGGAGGGCTCCGTTCTGCAGACCGCCTACTCTGTTCGTGTTGCAGCCGACAGTCGTTTTACAGGCTCCAAAATGATATGGCAGAGCGGTAAAGTAGCATCGGATAAGTCAATACTTCTGCCTTACGGGGGTCCTGATCTTAAACCCGGTCAGAAATACTACTGGCAGGTCAGGGTCTGGGATAATAAGGGAAATGTATCAAAATGGAGCGAGGCAGCCTTCTGGGAAACCGGATTGCTTACCCCTTCAGCCTGGAAAGCAAAATGGATTGAACTTGATCAGGATACAAACAGGTATTCCCCATCCCCTCATTTCCGAAAGGAATTTACCGTTCAGAAACCTGTTTCAAAAGCAAGGATATATGTAACATCGCACGGTTTTTATGAGCTTCATCTGAATGGTAAAAAAGTAGGCGATCAGGTGCTCACCCCGGGCTGGACTTCATATGGTGAAAGACTGCAGTACCAGGTATATGATGTTACCGGTATGCTTAATAAAGGCGCCAATGCAGTGGCTGCCGTTCTTGGCGATGGCTGGTACAGAGGCTCGCTTGCCTGGGAGAATAACTGGGCAATCTATGGTAAAAGACCCGGCCTGCTTATGCAGTTGCAGATAACTTTCACCGATGGCACCGAAGCCCTCATTATTACAGATGGAACATGGAAAGGAAATATGGACGGAGCCATTAGGATGAATGATATCTATAACGGCGAGATATATGATGCAACCAGGAAACTCACAGGCTGGAACCTGCCTGGTTATGATGAAAAGAACTGGCAAACAGTAAAAACAGGAGATTACGGCATGGAGAACCTTATAGCATCCGAAGGCGCTCCTGTAAGGAAGATAGAGGAGATCAGTCCCGTCAGAATATTCCGTACCCCGAAAGGAAGTCTTGTGGCTGACATGGGACAAAACATGGTTGGCTGGATCAGGCTGAAGGTCAGCGGGCCAAAAGGAACTGTAGTTAACCTGCGGCATGCTGAAGTCCTGGATAAATATGGCGAGTTTTATACTGAAAATCTCAGGGCTGCAAAAGCACAGCTGACATATACCCTTGCCGGCACGGGAGAAGAGACTTATGAGCCAAGGTTTACTTTTATGGGATTCAGGTTTGTTGAAGTAACGGGATTCCCCGGTGAACTTACGGCTGATAACCTGACAGGTGTTGTTGTCCACTCCGATATGACTCCAACGGGCAGCTTTGAATCATCCAGCAAGCTGATCAACCAGCTGCAGAAAAACATTAAGTGGGGACAGAAAGGGAATTTTGTGGATGTCCCCACCGATTGTCCCCAGAGGGATGAACGGCTTGGCTGGACCGGAGATGCACAGGCATTCAGCCGCACGGCAGCATTTAATTTTGATGTATCGTCGTTCTTCACAAAATGGCTGAAGGACGTAACAGCAGATCAGAAACCGGGAGGCGAAGTGCCGGATGTTATTCCGGATATACTGAATCCGCAGAACGCAGCAACTGCCAATCCTTCAGCCGGCTGGGGTGATGTTGCAGTTATAGTTCCATGGAATATGTACCAGGTTTACGGTGATAAGAGACTACTGGAGACCCAGTATCCCGGAATGAAAGCCTGGGTCGAATATATAAGATCGAAAGCCGGTGACAGCTTTCTCTGGAAAGGCGGAAGCAAATATGGCGACTGGCTCTTTTATCATCCCCCGGTAAACAGTCATACAAGTGCAGACGGGTATACCGAACCTGATTTTATTGCCACGGCATTTTATGCCTATTCTGCCAGCATCCTGGCCTCGGCGGCCCATGAGCTGGGTAAAACGGATGATGAAAAATTCTATACCGGGATATTTAACAGTGTAAAGAGAGTCTTTAACCACGAATATGTAACCCCTGCGGGAAGAGTGGGTACCAATTCACAGACATCATATGTACTTGCCTTGATGTTCGACCTGCTGCCGCCTGACCTGCGCCCGAAGGCCGCCCGTTTCCTGGTCGACGATATTCGAAGCAGGCAGAATCATCTGTCGACAGGTTTCCTTGGGACTCCATACCTCTGTCATATTCTTTCGCAGAATGGTTATACTGATGTGGCATATGACCTGTTGCTTCAGGAAACATATCCTTCGTGGCTATATCCTGTGAAGATGGGCGCTACAACTATATGGGAAAGGTGGGATGGGCAAAAGACTGACAGTACATTCCAGGATGCAGGCATGAACTCCTTCAACCATTATGCCTACGGGGCGATAGGTGACTGGATGTACAGGGTCTCGGCGGGTATTGATGCCCTTGAGCCAGGCTATAAATATATACTTATCAAGCCTTCACCCACGCCAGGGCTGGAATACTCAAAGGCTTCATTTGAGAGCTCCTACGGCAACATATCATCAGGATGGGAAAGAAAGGACGGGATGGTAACAGTAAAGATCAGCATTCCGGCCAACACACGGGCAAGGATAGTATTACCTGTCAGGGATCCTTCGGGAATTTCCGAGAGTGGGAAAGCCTTATCTGAAAATGAGAACTTGGCTCAACCAGGATCGTCGGATGAGAAAATTTCAATCGAAGCAGGATCGGGTGATTATATTTTTACATATAAAGAGTGAGTGAGAGCCTGACGACCAGATGAACTTTATAAATAATCACCTTGGAGAATTTGCAGCTCTTCTGACTGCTTTTTTCTGGACAATAACATCGCTTTCGTTCGAATCGGCCGCACACAGGATAGGTTCTGTTCCCGTGAACATCCTGCGCCTGCTGATTGGCCTGGTATTCATCAGCACCTTTACCCTGATAAGAAGAGGGCTTTTCCTACCGCTGGATGCCACCTTCGATAACTGGCTCTGGCTTTCACTTTCGGGTTTGGTTGGTTTTACTTTCGGTGACCTGTTCCTTTTCAAATCCTATATGATAATAGGATCAAGATTTTCGATGCTTATCATGACGCTGGTCCCTCCCATTACAACCCTTATCAGTTTTTTTGTCCTTGGAGAAAAGCTCAGATTACTTCATTTTGCAGGTATGGCACTGACCTTTTCAGGTATCGTTCTTGCTATTTTCAACCGGAAGGAAAAAGGTGAGAAATTATCCCTCAAACTATCGGGACGTGGGCTACTGTATGCTTTCGGAGGGGCCATCGGACAAGCCCTTGGACTTGTGTTAAGCAAGCTGGGGATGAAAGACTATGATCCTTTTGCTGCAACCCAGATAAGGATCATTGCAGGAACAGCGGGCTATCTGTTATTGATTACTGCATGGTCGAGGTGGGGCTCGGTAGTTAAAGGCATCAGCAACCGGAAAGGAATGAGAGCAACTGCCATCGGAGCTTTCTTTGGCCCGTTTCTTGGAGTTTCATTTTCGCTTGTCGCTGTCAGGTATACCGAAGCGGGAATAGCATCGACTATTATGGCACTGGTACCAGTATTCATAATATTACCTGCCATTTTTATATACAGACAGAAGGTAACAATACCTGAGATTATTGGTGCTTTTGTCAGTGTTAGTGGTGTTGCACTATTTTTTCTGTGATAAAACCGAATTGAAAAATGAGTCCTGAAGAACTGATAGAAAGAAATATTGAGGGCGAGTTCATATTTTCGGCCTCAAGGAGCAGCGGCCCCGGTGGACAGAATGTCAACAAGGTCAATACAAAAGTCGAACTCAGATTTAATATATGCCTGTCGGCCTTTTTTTCGGATGAGGAAAAAGATCTGATCTGTTCCAGACTAAGAAACAGGATCAACTCCGGAAATGAACTCATAATAAGCTCACAATCAGAACGGTCACAGCTAAAGAACAAAGAGGAGGCAGTACGTAAAATTTACACCCTGTTAGCCGGCGCACTGACTGTAAAAAAAGGCAGGAAGAGTACAAAACCAACGGCAAGATCGAACAGGGAAAGACTGGAAGAAAAAAAAAGGAACAGTTTTATCAAGAAATTAAGGAAAGAGACAGGGGATTCTGACGATTAACGGCATGGATAAGCACTGACCTTTCAATCTCCGGTAAAATCACACTTGCCTTAGTTTCCATTTACCTCGTCTGAAGACAAGCCATGCTGTCAGTGTCATCAACGATTCGGCAATTACTATTGCCACAAATACTCCCTGTTCGTTCATTCCGGATTTGATAGCAAGGATCCAGGCCAGAGGTATTTCAACGAGCCAGAAAGCAAAAACATTTATTTTCAGCGGAGTTGTGGTGTCTCCTGCTCCGTTGAATGAATTGACAATGACCATCCCGAATCCATATGCAACAAACCCGATGCTTATTATCCTCAGACATTCGATCCCTGCGCGAAGCACTACCGGATCGGTGATGAATAACTTTATTACTGATGCCGGAAATATAACAAGGTAGAGTCCGACAATACCAAGGAGTATCATATTGATCCATCCTGTTATCATCACAGCCCTTTCAGCCCTTTCAGGCTTATTTGCACCCAGATTCTGACCGACAAGCGTAGAGGCAGCATTTGATATTCCCCACGAAGGGAGCATTACGAAACTTACTATCCTGATACCTATTGTATAACCGGCAACTACTTCACTTCCGAATATAGAAATTATCCTGACCAGGGCGATCCAGCTTGATGTACCGATCAGGTTCTGGCCTATACTTCCGAAGGCCAGTCTGAATAGCCTGCCAATAATTTTTAAGTTGATACCCAGGTGCTTTACAGATAATCTGACCCTCATCCTGCCGAAAAAGAGCAGATATAACTGGTATAATACTGCAATCCCCCTTCCTATTGTTGTGGCAACGGCAGCGCCTGTCACACCCAGTTCGGGAAAAGGGCCCAGTCCGAAGATAAGACATGGATCGAGGGCTATGTTAATTATATTCCCGATCCAAAGAACCCTCATTGCCACTGCTGCATCGCCGGCACTCCGGAAAACGGCATTAATAATAAAAAGAAGCATTATTACAATGTTCCCGCCGAGCATTATCCGGGTGTAACCAGCCATTTTTTCCGAGATCTCACGCGAGGCACCCATAATGTCAAGAAGTTCTTCGGCAAAAAAGAATCCGGGCACTGCAATAATTATTGAAACAAAAAGACCTGTAATTATTGCCTGAAAAGCTGTAAATGAAGCCTTATCAGGATTCTTCTCACCAATCCGGCGCGAAACCATCGAGGTTGTTGCTGTTGCAAGACCGAGAGAGATAGCATACACAATTGTAATGAGCGACTCTGTCAAACCGACTGTTGCCACTGCATCAGCACCCAGTTTTGAAACAAAGTAAATATCCACTACAACAAATACTGATTCCATTATCATTTCCAGGACAGCCGGTATAGATAAAAGAAGTATTGCCCTGCTGAGCTTCCCTTCGGTAAAATCCTGTTCGGTACCGGAAACTGCTTCAGCGACATCACTGAAAAATGATTTCAGCCGGGTTCTGTATTCTATGTTTTTTTTCAGGTTCATGAAATCTGTCAGGGCAATTCAAATACTGCGATGAATGCCCTGAATATGGCGTATTATAAATAGAGCACTTTTAAAAAAAAAGAATCACAAATTTATCATTTTTTTTAGTTTTGCCGGCCGGCAATTTTAAACAGGATTTCTGGCATCATTATTGCGAATCACCCTTTTTGAATTTTTTAAAATAACTGAACACGGGAATGTTGACAAACAACAACAGAAAAAAGAGGATAAAAATGAGGGATTATGATCAAAATTCTTCCGGTCACAACCATATTGGAATATCATGGAATAATGATTTTATTTCGCTGGTATACAACATTATGCCTGCTTTTATGTTTTATGTGAAAATCTTGAATGTTAATAAAATATAAATGATGTTAATATTTACAGTGGTCAGATGGTACAATGTATCTATAGAATATATATTTTCGTCCCAATTTATTTTTAACTAAAAACCATAATTAAACAAAAAAATTAACAAACAAAGGTGAAGACATTATTCATCGACCGTTATGAACGCTAACAATAATGAGGTTGTTGCCCTCCACGGTGAGGGTCGCCTCGTGGGTTGCTCTTCGGATGAAGAGCCTGGCGCGAAAACCATGATTTTTTCGCAAAACGAAATCCCAAATCAGTTAGTTAGCAACCGAAGTTCGGAGTTTATGCACCGTTACTTCCCCCTAACAACTTCAGAAGCCTGGAATGATTGGAAATGGCAGTTACGAAATACTTTCAACAGTATTGAGGACCTGAAGAAAATCATGAAATTATCCGAAAAGGAGATGCTGGCCATTAATAATCTGAAAGGCCGTCTTCCACTGAGGATTACTCCCTATTTTGCCTCTCTGATCTACAAATCAAAACCATCTGATCCGCTGCGACGGAATGTGGTTCCTGTTGTGGAAGAACTTCTGGAGACAAGCAGTGAGCAGTCAGACCCGCTGCATGAGAAATCATTTTCTCCTGTCAAAGGGATTGTACACAGGTATCCCGACAGAATTCTTTTTACCGTTACCCAGGTGTGCTCTAATTACTGCAGGTATTGTACCCGTTCTCATTCGGTCGGAAGACTTGATAAACTCGGAAGGCAGGATTATGAGCGGGCATTTGCCTATATCGCAAATCATAAAGAGGTACGGGATGTTCTGATCAGTGGTGGAGATCCTCTGACACTCTCCGACGAGACGATAGATTACATCCTTTCCAATATAAGAAAGATTGAGCATGTTGAGATAATACGTATAGGAACAAGAGTCCCTGTTGTTTTGCCACAGCGAATAACTGACGGATTGATTGCCATACTCAGAAAATATCACCCTCTGTTCATCAGCCTTCATTTTTCACACCCTTCGGAGATAACGGAAGAGTGTGCAAGAGCATGCAACAAGCTTGCTGATGGTGGTTTCCCTCTTGGAAGCCAGACTGTTCTTTTAAAAGGAATAAACGACAATATACCTGTGATGAAGGAACTTATGCATAAGTTACTGAAGATCAGGGTTAGACCATATTATCTGTATCAGTGTGACCTTATCCCGGGCTCCGGTCATTTCAGGACGACTGTTAAGAAAGGACTGGAGATTATCAAAGGGCTCAGAGGCTTCACCAGTGGTTATGCAGTACCGACCTTTGTTATTGATGCTCCCGGTGGCGGAGGTAAGATACCTCTTTTGCCCGATTATGTTGTGGAGCACAACGATGAAAAAATTGTCATGCGTAACTATAAAGGCGTCATCTGTGAGTATCCTGAAAAATAGGGCTATATAAATGAAGATAGGACTGACATTTGATTTACGGTCGTGGTACCTCGACCGTGGTTACTCTATGGAAGATACTGCTGAATTTGACAAGCAGGATACTGTAGATGCTATTGATGCGGCCCTTAGAAAGATGGGCTTTGAGACTGACCCTGTCGGCAACTGTTTTCAGCTCATTGAAGCGTTGGCTTCAGGAAAGAGATGGGACCTGGTCTTTAATATTGCTGAAGGACTTTATGGCGACGGACGCGAATCTGTTGTCCCAGCTATACTCGACCAGTACAGGATACCATATGTATTCAGCGGTCCTGTAATAATGGGAATATCCCTGAATAAATATCTGACCCGGCTGATCGTCTCATCAGCCGGAGTGCCGGTAAGTCCCGGGATCCTTATATCCGACCTGAAAGACCTCGGGAAATGTGACCTTCAGTATCCTCTTTTTATTAAACCTGTTTCGGAGGGAACCGGCAAGGGGATTACTGAGAAAAGCATGGTGACATCTCCGTCGCAGCTTAAGGAGATGGCTGAATACCTCCTTAAGAGGTTTGAACAGCCTGCTCTTGTCGAAGAGTATCTGCCCGGAAGGGAATTCACTATCGGAGTGGTAGGTACCGGAGATACTGCCGTAGCTATCGGGGGAATGGAAATTGTTTGCAAGGATAATCTTCCCTATTCCATAGAGTACAAGGAGAACTATCAGGAATTCTGCAAATACTTTCCTATATCAGTAGAGCTCTATGAAGAGTGTAAACGTGTTGCGCTTGATGTATGGAAAGCACTGGGCAGTACTGATGCCGGGAGGGTTGATGTCAGGGCCGACAGGAACGGAAGAATATGCTTACTTGAAGTAAATCCTCTTGCAGGCCTCCACCCTGTTCATTCCGATCTGCCCATTCTTGCACGTATGGCAGGAATTGATTACCAGTCATTACTTGAGATGATAGTCAGATCAAGCATACAACGACATAAAATTGCATTATGACCAGTAAAAGATGCTGTATCCTCTTTAATCAGCCCCGCGAGGGGGCACAACCCGACGAACTGGATGTTATTGACCAGGTTGAATATGTTGAGGAAAATCTGAAGGAGCTGGGCATTGAAAGCTACAGGAAGGGGATCACAGCGGCCTTTATGAGCGAAATAGCCGGCCTTGCAGAGGAGAAACCCGATTTTGTTTTTAACCTTGTTGAATCAATCAATAATAAAGGTGAATTGTGCTATTTCGTTCCTGCACTTCTGAATCTGCACGCAATCCCATATTCGGGAAATCCGCTGGAGGCAATGTTTATCACCACCAGCAAGGCTCTGACGAGCAAAATATTGCAGCAGGAGGGGATCAGGGCTCCGGTTTCATACCTCCCTTCCCAATACAATTTACTCAGCCCCGGCAACAGATATATCATTAAGCCGGTATGGGAAGACGGATCATTGGGAATTACCGGCGACTCTGTCTTTACCTTTGAACCTGGTTATGAGGAAAAACTGTTGACATTCGATGATTCTCACTGGATCATCCAGGATTTTGTTGACGGCAGAGAATTCAACATCAGTGTCCTGGCCGGAGGTTCCGGACCTGAAGTCATGCCCCCTGCCGAAATGGTATTCCATAATCATTGGGCCGACAAACCGAAGATAGTTGATTTCAGGGCGAAATGGGAAGCTGATAGTTTTGAATTTGAGAATACAATCAGGGAATTCCCCCGTGAAAAATTAAATCCTGATCTTGACCGCGAAATAAAAGCCATAGCTCTGAAATGCTGGCATGTTTTTGGTCTCAAAGGTTATGCAAGGATCGACATGAGAGTCGATAACAACGAGAAACCTTATGTTATCGAGGTAAATGCCAATCCCTGCCTTTCGCCCGACAGCGGTCTTGTTGCCGCAACAAACGAGGCTGGTTTAGCGTTTTCGGAGATTCTCAGAATGATCATCAATGATCTAAACATATAGAATCATGACAGAGATACTTAAAGGAATTAAACCTGAGGAAAGAACAAGGATCGGTGAAATACTAAGATCGACAGATTTTTTTTATGAATTTGAGATAGCGACAGCTCTGGAAATTGCTGATGAGACCCTGACAAAAGGTAGTGAAAAAAGCGGATATTTCTGGATGAAGATCATTGAGGGTAATACCGTTGCCGCTTTTGCCAACTATGGTAAAAATGCTTTTTCAACCCACTCCTGGGACCTTTACTGGATTGCTGTTCACAAGGATTTCAGGAACAATAAGCTGGGCTCCCTTCTTATCAAAGCAATTGAGGACGATGTCAGAAAAATGGAAGGGAAAATACTCTGGATAGAGACTTCCGGAAGACCACTGTATGCACCTACCGAAGCTTTCTATAAAAGAAATGGTTATGATCTTCAGGCAAGCCTGAGAGATTTTTATGGTCCGGGCGACCCCAAACAGATATATTCAAAGGTTCTATGATATAATCTTATATTGGGATCGTCGGGTTAATTAATGAAAGGCAGATTCATATCTCCGGAAGTATGAAAGGTATCCTCACTGTTATTCTTCTTATTTTGTCGAATGCGTTTATGACGATAGCCTGGTATGGTCACCTTAAACTTAAGACTATGAGCCGGTTTGAAAATATTGGCCTTCTGAGTGTTATCCTTCTGAGCTGGGGCATAGCATTCTTTGAATACACTCTCCAGGTTCCCGCTAACAGAATGGGTTTCAGGGAAACAGGTGGCCCTTTTTCACTTATTGAACTTAAAGTCATCCAGGAAGTGATCTCAATCTCAATATTTACAGTATTTACATTACTGGTATTTAAGAACGAGCACTTCAGGATCAACCACCTTATCGGATTTGTCTTTCTTATCCTGGCTGTCTATTTTATATTCAAAAAGTAACACTATTTTATCAGGTTGGCATTGTAATAGCCCGGAATACCGGTTACCTCCTCCCCTAACCAACCTGGTTTTTCAAAAGATTCACCCTCCCATGACAGCTCAATCTCGGCAATTACCAGCCCTTCATTTTTGTCGTGAAATACATCCACCTCATAAACGTGATTCCCGCTGGGGACCAGATACCTTGTTTTAATTATTTTACCCGGCAGGCAGATATCCTTTATCTGTCGGGCATCATCAACCGGCAACTCTGTTTCCCATTCTTTTCTCGAGATAGTGCCTGCGGCTGCTTTTCCTTTAATGGTAAGGAATGCCTTTTCGCCGGCAATCCGTAACCTGACGGTCCTCTCAGGATCAACTGAAAGATATGCCTGGAAAATATTTGTTTCCTTCACTGTAAGGTGCCGGAATTCGCCCTTTACGAGGAATTTTCTTTCTGTCTCAATAGCCATTTGTCAAATTTATATTAACTGTTCTCCAAGATATGAAATTAATCGATCATCACACCTCAAAGGATTATCTGAATTCAACCCCTGAATATGAGGAAAGCAGGTGGAAAATGTGACAGATTCAAAAAACGGGTTATTTTTCAACAGGTTTAGAACTTAATGTTTATAAATAAGATAACAAATTGTGTGTTAATCATTAGGTTGAAGATGATTTATGATGTATATTTGTTACGATGGTTGCTTGTCAGGATTAATTATTTTCCTTTCAAATATTGGAAAATACCAGGCGATCGGACAGGCACTATTGGAAATTTACTGACTTACTTAACAGTAGTTTGGTTTCTTTTAGTTTTAGGTTGTGAGGGTGAAATTGTGGTAATGGGCTGCTTTTGTTTCAGCGGCCCATTATTTTTGTTTTCAGGTAACTTGTTTAATTTTGATTATCTGTTTTTGAGAGAAGAAATCATAAGTTATGGACGTTAAGATAGAAGAGGGTTGGAAGGCGAAGCTGAAGGACGAATTTAATAAAAGCTACTTTCTTACTTTGACCGGATTTATCAGGGAGGAGTATAAAAGTGGCAGGATTTATCCTCCGGCAGCCCTTATTTTTAATGCCTTTAACCTGTGTCCTTTCGACAGGGTTAAAGTTGTAATTATTGGCCAGGATCCTTATCATGGTCCCGGACAGGCTCACGGTTTGTGTTTTTCAGTGAGAGAAGGAGTGGATTTTCCTCCAAGTCTTGTTAATATCTTCAGGGAAATAGAATCTGATATCGGAATCCCGGTGCCATCAACCGGGAACCTTGAGAGATGGGCTCATCAGGGTGTTTTGCTTCTAAATGCCACCCTGACGGTCAGGGAACATCTTGCCGGGTCGCATCAGAAAAAAGGATGGGAAGAGTTTACGGATTATGTGATAAAGGTTCTCGACAGTGAAAAGAATAATCTGGTTTTTTTCCTGTGGGGCGCATATGCCCAGAAAAAGGGAGAATCAATAGACAGGTCAAGGCATCTGGTACTCGAATCAGTGCACCCTTCTCCCCTTTCAGCCTCCAGGGGATTTTTCGGGAACAAACATTTCAGCAGGTGCAACGACTATCTTAAGAATAACGGGATAGATCCTGTAGCCTGGTGATATTATCTATCTCAAAGCTTTAGAAATAGTTTTTTCCAGTCCGGCAAACTCCTCAAATCCGACCGATACCCTTATCATTCCGGGTTCGGGATATTTTACTCCCCATACTGATTCCACCGGTAGTAATATAGTTGCAGGATCGCCCAGCGAAGGGATCAGCCTGATATGGTCAGAAACATCACTGATGAATCCGTCGCGTCTTCTTCTTTTTCTTCCGGACTATCGCCGGCAAGATCAAAAGTGATCATTGCTCCGTATCCTTTATCCCCAAACAGCCTGTCTGCCTCGTGATGTGTCGGATGGCCCGGCAGGCCCGGGTACCATACCCTGCCAACCGAAGGTTCCTTATCCAGAACAGTAGCAAGTCGAGCGGCATTCTCACATTGTCTCATGAACCGGAGTCCGAAGGTCTTCATCTGCGTGGAGAGCCTGTAAGCATCATCCGGTGAGATCATATGACCTGTATACTTGCGATATTCCAGGGCCTGTTTCATTATCGCCCGGTCATTTCCGCAAACCACCCCTCCCGTTATATTGCCATGTCCCGACAGATACTTGGTGACACTATGCAGGACAATATCAGCTCCGCTCTCAAGAGGCTTCCATAACAATGGTGTTGCAAATGTATTATCAACAATTACCATTGCACCGTTCCTGTGAGCTATGTCAATAACCGACAGGGCATCGGTTACAATAAGCATGGGATTTGAGACTGCTTCAATGTAAACGAAAGCCGGTTTCAGGGAGACAATGACTTTTTCAAGTTCTGAAATTTCATATTTCTCCTTCACAGGCATAAACGTATGCACATCGAGCCCTCTTCGTTTTCTGAGGACAGAGTCGATGTACGATATCGTTCCTCCGTAAATCTCGTTGAAAAACAGCCATGGTCTGGTGGAATCCCCGTTCTGAAATACGGAGACTGCCACATCAACAGCCGACATCCCCGACTCAGTCAGGAGTGCCCACGCAGCACCCTCAAGCCTCATAATTTCATTCTCAGCTGCTTCTACTGTCGGATTACGGTATCTTGAATAGATGTAATATTCTGGTTCCCTTTCATGTTCCGACTCTCTCCTGAAAGCATCAGCAGCAGTGGAAGCATCATACAGTTCAAATCCGGCATCCCTGTATAATGGCATTCTTGAGCTGTTAACCTCTTTTCTTTTCATATTAAACTGTTAATCAGTTAATTTATCAGATTATAGTCAGACTATTTACAGGGACCCACCCCTTGTTGCCATCGGAGAGTCTTATCTCGTACCACTCTCCTACTTCGTCCTCAACAGTGACTTTTGTCCCCTCGTGAAGAATAAAAAGGTCGGTCCCGCTTTCATCTGGCGAGCTTTTGCCACTTACCTGGGGATTGAATATGATGGCCTTTTCGCTATCGTGGACCAGCGATTTACTGCGCGATGTAAAGGCAAGTGAGGAAGCGGACAGCAAAAGGAAAAACAGTGCGGTCCAGAATCCGATCACTTTAAGTTTATACCTTGACGAATAGATGTATAATGAGAGTAACGTCAGGAACAGAACGAATGAAACAATGCTTATCCTGGCCCATCCGTTTGTCGGTATCAGCAGGGAGATAAAATTATACCAGCGTACAAAGAACAGATCGGGGATCTCTTCAAATTTATCAACTACCAGCGACCGTGCTATCTGAAGGTTATAGTTTATATTTTCATCGGCAGGTTTAAGCAGTATTGCCCGCTCGTAGAAAAGTATTGCTCCCGGGGTATTATTAAGCTTGAAATAAGCATTCCCGATGTTATAGACCAGTCCGGCTGACCGGTATCCCGTCTTATATATCTCAAGCCAGGTATCAAGGGCTTCACCGTAGCTGCCTGCATTGTAATATTCAACCCCTTTGTCAAATTTTGCATCGGCTGATTCCTGGCAAAATAATATTCCGGGGCTCAGCGACAAAAGGGAAACAAATAATATGCTCTTTACTAATGATTTCATTTTTAACCAATTGAGTTTTCAACTGACCTGATGAACCCGGAAGCCTTTTCGTAGATATCTGCAGCTTCGGTATCTGAGGATTCCGGAGCATACCGGGCAAACTCACATGTATCCAGCAGTGATGCAAGGTTGTTTAATTCATCTTCACTGATATCGTTTTCTTTAAGAGCTTTCATGGCCGTAACTCTCGAAAGATCAGAAACACTGATATTGAGTTTGTCGCTGAGATAACCCCAGATTGCTTTAAGTATCTCTTCGTAGAACCTGTCTATCTCCTTATTCTTCAAACAGAGGGAAGCCTCATTAAGCCTTTTTCCCGCTATTTTTGCTGCTTTTCTGTTCCTTACTATGGAAAGGTCGGCATTCCTCTTTATATGTTCCCTCCGCAGAAACAGTACTATCAGGAAAACCAAAAGCGAAAGGGCATAATAAAATAAGAATGAGCGGCTTGAGATCAGAAGATTACCTGTCCTCCTCATTTTACCCGATTCAGTCCGGATGAACCGTATATCTTGTCCCAGGTATTTTACATCTTCTTTTGATATGCCTCCGTAAACAGTTATACCTGCCGACTGGTCATCGCCTTTTTTTGCATGTAAGAGGAATTCTTCAGTTGTCACTCTCTCGTATCTTCCTGATGCAATATTGAAAAACGAATATGTTACCGACGGTATGGTATAATCTCCATAATGTCGGGGAATGAGCAGGTACTCAAAACTTCTCTGGCCTGAGGTACCGCCTGTCCCGTATTTAAGTTCGTCGGAGATCTTCGGATCATAAACTTCAATATCGGGGGAAATATTCAGAACTGGTTCACCTGCCAGCTTCAGGTTCCCGCTGCCTGATAATGTTATTTTCAATGTGACCGCGTCGTTAGCAGTAACTGAGTCTTTACTCAGGGAGGCTTTAATATTCAGAGTGCCAACTACTCCTGAAAAATCATCAGGTTTGTTCCCGGGGAGCGGCTTTACCTTTATCTTAAGCGGTTTGCTTGACACAGCCCTTGGAACTGTGGAATATGTCGAGAAGAAGTCACCAAAGAAAGGATCCGACTGACCTGACCTCTGTTGAATCAGCGCAGAGATCTGCACGGGTTCAATTTCAATTTCTCCTGTCACCTGGGGATAAAGCAGAAACTGCTGAAGGACCCCTGTCCCGTACACTTCACCGTTGACATTTTCCCTCCGCAGCGAGGAGAGCGGAGGAGTGTTAAGATCGATCTTCAGAAAATCTCTGAAAGAGGGATATTTTATTTCGTTAATGCCCGACAGGTCGACTCTTGTATATAGTTTGACGGTAGCAGCAATATGTTCGCCAAGATAAACCTCTCTCCTGCTGAGTAAGAGGTTCAGAAAAATATCCTCTCCCGGAGTTTCTTCCTCTACTCCTTCAACGGCAGGATCGCCTGTACTGCCGTTGGTGGTTTGTTCCGTGGTACTTCCCGGAATCACTTCAATCCTTACGGAATCTGATCTGAATGTTTTGTTTTTGAGTGTGAAGGTAGCCGGAGCCAGTGTATATTTTCCCTCTTTTATAGCCTGGAGATAATATACATAGGAATAGGTCGTCTCCTTTGTAACCTTCCCGTTTATCATTTCTGTTCTGGAACTGTAAGAGGTCTGAGGTCCTATTAGCTTGTAGAAGCCATCAAATGAAGGTACCGAAATTTCACCTCCTCCTGCATTGACAGACCACATTATGCTGAATTGCTGCCCGGTTTTTACAACCTCGGGATAAACAGCCTGCAGCCTGACATCCTGGCCTTCGACAGTCAGTGCCATCAGTAACCCGAGATTGAATAATATGATATATCGTGTTTTCATTTTTTTCAGATTACCAGTTCTTTTCAGTCCCGACTTTCGTTTTTGCAGCTTTCTCCAGCATTACCTTCTCCTGAACATTTTTCTCGTCGTTGGCAATGGCATCCAGCAGACGCTGTGCATCCTCCTTTGAGATTTCCTGCTGTTGTGGCTGTTGTTGTTCCTTCTGCTGGTCCGGCTGCTGATCCTGATTATCCTGTTCTCCGTCCTCTTTTTTATCCTTATTATCCTGATCTTTATTATCCTGCTGCTGTTGCTGCTGTTGTTGTTGTTGTTGTTGTTGTTGTTGTTGTTGTTTCAGCAGATCCTGGGCATACGCCAGATTATACTTTGCCTCCATATTGCCGGGATTAAGCTTAAGGGAATTCTTATAAGCTTCGATGCTTTCCTCCACTTTGTTACCCATCAACATGGAATTCCCAAGGTTATAATATGCAGAAGATTTTTTTATTTTATCTTCATTCATCGACAGATTTTCAACAAACTGGTTACCTGCATCTTCATATTTTTTCTGCATGTATAGTGCATCTCCGGTATTGAATACCGCGTCGGCCGATGATTTATTTTTATCAGATGCCCTCCTGTACGAGATCTCCGAATCGGGATATTTACCCTTTTCGAATTCCCGGTTACCCTGTCTGATAAACTTATTTTCGGTCTGGGCACCCAACTGTCCGTACGAAGCCAGTATAATCAGCAAAAGAGGAAGTATCTTCCGGGAAAGAGATCCGTTATATTTTTCCGCCTTTAAAAACGAGTTCATATTTGTATTATCAGATCTTAAATTTAAACAATCTTATATTCGCCAGCTTTCTGTTTCTTCTTTCCATAATAAGAAAGTCGACAATCAGCATTAGTATTGTTAGTGATGCGAATATCCGGAACTGATCGTTATATTCGGTATACATTGTACTCTCCAGATCGTCCTTATCCATTTTTCTGATCCCGGCGAAGATCTCATCAAGTCCAATATTTGAATTGCTGGCGCGAACATAACTTCCTCCCGTTGCAGCGGCAATATTCTGCAGGATCTTTTCATCAAGCCGGCTGATAACTGTATTTCCCTCTTTATCTTTCAGATAATCCCTCCTACCGTCAGCAACGACAGGAACAGGCACTCCGTCGGCTGAACCAATACCTATCGTATGGATCACAATGCCTGATCGGGCAGCATCTTCTGCAGCAGATACCGGGTCATCTTCATGATTTTCCCCGTCGGTAATAATGATCATAGCCCTGCTCTTACCTTCACCCGGGCTGAATGATCTTATTCCAAGGTTTATAGCAGCTCCGATAGCAGTACCCTGTTTGGGGACCATTTCGGGGCTTATTGCAGACAGGAACATTTTTGCCGACACATAATCGGTGGTGACAGGTATCTGGGTGTAGGCATCACCTGTAAATACAATAAGGCCTATCTTGTCGTTGCCGAGGTTTTCCACAAGCCTTGATATGGCTTGTTTAGCCCTGGTCAGCCTGTCAGGCTGAATATCCTCAGCCAGCATGGAGTTACTCACATCAAGGGCAATTACAACCTCAATACCCTGTTTCCTGACCTCCTGAAGCCTCGACCCAAACTGCGGTCTTGCAAGCACTATTATGAGAGCAGCCAGCGCTGCCAGCTGTAAAAAGAATTTGACATAAGGCCTGAAACCTGATATTTCAGGAATAAGTTTTTTAACAAGAGCGCTATCCCCGAATTTACTGAGCGACTTCTGTCTTCTGATGTTATTCAGGGCAAAAAGTAAGATCATCACCGGAAGAAGGATCAACAGGTAAAGAAAATCGGGATTTGCGAATCTGAAAAGCTGCATATTATTTCCTGTGGTTAAGTGAGGTTTTTGAATAAAGTGTTTCTCACAAGCATTTCAAATGCAAGCAATAAAAAAGCAATCAGCGCGGGGATAAGAAATTTTTCCTGTTTCCTTGAATACTGCCGTACATCGACTTTCGACTTTTCAAGCTTATCTATTTCAGCATACACCTGGGTAAGCTTATCATTATCAGTAGCTCTGAAATATCTGCCGCCCGTCTTGCCGGCGATCTCCCTCAGGATAGCTTCATCAATTTCAACCTCCATATTCTGGTACTGTAATCCGTAGGGTGTCTGGACGGGATATGGCGCCACTCCCTGTGTGCCAACACCAATTGTATAAACCCTTATTCCGAATTGTTTTGCTATGTCAGCTGCTGTTGCAGGAGCAATGTCGCCTCTGTTATTGATACCGTCGGTAAGCAGAATTATGACCTTGCTTATTGCCTCAGAATCCTTTATCCTGTTAACAGCGGTAGCAAGCCCCATTCCAATGGCGGTTCCGTCTTCGATCATTCCTGATTCAATCTCCCTCATCAGGTTAATTAGCACGGCATGATCAGAAGTAAGGGGGCACTGTGTGAAACTTTCGCCGCTGAATACAACAAGTCCCATCCTGTCGTAAGGTCTCCCCGAAATGAATTCGGTGGCCACATCTTTTGAAGCCTCAAGCCTGTCGGGGTTAAAATCACGGGCAAGCATGCTTCCTGAAATATCGATGGCAAGCATTATGTCGATACCTTCCGTGGAGACATCCTGGAAGTTGTCTGTCGACTGGGGCCGTGCCACGACAATTATAAGAAGGGTAACGGCAATAATCCTTAAGGAGAACAGAATATGGCGGAGATAATTACGAAAAGTGGGACCTGCCATCCTGAACTGCTGTAATCCAGGTATACTCACTGCAGCATTGGCTTTATGCTGTTTCACTACATAAAAGGCTACCATTGCCGGTACTATCAGCAGCAGGTAAAGGAAAAGAGGCTGTTCAAAAGTTATCCTGTTCATAATTCTCCCTCCCCTTTCTTTTCTTTCTCCTTAACATCGGTTGTAACAGCTGGCTCCTCCTTTGTTTCGGAGACAAACTGCCATGCTTCATCAAAATTTGATTCATTTTCGGACGGCCCGGGTTTATATTTGGCAAATTTTACAAGGTCAGCCTCCGTAAGAACGGATTTAAGTCTGTTGTAGCGGGCATCCTTTTTAAATCCCGACCTGACAAGAGATTCAAGAGTCCCGGCAGTGGTAAGCTCAAGTGAAAACACCCTGTACCTGTTTTCGAGGTATTGCCTTAGTATCTCAGTCAGTCTTGTATAATATTTTTTAACCTCTCCGCTTTGCCACAGTTTTTCATCCTTCAGTTTTCCCAATTCACGAAATGCTATCACATGAGCCGGTTCGGTAACAACCGGGATCTCCTGCCCGGCTTTTTTGCCATTGAATCTCTTTATTAACCTGATGAGGAACCATATTATTATCAAAGCAAGGAGCCCATAGAGCACCCACGGTATTATTTCTTCAATTGCAAGCGGTGATCTGTATGGCGGAATTATATCGAAAAATTTCGTTGCAGTGTCGGGGGGTGTTATTTTCACCCTCATTACTTCGAGGTACGAGTAGTCGGAATAGAAACGTTTCAGGCCGTCCGCCTGCTTAAGTTCTGCATACACCGGGTCGATAATGTAGCGCCCCGAGTCGAATGATGTAACAAGGTATTTCTCAGTTATTTTTATTCTTCCGTCAGTAACTGTGGAACTGTCAATGTCAGGACCAGAAAGTATCTCGATGTTCTTAATGACAGTATCCCTTAGACGGGGAATTGCTAGATCAAGATCTGCAGGCTTTTCAACTGCTATTGAAAAAGTGATCTGATCGCCGACAAAAATGGCTGAAGTGTCAAAAGAGGCTGTAACCGAAACATCCTGTCCCGGTGAGCCGGAAAAAAATGATATCAGCAAAGCAAAAGCAGTAATATATCTCTTCATCTTCATCACCTCTTCTCAAACAGTTGGATAAGCGGTTTAACATAATCCTGTCCGGTACTCATTTCTGCAAAGTCGACCCCGCATCTTCTGAAAATATTCCTGGTCACTTCCATATGGTCGGTCCACCATTTTTCGTAAGCCCTGCGAGTAGATGCCGACGATGTATCAACCCATTTCTCCTCACCGGTTTCCGAATCGGCAACCTTGATCAGGCCTACGTCCGGGATTGACTTTTCAAAAGGATCCGAAAACTTCATGGCAACAATGTCGTGCTTGTTTGAGGCTATTCTCAGTGGCTCTTCAAAATCGGGGGCAATGAAATCAGAAATAAGAAATGCGGTACATCTTTTCTTTATGGCATTTGTCAGATACCGCAAAGGTTCATTGAGGTTGGTTTTTTTGCTGGAAGCACTGAAATCAAGGAGTTCCCTGATAATCCGGAGAATATGTTTCCGGCCTTTCTGGGGTGGAATAAATTTCTCAACATGGTCGGAGAAAAAGATGACCCCTATTTTGTCGTTATTGTAAATTACTGAAAATGAAAGAACAGCAGCAACTTCTGTCATGACATCTCTCTTGAAACTGACTGTAGTTCCGAAGTTGCCCGAACCGCTTACATCGATCAGCAGCATTACTGTGAGTTCTCTTTCCTCTTCAAATATTTTTACATACGGATGATTAAAGCGTGCGGTCACATTCCAGTCGATGCTCCTTATATCGTCACCATACTGATACTCTCTTACCTCACTGAATGCGATCCCCCTTCCCTTAAAAGCGCTATGGTATTCACCTGCGAAAATGTGCCTTGTCAGTCCGCGGGTCTTGATCTCGATCCTTCTTACCTTCTTTATTAATTCTGCTGCTTCCACCTCAACTGATATTATTTCTTTTGCACGATTATAATGTCTGTCGACAACTGGCCATCGCTGATTTTTATCAGATAATCTTTCCCTTTTTGTGTGTCGGTCCACTCTGAATCACCTGTTCTTTTGAAGGTTGAATCAAATTCCTTCACCCTTGATGATCTCAGGCTATTATCACAGATTAACCTGATGGCGTTGCACACCGAATCATCGTCAAGGAAAAACAGGGCAGTTTCTCTTTCGTAACTATCAGTATATTTAAGATAACTGTAGCTTTCATTCTTCACCTGTTCAGCCTTCATCGCTTTTTCGTTCTCTTTCATATACTCTTTAATATACGCGGCTTTATAGCCAACCAGGTTCTGTCCGGAAAGTACGGGACAGGTAACAATAAGAAGAAAAACCAGGAGATGCCTTTGCATATTTTAACAATATTTTTTTAGGGGCACATGCCTGCCACGCAAAGATTACTACGGGACCTCGACAACATTCAGGATCTCGGCGATAATTTTATCCTGATTAACATTTTCTGCTTCAGCTTCATAAGTAAGTCCGATCCTGTGCCGCATAACATCGGCGCAGACTGACCTGACGTCTTCGGGGATCACATAGCCCCTTCTTCTGATAAATGCGTAAGCCTTTGATGCCAGCGAAAGGTTGATAGATGCCCTGGGTGATGCTCCATAGGAGATCATTCCGGTAAATGAAGGGAGCCCGTACTTCGATGGATTACGGGTAGCAAAAACTATGTTCAGGATATAGTTTTCTATCTTCTCATCCATATACACCTCCCTGACAACGTTCCTTGCCCTGAGAATATCATCTGTTTTGATAACTGAATTGACTTTCGGAAATTCCATTGCAAGATTCTCCCTGATTATCAGCTTCTCCTCCTCCATCGACGGATAGTCGATGATCACCTTCATCATGAATCTGTCGACCTGGGCTTCAGGGAGAGGATATGTTCCTTCCTGTTCGATGGGGTTCTGTGTGGCAAGGACAAGGAAAGGTTCGTCAAGGTGATACGTTGATTCGCCGATGGTTATTTGTCTCTCCTGCATGGCCTCAAGAAGTGCGCTCTGAACCTTTGCCGGTGAGCGGTTAATTTCGTCGGCAAGGATAAAATTGGCAAAGACGGGTCCTTTCTTTACAATGAATTCTTCCTTTTTCTGGCTGTATATCATAGTGCCTATCAGGTCGGCAGGAAGAAGATCGGGCGTGAACTGTATCCTGCTGAACCTGGCATCAATGATGGCGGCCAGCGATTTTATTGCCAGGGTCTTGGCAAGCCCGGGGACTCCTTCAAGAAGAACATGTCCGTTTGCCAGGAGACCTATCATAAGGCTGTCGGTCAGATGTTTCTGCCCAACAATCACCTTATTCATTTCCATCCTTATGATATCGACAAAACCACTCTCTTTTTCAATTTTTTCATTCAGTATTCTGATATCTGCAGTTTGCTCCATGATATAAAATTTTAAGTAGCAAATATAATAAAACGAGTTACACGGTTTTTCGGTAAAATGGTTCCGGAAAACCTTACGCAAAAGAAATTAGTAAATCCCAAATAAGTGCTTAAGAAGTGTTAAAGTTATGTTAAATGAGGCAACGACAGTGGATTCCACGGGAAATCTGAACGCATTGAGCTTCTTAACATGATAAGTATGATAAGCGGAACGAAACTGTTATTGATAGCCTGTGGAAGAATAAACGCAGAAACCAGGAACATGACTTCAAGGTAGAATACAATCCTGAACCAGAGTTTCTGTGGCTTTTGTGCCACAAGATTCCAGAGGCATATAATAATAAAAGGGCTTAACCAGATAATGTTTAAGTTCCATCTTAGCTGCTGATGATCTGTGAAAAGATTGAAGAATATCATAAGCAGGGCAAGCACCGAAAATAAAGAGTAGAGTATAATATCCAGTATTGTATTGAATCTCTTATCCCTGATTGCCGACGATGCAATAATTATAATGATCAGCAGCAGCGAAAAAACAACCAGCGGTGAATTGATGGTGTTAAGTCTGAGAGGAGGAAGATCTGATTCAAGTATAGTATCAGGATTACTGAGAAGCGGGACCATTTTACCTCCCCCGGCAACCAGTAATTCCCCAAGTCCTCTCTGCAGGTCTATCGGCAGGAACATCCTGTCGCGGAATGATGCTTTTCTGTCGCCCCTGACGCCGATCAGCAGATCGATACCAAAATCAAGCCATGGATAACCCATCTGATACTCACCTATTTTATCCCTGAATGTCGGCATCCTGTTCTTAACTTCATCAGGAGGGAAAATAAGCCTGTCGCCAATAGCCTTTTCAAGCAGGTCTCTTATCCGTGTCGAACAATCGTCATAAAAGAAATCATAACGGTATTTTTTGTTTTCAGGTTTGAGATTCTCCTGTATCATGGCTGTCAGGAGAGAGAGGTCCTGGCTGCTGAGATTTACTTTTTGGGACTGGACCCAGCGCTTCTCAATAAAGTACTCTTCAAGAAAACGATCATACGGATATACCCCGAGCATATAATCCAGCCTGCCCTTTGCAAATTTCCAGGCAAAATTCTTTGTGTCGAAATCAAATACTCCCCAGTTGTAAACCAGATCGCTGTTCGCGCTCTGAATGACAATTCTCAGCGCACTGTGACCATATATCGAATAAGTTGCATTTCCCGGCCCGCAGGTCAGCAGATATACTGTAGTGTCTGAAGGATTCTGAGCACCAATCTTTTGACTGAGTGACAGAATTATTAACAGAAATATAAGAGCAATTTTTCTCATGGCACTGACTGTTTATGTAAACCTAAGAGTTTTTTTACAAATTAAGGCAAAGACGAATTAAAAAAATGGTATGATGGTATTATGGTGTGATGGTACGAAGGTGCGAGGGTACGAGGGTATGATGGTGTGATGGTGCGGGGGTACGAAGTTTCACAATTTTATTTAACTTGCGGCGATCATGAACTTTTATCCCCGCATGAGCGGAACAGTTAATCAGACCATAAAAAAAATTATTAAGCTATGAAAAGAACTATTACTGTTTTCCTTGTGCTGATGATTTTTGTTCCCCTATCCTGTCAGACAGGAAATACCAGGCTGACAACAGTGGAAATAAGGAGTGACCGGTTTTTTATTAATGGGAAGCCTGCTTATGAGAACAGGTACTGGAACGGTATAAAGATAGAGGGTCTCCTGCTGAATTCAAGGATGGTACAGGGTATTTATGACGATCTTAATCCGGAAACAGTGAATAACTGGATATATCCCGATACAAAAAAGTGGGATCCGATGAGGAACACCACTGAGTTTGTCAGGAACATGGAGCTGTGGCATAGTTACGGATTACTGTCGTTTACTTTGAACATCCAGGGTGGAAGCCCGCAGGGATACTCAAAATCGCAACCATGGCATAATTCCGGATTTGCGGAAGATGGGTCATTAAGGCCCGCATACATGGCAAGGCTCAAAATGATACTCGACAGGGCCGATGAACTTGGCATGGTCCCGATACTGGGTCTTTTCTATTTTGGTCAGGATGAGCGACTGAAGGATGAGGAAGCTGTCATAAAGGCTGTCAGGAACACTATTGACTGGCTTTCTGACAACGGATACCGTAACGTTCTTATTGAGATAAACAATGAATGCAATATAGAATATGATCACGATATTCTTAAACCTGAAAGGGTCCACGAACTTATCAACATGGTGAAAGGTATGGAGCGAAACGGGCACAGGTTCTATGCCGGGACCAGTTACGGTGGAGGATTTATTCCCCTTCCCAATGTCGTACGATCATCCGATTTCATACTTATTCACGGTAACGGGGTATCTGATCCTGATGATATTGCCGGTATGGTTGAAAAAACAAGAAAAGTTGAGGGTTATACTCCCAAACCGGTTCTTTTCAATGAAGATGATCATTTTAATTTTCAGGATCAGAACAACAATTTCGTTGCAGCTCTTAAAAGTTATGCCTCATGGGGTTTCTTTGATTACAGGATGAAAGATGAGAGTTTTGAGGAAGGCTATCAGAGTGTTCCGGCTGACTGGGGAGTCACCTCCGGCAGGAAAAAGGGATTCTTCAACCTTCTGAAGGAGATAACGGGCAACTAATATATTTACTATGGAGCACCTTGCATTAGCCAGGATATTAAAATTTCTTCCCGGGATCATCCTGGGATTAACCATACATGAATTCAGTCATGCCTATGTTGCGCACAAATGCGGCGACTCAACATCAAGGGACCAGGGAAGGGTGACGCTGAATCCATTTAAACATATTGATCTGCTTGGGTTTGTAATGCTGCTGGTAGCAGGTTTCGGATGGGCAAAACCTGTACAGTTCAACGAACAGAATCTTCGAAATCCAAAGAGAGACGTTATGAAGATTGCAGTAGCAGGACCTGTTTCAAATGCAATTACCGCAATGCTCCTCTCCTTTCTCTATTCTGCACTAAATCATTTTATCCCGGCCTATCACAGCACGGGAATGGTATTTTTGAACGAGGCTCTTCTTTATGCCATCTATATCAACTGGGGCTTGTTTATTTTCAATCTTATTCCCCTGCCTCCGCTTGACGGATCACATCTGTTGCTAAATTACTTTAAAAAATATCCCGCCCTTTATGAGGGTCTTTACAAATATGGAGCATGGATCTTTTTCGGTCTTATCCTTATAACAATGCTTACAGAGATAAACCTTCTTCCGATATGGCCCGCGGTTCAGTTTCTCGGAGACGGATTTCTGTCGTTCGCCGGTTATAATTAAGATGTTATGAGTAGCTGTCAGTTCAATTCAACGATCACGACCGATCAGAAAAAGTTGATTTTTCTTGTAAAATAGTTATAGAATTTCTATTTTGTATTAAATACAACAATTGTGAGGTTTCTGGTAATACTTTTTTGTTTTGGTATGGGAAGTGCAGCTTTTTCGCAGGCTGACTGGCACGGGACTGCCAGGAACAGAATGGTCGCAGAACAGATTATCGGAAGGGGTGTAACTGATCCTTCCGTCCTGAAGGCAATGAGAACCGTGCCCAGGCATCTTTTTGTTCCCGGCGAATATGAGGCTGAGGCTTATGACGATAATCCGCTTCCCATTGGTCACGCGCAAACAATATCTCAACCTTTTATTGTTGCCTATATGACCGAAGTTTCAAAGCCCGACAGCAAAAAAAAGGTGCTGGAGATCGGTACAGGATCAGGATACCAGGCTGCCATCCTTGCTGAAATTGTCGACAGGGTATATACTATTGAGATTATTCCCGAACTTGCCAGAGAATCTTCTGACAGACTAAAGAAGCTTGGTTATAAAAATATAGTCTCAAAATCGGGAGACGGATACCAGGGCTGGCCTGATGAGGCTCCTTTTGATATTATAATTGTAACCGCTGCTCCGCGTGAAGTACCTCAGCCCCTTATTGATCAGCTTGCCGAAAACGGAAGGATGATAATTCCTGTCGGAGCCCCTTCAGCAGTCCAGGAGCTAATACTTATCGAAAAGAAAGACGGGAAGATCGAAAAGAGCAGACTGACATTTGTGAGGTTCGTGCCATTCAGAAGATTATAGATAAGAGAATAACAGAGAGTCCAATTCCCCGCCGGTTAAATTCAGTTCCCCATTACATCGTTTTGCATATAATGATAAATTCCGTTCCTGAAATAAGAAAAATTCAACCTGAAGAACTCCGTCTTGTCCGGAATTTACCGCCACCTGAATGGAACCTTGATCTTGAAGAGGTTTACAGGAGCCATTACGGTAAAGAGTATTTTTACGCTGCTGTAGCTGTTGCAGGATCAGAAATAGCAGGTACGGGAATGGCCGTGGTAAATGGAAATGCCACATGGCTTGGAACAATTATAGTAAAAAAGAATTACAGAAGAAAGGGAATTGGCAGCGCTATAACTAAACATCTGATCGACTATTCCCATTCAAAAAGCATCGATACCATAATACTGACTGCTTCAGAAATGGGATTGTCTGTTTATACTAAAATTGGATTTATGCACGATCTTAATTATCTGTTTTTCAGAACAGATGATCAGAATAAAAAGGAATATCACAGCAGCAACATCTCTGAAATCTCATCTAATGACCATAACTGGATATTTGATCTCGATGATGCTGTTTCGGGAGAGCAAAGGAGGAAGTTACTTTCCGGATCCCTGCTTAAGGGGTTCAGGTATTCAGGAAGCGATGGCAGGGGTTTTTACCTCCCCTGTTTCGGCAGCGGCCTTATCATTGCTGATACCGATACGGCAGGGATCGAATTGCTGAAATTCAGATTATCATCCGACAGAACCCAGTTAGGTATACCCGAAACAAACGTTGCTGCAATTGAATATCTGAAGTCAGCAGGGTTTGAGCTTTGTACGGCATCACCACGAATGTTTCTTGATAAAAATGTAAAATGGGATTCAAAACATATTTTTTCAAGAGGGTGCGGTTATTTGGGATAATGATTTTTACTATGGTTTCCCGGATCTATGCAATAACTTAAATTTCTTATATAAAATGAAACACACAATTATTTTATCAGTTATCATTCTTGTTCTTATTTCATGTAATGGACCGGCAGAGAACAAAGGTGCCGTTAAGGCAGGATCTTTTGATTACCTGGGTCAGGCTTTTACGGCTGACTCAGTACCGTTATTTGCACCCGGAACAATTTCGGATTCAACTGTCAACGACCGTGCTCTTGCCGTTTCGCCGCTGGGCGATGAGTTGTTTTATGCCCGGGGGATATGGCCAAATGCCAAAATCATGTATATGAGAAAAGAGGGAGACGGATGGACCGGACCCGATACTGCTGAATTCTCAAAAGATTGCTGGGCTACAGAACCCGCATTTTCACCTGATGGCAGATATCTGTATTTCTCAGCAAGCATCGGCAAAACCGATATAAGTAATTATAACATCTGGAGGATAGAAAAGTCGGATGACGGATGGTCCGAACCTGTACCTGTAATTGATATTGAAGGAGATAAGATATGGGAATTCCATCCTTCTGTGACGCAGGAGGGTCACGTCTATTTTTGTTACTGGGATGCAGAAAAGAATTCGGGAGATATTTATATGTCGGAATGTAACGATGCAGGATGTTCTGAACCCGTTAAGCTGCCCGATCAGGTAAATTCCGGTTCAAGTGATGTAGATCCGTTTGTTGACCCTGGCACCGGCTTTATCATTTTTGCATCGGATCGTCCGGGAGGCCTTGGCGATTTTGATCAGTATATCTCTTTCAGGGGAGTTGACGGGGTATGGTCGGAACTCAGGAATATGGGACCTGAATTTAACACTGACAAAGCAGATTTCGATATGGATGTCTCGCCCGACGGAAAATATTTGTTCACATATACCGGTGAGGATGTATATTGGTCGCCGGCAGTTAACTTTAAGGATATATTTAAGTGATTTTAAATGATTGATTATGGTAGATGAACTTCTTGACAGGGTAAGAAATGACAGGTTTGCAAAACTTGTCGGTGTAAAACTCCTTGAGGTCAGAAAGGGATACGCGGTAACTGAGATGGTGATTACCGATGATCATCTTAACGGAGTAAACAGGGTTCAGGGAGGAGCTGTTTTTACCCTGGCCGATTATGCTTTTGCAGCAGCATCCAATTCAGATGGCGTTCCCACCGTGGGGATAAATGTGAATATAACATATTATAAATCGCCGTCGGGCCGAAAGATACGGGCAGTGGCAAGCGAGATAAATGTTCAGAACCGGATCAGTGGTTATAAGGTTGACATTTTTGACGAGGATAGTTCTTTAATAGCCTGTTTCACCGGCCTCGGATACCGAAAAGTCTAATGGGGGCAGGATTTTCTGGAAATCCGTGTAAAAGAAGGTGAATAAGTTTTTAGTCATTTTGCGATTCATTTAAATCTATAATGTTTAACTTGTTTCGGATTTGTGAAGTTGTATGTCAGGCAATAATCAGAGGGAACGAGAGTTAGATGCTTT
Organism: uncultured Bacteroidales bacterium; assembly: GCA_963736675.1. Classification (GTDB taxonomy): domain Bacteria; phylum Bacteroidota; class Bacteroidia; order Bacteroidales; family VadinHA17; genus LD21. Next base: position 628,680 of record CAVTPT010000004.1, read on the forward strand.
TGAGGTTGCTTTCCCTATTGTGACTGACGGGGCGAAGCTGTAACAGAATAACATCTGATGGTCTGTTTGGTAAATATAATTAACCCTCAGTTGATGTTAATCAGCTATTTGAAGATAAGAGGCAAATTGCAGATAAACAGAGTGAAAAAGTCCGGACACTTTTACATTAGTTGACCGGATAGTATTAAATATACGAATAATGAAAAAACGTTTACTGGGAAAAACAGGATTTGAGATTTCCGAAATCGGGACAGGTACCTGGCAGGTCGGCGGAAAATGGGGCAGTGAATTTAGTCATGGCAACGCTGATTCTATATTAAACGCTGCGATAGATAATGGTGTCAATTTTATTGATACAGCCGATGTATATGGTGATGGCGAAAGCGAAAAGGCAGTAGGTCGCCTTATCCGTTCCCGTCACGAAAGAATATATGTTGCCACCAAGTGTGGCAGAAGGCTTTCACCTCATACAGACAAGTTATACCAGACAGGAGTGTTACGTAAATTTGTTGAAGAGAGTCTGAAGAATATGGGCCTGGAAACCATTGACCTTATTCAATTGCATTGTCCGCCAACCGAAACCTTCTACCGGCCTGAAATATTTGAATTTTTCAGCATTTTGAAAAAAGAAGGAAAAATACTGAATTTGGGTGTCAGCGTTGAAAAAATAGATGAAGCGCTGAAAGCAATTGAATATGAAAATGTAACTACAGTACAGATCATATTCAACATGTTGAGACAACGCCCTGCTGAAGGGTTTTTTGCCGAGGCTGCAAGGAAAAACATAGGAATAATAGCCAGGGTACCATTGGCCAGTGGACTTCTGACCGGGAAATTCACACCTTCAACTACATTCAGCAAGGGCGATCACCGGACATTTAACAGGAATGGCGAAGCGTTTGATAAAGGGGAGACATTCTCAGGGGTAGATTATATTAAGGGTTTGAAAGCTGTTGAAGAGTTAAAAAAGCTTTTTCCGCAACATCATAACCTGGCAGTAATAGCCCTGAAATGGATTCTGATGTTTCAGGAGGTAAGTTGTGTTATTCCAGGTGCTTCAAATCCGGACCAGATCATTTCAAACATCAGTGCTTCTGAATTACCCGACTTCTCTTCGGAACAAATGGATAATATTAAACAGATATATGAACAATATATCTGGCCTGATTTGGCAAAGGAAAATTGGTAATAAAAAACTGCCGGCCATTGCATTTATGCCTCTGGTGAAACTCAGTTTATTTTTCCAGATATTCCGAAAATTTTTGATCCATATGCTGGTTAAACCATTTATCAATAACTGTTTTTTTGAACCTCCATTCTTTGCCCAGTTTCGCGGCCGGAATCTTCCCGTTCTGAGCCCAGGTGTAGATTGTCTGAGGTCTGTAGTTTTAAATACTTTGCACTTCTTCTATGGTCATTATTTCGTCCATACCCTACTTCTTCAAAAGGTTTAATAATGTTGTGTCAGTTTCCTGTTTGCGGCTTTCAGGTTTGACTTCAATATCCTGGTCTGAATCTACCGGTTTGGCAAGTTGCTGGACAGAATAAATTATAGCAGTATAAAAATTACCTTCATATTTCCTGAACAGCTTAAATTCCTCAGTTTTGTTGCATAAAAAGGGACGAAGGTTCCAGGCTATCTGAACTCCGACAAATGCCAGTATTATAATCCATATTCTGAAAACGTTAACACCAATATGTGGATATATATCTTTTTTCTCACAGGCAAATTTTAACGCATCGACCATTAGTCTCATTCCGAAGATCCCCGAGAAGATAAATATTGCTACATGTAAAAGTTGAAGGAAATGATAGTTACCACCAGTCACCTGAAACAATATAACAATTGGAGCAAATGAAATAGCAATTGCAGAGGTAAGTACAAATCCACTTAAAATAATAAAGACCATCTGTCTCAATGTCATCTTTGATCCCAAGACCTGTTGAATTACATAAAAGGATGGAAAACAGATTAGAATTGCACTAAAAAACAGGAATGTCACTTTGAATCCGGCGACAATTGATTGAAGTATGCTATGATAACTCCCCATGACAATTCCATAAAGGAATGTAAAGACACAAATAATCAGCAATTGATTCAAGATTAATCTTCTCGATTGATCCTTATCCCGTTCCTCAAAATATGACTCTGTATTCTGAAATATTTTGAAGACTTCTATTAATCCACTTGACTTTTCCATGGTAGAAGAAATTGGTTAGGACTATAAAGTTACATAATATTTTAATATTATATCATGTTTATTACTGTTTATTATAGTATATTACTGTTTGTTATTAATGCTCGTACCTCAGACCGCCAGGTGCAGGCCAAATAAAAATATATTTCACGTAAAGTAATAATCTATATTGGACATTGCTTAAGTTGAGTCCGATCACTATAATAAAACCCCTAAAATTTAGTTTCATAATCATAACTCCTGGTTCAAACTATTAATGAGACTGCCAGTTCAAAGTATCATTCTTATCAGCTGCCTGTTATCCGGTGCATCTGCCACTGCTCAGAAAGAGACAATTAAGGACTACTATGAGGATGGTAAATTAAAATCTAAAGGACAAACTTATACGTATTCAATATCTTACGAAAATGAAAGTATATCAAAGAAATATTCATTTGGCGAAGTTCAAAAGAAAATAAAAAAATGGGAATACTGGTACCAGAACGGACAATTACAGAGGGTTGAAAATTATAAACTGATTAGGGACAGGCACTTTAATAGCCTCCCACATGGTAAATGGGTTTATTTCAACGAAACCGGAACACCATATAAGGAGGAGATTTATAACAATGGGGTTATTACAAACACAACGAAGGAAGTATTCCAGGATTCCCGGAATGCTGGTTATATTTCACTTAATGACGGAATAGCTGATACAGCTGTATTTTTACCTTTAACCAAAGGCAATAATCTTATAGTAAATTCTGATTTTGATTTCTTTTATTATAAACCAGTCCTTATTACATATCACGGGGATACCAAAATTGAGGATTGGATTCCATACTGGACAACTCCGGGAATATATACACCGGATTATTTAAGCAACCTGCGATATATTGATGTTTTTAGCTATAACTATATCTTTGAAATGCCACTACCCGGTAAATTTAATTATGCGGGCATTGCACTTTATAAAGAATCCGACAGTTATTCAGAATACATACAGGGTAAATTGATTTCGCCATTAATAAAAGGTAAGAAATATTGTTTACGAACCTCACTTAACTTTTGTTCGTACTCTAAGTACTCAGTGGACAGACTTGCATTCTTTTTATCGTCATCTTCAGTTATAGTAAATTACACGAACGAAAGTACATTCTCACCCCAGATCAGTTTTTCAAAACTACCTGTTGAAAATAAACACTTTACAACTCTTTGTGATTATTTTATTGCTGATGGCGGAGAGAAATTTGTTACCATAGGGCGGTTTGCTGGTCCGGAGGATGTTAAGGCAGTGGTAAGGGACGAATACCTGCATGGATTATTCGGACTTGAAAAGTCATCGTATTACATACTTGATAATATTGAAATTTTTGAAATTCAGGATACTTCAGAGTGTAACTGCAGAACAGATAATATTCCGACAATTCCCGGGGAGAACATGACAGAATTACAATATGAAACTGACCTGAACAAGTTAAAGCAAGGATTGTCTGTAATCCTTGAAAATGTAAACTACGAATTTGACAGGTATAATCTTCTACCTGCCTCCGGGGACATACTTGAAACACTATTGACTTATCTGGAAAATAATCCGGAAATCAGGATTAGCATCGAGGGCCATACCGATGATATCGGCACAGAACAGTATAATGATGAGCTTTCAGATAACAGGGCCAGATCAGTCTATAATTGGCTAATTGACAGGGGTGTCAACCCCATCCGGCTTAGTTTCACCGGCTTTGGTAAAAGTCGCCCGATTTTCAGCGGAATGGATGAAGAACATCGGGCACTCAACAGAAGAGTAGAGGTAAAATTTTTTTAATTACTGACTTCGGATAAAAAGATTATAGTATCTATAATTAAAGAATGATTTTCAAACTTTTATATTTCAGAAACATAAATTAATAAATATGAATAAAAAGAATATTCCGTTTCAAACGATTGACTGGACAACAATTCCTAAAACCGAACATAAAGGTGATACAGGGATCGCTTATTGGCAAACCATGCAATTTGAAGGACTACGGTTAAGAATAGTTGAATATTCAAAGGGTTATATTGCTGACCACTGGTGCACAAAAGGGCATATCGTTCATTGTCTGGAAGGAGAATTTGTAAGCGAACTCAGCGATGGCGGAAAATCTGTTCTGACAAAAGGTATGACCTATATTGTTACGGATGAATTAAGTTCACACCGTTCAATTACAGAAAATGGGGTGAAGCTGTTGATTGTTGACGGGAATTTCCTGAAAATGATAAATAATTAAAAGCCGGCCCCTGGCTAAGGATCGGTTTGTTTCGCTCCTATTCCTATTTTACAGGTTGATTAAATGAATGATAATGGAACAGAGATTAACGTTATTAACACTTGGAGTAATTAACCTGGTAGAATCCGAAAGATTTTACTCAGATGTACTCGGATGGAAAAAAACAGAGCTGAGTAATGAAAATATAGTTTTTTATGGCCTGAACGGATTTCAGTTAGCACTATATCAAACTGAAAAACCTGCTGAGGATGCCGGGGTAGGTTATTCCAATCCTGATTACAGAGGATTTACCCTTGCTTACAATACTAAGACTGAGAGAGAAGTAGATCTGCTTTTTGAAGAATTAGCAGAAAGGGGAGCAGATATTGTAAAGATGCCGGAGAAGGCATTTTGGGGCGGATACAGCGGATACTTTGCCGACCCGGATAAAAATTTGTGGGAGGTAGCTTATAATCCATATTTGCCACTTGATGAAAATGGAAATACAGTTAATGACACAAATGTCAGGATAAGTATCGCCGGGCTTATTGATCTGGACAGAATACTTGAATTGCAGAAAGTAGCATATATCCAGGAAGCTGAGATTTATAATGACTTCAATATTCAACCGCTGATTCAGAAACATGATTCTTTAAAAAGAGAATGGCAAAACGGGATTGTCCTTAAAGCAGAGCAAAACGGACAGTTAGTTGGTTCTGTGAGAGCGGAGTTGGTTGACAATGTCTGCAAAATAGGCAAACTGATTGTAAAACCTGACCTTCAGAATCAGGGAATAGGTAAGAAACTAATGACAGAAATTGAAAAGTTATTTGATAATTGTTCACTTTATGAATTATTTACCGGGAATAAGAGTGAAAAAAATCTGGCGTTTTATCATAATCTTGGATATAAAAACTGCAGGGAAGAAGTAATTACTAATAACCTGAAATTAATTTATTTACAGAAACCAAATATTTCCATTGACTGATAATCATGATTCTGAGTGGGCCGCTATACCCTGCGTTGAGTCGGAAAAGGCAAATTATGGTGTTATAAGAAAATGATTAATCTATGCCAAACAAAAAATAATATTTTCTATATTTGATTTGTCATTGATAAAAGCTTTCAATTTTACCTCACAGATTTTGAAAAACTGATACTAATGGCTATGACCATTAAAAAAAATTATTACTGTTTGATATTTAATTTTTCAGACATTGATTTTTTTAAGTTTAGCTCTGCTCATAAAACTCAGGGCTCCATTCATTGCGTTAGCCCCGGTGATAAAGCCCTCCTGAACCAAATTCGTCTGTTGAAAATATAAACTACCAATCATTTTAATCACTTACCTAATTAATCATGAGAAAAATTTATAAACTAAAAAAATCCGTATTGTTATTTATTGGAATTTTATTTACCTGTTTGATCTATTCCCAGGAAGACTATCTCCCGGGATTTGTAATTAAGAATAATGGTGACACATTGAAAGGATTTGTTGATTACAGAAACTGGGGCGTTAATCCTGATAAAATTGACTTCAGATCAACGGTTAATTCCGGTTCAACTACATTTAACCCAACTGAAGTCAAGGGATTTAGCGTTAAGGACGAAATATATTTAAGCGGGATAGTTGAAGTCGAAAACACTCCGGTTGAAGAAATAAGGCTCGATTATGATTCCAAACCGAACATATCAGTTGAAACTGTTTTCTTACAAACTTTATTTAAAGGGGTAAAAGGCCTCTATTATTACAGGAACAATAACGGGAGAGAGAATTTCTATGTTAATAAAGATGGTGGATTCGAGTTATTAGTTTACAAAAAATACCTGGTAAGACAAGGGACGACAAGTTCAATACGTGAAAGGAACGACTTTATCGGTCAGTTAATTTTATATTTTGTCGATTGTCCGGCAATCCGGACTAAAATTGAAAGTACATCATACGCTCAAAGGGCCTTAATTAAGATTTTTCAGGACTATTATAAATGTACTTCCGCTGAAGTTGGTTTTCAGAGAGAAAGAGAAAGAGTTCATCTTGAGATTGGAGCTCTTGCCGGCTCTTCATTTACCAAATTGGAATTTAGTAGTTCAGAATCAAGATTTGACTATCTGGAAAATACAGATTTTAACTTATCAACCGCCTTTTCAGGAGGTTTGTTTTTGGAGATTATCATTCCCCGGAATCAGGGCAGATTTTCAATTGATAATGAACTTTTATTTTCCAGCTTCAACACAACCGGACAATACGAGTATGACGATTTTAATGAAACTCACAAAAAGATGACAACTGAATTTGAATTTTCACATCTGAAAATGAATAACTTACTCCGGTACAAATTCCCAGTTGGCAACATATCTCTGTTTTGTAATGCCGGTATTTCAAACGGGATTCGTTTAAGTGAAAGGATGTATGTAAAAAAGGAATTTACCACAGACTATTCAGGAACAACTGTATACGAAGGTTCTCCCCTTGATCAGACAAAAGAGTATGAACACGGGTTTGTCGCTGGAACAGGAATAAAAACTAAAAAAATATCATTTGAAGCCAGAGTTGAAAAAACGGATGGTTTTATTAATGTTGAAACTTTAAGTTCCCGGACAATAAGATATTACCTTATTCTCGGATATCGTTTTTAAAATATTTTTGCACCTTTTTGTCTTTTTCCTGCTTTGTTTAGAAATCGAACAGAGTGTTTTGAAGATCTTTGATCAGGAAAAGAATTATTAATCTATTATGATTACTGTTGCTCAACTAAATATTTTATAAATTTATCAATAAGACAATAAGGTAACTTAAGAGAGATAACATTCACAAGAAACCCGGATTATGAAAAGCTCATCTGAACATAAGAAATACAACACCGCGATAGTGTTTGGGAGAGAGATGATTGCCCCGTGCGGTATGAACTGCGGATCGTGCCTGGGGTACATGAGATCAAAAAACCATTGTCCGGGTTGCAGGGATAACGATGATACGAAACCTGCATCCTGCCAAAAGTGTATAATAATAAACTGCAATCTGCTTAAAGCTACAGAATCCGGGTTCTGCTACGAATGCCCGGAATATCCCTGCCCAAGGTTAAAACGGCTTGATAAAAGATACAGAACAAAGTACAATACAGGTTTCTTTGCCAATCTGGCAATGATAAAAGAAAAGGGTATTGATCAATTCCTTAAATTTGAGACTGCAAGGAGAACCTGTCCTGAGTGTGGATCGACATTATGTGTCCACCGGCCCGATTGTTTTATATGCGGATTTACCCACCAGAGGAAAAACTGATCCATGAAAACATTCAACAACTGCATATCAGAATACCGGAAACAGGTAGATAAGGGTGATATCGTAACAGCCTACCGGGGATTAATGGAGTACATGATGGATCTCCGTACCCATTTCAGGAACAAATATCCTGATTACTTTGTATCGGGTAACATATATTACGGATACATGGATATGACATATTTCCCCCTGGTTCCCGAAAAATTAAGAAGTAAAGGCCTCAAAATTGCTATTGTGCTTATACATGAAAATATGCGTTTTGAGGCCTGGCTCGCCGGCTATAACAAAAAGAGCCAGGCAAAATACTGGAAGATAATAAATGAAAAAAAATGGGATAAATACCGGATCCCGGCGACACTGAAAGGGCATGATTCGATAGTCGAATGCGATCTGGCTGATAATCCGGATTTCAGTGATCAGGATAAGCTGACCCGGCAGATAGAGGCCCGGACCGGGAGATTTATAACGGATATCGAAGCATTTCTTGATACTATTTGATTAAGACCGGAACTGATGTCTTATATCTTGTTAAATTGCAGAATAAAGTTCTTGTTTTCTAAAAATACAGACTATGTCAAAGGTTAAAACAGGAAAGGAGTTATCACCGGAACAACGTGACGAACTACTCAGGGTTTTGAAAGCCCGTTTTGAGAAAAACATGGACCGTCATACTGGTTATCAATGGGTTAAAGTACAGGCAAGGCTTGAAGCCGCTTTGACGGGGGAAAAACTGTGGTCGCTGTATGAAATGGAACGGACCGGCGGTGAACCGGATGTTGTTGGCCAGGATGCGAAGAGTGGCGAATATATTTTTTATGATTGTTCAGCTGAAAGTCCAAAAGGCCGGCGAAGTGTATGTTACGATCCCGAAGGGCTTGAATCAAGGAAAGAACATAAACCTGAAAATAACGCCTTAGGAATGGCAGCTGCCATGGGTATTGAACTTTTAACTGAGGAACAATACCGGGAGTTGCAGAAATTAGGAAATTTTGATACCAAAACGTCGAGCTGGGTGAAAACGCCTGCCGGGATCAGGAGACTGGGCGGTGCACTCTTTTGTGACCGCCGTTACGATCAGGTCTTTGTGTATCATAATGGTGCAGAATCTTATTATGGAGTCAGGGGGTTCCGAGGCTCGTTAAGGATCTGAATCAGAATGTGGATAAGGCAGATACCTTTTATTTTTCCGGAACAGATACTTTTTTAATATGAATCATCCCGCGTACGCGGGATTGCTCTATCCAACTGGGCGTTTATAAAACAAAAAAAAGATGCCCTTTGAGACACCTTTTCCCAGTGATTCCGGAGCGACTCGAACGCTCGACCCACAGCTTAGAAGGCTGTTGCTCTATCCAACTGAGCTACGGAACCAATTTCAGGGTGCAAAAATACATTTTTTTTCGATTCTTCAGAGAGATTTCATGAAATTAACAAGACCCTTCATTTCAATTATCTGTCTCAGCTTTTCAGGCAGTGACCCGAAACTGAATTTCCGGTTCCCGATCATGATCTCTCCCTTTTCGAAGGTTATCTCAACGTTATCGCCCGGATGATAAGCTTCAACGGCCTCCCTGTGCACAATAAGAAGAAGTCCCTGATTGATTGAAGAGCGGTAAAATATACGGTTGACCGACTTTACTATTATAGCTTTAATACCTGCATATGCCATCCCGACCGAAGGATGTTCCCTTGAGCTGCCACAGCCAAAGTTCTCCCCGGCAATTATAATATCTCCCGGAGTGACCATACCGCTGAAGGCAGGGTCAAAATCTGCAAACAATAATGGCAGTATTGATGCAGGATCGGAGCTCAGAACGTTGTATGTATGTTTTCCGGCAAACATCTGGTCGGTGTTAAGGTTATCCACATCGGAATAGTCCCAGACATTACCTCTTTTTCGTATTTCCCCATTTTTTATTTCATTTGTCCTGCTGCGGACCACAGCATACGGAAACTCTTCCTGGCCTTTATTTATCCGCGGATCGGTTATTGTCCCTGTCAATGCTGAACAGGCTACTGTCGCGGGAGAAGACAAATATATTGAGGCTTCCCTGTTACCCATCCGGCCCGGGAAATTTCGGTTTGCTGTTGAGATGACACTATGCCCGTTTGCAGGGATCCCCTGACCCGTTCCGAGGCATGGGCCGCAAGAGGGCGACAGGACATTTGCTCCTGCTTCCAGAAGTGTTGTGATAAGCCCCTCCTCTATCGCCTGCAGAAAAATTCTCCTGGAGGCAGGGACAATATTAAGCTGAAATCCTTCTTTAATGGTTTTCCCTCTCAGTACGGTGGCTGCAATTCTCAGATCCTCTATCCTGCCGTTGGTACAGGTACCGATAAGGCCTTCGTGGACCTCTGTCCCTGCAGCTTCGGCAACCGACATGATATTATCCACATTATGCGGAGCAGCCACAACAGGAAATATATCATCCAGCCTGATCACGATCTCCCTGAAATATCCTGCGCCTTCGTCAGCCCACTGACCCCCTTTTATCCCCCCGAAAAAATCGGAGAGCACATCATCGGCAGGAAAGACAGCATTTTTTGCTCCCATTTCGGATGCCATATTCGCCAGTACCATACGGTCTGAAACCGTAAGGTTCCCCACCCCTTTACCGTGAAATTCAATTGACATATAATTTGCTCCGTCTGATCCGATCATTCCTATGATCCATAATGCCAGATCCTTTGAACAGACACCTTCGTTAAACTTTCCTGAGAGTGTGATCTTTATTGATTCCGGGACCCTGAACCAGGTCTCTCCCCTCTTCCAGATTGCCGCTGATTCGGTCCTGTCAATTCCGGCAGCAAAAGCGTTAAATGCTCCTGCCGTGGAAGTGTGGCTGTCACTTCCTGCAATAATCATCCCCGGCCGGGCATGATACGACATGATCTGATGACAGATTCCTTTCCCCGAATCATAAAACATGCTAATCCCCTGTTGTTTAACAATATCCCTTATCTCCTGGTACTGTGTTGCAAGTTTTGAGTCGGCAGGCGGAGCATTATGATCTAGAACCACCAGCAGCCTTTCAGGAAAGGCTGCTTTTTCACCTCCCATTTTCTGAAAGGTCTTAAAGATGCTTGAAGTGTTGTCGTGAGTCAGCAAAATATCGGGTCTGACAAACACAATTGTACCTGCAGGTGCATTCAGTATCTTCTCGGCAAAGGTTCTGGGTTTCATGTAATTATATTATTAATCCGTTAAGGTAACAGGGTTACTTCAGCACTCCTCCATTCTGATAAATGGCAAGCTGTACATCAGAACACGGAATTGCCCGGGTCTTTTTATTACTGTTCAGATTTTCAATTTCGCCCGTTCTTAAATCAACTTTAATAAGGTCGCCATCCGAAAGGTTCAGTTCCGAAATGCTTTTACAGACAACAACAGGGAATGCCGCATTTATTGCATTCCTTTCGTAGATTGCACCGAACGACTCAGCTACTATTGCAATAATCCCAAGTGAAATAAAACAATCGACAGCCTGCTGTCGTGAACTTCCTGAACCAAAATTCTTTCCGGTGACAATGATATCCCCCTGGTCAGCCCTGATGGCAAAGTCTTCAAACCCCTTAAGGTTGCCGAAAGCGTACTGTCCCATTTCATTTATATCGGTAATCGCGAGATGCCTGTTATGAAATATCATATCGGTATCTATGTTGTCGCGTACGACGAGGCGGACATGTCCTTCGAGGATGGTTGGCTTTCTCAAATCTGACGAAAGTGTGGTCGCCTCTTTTTTATCCACAACACGTTTACCAGTGTTTGTAAAAACTGCAGGCGATCCCGGTATATTACCTGGAGTAGTGATATATCCGGCAATTGCCGATGCTGCCACAACTTCGGGTGAAGCCAGCCATACATCGCCCCGTCCCTGTTTCCCGGCAAAGTTTCTGTTACCGGTGGAGATTGTCACCTCTCCGGGACCGTTTTGTCCAACCTGTCCGGCAGCACAACCTGCGCAACCGGCATTTGAAACAAGGGCCCCCGAGTCCTTAAAGATCTTTATCAGACCGTTAGCGAGGCATTCGCGCCAGATTTTGTCAGTAGCAGGAACAATCTTCAGGACTACACCCGGAGCTACTTTTCTGTTTCTGAGAATTGCTGCAGTACGATACATATCCTCCATTCTGCCGTTGGTACAGCTGCCAATAAAGGCTGAATCAATTTTCAAACCGCTGGCTTCGGAAACAGCGACTGTAAAATGAGGTCCGCCGGGACGTGACACCATCGGTCTGAATTCCGATACATCTATCTCAGCTACCTTATCATATATGGCTTTCTCATCTGCAAAGACCGGCTCAAAACTTTTTACCTGACGGCTCCGGCAGAAATCAATAATCTCATTCGACGGAGGGAAAAGAATAATGATAGCCCCCATCTCGGTTGCCATTGATGAGATTGTTATCCTTTCATCAAGGCTGAATTTTTCAGCCGCTGTTCCGTAAATCTCGATCGAATATCCAAGCAGGGTATTTGCACCAAATATGTTCAGCAGGTTAAGAATGACATCTTTAGCGCTGACATTGTAAGGAATATCTCCTTTGAGGATAATTTTTACCGAGGGAGGGATCTTAAACCAGACCTTCCCTTTCGACCACGCCGCAGCAATATCCATATCTCCCATACCCTGTCCGAATGCACCGATGGCTCCCAGGATATTTGCATGTGAATCGGTCGATACTGCTGTGGCCGACGGGTATACCAGACCCTCATCAATAAGGATATGTGTTCCGATACCTGAGTCGATATCGTAAATCTTTATTCCGTTCTCTCTGGCAAAAAGCCTGCATATATGCTGATTCGCTGCATATTTCTGATCCGAACCGGTTGGATTGCAGTCGAAAGTGAAGAAGGTGTTCTCCGGGTTGATGATTCCTAATCCGAAATCCTTCAGATTCCTGACGACATTTGCTCCTCCGAAATCGCGGGCAACCCGTGTATCAATATCAATGTCGATAATATCTCCGGGCCTGACCTCCCCTTTTTTTGAATGAAGCGAAAGGATCTTCTCCAGTAAGTTCATTGCCATAAGAATTTATTTTTTGAATCAGATATTCTGAAAATTCATCGACGGGATGATCATGATCTGAATCTTGCCCTGTAGTCGCGTGGCGAGAAACCCTCCGTTTTCCGGAACTGTTTGTTGAAATTTGAGATGCTCCCGAATCCACACTCACCGGCAATCTCATGCACCTGGTATTCTGTTTCCCTCAGAAGGTAACATGCCTTATTTGTCCTGACCCTGTTAAGATACTCAACAAACCCTGCACCACAGTTTTTCCTGAAATATCTGCTGAACGAGAAAGGGCTCATATGGGCTACTTTTGAAATCCTGGCAAGCGATATCGGTTTAAAATAGTTCTCTCTTACATAATTATAAACATCAGCCATCTTCTTGTTCCCTCTTTCATCAAAATCCTGCATATAATTTTCAGAACAGATAAATATTCTGTTATCAGCATCGCACAATATTTTCAGTACATTAAAAAAATCGATCATCTTATCGATGCTCCTGTTTCTTATCATCTGAATAAGGTGTTTCTCAGCTTTTTTTGCGGCTTCCACAGAAAACAGAATCCCCCGTTTTGCTCCGGACAACAGTTCTCTGACGTAATGCATTTCGTGCTGTGAAAGAAGAGGCTCTCCAAGTGATGCCAGTTTGAAATGCAGTATGATCCCATGATCTTCAGGTGGAGTCTCATCATTCCTGTAATAATTCCAGCAATGGGGTATGTTGCCGGCAATCAGGACCATGTCGTACCTGTCGAAAAGTTCAACACTGTCGCCAACTATCCGTGTACCATTGCTTCTGGTATTTAAAACGAGTTCATATTCAGGGTGAAAATGCCAGATACCGCTGGTTTCCGAAATATATTCAGCTCTGAATCCGCCACTGTCGTCATATACTATCTTTTCCAGTTCAGCGACCATTGGGAAATATATTAATTTATACCGGGGCTCTTTCAAATTTAAGCAATATTTAAGCAATATTTAAGCAATAATCATCAATAATATTTCATGTATATTTTTTGGTAATTTTATTTGATATTTCGAATATTATTCGTAAATTTGTTACGAAGCTCATGCTATTGGTAAAAGAGGAGATATAAAGGGTTGGTAGTGAAAATCATCAGGATTGTATTGCAGACATTGACTTTCACATCTGGAACCTTAGGAATAGCGCCAGCTTACCGTGGTTCCATCCTTTTATCAGACAGTAGACACGGGAATTATCTAGACAATAAAACCCGCTCCCTGATTTTCGCAACCACCCTTTCTCCTCTTATTTTTTTTTGACAGTTCTGACATATTCCCGTTAAATTTTCCGCTGGTTTTTTTAAAATAAATTAAACTATCTTTGAGTTCCTGTTAATTATTGGGAAAAATTAAGGAGAATCCGGATTATCCATTGGGTAAATAATGAAGACTTATATCAGAAGAAGGGACAAGAACGATCGTCTTGTTGTGTTATATGGGGGCTGGGGAACTGATGAGAATGTTTTCACACCGCTTTGTAATGATGAATTTGATTTCATCCTCTTTTACAACTATAGTGCCGACGAAGCACTGATTCTCCCTGAGATGAAGTTGTACAAATCAATTACAGTAATAGGATGGTCGCTGGGTGTCTGGGCTGCCGAATATCTGTCTGCAAAGACCGGGATAAGGGCCGACCTGACTATTGCCGTCAACGGGACACCGGTTCCTGCAGACGACAGATATGGTATTCCGCTCAAGACATTTGAGGGGACTCTCAATAATATTACAGAGGAGAATATGGAGAAATTCTACCTCAGGATGTTCGGTGATAAAAAAACGTACTTAAAGAACACTGACAGGATTCCCCACAGGTCAGTTAAATCGCTGCATGATGAACTAAGGTGGCTTTACAACAGGATTATGGAGCAGAAGGAGCCCGGATTCAGGTGGGATTATGCTGTCACCAGTGAGAATGACCGTATCTTTCCGGCACCTAATCTAAACAGCTATTGGGAGAAAGAGAGCACCACGAAACATATTATAGTCCCCATGCCACATTATTTCTTTCATGAGTGGAACTCATTTACCGATTTCATCTGGTTCGTGGAACATTATAAGGAGAGAAAGCGCAGGAGAAAAAAGCTGTTTTGATATTCTGATACAATACCAATTTATTCTTCATCCGGATACTGATATTTTTTTAAATATCCCTTATAAGAATGTTTGACTCTGATTTTGATACCAGCTTATCAAACTTTTCCAGTAGATTAATAACCTTATCGTATTCCTTACTTTTTATAATGATCTGCTGGGAGGTCCCCTTTTTATCGAGACGGTTAAGTACAAAACTGACACTAAGCTTATTAATATCAAGTGCAGGCTGATACAAACGTTCCTGCCGTTCATTTTCGTGAATCACCGATACAAGGTCGCTGTTGCCAAGATCATTCAGTATGTCGCGGGCCAGACGTACCGGAATCTTAAGTTTTTCAGCAATATTTTCAGCACTGATAGGCTTATCCCCTGACGAGAAATTACGGATTATCATATGCATTATCATCAGGACGAGGGCTTTTTTCTGATAATGGCTTATAAAAAGTGCCTCCGATTCAACCTCATACCTGGCTATATTCTGGTTGGCAAATGAGAGCTCTGCTCCCAGCAGTACAATTATCCAGCTTGCCTCCATCCATAATATGAATAGTGGTATAGCTGCAAAACTTCCATAAATAGTACTGAGTTTTGCTATCCCAAACTGAAGATCAATATAAAGCCACTGAAGTATCTGAAGAAGTGTCCCGGCAATAATTCCTGATACCAGGGCAGGTACAAATTTTACTTTTGTATTGGGCATTATAATGAATAAAATTATCAGCGCCACCCAGGTAAGCATATAAGGAGCGAAACGGACAAGAAAAGCGACAACGGGTTTAAAGAAATTCAGTATGGGGGCTCTTGAAATAAAGTCAGAAAGCTCGGTATTTACAAAGACTGTAATACTTCCCGAGAGTATTAAAAAAATCGGGGCGATCAACATTATGGTGAGGTAATCGGTAAATTTTCTATACCATAACCGGGATGAAGGGACCTGCCATATATGATTGAATGAGCTCTCTATCTGTCCAAGCAGCGACATAACCGACCAGAAAAGTATAATCATCCCTACTCCGGCTATGTAGCCTCCCCTGGTCTCCTGAATTGCGTTTCTTGCATTTTTAAGAAGCCAGTTGACAACCTCCTGCTGCGACTGGAGATCGTCCGTGATCAGCTGTTCAAGATTCTGATCGAGTCCGAATCCCTTTGCGATGGCAAACGCTATAGCAGCAACAGGAACAACCGACAGAAGTGAATAAAAAGTCAGCGCAGAGGCTCTGATCTGAACCTTATCGTTAATAAAGCCGCGGGCAGCCAGGACAATGATCCTGAGTTGCCTGATTATGAACATTCTGCTTCTTGAGATATCCGAAAGAGATGTGTGCCAGATCGTCTCGTTTAACCTTTTTATCTGAATCAGAGCCCAGGGAATCGGTTTTGCCATACAGTTAATTATGAAACACTAAGGCTCAAAGATACAAAATACCTCAAACAAAAATTATTGCTATTTTAGCTGATCTATAACAGCACTATGAAAATTGAGATTCTTGAGTTTGTTGAGGGTGCAAGGAATGCAAAGGGCGTAACAGTCATCATTGATGTATTCAGAGCTTTTAGTGTATCGTGCTATGCCTCCGACGGTGGTGCCCGCCGGCTTATTGCAACCGGGGAGGTTGATGAGGCTTTCAGACTCAGGACAAGTTATAAAAATACAGTACTTGTTGGTGAAAGGAATGAAAAAAGAATAGAGGGATTTGACCTGGGAAATTCTCCTACCGAGATCCTGAAGAGTGACATGTCGGGCAGAACTGTGATTCATACCACAACAGCAGGAACCGCTGGTCTGGTTAATGCGTACAATGCTGAAGTGGTACTTACGGGAAGTATTGTTAATGCAGGAGCAGTGGCAAGATATATCAGGTTCCTCGATCCGGATCATGTTTCCCTGGTTGCGATGGGTTACAGGGGGACAGAAACCGCTGATGAGGATATACTCTGTGCCGAAATGATAGAAGCCGGGATAAAAGGGGAAAAGAGTGATTTCAGCGGACGAATTTCAGACCTGAGAAACGGATCAGGAAATCGTTTTTTTATTCCTGAAAATCTTTTGTTCTCCCCTCCCACTGATTTTTTCCTTTGTACAATGGACGACAGATTCAGTTTTGTCCTCAGGGCTGAAAGACGAAACGATGGTAATATTGAACTGATCAGGATCGATATCTGAGGGCATGATTGCAGGTGTTTTTACATCTTGCCGGCGAATGGCACTTCAGAATAGTCATCTGCCCCCATTCGCTACTTACAACAGGCTTTGAATAAAACAGATACCGAAAAAGTAATTTGTCAGAAAAATGAAACTTTTTTCTTTCTCCTGTGGATTTCGCGAAATGTACAGAACATACTGATCCTGTAAAAGTTGAACAGCGAAAGGGATATATCGGACGAATCGAGCCGGTTTTCAATTTTATCCCTGTATTTAATATAAAGTCTTGCCAGTATCCTTGTTACGCCTAACAGATCGAGCCGGTGATAGAAACGGAGCATCTTCACTGATGATGAAAAGGCTTTTCTGTCGGTAACTATATCATACAGCTTGCTGAGATTCTCCATACCCAGCTTTGTCTTATTCAGAAATTCGCTGTTCGATTCAAGACCTTCATGTATCAGACCATTATCGATGTGAAGGACTCCTATCCCTGCTTTTTTAAGCTGATAGCCAAAAAGGGTATCTTCGTGACCATACTGTTTAAGTTCTTCATTAAACCGCAGTTTCGAGAATACCGATTTTTCAATGAGAACATTGAAGGTAGTAAAAGTAGCATGAGGATGCTTGTTCCTGTCAGACGCTTTTAGTTGTTCTTTCTTCTTTCCATACTTCCATCGGAGAAGTTTATCGGGATCGCCCGGAGGGCTATCGCGGTACAATACTCCTCCCGATATTACCTTTGATTTGCCCAGGTAAGGGATCCATTTCTGGAGATATGCTTCTGCAGTAGCCGGTATCATTGAATCGGCATCGATGATCAGCAGGTGATCACCCTGAGCTTTTGATACAAGTTTGTTTCTTATTGCAGCACGGCCAATATTTGTTTTCGAAACAAAAACACTGACTTTATCAGACTGAAGGGCAAGATATTTATTTCTATAATCATCTGACGATCCATCATCCCCTACCAGAATTTCGCCAAATTCCGGGACACTCTCAAGCCCTCTCTTCATACTCTCAACCAGGGCAATAATGTCGTAGTTGTTAACTGGGATCAGTATAGAAATCATATTCCGGAACGAAAAACGTTAATTAATCAAATGTAGCATTAATTTCTCAATATTCTGAGGCAACAGTTTTGGCAAAGAAATTGCGATGACTATTTTTACAGTATATTTGAATATATGGTATCGATAATGAGAAAAATATCAGCCCTCCTTTTTTTTATATTTTTTGTCTGTACGGCTATCAGCCAGGTTAAACCGGGATATGAGATTTCCTTTACAATTTCAGGACTGAGAGATTCTTCAGTTTACCTGGCTTACCATCTTGGCGACAAACAGTATATAAGAGATACTGTTAAACTTGACAGTAACGGTCATTCACTGTTTTCGGGGAAAGAGAGCCTGCCCGAAGGAATTTACATGATAGTCCTGCCCGGTAAGAAGTATTTCGAATTATTAATTTCTGATGATCAGCATTTTTCGATTTCCTGCACATACACCGATACTTTTAATACGCTCGTGTTTACCGGATCGGAAATTAATTCGGCATTCATTAACTATCAGAAAAAATGGGTAGGTATGCAGCAGCGGGCTGCGGAGATTGGTAAAAGAATACAGGCCGGCAGGCAGAACAGCGATTCCCTGAAGTTACTCACCGCGACACAAAGAGTACAGGAACAAAACATGATCTCGTATTTAAAGAGTGTGGTAACCGAAAATAAAGGGAACCTGTTATCGTTGCTTGTAAAAGCGATGTTACCCATTGAGCCTCCGGAATTCAATATTCCGCTTATTGCAGCAAACCGTGATTCACTGAAATGGGTGATGGAATATAATTATAACAAGGATCATTACTTTGACAATATCGATCTGAATGATGAAAGGATTTTAAGAACGCCACTTTTATATTCAAGACTGAATACTTTTTTTACCAGTGTTGTTGTACAATCCCCCGATTCAATAAACAACGAGATCGACAGGATAATAAAAAAGACAGGTGGTAATCACAGTATATTTCAATTTGTGGCAGTTTACCTCTTCAACCATTTCAGGGAGAGTGAGATAATGGGTCATGATGCCGTGATGGTAAAACTTGCTGATGATATTTACCTTACGGGCAGGGCTGACTGGGTGTCGCAGGAATTTAAAGCTGACCTGAAAAAACAAATCGATCTTATAAGACCAAACCTGATAGGTCTGAAAGCGCAAAACCTTGTAATGGACTCATACAAAGGAATATTTGTTTCACTGTACGACATTGAAAGTGAGTTTACCATACTCTATTTCTGGGAACCTGATTGCGGATTCTGCAAGGAAGCCACCCCGAAACTTAAAGAGTATTTCGATAAAGTGGAAGATAACAGCATTGAAGTATTTTCAGTCTGCACTACAAGCGATAAAGCCAAATGGGCACAGTACATTGAAGATAATAAGCTTACTACCTGGATAAACGGCTGGGATCCTGAAAGACGCACTAACTTCAGTTACTATTTCAATGTTCAGACAACTCCGATGATCTACATTCTCGACAGGGACAAAACAATAATTGCCAAGAAGTTAGGGGTGGATGATATTGCCCCTTTCCTTGAAAACTACAGAAAATATAACAGATAATCAGGTTTTTACACTTGTGAGCCATCTGATCAGCTCATAAATTGATGAGGATTCAAAATGCTCATCTCCTGCCGAAGCGGACCATCTGTTCCCGGAATGTACCTTTACTATAATTTCCCTGGTCTCTTCAGAGACTGAAAAGCCTGCTCTGACGAGCGCTCTGGCGGTCCAGTATTTTTCTTTGCCTTTCCCTTCGAGAACTACCGACCCCCTGTTTTCACCGGCCATCAAAAAACTTCCGTTACGCGAGTCAAATTTTACTATAGTCTTTGCAAAGAGCCTGTCGAAAGTATTTTCAAGCATCAGATCTTCCGGAGAACCCTCCACCAGGCTTTCTTCAAGCATCAGCCATATCTTGTCAGCCTGACTCAAAGCTGCCTGCAGATCATGAGTAGAGAAAATGACGGTTTTCCCTTTTTCCCTCGAAAGTTGACGCAGCAGGTGTATTATCTCGTACTTGCTGCTGACATCAAGAAAAGCAGTAGGTTCATCCATTATCAGGATATTTGTGTCCTGTGCCAGAACCCTGGCTATCATTGCCCGCTGCCGCTCACCATCCGAGAGTTCATTTATATACCTGTTCTGAAATTTCAGCAACCCGGCTTTTTCTATTGCCCCGCTTATAGCTTCGTGATGCAATTCTCCCATCTTCCCAAGCCAGTTTGTGTGAGGAAAGCGTCCAATGGCAACCAGGTCGTAGACTGTCATATTTGTGGTCCTTACAACTTCAGTGGATATGAATCCTGCTCTCTGTGCAAATTGAAGTCTTGAATATCCTGAAATATTACGGCCGTCGATTTTAATAACACCGCCCAGCGAGGGTTGCAGCCTTGCCAGGGTTCTTAAAAGAGTGCTTTTCCCTATTCCGTTTACTCCTATTACGGCCACCAGCTCACCACGGTTTGCTGATGCAGTCATCGGTGGAAGGAGCAGATGACGCGTCCTGCCGGAGATAAATCCTATTGACAGGGAATCGAAGCTTAATATTTTCTCATTGTCTCTTCCCATCAGAAAATATCTGAAAATTTACGGTTCCTTAAAATCACCCAGATAACTACGGGAATCCCGATCAGTGCAGTAACAGAGTTTATAGGGATAACGGTATCGGATCCGGGAAGCTGTGAAATAATGTCGCTGAGAAGCATTACGGATCCTCCTGTCAGTATTGTTGCAGGAATAAGGACTTTATGATCTGAAGTCCTGAACATTATCCTGGCAATATGAGGAACGGCTATTCCTATAAAACCTATCGGTCCGCAAAAAGCGGTGACGCTGCCGGTAAGAATGCTGGTTCCGGCAAAAACAATAATCCTCGATAACCTTACATTTAGTCCCATGCTCGCCGCATAGCTCTCCCCGAGCAGCAGTGCATTCAGCATTTTCACCGAAGCAAGACTGATAAATAATCCGATTGAACAGGATATAAGCAAAACGTTAAGCTGTGAGGCTGTAAGGTTGCCGAGACTTCCCATGGTCCATATCACATAAGCCTTCAGCATTGTCTCGCTGCTGAAATATTGCATAATACTGACTATGGCAGAGATAGCTCCTGAAAGCATCATTCCCAGAATAAGGACCGTAAGAATATCCTTTACTCTGGAGGAGATGAACATAATCAGTATCATCACTGCCCCGGCTCCTGCCCATGCTGCTGCAACAATTGACCAGTTGCCCAGGTTATTGATTGTTTCAGGAGAAAAACCTGGTGAGAGACCAAGTATCACAAAGGCTACTCCGAGGCTTGCACCTGAACTTATCCCGAGAACATAAGGACCGGCCATCGGATTCCTGAAAATGGTCTGCATCTGTAATCCGCTAATAGACAATGCAATGCCGGCAATGAGTGCTGCAATTGCCTTTGGCAGCCTGAACTTCATCACAATAGTGTCGACAGTGCCGGTAGTACCGTCAAAAACTGATCTTATTAAATCACCAGGTTTAATGGTAACCGAACCAAGAAAAAGGTCAAGAATAAAGAATAGTATCAACGAGGATATCAAAGCAGAAAACAAAAATCCGTTTTTTCTGTCCGGGCCTTTTGAGGCCATGATAAGTTCTTTTATCCCTTCGGAATTCACAATAGAGTGTCTTATTAAACAAAATTATATTCCGGTTTCAGCAAGATAAGATTTATTCAAGTCGGGTGTAATAAATTAATTCTTCCCTGTCAAAAATACCGGGATGTAATATTTTTGCCATATCCCGCAGAATGAGGTGAGGGTTTAGAGCCCCGCTTTCCCAGTAGTCATTACCTCCTCCAGGACTGATCCGTTTGTTATTGTTATAAATATTGTCATTTTTAAAACATTGTAAGTCAGATAGTCTGATGTCAATAGCCGAAATCCCGTTTCTTGAGGATGCACTTCCTGAATTAAGCCAGTAATCAGCTTCAATAGCTTTAATATACACATTTTCAATACCATAAGGCATTGAGTAGTCCGACCTTGTATCTTTCCACAGATAGTCGCCTCCTGCATCTTCAATGAGCCTGCTGATATACGAATTCCCGGGCGATATGAACCATGTATCTTTATATGGCATACCAAGCAGGATTTTTGGTTTACCGGTTGTACTTTTATTTATAAGTATTTTAAGATTATTATATTCGTTTTCGATGTTACTGAAGATACTGTCAGCCAGCTTTTCTTTACAATAGAGAGCCCCGAATAACTTTATCCATTCAGCCTTCCCCAGGGGATCTGTTTCAAGATAATCAGCATTATAGAGTACTTTTATGCCAAGTTCCCTTAGTTTACCGATATATGCAGCCGACTCGCTCCCGACTCCATAAACCATCACCAGGTCGGGTTTGATTTTCATTATTAGTTCTTTGTTCAGGTTATCTTCGTAGCCGACTTCTGGTATTAATCCTTTTTTTACCAGTGCCATAAGTGTGGAATCATAAAGGAATCCGGTACCTGAAGCGCCACTGATACTACCGGTTTCATCAAGGGCTGTTATCATAGCCAGATGAGTTGTCGACATGCAGATGATACTTCTGACGGGTACCCTTATTATCATTGTTGTATCTGAAATGACCGGAGAATCCGACCCTTCCGGAACCAGGTACCATGTCTGCCTGACACCGGCCGCACCCTGCCACGGGTCTTTTACTGTCACTATAGTGCAGTCAGGCTCTTTTTCAAGGATTAATCTCTCAGCATAGGTTACAAAAGAGTTGTTACTCTCCGGGCGTGAGGATCTTTTCCCGCCGGTGTTATCCGAACAGGAAGCAATAATCATATACAGGCTGACGAAGCCTGTATATAACAACTTTAAGTTCGCATGTATAAAATAATTTCCTGGTTTCATCCGGTTTTTATTCACGATTATTCTTGAAGCACATCGAGCCCGGTATAATATCTGCCTGAAGGGTTTCGAGCAGGATGCCATGCCTGTCAAATCTCATGACATAACCTTTCTGCTGATAATCAACAGCATCAGTAACAAATACTTCATTGTTCAGTGGATTCACATTCATCTTGTAGAACAGGTGGCCGGCATCTGAAATAAATGTTTCTGAAGGCAGACCAGGATCATCAATTCCCATTCTTTTAACGCCATTCTCGAGATAATAGAGAGTATCCAGCGTTCCGTTTATCTGCAGTGAAGAAGGGGAATTGGACAGGTCGGGAAATACAAATCGTTCAGCAACAATATCAGTCTCAGTGTTTATTTTTATCAGTTCGGCATAGTTTTCCCTCGACCATCCACCATTACAGAGCACCCAGATGAAATTGTTCCTGTCCACAACCATACTTTCAGGCTCAATGCCGACCACGACAGAACCTGTCACCAGATCATTCCGGGTATCGATTATTAATAACCTGTTACCGCCTACCCAGTTAGCTACATAAGCCTTATTTCCAACCAGGCTTACCGATTCAGAGGAGCAACCGATATTCACATAACCTGTTATTAAGGATGTGACCGGATTTATTATGGTCACCGAATCGGAATATAAACTTGTTACATAGGCCCTGGAGTTGTTTATAAAGCATATATTACGCGGAGATATCAGGCTGTCGATTGTTGATTTTGCTTTTAAGGACGTTAGATCTGTTATTTCTATCTTTCCTGAATTATTGACTAAAATAAAAGCTCTGGAACCGTAAATGCCCATCGAGTAAGGGATATCACCAAGAGGTCTTCCGTTAACCTGGCTGAAGACCGAGTTATATAATTTTAATGAATCGTATGAATAGAATGAAAGCGATCCGTTACCCCACTGAAAGTTTCCTTCGTTCAGGATAAAAACGCCATCCCCTTTAAGAAACGCCTCTCCTGTGTCAGGATCGGTTTTGGAACATGAAATAAGTATGGCAGAAAGGAGTGAAAAAATTAAAATTTTTTTCATAATTATTGTTTTATTATCTCAAGCAGCAGGTTGACCGAATAAGATCTTCCTGGCATAGGATGCCATGCAATAGCCTGATAGTTAGTATTGAATATATTAGAAACAGCAAAATTCATATCGCCCCGGACACTTATCAGATTAAGCTTCATTCCGAGGATTATATCGTTCAGAACGTATCCCGGGAGTGAGGAGGAATTATCCAATGACAGATATCGTTTGCCGGTATAGTCGGCCAGAACAGAAGAATAGAAACTTCCGTAGGCCAGACGCAAAGTGGCACTGGCCTGGTGGACAGGAATATAGATAAGTTGTTTATTATTCAGGCTATTTTCGGCATTCCCGGTTTGGGTCGCTATTGTAAAGGAATATAGTGCATTTAATCTGAGAGAGAATTTACCTGTCTTGTGTGAGAACAGGGATGAAAATTCCAATCCGGTAATATTTACATCCTTAATATTATCTGCCGTCCAGTAAGAATACTCTCCGGGATGCCATTGGATCATATCCATAATTCTGCTCCTGTAAACTGTAAGATCGCCCGACAAGCTGAAAGGCAACCGGGTTTTGTTGCCTGCTTCGAGTATGGCCTCATAAATGTATCCATATTCACTTTTAAGATCAGGATTGCCTCCGGGCATCCAGTACAGATCGTTAAGATTAGGAAGTTTTGAATTTGCCGAAAAATTACCTTTCAGGAATATTTCGCTGTTTTTCAGAAGCCTGTACTCAATTCCGGTAGCAAAGTCAGGAGCCGTTAATTTCGAGTCGTTGAGTATCCCTCTCAGAAGCATTGTAGTGATCAGCCTTTTTCCAAATGGTCTGTCGGCTGAAGCAGTAAGGCTTGTTGTATTCCTGTTCCCTTTGCCGTCATAATTATTTGAATATATGATATATAACTCATTTTTAAGCTCGGTATGTATATGAATTTTCTGACCAATAACGGAGTTGACGCCTGCTTTTATTGTCACACTCCGGGAAAGGTTGCGTGAATCGGTCGAAGTTAAAGGATTACTGTAATTCAGCCGGTCGGCAATATATGCAGCCGTCAGGTTAAAGTCCGACTTACCCTGTTTGAGGTCATAGGATACCAGGCTTCTCAGAGATCTGTCATTTTGTTTTTCTCCAGGTACGGGTTGCTGGGAGATCATTGGTACAGGGATATTTCTCGAAGATGAGTTGTACCAGACTTTTGCAGATACGCTGCTTCTTTTTCCATATAAATAGAATTCCTGGAGATATCCCTCCATTCTTACCTGGCTATTTTTTCGGGTATCAGTAAAAGGTTCGGATGTCAGCACATTGTTCACATACCTGAAGTTGTTCTTTGCCGAGTTGAAATAGGCTTTGGTAACTGATTGGAATCGTGCATTTCCTGTTTTCAGATGTGCCATGCCCGAAAGTCTGCCATAACTGCCGGTACCTGAATTAATTGTAAGAGAAGTACGCTTTCTCCATTCTGGTCCGGTTTCAAGGTCTATCAGCCCTCCTATTGCCCCTCCATTAACGATCATTGATCCACCGCCTGAATAGAGGCTGATATTTTCAGCAATCCCTGCCGGTATCAGGGAAAGGTCAGATTGTCCCGGCATCGGATTATTGATATTGATGCCATTCCATGCAACCTGTGTATGACTTGCACCCGTGCCCCTGAATGAAGAAGTGGCTATTCCACCGAGTCCATAGCTTTTAATATGCAGATGTGTATTT
The DNA here is from genome assembly GCA_963736675.1 of uncultured Bacteroidales bacterium. GTDB lineage: Bacteria > Bacteroidota > Bacteroidia > Bacteroidales > VadinHA17 > LD21. The sequence continues at coordinate 654,352 of CAVTPT010000004.1, forward strand.
TCGGAAAGAAGGTCTGCTATGTTATTCAGGTTATGTTCCACCAGTGCAGAGGAATCGACAGAACTCTTTTTAAATGCAGTAAATTGGGTAAGTCTGCTTTTTCCGGTGATGACAACTTCACTGATACTGATAGTATCCTTTCTCAGATGCTGTCCTGCAACAGGCAACGTAAATAAGACAGCAATGTATAGGATGAGATTTCTCAATTCCTTAATTTTCTGGTTATGCTTTCCGGAAAATAAGTTTTTGGAATCAAAAACTGATTCTACGCTTTTTTTCCCGAAAGCTTTGAACAAATATTATTTCCGGCAGGTCTTCTGACTTGTCCCGGTTTTATGAAGCCTTCCCATCCCTTAAAAAGAAACAGTGGCAGGTATTTCATAAAACCATCATCGTTAGAACGATCGGGCATCACAGCAGCGGGTACTGTTGCGGATTCAAACCGCATTCCCTCTTAATCACAATGAGAAAATTCCATTGTGATACCAGAATTGAACAAAGGTAATTGATTTTAAGTATGTGGCAACAAACAGATTTAAACAGTTATCAACAGCTCCGGTTGTTGTCTGTGAGGCTACATGGTCCCGCAGGAATTCCTGATAATCAGTTCGGGAGAGATATTAACCTGTCTTTTGTATTTGCTTTTGCCTGAGTTTTTCACTTCCGTCCATATCATATTGGCAATTTTAAGTGCCATTGCCGGCAGTTGTTTCCTGAGGCATGTAACTGGCGAAAACATAAGGTCAAATCCGATTCCTTCTTCCATGGAGATCAGTGCTATATCCTGTGGAACCCTGAGTTTCTTTTTTCTCAGTGCCAGCATTATTTTGTAAACGAGGTCGGAATGGAGTACAATAATAATTTCGGCGCTGTACGGGGGTCTCATGAATTTCTCAAATTGGCTGATATCAATTTCGGACCCGGCAACAGGGTTTTCAATCTCGGCAATAATGGGTTTGTTGATGCCAGAACTGCTGCCAAGCGCATGCCGGAGTTCCTCAATCAGTGGAATATCCCTGTTTGCAGTCTTGCTCCAGGTTACAATGAGAATATTTTTGTAACCCAGTTTTTCGATATGCTCGGTAATCAGCCGGGACCCCAGTCCATTATCGGTGCAGACTGTATTCAGCCTGACTGTTTTAACTGATTTTTCCAGCAGGACAAAAGGATATTCGGCGCTTTTGAGTGTCCGGATTGTATAATCATCGGCTGCATCACCAACTAGTATCAATCCGCTGTAGAACTTTTTAAAGGCAGTCACAAGCCTGTTATACCGCTGATCATCCGGATCCTTTGTTATGATCGAAAAACCCACCCCGATACTGGCAAAAGCTTTTTGCAGGTAAGGGGTGATCTCATAAACGAAGGGATCGTTGATTGAAGGTACAATCATTCCCAGAACTCCCGGTTTATCTTCCACAGGGTATAATTCGCTTTTATCTTTCTGAAGATCGAAATATCCCATCTGCCTGGCAAGAGCAAGAACTCTTTCCTGTGTGTCTTTTCTGATACCGTGCTGATCGGCTTTATTATTTAGTACTAATGAAACCAAAGTACCGGATAATCCAAGCCTTGCAGCTAAATCTTTATTTTTAACTTTTTTCCCCATTTTCCCCGTTTTTGAACATAATAAATTTAGGTTTTTTTTTAACATGAATGTTAAAAATAAGAATAATTTATATTCAAAAAAAAAAGTCCGGCAACAGTTGAAATCTCCCTGTGTTATTTTTTTGGAGGATTAATACCTCTTTGTCTGGCTGCTTCTTCAAGTCTCTGCTGCCACCTGGATTTCTTTAGAGGTTTTTTCTTGTTTTCCTCAAGAGTGGCTAAAACTGCTTCTGCGTTAATTAGTCTTTTAGACAGAAGGTTTTGTAAATATGTCAGAATATTGGCAAGGAAATAGTAATAAGTCAGACCCGATGAGAAGTTATTCAGGATCAGCATAAACATGACAGGCATCATATACATCATAACCTTCATTCCGGGCTGATCGGAACCTGGTGAGGATCCGGTCATCTTCATCGTAAGAAGCGTTGATGCTGTCATAAGGAGGGTAAAAAGGCTGACATGATCGCCATACATCGGAATACTAAAGGGAAGGGTCAGAATTGAGTCATAGGTCGACAGGTCAGTAGCCCAAAGAAAATGTTCCTGCCGAAGTTCAATGGATACAGGGAAAAATCTGAACATTGCAAAAAGGATCGGCATTTGCAGCAGCATAGGGAGACAACCCCCCATTGGATTTACACCAGCCCTCTTGTAAAGTTCCATGGTAGCCTGCTGTTTCTTCATAGCGTCTTCCTTTTTTGGGAATTTTTTCCCCAGCTCATCGACGAGAGGTTTAAGAACCTGCATTTTGGCTGTTGACTGGTACGATTTGAGAGTAAGTGGCATCAGTACTATCTTAATAAGCACTGTCAGAATAAGAATTATCAAACCATAACTGCCAATGTACTTTTCGAGCCAGTTAAATACAGGGACGATTATGAATCTGTTTATCCAGCCTATAATATTCTTTCCGAGGAATACAATTTTTTCCAGTTCGGGACCCTCCTTGCGGAGTGTTGAAATATGGTTGGGACCATAGTACAATTTCATTGCCAGATCAGATTGCTGACCCGGATTGAACGGTACTCCCAGTTCGGCCGTAAAAAAGCGGGTATATTTCGTGGAGGCCGGCGTTTTTGTGGAGGTAAGAGATCCGTTAAGGAAAAAATCATCCGTCATTATCACCGAAGAAAAGAACTGATCCTGAAAAGCGATCCAGCTAAGTTTCGTTGTTATATCTATCTCATCAAGTTCTTTCTTTGATCTTGGATTCAGCCCATCCACATCATCCTGATAGTACTTGTATTTTATAGTAGTGTAGGTCTCCTCATTTTGTCTCCCTTTTTCCTGTTGGGTAATATACTGTTTCCAGTCAAAGGTCAGACTGTTCTGGTTTGAGGCGATAATGCCCTCCATCGAACTGAAAGTGACATTGTAATCAACAGAATATTTATCGGGTGCAAGGGTATATCTGTACTCTATATATTGATCCTCTCCCGCATTGAGTCGCAGGACGACACTTTCGGGTTCGTTGGTGACAACGACAACCTTTTCGTCAGAAACCGGGTTAAACCAGAGGTCATTTGTCCTTACTGCCTTATTATCGGTTGTGAAAAAGTTAAACCCGAAAACTGTTGAATCGCCGGAAAACAAAATGAGAGGAAGGGCATCGTGTGTGACAAAATCTTTAAGTCTGGCTGAAGATACTTTTCCCCCTTTAAGTGATATTTTCAGCTCCAATTTATTGTTTTCGAGGGTGATATATTCATCTTCTCCCGCTGCTGCTTCGGAAAATACTCCAAAACGGTTTTTAATGTTTACAGTATCCTGTACCTGTAATTCCATGGTGTCGGGTCCGGCTGTTGTTTCCAATAATGAATCGCTCTTCTGCAGGTCCTGGACAAATCCAAGTTTCAAATTAATCTCATTTACCCTGGCAATGGCATCAGGATGGTTTGGTTTGTACCGCAGGGCATTCATATATTCAGCCCTTGCATTTTCAAGATCGCCCACAGCGTACATAGAATCGGCAACCGTAACGACTTTTTCATACGATTTATTTAAGCGGTTGCTGTTAAAGATGCTGAATCCAATAAAGATCAAAAAAATCAGAATTATTCCTGTTATTGTATTTCTATCCATCCCGGAAGTATTATTTATTTCAGTTTTATTTATTTATTGATACAGGCTTTTACAAAGCTGACAAACAATGGATGAGGATTAATGACCGTACTGCTGTATTCCGGATGAAACTGGACCCCAACGAACCATTTATGGGATGGTATCTCAACAATCTCAACAAGATTTGATTCAGGATTAATACCCACGGGTATCATGCCATTTTTTTTGAAATCGTCGAAATACCGGTCATTAAACTCATAACGGTGCCGGTGCCTTTCAATGACTTCGGTCTTGCCGTATGATTCATATGTTTTGGAGTCTTTTTCAATTATACATTTGTACCCTCCAAGACGCATTGTACCTCCCTTGTCGATTATGCTCTTCTGTTCTTCCATAAGGTCGATAACAGGATATTTTGTTTTGTGGTTTATTTCGGTTGAATGGGCACCTTCAAAATGCAGGACATTTCTGGCAAATTCAACCACAGCGCATTGCATCCCCAGGCAGATTCCAAAAAAGGGGATATTATTTTCGCGGGCAAATTTTACGGTTGTTATTTTACCCTCAATACCACGTGAACCGAAACCGGGGGCTACGAGGATCCCATTAAGGCCACCAAGGATTTCATTTACATTGGTTTCTGTAATATCTTCGGAATGAATATATTCGACATGAACCTCACATTCATTCATGGCCCCACTGTGTATAAACGATTCCGATATTGATTTGTAAGCATCAGGAAGTTCAACATATTTTCCGACAAGACCTATCCTGACAGAATATTTCGGATTCTTCAGCTTATCCAGAAATTCGCGCCATGGTTTCATTGGCGGTTCTTCATCAACAGGAAGTCCGAGTTTTCTCAGAACCGACTGGTCGAGCTTCTCTTCCAGCATTTTGATCGGGACCTCGTAAATTGTTGATACATCTACAGATTCGACGACAGCATTTTCCTCGACGTTGCAGAAGAGAGCAACTTTACGTTTTATATCGGCGGTAAGGTTATGTTCAGTCCTGAGTACAAGAATATCAGGTTGAATTCCTGTTTCAAGAAGGACTTTTACCGAGTGCTGGGTAGGTTTTGTTTTCAGTTCACCTGATGCTGACAGATAAGGTACCAGTGTAAGGTGGATTGTAATAACATTCTGAGGGCCGAGTTCCCATTTAAGCTGCCTTACAGATTCCAAATACGGCAATGATTCTATGTCGCCTACAGTCCCTCCTATTTCAGTAATGACGATATCGAATTTGTTTCCCGAGCCAACGAGTTTGATACTGCGTTTAATCTCATCCGTTATGTGCGGGATCACCTGGACTGTTTTACCCAGGTAATCTCCTTTCCTTTCCTTATTTATTACAGACTGATAAATACGGCCTGTTGTAACATTATTTGCCTGGCTGGTCGGAACATTCAGAAATCTTTCATAATGTCCCAGGTCCAGATCTGTCTCGGCACCGTCAAGTGTAACATAACATTCCCCATGTTCATAGGGATTCAGTGTACCAGGGTCAACATTGATATAGGGATCGAGTTTCTGTATAGTGACTGAATAGCCTCTCGCCTGAAGAAGTTTTGCCAGGGAAGCTGAAATAATACCTTTTCCAAGGGAAGAAGTTACTCCTCCGGTAACAAATACATACTTAACGTCTGCCAAAACAAGAAATATTTAAAATTTGACTTAAAAAAACAGAATCTCTAATCATCAAGTCCCGACTGGTCAATCATTTTTACCTTTTCTTCGAGAGTCTTTATCATGCGTTTTGCATTTTCTATTTTCTCTTCAACTTCTCTGATCATAGTATCTGCATTGGTGGATTTGGCAAAAAAGCCAATATTATTTTCCCAGAGAACTATGTCACTTTCAAGCTGTTTAATCTTGGTAAAGAATTTATCTCTTTCGTTACGTACTTTCCGTGACGCTTTGGGATTTGCTTTTAAGTTATCGAGTTTCGTCCTGTATTTAAGGATACTCTTATCTTCATCGCCGATTTTCAGTTTGTCGAACTCCCTGTTCAGGGCATTTCTATACCTGTTGGTTATTTCGTCCTTCATGCTGAAAGGAACGAATCCTATTTCGGTCCACTTACGCTGTAAATCCTTAAGTCTTTCAAATGCTGCCTGTACGTCTGTTCCGGGTTCAAATTTTTCAAGCTCTTCGATGATGGCTGTTTTAGCCTTGAGATTATCCTCATATGAGTTGTCGAGATTGGCAAAATACTGGGCTTTCATGTTAAAGAAATGATCACAAGCCTTTCTGAACCTCTTCCAGGTACGCTCAGATTGTTTTCTTGGCACGGGTCCAACATCTTTCCACTCTTTCTGGAGTTTAATAAGAGCATCGGAAGTGTTTTTCCAGTCGGTACTCTCCTGAAGCGATTCAGCCTGAATACACAACTCTGTCTTAAGCTGCAGATTATTCAGCTGGATCTCCTTGTTGTCGGCATAGAAACTTCTTTTCTTTTCAAAGAATGCATCGCATGCCTCACGAAATCGCTGGTATACTTTATTATTCTGTTTTTTGGGTGCAAAACCAATAGTACGCCACATTTTCTGAAGGGCAACTACTTTTTCGGCTCTTTCATCAAACTCCCTGAAGTTTTTAATTTCAAGTAAATTTATATTTTCGACCTGTTCGCAGAGTGTAATTTTGGCTTCAAGATTTTTTCTCTGGTCATCTTTCTGGTTCTCAAAATATTCGTGATGTCTTTTATTTATCTGTGATGTAGCTTCCCTGAAGCGTTCCCAGATTTCGTTTTTTGATTCTATCGGGACAGGCCCTATCTCGCGCCACTGGTTATGAAAATCCTGCAGTGCCCTGAAAGCATTTACAGGATTTGGTTCGAGCAGTAGTTCTTCAGCTTTCTCACATAAAAGAACTTTTAATTCAAGGTTTTTCTTCAGATCGAGGTCGCGTAATTCTTTATTGATCTTTATATAATCGTAGAATAATTCGACATTATGATGATAGTTCTCCCACAGGTCCTTCAGTGAAGACTGAGGTACAACACCAATTGAATGCCATTCGTTCTGAAGTGTACGGAATTCATGAAAAGTTTTATTGATCGATTCTTCGCGATTGACGAGATCCTTTATCTTGTCAATAATATCATATTTCTTTTTGAGATTCTCATATTTCTCAGTCTCCTGGACTTTATTATAATCGTTCTTTTTCTCCCGGTATTTTTCCAGAAGATCCTTAACCCTGTAATCAAGCGGATCGACCCACGATTTATAATCTTCTATTTTCCCTCCGGTCTCAAGGAATTTTATCTTCCTCTCTTCAGCTTCCAGCTTTAACTTCTTATAGAATAATAGCTTTATTCGTTCAACGTCATCCTTGATTTCCGCCGGAGCACGGTTGTCGACTATTAATGCAAGAGTATCGGCCAGTTCCAGCTTGGAAAATCCCGAATAATCAACAGGAGGCAGTTCGATATCGTCCAGTTCCTGGAAATCGGACGGCCCCGGACTTGCCGGTTCTTTATCCCCGGGTTCAGTCAGTGGTGTTTCTTCCTGTCTGTTTTCTTCTCCGGTGGTTCCGCTTTCGCCGGGTTCACCTTCATTAACATCAGCTTTTTCAGCTTTGTCTGCATTTTCTGCATTTTCAGTATTTTCAGAACCGGTAGCTTCTTCTTCAGCTACCGTACTGTCCGTCAAGGACAGTGTCATCCGGATTTTTCGTGGTCATATTTAATCCTATTTTGTTTCAGATCCTTAAGAGCATTCACTACCATGACATTTCATGGAATTTTCAGAGTACGAAAATATTGAAATATTTGTTAAAACTCAAAGTTTTAACATAAATTAATTTGATTATCAATCAATAAGAAGAGGATGTCAGAAAATCCAAAAAATCAACTACATATCCCGGTCCCGGCTTTTAGCAGGTTTTAAGGAGATGTTAAAAAGATTAATTCTATCTTTGATTGCCAGTTTTTACGTCGGCTTTAATACAAACTGAAATATTAATTCAAGGTTAAATCAAATGAGCAAAAAGGATATCATTATTCTGGTTCTTGTTGTAATAGTTGTGGGTTTCCGCCTTTATCAGAAATATGGGAAAAAAGGCTTCCCGGCAGGTGGTTCGCATACTGACACACCGAAAAATCAATCTGATCCATCAAAGGATGATGGATATGAACCGTATTCCAAAAAGCAGGAATAATCTACCTGTTATTTTTTGAAGCAAGGTGACGGAATGGATTCACCACTTTCTGCAGGAGTCGCAGATCCCTGGTTATTATCTCGGCAGTGCCCTGCATATTCTGGGTGAATTCGAGTTTTTTTCCATATAGTGTCGTAAGTCCTGAAGGCAATGAGATTTCGATCATATAGGCATCTCCTGAAGGAACAAGTGCTTTGGACCGTACAATTCCCCGTACCATTCCGTATTCAAGGTAGGGATATCCGCTAAGTTTCAGGTTTACATTCTGCCCCGTCTCAACCTTCCCTGAACGCTGCATCCTCAGGTTGATCCTTCCTATGTATTCGCCGGCTTCATGCGGCACCACGCTTAGTACTGGTTCATCTTTAAGCACTGACTGGTTTTCACTCCGGAACATGGTAAAAGTGACGGTACCTTCCACAGGCGAGATCAACAGGTAGTTGTTCTCCCAGATGTTAATCTGAGCTTTGAGGTTGTTGAACGATTCGTTCAGGAGTGACCTTAGTTTAGCCCTCTCTTCCTCCCTTTTTATCCTGTAATCCTGAAGTATCTGCTTCCTCTCGGCATACTCAATTGATTTTGCTGACTGGTCGAGCCTTACCTGCTGGAGTTCCATATTTATCCTGATGAGAGCCTGCCTCGATTTTTCAAGATCGCTTTCGGAAAACACTCCGTTTATGTAGAGGGAGGAGTCTCTTTTGAATTTCTTTTCTTCCAGAGATTGGTTCTCAGAGTGAAGTTTCTCGTTAAACCTGATCCTGCGAATATATTCTTCTATACCTATTAATTCATCAATAATGGATTCTATTTTGCTGCCGTAATAGTCGTTAGTCACATAAATATCATATTCCGACAGGGTGTTAAGGAAATCCCCCCAGTATTCCTGTATTTCACCAAGTTCCGAAAATGAAGGCAATTTGCCGGGGTCGATTGATTCAGGTCTGGTAATTGTATCTGTTATCTGCTTAAGTTCAAGAATATCATCCATTGAAGCAGCTGTTTCCATCACTGCAAGTATCTGACCTGCCTGAACCCTGTCTTTTTCTTTCACATAAAGGTTATTAATACGGCCTGAGATCTTTGCCACGAGGGTCACAGGCGGATTTACAGTGGTGATCTCAACCGGAGCAGGAATCGTATCAGGGTATTTTATAATCCACGCAAAGAATATCAGAAGGAGGATAACTGTAAAGATAAGAGTGGTTCCCCACTTAAGTATTTTTCGCGGGGGATCACCCATAATTTCGTTTACCGGGTCGGAAAATATCAGGTTGTTCTTCTGGTTTTTCATTTTTCAGTTTAACTGCCCAGTTCCAGTTGGTTCTTTATAAGATTAAAATAGGCTCCCTGATTTCTTATCAGCGAATCGTGCGTACCCGTTTCGACCACCCTTCCGTTATCCAGCACCACAATTTTATCAGCATCTTTAACTGTACTTAACCTGTGGGCAACAATAATAACTGTTTTTCCTTCAAAAAAACCTGAAAGGTTTTCGACAATTACCTTTTCATTTTTTGCGTCAAGCGAATTGGTAGCCTCATCAAAGATCACTATGTCAGGATTTTTATATATGACCCTGGCTATAAGCAAACGTTGTTTCTGGCCTTCACTCAGACCATGACCGTTTGCACTGATTTTCGTATTATATGCAAGAGGAAGAGATTCAATAAATCCCCTGATATTTGCCGTTTCGGCAGCACTGGTCAGTTTCTCCTCATCTATATCTTCGGAACCGGGGGCAATATTCCGGGCAATCGAATCGGGGAACAGGAAACCATCCTGCATAACGGCTCCGACTTTTTCGCGCCATATCCTCAGACTGATATTTGGCAAAAGAGTATCTCCTATCATGATCTCGCCGGTTACAGGCTTATAAAATCCGAGCAGCATTTTAAGAAGGGTTGTTTTTCCACTGCCGCTGGTTCCTACAATTGCAGTCTTTTTGCCGTCCTCAACGAAGAGATCAACATTTTTAAGTGCAAAAGGCGAACGTGGACCCTCATACTGAAAAGAGAGGTTATTAATATAAATGTCTTTTTTATCCGGCAGCTTTCTTATCTTAAGTTCAGTAGAGTGTTCCTCTTCATCCATCCGGTGAACCTCAGCCAGACGGTCAAGGCTCATTTTGGCATCCTGCGACATCCTGAAAAATCCAATGAGCTGATTCACAGGTACATTGAGCTGTCCGATTATGAACTGAACTGCCAGCATCATACCAAGCGTCATGTTTCCCTTCAGAACAGCAGTGGCTGCAATAATTGTGATCAGAATATTTGTAACTTCATTTATAAGTGTAGCACCTGCCGACTGGTACTGTATCAGTCCGAGTCCCCTTACCTTTAAGTTGAACAAAGCAGCCTGATGTTTCTCCCAGTCCCATCGCATTGTTGTCTCAGTCTGCGACAGTTTGATCTCCTGGAGGCCGTTTATTATATTGATAAGCTTGGTACTTGACTGCGACATCTCTTTGAATCGCAGGTGATCGAGCCGCGACCGTGGCCTGATAAAAATTGATATCCAAAAAATATAGATCAGGGTCCCGGCGGCAAACAGTGCAAGGATCTTCAGGTTGTAAACGGCCAGTACTATTCCGAATACAATAAGATTGAAAAATGAGAACAAAATATTAAGGCTTGCAGATGTGAGAAATTCCTCTATCCTGTTGTTGTCGTCTATCCTCTGTAAAATATCTCCGGTAAGCCTGGAGTCGAAAAATGCTATGGGAAGTGACATCATTTTTTGAAGGAATCCGGATATAATTGCGACATTTACCCTCGACCCTATATGCAGAAGCAGCCATCCCCTGATAAATTCCACCGACATACGGCCTATTACGAGGGCCAGTTGTGCAAATAAAATGAGATAGATAAAATCCAGGTCGTTGTTGTTCAGTCCTATATCTATGATCGACTGGGTAAGAAAAGGAATTACGAGTTGAATGCAGCTGCCAATAAATAATCCCAGTAAAAGCTGGTACAGATATTTTCGGTAGAGGTGAAAATATTTAAGCAGAAACCTGAATCCCCCTTTTTTATCCTTCTCATTCTCATCTTCAACATCATACAAGGCGGGAGTGGGTTCAATAATCATCGCCAGTCCCGCCGGCTGGCCGTCGGCAATTGTTGAAGTCCAGTTTCTGATAAATTCCTCCCTCGGATATTTTAAAAGACCAACTGCAGGATCGGCGACCCAGATTTTATCATTTTTAATTTTATAGACAACAATAAAATGCCTTTGTTTCCAGTGGATAATAGCCGGTAATGGTAAATTATCCTTAAGCATTGCAAAGGGGATCCTTACACCAACCGTCCTGAATCCAATTGAGTCGGCAGCTTCAGAAAGTCCCAGAAATGAGACCCCGTCTCTTCCTATGTAGCATTTTTTCCTGAGTGTCTCAAGAGAAAAATTCTTTTTGTAAAAAGCAGCAACCATCTTAAGACAAGCTGGCCCGCAATCCATGGAATCTGGTTGTTTTACAAAAGGGAATGCCATTTTTCAGTAAAAATCGGATTATTCTGACAAGTAAAGATATTTATATTTTAATTTAAATTTACTTCACATTTTTCTTAAATAGGATGATGTTCCTGAACATCGGTATGTTTCCACATTGGAAATAGTATATTTGTTAACTTATTTCTAAAAAGGGAGAGCTTGTTTCGAAGAATTTCCGATAGTGATATTATTGACGGGATCCGCAGACAGGATGAGAAAGTCCTGACCTGGTTGTATGATAATTATCTCCAGACTATCAGACACCATGTGTTGAAAAACAGCGGATCGGAAGCTGATGTCTCTGATGTATTTCAGGAGTCGGTGATTACTCTCTTCCGTCAGATATCTGAGAATAATCTGCACCTCACATCTGATCTGAAAGGATATTTTTTCGGGATCGCCAGGAATATCTGGAGCAGCCAGCTCAGGGAAAAGAGTAAGACTACAGTGCTCGACAGGGATCTCCCGGATGAAAATGAATCGGATGATATAAATAATATGGTACTGGAAAGGATAGTGAGCAGGTCATTTAGCAAACTTCAACCTGATTTCCAGCTTATTCTTACCCTGTTTTCTGAAGGGCTGGGCTACGATGAGATAGCTAAGAAGATGAGCCTTAAGAGCGATACATATGCCCGCCGTAAGAAATATCTGGCAAAAGAGGCGCTGATTGAAATTGTAAAAGAGGATGCTGAATATAAAGATTACCTGGACCTCCGGTAAAAGATCTTCAAAATAATAGCAACAGCAAAAAACACACCTAAAAGTATCAGCCCTGAAAGCTTCCACGAGAAATATACAGGTGAGTTATTTCCAAATACCACAAGTGACGACCAGAAATAGGGATGTGATCTGAGCTGATCAGCTTTCTTCAGATAACTTAACCGTGCTTTTCTTAATGATTCGCTTTTGGATCTTCCGGCTTTGAGATTCCTGTAAAATTTTATTACGACATCGGTCCCAGATCTGTCTTCAATTTCCCAGAGCGACATTATTACAGATTGGCTGCCACTATATATAAACCCTCTTGCCAGACTCAGTATCCCCTCACCTGAATATGACCTGCCCGCACCCGTATTACACGAGCTTAATACTACCATTCTGGCTTTCAGCGGTATGCCATAGATCTCATAAGTATTAAGGAAACCGTCTTCTCCTTTGTCATCTTGTGAAAAGATCATTTTTGAATACATTGGCATCCTGTCGTTCATAATGGTATGCATGGCAAGGTGTATAATATCGTACTTGCCCGATTCAGCCTTGAACAGCGATTCGGTGGCATCGTTATTGATATAGAGTTTCCCGTTTGAGATGTCAGCAACGAATTCGGCTTCGTGGCGTGCATAAGGGATATCGGGCAGTATCCCCGAACTGACCTGTCTGCTGAGAAGAAGGGAATCAATACTGATCACCTGATTGTATGAGGGCGCAAATGAGATAAGACTATTTTTAAAGCTTTTTTTCCGACGTATAGCTTCCCCCAGCAGAGTAACCGAATAGGTGTATGAGATAGTGAATTTTCTCATTGCATAGGGAAGTTCGCGATAGAGGATTTCGCTGCCAGTCGGCGGACCGGTAAGAATAGTCTCAAAAGGTATGTACGAAAGGATGTTGTCAGGAGAGATCAGCAGCTTATCCGATATCAGGTACGGTAAAGCCGGTTCAAGAAGGATTGTGTAAAGTTCATATCCGATCCGGCAGTATTTCCGGTAATCATCACGGGCATTCCCTGAAGGGGATGGTTGTGAGAGCAGGTCCCTGAATTCCAGGGCCCTCCTGAAAAATCCCGAATCAACAGGTATTGAAATAAACTGTTGATATTTCCTGTTGGCAATAAACAGATAAAGTGCAGTATCTGATACTATGTAATTAAGGTAGTTGCTGTTTTTTCCAATAAGTCCGGTAAGTTCATTAATATTTGTGACTTCAGTATTATATTTAATCGAATAGTAATCGGGGTACTGTTTCTCAAATACAGTTATCAGAGAGTCTCTTTTCCGTGTTTCATACAATACTTTTTCATTCCATTCATCAAGAAAGCGGGCATCCGGCGATGGTTTCAGATTCTCATTAGTAATTTTGGCATTATAATAACCTATTGACCTCTGGAGTTCCCTTTCAAGTTCTGCAATTTTTTCGGGTATATGAAACTGAACAGCTTTTAATTCGCGGGTGGATGTCAGCAACCCGGCAACCTTGCTTTTCTCGGAATATTCGAAGATTTTGGCAAGATATCTGCTGTCGCCGGTCGCACCATAACAAAGATTAAAATCGTTGATCGCGAACAGATATGAATCCCTGTACCTGTCTCCAAGGATAAGCCTGCTTTCCTCCTCGCTGATAAAGATCCTGATCTTTTCCAGCACTCTTATTATTTCCTCAGCTGTTGCTGCTGATTCCAGCAAAACCTCTTTTCCACCGGTCCTTTTATAAATATTTCTTAATATCGAATACTTGCCTTTTAACACCATAAGAGATTTCTGATCAGCTTTCAATGAACCCTGACCGGATATAAGCGTACGATCGTGCCCCTGATCTACAAGCTGCTCTATTATTTTAAGGGCCTTTTCACTTTCGCCGTTAGCTGAAAGAGAGAGTGCATATCCGAGCAAGACAGGATCCCTTAAAGCCAGTTCCTCTTTGTTATTATCGATGTAGTTTACACATTGTTCATATAAACTCAGGGACTTTTTACTGTCAATCTCATAGATCCTCAGGTATTCGGCATAATTCTTCAGAACATCAAAATAATATCCCGAATCTTCTCCAAAATGGACCGCAACCTTTTTAATCAGGCCGGTCAGTATTTTTTCACCTTCTTCTATCCTGGCCGAATTACCAAGGGCTATAGCATAACTGTTAACAAAATTAAAAGCCAGCATTGAATTCACCGAACCTGCGATTTCAATTCCTTTACTGTAAAATTCGAGTGATTTGCCTGACATTCCGAGTAATCCATATGTAACAGCCAGGTTATTCAAAAGATTAATATATTCTTCATCGTTTAAAACAAGTCCCCCGGAATAATACGATTCAGCCTTTTCGAAGTACAGAACCGATTTGGAATAGTCGGAGAGCCTTGTATAACAGACTCCCATGTTATGGTAAATATCCAGAATATCTTTAGCTTTAAATGTTTCGGCGTTCCTGTTGACTATTGAAAGGGCTCTGCTTCCATAAGCGATTGCGTCTTCGTACTCCTGAAGCTCAATGGATGCTATTACCAGACTTGACAGTCCCTTTACCAGGACAGGGCTCTCTTCTCCAAAAAGCTTCTTCTCAACATCCAGTGATCGCAATGTGTAATCAGTCATTCTTGAGTAGTCGCCAAGTGAGTTATAAGCAACGCCCATGTTGAAGAGGCATTTTGCATAAAGCTCGTCTTCGGTTTCAGATCTTTTCTTTATCCCCTCCGTGAGGGAAAGAAATTTTATTCCCTCTCTTTCTATGCCCTGAATTATATTAAGAACTCCAATCAGGTAATATGATTCTGAAACCGTAACGCTGTCATTAACCCCTTCCTTCAGGGTTTGGAGTATCATGTTCACTTTATTCTGATTGCCTGTGGAATCTCCACTGATCATCGAGGCGCGAAGATCCCTATTAAAGCCTGCCAGCTCACTTTCCTGGTTACCAGGGGTGGAACCAGAGTCAATAAACAGATATTCAATAAGATCACTGGTTCCGGCGGACATACCTTCACCCGATCCGGCAGCGCTGAACGGTAGCAAAAATGCAAGTAAAAGTATTTTACAGAAGTGAAATACGATAAAATATTTTTTGTCCAATTCTCAGAGATTATCCCTTTTTCAACGTATAAATATCATAACTATAATTTTAAAGACAAAATGATTTTGAACTGAAGATTTATTCCGTCTGTAATATATTGATAATATGCATAATAAATATTTTTTTAAAAATAATTGATTTTCTCGTGTCACAAAATGGCACTTTCCGACATGATACAATGAAAAAGTAAATGATTACGAATTACCCAAATCAGTATCAATTAAAAAAAATAAAGAAATGAAAAATTTTACCAACGAGAAAATCTCCGAAAATTTCAAGAATTTTACACTGACTAATGACGAAATGTTTTGTGTACGTGGTGGTGAAGGTGAGGGAACCCCTACTGTATTGCCGAATCCTCCAAAACCAGTAATCTGAAATAAATTCACCTGCGTTTCGCTGCATTATCAGCGATTTGACAGGACAATATATTTGATTTAATTTTTGCTTCTGTTTTGCTGACTTTTTTAAGGCTAGATGTTTTCAGCCGTTGAACAGGTGTGACTGCAGTTAGATAGTAGTATTTTGGTATAGTTTTATGTAGGTCAGTAGGTTAAATTATGTAATTGCCTTTGTGTATATTATAAGTGGTATATATTTAAATAATTGTTAGAAAAATGAAAACTATTGATTTTTCATATTTCATTGAAAGGTATATTGCCGGAGAGATGAATTCTGAAGAAATGATCTGGTTCGAGAAGGAACTGGAAGGCAATGAAAAGCTCCGGAAGGAGGTTGAACTGCGAAAGAAAGCCGATGCCATCATCAGCGATCGGGAGATCCTGAATCTGAGGAGCAAGCTGAAACAGATAGAGAAGAAAAGGGAAGTTATTGTTCCCGTCAGGCGCCACACAGGAGTCAGGAATATAAAATATGCTGCTGTGGCAGGAGTTATCGTCCTGCTTGGTTGCATTGCCTTGTTTCAGAAGAGTGATTTGAGTAATTCTGAAATTCTTGACCGGTATTATAAATCGTATGAGGCAACTGCCCCATCGCGGTCGGAAAACACAGAGCTTAATTCTGATTACAATCTGGCAATAGAGTTTTACAAGGTGCATGATTATAAAAGTGCAGCTGTATATTTCAGTAAAGTTATCGAGGGGGACTCCAAAAACATGCAATCAACACTTTTATATGGAGTTTCCAATCTTGAAACGAGCAATTATCCGGAGGCAAAACGATCATTTGTAAAGGTAATTGATGATAATAATAACCTGTTTATTGAAGATGCCCAATGGTATCTGGCATTATGTTATATCAAGACTAATGAGCAAACCAGGGCCATAGAGCAACTGACAGGGATTAAAAATTCAAAGAGCATATACAGGAAAGATGCAGTTAAAATCCTGAGAAATCTGAAATAAATTCTGCTGAAATTTTATTCTATGTTTAATCTGAATACATATACCTACGGAGAGGGGGAGGGGTCTGAAATGAGGATTGACGGTTCAGGTAACGAAGTTCATCCGGTTGGCCAGGAGATGGCCGGCTGCCCTGAGGTTCTGACAGGGATGTCGCATGAAATGAGAACCCAGATGAATGCAATCGTTGCATTTTCATTTCTTATGAACAGAGAGGAGTATAGTATGACAGACCGCGAAGAATTCAGTAACCAGATACTTCAGTCGTGCGAACAGCTTATAGAACTTTTCGATAATTTTCTTGATTCTGCTATAATTGATACGGGTAATTCAAAAGTTGATTCAGGAATAAGCAAACCGGAAAGTTTTTTCGAGGAAATTTTGTCGGAATTCCGCGAAATTCTAAGGAAAGAGAAATACAAAGATCTGTTGCTGGTAACTGAAAACCAGATTTTAAATCCGGAGGAGATTGTAATTGATACTAATAAGGTAACAAGGGTAATTCGGAATCTTTTTCAAAACTCTCTTACGGATACAAAATCGGGTTATATAAAAATAGGTTATGATATCAGTAATGGCCATTTCAATTTTCACATTCTCGACTCTGGTATGGGCTACTTCAAGAGCAGGGAATTCTTTGAATCCAAAGACCTTAGGGAGTCTCTGGCAAAATTCAATGATGTTTCTTCGGCAGTAAACATTTTCCTGATAAGAAAATTAATTCATCTGCTTGGCGGGACGATCAGATTAGAATGTAACGGACTGACAGGAACAGGAATCTATTTTTCCATACCGGTACAAACCCGGGATAACAATGAAATTTTAAATAAAAAATCAATTAAGACCATGATTACTATTTGATTCCAGATGTTGTTTGCATAATTATGTCTGAATTTATCAATCATGAGATCAGGGATAGCTGCTTCTGTCTGGGCAGCTATCTTTTTTTTACTTTCTGCCAATGATCTTAACCTCAGTACGGCGGTTCATTTTTCTTCCTTCAGTAGTAATATTATTACCTACGGGAAAAGCATTACCATATCCTTTTGACTGAAGCCTTACCGGAGATATTCCGCTGTTAATCAGATAATCAACAACCGATTGAGCTCTTTTCTCAGAAAGCTGCAGGTTATGCTGGTCACTTCCTGTTGAATCGGTATAGCCGCCTATTTCGGCAATTATGTCCATATTCTCTTTAAGCAACCTGACCAGATAATTAAGCTCGGCTACCGACTCTTTCTTTAAAAGCCATGAATCAATCTCATAAAAAATGTTTGAAAGCAACATCTTCTCTCCTACCCTGATATGGTTTAATCCTATCTGTTTGATAAAAGGGGCGATGGCTGAATGATCCTCTTCAAGCATAAAACTCTCGGAATAGAACAGATATCCCGTTTTGCTGATGTTAAGACCATAGTTAAAACCGGAAGGCAGGCAGACAAGAAAATTTCCGCTCTGATCGGTTGAACCTGCTGCCACACTCTCCTGTGTTGAAATATTTACCAATTCGTATTCGGCTTTAAGTGATCCTCCTGTTTCCCGGTCAACAACTTTCCCTTTCATGTATGATACGGGATCAGGTCTTATAGATTCATCGAGGGTGAAATAGAAAATATCTTTTCTGTTCACCATATCGCGTGCTGATGAGAAAAATGCGTTCTGGCCACCTGCTTCGATGATAAGTCCTGTCTCATCATTATAGGTATTTATAGGATATCCAAGGTTTCCCGGATCGGTCCAGGTTGTATCGCTATTCATCCTGGTAAAGTAGATATCAAAGCCACCCATGCCTGGTTTTCCGTCCGAAGAATAATATAGTGTTCTGCCATCAAAATGAATAAACGGCGACATCTCATCTCCTTCAGTATTTATTGTACTTCCCATATTTACAGGTTCGCGCCACCTGTTATTTTTGTCTTTGACAGTGTACCAGAGGTCCTTCCCCCCAAGTCCACCTGGTCTGTTACTCGAGAAGAACAACAGCCGGCCGTTTGCACTTACTGAGGGTTGAGATTCCCAGTAATTTGTGTTAACCGGGCCTCCTACATTCACAGGTACTGACCATTTTGCCGTACTATGCGATGAGAAATAAATATCACAGCTTCCAAAGCCTCCGGGTCTGTCACAGGCAGTAAAGTACATATAAGTCCCGTCTGAAGAGAGGCTCTGTGCTCCCTCATTTGATGCGGTATTGAGTGGTGAGCCCGCATTAATTGCTGCAGACCACCCTTTATCTGACATGAAGCTCAGGTAAAAATCCTCCTGTGGAGGTATGCTTCTCATTCCTTTCTCAACTGGCCTCCCTTGCCTGGTAAACATAATTGTTTGTCCATCAGCGGTTATTGATGGCCAATATTCATCATCCCCTGTGTTTATTCCATTTCCTGTATTAACAGGGTTAAATTGAACCGGGTGTTTCATCGCTTCGAGGGCAAACAGACAGTTCTTAATATTTCTGGAAGCCATTGCCCTGTTTTTTTCAGAAATATTTTTTTGTTCAAGGTAGACATTGTAATGTACAAGAGCTCTCTGGTAATCACCCGACATTAATTCAGCATTTGCCAGAGGGAAAAATACAGGTGGAAAGAAAAGTGAATCAATTTTTACCGCTCTCCTGTAATTATCAGATGCTTCGGAAAACCTGCGCTGTTTTGTAAATAGTTCCCCAAGGAGCATATAAGCTTCATAGAACCTGTCATCTGTCTGAACAGCAAGTTTTAAATTAGTTTCTGCCCCGGTATAATCAAAGAAATCGTAACCTTTGGATGCTTCCCTGTAATACCTGGCTGCTTTGTCAGATGTTGTATGCAGCGGCTGACCCGAAACATTACCCGTCAGAATAAAGCAGCACAATAATAAAAATACGGTAGCCGGGTAACGCATGGACCTGTCAGGGTATGTGCATATATTTATGGACCTGCAGAGAAATCCTCCAGCAGGGATTTTTCTTGATATATCCGACAATTTCAGGAATAATAATTTCAAACCTTCTCCACTCCGGCTGAAGGAACAAATGGCATTTCTCATTAACCATCCCCCTGTATTTTTCGGCCCATTCAAAATCGTTTTCCGTTTCGATAATTACTTTAAGTTCATTCGCTTTCAGACATATATCTCCTGACGGCGGCATATTTTTTTTTGGTGAAAGGCATATCCAATCCCACTCTCCGCTGATTGGATATGCCCCGCTTGTCTCAATAAAGGTACTAATTTTGTTTTGTTTCAATCCGGAACATAAGTAATCGAGATTCCATTTCAGGGGTTCACCGCCTGTTACCACAACAGAATCCGTGCCAGAGTGCAGAACATTCGATATAATTAAATCGGTATTTACAAGCGGATAGAGATCCTGATCCCACGAAAATCTGGAATCGCACCAGCTGCAACCGACATCACATCCTCCCAGTCTGACGAAGTAAGCTGCTTTGCCCGTGTTGTACCCCTCACCCTGGACTGAAAAGAATCCCTCAACCAGAGGGAGTCTGTTTTCTGCCATCACTTATTGATATTCAGTAAATCAATGAATTCGTTAAAAAAGAAAATATTTTCGTGTATACCTGCAAATTTTTCGGCTCCAGGGCCATAGCTGAAAACAGGCACCATTACTGCAGTATGGTTACCACTTTCAATAAAATGGGATGAAACTGAATGTGCTTCTATACTTCCTCCGGTAAGAGCCATTCCTCCGGTCTCATGATCGGCCGTAACAACAATGAGCGTCTCCCCGTCCTTAACGGCAAAATCCCAGGCTGCACCAATAGCTTCGTCGAGATCGATCATCTCCTCGATAATATAATCCTGGTCTTTATCATGTCCGCCCCAGTCGATCATCGATCCTTCAACCATCAGAAAGAATCCATCCTTGTCGCCGCTAAGTGTCTCAATGGCTTTGGCTGTCATCTCCCTCAGCATACCTGCTCTTCCCTGGCTTGCCCTTGACATATGTTCCTTTGCAAGTAGACCTGCAATTTTGCCAGATTCCGATTTTTTAAGATCTTCAAGCGAAAATACAACATCGTATCCCTGTTTTTTTAAGTCACCTGTCAGATCAGCACCATCTTTCCTTTTTCTGAAATGATCCTCTCCTCCTCCAATAAATACGTCAGGTATTCCCTTTACAAAATCCATTGCAATATCTTCATAATTATCCCGGTCTGAGTTGTGAGCGATGAAAGAGGCCGGTGTTGCATGGGTGACCGCAGCGGTGCTTACAACCCCTGTAGCAAGACCGTTCCTGTTTGCAACTTCAACAATTGATGTCAAAATCGTTGAATCGGGGCCCATTCCGATGATGCCGTTCCTGGTTTTAGTTCCGGTTGAAAGAGCTGTGCCGCCGGCTGCCGAATCGGTTATATAATTATCGAAGGAATAAGTTTTGCTGAATCCGGCATATGGAAAACTCTCGAGGTAAAAGGTAGTTTTGCTGGCGGTCATGCCTGCATAGATCTGAGAAGCACCCATCCCGTCGCCTATAAAAAGAATGATATTCTTTACTTTACCGGCATCTAAAGCAGTTTTCCCTGTTTTAAGGGTGGAGCAGCCCATCAGGGAAACAAGGGAAATTAAAATTGTGAATTTGAATAGTTTAGATTTCATGTTCTGTTTATTTTAGTTTTCATTTCATTTAACAACAATCTGGCAGGACTGGTTCAGTCAAACAGAAGTTTATAATCTCTGGCTGCAGCATTTTTGATCCATTTTGCCGGCTCAAGATGCCAGTTATTAAGTGGTTTGGGATCAACAGCCCCTTTCCCTTCAATGGACTTAAGAATGTAAAACCTTAAATCTCTTTCGGTTGATGATATGAGGCGATCTTTCAGGTCATCAGACGACAGGCCGGCTCCTTCTGTAAGATGGCCTCCTCCCCCGTTTCCCCGGTACGAATTAACTGCGACACTATATTTTTTGTCAGGATCAAAAGGAATCCCTCCCGATAATGATCTGATGGTGATCCTTGATCCCTCAGGTTTACTAACATCAACAGTATAGTCAATTCCCGCCGCCGAATCAAAATTATATGGCTGGTTTTTCAGCCAGGCTTTACCATTTGTCAGCACTGGCTGGTTATTATCTCCCATTCTTAATTTCAGAAGAGTATCGTCAGGCCCCTTCATTGTATTGTACCAGTCTGAGTACGAATACTCAAGGTATTTCAGGACTTCCGCTCCCGTAAGTGACATAGTATATAACATATTTTCGAACCTGTACAATTTAAACATATCCCCTACCGACACAGGTCCGGCATTTATGCTGACATCAAACGACAAAGGGGCAGCAAAAGAGATATCTGCACCTGTAATCTCAAGCTGAATGGCATGTATCATATCGACAAATGAAGAAGATCCAAAATAAGAGTCCCTCGAGGTTATTGTGGAAGCCGATGTGGCAATTACTTTATCCACATAGTCAAGTACTGTTTTCTGCGTGGAGGCAAACATGGCTAAAAAGGCGCTGTCAGGTTCATAATCTTTAACATCAATAATTTCCCCGGAAATGATTTTCTTTTTTCCACCCTTAGTCAGAAAAACCACATCAGCCCTGGCTATTTTTTCAGATCTGCTGCCTCCGTCGAGTATCAATACCGTATCTCCGGCTATGTTAACTATTTTCTGGTTTATAACGTTATGATCGTGACCATTGAAAATTATATCAAAACCCGGGACTTCATAAGCAACAGAAGCAGAACCATTTTCATCCATGGGCCTGTTCGCACTGTTATTCATTTCGGAACGGTTCCATCCCGAATGAAAAAGTCCTATTATCAGATCCGGGTTCTCTTTTAAAATAACCGGCATCCATAGTTTTGCCGTTTCAAGCATATC
Source organism: uncultured Bacteroidales bacterium (assembly GCA_963736675.1). GTDB lineage: Bacteria > Bacteroidota > Bacteroidia > Bacteroidales > VadinHA17 > LD21. Next base: position 676,651 of record CAVTPT010000004.1, read on the forward strand.
GCGGAATTCCATACCTGAATATAACTCAGGAGGAAGCCAGGTAGGGATTGCGGGAGTCACCAATCCCATTACCGCAACCTTCAGATGTTTTTTCTCTATTATAACATAAGGTTTAAAATATGGTTTCCCTGTCTTTATATCAACTGCATTTGCTGCAAGCAGTGGAAAGTCGTACTCTTTAACAAGCCTGTCATAAACGTCATGACCTGCCTCAATATCGTGATTACCAACAGTTCCGGCATCATATCCGAGGTAATTCATGACTTCGGAATTAATATGGGGAGAGAGTGTATCAATGAAATTGTAATAGTAAACAACCGGTTGTCCCTGGAGGTTATCCCCATTATCGAGCAGGATTATTTCCTTTTCCTCACTCCTGAGCTGATTGATATATGTAGCCATTCCAGCCATGGAGACATCAATATCTTTCTTCTCAATAAAATCATAGGGAAAAATAACTCCATGAATATCTGTTGTTTCCAGAATGGAAATTTTCTGCATTCCTGTCTCACTGCAAGATATCAGGAGCAGATAGAGGAAGATGATCTTTAGTCTTTTCATTTCCTTTTTTATTGGAGGGATTGATTTTTTAAAGATAATTCATTTCAGGGCTTTTTAAAATATGTTATATATCAACTAAACGGTTATATGATATATTTGCAGTAAAACAGGCATTTATGGTACAGACTGGACTGGAACTGATATCGGAGAATCTTCCGGTACGATTGAAGGGCAAAAAGCTGGGCATTCTGTGTCACGCTTCAAGTATATTGAATGATTTTACACATATTACAGATCATTTTTTTCAGAGGGATGACTGCCATCTGTCAGCTATTTTTGGTCCACAGCATGGAATTTACGGACAGACCCAGGACAATATGATAGAATGGGAAGGCACAATGCATCCGTTGTTCAGGGTACCGGTTTACAGTCTTTACGGTGAACACAGGAAGCCGGTGCCGGAGATGCTGAAGAACCTTGATGTTTTTTTGATAGACCTTCAGGATGTGGGAGCCAGATTATACACATATATCTGGACTGTAAAACTGTGTATGGAGGCTTGTTCGGAGGCTGGCATACCGGTATGGATCCTCGACCGGCCAAATCCGATAGGACGGCTTCCTTACGACGGTCCGGTACTGAAGAAGGAGTACTTTACGTTTGTCGGTGGTGCTTCCTTTCCGATGTGTCACAGGATGACAATCGGAGAAATGGCACTCTGGTTGAAATCAGTATACTATCCTGCCTGCGATCTGAATGTAGTATGGATGGATGGATGGAAACGCTGTTCTTTATTCAGTGAGACAGGACTTCCATGGGTCTTCCCCTCCCCTAACATGCCATCTCTTCAGACAGCAATTGTGTATCCGGGGAGTGTGCTTATTGAAGCACTGAATATGTCGGAAGGCAGAGGGACAACCATCCCGTTCGAGCTTTTCGGTGCACCTTTCGTTGATTCCGACAAATTAAAGAAGCTGCTTGATTCACGGAATATTCCGGGATGCTCCTTCAGAAAGCAGGGGTTTATCCCGACTTTTAATAAATACAGCGGCCGGTTCTGCAATGGCATTCAGATTCATGTTACAAATCCTGGTATCTTTCACCCGGTAGAAACCATACTTGAAATTCTTGACGCTGTAATTGAGACCACCCAACAGGGGGAGCTGATCTTCAGGGAACCTCCGTATGAATATGAGCACAAACTTATCCCTTTTGATATACTGTCAGGAGATTCCGGTATGCGGCATACGCTCCAAAACAGGAGATCGCTCAAGACTGAAAAGGATAGATGGAAGGAGGAAATAGAGATATATATCAGGGAGTTACGTCATTTATCCGTCTACAGCGAATAGGATGCCCACCTGCAAGGAAATTATCTTCGGGCTAATGCACTCTCAATTTTATCAATAAGCTGGTTTGGAAAGATCGGTTTTACAATATAGTCGTCAAAACCTGAAGCGATAATTTTCTCCCTGTCGCCCAGGAGGCTATAAGCAGTCTGTGCTATTATTATGACCTTTCCTCTGAATTCCCTGATCTTGTTGGCAGAATTATAGCCATCAACCTGGGGAAGCTGAATATCCATAAGAATAACATCTATTCCGGAATCAGCCCTGGCAATGTTTATAGCCTCCTGTCCGTCAGACGCGTTGAGCAATATAGCTCCTGTTTTCTCAAGTATTTTATTAAGATAGAGCCTGCTTGAAACGTCGTCTTCGACTATCAGGATTTTCTTGTTTTTAAGATATTCGTTTTCCATAACTGACAATATTTATTCAAACAGCCCGTCATCCCTTAGGAGAAGCAATATGGAAGACTGAGGAACAACTATATACTTCTCTTTGTTAAATTCAATTTCAATAGCACTATTTTGCAGATAAACAGCCTGATCCCCTTCGCGGGGCTGGAGAGGCACGTATTTCGGCTCATCAGACCTGTTTTTCCATGGCTCGTCTGAATCATTCACCGATGGGATGGGATATCCCGGACCAACCTTAAGTACGTATCCTATCTGTACTTTTTCATTCTCATTGACTCCGGGAGGAAGGTATAATCCGCTTTTGGTTTTTGACTGAGGAACCTTGGGCTTGATTAAAATCCTGTCGCCGATTACAATAAGTTTCTGAAGATCTTTCTCATCCAGTAATACACTCATAGCTATTATCAATTACCGACAAAAATATCATTTTTTCAAGAATGAGAAACCGAAAGCCAGAATTAATTAATATTGTGTTTTTTAATCAACGCCGGGATAAGAGTTTTATTTTATTATGAATTCCGATACTTACCGCACTATAAAGAATTTCTCGCAGGGACTCTTTAAAGATAAAGGAAGCCGTTTTATTGCCCTGGCCTATCCGGTGACCTCTCCGGAGGAGACCAGAAATATTGTCGAGTCGGTTAAAAAAGAGTATTATGATGCAAGGCACCATTGCTTTGCATATATGATTGGGGCCGAAAGACTTATATGGAGAGTAAATGATGACGGAGAACCTTCGGGAAGTGCAGGCAAACCTATTCTGGGACAGATCAATTCCTCGGATTTAACAAATATTCTGATTGTGGTTGTCCGGTATTTCGGAGGAACACTGCTTGGTGTAAGCGGATTGATAAATGCTTACAGAAGTGCGGCTGCTGATGCCCTTGCCAATGCCCGGATCATTGAAAATACAGTAGACGATTACTTCCATATCAGATACCCTTATGCCGTCATGAACGAAGTAATGAAGATCCTGAAGGAAGAAGATATCATACAGGCTGATCAGAAGTTTGACCTTGAATGTTGTATCAATATAAGGTTCAGGCATTCGGCTGCCGGCAGAGTTATTGCCAGGTTTTCACATATTGAAGGTTTGATACTCACACATCTGGGTACTCATTAGACAGAAAATACAGTCAAAAGTTTTTAGCAACTTATCAACACTTAACTAAGCTGAGCCAATTCTTGACTACTTTTGAATTGATGGGATTTCAGTTCTTACTAATAGGTTAAGCTGATGAAAAACAGGAGTCTGGTGTCAATAGATGATCTGTCGACAAGTGAAATTATAGCAATTCTTGATCGCGCAGCGGAATTTGAAATTCAACCGGTCAGGAATCTTCTGGAGGGAAAGGTAATTGCCACACTTTTTTTTGAGCCATCGACCCGTACAAGGTTAAGTTTTGAAAGTGCGATCAGCCGCCTGGGTGGGAAAATTGTAGGATTTTCCGATTCTTCAAGTTCCAGTGTTTCAAAGGGAGAGACACTTCACGACACAATACGGATGGTAAACAGTTATTGTGATCTTATCGTAATGAGACATCCGGTGGAAGGAAGTGCCAGGTTCGCAAGCGAGATTGCCACTGTGCCGGTTATTAACGCCGGCGACGGTGCTAATCAGCATCCCACTCAGACTTTGCTTGACCTGTATTCGATAAGGAAAACCCAGGGGACACTTGATAATCTCAATATCTTTATGGTTGGCGATCTTAAATATGGTCGTACGGTTCATTCACTGATGATGGCAATGTCGCGGTGGAATACAACTTTTAATTTCATTTCACCTGATGAACTAAAAATGCCTGATGAATTTAAACTCTATCTCGAAAATCTGGGGCTCAAATATTATGAGCATTCCGATTTCACGGATATCATTTCGAGGGCTGACATAATTTATATGACCAGGGTACAGCGGGAACGGTTCTCCGATCCCATTGAATATGAAAAGGTCAAGAATGTATATGTACTTAAGAATTCAATGCTGGGGAATACAAAATCCAATATGAGGATTCTTCATCCTTTGCCAAGGGTAAACGAGATTCATCCCGATGTGGATAAAAATCCCAAAGCTTATTATTTTGAACAGGCTCTTAACGGAGTCTATACCAGGCAGGCCATACTTTGTTCACTTTTAGGTGTTAATTAAAAACCTGAATCATGAAGGAACCAAAACAGATGAGTGTCAGTGCCATAGAAAACGGTACCGTAATTGATCATGTACCGGCAAAAAATCTGTTCAAGGTAATTCAGATCCTTGGACTTGACCATATTGAAAACCAGATCACATTCGGAACCAACCTCGAAAGTAAAAAACTCGGCAGAAAAGCTATAATAAAGATTTCAGGCAAGTATTTCGAGGATACGGACATTAACAGAATTGCACTTGTTGCCCCTGATGCGAAACTCAACATAATAAAGGATTATGAAGTTGTTGAAAAGAAGGTAGTGGAAGTGCCCGATGAGATTATCGGAATAGCTAAGTGCATGAATCCGCAATGCATCACTAATTTTGAACTGGTGAAAACCCGGTTTAAGGTAGTCTCAAAAAAGAATGTTGCTCTGAAATGCCATTATTGCGAAAAGATCACCAGCCAGGAAAATATGCGGATCCTGTGATCAGGTCTTCACTGTTATTTATCTTAACCTGTCGTACGATCTGATAATCTGTTCATCCTTCTTTATCCCTCTGTAAGCAAGTATCAGAAAAAGAAGAACACCCGGGTGTATCAGCATCCTTAACCCAATTACAGGGGTTACCTGCGACTCCTTGATTATGGAAACGGAAATACAGACGAATAATAATATGAGTAATATTTCTAGAACTATCAGGAATGATGTCATTTTTAGCTGAAGCTTCCTTTTTTTGAAGAGGACGATCGTCAGGACTGATAAAAGAGTAACCATAATTACTGCCCACGATAAAATTGTCACAAAGATATCTGACCCTGCAGTCACTGCCGATCCGCTGATCCCGCTGAAACCTATGGTTACCGGAGAACCGGAATCGTCAACAAACTTTAGAAAATTTCCCGAAAGGAATAAACCCGACAGAGAAGCTGCCATAAAGAGGCAGAGTGACTGGATACGCTGGATCATAATAGAAATTTTATACTTAGTTATTCCTATTCTTTTTCTTCAAATTCTGATAATCAAGATAGTATAATATTTTTAAAGATAAACTGTTTGTCTGTGGGGAATCAAACATATTGTTAAGGTTCTCTCCCATGTCCTTATAAATAAAGTCACCTGCCACATATATGGCATTTTTCCATACAACTGAGAGATCACTTCCCGGGGCAAACCTCCAGTTATAAACCATGTCTATATTGAATGAGTTGAAATTATCATCATGATTCGAAGAATAAGTTGTATTCCCGTCAAGAGTTCCGTCATTTTTTAGCAAATAGAAAATATCATCATAGTTGGCAACAGCCCAATAGTGTCTCATTCTGAAAGTTATGTACGAGTTGGCAGTAAAAATATAGCCAGCCGAAAGGGTATTTGTCATAGTAATATTATTTCTCTTCCCAAAGAATATTTCGCCAGTTTCATAATTATCCTCTACATAGCCTATGTCATTACTGCCAACCATATAGCTAAACATATGGTTTACCGATAATCTGTTGCTGATCCTGATTGTAGGATTAACAGAAACCATGTAGTTACTCTGATCATAGTCAGACCAGATTTTGGTATACATTCCTCTGATACCGACAAAAAACTTCTTATTCCGGTTAGTATCATATGAAATATTTGACATTAGTTCACTTCCCTTATGATAATATCTTCCATCCACTCTGGGTTCGTAATAATCATTTGATCCGGATGGAATTATTTCAAACCGGAGGTTCAGATTCGAGAAATCCTTAAACATGGTAAAAGATGACATACCTATTAACATTTCAGTAAATACACGGGGGGAATACAGCTGATTATACTGATACTGAAGAGAGTTTCGTGTATTAAGAATTTTCCAGAATGGCTGGTTAATGTTATAGGAGAACTGAATCTCATTACTGAATTCATTATTTCTTCTTAAATATCCCATATTATTCGGGTCAAAGGTTTCAGAGAGAGCATTGAGGGTATATTCCACTCTAAATGCACCTCCGGTTTTTCCGACTCTGATGTCGTAGGAATGTCCGAATTCAGAGTCCATGTGATCATAATATTTTTGACTCACGGCAGCTTTACCCGAAATTGAATAAAGGTTACTCCTGCTTTTCAGGCTCAAATCTGTGGCAGTTACGTTGGCCGTATAATATACTTCGTCTTTTGAATGATTTCTCCATACATTTGTATTTGCCAGAGATACATATGAGTTATTTTTCAGACTCTGATCGAGAACAATCATATTAAAATTTGTAAAAGGTTCTGTCAGAACCGATCTGATTTCTCCCGTAATCGTATCTTCAATAGTCGCATACATTTTTTCTGTAATAGCGTTAAAAACTCCAATACCAAGTCCGGACCGGGTTCTCCCTGATAATTTTGTTGCATTTTTAAGCCCTGTTTCAGATGGATTGGAGTGGATCACTTCATTTGTATTAAGACTATCATATACGCTGTAATACAATTGTGGAGCAGTTCCTACCCTTCGGGAATAGAATATATCACCTTTGTCAAACAGTTCGGTGCCTTCCATGAAAAAAGGCCGTTTTTCGTTGTATTTGACTTCGTAGGGGGTCAGATTCAGTATTTGATCGTCGGCCTGGACCTGTCCGAAATCAGGTATCAGGGTTGCGTCAATAGTAAAACTTTCGTTAAGTCCGAACTTAAGATCCAGTCCGCCATTATAAGTAAATGCAGGGTTTTCAATATCAGAACTTTTTTCCAGGTAACCCGAAACATAGGGAGTTAATGATAAACGTAAAGGAGGCTTGATATCCTTAATATTCTTCAGTTCGCCAAGGTGAGTTATTGTGGTCCCGATATTTCTGTCCACAAAATTCCAGGAAGATTGTTCCCTTGTTCTTCTGATTTCACGCCAGAAATTGATCCCCCATGTCTGTACATTCTCTTTGGGGAACCTGAGTGCAGAATAGGGTATTTTAATTTCGGCAACCCATCCCCTTTCATTTAATGTTACTCTGCTTTCCCACACTGCATCCCAGTTATCCTGACGATTCATTCCTCCGCCACCACCGCCGGCAAGGCCACCGCCTCCACCGCCGCCTCCACCACCTCCGCCACCGCCCCCCTGTCCAAATTCGAACAGTTCGATCCTGCTATCTGATTGAACCCCTGAGGCAGATACTTTAAAACGAAATCCATTTATGCCATCATTATAAGGACATATCTCAACACTAAAATTGTCAGCATTTAACAATCGGTCAGCATCCCTTTCACCCAGTTCGGTAAAGATGCTGTCAGGACTGGAATCGTACATTATTGCTCCTATATAAATAGCATTGTCATCATATAGAAAATGGACCTCAGTCCTTTGTCTTGAAGGCGCTCCGTTATAAGGAGTGTACTGGATGAAATCACCTGCAGCCGGAGATGCGAACCATGTTTCCTCATCTATTACCCCATCTATCTTAACAGACGTTTTGGTCCGGATGGCTTCAAGGCTTTTTTTATTCCCGGCCGTCTGTTCAGCTGCAAAAGCAAAAACAGATCCGGAATTTGCCATTATTATTATTAAAAATATTACTGTGAATTTTGTGAGGGCTTTAAAAAAGAGAATAAAAAAGTTTTTGATCATAAGTATTATGTTCAGGTAATTGGGATAGCATTCTAATATAATCGTACAAAAATAGACTAAAACATAAAACTCTATTGTTTTAAAGCATTATTTAATTTTACATTTAACTTAATTTAACGAGCTAATTGAATTTTATTTCAATCGTATACTGTCATTTAACTAATTTATCGGAAGTTTCTCCTGAATATCGTAAATTTGAAATTTAAAATTTTGCCATGCAAAAACAGACCGAGCTGATAACCAACAGTGGCGGAAGTATTTTTCATCTGAATCTACTACCCGGAGAAATTGCCGATAAGATAATTATCGTAGGTGATCAGGGAAGGGTTGATATGCTTGCCTCACTGCTCACCGAAGTAAGAGTAAGAAAGGAAAACCGCGAGTTCCGTACTGTTACGGGGACCTTTGAGACAAGCGAGATAACAATTATATCTTCGGGTATAGGTACTGATAATATCGACATCCTCATTAATGAGCTGGATGCCCTGGTCAATATTGACCTCGTGTCGGGATTACCCAGAGAAGAGCTTGTATCGCTAACCCTGGTCAGGCTTGGCACCTCAGGCAGTTTGAGAAGTGATGTTCCTGCGGGATCCGTTGTACTGACAGAAACAGCAGTCGGATTTGACGGATTAATTCATTTTTATGAGGGTTATGACTGGATACTTGAAAATGCCATTTCGACGCTTCTGGCTGATTTTCTTGAATGGCCCGACACACTCCCCTATCCTTACGCTGTAAATGGCAGCCAGGAATTACTGAACTTGTTTCAGAATGAGGACCTGATAAAAGGGATCACTGTTTCAGCCCCCGGATTTTACGCTCCCCAGGGAAGATGTTTAAGACTCCCGTCCTTCGATGACGAGATAAACGACAAGTTGTCACAATTCTCTTTCAGGGGGAAACGAATATGCAATTATGAAATGGAGAGCTCAGCATTGTACGGTTTGTCAAAGCTGATGGGTCATAAAGCCGTTACTCTTTGTGCTGTAATAGGTAACCGGGTTACAGGAGAATTTATTAAAGATTACAAGCCAATAATCAAAGACCTCGCTCTGAAAGTAATGAAGCTAATCTGAAGCAGATCAGAGATTGTTCTTGTACCATTTTATAGCTTCGGCCATACCTGACCTGACGTTGAATGCAGGATTATAACCAAGCAGCCTCCTTGCCTTATCAATTGAAGCAAGAGAATGAGGGATATCACCTGCTCTTACCTTACCATATACAGGTCTTAAGTCAGCGACACCCTTGTCGGATTCTGCAATAATATCACGGATCATCTCAAATAGTTCGTTCAGACTTGTGCGTTCTCCGTGAGCGACATTATAAACCTGGTTAATTGCAGATCTGTCAGAAGTTATTGCGGCAAGATGGTTCGCCTGAATAACATTTTCGACATAGGTAAAGTCCCTCGATACTGAACCGTCTCCATTTATGACCGGAGATTCGTGTTTCAGAAGTTTTTTCACAAATAATGGAATTACGGCAGCATATGCTCCATCAGGGTCCTGCCGCCGTCCAAAAACATTGAAATAACGAAGACCGATAACATCGATGTTGTAAGTGACAGCAAAATTTGAAGCAAAGAGTTCGTCGACATACTTTGTTATGGCATAAGGAGATAACGGTTTCCCTATCTTATCTTCTACCTTTGGGAGATCAGGATGATCTCCGTAGGTTGACGAACTAGCTGCATATATAAATCTTTTTACCCCTGCTTCCTTTGAGGCAAACAGCATTTTAACAAAACCTCCGATATTAACATCGGTTGATGTTACGGGGTCGTTGATAGACCTGGGGACAGATCCCAGTGCAGCCTGATGAAATACAATGTCAGTACCTGCGACTGCCTTTTCGCAATCGCTGTAATTTCTGATATCACCTTCTATCAGCCTGAAATCAGGATTGTCTTCAAATCCTTTCAGGTTCTCCCTTTTCCCGGTCGAAAAATTATCAAGGCATACAACAGAATTGCCCGCGTTCAGCATCGATTCGACCAGATTTGAACCAATGAATCCTGCACCACCTGTAACCAGAACCCTGTTCTTCTTCAACAAACGCTCCATATAGTTAAGTTTTATATTAAATACTTTTAATGAATTTTATCACTGATATAATTTCACTTTTTCATGAAAGTGAACAGGATCTCATTCAAAATGAACTCAGCACTTTTACCATCGCCATAAAATCCCGGGAAAACCAGATCAGAATCAGAATGCATGAACCCTTTAAACTCATATTTTATTTTATCGGCATCTGCGTCAACAAGCTTAGCAGTTCCATTTGTTATAAGTTCAACCCATTCTGTCTCCTTACGCAGTACAATGCATGGCTTTTTAAAGAAATGCGACTCTTTCTGTACTCCTCCCGAGTCGGTTATTATAAAACGGCAGGCTTTTTCGAGCAGGGTCATTTCGAGGTATGATACCGGGGGGATAATTTTAAAATAACCACAGCTGACCAGTTCATCATAAAGATCTTTGAGGTTTTTTCTCAGGGAGTTGGCAGTCCTCGGATGGAGGGGCATGACAAAAGGTATCGAGTATTCTTCGGTAAGGACTTTAAGTGTTGAAAGAATCGTTCTTAGACGTCCGGTATCATCTGTATTCAGGTCCCTGTGAATTGTGACCAGGATAAACTTTTCATATTCGAGCGACATTTTTGCAAGCAGTGATGTCTTTTTCTTTTCGGCCAGCTCTGCAAAGAAAAGGGAGTTATCGTACATAATATCTCCTGTAAGATAAATCTTTGGATTATCAACAGTATAAGGAGGGCTGTTCTCCGGTTTGAATCCCTCATTTATCAGGTTTTTGAAAGCTGCGTTGGTTGGAGCAAACAGCAGAGTTGAGGTATGATCGCTTACTATTCTGTTAATCTCTTCAGGCATACTTTTGTTGAATGCTCTCAGACCTGCTTCAATATGTATTACCGGATAATGAAGTTTTGATGCTGCCAGGGCACCTGCAAGAGTTGAATTGGTATCGCCGTACAATACCACACAGTCAGGTTTCTCATTAATAAGAACTTCCTCGATGCCAGTGATCATCATAGAAGTCTGTTTGCCGTGTATGGCTGAACCAACACCCAGGTTGTAATCCGGTTTATGTATTTCGAGTTCGTCAAAGAATACTGCTGAAAGCTCTCTGTCGTAATGCTGCCCGGTATGCAGGGTGACCTCCCTTATCTGGTCTGAAAATTTTAACCGTATAGCTCTGCTTATTGCAGAGGCTTTTATAATCTGAGGTCTGGCACCCACAATATTCAGAAGCTTTATTCGAGGCATGCGTTTGGATTATTTAGCAAAATATTGTTAAAGATATAAATATTTTCCTCAAACAGGTTCAATAAAAAACCTGGCATTATTTAAAATAACACCAGGTATTATCATTGATTATTAATTATTTAGCGTAATTAACAGCGCGGGTTTCCCTGATGACGGTTATCTTGATCTGTCCGGGATAGGTCATTTCGTTCTGGATTTTCCTGGCTATTTCAAAGGAGAGACCTTCAGCTTCCTTATCGTTTACTTTCTCGGCACCAACAATCACTCTTAATTCTCTTCCGGCCTGTATGGCATAAGTTTTCATTACTCCCGGATACTGCAAAGCAAGTGATTCAAGCTCTTTGAGTCGTTTGATATATGATTCCACAACCTCACGGCGGGCTCCGGGACGTGCTCCGGATATTGCGTCACACACCTGGACAATAGGAGCAATAAGTGTTGTCATCTCAACTTCGTCGTGGTGTGCCCCTATTGCATTGCATATCTCAGGTTTCTCTTTGAATCTCTCAGCCATTTTCATTCCAAGAATTGCATGTGGCAATTCCGGTTCATCATCAGGCACCTTGCCTATATCATGAAGCAGTCCTGCCCTTTTGGCCAGTTTCGGGTTAAGTCCAAGTTCTGCAGCCATAATAGAGCAAAGATTAGCCACTTCGCGTGAGTGCATCAGAAGATTCTGCCCGTATGATGACCTGTATTTCATTTTGCCTATAAGCCGTATCAGTTCCGGATGAAGTCCATGTATCCCCAGGTCGATGGTTGTTCTCTTTCCAACCTCGAGGATCTCCTCCTCGACCTGTTTGCGGGTTTTTTCGACCATTTCCTCGATCCTGGCGGGGTGAATCCTGCCGTCGGTAACCAGCTGGTGAAGGGCAAGTCGGGCAACTTCCCTGCGTACCGGGTCAAATGCTGACAAGACAATGGCTTCAGGAGTATCATCAACAATAATCTCAACACCTGTAGCAGCTTCGAGTGCTCTTATATTACGTCCCTCGCGTCCGATTATCCTTCCTTTCATTTCATCCGATTCGATATGGAAAACCGTGACTGCATTTTCTATGGCATTTTCAGCAGCAACACGCTGGATGGTTTGCACAACAATCCTTTTAGCTTCCTTGTTTGCTGTCATTTTAGCTTCATCAAGAATCTCATTAATATACGACATAGCCCCTGTTTTGGCTTCTTCCTTCAGCGACTCAATGAGGTGGTTTTTGGCTTCTTCGGCGGAGTAGCCTGAAATGGATTCGAGCTGATCAACCTGCTGTTTGTGGAATTTGGCCAGTTCTTCCGTTTTCTTTTCGACAATCTCAAGCTGGGAAGAAAGATTTTCTCTGATTGCATCAGCTTCATTCTTTTTGCGTTGTGCTTCTTCAATTTTCTGCGAAAGGGTCAGCTCCTTCTGTTTTATTCTGCTTTCAGCCTGGTTTATTTTGCTGTTCTTTTCGTTAATTACTTTCTCATGTTCAGTCTTAAGCTGAAGAAATCTTTCTTTTGCCTGAAGAATCTTCTCTTTTCTTATTACTTCTGCCTCGGTTTCAGCTTCACTTATTATTTTCCGGCTTTTATTCTTCAGTGCCAGCTGCCATAAAAAATAGGAGGCTCCAAATCCGACAATCAGTGCAGTAATACAAATACCTGCCGACAGTCCGTTACTCATTAAATTTATTAATATCATCATATGTTTCTCATTTTATTATGAATATGTATATTATTTCCAGTACTGTAAACATAAAAAAAACCCGCAAAGTTCCTTCAGCTTTTATAAAACCCCATGTCTGCATGGCTGGAGCTGCTACTCCGGTTCGAACGTCCCCTGCTCCCGAAAGAGACCCGACGAATCGGGTTGAGGCCTGTTCTGCCAGGAATAAGGATCGCTCCAAAGTTTTAACTGTTGAGTTTCAAAAATGAATGAAGAAACAGTGCGGGCAATGATTCAGAATATTTTAAAGAACGTCGTTACTCTTTTTTCTCCAGAACTGAATCAATCTTCTGAATCAGTTCATTCAAGGCATCAGGGAGATAATCGCTGCTTAGTTTTTCCTCTTCCTCAGTAAGTCTGATCACATACTGCAGTGAAGCCATCGCCAGAAAATCCTGAATATCCTTATCAACGTAACGCTGCTTATATTGCAGTATTTTCTCGTTGATCATCCTGGCAGCTTTCCTGATCTTTTCCTCATTTTCCCTTTCCACCTTCAATGGATAATATCTGTCAGCAATATTTACTCTGATCGATAATTTATCATCCATTACTATATCTTATCTGTTTAAAAGAGCAACACATCTGTCTATTTCCCGCACAAGTTCCGTGATCTTCTTTTTTGCCTCCACAACATTCTCTCCTCCACCCAACAATGCTCCTGATAATTTAATCCGTTCGTATTTTCTTTCAATTTCACTGATCTTCTCATCACGTTCCTGCACCATCAATCTCAATGAATCATTCTTTTTGTCAAGTTCTTTATATTCAGTCCTGAGATTATCATATCTGGTTAACAATTCATCAAGCTTTCTGTTCAGTAATCTTAACTCTTCATAACCCTGACCTGACATAACGTGATCTTTGCAACAAAGTTAATATTGTTAGCGAAATTTTCAAAAATTTAACATAAATAGTTTGGCTTAGTAATACAGAAGTATAGCTTTGCACATCTGAAATCTCAAAATCAAAAGAACATGTTTTTTGGCCGGCTTCTTGAAATCACCATAGTCTTTTTCAGTTTATTACACCAGAACCCAAAGGATAGCTCAGCTTTTATTTCACCTGTCAGGATACCGCTGGCACTCTCGGCAAATTTTGGCGAGCTGAGGCCTGATCATTATCATTCGGGACTTGATATAAAAACCCAGGGTGTTACAGGCAAAGAGATAGTAGCAACAGAATCAGGATATGTATACAGGATAAGTGTATCCCCGGGAGGTTTCGGCAGAGCCCTTTACCTTAAGCATCCTTCGGGTTATTCGACGGTTTACGGTCACCTCGACAGATTTACACCTGAAATTGAAGAATACGTAATCACCCGGCAATACGAGGAAAAAAGTTTTCTGGTCAACCTTTTTCCTCCGGTCGGAAAATTTGAGTTCAACCAGGGTGATATAATTGCATACTCTGGTAATTCAGGGAGTTCCTCAGGTCCTCACCTTCATTATGAAATAAGAAAGTCGGATGATGAACTGCCTTTAAATCCTCTTCTTTTCGATTTTGGGATAACTGATAAAATAAAGCCAGCTATTGAACGACTGTTGATTTATCCTGCTGGCAATGGCACACTGATAAATAATCAGAAGAGGCCTGTTAAATTGAGCGTAACCGGAAGGGGCGGTAATTATTTTATAACTGCTGAAAATGAGATCGTGATAAGCGGTCCGGCAGGATTTGGCATCAAAGCATACGATTTGTTCGATAACAGCACAAATAAGTGCGCTGTCTATTCGTTGGAATTATTTATCGACAGCACCCAGGTCTTCAATTATAAGATGGATTCATTTTCATTCAATGAATCAAAATTCGTCAACAGCCATATTGACTACGAGACATATATCCGGGATAATATATATATAGAAAATTTATTTGTGCTTCCCAACGACAGATTAAGTGTCTACAGTAATGTTACCAACAGGGGATTATATAATTTCAGGGATAACAGAAGGCATCATATCAGAATTATTGCCACCGATATCCATAAAAACAGATCTTCCCTTACCTTTTATGTGAGGTCGGCCACTCCTACCGTTTCCTTACAGGCCAGTAACTCCGGCAATGGCCTGATCACCATGCCATATGGGCGTAACAACAGGTTTGTTGCCAGGGATGTTTCAGTAAGTATTCCATCGGGAGCCCTTTATGATACCATATTTTTTGACTATAAAAGAGTACCTGCAACCGGCGATATGTATTCTGATGTTCATCAGATCCATAATATTTATACCCCTTTGCATAAGGCTTATACACTGGCAATCAAACCGGGAAGAATTCCTGAGGGAAAGGCTTCGAAACTACTGATCGTAAGGATCGGGGAAAATAACAGGAGATTACCGGTCGTAAGCACCTGGTCGAACGGCAATATCACCGCCAATCTTCTCTCTTTTGGTAATTACTTTATTGGAATCGACACTCTCCCTCCTGTAATTTCAGCCAACGGTCTCGTTACGGGGGCAAATCTCAGCGAAAGACAGGAAATCCGTTTCAGGATAAGTGATAATTTCTCGGGAATTAAATCGTACGAACCGTCAGTTGATGGCAAATGGGCTTTGTTTGAATATGATCAGAAGAATAATGTACTGATATACAGGTTCGATCCAAAGAGAATTGCTAAAGGGACGAAACACTACCTTACTTTGACGGTAACTGATAATACCGACAATATAAGTACCTATAAATGTGACTTTATTTGGTAGGGTATAATTTATCTATGAATATATCCTTGCCGGATAGACACCGTTTCTGATCATCTTCTTAATACTCTCGACAACGAATGGTTTATCTTCACGGTAAGTAACCCCGAACCACCTTTCATTGCTCATAAGCACCTGAATGGTTATCTCTCCGTTTTTCACAAATTTATCAACAGAAGTCGGTATGTCAAGTTCCGATTTGGGATCCATCCCCTTCTCATTTATAAAAGAGCGGAACTCTTTCCCGAGAAAATCATAGCATGATGGTTTAAAACCCCATAGGTTCATAGAAACTATCTCATTCCCTGTAAAATGAATGATTTTCCCGTTTTCCCCCGGAGCTGTTGCACCATTTTTTGTTTTTTCTATCTGACGGGTTTCAACAATATCGACCAGGAAACCGTCAGGTCCGGCCTGACAAACACCCCTGTTGACATGCCCGTGATCCGAAAGAGTGTTCCCAAGCTTGTAACCGACTATACAGAAATTGTTTGGATCTTTATCATTCACAAGGAATTCTTTCAGTATTCTGAACGATTCGACGCCATAGTAATCATCGGCATTAATGACACCGAAAGGTTCCCTTATTTTCTCTTTTGTCACCAGAATGGCGTGGCTTGTTCCCCATGGTTTCTGCCTTTCAGGTGATACTTTAACACCCCCGGGAAGATTTGTTATCTCCTGGAACACATAATCAACCTCTATCTTTCCGTCAAGTTTTTCAACAAACCTTTCTTTTACCTGTTCCTCGATATCACGCCTTATTACAAATACGATTTTACCGAAGCCTGCGCGTATAGCATCGTAAATCGAATAATCAATAATGGTCTCTCCTGAAGGGCCTACTTCATCAAGTTGCTTGTTTCCCCCATAACGGCTTCCCATTCCGGCAGCCAGTACTAGTAAGGTTGGTTTCATATAATTATGGTATTACTGATCTGCAATTATAAAGAAAATATTGTTATTTTAATTAACATGATTAAACTTTATCTGCTTATCTGAACCATAATATTTGTGTTACGGAAATTCTTTGTTCAGCCAATTGATACGATGCGAAAGAGAATATCCCGGATACCATGGGTTGGTATAAGTGTATAACCTGGGAATTTACGATCAAGGGTAAATTAAAGGTTGGTAACTGATAAAAAGCACTATTTCAGCACTTAAAATGATCTGATTTATCCTTTGAAATTTTAAACACCTTGCTACCTTTGCAGAAATCTGAATAGCACGGGTTTCTATTGTTGAAAATCTCCTGTATAAAGCAGTAAAACCTGTTGATTATCATTTAATGAATGATAATTCAGGGAGCGACGACAATATGGCACAAGGAATTTGATGGTTAAAAACAAAATTACTTACTCATGAAAAGAATTACAGCTTTGTTACTTTTAATATTAATAGCAGGGATAATACCCCAACAAAAATCAAATGCCTGTACAAATTTTCTGGTTACCAGAGGAGCCTCAAGTGATGGATCGGTGATGATCACATATTCAGCTGATTCGCATGTTCTCTACGGTGAGTTATATTACTGGCCAGCTATAAACTGGCCTGCCGGAGCCATGGCTGATATTTATGAATGGGACACAGGTAAGTTTCTTGGCAGGATACCCCAGGTCCCCCATACCTACTCAGTGGTCGGAAATATGAACCAGCATCAGCTCTCAATCGGGGAAACGACATTCGGAGGCCGTTCTGAGCTTACCGATTCTACTGGAATAATCGACTATGGGACACTTATTTATTTTACCCTTCAGAGGGCAAAAAGTGCCCGTGAAGCTATTTATACTTTTTCACAACTCGTTACGGAATGGGGATATGCCAGTTCAGGCGAATCATTCTCCATTGCTGATAAGAACGAGGCCTGGATACTCGAACTTATAGGTAAAGGCCAGGGTAAAAAGGGAGCAGTATGGGTGGCCAGACGTATTCCTGACGGGTATATATCGGGTCATGCAAATCACCCTCGAATTACTGCATTTCCCCTTGCTGACGGAGTAAAATCCATAACGAGCAAAGAGATGGATAAAATATATAATCCGGAGGTTGAAACTGTTTATGCATATGATGTAATTGATGTTGCACGCAGTTACGGCTGGTTCTCGGGAAGTGATGCGGAGTTCAGCTTCAGCGATGCGTATGCTCCCCTTGATTTCAGTGCCGCCAGATTTTGCGAAGCCAGGGTATGGGCCGGTTTCAATACTGTCAACAGCCAGATGGGACAATATCTTGATTATGCAATGGGTGAAAACATGAGTAACAGAATGCCCCTCTGGATCAAACCCGATTACAAGCTGGCTCCCAAAGATGTAATGAAAATGATGCGTAATTATTACCAGGACAGTCCAATGGACATGACCAGGGACATTGGGGCAGGTCCTTACCGCAGTACTGTTAGATGGAGGCCCATGGAATGGGACGTTGACGGAGTCACATATATTCATGAGAGGGCAATTTCAACCCAGCAGACAGGATTTTCGTTTGTTGCCCAGAGCCGCTCCTGGCTTCCCGATCCTGTCGGCGGTATTTTCTGGTTTGGTGTGGATGACACCTACTATACTGTATATTCCCCCATATATTGCGGAATAACAAGGGTTCCCGAAGCATTTGCTGTCGGAAATGGCGACATGATGACATTCAGCGAAAATGCAGGTTTCTGGGTTTTTAACCAGGTGACAAATTTTGCCTACACCAGAACCAGCCTCCTGATAGGAGATATACAAAAGAAACAGGAAGAACTGGAAAACAGGTATTTTAAAGAGACCGGTGAGATAGACAAGACAGCATTAACCCTCTTCAATAAGAAACCATCCAAAGCGATCAGGTTCCTGACTGACTATTCTGTAAATGCCGGAAATAATACGGTAATGCAATGGAAAGAGTTGTACAAATTCCTTTTTACAAAATATGTTGATGGTAATGTTAAAGAAAAAAGAGCTGTACCGGCAGGTTATAAATATTATACACCCTCTGTTTCACAACCGGGATATGGCGATGAATGGAACCGGATTATTGTTAATAACACAGGCGACAAATTCAGGGAAAAGTAGAATTAATGATGAATTGAGTAATCTACTGTTGAGTGGTGCCGGAGTTAAAAACTTTTTTTAATACAATTCGGAAAATCAAAATATAATTTATAAATTTGCGACCTGATTTTTAAACGGAGATTACGAAAATAAAATATTTCGCGAGATGAACTTAATGAATGTTGTAGAGAAGGAGTTTGCAGTAACTGCCGAGTTTCCTAAATTTATTGCCGGAGACACTGTTACTGTTCATTATAAGATTAAAGAAGGAAACAAGGAAAGAATTCAGCAATTTCGCGGCGTTGTTATTCAGCGGAGCGGAAGCCAGCATACCGAGACTTTTACTGTAAGAAAAATGTCAGGTAATATTGGTGTTGAGAGAATATTTCCAATTGCTTCTCCCTTCATTGAAAAAATTGAGGTTAACAAGCACGGTAAAGTCCGTCGGGCAAAAATATTCTATCTGCGCGACCTCACAGGAAAGAAAGCTCGTATCAAGGAAAAGAAATTTTAAGATTTTTGAGACTATATTAAAGGCTGCCGGTGACGACAGCCTTTTTTTGTCCGTTTATTTCTTCAGCGGAAAATCAGGATAAATTAAATTTTTTCAAGCAGCTCCTCTTTCTTTACTTTCGCCTCTTCAACAAGTTTAACTGCCTGTTTATCTGCCTCAAGAATTAACTGTTCTGCTTTTCTGTCTGCTTCCTTCTTAATTGTATCAGCACCTTTCCGTGCTGCAATTTTAGCCACGGTCCCTTTGGATTCAGCCTCGGTGATCAGTCTTTGAGCCTGTATATCAGCTTCATTCCGTAATTTTTCGGCTGCCCTGGCTGCCTCATCTCTCAGCTGCTGACCTCTCGCCTCGGCTTCCTTTATCAGCTTATCGGCCTCTGTTTCAGCCTCACTCCTGGCCTTATCCTTTGCCTGGTCGATAGTTTCAACAACAGCCTGTTTTGCAGTCTCCTTTACTCCCTCCGTAATTCCGGTCGTTGCTGTTGAAGCTGCATCTCCGAAAAATGGTGCTACTGTTGGTTTCCCGAAAGTGCCCGATATTTTAACATTGACTTTGATAATATCTGCCGGACGGTACGTTATACCAAATGCTGTAGCCTGGGCCGATAAATTATCTATCAGCGAGTTGACAGAACTGCCAAGCTCCGATCTGGGAATTTCCGTTTTCACAATATAGTTCAGTGTCTGGTCAATTCCCTGATCTCCGCTTATATTCATTTTCATATTACCCGCCTTAACATCAAAAGGACTTACAAATATTCTCCCATCGTTGATTTTGAAACTGATATTCAGGTTTTTAAAGGTATTGGTATATTTTTCACCAAGTTTAAGAACCTCTTTCATAGTATTATACGTAACCGATTCAACAAGAGTAACTTCGTCCGACATAATTTTTCCGCCGCCACTGATTGTGTTAATCACCGGCATCATATTATTTCCAAGCAGGCTGCTGTAATTAAGATTCAGACTGAATTTACCATCTATCCCTTTTGCTGCAGGAGCTATCTGTTGTACCATATTGAAAGTTGTGAAAGCATCTTTGACAGACACATCGCTCATTTTAAAATCAGCTTTCATCGAAGGTTTCAGGGTATCGCGGGTATCATATTGTGCATTCATTATGATTTTTCCACCCAGAAGATCCATTCCGTTCTCCTTCATCGTAAGTATCCCGTCTTTAATAATTATATGCCCGCTGACATTCTGAACCCTTATCCTGCCATATACGAACTGATCAACAAGCGCATTGAAATCAAAGTCGATATTTTCGGGGATCTTAATCAGTTCAAGCGATGTTGTATCCGTTACTGAGGTATCAGTGGCCATCAGCGACATGATCTCTGTCATATCCACAAGTTTTGATTTAAGCGACAGGTTCCCCCTCAATATTTCATCTTTAAAGACATAAGGAATGTAATTTTCAAGTCGCCCGTTCAGTTCAAAATCACTGTTGTTGCCAATTCTCATATCGCCACCGCTGAGTTCGGCAAATGCCGGTGCGAATTTAAAATCGGCCCGGTTGATCCTGAATCCCGGATATCCGGTCATGGCTACCATCATCTCTCTGACACCCAGGGTGCCTGAGGCTTTGAACTTTTCATATTCTTCATTTTCAAGCATCGACAGCCTGCCTGCCATGGAAACTGACATATCTATCAGTCCGGTCATTGTAATACTGTCAACCGGTATTGCTTTCGAGAGGGCACCAAGATCTATTTTGCCTGTCAATGAGCCTTTAAAATCAGGGTCACTGACAGGTGTCCTTAAGCTAAATGTCATATCGAATGGGCTGCCTGCCATCTCCATATGGAAATTTTCAACATCTGCTGTTGTCCCGTCCATATCTTTTCCATCAATAAAAAACCTTGATTTCAGGTTGATATTACTTATTTGTTCAGGCAGCGAAGGATAGCTTACCAGACCGTTTTTAACCTCAAGATTCAGAGAAACGTCGGGCAGCGTGGTGTCTGCATCGCTGTAGACCCCGATTGCCGAACCATTCAGGACAAATTCGCCAATTGCCTTAAGGTCGCTGTAACTGGTGGTATATATTGCAGGAATCAGCGACAAAAGGGTTTTGAAGGATGTCTGTCCGGTGTTAAATGACAGGTCTGTTTCAATATCATCGCCGGGCATTGCCACCCATCCGGTAAAATAAAGTTTCAGGTCGTTGACAGTGAGGTAATTCTCGCCGAAGGTAAATTTCATGCTGTCAAGATCAGCCAGCAGATCTATTTTCGAATCAGCGACTGCCCTGGTCAGATACTTTATCCCATCCATCATATAATTTAATTCGGCCACTTCAAGCGATATTTTCAGGTTTGTTTCGCTCATGGTCATATCGCCTGACAAATCGGCGGTAACACCTTTAAGTGACGCCTTAATAGCTGAACTGAAATCAGTGTATGATACTTCACTGTTCAGGAGTGCCACCTTATTGAGCAAAATTTTCATGCCGGAGCTTTCTTCAGCCTCTGATTCAGTGGTATCCTTCATTATATCCCAGTTTGCCTTTCCATCTTCAAGGACTATTGTATTTATGGAAGCATCTTCAACAGTTATTGTTTTTATTTCATATCCTGAACTCCTGAAAAGACTCGAAAGGTTGAATACCAGATTAAATGAACCAACATCAGCCAGTGTGTCGTTTTCGAAGCTTCCGGTGCCTGTAACAGAGAGGTCGGTCAATGAAAAGGCGAGATTCGGGAAGTTTTTAAAAAATCCGAGTCTGTAATCCTTAAATTCGACTCTGGCATTCACCGATTCATTAATAACCTGTTCCACTTTTGTCCTGATTTTATCCTTAAACAGCACAGGGATTGTGAGTATGAGAATCATTACAAAGAGGATAAAACCTCCCGCTATTTTGAGTATTAACTTAAAAGCTTTGTTCATTACTTATATTTTATGATTGATAATCAATTACATACACATTAGTGTTTTTGTACTCATCAGACAAATAAAAGTAAATAATATTCCTTAAAATAAAAATTTCGTTATATTTGCGATCGCGAAAGTATAATGGACCTGTAGCTTAATTGGATAGAGCATCTGGCTACGGACCAGAAGGTTGGGGGTTCGAGTCCCTTCAGGTTCACGTAATAAAAGCCGTTTCAGACGGCTTTTTGCATCCGGAGGTACTGGAACCGAAGGAGTGTAACGGGTTCGAACCGGGGAGCATTACGACGAGCTCGTGAGCGGAACGAAAATAGCCATCACAAGGTTCCGGTGGTAAAAAAGGAAAGGCGCCCACTGGCGCCCTGTTAAGTTTGTAAAACCCGAATTCTGAAAATCAAAGTATAGAGAATCTATTCTGCCAACATCCTTTTATTCTGACCGGTAAAGTATATCCGGCCTTCTATTTCTGTCATATCAATAATTTTAAATCCATGTGATTCAAGTAATCTGGATACCTCATTTTTATCAAGATTCCTTTCTGTTCGTGAATCAATAAAATTCATAAACCTGTTAAATATTGTATTTGTATGGGAAAATGGGAGCCCTTTACCCCTCGTTGTTCTGCTATCGGTAAAACATCCTATGAAGCTGGCTTTAGGCGGTAATACCCTGAATACAATATGCAAAAAACTGTCAAGATGTTTTATCAGATTGAGCTTTTTCAGATTGATAAGCACTTTCACCCCCCTAAGATCATCATCATCATAATAATAATGATGTTTTGATGAAAGAACCAGCAAATTTGGCTCAGATGTCAATCCCAGATAGTTCAGGTAATGAAAAAAGTTTTCATCACCTTCGGCAACCAGGTTGGTATAAACAGGATTATAAGCGGTACGCTCCAGAGCGTTTTGATCAGCAGAAAACATGGCATTTAAATTTATATTGTCTTCCAGGTACGTATTATTTAACAATGAAATATTCTCCACCGTTTTTTTTGAATTATTAACAATATAAATGTATGGCAGCATATCCATCATGTCAAGAGGATCATCTGCTGACAAACGGTAATTGAGATATGAACCATTTTCATTAATCATAGGTTTCAGGTTGATGGTTTACAAATACCAACAATTGAATTGTCAGCAATGTTCGTTCGTCAAAATGAATAAGAAATTTATGGGATTTAAATACGATGCCAGTACATCAGAGTATTGTATTCGGGTTTATATGCTGATATTCTGTCTTATAGATGTGTTTTACGTTATATACACAAGATTTTATCCGGATATCATATATTTTGACAAACACATATATTAGTGTGATAAAATTTTACAAAAATGTACTGTTTTACCTCTATTTCCGTACCATGACCATATATTGGAAGCTGCAAAAAAGATATAATCTGAAAAAAATGTCCGAAGCTAATGTGACATTTCCTTGTTTTTCGGAACGCGAACCAGGGTTATCAAAGATAAATTAAGATATCTTTAAGATTATTCTGCCAGGAGTCCAAAAAAGGGGAACCGGCCATGACAGGGTTATTTTTTTAGATACCTTTGATTTTATAATTTTAACATATCGCATGAAAGAGAAGATCGAAAAAATATTTGATAGCGAAGCTGTGGCAATCAGGAATATTCCTGTCACAGATACTTATCAGAAGGTTATAGAGCTTATTCACAGGCACGTTCATACAAAAAATGGAAAACTGGTCACAAGCGGAATGGGTAAAGCAGGACAGATTGCACATAACATTGCCACAACATTCAGTTCTACCGGGACACCTGCAGTATTCCTGCATCCCAGTGAAGCGCAGCATGGTGATCTGGGTATTTTGCAGAAAAATGATGTATTACTGGCTATATCCAACTCGGGTAAGACAAGAGAGATCATTGAGCTTATAGACCTGAAAAACAACCTTTTCCCCTCAATCCCGGTTATTGTAATCACGGGAAACGGAGAGAGTCCTCTTGCACAGAAGGCTGATCACTTTATACTTACAGGAGCACCTCCCGAAGTGTGTCCCCTCGGTCTGACTCCAACGACTTCCACAACAGTCTTTACAGTAATCGGCGATGCTCTGGTTGTACTGATGATGGAAAAAATCAAATTTGATAATGTGGAATATTCAAAGAGACACCATGGAGGTTATCTTGGAGTCAAATCAAGAGAAAAATCAATAGCCCAAAATAAAAGTCGGATATGAGTGACAAGATATCTCAGGTAACAATAAGCAGAAAAGATTATATTTTTTCAGTTACAATCATAGGGTTGTTCTTTTTCATTTTTGGTTTTGTTACATGGTTAAACGGAATCCTGATTCCATTTTTACGGACAGTCTGTGAGCTTAACGATTTTCAGGCTTATTTTGTGACGTTTGCGTTCTATGTCTCATATCTGTTAATGGCACTGCCGTCGTCGGCTCTCCTTAAAAAGACAGGGTTTAAAAACGGTATGGCAACGGGTCTCTGGATCATGTCTGCAGGGTCACTTATTTTCATACCTGCTGCCCTTACCCGTACATTCGCCCTCTTCCTCACCGGTCTGTTTATTGAAGGAACAGGTATGGCTCTCCTTCAGACGGCATCAAACCCTTATATTACAATAATCGGACCCAGGGAGAGTGCAGCTAAAAGGATAAGTATAATGGGTATAGCAAATAAATTTGCCGGTGCAATTGCCCCTATTATCCTGGCATCGGTAATACTGAAAGATTCACATATCCTTGAAAAGAATCTGGCTGATGCCGCTGACGCAGTCTCAAGGGCTGTCATTCTTGATGAAATGTCCCGGAAAGCAATAATGCCTTACATTATAATGGCAATAATCCTTATTCTGCTGGGCCTTCTCCTGCGTTTTGTTCACCTCCCTGAAGTTGACACCGATGCCGAAGATATACAGACAGGTGAGACAAACGAAAGAAAAAGCAGCATTTGGCAATTTCCTCACCTTCTCCTGGGTGTCGTTGCCGTTTTCTTTTATGTCGGAGTTGAAGTTATTGCCGGCGACAGTATAATACGGTACGGGCAATCGCTTGGGATCAGCATGGATTCGGCAAAGTATTATACTTCACTTACACTCCTTTCGATGATAATCGGATATTTACTTGGGATATTTTTCATCCCGAAGTATCTGAGCCAGGGTAATGCGCTGAAAATATGTACTATACTTGGCGTTTTATTTTCACTTGGGGCTATCCTCTCTCCTCCCGGAATTGTATTTACCCTGCCCTTTGTCGACCTGATAACCTTTAAACCACTTGAACTCGTTTTGCCGCTTACAGTTTTATTTGTAGCACTGCTCGGACTGGCTAATGCTCTGGTTTGGCCTGCCATTTGGCCTCTTGCTTTAAGTGGTCTGGGAAAATTCACCAAAACAGGATCTGCAATGCTTGTAATGGCTATTGCGGGCGGGGCAATTTTACCATTATTGTACGGTAAACTTGCTGTGGTGTCAACTCAGACAGCTTACTGGATCTGTGTTCCTTCCTATCTGGTGATCATGTATTATGCCTTTTCAGGTTATAAAGCGGGAAAATAAGAGATGGGGAGCGATCTTGGTAAACTATTCAACCTGTTTGAGGCTGAAGGCACTTTTCTGGCCGGTGAGCCCTTCGGGAGCGGGCATATCCATGATACTTTCATGATAAAGACGGCTGAACCCGATAAAGACAACTATATACTTCAGAAGCTTAATAACAGAGTCTTCAGGAAAATTCCGGAATTGCAGGAAAATATTGAAAGGGTAACAAAGCATCTGTACAATAAGCTTCTTGTTATCCCCGGATCCGATCTGAAAAGGGAGTGTCTCAGCCTGGTCCCGACAAAAGAGGGCAAAAGCTGGCTGACTGACAAGGAAGGCAGTTACTGGAGAATGTACATCTTCATCTCAGACCATCATTCGTACAATATTGTTGATACTCCCGGCAAAGCCTTTGAAGGAGGTAAGGCAATCGGAAGATTTCAGGCCATGCTTTCAGATCTTCCCGGGAAACCATTGCATGAAACTATTCCATGGTTCCATGATATTGAAAAAAGGATTGAATCTTTCATTATGACTCTTGATGCTGACAGGTTGAACAGGGCATCAGCTGCCGCAGCGGAAATTGCTTTTGTCATGAAAAGGGCTGAAAAGATGAAGATCATTCTGAAACTGGGCAGAGAAGGCCGTATCCCTCTGCGTATAACCCACAACGACACGAAATTCAACAACATCCTGCTCGATAGTAATGACAAGGCTTTATGCGTTATAGACCTTGATACGGTGATGCCGGGCTATGTACACTATGATTTCGGTGATTCAATCAGAACCGCTGCAAACACTGCTGCTGAAGACGAAGAAGATCTTTCGAAGGTCGGAATGGACATTACCCTCTTCGAAGCTTTCGCAAAAGGTTATCTGCCTGAGACAGAAAGCATCCTGAATAAAACTGAAAAAGAGTACCTTGCGTTTGCGCCACAACTTATTACCTATACCATTGCAGTAAGATTCCTTACCGATTTTCTTGATGGTGATAATTATTTCAAGATCCACCATGTAAACCATAATCTTCAACGGACAAGAGCGCAGCTGAGGTTAGTGGCGAGTATGGAAGAACAATATGAGAAGATGGAAAAAATAATCAGGGGACTTCAGGCAGGAAATGTCAAAGGATAAGAACAAGAATCAGATTACAATTAACATTGAATGATATGGCTTTTACTTCTGAAGATTCAGGCTGGAGCCGGGAAGAGCTTGAATTCCTGGCAGGGTTCAAAGATCCCTTTTCCATTCAGGAATATCTTGATTTAATTGAGTACAATCCTGCTTATGAATGCAGGTCTCCCAGGTGGGTAATTAAGAAAGGATCAGCTCACTGTTTTGAAGGAGCGCTCTTTGCGGCAGCAGTATTGGGACATTTAGGCTATAAACCCCTTATAGTCGATATGCTGGCCGAAAACGATGATGACCACGTGATAGCAGTTTTCCGGAAAAATGGATACTGGGGCGCAGTTGCAAAATCCAACTTCACCTCTCTCCGTTACAGGGAACCTGTTTATCGTTCAATCAGAGAATTGATTATGTCATATTTTGACTTCTTTTTCAATATCGACGGATATAAGTCCCTGAGGTCATATTCCCTTCCGCTGGATCTGAGGATCTTTGACTCTAAAAGATGGACTGTTACCGATGAAGACCTGGAATATATAGGAGACAAAATAGAATCACTGCATCATTTCCAGGTTGTCACGCCGGCTATGATCAAAGATCTGAAGATTGCAAGCAAGTCGATGCTCGATGCAGGGTTGCTCGGGTCGAAGGAAGAGGGACTTTTCAAACCACGTTAGAAAGGCACATAACAAGGATCTGCAATTACATTTTTCTCTCGTAGTCCGTATCCCGTTATAAACTGAACCGGTGAAATGAATTCACCCTGATTTATCTTTTAAAACCTTCCCGGTCGAATAACGGCAAGGTATATATTGGTGATATTTAAATATATACGTTTTTACTTCCGTCATTGGTCGAAAGATTTTTTTGGAATTAGGCTTATATTGACTATTTTTGGAACCGTTTATTTACTCTGAATTATTCAAGGGACTGACTTTAATCATAATATATTGCTGTTATTTAATTTATTAATTGAATATGGAGTTATCGGGAAAGTATTACAAGGCCTTTGTTGAGCGTCAGGAGGCTATTAAAAAACAATATAGTCCCAAACAGGCTGAAAAACAGCACTCCAAGGGAAAGCTTACTGCATGGGAGAGGATAAATTTACTATTCGACGCAGGTACATTTGAGGAGATAGATGCATTTGTCACTCCGGCCGGACAGCCCGTTGAATTCGGGAAAGTCGAAAAATCGTTTGGCGACGGTGTAATTGTTGGTCATGGCAAGGTAAACGGGAGGCTTGTTTTTGCTTATGCACAGGATTTTACTATTATGGGAGGATCGCTGGGAATTGTGCATGCAAAAAAGATAGCAAAAATCCAGGAGATGGCGCTTAAAATGGGTTCAGCGATAATAGGTCTGATTGACTCGGGTGGTGCCAGGATTCAGGAGGGAGTTGCAAGTCTTAGCGGTTATGCAACAATTTTTCAGAATATAATCCATTCTTCAGGGATAATTCCTCAGATATCAGTCATTATGGGCCCTGCTGCCGGAGGTGCTGTATACTCCCCGGCCCTCACCGATTTCGTCTTTATGACAAACCACACAAGTTATATGTTTGTTACCGGGCCAAATGTCGTTAAGGAGGTTCTGAATGAAGACGTCTCGTCCGACCAGCTTGGAGGTGCAGAGATACATGCTCAGAAAAGTGGTGTGGCTCACATGATATACGACGACGAGGAGAATACGATCCTTGCTCTTAAGAAATTTCTCTCCTATCTGCCATCAAATAATGTGGAAAACCCTCCGCTTCTGGCTGATGACGGCTCAGTAAACGATATAAATGAAAAATTGCGTGATATTGTTCCGGATGACCCCAATAAAGCCTATGATGTCAAGGAGGTAATTAATCTTATAGTTGACCGGAACAGTTTTTTCGAGACGTCTGAACTTTTTGCACCAAACCTGGTGACAGGTTTTGCCAGGCTTAAGGGTAAAACTACAGGTATAGTAGCAAATCAGCCAAAAGTACTGGCAGGGGTTCTGGATATTAATTCCTCTACAAAAGGAGCAAGGTTCATAAGGTTTTGCGATGCTTTCAACATCCCCCTGCTTACACTGGAGGATGTACCCGGATTTTTACCGGGTGTTGATCAGGAACATGCGGGAATTATACGTCACGGGGCTAAAATGCTGTTTGCTTACAGCGAGGCAACCGTTCCCAAAATAACCGTTATCCTGAGAAAAGCATATGGAGGCGCTTTTATTGTAATGAACAGCAAAAACCTTGGAGGAGATTTCAGTTTTGCATGGCCATCTGCTGAGATAGCTGTGATGGGGCCCGATGGTGCAGTGGCAATTTTATACCGGAAAGAGCTGGCTGAATCAAAAAATCCGGCCGAACTGAAAAAAGAGCTTGTCAAAAAATATCGTGATAAGATAGCGAATCCGTTCATCGCAGATGAAAGCGGTTATATTGACGAAGTGATCGATCCGGCTGTTACAAGACAGAAGATAATTTCGGCGTTTGCTGCCCTTAATAATAAATGGGTAAAGGTTCCTGCACGAAAGCATGGTAACATGCCGTTATAGAAGCTGGGGCCTGATGATTTACCTGCAGATAATTCATGAGTATTGTTTCAGCCTGATTAAGCCCTGCAAAATTAAGATTATTAAAACATGAAGATAAAGCGAATACTGATAGCAAACCGGGGTGAAATTGCGGTCCGGATCATGAAAACAGCAAAACTGATGAAAATCGAAACTGTTGCTGTCAAGACTGCTGTTGAGCCGACCGCGATGTATGTGTCACTTGCTGATGTCGTATATGATAATTCTGAAGATGTATCTGAGATCCCTGTATTCCTTAACATTGATAAACTGATTGAGATAGCAGTTAAATCTGGGGCCGATTCGGTGCACCCGGGCTATGGATTTCTGGCCGAAAATGCTTATTTCGCGCAGAAATGCCAGGATAATAAACTGATATTCATAGGTCCCTCCCCTGATGCCATATATAAAATGGGTAATAAGACCATAGCAAGGAAGATAGCTCTTGCAGCAGGTATTCCGATGGCAATGGGAAGTGAAGGAAATATTGCCGGCGAAGAGGAAGCTGTTACGGTCGCAGATAAGATCGGATATCCGGTCATAATCAAAGCTGCTTCGGGAGGTGGAGGAAGAGGCATGAGGATCGTAAGGAATGCCGGGGAGATGGAGAAGATGTTCATCGTTGCCAGCAAAGAGGCTGAAAAAGCCTTTAACGATCCTTCGGTTTTCATCGAAAAGTATATCGAGAATCCCAAACATATTGAATTTCAGATCCTGGGAGACACCAAAGGGAATGTAATTCATCTTGGTGAAAGAGAGTGTTCCATACAGAGGAAGCATCAGAAATTACTGGAAGAGGCGCCCTCCATGGCTCTTGATGATAATCTCAGGGAGGTGATGGGCAGAATTGCTGTTCAGATTGCAAAGGCAGTTAAATATCATTCGGCTGGTACGGTAGAATTCCTTCTCGACTCTGACAGGAACTTCTATTTCATGGAGATGAATACAAGAATTCAGGTCGAGCACACAGTAACGGAAATGATTACCGGGATTGATCTGATTGAGCAGCAAATACGTATTGCCGCAGGTGAAGCTCTTAAATACCGTCAGCAGGATATAAAGCTTACAGGGTGGGCAATTGAATGCAGGATAAATGCTGAGGATGTTCAGGCAGGTTTCGCTCCCGATCCCGGGAAAATTGAAAAAATCAGTCTCCCCTCCGGTACAAATATCAGGGTTGATACCGGGGTGCAGCCTGGTTCCGCAATTGTGCCAAGTTACGATTCGATGATAGCCAAACTGATCATTAAAGGAAAAGACCGGAAAGATGCACTGAAAAACTGTAAACTTGCCCTTGATAAGGTGTGGATAAAAGGAACCAAGACAACACTCCCCTTCTTCAGGATGCTGGTCAGGAACCAGAAGTTCCAGGAAGGGAATTTCACGACTGCGTTTATTGAAAAGGACCTTGATAAATTTTACCTTAACAGTGAGTACGAGGAGATGTTGGCCGCATGGCTAGCCACAAAACTTTTCATTGAAGAGAACCTTCAGAACGACAGTATAAATGTCGATTTCGGGAATGGGAAAGAGATGAGCCCATGGTTGCTTAATAAAAGAATTAACCAGTTTTAATTCAATTGATTAAATATGCAAGGCGAAAAATCAGGTATTAAAAAACTGTATGCCCTTTCTTCAGAGAAGAGGAGATATAGCTTTTCACAACCATTGAAGCACTCCATAAGGATCGGGAAAAGAGATTACGAGGTAAAACTGAAATCTGACGAAAAATATGGGACATACATACTTTGGAAGAATCGTAAATATCCGGTTGAAATAGTGCGTTCGCGCCAGAACAGGTACGAGATACTTTTTAATGATATCAGCTATACATTCACTGTTGAGACTCCTTTTTCGCTCAAAAGGATGAAAGTACTGAATTCGGTTAAGGGGAAAACTGAAAAAGAATATGTAAAAGCTCCTATGCCTGGTAAGATTATTGATGTACTTGTACGCGAAGGAATCACTGTACGTAAAGGTGAACCATTGGTTATTCTTGAGGCTATGAAGATGCAGAATGAAATTCTGTCGCCTGTGAACGGCCAGGTCATCAAAGTTCTGGCTAAAGCCAATACAAATGTTATGAAGGACGATATCCTTGCCGAAATTAAAGCAGAATAAAGAGGTGCCCCCGGGTAACAGGCTGACTGTCGCCGGACGCACCTCCTTCTTTAACTCAGCATAATTATTTAACAGGTACCTGTTTCAGCGATTCACACAAAAAGTCAAAAAATTTCTTTACCGAGGGTATGTTAACTTTCTCGTCAGGCGAATGGGGATACCTGATCGTTGGACCGAATGATATCATGTCAAGGCCCGGATAGAAGCCTCCGATTATGCCGCATTCAAGTCCGGCGTGAATGGCCTTAATTTCCGGGATCTTCCCGAATTTCTTTTCATAAACCCCGCTCATGGCCTTCAGGACAGGAGAATTCATATCCGGTTTCCATCCCGGGTAACTACCTGAAAGAGACACCTCAGCTCCTATCAGATGAAAAACTGCAGCTATTTTCCATGCCGTTGCCTCCTTTGACGAATCAACAGAACTGCGTGTCAGGCAATAAGTCTCAAATTTTCCATCGGCACATTTTACAATGGCAAGGTTATTTGAAGTCTCAACAAGACCTTTCATAGCCTGACTCATCCTCTGGACACCGTTAGGACATGAAAAGACCGCCCTGATAATCCTGAACTGGTCAGCTTCCTTCATGACCTTTGCCGGCAGTTCAACTTTACTGATTGTAAAAGATAACGAGGGTTCGGTGTCAGCGAATTCGGCCCTGTACATCTTTTCATACTCTTTGACGAATTTTTTGAAGGCAGCTGTCTTTATATCGGGTAACAGCACTACTGCGTAGGATTCACGAGGAATGGCATTACGCAGGTCGCCACCTCCTGCTTCCGAAATCCTTATGCCGAAATCGGATTCAGCCTGCATAAGAAACCGGAACATTATTTTATTTGAGTTTGCCCTGCCGAGAGCAATATCCACACCTGAATGCCCTCCTTTAAGTCCTTTTGCCTCAATACGAAAAGCTGTCATCCCCGAAGGGGTCTTCTCCTGTCCGTAATTTTTGGTGATACTTACGTCAATACCTCCGGCACATCCGACATATAGCTCACCTTCGTCTTCCGAGTCGAGGTTCATAAGGATATCTCCTTTCAGTAATCCTTTCTTTAACCCGAATGCTCCTGTCATACCTGTCTCTTCATCAATTGTAAACAGAGCTTCCAGCGGGCCATGAACAATATCTTTTGAGGAAAGTACAGCCAGAGTGGATGCCACTCCGATACCATTATCCGATCCAAGGGTGGTCCCGTTTGCCCTAACCCATTCACCATCGATAATTGTTTCAATAGGGTCCTTTTCAAAATCGTGCTTTTTATCGCTGTTCTTCTGGGGAACCATATCCAGATGTGATTGCAGTATCACTCCCTTTCTGTTTTCCATACCTTTTGAGGCAGGCTTACGTATTATAATATTCCCTGTCTTGTCAACTATTGTTTCAAGATTATGTTTCTTACCGAATTCTATTACATATCCGGCTATCTTCTTTTCTTTTTTCGAAGGACGGGGAATCTGTGTTATTTCATGGAAATGATTCCAGACTGCTTTTGGTTCAAGTTTTTGAATTTCACTCATGGTATAATGTTTTAAACGTTATTTCAGATTATTTCATAAAATTAAGAAAATACATTAATAAAAAAAATAACAAAAAACGGTTTTATTCAGTTTAAGGGCCAATTAATCACACAGTTATCCGTCTCAATAAAATGTAATAAAAACTTAACAACTAATCGTATTGTATATTGACCCATAGTTAGTAATTTTAGCCAACCTGAAATACATTCAAGGTGATCCAGTAATTATCATTTAATGAGCAATATACATTTCACCATTAACACTGTTTATTGGATTGCTTTCCGAAAATTTCTTAACCTGACAAAATGAGCTTTTTATATTTTATTATCGCTCTGGTTCTTGTATTTGACTTTATTAACGGTTTCCATGATTCTGCAAACTCGATAGCTACGGTAGTTTCAACAAAAGTCCTGTCTCCATTTTCAGCAGTACTGCTGGCAGCCATTTTTAATTTTATTGCTTTTGCTGTTTTCCCGCTAAGGGTAGCCACAACAATGGGTAAGGGAGTAATTAACCCCGATGTTATTAATCTGTCTGTTATTGCAGCGGCTCTTGTAGCAGCAATAATCTGGAATCTTATTACATGGTGGCTGGGACTCCCGTCCAGCTCGTCGCATACTCTGGTCGGAGGGCTGGTGGGTGCTGCCATTGTCAGTTCCGGTATAAGTTCAGTTATAATAAGCGGAGTTTTGAAAATTGTGGTTTTTATCGTTTTAGCTCCATTATTAGGAATGATATTTTCCTTTTTTATTTCATCAATTGTGCTTTACATTTCACGAAAGTATACGCCTTCAGGTATTGATAAACATTTCAGAAGGCTGCAGCTTTTGTCAGCAGCCGCTTTTAGTCTTGGCCACGGAGGTAATGATGCTCAGAAATCAATGGGTATAATCTGGGTGGCAATGATAATCTCAGGTTTGACAACAAAGGATGATAAGATAGCATTATGGACAGTCCTCTCCTGCCAGGCAGCCATTGCTTTAGGAACACTCTTCGGCGGATGGAGGATTGTAAAAACGATGGGGCAGAAAATCACCAAGCTTAAACCCTTTGAGGGTTTTTGTGCTGAAACTGCCGGAGCGATCACATTGTTCGGTGCGACTCATTTTGGAATACCGGTAAGTACAACACACACAATAACAGGAGCAATAATTGGTGTAGGAGCCACAAAAGGTGTCTCTGCAGTGAAATGGGGTGTGACACAAAAGATCTTCTGGTCGTGGTTGCTTACAATCCCAATATCCGGGATATTTGGATCCATTATGTATTTTTTCTTCAATTGGATAAATTAAATAAATTTGTATATTAAAAAATCAGAATTATGAATATTGATAAATTCCTTAAGTTTTTTGTTCCGAAAGATCACTCTTTTCATCCGCTCTTTGAGGAAGATGCAAAAAATCTCGTCAGGGCAGCAGAGTTGCTCAAACAGTTAATGCTGAGTACAGAAATTGAAGAATTCGAAAGGATCAATAAGGAGATTAAAAATGTGGAGCATATAGGTGACGAGATCACCGACAGGGCTTACCAGCAGCTGAACAAGTCGTTCATTACTCCTTTCGACAGGGAGGATATACATGAACTTACCGCCCATATCGATGATGTAGTTGATTCGATAAATGGTGTAAGCCGCAGGATATGTCTTTATAAACCAAAAAAGCTTATGCCTGTTTACAAGGAGATGGCTGAAATGATATATCTGGCTGCAAAAGAGATCGAGACTTGTATACATTGTTTAAGCGATGCTGCTGCAAACAAGGAGGAAATTACCCGGGCATGCGCCACGGTCACCGAAATCGAACACAAAGTTGATGAATATTATTATGTAGCTGTATCTGAGCTTTTTGAAAAGGAAAAAGACCCTGCTGAACTGCTCAAAAACAATAAGATACTGGAGATCCTTGAAAGGTGCGTTGATGAAGAGGAAGACGTTACCGATACAATCAAGGCCATTTTAATTAAGATGGCTTAATAAATTGGAATCTTATTCAGGGGAGCAGGTGAGCGAAGTAACCATCACAGCCTGCAACCCTGTTCACTGATCAGTTCCCGGACAACAGATCAGTTGCTTTTTATCATTGTAAGCACCATTTTAAAACGTTCAGCAGCCTTTACTGAATGAGGAATTCCGGCAGGCATTATAATACTCTGACCTGATTCCAGTAAATAAGGCTTCCCCCCTATAATAATTTCACCTTTACCGTCGACAACCTGTATCAAAGCATCAAAAGGAGCTGTATGCTCACTTAATGCTTCACCTTTGTCAAATGCAAAAAGTGAAATATTCCCGGTCTCTTTTTTTAATACTGTTTTGCTTACAATTGCACCTTCGGCATACTCCACCGATGTACTGAAACCAAAAACCTGAGATTTTGAGAATTCGTTTGATGACATATAGTTAGAATTGATATATAATAATACAAATGACGGAATAATTGGTTCAAAATAAAAAAAGCAGGGATTAAGGTTTATCCTTCCCTGCTACTTTTCAGCATGTTGCCATGAAAAATGTCTTCAACCGTTTTTCCGGATCCGGTTATTTTTTGATATTTGGCAGTTCCAGGCCATAACCTTTCTTTTTATCCTCCGCTTTGAGAAGAAATGCGAAAACCAGCGCAAGAATTCCGAAGCAGGTGAAAATTATCATAGGTACTGTATAATTATAGTTTGATACTTCCACCCCGTCTACAAGCCGGGTTCCTGTTATGCAATATTTATTGAGTACCCATCCGATAAGAGCAGGTACTCCCATCAATCCCCAGTTCTGCACCCAGAATATCATTGCGTATGCGGTTCCAAGCTGTTTTTCCGGAATGATTTTTGGAACTGACGGCCACATTGCCGATGGCACCAGCGAAAAACCTATTCCAAGTACTATTATCAGCAGAATTGCCACCGGCGTCTGATTAAGAAAAGGAACCGAAAAAAGTGCATGCACCACGATCAGAAGGATAGCTCCGATTATCATTATTGAAGCTCCTTTTCCCTTGCGGTCATAAACATTGCCAAAGAGGGGTGTGAGCAGGATAGTGCCAAATGGCAGCAACCCGGGAATGATCCCCGCAACCGACTCGTCAACCCCGAATTTATTTACCATGAGATCAGATGCATACTTAAGAAACGGAAATACTGACGAATAGAATAAAACGCAGAGAATCGCTATGTACCACCACCCCTTGTTTTTTACAATGAACATGATGTCAGCCATTCTGAAAGATTCTTCACTTTCTGTACTGCCGGTTCTGTCAGCTTCAGCAGCGACAGATTTATCGAGCCTCTTATCCATGAATGTATAGATAAAGAATGCTATCATTCCAATACAAAGCATTATCAGGCAAATGAGTATGGGTGCGGAGACTTTCCCGAAGGCAGCAGCAACAGGAACTGATGTTGATAAAGCAAGCGCTGTACCAAGCCTGGCCGTCGCCATTTCAAGTCCCATGGCAAGGGCAAGTTCTTTTCCCTTGAACCATTTTACAATTATTTTCGAGACAGTGATGCCTGCCACCTCGACACCTACACCAAAAATAGCAAAACCCAACGCGGCAATCAGAACCTGACCTTTCATTCCGAGCAACTGCACGTTATCAAGCGAATTTGTCGATACTGCCCAGTATTTTATAGCTGTCCCGATAACCATTGTAATCGTTGCCATCTTACCTGTAAACCTGACTCCCATTTTATCGAGGATTATCCCGCCAATGATCAGCATAAGAAGGAATACATTGAACCATCCGTATGCACTTGTGAAAAAGCCATACTCGGCACTGTTCCACAGAAGCTCTTTTTCGAGCATTGGTTTCAGCGGAGCCATCACATCAGTAAGATAATAACCACAGAGCATTGTGAATGACACAATGGCCAGTGCAGTCCAGCGGGCTGTCTTAGAGTCGCGCAAAGTATTAGTTATTGTTTCCATATAAATATTTAAGTATTATCGAAAAGACTGGTAAATGTAAAAAATTATTTCAATCATACTTCCGGGAAACAAAAGTTAAGATGAACTAAAACGATTATGGGTTGTTTTTTAGTTAAATAGACGATGAAAAGAATTACTTACGCAAATATTTATTTTAATTTGCATAGAATTTGCTACTGGAAAATATAAAAAAAGATGAAACCCACATGTATTGCAGACACAAGTACGCAGGTATAAAAGATTAAGAGATGTGGGTTACATCATACCATTAAGATAGAAATTATATTATGATGAATAGATTTTTAACAATAATGATATTTTCAGCCTTTGCTTTAGAGGCTTATACACAGAAACCTGAAGTTAAATGGCATACGTTGCAGGAGGCTGAACAGCTTAGCAGGCAGACACCGAAACCTATTTTTATTGATACCTATACCGACTGGTGCGGGTGGTGTAAAAAAATGGATCAGGAAACATTTTCAAATTCAGTCATTGCAGAAATTCTGAATACAAAGTTTTATCCTGTCAAGTTTAACGCTGAAGGTAATGAGAGTATAACATTCCTGGGAACGACATTCATAAATGACGGGAAGGCGGGAAAAGCACACCAGCTTGCCGTAGCACTTCTGCAGGGACGTCTCTCCTATCCGACAGTTGTTTTTATGACCCAGAAAGATAAAAAATACCAGGTATCTCCGGTTCCGGGATTCAGGCAACCCAAAGAGATGGAAATCCTTCTGAGTTATTTTGCCGACCAGGCTTTTGAATCTCAGAAATGGGAAGATTATCAGAAAAGTTTTAAAGGAAAAATTGAATAGAGTGCCACATGGCCTGTAAGTGTGTCTTTATATCTCAGGCACACTGACCTTAATGTTTACACAATCTCCCCAGACTATTTTTTAAAAGGATTCATCATTTCCCGATAATGTAGTTTGCCGGCAAATGAATTACCTGTCCAAGCTGATAGACCAGCATCCTGGAACTGGTGAGAACATCATCGTCAACAGAGATCTTAAGTATTGCAACATCAGGTACCCTGTAATATAAGTTGTCATACCCTTTTTTCTGCGGCTCCGCCTTCGTTGGTATCAGCGACAGCTCCTTTGTCTTCTGTTCGGGTATGAAGGTGGCAGTAACCGTTTTCCCTGTGCCGCCCGGAGTAGCTGAAGGGCCTGTAGTCTCAGAGAACATGAACACCGGGATCTGTTTACCGGTCATCTCTTTACGTGGTATTATCTGATACCTGAATGTCTTTGTCTCAGTAAATGTTTTTCCGGCAAAGAGTTCGGTGTACTCTTGTTCCAACCGGTTCATTTCCCTGATGGCAGCATCATTTTGAGGGAAAACAGTTGCTTCGCCGGTAAGAATAAGATGTTTACCCTCGCGCATCTCCATAAGCCTTACTGCAGCTTTCTCTGCAAGCTGATCTATTGTCAGCTTTCTCTTCTTTTCAACCAGGTATGGTATCTTTATGAATGCTGTATCTACATTTACCATCCTGTAAGCCGTATCGCGCTGCGATAGAAAATACTCATCAGCACCAAGATCAAGAATCCGGGTTGCATCAATATTATAATCCTTTCCCTGGAAATTATTTTCCTCATGGGGGAGAACATCAGGGTTCAGGTCAAGAATCAGACCTGCTTTCTTCAGGGAAAGCACATTGGTCTGAAAAAGAGTATTGCTTTCAATTACGTAGAATTCGGACGGATCAAGCTCTTCGTGCGATTTTAACGTAATACTCTTTACCGACCAGTGTTCACTCTCTGTACTGATAATATCTGTCAGACCAAGAAGATCTCCGGCATAACGGGCATATGGGCCCGGACGTTCTATCACTCTTTCAGTTTCAACAATTATGTCAATAACTGTCTGGGGCAGTCCATATACGAGAGCTCCGTCAGAAAGGGTTATCTTATCCGACAGAGGTGTCACAATAATTTTTTGTCCTGCACTACTGTTATTCACAGCACATGAGCCGGATACCAGAATCGAAGAAATGAACAGGAATATTTTAAAAACCATCTTCATAATCAAATATTTTTTCACTTTAAAACTACACTTAGCTCTGTTTTATTTTATACACTCAGCCATTTATCTCAGCGACAGGTGATCCTCTTAAATGCACTCCCGATGCTTTCAATTATATCAGAAGCAATAAGTGACTCATATCCTTTTTCACCGGCAGCAATGTCTCCGGCCAGTCCGTGAATGAACACTGCTGCTTTTGCTGCTTTTTCAGGCTCATATCCCCCTGCCATCAAAGATAGGATAATTCCTGTAAGAACGTCCCCTGAACCGGCTGTTGCCATTCCCGGATTTCCGGTACTGTTAAAAAACACAGAACCATCGGGTGAGGATACAGATGTATAGGCTCCCTTCAGAACAATTATGCACTTGTGCTCTTCTGAAAAATTAATTTGTTTCATCAGCCTTTCAAAGCTGTTTGCGGTTTTGCCGGCAATTCTCTCAAATTCTTTTATATGAGGCGTCAGGATACTGCCTGCCGGTATTAATGACAGCCACTCCCTGTTCAGACCCAGTATATTTATCGCATCGGCATCAATTACCATCGGTTTATGAGTGTTGCCTAAAAGGGTCTTAACGGCTGCCATCGAATCATTTTCCATTCCTGTTCCCGGACCTATAGCAATAGCATCATAACCGGCATGTTCCGGGATGCCGGTTAAATATTTTTCATTTATATCCGGTTTAACCATCGCTTCCGGAATTGTTGTCTGTATTACCTGAACACACAATGCCGGGACATGACAGGTCACAAGACCAATTCCTGATCTCAGTGCTGCTTTTGCTCCCAGCACTGCGGCTCCCATCTTTTCAAAAGATCCGGCAACCAGCAGTCCATGTCCATAAGTGCCCTTATGGTCGAATTTCTGTCTTTTTCTCAGAAGCAAACGGATATCTTCAATTTCAGC
This sequence comes from uncultured Bacteroidales bacterium, assembly GCA_963736675.1. GTDB lineage: Bacteria > Bacteroidota > Bacteroidia > Bacteroidales > VadinHA17 > LD21. The sequence goes on from CAVTPT010000004.1 coordinate 716,446, forward strand.
AAGTTTAAAAGGGGTCGGGGTTTCCCTGATGGCTTTATCACTAAGCCCTATCGGAAGAACCACCCACTCACCGGTGTACGGGTGATTCTCAGGAAACAGGAATGATAATTTCGGAAACTGGAAACTGAGGGTGTATGTGGCTTTTATTATATTCTCATAATTATTGTTGCTGTTATCTTCCCCGAACAATCCTGAGGGGATGTCGATAGAAACAACTTCCGGGGCCCGGTTATTGATATATCTGATGATCGTGGCGGCCAGGCCTTCGGCCGGTCTTGAAAGTCCCGAACCGAAAATGGCATCTATACACAGGTCATCTTTGGTGATAACAGGAAAATCCACCTCTCTCTTTATGATATTAAACGGAACTGAGGTTTCGTTTTGAAGCCTGATCCTGTTTCTTTGCCATTCTTCTGAAGTATTGGCAGAGACATCAACATGGTAAACCAAAACATTGAACCTGTCGCCTGCCAGCATCCTGGCGAGTGCCAGCCCGTCTCCTCCGTTATTTCCAGGTCCGGTAAAGATGAGTATACGTACCGGGCGTTCGAAACGTGATGCAATCCAGTTAAATAATACAGATGCAGCTCTTTCCATAAGACCGGCAGGCGAAACCGGTTCATCTCTGACAGTTATCTGGTCTATCTCACGGATCTGGGTGCAAAGAAATATTTTCATGTTTTATCCCAATATTTCACAAATTTATACTTCTCGCCGGGTTATAGAAAGAAAGTTCGTTTTTTACTAATAAAAAGATTAATATATTTGCCGGGAATCGGCTTAAATGGTAGATTCTCCTGACCTTATTCACAGGATGTTTTATCTGGTTTTAACGACACTGTTTTTCTCGTAATAAACTTATAATAGGTAATATGTTAAAAAATCATCCAAAAGGATTGCTGGTCGCCTTCTTTTCAAATATGGGCGAAAGATTCGGCTTCTATACCATGATGGCCATTCTGGTGCTTTTTCTTCAGGCAAAATTCGGACTCTCAGCTGAAAAGGCAGGATGGATATACAGCTGGTTTTATTTCAGCATTTATGCACTTGCCCTGGTAGGAGGTATTCTTGCTGACTCTACAAAGAAATACAAGCTTGTAATATTTGCCGGCATTGTCATAATGTTTGCAGGGTATGTTATAATGGCAGTGCCCGGCATGTCACTTACGGTAACTATCATTGGCCTGTTTACAATTGCACTTGGGAATGGTCTCTTTAAAGGTAACCTTCAGGCTGTTGTGGGACAGATGTATGACGATCCGCAGTACTCAAAACTCAGGGATTCAGCTTTTATGATCTTTTATATGGGGATAAATGTCGGAGCCTTCTTTGCTCCTTTTGCTGCAACCGGGATGAGAAACTGGTGGTTGAAGGTGAACGGATTTGCACATGACGGATCACTTCCTTCGCTGTGTCACCAGTATATTAACGGAACTCTCTCCGATACGACCACATTCCAGCAGCTTGCCGACAAGGTCAATTTTGCAGGTCCTGTAACAGATCTTTCCTCCTTTGCTGACTCGTACCTCGAAGTTTTCTCAAAAGGGTACAACTACGCATTCGGAATAGCTGCCGGTGCCATGGTCATTTCACTGATAGTTTATGCCATTTTCAACAGGTTCCTGCCAAATAAGGAAAAAAAGGCGACCTCTGTCAAAACAGAACAAATCGACTTTATACCTACAACGCTCGTTGCAGCCATTGTGGCCATGGGCGTTACAGCTTTCGGTCTGCACTTTATCAAACAGGTAGGCTGGCCTGATGGTTTTGCGTTTGGCCTTTTTACGGGGTTTGTTACCTGGATAATACTCAGTTCAAGAAAGGAAGAGCGTGCCAGGATTACAGCACTGGTACTTGTCTTTGTAGTGGTGATATTCTTCTGGATGTCATTTCACCAGAACGGGCTTACGCTTACCCTGTTTGCCAGGGATTATACTGTAAAAGATGTGGGTCCCTTCACTAACCTGTTCTTTACATTACCATCTATGCTTGCAGTTGTAGGTGGGATAGCAGGGATGATAATGCTGATTTATAAAAACCTTAAATCAAATGCCAGGATCACAGGGGGAGCACTTTTCGTTGTGGCAATACTATTTGCTCTCTTTTTCTTAACCGGGTTCGATCCCACCGGACTAATGGGTAAGATATTCACTGCTTTTGGTCCGCAAAATGCTATTTCACCTGAAGTATTCCAGTCGTTCAATCCTCTATTTATTGTGGCGCTGACCTTCCCTGTGATGGCAGCCTTTGCATGGCTGAACAAGAAAGGGATTGAGCCATCAACACCTAAAAAGATCGGGATAGGAATGATCATTGCCGCCCTGGGATTTATTATCGTACTTTTTTCATCCATAGGAGCTCCCTCCCCTGCTTCCATGGCCGGAGCACCGGTAGCCGATACCGACAGGGTTTCGGCTTACTGGCTTATCAGCAGTTACCTGGTACTTACAGTTGCAGAACTCTTCCTGAGCCCGATGGGACTCTCATTCGTCTCCAAAGTTGCCCCATCGCGTTTCCAGGGGTTGATGCAGGGAGGATGGTTACTCGCAACCGCAATCGGGAATAAGCTGCTCTTCGTAGGAACACTTCTCTGGGATAAAGTATCATTAACTACTCTCTGGCTTGTGTTTGTTGTATGTTGTTTAGTATCAGCAGCCTTTATTTTCTCAATCCTTAAAAGGCTCGAAAAGGCAGCAGCCAGTTGATACTTCAACTCGTTAAATTATCAGCCTTTGAACTTTTTGATAACAAAAAAGGAAGTTCATGCTTTAATATATTTGTTAAGTTTTTTTTAATCATAACTGCCATTTTTTAGTATTTCCGGGCATAATTTTAATTGCTATTAATTAATTTATTCTACTAACTGAATTTTACTATTTTTGCATCTTGAAATTATGTATCCTCAGGATACATTTTTTCTTTCAATAAGAATCTGAATATGATAGTCCTGAAATTTGGTGGTTCTTCAGTAGGTACTTCAGACAGGATAAGAGCTGTGAAAAAGATCATTGATCCTGTAGCCTTACCATGTGTTATTGTTGTATCAGCATTTCAGGGGGTTACAGATTCCCTGAAAAAAATAAGTGAACTGGCCTCAGTTCACGACACTGGTTTCAAATCACTTCTTGACGGGTTAACAGAAAAGCACCGGTCAGTGAGCATCGACCTGCATTCAGGTAACACCCTGAAAAAAGTTATGGAGAGAATTGATGATCTTCATGCAGAATTAAGTGAGACACTGAATGGAATATACCTTCTTCGTGAGTTAAGCAAATTTGCACTTGATAAAGTTCTGAGCGCCGGGGAACGGTTGTCTTCAGAGATAATTGCACCTCTTCTGGACGACTGCCAGTTGATAGACGCCCGGGAAATTATAAAGACCGACGACAATTACGGAAATGCGAATGTCGATTTTGAGCTGTCTGATTCGCTCATCAGAAAGAGGTTGATGAAGACAAAAAAAAGAGTGCTTCTGCCAGGATTCATATCAAGTACTTCTGAAAACGAGACTACAACTCTGGGCAGGGGTGGCTCGGATTATACAGCTGCTATTATCGCTGCAGCCCTCAATGCCAAAGCGCTGGAAATATGGACTGATTCCGATGGATTCATGACTGCTGATCCGAAGAAAGTAGAGAAGGCATATGCCATCGAAAATATGACCTATTCAGAGGCTATTGAACTGTCTCATTTCGGGGCAAAGGTAATTTATACTCCTACCCTGCGGCCGGTTTATAAAAAACACATACCTGTTTACGTAAAGAATTCGTTCAATCCGAAGGTAAAAGGGACCTTAATAAGTGGTAAAGTCACTAACGGCAGCAAAAGTCCTATCAAAGGTATCTCCTCTATCGATCATATCGATCTGATAACAATGCAGGGGACAGCCATGATCGGAGTAAGCGGCACATCAATGCGCCTTTTCGGTGCGCTGGCAAGGCAAAATGTCAGCATTGTTCTCATAACACAGGCATCCTCCGAGTATTCGATCACTTTCGCAATAAGCCCTTCCGACACAAAAAAGGCCGCCGAATCAATTAACCAGGAATTCAGCAGGGAAATAACCCTGAGCAGGGAGCTAAAGGTCAATATTGAAAGGGATCTTTCAATAATTGCCATTGTTGGCGAAAGGATGAAAAACACACCCGGGATTTCTGCCACACTGTTCCGTTCGCTCGGAAGGAACGGCATAAATGTAATTGCCACTGCACAGGGGTCTTCGGAGCTTAATATATCGGTCGTCATAAAGAGTAAAAATCTGAAAAAGGCGCTTAATGTTATCCACGATGGATTCTTCCTTTCGAGATATAAGGAGATGAACCTGTTTGTTGCCGGCACAGGCCTTGTTGGTTCATGTCTCATGCAACAACTTTATAAACAACATGATATTCTTCTCAGGGAACATAATTTAAAAATAAATCTCGCCGGTATCACTAACACAAAGAAGATGCTTACCGACAGTAAGCCGATACCGCTGGAGAGCTACCAGGAAAGACTGAAATCGTTTGGGGAGAAGAGTAATATTGAGAAGTTCATTAACAGGATGAAAAATCTCAACCTGCGGAACTCCATTTTTGTCGACTGCACTGCGAACGCCACTGTGGCATCAGCTTACGGTGATATTCTGAAACACTATGTTTCGGTAGTTACTGCAAATAAAATAGCATGTTCGTCGGAATATGTGTATTATCAGATGCTTAAGACAACTGCATATGAAAAAGGTGTTCGTTTTATGTATGAGACAACTGTCGGAGCCGGATTGCCAATCATAAAAACCATAAGCGATCTTATCGTAAGTGGCGACAGGATCCTCAGGATAGAAGCTGTCTTATCGGGGACACTGAATTTTATCTTCAACACAATAGGTCCCGATATTCCGTTAAGTTCTGCAATCAGGATGGCAAAGGAAAAAGGAATATCCGAACCCGATCCAAGAATAGATCTGAGTGGCACCGATGTTGTAAGAAAAATACTGATCCTCTCACGCGAAGCCGGGTACCCAGTTGAGATAGAAGATGTGAAAATTAATAAATTCCTTCCTGACGAATGCTTTGATGGTGATCTGGAGTCTTTCTTCGGGAAAGTAAAAAAATTAGATGCCGTATTCGAGGAAAAACGCAGGGAACTTGAAAAACTGAATAAAAAGTGGAGGTTCTTTGCAACGATGGACCATGGTAAGGCAAGCGTCGAGCTATTGACGGTTGATTCGTCCCACCCCACTTTCGATCTTGAAGGAAGTAATAACATAGTCCTTCTTACAACTGAACGTTACCGCGAGCTCCCAATGGTCATTAAAGGATACGGAGCCGGATCAGATGTTACTGCAGCTGGTGTGTTTGCCGATCTGATAAGGGTTGTAAATGTTTAAACTGAAATGAAAATTGAGTAAAGAGAAATTATATTATTCGACAAACCGGGAAGCGCCTGAGGTGCAGTTCAAAGAGGCTCTTTTAAAAGGTCTGGCCCCCGACAAGGGCTTATACCTGCCAAATGAGATACCGGTGATTTCAAAAAAGGAGATTGAGAATTTCTTTTCAATGCAATATTATGAGGTAGCCGCCGGCATTGTTAACAGGTTTACCGGGCAGGAGATCGACTACGACGAGCTCTTAGGTATCTGCCATGATATTTACAATTTTGCCATTCCACTTGAAAAAGTTTACGACAGGAAATATGTGATGAGACTCGACCAGGGTCCTACTGCTTCATTCAAGGATTTTGCAGCGCTCCTTATGGGGAGGCTGATGCAGTATTTCCTGAATCTCGAAAACCGTCGCATTACAATACTGACAGCAACCTCAGGAGATACCGGAAGTGCTGTAGCCAATGCATTTTATGGTCTTGACAACATCAGGGTAGTGATACTATTCCCCTATGATGAAGTTACCGAAATGCAGCGACGACAGATGACCACACTGAAGAAAAACATACAGGTTGTGGCTCTCCATGGCAAATTTGATGATTGCCAGGCACTGGTCAAGGAAGCCTTCATGGATCCTGCCCTTAGAGAAAAAAACCTTTCGTCGGCAAATTCTATAAATATAGGAAGGCTTCTACCCCAGTCGGTCTATTATTTCTGGTCGTGGCTCAAATGTTCAGAAAAACCTGATGACAGCGTAATTTTCAGTGTTCCGTCAGGAAATTTCGGGAATCTTACCGGAGGATTACTGGCGCGCGAGATGGGTCTTCCTGTAAAACAGTTCGTTATTTCCACAAATGAAAATGATGAAGTACCTGTATATTTCAGAACAGGTAAATACAATATTATTTCACCCTCAAAAAATTGTATCTCCAGTGCCATGAATGTAGGCCATCCGAGCAATATGTCGCGTATTGTTGCCCTTTACGGGGGCCAGATGGATGAACATGGCACAATAGTAAAATTTCCTGATCTTGGGAAAATGGTAAGTGATCTTTATGGAGTCAGCGTTTCGGACAACGAAACCAGAGAGACCATGCAGAGATGTTATAAGCTGTATAAGGTTTTACTTGAGCCTCATGGCGCTGTTGCATGGAAGGGTCTGGAATATTTTCTTGAGCAGGCTGGAGAAAGAGTTGACAAAGACCAGCTTTGTATTTCGCTCGAAACAGCCCACCCTGCTAAATTTACAGATGAAATTGAAAAAGTGTTTGGATTCAAACCCGGATTTCCGGACTCTCTACAGGCAGCAATGTCAAAGGATGAAGAGTTAATGTTTCTTGATAATGACTATGGTAAATTCAGGGATCTTCTCATGAAAAATTATTAATAAACCAGATATTCAAAATGTATATTATTTGCAGCGACCTTGAAGGAGTGCTTGTTCCGGAAGTATGGATCAATGTAGCAAGATTTACCGGGATTGATGAGCTTAAACTCACTACACGCGATATTAACGACTATAATGCCCTGATGAGGCGCCGACTTGAGATCCTGCATCAGCATGGGATTACTATAAACGATATTCAGAAGGTAATATCTCTGCTGGAATTAATGCCCGGGGCTCTTGATTTCATCAACTGGCTTCACAAAAAAGCCCAGATGATAATTGTCTCCGACACATTCAGGGAGTTTGCCGATCCTCTTCTCGAAAAGATGGGATGGCCTGTGCTTTTCTGCCATCACCTTACAATCGATAAGACCGGCAATATAACTGACTTTAACCTCAGGCAGCCGGACGCCAAGATGAAAGTCGTCGAAGCACTGCAAAACCTTAATTTTAAGGTTATCGCCATAGGAGATTCCTATAATGACATTTCAATGCTGAGAAAAGCCGAACTTGGTATCCTTTTTAAGCCTCCGCAAAATGTAATCGACGACAACAAGGACCTGATTGTTGTCAATTCATATATGGGACTGAAAAAAGTTGTATCCGATCAGCTTGAAATTGACTGATCCGGCAGGATAATCACGCTATCAGCCAGAAATTCGCGTTCCTTCCCTATTCGAGGATCTCAGAAGTATACCTGTCAGCAATTTCAGCCTGGTCTTTTGCCAGCCCTGAGATAATGACCATCGTAGCATCCTTCCATGCCAGGAAGACAGGTCCGTTGTAACCGTCCGACAAAACATACTTTCCCTCCCCTGTCTCTACAGGATCTATCCCGGTAGATGCAATGTATGTCCTGGCACAACTCACTGTTTCTTCAGGTGTGGCAGATCTGAAAATAAAAACAGAGAAATTATCAGGTCCCACCTCATAAATTGCTCTAAAGGCTTTGTTCAAAAAATTATGGCCGAGAACACTCTCATTAATATATGTCTCTTCATTGACTTTTTTACCTTCTGCCGGAAACATCGATAGCATTTCCGGCATTTTTGATTCCCCAGCCAGCGAATTTTCCACCCTGCGTGCAAGGCTTTCTGATGCCTGGATTATTTTTTCCTTTTTTGAGAACGTCCTTATCTTGACATAAAAATTCCCCTTGAAGAAATTTATGGCACCATCGGCTTTGTATCCCTGAGCCCCGAGATTAACAAAATTAAACGATGAAGAACGTTCCGACGAATATATCCCAAAGGCCATTATATTATCGCGATGCCTGTAGATTTCAAGTTTTATTGTGTTCTTCCCCTTTTTGTATTCTGCAACATGCAGGTCAATAAATCCAAAAGAGAGGTAGTTGTCAGCGGCACCGTTCATAAAATCCCAAAGGTTGTCAGGAACATAAACAGGATAACTGGTAACCTTTTTAAAACCCGGCAAGTCAGGCAATGATACATCCTGTGCTCTTAATCCTGTTGAGATCAAAGCAATTACTGCAAAAAAAAGTAGTATCCTTTTCATTATAATATAATTTTTATTTTAATGGCATGATTAAATCCACATGTCTGAAAATTATATACATACGTATTTGTGTATGCAATACATGTGAGATTCATTATTTCCTGAGTAAAAACAATCCGCAAAATCTTTTTCTCCGTTTTATGTGAGGAAATCAGCCGGGACATCAGCCAGTCGTGTAATGTCAGCGATTTTCTCTTTCAGGTCGAAATCTTTTGAACATTTCACGCTGCACGAAGAACACTCCCTGCATGGATCGGCTTCTATTCCAATCTCGCTGAGAAGCGAATATGCCATCGATGGATTTGCATAACCATAAGCATACATATATGCTCTCATCAGGTCAGGAACAGGTACATTAGCCGGACACGATGCAAGACACTCCTTACAACCCGAACAGAAGAGCCCCGGGTCGGCACTTGCGATCAGGATATCCTTTTTTTCCTGGTCTGTGAGCCTGGTATCTGCAAGTATTTTAATGTTGAGATCGAGGTGATCAAAGGTAGTCATTCCGGGTATAGTCGTGTGGATATCCGGATTTGACAAAGCCCATTTAATTGCAGCGGTAGTATTTATGGGTTTGGTCCTCTCTTTATCGAGGAATCCTCCGCCTGCCATCGTTTTCATTGCCACAATCCCTATCCCTGCTGCGGCTGCCTTTCTGATAGCGGCATCAAGTTCTTCCCTGTAGGCCTGCTGAAAATTATATGAAGTCAGAATTACATCCCAGTTACCTGACGAAGCTGCAGCATCAATGATCAGAGGTTCGTTCTGGTGAGTGGAAAATCCGACAAACCTGACTTTCCCGTCTTTCTTAAGCTTCTTAACTGCATTAATAATCGGCTTGTATTCAAGAAGTTCAAGGGTGCTGATATCATGAACATACAGAATGTCAACATAATCCATTTTAAGTCTCGCCAGACTTTCGTTGAATCGTGCATAAAATGCATCTGCTGTAGTTTCAGCTGTTGGTTTTCCATCCCTGTCTACCGCCGAAGCTTTTACTTTAGTAGCAAGATAGAATGAGTCCCTGGGATAATTCCGGAAAAGATTTCCCAGCATTGTCTCATTATTACCGTTCTGGTATCCATTTGCCGTATCGAACAGCTTAATGCCGTTTTCATAGGCTGCCTTACAAAGGTTGGCATTATCAGCCCGCATAACTCCGAAACTTATCACCGGAACCTTCATCCCTGTTTTACCTAGTGTCCTGTAAATTATCTCTCTCTCCTGGAAAGAAGTAGCTGCTGATACAAGAGCAGGAGTCAAAGCAAAGCCTGCCGCGGTGGTCACACCTGTCTTTAAAAATCCTCTTCTGCTTATTCTTTTCATTTTTACCTAGTTTAATTTACGTATCCTTACCTGTATTTCCGTATCCTTTAATAAATTAACAATTAAATCGGTGTTGGTGTCGCTGAAATGATAGGGGTATAATATCCGTGGCTTGAACGATTTTACCGCATCGGCTACCATCTCTGGTGTCATAGTGTAGGGAAGGTTCATTGGGAGAAATGCAACATCAATATTTTTCAATGCCTTCATCTCCGGAGTATTCTCCGTATCCCCGGCTATATAAAAGCGCTTATCGCCGATTGTCAGAACATAACCGTTACCAACTCCCCTGGGATGGAAAACCATTCCCTTTGATCTTTCATTTACAATATTGTAGGCAGGAACAGCCTCAATTGTAACAATTCCTGAAACCTTTTTATCACCCGGAAGCATCTTCTGAGCCCATGGAATCCGGGATGCCGAATTAGCATTTGTATACAACAGGGTTGAGGATTTCCGCAGATCATTAATTAATTCATTATCGAGATGATCGGAGTGCTCGTGTGTAACGAGTATCAGATCAGCTTTTTGCAGGGTGTCATATTTCCCCGAACTACGTACCGGATCAATATGAATTATATAATCATTAACATCGAACATCAGTGATCCGTGACCAATAAAATGCATATTTACAATACCGGCCGATGTTGGTATCTGGTCGACTGCCGGTAGATCCTGGGAAAAAACCGGAACTGTCATAACTGAAAATATTAAGTTTAACAGAATTAAGTATTTGTCTTTCATATTTAACATGATCATAAATTCTAAAATTATTTCACAATATACAAATATTTGTCTATTTCAATTATTCTTATCCGGGCTTCTGTTTTATGAATATTCCAAATTTTAACGGGGATTGATAGCAATCAGTATTTTTTTTATAACTTGCCTTCTGAATTTAGGGTTCAGCGTTAATATATTAACACTGATGCGTTTAGGGAAAGGTAAACATATTCTTATTGGATTTTTTCTGTTATTTTCATTAAATGCCGCAGGACAGGCTGAAAAGAATTTCAGATTCCATTTCGGGAAGGATATGATAAATAACAGCGTTATTGCAGGTACTCAATCCCTGTCAATCAGCTATTCTGTTTCTGATATTGATGTTGAAAGTATTATTCGGGAGGAAGGAGAGTTCTTCAGAATATCTGCCCCCGGTCATACCCGCACTTCAGAACCGGGCAAACCGGAACTTCCTGTTCTGAGCAGACTGATTACAGTTCCTGAAGGCTCCTCAATCAATCTTAGGATAACCGGGGTCAAATCCACCAGGATCAGACCTGCTGACAAAAATTTCAAGGGATTTCTTTACCCTTCCCAGGAAGGTGAGGCCAAGCAGCCGATGAAGGATCAGAAGAAATTTGTGATCGACAGGGATCTTTACTCATCAAAGGGATTGATCGGGTCGGATACGGTTAAAATTGAGATGGTGGGTAAGGTAAGAGGGCGGCAGCTGGCAAATGTCATCATATCCCCTGTGAGATACGATCCTGCATCAAACATTATTGAAGTGATTACTTCGATGGAGATCGGAATCTATTTCTCGGGGCAGAAAACTCCTGAAAATAAGTCGGGCGGAGAAGAATCAATCCTGTTCGGTGAGACATTGGGCAAAGGGATTCTGAATTTCAGTTCTGAAGAATTTGTAACAGGCTATTCTGACCAGCCTGTAAGGATGATAATAATAACCGATACAATATTCAGAAATCATATTGATCCTTTACTGAAATGGAAGACCCAGAAAGGATTTAAGATTGATGTGCTTTATCGTGGTGAAGACTTTGCCGGATCGACTTATACTGAGATTAAGGAAACTCTCAGGACCATATACAATAATTATTCTGAAACATCCGTGGCTCCCGAATATCTTCTGATCATCGGGGATGTTGGCAAAATACCTTATTATGGTACCGGGTATGTATCCGACTTGTATTATGGTGAGTTTGACGGGAGTGGTGATTATATCCCTGAAATGTTTATTGGCAGATTGCCGGTCAGGGATACCTCCGAACTTAACAGTGCAATCAATAAAATTATTGAGTATGAGAAATTTGAATTTGCCGATACCAATAATTTCTACACCAGGGCGCTGGTGACTCCGGGGAAGGATGAAAATTATGCTGATCACATGAACGGGCAGGTAAAATATGCGGTATCCAATTATCTTAATGACGGGAACGGCATCGATGGTTATCATTTTTATTACCCCGAGTCATATACCATGAAGGATTCCATAATGAAGCTGATAAAAAATGGACTCTCCTTCATAAACTATACAGGGCATGGAGTTGTCTCAGGATGGCAACATGTGGAAATAAAATCGACTGACATCAGGAATTTCGGTAATAAAAGTATGTATCCCTTTGTCATCAGCAATGCCTGCAGAACGGCTCAGTTTGACGATACTGCCTCATTCGGGAATAAGATGGTGGTTTCGAAGGACCTTGGCGCAATAGGATTCATTGGATGCTCCAACGACTCCTACTGGGATGAAGATTTCTACTGGGCTGTCGGGACAGGTACTCCGTCGTCCGATCCGCTTTTCGAAACAACCGGTTCAGGGGCTTATGACAGGCTGTTCCACACACATGGGGAATCACCTTCTGAGTGGTATTATACTATGGGCCAGGTAAATTATGCGGGCAATCTTTCGGTAAGTTCCAGTACCTCTTCAAGAAAAAAATATTACTGGGAAACCTACACTCTGTTGGGTGACCCGAGTCTAATGCCTGTTATCGGAACTCCCGGTACCTTTGTCGTCAACCTTCCTGACACAATCCCTGACGGGATCAAATCATTATCGGTTATTACTGACCCCTTCTCATATGTGGCAATTTCTCATTTTGACACCTTATGGGACGCTTCCTTTGCCAGTCACACAGGTTCGGTTACTCTTGAATTGCCGGGATTATCAAATGACTCGTGCCTTATCGTTATAACAGGTCAGAACAAGAAACCGCTGATCAAGACTGTGTATATTTCAGAATTGGACAAAGAATTCATCAATCTCTCCTATTCGGGGATAAATGATGAGCAGGGTAACAATAACGGACAGGCTGATTTTGGTGAGACATTCTATCTTGATCTGAAAATAAGTAACCTGGGAGGTACTGATGCTGAAGGACTTTACGCAAAAATAAGCTCAACATCAGAATGGATAACTATTACCAGCGATTCAGTAAGTATAGGGACACTGGCTGCCGGTGCGGAGATACAACTCAGCGACGATTTTCTGATTTCTGTCGACCAGAATGTCCCCGACCAGGGAATGATATCAATCGATCTGATATTAGGTGATAAACTTTCGGAAAAACACTATATAATAAATATCTTAACTCATTCCCCGTTACTTGAGATAATAAATTGCACCATAGATGATTCAGTTGAAGGAAACGGAAACCATCTGGCAGATCCGGGTGAAATTTTTGATCTGGTATTCAGTGTAAGGAACAGGGGGAGCAGCGATACTTCAGGAGAACTGGATATTAACATTCATTCAGGCAATATTACAGTTCTTGAACCTGCTGTAAAATCAGGGCTTCTTGAAACAGGTGAAATTACCGAGATCCGTATTGCCGTGACACTATCGGAATTTTCGGGGGCGGGAGATTACATTACTCTGACATCAACACTCGACTGCGAGCCTCACCTTGTGAGCAAAGATTTTTCCTTCAGGGCAGGAAGGATCAGGGAAAGCTTCGAATCTTCATCATTCGTGGTATTCCCGTGGATTAATGTCAGCACTAAACCCTGGATAATTACAGAGCAGTATTCACAGGATGGAAATATTTCAGCCCGTTCGGGTGAAATAACTCACAACGGGACCTCCTCATTGATAATCAGGACTATCTACGACAGAGCTGATTCCATAAGATTCTGGTACAAAGTCTCATCGGAAGTAAGTTACGACTATTTCACATTTGTGCTGAACGGCATCGAAATGGTACGGGAATCAGGTGAGACAGGATGGAGAAAAGTGTCGGTACCGGTAACTGAAGGCGCAAATATAATGGAATGGAAATACAGAAAAGATAACTCTGTTTCGCAGGGTGCCGATGCAGTATGGATAGACCTTATTGACTTCGCTGAAACGAGTCCGGTAAGATATATCCAGAAAGACCTGGAAGTAATCAGAGTGGCCACCCCTGGCATAAAAGAAAAATACGGTAAGGAAACTGTGGCTGTAAAGGTCAGAAATGCAGGGAGCAGTAATATTGATGGATTTTACCTTGCTTATAAAACCAATGAGAATTCTCTGACGGTCAGACAATTTTTCGATATCTCACTAACTCCCGGCTCCGACTCTGTTACTGTTATTTTTGAGAAAAAAGCTGATCTCTCCCATTATGGCACGTATGACCTGGTAATTTTTGGATATGACAACACTGATGATTACATCTTAAACGACACGGTAAGAGTGACTCTCGAAAACACCGTGATTGACAAATCTGTGAGAATATTTCCCAATCCTTTCAGGGAAGCCTTCAGTATCCTGATCACTTCAAAGGTTCCTGGCGAAATTAAAATAAGTGTTATTAATGCGACCGGGCAGAAGATATTTGAAAGTGACAGGGAGATTGTTGAAGGTGAAACAACAATTGTCATCGACGATCTGGTGGTCAGCCCTTCGGTGTACTATGTAATTGTCAAAGGACCAAATATATTTACAACGATTCCGGTAATTAAAGTCAATTAACCGTATAATAAAAGATATCCCTGACCGCGAACAGGCATTGGCGCTCTGGTCCGACCATCGCGGAGCGTACTTGATATGGAAGCACGACCGGTAAAAAAGAAGTGGAACGATAAAGAGTTTATTGCCGGAGCAGGCAGGTAAGTAATTGAAAAAGGGACTGAGATGCCTGGCGGCTGTTTAATAGGACAAAAAAATCAGGGACAACATAAATGATGTCCCTGAAATTAACGATAATTCAAAATATCATCACAGCTCTCTGATCTTTATATTCCTGAACCATACGTCATTACCATGGTCCTGAAGACCTATAAAACCCTCTTTGGCCGGATTTACAAACCATTCCCAGTCCTTGAATTTGGAATCCATGACCATTTTTTTCCAGTCATCGGTCCAGAGATGAAATTCCAGAACATTAACACCGTTTGATTTAAACACCACTGTTCCCTGGTAACAAAGAATTCCAACCTGGTTCCATTGACCGACCGGTTTTGTATTTGCGGGACAGCAGGGATCAGGTCGTATAGAGAACCGGCCATCCGGTTCCCGTTAACACCAAGCTTGGCATCTGGATGTCTGTCATTGTCAAGGACCTGCATTTCGGGTGACGACTTATAAATAGGTTCCCCTGCGATCTCCTGAGCCAGGAAAAAGATACCGCTATTTCCACCGGAACCAATTTTCCATTCAAGAGTCAATTCAAAATTACTGAATTTCCTGTCGAAGATAATGTCTCCGCCAAGTCCGGCTTCACCGGTTCCTGATTCAATGCAATGGAGCGTTCCATCTACTACTTCCCATCCTTTATCGGGAAATGCAGTTTTGTTATATCCTCTCCATCCGGTTGTTGTTTTTCCATCAAAGAGGGAGATCCAGGCATCATCCTGAGTTTTAGTATCATTCATTGTCTTTCTTGTTGATCCGCATGAAGCAGCAAGTCCGGTAATAAGTACGCAGGATATCAGAACATTAACAATTTTCATAAATTGAATAATTAAAATTGAATATCAAAGTTCTAAAAACTGTAATAAACTGTCAGTAATTATATTACACCGGCATATCAGGAAGAGACCATCCCTTGCGATAGGTATGTCTTACCATTTCAGCTGCAAACTCTCTGGCATTAACCGGGTCGGTCCATTTCTTAGCGAAAGTAGGATGCCCGTCGGCAATGGTAAATGCATCCTCGATACAAATTTTTACACTGTCAGAATCGACGATATTGGTGAATTCCATTTTTTTACCATCCCAGGTTAGTTCTTTGTTAAGTCCCTGGAGTCTCACAGCCAGTACTCCCATAACAACCATTTCGTTGAACGGGCCTGACTCTGCAAAATCGGCTTTGCTCGGGACTCTGCTTTCGGGGCTCTCCTTGCAGGCACGAACCCAGTCCATTTCGTGGGTTACATTATCCGGAAGCCTGCGTTCGGTCTTTGGTGCATTTGGCACTCTGCCGGACAGTAGCCATGGATCACGGCCGTAGCAGCCATAGATAAGCTTATCTTTTGTCCCATGAAGGATAACTCCTCCTCCATTGTTATTCATATCTTTTCCGGCAGGCCATCCTGCTGGTTTTGGCGGCTGTAATCCACCATCATACCAGGTAACCTCAACCTGAGGATATTTTATTTTCGATCCCTTCGGAGCAATTCTTTCAGGATATACAAGGTTTACCATCTGTGCGTTGGGAGCACAATCATTCAGAAGCAATGTTGAACTTCCCTGTGCCTTTACCGGATATTCCAGTTTCAGGCCTTTGAAAGCACCATGGAGAATATGGCATGCCATATCGCCGAGTGCTCCTGTTCCGAAATCCCACCAGCCTCTCCAGTTCCATGGATGGTAAATGCTGTTGTACGGACGCATCGGAGCCGGACCAATGAACAGATCCCAGTCAAGGGTTTCGGGAACCCACTCACCCTTTGCAGGACGGTTTAATCCCTGTGGCCATATCGGGCGGTCGGTAAAAGCTTCAACTTTCTTTACATCACCGATTTCACCATTCTGAAGCCATTCAACGATAAGGTTAACGCCCTCTCCGGAGGCACCCTGGTTCCCCATCTGGGTTGCAACCTTGTATTTATCAGCAAGCCTTGTAAGAAGCCTTGATTCGTAGACTGTATGAGTCAGCGGTTTCTGAACATAGACATGCTTGCCCATAGTCATAGCTGTAGCCGCGATAATTGCATGGGTATGGTCAGCTGTTGCAACAATAACAGCGTCAATAGATTTGCCCATTTCATCATACATCTTACGCCAATCCTTATATGCTTTTGCATCAGGATAGGCTTCAAATTTGTCTTTTGAATAAGCCCAGTCAACATCGCATAGAGCAACCAGGTTTTCAGTAGGTGCAACAGCCCTCATGTTGGAATTACCCATTCCACCGATACCGACCACAGCAATATTAAGTTTATCGCTCGGGGCCCTGTGTCCGAGACCGCTTATTACAGTATTCGGTACTATCGTGAGACCTGCAGCAACCACACCTGTCCTTCCTATGAAAGACCGTCGTGTGATAGATTTAGCGTTTTTTCCCATTGTCAGGTTTTTTATGATTTGGAATATAAATGATAAGTAAATATACTAAACTATGGCTGTTTAAAATAATATAATTGTCATGTATTTAGTATTATTACGTAAGTCCTATAGTTCCCTTATCCAGATATTTCTGAATGCTACAGGATTACTATGGTCCTGCAAAACAAGACTCTCGGCACCGTGCTTTTTGATAAAATACTCCGGAATACCGATATATTCTGTTGGTCCTCTCATGCTTACGTTGTTCTGTACAAGCACACCGTTGTGAAGAACAGTTACCCTTGGAGGTGTAAAATATACAAGCGTGTCGCTTGCAAACCTCGGAGCGGTGTATATTATGTCGTATGTCTGCCATTCTCCCGGTTTCCTGGATGCATTTACAAGCGGCGCATACTGCTTGTAGATACCACCTGCCTGTCCGTGACGGTAAGTACGGTTGTCATAACTGTCCAGCACCTGGACCTCATACAATCCCTGCAGAAATACCCCGCTGTTACCCCTGCCCTGCCCCGTTCCGGTTATTTCGGTGGGTGTCTTCCATTCTATATGTAGCTGAAAGTCATTGAACTTGCGCTTTGTCTGGATGTCCCCGGCACCTTTAACACTGATAAGAGCACCATCCTGAACGATCCATTTCGAGGGCTCGCCTCTTCTGTTGGACCACTCCTTACTTACATCCGTCCCGTCGAACAGTATTATGGCATCCGAAGGAGCTTCTCCCGGAAGAGCCCCCGGGGTGATGACAGGAACTTCCGGATCCATGATCTCGGTCATCTGCGGAAGCATGGCATTGGGATCCCTCTGCCTCTGTTCAGGCCTTGGTCCCTGACCCTGGCCCGGTGCCTGTACTGGTACCTGTCCCTGACCAAAGGCAAGAACAGTTGTTGCTAACATTAAGCTGATGATAAAAAGTCGTTTCATTTTCGTTTTGTTTTTTAATTAAATGCAATAATAATACTGTTAATAGCCCGGGTTCTGATGCAGATTCGGGTTTGAATTGATCTGAGTTTGTGGAATCGGATATACATTTCTTGTATCGCTTTCGCCGGAACGATCGGAGAATTCCCATGTGCCGCGTACAAATTTTCCCCAGCGGACAAGATCGTTACGTCTGAATCCTTCATGATAGAATTCCCATGATCTTTCCTGCAGAAGCTGATCCATCGTCAGTGTCTCGCTGGTATAACGTTTTGTCGGGTCGTTGCCGAATGCCCTGTCGCGGATCTGATTCACCAGGTCAACAGCTTCCTGGGTCGCTACTCCGCCGTTTTTGCGCATGAGGGCTTCAGCTTTCAGTAAAAGTATGTCAGCATAGCGGATATATGCATAGTCGTTGGTCATACCGTTACCATCATAATCGATCGCATATTTTGCAAACCTGGCCCCCTGGTATTCAAGCGAGTTCTTGTGATCATATGTAATTCCGTCATCAGGGTTAAAGATGTTAACGAAATCTATCGAATAGATCAGAGGATTAGGTGCGCTTTCCTCAGTACACAAAAGAGCAACCCCTGTTTTTTTATCAAATTGCGGTCCGGCCATCCATCCGTTCCTTCTTACATCGGTTTCATCAAATGAGCGGTAATGTGAAGGTAATGCAGAACTGCCACTTGTTGATTTATGAGGGACATCAAATATTTTATTCCCCTGGTGATGCTGGCCACACATGTAGAATATTGCTGTATTATAACTGCCCCAGCCGTTACCGGTACGGTACTCATCAAAAGGAACAACGAAAATATTCTCCCTTGATCCCTCATTCTCTGGAATAAAATTAGCAAAATAGTCAGGCTCCAGATCAAATAATTCAGACTCGATGATCATATTGGCATAGGTGATAACATCATCCCATCTTTCATTACCTGTCCATACCTCAGCATTAATATAAAGCTTGCAGAGCAAAGCTGCAACTGCCCATTTATTAAAACGGCCGTAAGTAGTAGAATTTTTTGCATCGCTTACCAGATCGATATTGGCAAGCAGATCATCTTCAATAAACTCAAATACTTTATTACGTCCAACCTGGAAGTCTGCTGTGGTTTCGTTGCCAGGCCTGAATCCTGGCTCAACATCAAAACGGTCGACAATCGGGACGTTACCGAAGTTATTCAGCAGGTGGTAGTATCCGAGAGCCCTGATACACTTGAGTTCAGCAGTGAATGCAGCTTTAAGTTCAGGATCCATATTTTCGAGATTCGAAAACTGGTACATAAGCATGTTTGCACGGTTTACCATCTGATATTCACCTGTCCACGATTGATTGATATAGACAACTTCGGGAGTCCAGGAGTGTTCGCTGAAACGCTGAAAATTACCTCCGTCGTACCAATGGCGTCCCCGCGTTGGCAGGAAAGCTTCATCAGTTGAAAAGGTTTCCAGAGTAAATGTACCTCTGAACCACAACAAATTTCGCAGGTCTCCATATGCCGGTACAAGAGCAGAAATTATTTCCTCTTCGGTGCCGTAAAATTTATCCGATGCTATGCTGGAATATAGTGTCTCATCCAGATTGGTGCAAGCCGGGGCCGTGAACAACATTATCGCAAAAATAAGGAATGTCTTTATTAGCTTATTCATAGTCCTTAAGCAATTAAAATTTAACGTTGAACCCCATAGTAAATGTTCTCACACTTGGGTATCTCCATCTGTAATCAATTCCGGGTGAAAGACCGCTGATCGTTATTTCGGGGTCCATTCCCCTGTAACCTGTAAAACAAAGAAGGTTCTGGCCGCTTGCATAAACCCTGAGGCTCTTAACGATCGGATTATTCTTAAATGGCAGTTTGTAACCAATGGTAAGGTTATCAAGCTTGACATAGTCTCCTTTCTCAATATAATAGTCGGAATATTGCGGGTCGGCAATAATTTCAGCATCAAGGGTTGTAACCATCAGGTTAAGCGGAACCATTACCGGGTTCTCAAAGAAGAGACGCTGTGTGTTGAGCAAATGGAATCCAAAAGCACCCCTGAAGAATACGGTCATGTCAAAATTACCATAACGGAAGGTATTGGTGAAACCCATATAACTTTTAGGAAGACCGTTGCCAAGTATTGCCTTGTCTTCCATTTTAACCTGGGCAGCTGTCAGCATTTCATCATGAGCTGCATTCCAGAATCTCCATGAACCATCCTCAGCAATCTCAGCAAACTGGTATCCGAAAAAATTACCGATTGGCTGGCCTTCCTGGAGCCTGAAAGCCGGGGTATTGTTCAGCCCCGGAGCACCGATATTTTCGAGGTCAACATATTTTGTTTCATACTGGTCGTTTGAAAGAGAAACAAGCTTGTTTTTGTTGTATGAAATGTTGAAATTGGCATCCCATTGGAACTTCTCTGTTTTCACAGGGCTTATCCTGGCTGAGAATTCAATACCCCTGTTGCTCATCACTCCGACGTTCAGCCATGTTGTATTGTAGAGATTTGGCGGGACCGGTACTGTATACTGGTAGAGCAGGTCTCTTGTAGTACGCTGATAAAGGTCTACTGTCAAAGTCAGAAGATGATTAAAGAGGGTTGCATCGATACCTATATTTGTTTCGGTTTTCTTTTCCCACCGGAGGTCGGGGTTAGGGTTACTGGCAGGAGCATAACCTGGTATCCACTGTCCCTGATAAAGCATAACGCCCGAGGTGCCAAGTCTCTGTAACGAGATGTAGTTACCAATTCCCTGGTTACCTGTAACACCCCATCCTACCCTGAGTTTCAGATCATCAATAAATCTGACATCTGCCATAAAATTTTCATGGCTTAATGTCCATCCGGCCGAAACGGCCGGGAAGAGACCCCATTTATTGTTTTCCCCAAACCTCGATGAACCTTCGTTCCTGATGCTGGCAGACAACATATACTTGTTATAGTAGTTATAGTTGATCCTTCCGAAAAATGCAACGAGGGTATTTGACTCTTTGCCGCTGACAATGTCACCTGAAGTGTATTTCCCGTCAGGCAGCTGCAGACCGGCTCCGAGGTTGTTGAAACTGAAGATATTGGATATAAAATCCCTGTTTCTTGCTCCAAACGATTCAGTCATAAAATCCTGGTAGCTGTAACCAGCAAGCACGTTCAGTGTATGGAGCCCTCCGAACTGGTTCGTATAATTAAGGTTTGATTCAAATGTACGGTCGAGAGTAGAAGTTGTTGTACGCTGGGCTGTTCCGTTATACTCTCCGTTTACACTTGCGAGTGCATCTATATGCTCAAAGTACCCTGTAATGGTGTTTGATCTCTGCAGAGCGCCTGTCGCAGTAGCTTTCAGGGTATTTGCTATTCTGTAGGAAACCTGCGTGTTGGCCAGAACCTGGCTCATTTTGTTCTCACGATCATACTGAAGAAGCAGCCCGACAGGGTTAGAGGATTCAAATCCGTCATCCTCATAGAATGTACCATCTTCATTGTAAACCGGCTGGGTCGGATTCCTTTGAAGAGCCTGCCGGTATGACTGGTAGTCAACAGGATTTTCTGTCGTGAATGTATTGCTGAGTCCCATCTGCAGGCTAAGCTTGCTGTCAAGTCCCGTTTGGGTAAGAGAGATTCTACCGTTAAGTATCTGTTTATTCGATTCTTTAATAAATCCGTATAGATCCCGGAAGTTAACAGAACCATAGTATTTAGTATTTTCATCTCCTCCGGATATGGAAAGGTTATTTACCAGGCTGAGTGCGTTCCGGGTTATCTGGTCGAGCCAGTCAGTATCCGATCCGAAATCGACTATTGAACCGGCCTTGCTTCTAAGCAGAGCACTTTCGGAATTCTCAAAATCGGACTTCATTTGTCGCCACTGTGCAGCATCAAGAAGATCAGGTTTCTTAAACCACGATTCGGTATAAATATAAGATGAATAGTTTACCTCGGCTTTCCCGGAAGAACCCTGCTTTGTAGTTATGATTATTACACCGGCATTACCCCTAGTCCCGTAGATGGCAGCGGCAGAACCGTCACGCAGTATATTTATTGACCCGATGTCCTCAGGTACAAGAGTGTTCATATTACCACCCGGTACACCATCAATGATAACAAGCGGTTCAGCATCGCCCCGCACTGTTGAGACACCCCGAAGCTGCATCTGAACTCCTGCCGTCGGGTCACCACCTGAAGACCGTGATATTGCGAGACCTGCAACTTTCCCCTGAACCATCTGAAGCGGCGACTGTGAAACTGCTCCCTTGTTGAAGTCACTCTCGGCAACACTGGCAATAGAGCTGGTGATCTCCTCCCTCCTCTGTGTACCATAACCAACAACCACAATTTCGTGCAAACCAATGGCAGTCTCTACCAGTATTACATCTATTGCTGGCTGAGTCCCCACAACTATCTCCTGAGAGGCGTAACCAACAAATGAAGCAATAATCGAGGAACGGGCCCCGGCAACGGTTATCATAAAACTGCCGTCATTAGTGGTGATAACTCCGTTAACCGTCCCTTTCTCCAGTATATTTACCCCCGGCATTGGTTGTCCGGCTGCATCTGTTACGTTTCCCCTCACAATTCTCCCTTGCAGTCCGCGTTTTGACAATGCTTCTTTAACATTATCTTCAAGGAGTTCGGTAGTCAATAATATTTTTTTGTCCAGAACGGCATAATTGACATTTGTGTCTTTGAAAAGCTCTGCAAGTAATTCGTCAATCAGTTTGTTCCTGGCATGGACGGTAACAACTCTTTCAAGGTCTATCTGTTTTTGATTGAGAATGAAGTAGAATTCACTCTGGCTTTCTATTTCATCCATCACCTGTTCGAGAGTTGCATTCTCAAGATCCAGAGAGATTTTTGTGCCCTGTGAATAAGCATTTGATGCAAAAATAATTGTCAAAATGACAAATATTATCAGGGAAGAAATCTTGAGTCTCATAGGTAGTCTTTTACATGGGATTAATGAATCCTCCGAAATAAGATTTTTTTTCCACTAGTGCCCGACTAAAATAGTAAAAAAAGGGATACACCCAAATGAGTTCACCCTTAGTTATAAACATGCTAATGCAAAAACAAATTCAATATGGGTAAAATTACAGAAATACGGTTAGTCGGACAGCAGTTTTATTAAGCTGATTATGAAGCTGTTATTTAGAGAAGTTATACTAGGCTATGGATGTTTTTAACCAGCTGAGATTTAGATGTGTGAGGTTTCAGTACTATGGGACATTAATGGCCTCCTGAAATTAACGGTAATACAGAAAGTTCCTCAGGCGAGGAAGGTTTATCCTGTGTTAATATCATTGATTGGTCAGGTTAAATATTTGTATTAACCAGGTCCTGCGTTATAATGACTTTTCTCCTTGTATAGATCTCTCCGGATATAATATTTCTATCAAGGATAATATAATCTATTTTCAGACTTTTTTCCAGTAACCTCATCACTTCCTCAAGGTTCTCATCAAGAAATGTGGCACGGAGCCGTAAGTCGTTGCTGACCGGGCCTATTATCTCTACATCAACATTATACCACCTTCCAAGCCGTCGTGCAATAATGTCGAGAGGATCATTTCTGAAAACAAGTCTACCCTCTTTCCACGACAGATATTTCTGTGGCTGAACTTTTTCAGCCGAAAAATCCCTGCTGATCTTATCATATACCACAAGCTCATTGGGTTCCATTGTGTAAGACTTATTCATTTCCGGATCACTGAAAATCAACTTACCCTCCTCAAGTACAACTTCAACACTGTTTTCATCACTGTATGAAGAAATATTAAATTTAGTACCAAGGACTTTCACCACTATATCTTTTGTCATGACGCTGAGAGGTCTTTTTTCATCTCTGAAGACTTCAAGATAGGCTTCACCCTCAAGAAAAAGTTTACGATCCTTAATATAATCCGCATTATACCTTAGTGTTGAATTGCTGTTCAGCCAGCCGGTGGTTCCGTCGGGAAGGCTAAACCGGGCTCTTGTCCACGCCGGTGCATTAATCTCGACCCATGACAATTTCCCGGAGGAAGGCTGACCGTTTAACTTAAGCGCGAAATAAACAGCCAGTGGAAGCATAAGAACCGCTGCGATCCTTGCACTCCATTTTATTATGTTTCCGATTACCTGGCTCCTTTTTCGTGATTCAGGGTGTGTATTTATGTTATAATGAATTTTATGCAGAATGTGATCAAGATTCACATTACCGTTCTCAGGCTCATGCATCAGCTTGTCCCATTGTTTCTTAAGATGATCTCTTAAAACGGAATCATTATCTTCATCAGAAAACAGCTCTTCAATAAAATTTTTATCAGTAAGGTTATTTTTTCCCTCAAAGTAATCATCCAATTTTCCCCGGTCAAAACCCAAATCTTTCATTTGATTTATCTTTCCCTTTTAAAAGTTTATTTTTACAGATAGTAATTCGTTAATTCGTCCAATAGAATAAAACCACTAAATATCTATAAATAAAGCTCGTACAGAATATCCGTTAGTATGTACGCGGGTGAAACAAATTTCCCAGCAGAAAAAAATCATAATTAACAGCCTTTCCAGAGTTAATTTATTTATAATTATATCCATTTCAGCTTTATAACACCTATTACCAGGGTAAATTTATTATCCGGAACAGACCATCTGAACTTCCCTGAAATAAATGAATTAATGAAATCAAGTTTATCAATCAATTATAAAATATTTTTAAAATAGTTATCATGAAAAATGTAATAGTCTCTTTTTTAAGATTTTCCCTAAGAAATTTCAAAGCAGCAGTCAATTGATTTTCAACAGTTTTATGACTTATCTTCAACTCTTCCGCAATTTCCCTGATATTTTGCCCTTCGAAGCGGCTTTTAATAAAGATCTCTCTTCTCTTTTCAGGAAGCCTGTCAACCAGTTCGTGTATGAACTGAAGCATGGAATCATATGAAATCTTCTCTATTGTCTGCAAATCCAGATCGCTGTTGACACGCGATTTCAGGTAAAGAGTAGTACACAACCTGGTCCTGAATTGTTTTCTTATCAGGTTGAATGCAATTGTGAAAAGGTAAGATTTGAATGAAAGATCCTCCTTAAGGTCAGATCTTTTTTCCCAGATCTTTGTAAACACGTCCTGAACAAGTTCTTCCGCTTCCGAAGTTGATTTCAGATAGCCATATGCGAATCTGTAAAGCCGGACACTGTAACATCTGAATATGGTATTAAAGGCAATGAGATTACCCTGCGATAATTCTTTTACCAGCACAGATTCATCTCTATTTAACTGATTCTCCAGCATATAAACTCAGATCTGAATTAGTGAGTATCAAGTTTGGAATCCCAATATATAAAATTAATCATTTTACGCAATTGAATTTGAAAAATTTTCACTTTATAATCTGAAGCTCCCTTCCCTGAATGTATTATTAACAACAAATAAGTAAAAAGCAGTTCTTAAAACCCCAAGAACTGCTTTTAACCCTAACTAACTAACTCCAACCTACTAATAAAAATTACTATATAATGATGTTTGTTACGTTATATCCACAGATTTGTCGTTACACCTATCTGAAATATGGATTTTTTAAAAAAAGCACTTTCCTGGCAGGATTGCATTGTTAGGATCTGTTCCGGACAATTTTGATAATAGACGTAAATAGAATAAATTGCCGCAAAAAATCAACATGGAAACTGAATTATATTCCCTTGATCTTGTGAAAGGGAACAAAGTGACAAGAATATTTCAGCTTATATTTGGTATTGTCTGTTTTGCCGTGGCAGTGATTTGGCTTTTATTGAATGGTGATGAACTTAATCCGGCCGGGACTTTTTGGATAACTATTATATTTCTTGCAGGTTTTGGATTTTATCAGATAAGATCAGGACTGGGATTGTCAGCAAAATTCATTGAGATAAGCAATAATGGTATCCTATTGAAAAAGAACTCATTATTCCCGGCCATGGAATTAAAAGCCAATGATATGGAGAAGATAGAAATATTTCCGCTGAACATTGTTTTTTACATGAAACACGGAAAAACAGTTCTTCTAAGGTTCGGTACCACTTACACTGACTTGATTGAGCCTGTCAGGAAGAAGATTGAGGATTTCGCCGGGATCAATAAATTACCTTTGGAATTTATAAGCGAAGAGTTCTGACAAATTCCGGAAAGAAAAATATTGACACCGGAAAACACAACAAGTATAATCATGCCGGGGCCGGTTATCGGGTTGACTTTTTTTTTTGGAGAATTGATCTAATTTTACAGTTCAGATAAAGTTCTGATGGACACCTGGTTTATTAAATATGAAGATTACATGGTATGCACTCTTTGCCCCCATATGTGCAGAATCGGGGAAGGTGAAAGAGGTATCTGCGGCGTCAGGAAGAACACCGGTGACAAAATTGAATTGCTGACATATGGAGTAATATCAGGTTATTCACTGGATCCAATCGGGAAAAAACCGCTTTACCATTTCTTCCCGGGAATGAATATTTTGTCAGCAGGTTCTTATGGCTGCAACATGAGATGTGATTTCTGTCAGAACTGGCAGATCTCACAGCAGAGCGCAGGATCGTATCAGGCACGAACTTCACCTCAGAAACTGGTTCAGGACGCATTGAATGCAAAAAACAATATAGGAATTGCGTTTACGTATAATGAACCGGTAATCTGGTTCGAGTTCATCAGGGATGTCGCGGTGAAAGCCAAAGAGGAAGGCTTATTTACAGTTGCCGTCAGCAACGGATATGTAAACAGCAGGCCTCTTGGCGAAATGACAGGTTTTATAGATGCATTCAATATCGATCTGAAAGCATTCAGCGATACTTTATACAGAAAGCTTACAGGAGCCGGAATTGAACCTGTAAAAAAGGCACTTAAACAAATATCAGCATCGGGGAAACATCTGGAGATCACAACGCTGATAATTCCGGGGCAAAATGACAATATAAAAGATATTGAATCACAATCGGGATGGATCGCTGATGAGTTGGGGGATGAGACACCCCTTCATCTGAGCAGGTATTTTCCCATGTACAAAAGGAATGACCCGGAAACTCCGGCGGATACAATGGAAACTTTATTCCGTGCGGCATCAGAAAATCTGAAGTATGTCTACCTCGGCAACACCCGCAGCCATTTGGGGAATGATACAATGTGCAGCAACTGTGGTACGGCTGTCACAATCAGGACCGGTTATAACACCAGTGTGATGAATATCGACAAGGAAGGCAGATGCACCCGATGTGGCAACCTGATTTACAGGTATTTTACTATTTCTTCTCAGCGAGGGAGCTGAGTTTCACAAAAAGCTCATCTGTCCCGGCAAAAAGATCCATATTTATCTTCTGCAAATAGGCTTTAAGAGCCTTCGGATCAGAACTGCGTTCACGCTTGTTGATCCTGCTGATAAGTTCATTTCTCAGACTAACGGCTTCTGAAACTATACCCGAGATATCGTCACTCTTGTCTTCGGAATGCAGCTCTCCAAAAGCAAGACTATCAGAGAT
This sequence comes from uncultured Bacteroidales bacterium, assembly GCA_963736675.1. Classification (GTDB taxonomy): domain Bacteria; phylum Bacteroidota; class Bacteroidia; order Bacteroidales; family VadinHA17; genus LD21. The sequence goes on from CAVTPT010000004.1 coordinate 743,665, forward strand.
CAGTTCAAATATGATATAATCGATGTCTTTCTTTAATTCCCTTATACTTGCCATATAATCAGTTTTATTTAATTAAGGTTACAAAGTTAATAAAATAAGAGTCTCAACATTGTTAAAGTACACAATTCAGCAAAAACATGCGGGTACTCTCCTCTACCCTTTTAAGATAGAGTTCCTTTAACCGGGCAATAAGTGCCTGCCTGATATTAAAACAGATATTACCTATGCAGCAAAACTGAAGTACCATTGGAGAGGTGCCTGTCATAAATACAGAGTCATATGTTTGTATTTCGTTAACCGGCAAACATTTATATTCCACTTTTATATTGTTTTCGTGGCATATATCCAGAACGTATTTGCGTGTTATTCCGTTAAGGATGGCATTATCAGGAGCAGTAACCAGAGTATTCCCCTTAAGGAAAAAGATATTGGAGCGACTTCCCTCTGTTATACAGTTATTTCCGTTTACGAGAAGTGCCTCATAGCCACCCTCGAGGATAAGCTTGTGATAGATGGACGATCTTAATTTATGATTGATGACCTTTGATTCAGGATCCTTTCTTTCACCATAGAACAAAATGCCTTTTACCCCCTTCCTGTACTGCTCTTCGGAAGGATAGGCGGGCTCTATAAAGTAAATAAGATAGTTATTCTGACCGTTGTTATAGTTGAAAACAATTTTAAAATTAATTTCTTTCCTTTTTTCTGTTTTAAGGAGATTGATCACATCCAGCCTAAGCCGGGCAGCATCCGCCAGACTCACCCTGTTCTGGTATCTGACACTGGCTTCGAGCCGCTCCATATGATCGTAAAAAAAAACAGGAGATCCCTTTACAACGCGTAAGACCTCATAAATGGAATCACCTTCATATACCAGTGAGCTGTCAAACTGATCAGCCTGATGCAAATGACCGTTCAGTATGAATTTTTTACCGTAACATTCGTTCATAGCTGGCTTCTTTTACAACAAAATTACAAACAAATTACAACTCTGCTCCCAATTCTGATTATATTCGTAATACCATTCTGATTCTGTTTTACCACATGTATGCCATTGTAGACATTGAGACTACCGGGGGGAGTGCACGACTTGAAAAAATCACTGAAATAGCTATTTACCAGCACGACGGTGAAAAAATCACGGGTGAATTTGTTACACTTGTCAATCCCGAAAGAAACATACCCTATTTTATCACGAACCTGACAGGCATTACAAATGAGATGGTTGAGAACGCACCCCGCTTTTTTGAGATAGCAAAGGATATAGTCGAATTTACAGAAGGAAGGGTATTTGTTGCTCATAATGCAAGGTTCGACTATTCATTTATCAGGCAGGAATTCAAGTCGCTGGGATTCAACTTTAAACGAAATATCATAGACACGGTTGCTCTTAGCAGGAAGCTTATAGCAGGGCATCGTTCGTACAGCCTTGGTAATATCTGCAGCGATCTTGATATAAAGATAACCGACAGGCACAGGGCTGCCGGGGATGCCCTGGCAACAACCATGCTTTTTGAATTGCTTTTGGCCAGGGATATTGAGATCAACGGGAAGAAATCAAATATTGTCAGGAATACAAGGATATCAAAATTGAATCCAAAGCTTGACCTTTCAAAAGTTGAAAAAATTCCTGAAGAACCCGGCATATATTATTTCTACAACGAGAAAGGCGATCTGATATACATCGGAAAAAGCAGGAATCTGCAGCAAAGGATCAGCACACATCTCTCAAACAATACATCAGGCCGGTCGATGGAAATGCGCGATCTTATTGCAGATATCGACTGGGAAATAACAGGCAGTGAGCTGATTGCATTTCTGAAGGAGTCATCGGAGATAAAAATTAACAAACCTGTATATAACAGGGCTTTGAGGCGTACAAAATTTCAGTGGGGTATTTTCTCATTTTACGACCCCCGGGGATTTATAAATTACAGGTTTGGACAGCTGAACTGCGACGAAACGCCATTGTCGGTTTTTACCTCCAGGGAGAAAGCCCGAACCAGGCTTGGTGTACTTTTGGAACAATATGAACTCTGCCAGAAGCTGACAGGCTTGTATGAATCGGAGGGTGCATGTTTCCATTTTCATGTTGGCTTATGTAAGGGGGCCTGCTGTGGCAAAGAGAGCCCCGAGGAGTATAATAAGCGTGCTGCCAGGGCAGCTGAGGAGTTTGTTTTTACACGCAGGAACTTTTTTATAATCGACAGAGGCAGGGATGATGACGAAAGAAGCGCTGTTAAGGTTTTAAACGGTAAATACTCGGGTTACGGGTATTTTAATATAAATGATATCGGATTCGGACTTTCGGCTGTTCACGATTGCATAAAGCCTTCATCAGATAACCGGGATATTCACGTTATTTTGAAACAGTATCTGAAAAACTATAAGGTTGAAAAGATCATTGACTTTTAATATCCTGACTTTCGGAACTCAGAAGAATAACATCTTTTGTATCTAAGTCAGATAAAGGAAAAATCTGTTTTTTAAGAACTTAATAAAAAAGAAAAATGGCTGTTTTTACAAGGACCACAAAAAATCTGATTTTAAAAATAGATGAGTTTTTTGATGATATCGATCTGGGGCTTCTCGTTTTCCGTGAAGGGGTAAAAGCATATCTGGATAAAGACATGGAAGCCTTTAACAGGCATATCCTGAAAGTGGAATCACTCGAAAACAATGCCGACAAACTCCAACGGTCGATAGAGAATGAAATGATTACTTATTCCATCCTGCCACAACATCGTGCAGATGTCAGTACACTGATAGATAAGATGGATGAGATCATTGATACTGTCAAAAGCTCGTTAAATGAATTCAGCATAGAGATGCCCGAAATCCCCCAATCCCTGAATAAGAATTTCATCAGTATCATGGAAGCATCGGTTAGTGCCGGGGAGGAGCTGATACCTGCTGCCAGGGCTTATTTCAAAGCTCCATATACTGTAAGGGAGAAGCTTCTGAAGGTATATTATTTTGAAAGCGAGACAGATAAGATATCCAAAACTACAAAGAAAATTATTTTCCAGGAGATGAAGGAGATTGATCTGGCCCATAAAGCTCACCTCAGGTATATAATTCATCATATTGAGAGTATCTCCGACACTGCCCAAAAGGCAGCAGATCTGCTCTCGGCCATGGCAATTAAAATAATTATGTAAGCATCAGAGACAACTACCTATGATCCTCTTTTTTCTTGTAAGCGGAATATTTCTGGGCTGGTCATTAGGCGCCAATGATGCCTCGAATATTTTTGGTTCGGCTGTCGGTTCGCGTATGATCAGCTTCAGGAAGGCTGCAATAATTGCGTCAATATTTGTAATTCTCGGTGCCGTGGTGCAAGGTTCCGGTGCATCTGAGACTCTCGGAAAACTTGGATCTGTCAATGCCATAGGAGGCTCATTTACCGTTGCACTGGCAGCTGCCATTACTGTCTACATGATGACAAAATTTGCTCTGCCGGTTTCCACTACTCAGGCAATTGTCGGAGCTATCATCGGATGGAACCTATTTACTAATAACCATACCGATCCGGCAGCCCTGTCAGATATTGTTTTCACCTGGATATCGGGACCTTTATTGGGAGCAATTTTTGCTATCATCCTCTATATCCTTCTGAAGAAAACAAAACGAAGCCTTCAGATACATATGGTCAGGTTTGAATCATATATTAAATCAGGTCTGATCGTGGTAGGTGCTTTTGGAGCTTACAGCCTGGGTGCAAATAACATAGCAAATGTCATGGGTGTTTTTATACCCGCATTTAACCTGCAGGCACTGAATTTCGGTCTGTTTTCGTTATCATCTTCTCAGCAGCTTTTCCTTTTGGGAGGGCTGGCGATAGCAGCAGGGATCATCTCTTATTCGAGGAAGGTGATTGATACTGTCGGTTCGGGAATAATGGAACTTTCCTCTGAATCTGCTCTTGTTGTGGTGCTGGCTGAGTCAATGGTGCTTTTCATTTTTTCATCATCCGGATTATCATCCTTTCTGATAAAGCTGGGGCTCCCTCCCATTCCACTTGTGCCGGTTTCCAGTTCGCAGGTACTTATCGGAAGTGTGATCGGGATCGGATTATACAAAGGTGCAGGAAACATAAACTTCAGGCTGCTGGGCGAAATAGCTGCAGGATGGATTGCCACCCCGGTTATCTCCGGATTGATTTCATACTTTTCTCTCTTCTTTGTAAGGAACATTTTTAATATCGAAGTAGGATTCAATAAAACAGAGGCAGTACCGGCCGGTAGCCAGATAAGCGGAATGCTGCCGGGAGAAGACAGAAATATTTCGGAAGTTTTTAAATACTTCCTCACAGGCATAATAATTACCGGAGTAATAGTTATGTTGTTCTACTTTTTTCTTGAGATCAGAAAGAAGAGAGAGTTCCGGAGATCAGAAGAGAAATTCTGGCAGAACATAAAAAAATCATGAATAAAGATGAAAAACACTTTTGTTGAGCAGGTAAGGAAGCAGCTGGTCGAAAATTCCGATGAAAAAACAAAGGCTTCAGGACAGAGATTTTTTAAGGAAGAAGTTGTTCTGTATGGCATTAAGTCGGCAGTAGTAATAAGGATCGCGAAGGAGTCCTTCAAAAAGATTTCTGACAGAAGTAAGACGGAAATATTTGGAATGTGTGAGCAACTATGGCAATCAGCATTTATGGAGGAGTCGTTTGTTGCCTGCGAATGGGCATATAGCCTCAGAAAATCTTACGAACCCGGTGACTTCAGGATTTTTGAACAATGGGTTGACAAATATGTAAATAACTGGGCTTCATGCGATACTTTTTGCAATCACACTGTCGGAACCTTTGTGGACATGTACCCATCCTTTATTTCGGGACTTAAAGTATGGGCACATTCTCCAAACAGGTGGATGAAACGGGCAGCAGCTGTCTCACTTATCGTTCCGGCACGACATGGCAGGTTTACAGACGACATCTTTGAGATTGCCGATATCCTGCACTCCGACCCTGACGATATGGTTCAGAAAGGGTATGGCTGGATGTTAAAAGCTGCAAGCCAGGCCAATCAGAAACAGGTATTTGACTATGTAATAAAAAGGAAAGGAACCATGCCCCGAACCTCATTAAGATATGCCATTGAAAAGATGCCGGTGGAATTAAAAAAAGAGGCAATGGCAAAATAGTCTTTACTCTTTTCCTACCTTTGCTGCAAAGAAGTATTATTATGATGAAAAGGTTTTATTTTCTTACAATAGTACTGTTAGTTCCTGTTTTTGTTTTTTCGCAGGACAGGATAACGGGGAGGGAATTTGCGACGAGATCGGAGGTTATTGCCAGAAGCGGGATGGCTGCTACCAGTCAGCCTCTTGCCACACAGGTAGCACTTGATATACTTAAAAAAGGTGGTAATGCTATCGATGCAGCCATTGCAGCCAATGCAGTACTTGGGGTTGTTGAACCAACAGGATGCGGTATCGGCGGCGACCTTTTCGCCCTTATCTGGAGTGCCGAGAAGGGGAAGTTATACGGATTGAATGCCAGCGGACGGTCACCAAGGTCTCTTAAACCCGAATATTTAAGAAGCAAGGGCTATGAATTTATCCCGTCGTATGGCCCGCTGCCTGTAACCGTTCCAGGATGTGTGGACGGATGGTTCGAGATGCATGAGATGTTTGGCAGGCTCACTATGCGGGAAATCCTTATGCCTGCAATTAATTATGCGCGTGACGGTTTCCCCGTATCGGAGGTGATTGCATATTACCTCGAAAGAAATACGCAACAGCTTAAAGATTATCCCAATATAAAGGAGACATATATGCCACAGGGAAAGTCACCCTCGAAAGGAGAAATTTTTAAAAACCCCGCGCTGGCAAATACACTTGACAAAATAGTCAGATTAGGACGAAATGAATTCTACAGGGGTAGCATTGCAAAAACGATCGATGCCTTTATGAGGGCACAGGGAGGATTCTTAACCTACGATGATATGGCAAGACACAGTTCGGAATGGGTTGAACCTGTAAGTACAAACTACCGCGGATATGATGTATGGGAGTTACCGCCTAACGGCCAGGGGATTGCAGCTCTTCAGATCCTGAATATCCTTGAAGGATTTGATATAGGATCAATGGGTTATGGATCTCCCGATTATATTCATCTTTTTGTTGAGGCTAAAAAGCTTGCCTTTGAAGACAGGGCCAGATACTATGCCGATCCAAGGTACAGCGACGTTCCCGTGGCACAGCTTATCTCAAAAAAATATGCAGCTGAACGCAGGAAGCTTATCAATCGTGAAAAAGCCGCCAGGGTATATTCTCCCGGACGTATTGAAGCCGGTAATACTATTTATCTTACGGTAGCCGACAAATTCGGTAACATGGTCTCACTCATACAGAGCAATTATCGCGGAATGGGATCAGGGATGTGTCCGCCGGGACTTGGATTTGTGCTTCAGGACAGGGGTGAAATGTTCAGTCTGGCATCGGGACACAGTAATGTATATGCTCCGGGGAAGAGACCATTCCACACAATTATACCCGCTTTCATTTCGAAGAGTGGCAAGCCATGGATAAGCTTTGGGGTGATGGGAGGGGACATGCAGCCACAGGGTCATGCCCAGATAGTTATCAACCTGATCGATTTCGGAATGAACCTGCAGGAAGCAGGTGATGCACCACGAATTCATCATACAGGGTCTTCTGAACCCACCGGTGAAGCCATGACTGACGGTGGTTCAATATTACTTGAAAATGGCTTCTCTTGGGAAACCATCCAGGATCTTCTGAGACGCGGACATAAAGTAGAGTGGGATCTGGGCGGTTACGGAGGCTATCAGGCTATAATGCGCGACGATAAAAACGGAGTCTGGTTCGGAGCTTCAGAATCGCGTAAGGATGGTCAGGCAGCAGGATATTAAATGAAAAGGGACCCCTGGGTAATTATCTATCATCTGATTCCTAGAAGATCCATGATACCGTTGATATAAGCAAGCGGATGGGCGGGGTTCCCCGGCACAAACAGATCAATATGATGTTTCTCCAAAAAATTCCTGTCGACGGCCGGGCTGCCCTCAAACAGGCCTCCGCTTATTGCATCTGTTCCTGCAAGTATTATTATTTTAGGTTCAGGGACAGCTTCATAACATATTTCAAGTGCCTCTGACATATTTTGTGAGATCGGTCCTGTGATCACAATGCCGTCGGCGTGCCTGGGCGAGGCAACAAACTCGATACCATATCGCCCCAGGTCAAAGTTTACATTTCCCGATGCAGCCAGTTCCATCTCGCAGGAATTATCGCCACCAGCCGAAATCTGCCTGAGTTTAAGTGCGCTTCTGAATACTCTCCTGATCTCCTTCCTTATGATATTCTCATCTATCATCGGGGAATTCACCTCACCAGGATTAATTATTAGTCGTGAACGGTGGTTTGCAGCAATGTGATAGTTATTGGTAAACCTGATTTTTTCAGGAATAAGGAATGAGCACTCCCTGCAGAAGAGACATTTCCCAAGGTCGATGGCTCCGGTAGAGCTATTTATTGCCCCTGCCGGACACTGGTTGCTTACCTCCTTTACTTCATCCGCAGTAATTTTCACTGAAATGACTGGTTTTCCCCTGAACAGGTCCGACACAGGTTGTGTGCGCAGATCCTTAATATATTGTTTACCGTGAGAGGCCAGAATTCGTACTTCCTTTAACATCACAACATGTTATTTACTTTATTAAAGATCGTTACCACAATAAGAGAGGTTAAAACTCTTGTTACAGACAGGAAAATCAGAAATCTCCTGGTTTCTGACAGCAAGAGCAAGAGCGAGCCAGTTATGAAATGACGGATCTTTCACTTTGTAATGCACTACATCTCCAGATTTATCAGTTATTACGGCATGACAAATTTCCCCCCGCCAGGCCTCAGTCAGTGAAACAGCATAGCTGTCGGGTTTTAATTTATAATTATATACCGGTTTCTTTATCCTGTGATCAATCCCACGCCATATTTCGATCAGTTTGCCAATCATTCGGACTGAATCGCGGGCTTCAAGGTCACGTTGAACTGCACGTGCCAGCACATCACCTGACTTTTGAATCACAGGTTGTATCCCCATCTGACCGTAATACTGGAAAGGATGGGTCTTACGGATATCCCGAACAATTCCGCAGGTTCTTGCTGCCATTCCCACGGCACCTATGCGTGATGCCTGAAGATTTGTTACAGTTCCTATATCTTCAAACCGGGCAAGAGCTGTTGGCAGTGAATAGATACGGCCAGTCATCTCAGCGAACCTTTTCCCGGCTTCTGTTACATTCTGTAAGATCTCTTTCGAGGAGGCTTCGGTAAGGGGATAATTACTGCCTCCGGGACGGATCAGCCCTTTACCGAACCGGTTACCGCACCAGAATTGTGTTGTATTGATAATAGTTGTCCGGAGAGCTTCGCAGACTACCTGTCCGAGCTGATAGGCAACATCGCCACACAAAGCTGCAGTATCGCCAATGTGTAAGGCAAGTCTTTCCAGTTCGAGAGCAATGCATCGTTCAATCCGGAGCGAATCGTGCACTTCCAACCCTGATAATGATTCCATGATCTGAACATGAGCAAGCCCATGCCCTATGGAAGTATCGCCTGCTATGCTTTCTGATATAAGGCATCTCCGCAGGGGACTCTTTTCATTTCGGAGCATTTTCTCAACACCCCTGTGCTGGTACCCAAGCTGTATTTCGAGATGGAGAACTTTTTCCCCATTACAGATAAAGCGGAAATGCCCGGGTTCAATAACTCCCGCATGTATCGGCCCCACCCCTACTTCGTGCAAATCCTCTCCGTCGATTTTATAAAAGGGATAGTTATCCATTACATTCAATGTATCGGAACGGTCATGAGGATACCTTAACGGTTTTAACCATGGATGACCTTCAAATTCCACCCCATAATTCTCGTGTATTTCCCTCTCAAAATTATGGAGTTGCGGAAGTGCGGGAGTCAGCGACTTTAGTGAAGGCTGCAGAGAATTCTGCAGATGTGAAAAAATTGCAATCGTGTTATTTTCGTCATCTGCAACGGAACAGTAGAATTTTAATCTGCCTTCAGTTTCGACAGCATAATAAGCAACGCAATGGTTTGCCTCATGTTCCAGAAGATCTGACAGCCTGGAGCAGAAAACACTATATTCCATGACCGGAATATCGGCCATCGCTGCCGGGGCAGCATCATTTTTAATTTCCAGGTATTTTTTCTGACTATTCATCGCTGATGCTATTTTGGGAGGATGGCAATACTCTGGCTGATCAGATCGGAAAGAAATGCCGGCTGATAAAAGCAGAGAAGTATCACCAATCCAAGAAAAACGAACTGGGTAATGGTCTCAACAGGATTTACATCGTCAGGTGGCAAATGCGAACTCCCGTCCCGTGGGGAAGAATAGACAATATGCATTATTCTTGTGCTCATTGCATATACCACAAAACACAGAAGTACAATTGCTGAAATAAGGACAAACCACTGGTCATTTAAAACAAGGCCTTTAAATATCATTATCTCGGTAATAAAAAGGCCCGACGGGGGTATTGCCAGTATGCTGATCATACCCGTGATAAGGACGAGTGCACCTGCAGGATAAAGTTTCATGTACTTTCCGCAGCTGTCAAGCTGGAAAGTATGGAGGATTCTCGACAATTGCCCCATCTGGTAAAAAAGGCTTGATTTGGCAAACGAATGTAACACCAGAAGAAGCAAAGCTGCATAGTATCCATATCCTCCCACTCCTACTGCAATTGCCACCAGTCCCATATTTTCGAGACTTGAGTAAGCAAGCATACGCTTAAGATGCTTGGCTTTCAGCATATAACCGGCAGCAATAAGTAACGACAACATCCCCGACATGATCAATACGCTGTTCATAAAGTGAAATATGGAACTGGAAGAGAAGAGAACATAAACTCTGAATATAGCCAGGAATCCGACATTCATAAGCGTTGTGGAGATCAGGGCGCTTATCGGAGGAGGTGCAACAGAATGAGCATCAATTGTCACTGTATGCATCGGGAAAAGCCCCATTTTTGTACTAAAGCCTATTACAACAAAAACAAAGGCAATTTTCAGGTAAAGCGGATTTGCCTGATTGATGATCTCCGGCATCGAGGAAAAAGAAAGGTTGGCGGCATCCTCCCTCCCATAAATAAACCCAAGAAACAGTATTCCAAGATATGCAAGCGCAATACCGGTGGAACATATGAAAACATATTTCCAGGTAGCTTCCAGCGCGCTCTCTGTTCTGTCGTGGTATATCAGTGCTGCAACGGCAAGTGTTGTCGCTTCTACAAAAATCCATAAAACAGTCATGCCATTTGACAGATATGCCCCCGACATGAAAGTCATTAGTGCAATAAGAGCAGAATGATATATGTTGTACTTTTTCGTTTCATCCTTTGAAGTATATATGAAACCATGATAGACGGTCGGTAACGACAGGAGGGCAAGTACTGAAAGCAGTAAGACTCCGGCACTGTTGAAAGTGAAATAGGTCAGTTCCGTTTTATTCAGATTCAACCAGCTATAAATTGTAAACCAGATAAGTACCACGATAAAAGCTGTCGTAATTATCCTGGTAATTGTCTTGTTCCTGAACAGGATTATTCCGGTACCCGCTAAAACAGAAACAACAAAAAACACTAAAAGTCCCATCTCTTAATCTTTTAATCTGGTCAGTTCATTTGTTTGAGGTTTCAGCCTTAATCCAAAAAAACCGAGTATCAACACGCCGACGAAAATATCCAGTAAAATCCCGACATTGATCAGCATAGGCATCTCGTTTCCCACTGCCAGGGAAAAGATAAAAACTGCATTTTCAATGATCAGAAACCCAATTAAGTGGGATATTATAAGCCGGTGGGTAACAATAAGCAACATTCCTGTGAATAATGTATAGAGGGCAATTACCAGGTAAATAGTATTTACAAAAGGATTTATGAGTGAATTCGCCAGAATTACACTTGTGAGCAATGCAACTATCGAGAACACCAGCAGATAGAATCCGGGCAATGCCTGCCGGTGTACTTTGGAGACTCCCGAACGGTTGATAATCCTGAAGAGCAGGTAAGGGATCAGGAATGTCTTGAAGAGTAAGGTCTCAGATACAATAAATATCAGGTTTGCCGTATTAACCTCATTCAGTTCAATAAATGCTATTCCGCAGAGTAATAATCCCTGAAATCCAATAAGCCTGATATAGGTCACCAGCCTTTCGGCCGACGAAAAATATACAAGTGTTATCGCAAACAATACTATAAAATAATTTACCATATTCAGTAATCAGATCAGTTTATCAGTAAGAATCAGGATAATTAAAAAAGCTATCAGGGCAATCGCCGATATTGACAGTATGTATTTTGGATTCTTATTCATCTTATTCCGTGCCCTGAACGATTCAATAAAACCTATTGTCATGGCAAATGCAAGCTGTACAGAAAGGAACAATGTAGCCTGCAGATAAATATTCCAGCCGGCAGGTACTATCACGTTATACATAAGTGCCCCATATACAGCAAACTTCAGATATGATCCCAGATGAATCAGCGCCTTATCAAATCCGCTGTAATCCAATATCATAACTTCATGGATCATTGTCAGCTCCAGGTGTGTCTTAGGATCATCTACAGGCAGCCTGCTGTTTTCAATCATAGCGATCTGGATAAACACAAAAAATCCTATTATGCTATATATCAAAGTGTAATGGCTTCCGGTAATATAAAAATGGCTGTAAATATCCGAGAACGATGTAAAACCCGTGAACATGGCAAAAGTGGCAAGCATGATAAAGAAGGCAGGTTCCACAAGCATTGAGAAAAAAGCCTCGCGGTTGGCCCCCATTCCTTCAAAACTGCTTCCAGTGTCAAGTGCAGCAATAATTAAAAAAAACTTTCCCAGTGCAAGCAGATATGAGAAGAAGATAAAATCACCTTCAAAGGACAGGAGTGCCTTCTGGTTAGCAAAAGGAATAACCAGAAGTGTACAAAGGATAGCGGCAAGCGAAACTGCAGGTGCGATCTTAAAGATCACTCCTGTCGTGTTGCTGAAAACAGATCCTTTGTTCAAAAGGACACCGATCTCCTTCATCGGCTGTAATACTCCGGGGCCCTTCCGGCCTGAAGATAGGCTCTTTATTCTCAATATTATTCCGGGAAAAAAGGAGGCTGCGATTAATATCAGAAATAATCCTGTCATTGTCAGATCAGGTTAAAATAGGTTAACAGGAAAACCACCAGCATATATATAAAAGCATAAAATATATAATGTTGAATCAATCCGGTCTGCATAACTGCAATTTTCTTAAGGAGACCTGAAATAAAATCGACAGGTCTGTCAATCAATATCTTCTTAAAAATATCATCGCTTTTTGTCTCAAAAGCACGTCCGTCCGGGAATATCTCATCTTCAGCTATTTCACGCATATTTTTTTCTGTCTGAAGAACAGGTTTTGCCAGGTGATTGAAATTATAGGCAAACGAGGTGGCAGTATACTGAAGTTTTGGTGACGCTGCAGTGTAACCGCAACCCCATGTAGGTCCGTATGCTTCGGGTTTTGTTTTAAGATAAAAATGTCTCCAGAGCAGAAGAGCGGCAACAATGAAAATGAACACCCCGCAGAGCATGCTGATCCGGGTAAAGTTCGACAGTGATGGGAAGGCAAGAGTCTGAATACCGGTAATCCCGAAAGTATCTGAAACAATATCGAAAACCGGTCTTACAACAAGCGGAGATGCAAGGCCGATAATGAGAATTAATGCAATACCAATTAACTGGGGATATATCATATCATTGCTGACTTCTTTTGCATTTGCAGCTTTTTCAGTCCTCGGGGTTCCAAGAAAAACAATCCCAAATGCCCTTGTAAAGCAAAAGATAGCCAGTCCTCCTATCAGAGAGAGACCTGTGATTGTCCCCAGGATCAGAACAGACTGATACAGGTTTGCTGCAGAAAGGCTTTTAAACATTCCCATGTATATCAGATATTCAGATATGAATCCGTTAAAAGGCGGCAGTCCGCATATAGCCAGTGCTCCTGTAAGGAACAGCACAGCCGTAAACGGCATCTTCTTCATAAGTCCGCCAAGGTGTTCCATATTCCTTGTATGGGCAGCCTGGTAAACCGAGCCGGCATTAAAAAACAGCAGCGATTTGAACAGGGAATGGTTCAGCAGATGAAGGATCCCACCGCCAAAACCCATCAGGCTCAACATTTTGTTTCCTGTGGCCATGCCGATCGTTCCGAGTCCGATGCCGATACCTATTATTCCAATGTTCTCAATACTGCTGTATGCCAGCAGGCGTTTTAAATCCTTCTGTACCAAGGCCATCATTATACCGAGGATCCCCGTTATCAGCGACACGACAAGTATTATGACGCCTATCAGCAAAAGATTTTCCTGTAATGACATAACGACTCTGAGAATCCCGTAAATACCCATTTTAATCATAACTCCCGACATCACTCCTGAAACATGTGAAGGGGCAGCAGGGTGAGCCTGAGGAAGCCATGTGTGAACCGGAATAAATCCTGCTTTTATTCCAAAACCTGTAAAAAACAGGATGAACAGACCCAGGTTTTTATGATTTGCGAAATATGTGCCCAACGCATCAAAGCTCATATCCCCTGTTGCTCTTCCGACAAGAAGAAACGCGATAAGTATGAAGAACATACCGGCATGCATCTGGATAAGATAGCTGATGCCAGTTTTCATTATCGTGGTATCTTCGGCTTCAAAAGTTACCAGAAGAAATGATGAAAGTGCCATTATTTCCCATACAATAAGAAAAGGCACTCCGTCGCGGATCATTACTACCAGGATCATTGAAAGGTAAAGCCACAGGTAAGAAAGGTAGTGAATGGAAAACCTTATTGAATTTCCTGATTCGTAATAAGGTTTGAGATATCCTCTGGCATAAAGAAATCCGGTGAATACAGTAATGTTGATAACGGCAATAAAGAATGCTGAAAGTTTGTCGACAGTCAGCACAAGGCTTTTGTTTAGCACAGATAATTCCATCGTTCCGGCAGGTAATCCGGCTGCACCTGAAAGGACACTAATACTCCAGACAGATGTAAATATTACAGCTGTTGCCAGAATGGCAAGAGTATAGTAATACTTGAATTTTTTGGGAATAAGAAAAACCGGAAAAGTCAGAAATAATATCAGAAAAAATAAAATTGAATCCATCATCACCTACACATTCATCTGCATCTCAGCTTTAACCTCCGTAATTTCGAGGATACCTGTTGTACCACCTTTTTCAAGGTTGATATCATGGGGTTTATTTACCGACCATGAACCTCCTGTAAAATCAGGCACATCGATTGATTGTGACCTGTTAGCAACCGACCATTCGCTCAATGGTGCAACACTGCTCCACAAAGCTCCGTCGTATACGTCCTGATCGGGTGGCAAACCATTCCGCAGGCAGTCGATCATTCTCCAGTCCATAATAAAATCCATTCCGCCATGGCCTCCAACTTTTTTTGCCATCTCACCTACTCTCCTTACTATCTCAGGAGTAAATTTTTCACTGACGTCATTTATCTCTTCATCGTTCAGCCACTGATGACCCAGCGCAATCCGTTCCGATGGATATTTAAGTGCAGCTCCTGAAGTTCCGCTTACCAGATGTATCCTGGAATAGGGACGCACTGAAGATACATCGTGCTGTACCATAATAGTCCTGCCCAGGTTGGTTCTGATAAGTGTTGTATTCATGTTGCCACGGAAATTCTTGTCTTTGAAAGGAATGTAAAACTGATCAGAAGCAGCAAGCTCGCCGGCCCGTTTTCCCATGACAAAATCGTTGGTCGACATAGAGGTAAGATATTCCATTCTGTCGCCCCTGTTAATATTCATTGCCTGGCATACAGGACCAAGACCATGGGTGGGATAAAGGTTCCCGTTTCTTTCAGCATTTTCCCTTAGCCTCCACATATCAGTATAGCCGTTATCAGTCTGTTTATCATCCTCGGGTCTGGTAAAGTTCAAACTGATAAGATTATGTATATATGCACCCTCTCCATGAACGAGATCACCAAACAGCCCCTGACGTGCCATATTGAGGGTCAGCAGTTCAAAAAAATCGTAACAGCAGTTTTCGAGCATCATGCAATGTTTTTTTGTCCTCTCCGATGTTTCCACCAGTTGCCATGCTTCGTCAACAGTTCTGCAGATTGGGACCTCACAAGCGACGTGCTTTCCGTTTTCCATTGAATAAACCGACATTGGAGCATGCAGGTTCCATGGAGTGCATATATAAATAAGGTCCAGCTCATTCATTTCGACTAGTTTTTTCCAGATATTTTCATCCCCTGAAAACTCCAAAGCCTTTGGTCTGCCAATAGCTGAAAGATAATCCTGGGACCCCTTCACTGCAGCCTGGCGCAAATCGGCAAGTGCTCTTATGTCGACCCCCTCAATCCGTGAAAGCCTTTCCACTGCACCGGATCCCCTGTCGCCAAGTCCAATAAAACCTACGCGTACCAGAGGAATGGCAGGAGCAGCATAACCCGACATATTAAACGTATGCGGATGGACTTTTTTAACCGATTTCAGTATCTCCGGCAGGTTAGATTCAAGCGGGGCACTATCGGTACAACCTGTCAGGAAACTACCGGTAAATGCTCCGGCACCGGCCACAGTTGCAGTCTTTAAGAAGTTACGCCGATTACTTTTCATGTCTTTAATGATTCAATTCATTACTAAGTTCAGATTCTCCTGCAAAAGTGTAAAAAAATCGGATCATCAGCAAAATTACATTTTGTTATATCCAATTTGAGATTATGGCAGGCATTAAAAAGCAGGATTGCCACGACCCTGTTACTTCAGTTTTGTTACATTTGCATGGTATTTAATAAAATGTTCCACTGATGATATTTAGAGATATTTCACTTAAACCATATAACACCTTCGGACTTGATTACAAAGCTGATTGTCTTGTAATTCTGGAGAGTGAGGAGGAAGCTGTTTCATTTTTCAGGGAGAGAGGATCATGTAACGATCCGTTGCTGATATTAGGCGGGGGAAGTAATATTCTTTTTACCCGCAACTTCGGTGGGACTATTGTATACGCACGGATTGAAGGGATTAAAATAGATGAAAAAAACAGTGAAAATGCCCTCGTTTCTGCCGGAGCAGGCGTGAATTGGGATTCATTTGTGGAATGGTGTGTTGGTAATGGATTGGGCGGTGTCGAGAATCTCTCTCTTATACCCGGAACTGTAGGGGCCACTCCGGTTCAGAACATAGGAGCCTACGGCGTCGAGATAAAAGACACAATTGAGAGGGTTCGGACTTTTGAACTGGCCACCGGTACCATAAGGGATTTTTCAAATGAAGAGTGCCGTTTTGGTTACAGGGACTCAGTATTCAAAGGATCCTACAAAGGAAAATACATGGTGATTAAAGTTTTCTACCGGCTTACCTATAACAGCCTGTTTAAAACTGACTATGGCTCTCTTAATGAGGAGATTATGAAAAAAGGCGGGAAAAGTCTGCAGAATATAAGAGAAGCAGTAATAAGTATCCGAAAAAAGAAATTGCCCGATCCACTCGAGATAGGGAATGCAGGAAGTTTTTTCAAGAATCCTCTTGTCGATAACGCATTGGCCGAAAAGCTTAAAACATCTCATCCGGGAATGCCCTCATTCGCCGATCCCTCCGGAAGGACAAAGCTTGCAGCCGGCTGGCTTATTGAACAGTGTGGCTGGAAAGGAAAAAGGAACGGTGATGCAGGGGTACATGACAGGCAGGCCCTGGTAATTGTAAATTATGGAAAAGCAACAGGTAACGATTTACTTGATTTGTCGGAGAAGGTCAGGAAGTCGGTCTTTGAAAAATTCGGAATTGTTCTGGACCGCGAAGTTGAAGTTATCTGAATTATCTGAATATCCTGCGCTTATTCAGCTCCCTCTGGTACTGTGAAGCATATCTGTTGTGTTCAGTCAGCGTTCTGGAAAAATTATGGTACCCCGAAAAATCGGGCTTGGCTGCAAAAAAAAGATAGTCGTTCTCTTCAGCATTAAGCACTGCTTCAATACTGACAATAGTCGGGCAACCTATCGGACCCGGAGGTAATCCCCGGTATTTATATGTATTGTATGGTGAGTCGACCTGCAGATGTTTTTTAAGCACCCGTGTAATTGTAAAATCGTTCAAAGCAAATTTGACGGTAGGATCAGCCTGCAGTGGAATGCCTCTTTTAAGCCTGTTAAGATAAACTCCTGCTATTCTGGGCATTTCATCCTTTTTTGCTGCTTCCTCATCAACTATTGATGCCAGCGTGGAAACTTCAAGAGGAGTAAGTCCGATCTCTTCGGCTTTTTTCAGTCTCCCACTGTTCCAGAATTCCCTGTACTCCCTGAGCATCCTCGAATATAATCCCCCGGGCCCGGTGTTCCAGAACAGTTCATATGTATTCGGTATAAAAACAGCTATTATATTTTTTTCAGTGAAACCATCTCCGCTATAATTTCCCGGATCAGATAAAAAGGTCATTATTTCAGATGAATCAGCATCAATTTGCCCCCCGATTCGGCCGGCGACTTCCGAAAGTGTCCTTAAATTGTTAAAGGTCATTTTAACCGGAGTTTGTCTTCCTGACCGCAGCATGTTGATTAATCCATTGTAGCTCATTTTATTATCAACCACATATCGCCCGGGTTTAACATGAACCGGATAGTTTTTCTTTTCGGAGACCCATCTCAGAATTACGGGACTCTTGATTTCGAGCGAAGAAATTACACTATCCATAGCCTGCTCATAGGAGGCTTTCCCGGGGATATAAATCACAGAAGAACCTCCTGCCGCCGGACTTATATTCAACTGAAAAAACAGGATCCAGAAAATGTAAAGAGTTGCCGCAGCAACAAGAAACATTCCTGAAATGATAATAATGATAATCCTTTTCTTCATCTTATTTTCTGAATCTGCAAAATTAGTTTAAAAATTACTCCGGGCAATATTTTTAAATACTCCCCATCTATCATCATCTTTTCCAAATCTCCTATTATCTTCCCTCATATCTCTTCTGCCGGAATTTATTTCTATTTTTACCTTTGCAAACTTCACGGTATTATTAACATAACAAACATGAAAATGTCAACTTCAATACTTTTAATCCTGATCCTTATTGGTATAGTAACCGGGATAATGGCAGGGATGCTCGGAATAGGCGGTGCTATCATTCTGATTCCTGCCCTCATTTATTTTCTTGGTTTCAGTCAGCATATGGCTCAGGGTACAAGTCTGGCAGTTATGCTTCCGCCTATTGGGATTATTGCTGCATTTAATTATTACAAAGCCGGGCAGGTTAATCTCAAGTTTGCCCTTATTCTGGCTGCGGCTTTTATTGTCGGGTCCTACTTCGGATCAAAACTGGCGCTGAATGTGCCACAACCTGTGCTGAAAAAAGTATTCGGAGTATTGTTGCTGCTTGTTGCCGCAAAAATGTTACTGTCAAAATAAAAAGGCTGAATCTGATTATGTTATTAATCGTGAAACAGCCTTTAAAATTTCAACTTCTATTTTCAGAACATAAAGCCCAGACTCAGGAGAAAGGCATTTGGCCTGTCGTCGAGCTTTACATTGTCTCCGGTAAGGTTTTCAATTTGTGTCTGATATTTCTGTAAACTACCTTCGTACCTCAGATCTATAGTCAGCTTTTTTAACAGATCAACTCCTACACCTGCCTGATAGCCAAATGTAAGTTCAGAGTACATAGCCTCGAAATCAGGATCATCGATCAGATCTTTCGGGGAATTTATCAGTAGTGAGGCCGATGGGCCAGCATTAATACGAACCGGCCCCAGATGGAATCCCAGCATAACGGGCAGGTCGAGTTTATTGAACTGTTGCTTTGAAATGGATTCAACAGGAGTCTCAGCCAGCTCTGTGATTGTATATTCGTCAGTCCTTGATGTAAATAATAATTCGGGCTGAATATAAAATTTCATAACATTAATTCTGACAAATATACCTCCGTGAAAACCATAATTGGCACCTTCAAGTGCTTCAACAGTATACTGGGTTTCGCCTGAGGTCAGGGTTTTAAGAGTCTCCATTGTAAGGGAAGTAGTGCTCAAGCCTGCTTTCAGACCAAAATTTACCTGTGAAAAAAGAGGCAGGCTGACAAACACAACAATAATAACAGACAGTAATTTTTTCATAATGTTTTGTTTTAATAGATTTAATGAACAAGTAGACAAAAATAATACAGAACTAAATTCAATACCTGTAACGAAAAGCCAGGCAAAAAAGTTGCATACAGAACCTCATTTTATTTCAAATGTTAAACGGACAGGAGACCGGATTATTTCGTTGCAAGTTCTGAGAAAATCACTTTTTTCATCTGATCAAACTCCTTTTTGTCAAATAGACGGGTCAGAAAGATAATCTTTCCCGATTTATCAATTATGACATTCCTTGTTACCCCGGCTTCCTTAAGTGCATATAAGCCAAAGATTTCTGCTCCCGGATCAAGGGCAAGCGGGTAGGAAATACCCATATCTTTTTTGAATCCCAGCACTTTTTCGACAGGTTCATCACGATCGATCCCGATTACTGCAAGACCCAATCCTTTTTTTGGATTCCATATCTCTTTTTCAATAAAGGGCATTTCGGTACGGCATACACTGCACCAGCTGGCCGTAAACTGAAGCATAACGACCTTCCCTTTCAGGTCGGAGAGTTTATACGTTCTGCCTCCGGCCTCATTTATCGTAAAATCCGGAGCCATATCTCCTGCTTTTACAAGGTAGTCATTGTCAAATACTTTTTGTTCCTGACCTGAACATGTAGAATTAACAATCAGTATAATAATTGAATATGCTAAAATCCTTTTCATCTCTTTATAATTTTATTTATTGGTCCGGCATCATCTTCGTTCAGGTATGGTAACAACATATTACAGAATTTGCAGAGCTCACTTCGCCAGGGTGCAGACTATATTAATCCGTGTTTTTAATTGTAGACAATTATGTGCTATTTATCTTTAAAATTCAGACAAAAAAATTCAAAAATAGTTAAAATATGTTAAGCCCCGGGTAATTTACAGCCTTCCGAAATTTAATATTTCTATCTTAGAGAAATTAAAACATAAATGATGTGAAACTATTCAGGTCAGTAACAATTTTAATAACTTATTTGTTCATATCGTCGGGCCAGATTAATGGCCAGGGTTATGAATCTGCAACCGGGCAGGGATTAAAGGCTATAAACGAGCAGGTGCTGAAAGCTCAACTGGGTTTTCTGGCATCAGACTGGACTGAGGGCAGAAGGACAGGTGAAAAAGGGGAATTCATTGCTTCTGATTATATAGCCAGCATGCTACAGGTATATGGAATTAAGCCTTATGGTGATTACCCCCAGGCAAGGGGTTATTCCAACTTTCAGAAAGACCTTGAAAGAACCTATTTTCAGAATTTTTCGCTCCTTAAGACCTTACCGGGAGATGATCAGTCGTTTAGAATAATTACCAGAGACGGTTCGGGAGAAAAAATTACTGAATACACTAATAATGTGGACTATATCATAAGAAGCCCACATCAGTCAACGGAGATTGAAGCCTCTGTAATATTTGCAGGATACGGGTTCAGAAGCTCAAAGCTAAACTATGACGATTTTAAAGGACTTGATCTGAAAGGCAGGATAATATTGAGAATTGCTGGTACTCCCGCATTGGCAAAAGAGCTGCTTACTCCTGCTGAAATATCAGCATCTGTCAGGGAGACTGAAGCTTATGTGAAAGATATGGGGGCCCTTGGAATTATAGACTTTGAGCCCGGGAAAATGGTAGCCGGAACACCGGCTTTAAAGGGATTCATGAATATGTCACCAGCCGAAATCAGACCCACACCTCCTGAAACATATGCCAGCTACACTCTTCCCGGAAAAGAGATCACCGGAAATCTTATCAGAATAAGCATTTCAGCAAGAACTGCCGGAAATATCCTTTCAGGTTCAGGAATTGATCCGGAGGAGTACATTAAACTGGCTGATTCGAAAAAAGCTCAGCCGGACAGGAATATCCGGGACAAATATGTTCATTTTAAATCATCTCTTAAGGAAACACAGGTGGCAGTAAGAAATGTGATCGGAATAATTGAGGGAAATAAATCTGACCGGATAATTGTAATCGGAGCACATTATGACCATATGGGTATTTCAGACGGGTATATATGGAACGGCGCCGACGATAATGCTTCCGGTGCCGTGGGTGTGCTTACACTTGCGAAAGCTTTCATGGAGACAGGGGTGAAACCTGACAGGACGATAATATTTGCATTCTGGACTGGCGAAGAACAGGGACTGCTCGGTTCACGTTATTATGTCAATAATCTCCCCTCTCCTGTAAAAAATTATTGTCTCAACCTGAACTTTGATATGATCTCGAGATATATTGCCGACAATGACACCAAAAAGGTATCTATGACATATACAAGTTCTTATCCCTGGTTCAGGGAGCTTACCGAAACAAATCTTACCAGGTATAACATTGATCTTCTGGTGGATTTTCAACCTTCAGATGATCCTCCGGGAGGAAGCGACCACAAGTCATTTGTTGCAGCAGGAATACCTGTAATGCGGTTTAAACCCGGACACAGGGAAGAATATCATACCCCCGATGATGAAATAAGCACGGTCAACTGGGACATTATGGAAAAAATTATAAAAATCAGCTTTGCCAACCTGTGGAGCCTTGCTAACAGTGATTGGTAGTTTTTCGTAATACTTTGTTAATTTATCAGCTGCGGGACAAGGGATCATCTCTTTTCCCGCTTTTTTTATGACGGCTTACCGGTATTCAAGGTACTGGTTGTTTTGCCGTACTTCAAGGAAGTCCTTACCCGCTTCAGCGTAACCATACTCAAAACAGTATCTGAATTCTCTCCCGTCGGAGGTTTCAATAATGTGGGTAAAAAAACTGAAATTATACCCGAGGGCAAAAAGAACATCCTTATGGATCCTAAGCTTCCCTTCAGTATAAAGATCGGATAGTATTCGCCTGTTCTTCCTCAGCAACCCGTGAACATTACGAACGTAATTGTTGGTATCGCGGTTAAGCCGGTTATTGTAGTTATTGCGGCACTGGTCGGAACAGAATTTCTTATCGGTACGACCATGAATTATGTCGCCGCAATCAAGACATCTTTTTTCCACAGCACTAATGTTTTGATAAAGATAATAAAAACCGTTTTCAAACGGATACAAACAACTATAAATGATTAACTACCGAAACAGTATTTTAACATGACTTAAGTTTGTTGTGAAAATAATTTATGTCTCACTAAAATCTTAAAGTCATGACAACATTGCGTAACAAAGTAATCCTGGTAGGTAATCTTGGCCAGGATCCTGAGATCAAGACGCTGGAAAGCGGTAAAAAAGTGGCAAATTTCACTCTGGCTACCAGGGAAGAGTATAAAAACTCGGAAGGTCAGAAAGTGAGCGAAACTACATGGCATAACATCGCTGCATGGAACGGGCTTGCTGAACTTGCATCAAAGTTTCTGAAAAAGGGTAAGGAAGTTGCTGTTGAGGGAAGACTTTCGTACAGGACTTACGAGGACAAGCAGGGAATAACAAAGTACTTTACCGAGATTATCCTGCATGACCTCCTGTTTTTAAGATCGTCGAAAAGCGAACCAAAGGAATGATTATTGGTATCAACAGCTGCGTTTCCATAAGAGAGGTTGCATCCAGGGCAGCCTCTCTTTATGCATTCCGGATCTCTTTGTTGATGCTCTTATCAGGTCCTGGCAATAAAACGATTCGCCTCCGTAAAGCCTGCATCAGTTTCTCTTTCCTGAAAAGCTTCTGCCTGCCTTAAGAGCTTTGATATTTATTTCAACAATCTCCTCTCCTTTCCTGCCAAAAAGAGTCCTTATTGCATTCTCAAAACTTGCATAAGGAATATCAATATATGGTGTTGCTGCGCCCAGGATTACAATATTACCTGAACGGGCTGACCCGACCTCCCGGGCAATTGAATCTGCATCAACAATGAGGTGATTTTTAATTTTCCTGATCTCCTTCAGGATCTCTTCTTCAGGCGGATAGTCAGGAATATTTATAAAAGGATTTGAGTTTGTCACTATCCATCCGTTTCCTGAGAGCCATGGCAGATATCGAAGAGATTCCATTGGTTCAACAGACAAGATCAGGCCTGCCTTGCCATGAGGTATCAGGTCAGATGCGACTGGCGAATCCGAGAGCCTCAGATGTGACTGGACATCGCCGCCCCGCTGGCTCATGCCATGAACCTCCGACTGTTTAAGAAATAGATTATTTTCAACTGCTGCCAGGCCTATTAAGGCTGCAATAGATAATATCCCCTGACCTCCAACTCCTGCTAATATAATGTCGTTTCTCATTTATCCTGTCTTTTAATCATTCTGCCTGTGATCCGGATTTTTTCCTTCTTGCAGCTGTCTGAATACATTCGCGGCCCGAGATAATTACCGATACTCCTCTGAAGGCAAATTCCTCCTTCATGATTTGTACATTTTCGTCATGATTCTTACGTAATGGTACGATAGTTCTGATATGCTCCGGGGCAACTCCGATCCCTTCACAAATCTTTTGCACCCTGCCTGTAGCCAGTGACTTCTGGCCTCCTGTCATCCCGGTTGTGGAGTTGTCCGAAATTATTATTGTAACGGGTGAGTTTTTCGATACTGCATCCAGTAAGCCGGTCATACCGGAATGTGTAAATGTTGAATCTCCCAATACAGCTACAGAAGGAAAGATACCTGCATCGGCCGCACCGACAGCCATTGTAACCGAGGCTCCCATATCAACGCATGAGTTTATAATATTATATGGAGGCAGCGCTGCAAGTGTATAACATCCGATATCGGAAAAGACACCTTCTCTGTTAAAGGATTTCAGGGCTTCAATTACAGCATTAAAGGTGTCGGAATGGCCGCAACCTTTACAGAATGACGGAGGCCTTGGCTTAACAACTCCCGGTACCTCATAAAACGGCAAAGAATTAATTCCCAGTGCTTTGCCAACAATTGCGGGATTAAGTTCCCCACTTCTCGGGAGTGTGTCGTCGAGGCGTCCCAGTATCTTATGACAATCGTCCAGCATACCCCTGATCGCCTCTTCAACTATCGGATAACCCTCTTCGAGAATCAGAACCTCCCTGCACCTGCCCGTTATATCGATGATAATGTCTTTGGGAAATGGATATGCACAAATCCTGAGTATCGGAAAATCAGGATGGGTATTATTAAAATTCTCCATCAGATAATTGTATGCTATCCCGCATGCTATGACCCCGATCTCCCTGTTCCTGCCATCGGTGAAAGTATTGTATTTGCCTGTCCGGTTATCATACCTGAGAGATTCATATGTCTCCAGAAGGGCTTTGTATTTCTTTCTTGCAAGAGCAGGCAGAAGAACAAACTGCAGCGGATCAGAAGGTAATTTCAGCTTATTCTGGGGCCTTGGTCTGTCGCGCCTGACTGCAGATCTTGAATGGGCCAGACGGGTTGTAATTCTGAAAAGCACCGGGATCCGGAATTTTTCAGACAGATCAAAGGCATCAGAAATCATGTCATATGCTTCCTGCTGGTCAGAAGGTTCAAATACCGGAACAAAAGAGAATTTGCCATAGAATCGTGAATCCTGTTCATTCTGTGAGGAGTGCATTGAAGGATCGTCAGCTGCAACAACGACCAGGCCACCGTTCACACCGGTTATTGCTGAATTAATAAAACAATCTGCTGCAACGTTCAGCCCGACATGCTTCATTGCCACCATGGCCCTTTTCCCGGCATAAGACATACCAAGAGCTGCTTCCATTGCAGTTTTTTCGTTCGCCGACCATTCCCTGTGTATTCCCAGAGAAGCCGCTTCAGCTGAATTCTGAAAATATTCCATGATCTCGGTTGATGGAGTTCCCGGATAAGCGTACATCCCGCTTAATCCGGCATCAAGAGCGGCAAGGGCAATAGCTTCATCGCCCAGTAACAACACTTTTTGCATAATCACTATTTAATAAAACAGAGTTTTTCGCGTTTAGCGATAAACATAAAGTAACCACTTTAACTTTACAGCTGAAAAGTATTAAAAATAAGTTAAAAATTTTACCGTTAAGATCATTATTGCGTAATTTGCAGGTCTAAGGCCTTTAACCATTTATTAAAGCCAAAAAAGGATCCTATTGAAAAAACTGATATATACAATTGCTATCCTGATTGCATCATTTACTTTAATTAATGGTCAAACGGCAGACAGGGAGAGGTTTATACAGGTCACCGGTATTTTGACCGATGATCAGAACAAGCCCGTTCAAAACGGTGCCGTCATCTCCTTAAAGCTGAGAAGGGGAAGCATAAGTGAAAAAACGGGGATCTTTTCAATAACAAGTACACCCGGAGATACACTGCAATTCCGTGCTCTTGGTTTCAAATTGACTCATTCGGTAATTCCTCCTTCCTTTGAAGGAAGATTATTCAATCTTGATGTGATCCTGGAGCCCGATACCATTCTTATCGAAGATGTAGTAATTTTACCCTGGAAAAATTACAGCGAATTTATTAAGGAGATGTCAGAAATAAGACCCGTTGAACCGGAAATAGCAAACATGAACGAGAATCTTGCTTCTGTTTATGCAAGCGCTTCCAATGAAACCGGCATAAGGATAACTCCGGAAGCAGGATACAGGTACGCCATGGAGCAAAATTTTAATGCCGTTGCAACAAGAAATCAATCTCCCTATAACAATCTTATGAACCCGTTTGCATGGGCTAAGTTTTTCTCTGAGGTCAAAAACGGATTATTTAAGAATAAGGTCTATAATAAGCCGGTGAGGACCAGACCCAAGGCAAATAAAAAATAAAGTGTAATGAGGAAATATGAGGGCAGACTGGTAGGTGTTCTTGGTACCATAATAATACATCTGATTGCCGGAATAATCTTTATGTCGTTCCGTATCTCATCGCTGAAGAAAGATCTTAAGGAGGAATTTGAAATAGAGATTGTGGCAATAGAGGAATCAGAAATCCCGGAGGAAAGAATTATCGAATTGCCTCCCACCTCTGTCGAGAATATCTTACATGACAACCAGGAGATGCTTAACATTGCCAGAAATCTGGCAGCCAGGCCCGAAGAACAAATTAATCCCGAAGATTATATCGACAAGGTAAAGGAGGAACTTATAGAGAGCGGGAAACTGGGCCGCGATAATTATATTGATGAACAGAAGAGACCCGGAGAACAGGAACCCGACGAAGAGCTGGCGTTCCGGGAAGAGAGTGAGCCAAAGGAGGAGGATAAACCTTCAGAATCGCAACAGATGGCTGCCAATTATCAGGGCCCTACAAGAATCTATTACGATCTCGGAGGCCGTTATCATACATACCTTCCAATACCGATATACAAATGCCAGGGCTCAGGAAAAATAGCATTACTCATTGAAGTTAACCAGCAGGGAATAGTTGAAAAGGTACAGGTAGTTGCGGGAGAAAGTACAACAACCGATGAATGCCTGATTGAGACCGCTGTTAATACAGCCCTGATCTCGAGGTTCAATCCTGATGTTAACGCTCCCAGAACTCAGAAAGGGACTCTCTCCTATCATTTTGTGGCGCAATAGACCGACACTGGATATTATTACCCTGTGATGCTGCTCAGAAAAGCGTACTGTCATTTTCTCTTAAAAAAGGACGGATCACTGCCGGAGTGTTCCTGTCAGCAGACCGGCTGTTTACCAGATCGCTGATAGTATGAGCCTTAAGGATTTCGGATGGGCATGGTTTTAAAAGCTGTAATGCATCCTCTCTGGGTGTTGAAAGAGATATCCATTTCAATTCATCTTTTCTGTCAAGAATTACAGGCATCCTCTTTTTTGAGTTGTGGATAACGGCCATAAGGTCGTTGGCGTCGGTGGTTATAATCGAAAATGTATCGATAATTTCGCCCGTACTGCTTTCAGTCCATTGATCATACAACCCTGCCAGGGAGATAACCTCATCATTAAAATGATAAATATACCATGGGATCTTTCCTGAAGGGGCATGCTGCCACTCAAAGAATCCTTTTATGGGTATCAGACACCTTTTGGATTTAAATGAAGATGCATACGAAGGCTTTGTTTCAACACTCTCGGCCCTGGCATTGAATGTTCTGTATCTTATTTCATTTGCATCTTCAGCGTTCCGGGTCCATGACGGGATAAGACCCCACCTGAGCAGCCGGATCCTGTCGGTACTGCCCGAGCAGACAGCAGGAATTTCAGGTAATCCAAAAGCATGGTAATAGTAACTGGGCAGGTATCGGTCCCTGTCGGGGAAGACTACTCCGTACCTTTCTTCAAGTTCGTCCTTGACAAGATTTACATTTACTGAAAAGCACATGCTATTCCGGTAACTGCTGGGCTAAATTATATTTTAGTGGTACAGGAAGAGAATAAGTAAAAAGATCATAATCGGGCCATTCTTCTGTACGTGAAATTACGCGCGACATCAGATTGTTGACATAAGAATTGATTGCAGGCCCATTCCATGAACTGGAGTTAAAGAGCACCACCCATGCCATCCCGTCAGGTTGTCTTTTTATCATTCCGGCACTGCCCGGGAAAGAACCTGTTCTTGACCAGACTCCCGAATTATTTGTAGCCTTCCACCCAACCGGGGAAACACCATTGCTGGCATCTGTCATGAACCTGATACTTTCATCAGTCAGAATATCATCCCTCGTATCGAATCCATCGACTGCAAGCATAAGCCTCATCAGGTCAGGAGCTGTGGCAAGCCAAGCTCCGGCTCCTCCCAGCGCTTCAATATCATTTCCTCCGTAACATGGATGAACCAATTCACCGTTTCCGTATATTGAAGGTTTAAGATGAACATCGGGAGGCTCATAATATGTTACTTCATAAGGGGCCTTTTCATCAGGTAGATTCCTGGCCAGCATCATATCATAAATCCCAAGAGGCTCAAAAATATTCTTTTTACAATAATCCTCGTAAGGCACTCCTGAGGCTTTTTCAACAATAAGACCAAGAATGCTGTACCCCAGATTGGAATACGACCTCCCCTTGCCCGGAGCAAAGTGAAGCCTTTTATCAAGGGCAAACCTTACAATTGTCCTGGTATCGACAGGAGTGCTTACTCCCATGGCTTCAGCAACCACATGCGGCATGAACATCTGGTCGCCCCAACGCTGGGACCATCCGCCCTCATGATTCAGAAGATGAGTGACCTTAATGTCGAAAACTCTTTTATCCTTTGGATTACAGAAAATTGTATCATCAAGTACACCTCCCGGACCAAAGACCCTGTCGTCAGGACTTAATTTACCCTCTTCACAAAGCTTCATAATGGCAACTGCCGTAACCAGCTTTGAAATGCTGGCAACACGAAATTTACTGTATGGTTCCACAGCAACCGAATCCGAAGTATCGGCATATCCATATCCCCTTGCAAATACAAGCCTGCCATTATTTGAGACAGCCACCGAAGCTCCTGCTATTCCCCAGTTATGGAGAAAAGAGCTGATCATTTTATCGCATGAAGCAAAATCAAATTCAGCGGAGCTTGAATTAGTAAGCCTTACATTGCCCGGGACAAGCTTTTCGGATATAGGATCAGTCCGTTCGTTTGCGCCAGGATTATATCTGGCGGCTAATGAAAGGATTAAAACCAATAATATTTTTTTCAATCTGCCCAACAAAAAATCTTTACGGAACAAAAATAAGAAGTATTCTTTCACATAAACTCAAATTTACGAACAATAGGTATAAAAAATGTTAATAATTTAAAATTATTATCTTTATATCCGCTTTTTAGAAAAAGCTAAAAAATTACCTTTGTAACCATGTTGTCACTGAGGTCATTATTTGTCTGGTCAATTTTAGCAGTATTTATTTTCTGTTTTCCAACCGGATTAAAATCGCAGGTAACTGAAATTGATACATCAGATTATATTCCTTTTTTTTATGACGACTATCTTGAGTACAATCTTATGATTGCCTCGGCGAAGGGGTATCCCTTCGAAATTGAAAAGTTGCTTAAAAAAGGGGCTGATATCAATGCTTCCACAAATGAAGGAGCCACACCACTGGTGCTGGCTGTTTCGAACAGGCATGCAGATGCTGTGAGAACTCTTTTATCTTTTGGCCCGGAGATTAATATACGGACCCTTAATTCTGAGACCCCCCTTCTTATTGCAGTAAAGACTCTTAATCCGGAAATAACCGAAGAGCTGATAAGGGCAGGGGCTGACATTGACCAGGCTGACAGATCCGGTGCATCTCCGTTGCACTTTGCTGCTGCCTACGGAAATTACCAGATTGCAGACCTGTTGATATATTACTTTGCATCAGCAGATAACAAATCAAATGACGGGACAACTCCTCTTATGGCTGCCATCTGGTCAGGAGCTGCTGATATTGCCGCGCTATTGATCAGAAGCGGTGCAAATCTTGAGGCCATGGACAACGAAGGTTTTACTCCTTTACTGATAGCGGCGCAGAATGGGGATACTCTGATTATGAGCATGCTACTGCAGAATGGTGTCGATATATATGAGAAAAATATTTTTAATTATGATGCTCTCGATATCGCCATCAGATCTGATAAAGCTGAAGCCATCGATTTTCTTCTTGAAAAAGGGCAAAAGTGGATGAAAGAAGGTAATGATGCCATAAATCCATATGAGGTTGCACGAAAATACGACCGTAACGGACTATATAACCTTCTAAAAAGTAATAGTGTGACGGGAACTACAGGTCACAGAATTGATCAGATGGCTGTGACACTGACAACAAGATTCTCGACTGATGATTTTTATAGCGGTATCAGCCTGGCATTCAGGGAACCTCTGTTAAACGCCGGAATTATAGCAGGTTGTGAGACTAAATTATGGTACTCAAAAATCATGATTGAATATGATGAGAATATTATTTATCAATATAAGGAGAAGAGGTCGCTTGTGTATGCGGGTCTTTTCAAAGACTTCACATTTCTAAGGAATGATCGCGGTAGTTCTTTTTCGGTTTACACATCTCTTTTTGCCGGTTTAAGCTTTGGGAACAAACTGAAAGGTACCTACTTCTCTCCCGGAGAAAAGATCCATATTATTCCCGAAGCAGGAGCTAAATGGACACGGGATAATTTATCTCTCTTTGCCGGAGCCAACTTCTTAAAGAGCAATTACTACAACTACAGTCCATTGTGGATCAGGTTCGGGTGCTCATATAATCTTTTTTTTGACAGGATAAAGGCTCCCGGCAAAACTATCAAATGGTATTAAAGTAAAGTTATGAAGAAGATTGCAGGAGTATTGATGCTTACGGTTCTGTCATTTATCTTCTCATGCGAGGAGCAACCAGGCCTTTTTATAAGATGTGATGAATGCTGGATCGGTGAACCACTTGAGGCTAATCTTGATATCAAACTTACCTCTTTTGATAACGCCACGGTAACCGGAGTTGTATATGAGGGTAACATTGAGGATAGTGTTGTATATTCAACATTTTACACATCCGGTATTCAGAGAACAGAGACTGTCCTGATCAATAAGAAATACACTGTAGCGGTTACCTATTATATAGGAAATAAAAAATTTATTGCAATAGACTCCGCAACGCCGGCAGTTAAATACGACAAATACAGCTGCGATGACCCCTGTTATATTATCTATAATTACAAGATCGATCTGAGACTGAAATCTACAGACTAGTTTTATGTGAATTTGAGTTAATGTCAGGCAGGATGTTTAAAAAGAGGTTCTCCTTTCAACGCTTCTTCTTTTATCTCCTGTATCTCTGCCTTTTTAAGAGGCTTCAGTTTCGCCGAAACATTAAGGGCTATTCTGAATAATTCTTCTTCCCCCGGAGGGACTGCTGCGGTCACAGGATGGGAAAGAGTGAACCGCAATCCCATTGTAATATCTTCGGTTGAAATAAGAGGTTCGTACCAGCATTTGCTGTATTTTGAGCGGTCAGCCCCCTCCTTCCACGGACCTCTGGCCATCGCTTTCAGTGCCAGGATACCCATACTTTTTTCCTGAGCAAGTGCAAGTACCTGCGGACCAAAATTCCCTGCATGCCACGTAGTATAATTAAAGGGGAAAAGGATAGTGTCAAAATTAAACCGATTGATCAAAGCGACTGCTGCATCAACAGAGTGTGCGGAGAATCCGATAAATCTGATTTTCCCTTCCTTTCTGGCCTCCAGGAATGTCTCATTAGCTCCTCCGGGACCAAGAATGGTATCGACTTCCTCCAGTGTTGTCACAGCGTGATGCTGATAAAGATCAAAATGACCGGTCCTGAGATTTTTCAGAGAAGTCTCCAGTTCTTCTCTTGCTTCAGCTTTCGTTCTCTTTCCTGTTTTACATGCCAGGAAAACATCCTTACGGTATGGTTCAAGGGCAGGCCCCAGCTTAACTTCAGCATCACCATATGAAGGAGCTACATCAAAATAGTTAACTCCTGCCTCGATTGCTGCCCTGACAACCGCAGAAGCATTTTCAGGAGTAGCATCCTTAACTACTATTCCACCGAAACCGATAACCGAAAGCATAACTCCGGTTTTTCCAAGAGCTCTTTTTTCGAGCTTCCGGGGTGAAGATTCCCTTTTTATAGCTGAAAGATCGGCCGGGAAAAGACCAATCACCGGAACAGCCATTGAGGTAGCCCTGATGAATTCCCTTCGTTTCATATCTTTCTCTGTTTTAGTTTGACAACCATTTAAATTTAAAAGATATAAAATTGTTTGCATACAATTCAGCAATACCGGTCCTTTTTTAAAAAAAGTAATCCGGAAAACCTCCGGAAGTAACTATATATCTGACAACAGGCTTAAAACAGCCCTTTGGTGTAAGCTAAGGGGATTGTTAGTGAAACAGGTAAATATTCCAGGGCGATTGCCTCTGATGTAATTAAATATTTATTACCGGTCTGGTAGTGCGTAATATCTCGTCCGGTTTATAATAGACCTTCTCAAGAAAAAGACCGCTTGGAGGAGCTGTAAACTTTGCAGGCAGAATAGAGTGATCCCGGAACAAATCACTAATCTCGCCGGAGGTTATGTTTCCTCTCCCCGCTTCCACTATGATACCTGTCATGCGGCGGACCTGTTTCCATAAAAAATGAGATCCTATAACATGAAGAACGAGCAGATCGCCAAATTCATTTACCTTACAGTGCTTTATTTCCACCTTCGTCGAACCCTGTTCCTGCTTATCATCTGTAAATGATCTGAAATCCCTTAGTCCGGTCATAAGGCTTGCCGCCTCATTCATCAGTGTTATATCAAGCTGATCTTTTATCCACCAGACAAATTTTTTGGCAAGTGCAGTACGTCTCCGGCTGATCTGATAAATATAGCTCCTGGCAATTGCGTCATGCCGTGCATGAAATCCCTTATCTGCAGCTAAAACATCGGTTATTGCAATATCCGATGGAAGGCGGTCGTTGATCCCGTATTTTATCCTCAAAGGTTGCAGATCAGTACTTACCTCAAGATGTGCCACCTGTCCTGTGGCATGAACACCGCTGTCGGTCCGCCCGGCGCCATAGACATCCAGATTGTCACTTTCAAAAAGATCCCTGCAGGCATCAAGTATTTCACCCTGAATCGATTTGCCTCCCTTCTGCATCTGCCAGCCCGAATAACGGGTGCCTTCATATTCTATTAAAAGCTTGAATCTCGACATTTTACTGTTTGATAATTTTGGTACTGAGGATGTTTTTAAAACTCAATCTGTAAAGGTATTCAAAATTTCATTGAGTTCCGACTTTGGTTTATCATCCTGAATTAACCTTTACATTTTCTATATTTGTGCTCATAAAAACTCATCAACATGGAAAGCTCATTTTATAATTCCGATTTCTTTACATATGTTTTTATTCCGGTGATGATCTTTCTTGCCCGTATTTGCGATGTATCCATTGGCACAATGCGCATTATATTTGTGTCGAAGGGGAAGAAAACCATTGCACCGATACTGGGATTTTTTGAAGTGCTCATCTGGATAATAGCCATAAGCAAAATAATGCAAAACCTTGATAACTACGTGAATTACGTTGCTTACGCAGCTGGTTTTGCAACAGGCAATCTTGTCGGGATGATCATTGAGGAAAAACTTGCAATGGGGATACAGATGATAAGGGTTTTTGCTGACAATAAAGGGCCTGAACTCGTTCTAAAGCTTAACAGCAGCGGGTACGGTGCCACATCGGTGCTTGCCCAGGGTGCCAAGGAAAAAGTATTTTTGGTTTATACCATCGTCCACAGGAATGAACTTGAAGAAGTTCTTGACCTCATCAAGGGCTTCAATCCAAGGGCTTTCTTTACCATCGAGGACGTAAAGGCTGTAAATGAAGGAATTTTCAATCCGAGGAAGCAGAACAACATTCTTCCTTTTGCCAATATTCTGAGAGAATGGAGGAAGGGGAAGTAAAAATGAATAAGGAATAAATCATTATTTTTGAATATCAGGTTATTAAAACAAATTCAATGGATCAATTTATCAATCATCCGCTTTATAAAAAACATGATATTGACAGTGCAATGAGTTCGTTGTGGGCCTTTTACAAAAAAAGATTTGTCCCGCTGTTCCTGGTTTCACTCGTCATGTCGCTTGTTACACAGTATGCTACGACACTGATGGACATGTCAGAATTGCAATCAATTACCGATCCTGAAGTGATGATTTCGCAATTAAGCAAATATATCTGGCCCA
Source organism: uncultured Bacteroidales bacterium (assembly GCA_963736675.1). GTDB lineage: Bacteria > Bacteroidota > Bacteroidia > Bacteroidales > VadinHA17 > LD21. The sequence goes on from CAVTPT010000004.1 coordinate 777,366, forward strand.
TGATTCTGATCTCGCTGGTTACCCTCTTCTTTTCTACCATACTTCATTATTATGTCATCTACAATCCTATTGACAGCAGTAACAACATATTTGTAAGCGCTTTAAAATCTCTCAGATATTTTGTTCTCTACCTTATAATTATGGTATTGTTTGCATTTGCCGGATCTTTCGCATTGGTCCTCGGACTTTTGGCTCTGGTAGTAGGGGTTTTCTTTGCAGCCCTTTATCTGGCCACACTATATTTTTTCATACTGCCAATACTTATGGTCGAAGGGCCATTGATTGCCAATGCGATAAAAAGGACTTTCGTACTTGCTCACAGGAATTTCTGGTCAAATTTCGGCTGGTCTGCTGCATTCATTGTTATCCTGCTTGTGGTTTCAGTTTTACTGTCGGGGCTCATCCTGCTCCCTTTTACGGGCACATTTCTTAAAGCATTCACCGACCAGGGTAGTGCATCTTCTCTGATTGATCTTGCTGGCAATCCCTTTTATATTTTCCTTTCGGCAGCAGTAAATGCATTAACCTTTCCGCTGGTAACCATATTTGCATGTATCCTTTATTTTAATGGCAGGGCTCAGGAACAAGTGCCTGTGCCTGTTGAGACAAAGGCAGATGAAGAGAAATTATAGGAGCAGGATATCATACCATTAAAAATACAATCATATTATGATTAAAGTACTTGGAATAAACTGCAGTCCCCGTAAAGGGGGCAATACAGAAATCCTGATCAGAGAAGTCTTCAAGCCGCTTGAGGAAAACGGAATTAAGACCGAATTTTTTCAGATAGGCGGAAGAAAGATCAGGGGATGCATTGCCTGTATGAAATGTAGAAAGGAAGGTGACGGAAAGTGCCATCAGAAAAATGATGTGATAAACGAATGCCTTGCAAAAATGGTAAAAGCCGATGCGATTATAATCGGATCGCCGGTATATTTTGCTGATATAACCGGAGATGCGAAAGCTTTCATCGACGTGGCCGGCTATGCTTTAAGGGGAGCCGGCAACCCCCTGAAGCGGAAACCTGGTGCCGCTGTTATCGCCGCCCGCCGTGCCGGTGCGATTAATGCCCTTGATAGCATAAATCATTTTTTTCTTATAAATGAAATGATAATACCGGGATCGTCGTACTGGAATATAGCTCTGGGAAGGGAAAAGGGCGATGTCCTTAAAGATGAGGAGGGTATTAAAACAATGAAGGTACAGGGCGAGAACCTGGCCTGGCTGCTACGGAAAACAAAAGAGAAGAATAAGGTTAAGGATAAGGTTAAGAGGACGAACGATAAAAAAGAAATGAGAAAGGCAGAGGACGAAAGTGAAAAAGTATGATATATTACCCTGACCTTCCTGAACTGATTTTCAGATCAGATATCATTTTCTCCTTTTACATAACCGAAATTGGCAAGTATTCCGCCATCGACATAGAGTATATGCCCATTAACAAAATCGCTGGCTTTTGAAGCAAGGAAAAGGGAGGCATTTGCAACATCTTCGGGTTCGCCCCACCTTCCTGCAGGAGTCCTCATCATAACCAGGTCGTTGAAAGGGTGGCCATTTTCACGAATCGGAGCCGTTTGTGAAGTGGCAATATATCCGGGGCCTATTCCATTTATCTGGATGTTATATTTTGCCCATTCGCATGTCATATTCCGGGTAAGCAATTTCAGTCCTCCCTTGGCCGAAGCATATGCCGAAACGGTATTTCTTCCATAGACACTCATCATAGAGCACATGTTTATTATCTTTCCGCTCCGGCCGGCTATCATACCGGGCACTACTCTTTTGGACAAGATCAAAGGTGCAACAAGGTCAACATCAAGAACCTGTTTATAATCCTCAACCTTCATCTCAAGTATTGGCACTCTTTTAATTATACCGGCATTATTTACCAGTATATCAATTCTGCCGCGATCCTCTTCAATCCGGGAAATCCCCCTGTCAACATCCCTCTCATCAGTAACATTGAAATTTATAGTATATACCGACAGCCCTTTTTCCCTGAAAGCGTCTTCACAGGCACGCAGTTTGTCGTCCTGAATATCATTAACGCAAACTTTCGCTCCGGCTTTTGCAAGGATCAATCCGATAGCCAGACCTATTCCATGAGTGCCTCCGGTAACCAGAGCAACTTTTCCTGTAAGATCAAATAACTCGTTCATATATTTATTTTTTACGGCTGTTTTATATATAATTTCTGGTCCATCTTTTCCCTTGTTCACCGGATAACAAAGAGGTTCAGAGTCTGTTAATTTTAGCCCCGGGCACACAGATAGCCGTGACCGGGATATAAATTTTATTTCAATGTGTCAGGATACCTGACATCCATATCGGTATAGTCGAGGTTTTCGCCTGCCATTCCCCATATAAATGTATAATTTGAAGTGCCTGCGGCGCTGTGGATGCTCCACGAAGGGGAAAGAACCGCCTGCTCATTCTTCATCCAAATATGTCTGGTCTCGTCAGGATTACCCATAAAATGGCAAATGGCCTGTTTTTCCGGAACCTCAAAATAAAAATATGCCTCCATCCGGCGGTTATGGGTATGCACCGGCATTGTATTCCAGACACTACCAGGCTTAAGCTCAGTCATCCCCATCTGAAGCTGACATGTGGGAAGAACACTGTTGATCAGAAGTTTGTTAATCTGCCTGTGATTTGACGCTTCCATGCTGCCCATCACGACCACCTCGGCATCCTTCAGGGTTACCTTTTTTGAAGGGTATTTATGGTGGGCCGGAGCTGAATTTATGTAGAGCTTTGCCGGATTCGCGGGATCAGCTGATCTGAAAACGACATCTTTTGTCTCTTTCCCCAGGTAGAGTGCCTCTTTATGTTCCAGTTCGTACAGGTAGCCATCTGCTTCAACGATCGCTTTTCCGCCAACATTGATCATCCCCATCTCTCTCCTCTCCAGAAAATACGAAGCTTTAAGATCTTCAGCGGATTCAAGTTTTAAAGTTTTTCCGACCGGCATTGCACCTCCCACAATATACCTGTCAAACATGGAATAGACAAGCAAAATCTCGTCCTGTTCAAAAATATTCTCAATAAGGAATTCCTTCCTTATCCTTTCAGTATCGTAAGCTTCAAAATCAAGTGGATGTACGGCATTTCTGAGTTCTGTTTTCATTATATTCAGTTTAACTATTATTAATCCTTTAAAACAATCAGAGATCCGTTATAATCTCTGAAGGACAAAAGCCTGTATCAGCAAAAATCATAAAACACCATTCACAGGATAATGCATGATTCAAAAATACAATCTTTACCGGGAAAGACAATTTAAAATTTTCGCCTTTTGCCGGCATCATCTCCTTCATGATCCGCTATATGTCACGCACTACCCTTAAAACCGGTCAGGATTTGTCAAACCCGGGATTATATACTTTGTATTTTTTATTATCTTGTCGTCACATAAGAAAAAGCTATTACTAACTTTATAAATATATGCGACAATTTATAAATAAAGATTTTCTCCTTGGCAATGGTACTGCTGTAAGATTATATCACCAATATGCCTTGAATCTGCCGATAATTGATTTTCACTGCCATCTTTCGCCTGCAATGATAGCGGAAGACCGGCAGTTTGATAACCTGAGCCAGGCATGGCTTGAGGGAGATCATTATAAATGGCGGGCAATGAGGACTAACGGTATAAATGAAAAATTTTGCACGGGTGATGCCTCCGATGAGGATAAGTTTAAAATGTGGGCAGAAACCGTTCCGGCCACTATTGGAAATCCGCTTTATCACTGGACACATCTTGAACTTGCCAGATATTTTGATATAACGGACCTTCTGTCACCTTCAAGTGCCGGTAAAATTTACGAAAAGGCTTCAGCACTTTTACAAACAAAGGATTACAGCACCAGATCACTAATACGGAAAATGAATGTTGAGGTAGTATGCACAACCGACGATCCATCCGACAACCTTGAATATCACCGGCAGCTTAAAGGCTCGTTCGGAACACTTGTGCTTCCCACTTTCCGTCCCGACAACATTATAAAGACGGATGATCCTGCCTTATTCAGGGCATATATCGAAAAGCTCGGTTTATCGTCAGGAATAAGTATAAAAGATTTTGATTCCCTGATCGAAGCGGCCGATCTCCGGCATAAATTCTTTCATGAGAACGGCTGCAGGCTCTCTGATCATGGGATGGATCGTTTCTATTTCTCAGGGTTTTCGGCTGCTGACATAAAAAGTATTTTTGCAAAACTGATGGATGGCAAAATACTTTCAGAAGAGGAGACTGAAAAATTCAGGTGTGCTGCAATGCTCGAGATATGCAGGTTTAACCACAAGCGGGGGTGGACACAACAATTTCATGTGGGCGCCATGAGGAACAATAATATCCGTATGTTCAGGAAACTTGGTCCTGATACCGGCTGGGATTCAATCGGCGTCCCCCAGGATGCCCTTAAGATGTCAAAGTTCCTTGGTACTCTGGATGCAACAGACCAGTTGTCAAAAACGATCCTGTACAATCTTAACCCGGCCGATAATGAAATGATGATCACAATGGCCGGAAATTTCAATGATGGTTCCTCTGCCGTTAAGGTACAGTATGGAGCAGCCTGGTGGTTTCTTGATCAGAAGAACGGCATGGAAAAACAACTTAAGGACCTCTCCTCCCTGGGGCTGCTCAGAAGATTTGTCGGGATGGTCACTGATTCAAGGAGTTTCCTTTCTTATCCGCGTCACGAATACTTCAGGAGACTGGCCTGTAATTTTATTGGGAATGAGATCGAAAAGGGGCTTATCCCCGATGATGAAGAACTTATAAAACCATTGATTGAAGGAATTTCCTACAGGAATGCAAAGGAGTATTTCGGATTCGGTAAATAAATTTGAACAGGAGACTTAAATTCTGGTTCAGGTGTCTTTAAGAATCAACATCCGTTTTATTTTCGTTGTATAACAGGACAGGTACTGACAAAACACTAACCACAGTAAAATATCAGATATGAACGATTTCAATTTAAAGGACAAAGTTGCGGTAATAACTGGCGGAGCAGGGCTTATATGTTCTGAGATGGCCAGAGCTCTTGCTTTTCAGGGAGTTAAGACAGTTATACTTGATCTGAACAAAGAGGCTGCAGTAAAAGCTGCCGGAGCAATAGTCAGAGAAACCGGGACAACGTCCATCGGGATTTCGGCAAGTGTTCTTGAAAAATCATCACTTGAAGAAGCAAAGCGGGAGATTAATGATAAATTAGGAGCTGTCGATATCCTTGTCAATGGAGCCGGAGGTAATTCGCCTGCAGCTACAACAAAGGTTGAAAAGATGACCGGCCTTGATCCGGAAAATCCGGATGAGACTTTCTTCGGGCTGCAGATTGAGGGATTTGACAAGGTTTTCGATCTCAACTTCAAAGGGACTCTTCTGCCAACCATGGTCTTCGCAAAAGATATGGTAAACAGAAAGTCGGGTGTAATTATTAACATCTCATCCATGAATTCATACAGGCCTCTGACAAAGATCGCAGCATATTCGGCAGCAAAGGCCGCTGTCAATAATTTCACACAGTGGTTAGCCGTCCATTTTTCCAAAACAGGTATAAGGGTTAACGCCATAGCTCCGGGTTTTCTGCTAACCAGCCAGAACAGATTCCTCCTTATAGATGAAAAGAGCGGGGAACCTACCCCGAGAGCCAGAAAAATAATTAACAGCACACCTATGGAGAGGTACGGAACACCAGACGAACTGACCGGAACACTATTATACCTGGTTTCAGACCTTTCGAAATTTGTAACCGGAGTAGTGATCCCCGTTGACGGAGGATTCAGCGCTTACAGCGGAGTGTAAGATGTGAGTTTTTATATTTTGGATTTAAGTTTCTTTACTTAAGATTAATCATCGATATAAGATATGATCTACTATCAGGCAGGTTCTGAAAATACCGTTATATCTCCCACCGATCTTGAATATGGGATATATTCGGCGCTTGTTAAACTGGGCACCAGAAAAAAGGTGCTGATTGTTCCGCCCGACCAGACCCGTATCCATTCACGTGCCGGTGATATTACTACACTGTTATATAAATATTACAGGACCAATCTTAAGGATATCCTGCCTGCTCTGGGGACGCATGTACCTATGAGCGGGGATGAGCTCGATGAAATGTTCAAAGAGGTCCCGAAGGAGCTTTTCAGGGTGCATGACTGGAGAAATGATGTAGTGACAGTTGGCACTGTTCCGGGAGATTTCATCTCATCGGTCACTGAAGGCGCCATTGATTATTCATGGCCGGCACAGCTTAACAAACTGGTTTTTAACGGAGGTCACGATTTAATAATTTCAGTAGGTCAGGTTGTGCCTCACGAAGTTATCGGGATGGCAAATTATAATAAAAACCTTTTTGTCGGAACAGGCGGATCGGAGGGTATAAATAAAAGTCATTTCATTGGCGCTGTCTATGGAATGGAAAAGATGATGGGAAAAGCAGATACACCTGTACGGAGGTTGCTTAATTATGCATCTGACAATTTCATATCTCATTTGCCGGTTCTCTATATCCTTACAGTGATAGGAAGGGATGAAAACGGTGATCTTGTTATGAGGGGCTTATTTATCGGCGACGACGAGGAAGCTTTTAAAATGGCTGCCGGACTCTCAGTAAAGGTCAACTTTACTGTACTGGACAAACCTCTGAAAAAAGTGGTTGTTTATCTTGATCCTGCAGAATTTAAGAGTACCTGGCTGGGAAATAAAAGCATTTACAGGACAAGGATGGCAATGGCTGACCAGGGAGAGATCGTTGTACTTGCTCCCGGACTAAAGGAGTTCGGGGAAGACAGGGAGATAGACCGTCTTATTAGAAAATACGGGTATTGCGGAACGCCTGCAACATTGAAATTTGTAAAAGAGAATGAGGAACTTAGAAATAACCTGAGTGCCGCCGCCCATTTTATTCACGGAAGTACCGAAGGCAGGTTCTCAATAACCTACTGCCCCGGAAAACTGACCCGGAATGAAATTGAATCGGTACATTTTAATTTTGCAGAATTGAGTGAGATGCTGGTAAGGTACGACCCGTCAAAACTCAGGGATGGTTTCAATACCATGTCCGATGGAGAAGAGATCTACTTTATATCAAATCCAGCCGTCGGATTGTGGGCGTCGAAAGATAAGCTTTAATGATAAACTGGGGGATAATAGGCTGTGGAAATGTGACCGAAGTTAAGAGCGGACCGGCTTTCAACAAGGTAAAAGGATCGAAACTCGTAGCTGTAATGAGACGCGATCGTGCTGCAGTAGAAGATTACGCCCGCCGCCATAATGTTCCAAAGTTTTATTCAAAAGCAGATGACCTGATAAATGACAGGTATGTTGATATAGTTTATGTTGCAACTCCTCCTTCAAGTCATGCTGAGTATGCTTTAATGACGCTTAAAGCCGGGAAACCGGTCTATATTGAGAAACCAATGGCTCTTAATTATGAAGAGTGCAGGTTGATCAACAATGCTTCGGTAAAATATAAACTCCCGGTGTTCGTCGCATACTACCGCAGGACTCTTCCGGGATTTCTGAAAATCAGGGATCTTATTGAAAATGGAGAGATCGGTAAAATAAGGTTTGCCAGGCTTGAGCTTTATAAACCGATCACAGCCGAAGAGATCAATGGCCGTCTCCCATGGCGGGTCATCCCTGAGATTGCCGGGGCCGGGCACTTCTTTGACCTGGCATCGCACCAGCTCGACTATCTTGATTTTCTATTCGGCCCCGTAAAAAAAGTTGTATCGGTGGCACTTAACCAGGCAAACCTCTACAGGGCTGAAGACTTTGTTTCTGCTTCATTTGTTTTTCCGGGTAATATAGCTGCGACCGGAATATGGTCCTTCAGTGTCGCTGAAGAAGCTGCCAGGGATTCTTTAGAGATTGTTGGGGAAAAGGGGATTATAAGATCCTCCGTATTCGGCTTTGAGCCAATTGAAATGATTAATGAAAAAGGGAGACAGGAGTTTGTGAACGAACGTCCCGAAAATGTACAGTATTATCTTATTGAACAGATAGTAAATGCATTGACTGAAGGAGGGAAAGTAGTGAGTTCAGGAATAACAGCGGCCAGGACCAGCAGGGTGATGGACAGTGTTGTAAGGGGGTTCTACGGGAAAGATAAAAGATAAAAGATAAAAGATAAAAGACAAAAGATAAAAGATAAAATATCAAAGAAGAAACTAATAGATTTACATTCAAAAAACAGCAGATTATGGATAGCTTATCAGACATTGGATTAATAGGTTTGGCAGTAATGGGTGAGAATCTTGTTCTTAACATGGAAAGCAAGGGATTCCAGGTAACTGTTTTTAACCGTTCGACCCGGAAAGTTGATGATTTCCTTTCGGGAAGGGCAAAAGGTAAAAAGATAAGGGGGGCACACACAATAGGTGAGCTGGTATCGTCACTTAATCGGCCAAGAAAAGTTATGCTCATGGTAAAGGCTGGCTCGGCAGTTGACGATCTGATAGCTACCCTTATTCCCCACCTTGAACCGGGAGATATCATTATTGACGGAGGCAATACACATTTCCCTGACACGAACAGGCGTACGGCGTTTGTTGAAAGCAAGGGGTTGCTTTATATCGGGACCGGTGTGTCGGGTGGTGAGGAAGGGGCTCTTTTAGGTCCCTCGATAATGCCCGGAGGCTCAAATGCAGCATGGCCTGAGATAAAACCTGTATTCCAGGCAATAGCCGCAAAGGTGGAGGATGGTTCACCTTGCTGTGACTGGGTAGGGGAAAACGGGGCAGGACATTTTGTAAAGATGGTCCATAACGGTATTGAATATGGCGACATGCAACTTATATGCGAAGCGTACCAGATCATGAGGGATCTCCTGCATATGAGTGCTGATGAGATGCACCTTGTTTTCAGGGAGTGGAACAAAGGTGAACTTGACAGCTATCTCATTGAGATAACAAGGGATATTCTGGCTTATCCGGATACTGACGGTAAACCTCTGGTAGATAAGATACTGGATACTGCCGGTCAGAAAGGAACCGGAAAGTGGACCGGAGTTGCGGCGCTTGATCTGGGAATTCCTCTCACCCTTATCGGTGAAGCTGTTTTTGCCAGATGCCTTTCGGCTGTTAAGGATGAAAGGGTGAAAGCCTCAAAAATACTTAAAGGACCTGACCCGGTGTTTAAAGGCGACAGGAATAAATTTATCGGCGATATTAAGGATGCACTGTATGCTTCGAAAATAGTCTCGTATGCACAGGGCTATTCGCTGATGAAGGCGGCTGCTGTCGAATACGGGTGGAAGCTGAATTATGGTGGAATAGCTCTTATGTGGCGGGGCGGATGTATAATCAGATCTGCCTTCCTCGGAAAAATAAAGGAAGCTTTTGACAACAATCCGTCGATAATGAATCTTCTGCTCGATCCTTTCTTCACCGATAAAGTTGAGAAAGCACAGCAGGGCTGGAGAAATGTTGTTGCTGCGGCTGCTGTAAATGGTATACCCGTTCCGGCCATATCTTCCGCCCTCGGTTATTTCGATGGCTACAGGTGTGAACGGCTGCCGGCGAATCTCCTGCAGGCTCAACGCGACTATTTTGGTGCCCATACATATGAAAGGACCGACAAAGCCCGGGGAGAATTCTTTCATACCAACTGGACAGGCCGTGGAGGAACAACAGCATCGACAACCTATAATGTGTAACCTTGAATCAATACTTTTTATATGTCAGACACTAATAAAATCGGGAACTACAGATGGACAGTCTGTGCACTGATATTTTTTGCCACAACAGTCAACTATCTGGACAGACAGGTAATAGGGATACTAAAACCCATGCTTGAATCTGATCTTGGAATTGGGGAGAAAGCCTATTCTCATATTATTATGGCTTTTCAGTTATCCTACGCTTTCGGAATGGTTTTAGCCGGACGCCTTATTGACAAATTCGGAACTAAAATTGGCTACGGATTTTCGGTACTTGTCTGGAGTATTGCAGCAATGGGACATGCATTTGCAAAAGGTGTCCTGGGTTTTGGATTCTGGAGATCACTTCTTGGTTTCAGCGAATCCGGGAACTTCCCTGCAGCAATAAAGACTGTTGCCGAATGGTTCCCGAAAAAAGAGAGAGCACTCGCTACCGGCATCTTCAATTCGGGAACAAATATCGGAGCAATAATTGCCCCTCTCGCAGTTCCGGCAATAGTACTGTTATGGAGCTGGCAGGCTGCTTTTATAATTACCGGAGCAATAGGTTTTCTCTGGATTATCCTCTGGTACATATTTTATGAAGTCCCTCAGAAACATAAAAAGATCAGCCAGTCTGAACTTGCCTACATAAACAGTGATGCTGACGAAAAAAATGAGTCTGTGGAATCTATTCCATGGCTTAAATTATTTAAGTACCGTCAGACATGGTTGTTCTTTATCGGTAAGGGACTCACAGATCCAGTATGGTGGTTCTACCTTTTCTGGATACCCGGATGGCTTGCCGATGTACGAGGTACCGGACTGGATGTTAAATCTTTCGGGTTACCCCTGGCTTTCATATATACTATGACCACGGTTGGAAGTATTGGTGGAGGATGGTTATCTTCTTTTATGATCAAAAAAGGGATGACTCCCTTCAGGGCCAGAAGTATTTCAATGCTGATATTTGCCCTGCTTGTCACTCCGATCCTTTTTGCATCCTCTCCGACCATAAGCACCTGGGGCGCTGTCAGCCTTATTGCACTTGCGGCAGCATCACATCAGGCATGGTCAGCTAACATTTTCACAACAGTTTCGGATGCTTTCCCAAAAAGAGCAGTAAGTTCGGTGACCGGCATCGGTGGAATGGCTGGAGCCCTTGGGGGTGCTTTTATATCATATGTTGCAGGGGCAATACTTGATTTTTATAAAAAAGCAGGTCATATTGAAACTGGATATGTCCTGATGTTTGCAATAGCAGCCAGCGCATATATCCTTGCCTGGATAATTATGAATGTATTTGCACCAAAAAATAAAATGGTTGTAATTGATTAATTAAGACTTAAAATAGTGTCATTATCTGTTTATGAAACCTACATGTATTGCATACACAAACACGTATGTATATAATTTTCAGACATGTGGGTTACATCATGCCATTAAAATCAAAATTAAATTATGATGAAAAATCTTGGAAAATACTCCATTGGATTAGGTGACAGGTTCGGTCACCAGGGGAGTGCCCAGCTTAGTGCAATAATAGAAGCCGGGAAGAAGGGGATTGACATAACCCCGGTCTGGAACAAATCGAACCGTGAACATATCATAATTGGCACTCATCCGCGGGATGTAAGAACAGAGGCTGATACCGTTACCGGGGATGCCGGTTTCAGAAAACCTTATTTTGTTGATGCCGATCATATTAATTTTGATACCGTCGACAGGTTTATTGAGAGTTCCGACTTTTTTACAATAGATGTTGCATCGTATATCGGCAAAAGAGCTCCCGAAGAAGATATCGGTCAGTTCCTGATTAAGGCTGAAAAGTATCCGGAGATTAAAATCCCCGGCATGAAAGAGTCCCTCAGAAGCTCCGGATCGCAGCTGAGGGAAATAGCTGAGAAATATCTCTTTGCGGCAAAAAAGGCCGGGGAGATTTACAGAAAAATCCTGGTCTCGAAAGGGAATGATGAATTTGTTACCGAAGTGTCTATGGATGAGGTCCCTGTACCGCAGACTCCTGTGGAATTGTTTCATATACTTTTAATGCTTGGAGGTGAGAAGATACCTGCCAGTACGATTGCACCGAAATTTTCCGGCCGGTTTAACAAGGGAGTGGATTATGTAGGTGATCCGCTTAAGTTTGCTGCTGAGTTTGAAACAGATCTGCAGGTTATAAGCTTGGCTGTGAAAGAGTTCGGTCTGCCATCCGATCTTAAGATCAGTGTTCATTCCGGATCCGACAAGTTTGCAATATATCCATACATTGGTTCATTAATAAAGAAATATGATGCAGGCATACATCTTAAAACTGCAGGTACAACATGGCTGGAGGAGGTAATTGGACTTGCTGAATCGGGTGGCGAGGCGCTTGAATTTGTAAAGGATATCTATTTACATTCACTCGAAAAAACAGAGGAGTTATGTGCTCCTTATGCCGATGTAATTGATATAAATATCAACAGGTTACCAGGGCGTAATCTGGTAATGTCGTGGGACAGCACGAAGTTTGCCGCTTCGCTCAGGCACGTGCCTGGCAATAAGGATTTCAATCCGGATATGCGCCAGCTTATACATGTTGCCTATAAGATGGCTGCTGTTAATATGGAGAAATATACCGGACTTCTGGACAAACACGAAGAAGTTATTTCCGGCTGTGTCTACGAAAATATCTATAACCGGCATATTTGCAGGTTATTCGATATTAAACAGGATTATTAACCTGATTAACGGTCAAGTTCGATAGCGGCAAGTATGAATGGGGCAACACCTTTGGTGTCGTTATCGACTCTCTTTTCGTTGATATAGTATTCATACGATCCGTCCCTGTAAGGATTTCCTCCAAGACCGCAGCCGCCGCATATGTCGTGCATTGTCAGAAGACCATTTTCATCCACAGTTATCAGCTCTTTAATGATCCCGTCAAATGCTTTATTCGCGACATCCAGATATTTTTCATCAAGATAGCCAAGGTGCGCACCACGGGCAAACACATATGCGTACATAGCTGATCCGGAGCCCTCAAGGTAGTTGCCTTCCCTCCCGCCCTGGTTAAGAACCTGATACCATATTCCGGTTTCATTATCACGTACCTTAAGAAGCGCGTCGCAGGTTTTCTGCAGAATATTTATAAGATCACCACGGTCAGGATGATCCTTAGGCAGGTATTCAAGAATATCCAGCAGGGCCATGGTGTACCAGCCTGTTGCCCGGCTCCAGGGATATTGTGATTTCCCCGTTTCCGGATCACACCATTTCTGCTGTCTGCTCTCATCCCAGGCATGCATCAGTAATCCTGATCCCGGATCAAGAGTCTTTTCATAAACCATTTCAACCTGCAGTGCTGCGATATCGAACCATTCGGGAGCGTCAAACTCACTGGCATACTGAACCATATAAGTAGATGCCATAAAGATCCCGTCAAGCCACATCTGCCAGGGGTAGATTTTCTTATGCCAGTAACCTCCGGAATTTGTTTTCGGATGTGTTTTAAGCTGGCTGATAAGGCTGTCCAATGCAATCCTGTACCTTTCCTCAGGGTTTCTGCGGTACAGGGTCATTATATTACGGCCAGGAAAAATCCTGTCGAGATTATATTCATCCTTCCTGTAGTCAATCACCGATCCACCGGGTCCGACAAAATAGTTAACCCAATCTTCCATATACCCGGAATACTTACTGTCAATATCTCCAAGCCGGTCCATGGCCATCCCCAGGAATGCAACATCATAAGCCCATCTGGGATTGCGATCGACATAATAAACAAGGGAATCCGATCGCTCCATGACTGTATTGGCCATTCTTACCGACCATTTTTCACCTGTATCTTTACTTTTCCCGTCCTTCGGACCTGAACTGCAGGCAAGTGAAAAAAAGACTAAAATCAGGAGTGCGCTTTTTAACATTTTTCCGGTTGTTATTATGGTTTAAAAATAAGTCATGATCGTGAGAAACAGTCTTAGCGGTACCGTACTCTATTTTGCAGTAATATTATTCAATGTGACTATATTCTTTCCCTTGTTTCCGGTAAGCATTTTTATCCCTGGCAAGATATTGTTAACCATGTAAATATCGCTGCTTAACTCGTCTTCAGAAATATATGACACCGCCATGTCGGGTTGAAAACAGTTGGTAACCCTTACCTGGCTGCAATTCTGCAGTTTCATATATGGCTGATCCTTAAGAGGGGAACTTACAGATATCATGTCCCAGCTTATCTTTCTCGAGTCTTTTGCTTCAAGCGGACTTCCTTCTGAAATATTCATTCTGATATTATGAAGGTTGATATCCGATGCATTTTCAAGTATTATTCCCCTTTGTGAATAGATCTGAATATCATCAAAGGTAATTTGGGAAACCTCTCTCTCTTCGAGGCCATAGATCGCAATAGCCCTTTTGGCTCCCCTGATATTAATATTTGAAAGATGAACATTATTTACTGCCGGTGTTCTCTCCGACAATGGTTCCGGTTGTGTAGGCTGATACCTGAGTGTTATAAGTATCCCCTCTTCGACCATATTATTCATGGTTATATTTGAAACACGAATATCCTCAACAACACCTCCCCTGCCCCGCATGGTCTTAATTCTTATACCGCGATCAGTCCCCTGGAAGACACAGTTTGATATGGTAACTCTCCTGACACCTCCGCTCATTTCGCTGCCAATAACCACCCCTCCATGACCTTCCAGCATTGTACAATTGGTTATTGTAACATTTTCTGTTGGTACTCCGGCTTCCCTTCCATCCTCATCACGTCCTGATTTTATTACAATACAATCGTCACCTACAGTGATATGACAATTGGAAATATGAACATTCCTGCATGATGAAGGATCAATCCCATCCGTATTGGGAGAATTGCCAGTATTCAGAATTGTTATCCCGGTGATAGTAATGTTTTCGGTGAAGGCAGGCATTATGGTCCAGAAAGGCGGGTTTGAGAAACTAACTCCCTCTATCAGAACATTTTTGCATTCATAGGTAGTTACCATGGGGGGGCGCAAAAAATCATTTTTATCCAACAGATATGTATTCTTCTTCAGAAGTTCAGCATTTTCCTTCCGGAATGTCTGCTGCCATTTATCGTTATCGACAGGTTGTTTTGCATCAAGTCTGAATTTAAAGTCCCACCATTTTTTACCCTGTCCCTCAAGATGACCTCTTCCCCTGATTGCAATATTTTCGCATTGATAGGCATATATCTGAGATTTAAAGTTCATCACCCTGACATCCTCCCATCTCGAAGGTACCATTGGAAGATAATCATCAAAATCATCCGAGAACAGTACCAGGGAGCCTGAGTCAAAATAAAGAGTGATATTGCTTTTCATAACTATGGGGCCTGTCAGGTATTTTCCTGCAGGGAAGAAGAGTGTACCGCCTCCCTGTGCAGAAAGAGATTCGATAAGACCGTTAATGATCGAAGTGCATTTTTGCTTTCCCGTCCTGTCTGCTCCATGATCAACGATGTTGGTCCAGACAGATTGTGAACCGGCTTCCATGGCTGATACCATAAATAAAAGGATTATAAAAAGTTTCTTCATAATTACAGGATTATATAAAATTCAAATCATTGAAGTCTATTTCGGTGTTTGTTTCCCAACAATGATGGCCGGAGATGTTTTATGGAGGTCAAACAGCATTATCTCGTTTGAGCCATCACGCAAAAAAGTAGCAGGGCATAAAATTCGTTTTTGCGGACCAATCTCCCAGTATCTGCCAAGGTTATGGCCGTTTACCCAAATAATTCCTTTCTTAAAGTTAGACATATCAAGGAAGATATCACCCTTAGTGGTTATGAAAAAGTTGCCCCTGAAGAAGATCCCCTCCTTTCCCGGATGCCTGTTTGAAGATCTCATGTCGTACATGAATTTACTGCTCATAGGGTAACTGTAAATGTTCCAGTTCAGCAATTCCTTCCCATCAAGAGTCACGCTCCCTGTTATACCTTTACGGTCAACCATGTCGGGCGAAAAGCTTAAACGGCCCATTGCCTCCGTAAATATTTCGAGTATTGCCTTTTCGCCTTTAATGGCAGGCAGATCAATTGTGTAACGGCCCCTGGTCCTGTCAAGATTCCCGACATACCTGCCGTCAAGAAAAACAGTCGCATAATCATGAAGCCCATTCACAGAAAGCTCACCCTGTTTATCACCTGTCAGTTCTGTTGTGTATAAAACGAATCCGTCATCCTGATTAACTGCCTCAAAAGATTCAGGTACGACAGAGACTTTCGGGGCAGGAAGGTTATCCCATATTGATGTAAATATATTCAGAGCGATGGATGAAGTTTCCATTGCAGGAAGAGGTTCCGGAGGGAGGATCTCTTTTTTAACTTTTGGCATATATGAGTTGATAATTCTCCTGAGCGCATAGTATTTGGGAGTGGCATTACCCTGTTCGTCAACCGGAGCATCATAATCATAACTTGTAAGTACGGGTTCATAACCCTCCCCTCCTGATGAAGCACCGGCAGTAAATCCGAAATTAGTACCACCGTGAATCATACAAAGGTTGAATGATTTCCGGTTATCCATCAGGAATTTTATTTCATTATAAAATTCTGTTGTATCAGATCCGGTCAATTTGCCACCCCAGTTCGTGGGCCTTCCGGTATAGATTTCGCTGCTGAAAACGGGGACGCCGGGATTAATTCCGGCAGCAGTCTCAAAATGTCCGGAGGTGGTGCCTGATACAAGTCCCACTGCACATCCGGGGAGTGTTCCCGCCTTAAGCCTTTCTGCCGATGGTATGTCGCTGGTGAAAAAAGGTATGTTGATCCCGTTTTTGACCCAGATATCCTTAAGTTGCTCCAAATATTTACGGTCGCTTCCAAAGCTGCCGTACTCATTCTCGATCTGGAGCAGAATAAGAGGGCCCCCGTTTGTTATCATAAAAGGGGCAAGAACGACAGCCAGTTTTTCCATGTACCTTTCTGCTGCGGTCATGAACTGAGGATCGGTGCTTCTGAACCTGATATCATTTTTTCTTTGCAGCCAGGCTGGTATTCCTCCTGATTCCCAATCGTCAGATACATATGGCCCTGGTTTCACAATAAGCCACATATTCTCTTCCTTGACCATTTCAAAAAATCCGGCAAGGTACCGGTTCCCACCATAGAAGTCAAAAACACCTTCCTCTGTCTCGTGATAATTCCAGAAGATACTGACAGTAATTGTATTACACCCCATTGCTTTAGCCATCTGGATCCTGTGGCGCCAGTATTCTGCGGGAATCCTTGCGGGATGCATTTCTCCGCTTATGATCTGGTACGGGGCTCCGTCGAGGATGAAATCAGAAGGGCCAGGAAAAAAAGAGTGACTGGCTTTCTGTCTTTGTCCTTCAGCCACTGATATTAACATAAGGACCGAAAGAATTGTCAACAATAACCTTTTAAACATAAATACAACTTTTATTAATAATACTATCTCGCAAGAATAATGCGTGTTCTCGTGCTATAGCCGGGTGCTGTCACATTCATTATATAAATACCACCCGGCAGGCCGGTTTCATTAAGGTCAAACATGCCCGGATTCCCTATTGTCGTATCGAGTACAAGCTTCCCTGTAAGATCATACAAAAGAATCCTTGCCTGATAAATCTCGTCATTTGTTATAAGCCTGACGGTAACTTCACCTTTTGTGGGGTTAGGATAAACAGAAAGTGATCCGTCGGGCAGTGAGCCCGGAGGTTCAGGTCCGGTTTGTATGTTATCGGCAAAGGGTGTCCCGGCTGGTTTATATGAGAGCGTCCAGTACTCGTAATCTGCTGGGTCACCGGCAGGGTTGGCCTCTTCTGAGGAAAGAGAAAATCCGTCACCGTCTGCTCCATCGGGCCATGGAGATGAGTCCTGAAAAAAGAAACGCATAACCTCCTCACCATTGCTTTCTGAAAGAAGTATCTCCTCTCCTCCGTTCGACAGGTTCCCTTTATAATTGCCGGAAGCGACCAGTCCGTAATTATCGTAAAAGACTGAAGGTTTTGAGGCTATTACATAGAACTGGGAGGGAGCAAGCAGTTTGCCTCTGTCAAACTCATGATATACTGCCGAATCAAGCACAAGTCCGGTAAGATTTATTGCATCCTTGCCCGTATTCTTGAATTCGATAAATTCGAGATCCCTGCCATCGGTTATGGTATCAGTCCCGGCAAAAACATCAGGCGGATGGTAATAAATCTCGGTTATCCTGAATTTTGAAAAATCTTCATCGGGATCAATGAAATTAACCTGTTCAGGGGCACTCCATTCGCCGTTGACAAAGACACGGGCTATTATTACCGCCGATCTGCTGATCTTCATTCGTATATCGTCGAGACCAAACAGAGCACCCGTATAGATTCCACCGCCGGTATTCCTGGGATCTATTCCGTTCAATGTGTAATATAAAATACCCGAAACATTAGGATTTACGATCTCAATCTCCACCGGTTCATCCAGAATCACATCATCGGAGGTAACAGTAATTCCTGAAGTCTTTATCTGAGGAGCCATAGCGTCAGGATATAGTCCCGCCGCCATGAGCTGTCCGATCACATAAAAGTTTCTCACCGGGATAAACTTGTTTCGTATTTTATTCACCTCCGGAATCCAGTTGTTATTTTTAGTAAAGGGTGTACCTGTTGATCTTTTAGCATCGCCCCATCTTGCCGACTCGGCAATAATTGCCATATCTATTTCACTTATCCTGGTATTGATGCGTTCGAGGGCTCTGACCGGATCAAAAACTCCTCCTTCCTTCAGGTGTCTGTATGCCCTGCCGGCAAAGCGAATCCGGTATTCGGCGTTTTCTGAAAGCTTGTAATGAAGCCATTGGGGATGGAAACTAGTGAAACTATTTACCTGCATTACCAGGTTGTCAGTACGGTCAGCAATATTCACCCTGTCTTCGGTGATCCCCACACCCGGACTATGAGGCTCATCGAAAAGCGAATGCTCCGAGTCGTGGGCATAGAATGTAAAACCTGTTGATTTATCTGTTCGGTCGTCGATAGCATAAAAGTTATTGGATCCCTTGTTGCTAAAGAAGGATGAAGAAGGAGCATCAAAATTTCCTGTGTAGAAGATCACCATCATGTAATCAATGAGGTTATCGATATTTACCATTATCTCCCCTCCTTTGACAGGATTTCCATTCTGATCTTTCCCTTCCAGCGCGAAATAATTGCTGTTGGTACTGAATCCTTCCGCGCACAGATCCCACAATCTTCTCCACGAGTCAAGATTTCCGTCGGTGGCTTCAATATTGTAGCTCCAGTCTTCTACATTTACCTTTACGACATCATAATCCTCATCATCCCCGCCCAGGTATGTTGATGCAAAGCGTGCTTCCGATCGTTCCTGGGTCTGGTAGAGACCCCAGTACATCCCGTTAAGATAAAGGTGGTAATACCTGCTTCTGGTATATGGCTGCCCCATATCACGCTGGGAATCGCGTGAAAAAACTTCACGCACAAAGCTATTATATGACGACCCGGTGCTCCATGCATAATTTTGCTCGGTACGAAGGTCAATTTTATCATACTGGTCTGCTCCTTCATCTCCGAAAAGCGGAAAATCGAGCTTATCTGTTCCATATTTCTCCCTGAAGAAGAGTCTTAATGAATGCTTCGGGAAGTCATCATGACGGCTCCATCCACCCCTGATCCTCAATCCGGCATTTACTCCAAATCCCGGAGAACCGTCAGGGTTAATAAGTTCCACTCCGCACTCCTTTTCCCAGCCAAGACCATGACCG
The DNA here is from genome assembly GCA_963736675.1 of uncultured Bacteroidales bacterium. Classification (GTDB taxonomy): domain Bacteria; phylum Bacteroidota; class Bacteroidia; order Bacteroidales; family VadinHA17; genus LD21. The sequence continues at coordinate 796,759 of CAVTPT010000004.1, forward strand.
TCAGCATTAACATAGATACCCGAAAGAGGATCGAAAAGATTCTTCAGGTCGGTGGTAATTGAGATAGTCGGAATATCCAGCAAGGCATCTTCAATCAGTGATAAATATTCCGGATTATTAACTATCTCATTATCCATTTCAAGATCAATAAGCTGCCCGTTTACCGGAGCAGTGGGCCATCCCTCCCCGGGCCATGACTGATTTTTTACTTTTTCAGGGAATATATACGACCGGGAGGATGGTTTGGATGGTTTGAGTCCCTCACTTACAAGGGATGCACGAAGGACTACCCCGGGTGTCAGCGTCCTGCCTTCTGTACCTGCAGGATCAATAGTTATGGTTACCGGGGAGTTACGGGTAAAACTGGTGGCCGGTTTCTGTGGATTGCTGCCATCCAGGGTATATATTATCTGTAATGCAGGATCGGGAGAAGTGAGTACTACATCGAACGGTTCATCATAAAAACCTGAGGGTACCGAAAAATCAATTCCTATGGTGTCTATTACCTCCGGCAGATGCTTTTCGGCAAAAACTGACAGGTCGAAATAGAAATCGGAGCTAGATGTGCTGACATTGAAAGCCTGGACAGTTATCAGGTTTGATCCCTCCATGAGGTTAAGGGATGTTGAGTAAATAATAAAATCCTCCCCCACTCCCGATTCATGGTTTGCCGGTGCTGTTGAGTTATAGGCAGGTGTCGACGGAGCGTTGACCCTGAGTGCCTCTGTACCGTTAATCCAGATTATAAATCCGTCGTCGTAATCCACAGAAAAGATAACATCCTTAAGCTGATCAACAGCTGTACATTCAAATGTCGATCTCATATAAAGAGTAGTGTAGCTGTTCAGCATGTCTGTAAGTTCAACTCCGTAAGCCCCGTCACCATAACGGAATGGAGCATTTCCCTGCAGCCATGAAGTATCATCAAATGAGGCATCTTTCCAGCTGCCCGGCAGGGAAGCTGCATCCTTCCCCTTCAGATATCTGTAATTTGAGTGGTATGAGAATTCTATTTGAGCATTGCCTCTCCCGGTAATTAAGAAAAACAGCAGTAAGATCAGAAAAGCTGAAATACGATTTCGTCGGTTTTTTATTTTTACAGCAATAAGTTCAGACACAGTAATAACATATAAATAAGTACTGCCAAATAATCCGGATTTCAGACGCTGATGCACAGCCTTGTTTTGATTGCACGACATCTAAATAGCCTGAAAGCTGTGAAGCTTCCGGTAATATCCATCTTCAATATTTATCAGTTCAGCATGAGTTCCCTTTTCAACTATTCTTCCCTCGTCGAGTACGATGATCATATCGGCATGCTGAATCGTTGAAAGCCTGTGGGCAATAACCAGCGATGTCCTGTTCTTCATCAGCTTGATCATTGCGTCCTGCACAAGCCTTTCCGATTCGGTGTCGAGGGCCGATGTAGCTTCATCCAGAATGAGGATGGGAGGATTTGCCATTAAAGCCCTTGCAATACTTATCCTTTGCTTCTGTCCTCCGCTGAGCTTGTTACCCGATTCACCCACCACATTCTCGTACTTCTCTTCCGTCTCAATAATAAAATCATGTGCATTTGCTATCTGGGCAGCACTCACAACCTTTTCCATATCAGAGGGATCAGCACCGAATGCTATGTTCTCCCTGAAAGTTGTGTTAAAAAGTATCGGCTGCTGGCTGACTATTCCCATAAGATAACGCAGATCCTTCATCCTGACATCCCTTACATCAACACCATCGATCAGAACAGCCCCCTTGTCAACATCCATAAAGCGTGGGATGAGATCAGCCAGTGTCGATTTCCCGGCACCGGATTTTCCGACAATAGCAACAGTCTGACCTTTCCTTATACTGAAATTAATATCGCGCAGCACCGGTTCATTATTATAAGCGTACCAGACTCCCCTGAATTCAATTGAATCTTTAAACCCCTCAATCGCAATGGCATCAGCTTTTTCATTGATCTTCTCTTCTGCGTTCATTATCTGATCTATCCTTTCAACTGATGCCATACCTTTCTGTATGTTGAACCAGGCTGTGGTTATGTTCTTTGCAGGTTGTATTATCTGCGAAAAAACAACAAGGAATGCAATCAGCTTATCTGAGGTCATATTTCCTGTACCCTTTAATGCCAGCGAGGCTCCGAAATACATTACTATCATCAGTACAACCGTCGACAGGAATTCGCTGACCGGAGAGGCAAGATATGCCTTGCGGGTAACTCTCTTAAATACTTTGGCATAGCGTTCATTTGTATCACCGAACTGATTTTTCATCTTACTTTCGGCATTGAATCCTTTAATGATCCTCAGGCCTGAGAGAGTCTCCTCCACAACTGAAAGGAGTCTTCCCAGATACTGCTGACCGATCAGTGATGAAGCCCTTAAAGTCCGGCTGACACGACCTATAAGCCACCCGCTGAGAGGAAGCAGTAACAGGGCGAAAAGTGTCAGCTGAGCACTCGTAACAAACAGGTAAATCACGAAGATAAGTATATAAAGAGGATCCCTGAATAACATGTTGAGCGATGCCACAACGGATATCTCTATCTCCTGCACGTCATTTGAGATACGTGTCATTACATCTCCTTTGCGTGCATCGGAGAAGAATGAAAGAGATAGCCTGAGAACCTTATGATACAACCTGTTCCTGATGTCCCTTACAGTATTGGCCCTGATATAGGCCATACTGTTGTTTGCCAGAAAAACGAATCCATTCTTAAATAAGCTGGCTATAATAACTATGAGAATTACCAGCAGCAAGGCTCCCGTCTCGCCGTTTATCAAAATAAACTCATTAAGATAATAGGTTCCCAATGACTGAAAATAGTCCATACTGAAATGATACTCTCCCGGATAAGGGACAGGTTCTATCTGGTTGAAAAGAATCTTCAGAAAGGGGATAACAAGAGTGTAGGATACCAGTGCAAATAATGCGCTTAGAATATTGTATATAATATTTCTGATAGCCGCCAGCCTGTATGGCTCAAGGTATTTAAGCAGCAGCCTTGCTTTATTCATCTTTTCTGTCTGACATTAAAATCCTGTATAATTGAACGGGCTGATTGCTTTAAGTTCTTCCTTAACGGCTTCGTTTACGTCCAGATTATCGATAAAACCAATGATGGATTCCCGGGTTATCTTCTGATTTGTCCTGGTAAGCTCAAGAAGAGCTTCGTATGGCTTGTGATATCCTTCCCTCCTCAGGATGGTCTGTATAGCTTCGGAAACCACAGGCCAGTTATTGTCGAGATCCATCCTGATCTTTTCAGTATTTACAATAAGCTTGTTCAGTCCTTTAAGAAGTGAGCTGAATGCTATAATGGTGTGCCCCGTCGGCACCCCTATGTTCCTAAGCACTGTGGAATCCGTAAGATCGCGCTGAAGGCGGGAGACAGGTAACTTGCCTGATAGATATTCAAAAATTGCATTTGCATAACCGAGATTTCCTTCTGCGTTTTCAAAATCAATCGGATTGACCTTATGAGGCATAGCTGATGATCCTATCTCCCCTTTTTTTATTTTCTGCCTGAAATAGTCCATTGAGATATACGACCAGAAATCCCTGGCCATATCAATAAGGATAACATTGATCCTTTTCATGTTATCAAAAAGGGCAGCAAGGTTATCGTAATGTTCTATCTGTGTTGTCGGCGAAGACCTCTGTAATCCGAGAATATCGTTTACGAAATTATCTGCAAAGGTAATCCAGTCAATATCAGGGTAAGCAACTTTATGAGCATTCATGTTACCGGTTGCCCCACCGAATTTGGCACTATATGGAATCTGAGCAAAATATTTCGATTGTTCGTCTATCCTCGAGATAAATACGGCAACCTCTTTTCCCAGACGTGTGGGGGTGGCCGGCTGTCCATGTGTCCGCGCAAGCATGGGAATATCTTTCCATTCGTCTGAAAAAGCCGTAAGTGTTTCCCTTAACTCAAAAAGAACAGGGAAATATATACCGGCCAGTGCATCTTTTAAAGATAAGGGGATAGCTGTATTATTAATATCCTGTGAGGTAAGGCCAAAGTGAATGAATTCACTCCATTTACCCCATCCGGCCTGGAAAAACTTTTCTTTCAGAAAATACTCAACAGCCTTTACATCGTGGTTTGTTGTTCTTTCAATCTCTTTTACCTTTTGGGCATCCTTAATATTAAACTCTTCATAAACAGAACGCAGAACTGCATAGTTCTCTTTTCTGAAATCACTCACCTGCGGAAGAGGGATCCCGCAAAGCGCAATGAAATATTCCACCTCCACCATCAGACGGTATCTGATAAGACCGAATTCCGAAAAATACTGGTCAAGTTCGTCCACTTTTTGCCGGTATCGTCCGTCCAAAGGAGAAATTGCTGTCAGAAAATTTAATTCCATTTTTAATGTTATTGAAATTTCAATTGTTTTCACCTATATCTACAAAAGTAGTATTTTCACTGTTGTAAAAAAAGGTTATGGACAAAATCAGGATTTCGGCAGTAAAATATGCCAATACGTACCCATTTATATATGGATTGAAGAAGTGCGGATTTGAAAAATCAGCCATTCTTCAGACAGATCATCCGGCTGATTGTGCCGAAAAACTTATCAGCGGGAAGGTTGATGTCGGGCTTATCCCGGTTGCAGTGCTCCCCCTTCTTAATGAGTATTATATTATCGGCGATTACTGCATCGGGGCTGATGGCAAAGTCAGAACCGTTATGCTTCTGTCTAACAACCCGATGGATAAAACAGATACAATATATCTCGACTACCGGTCGCGCTCGTCAGTCAACCTGGTTAAAGTTCTTGCAGCTTTTAAATGGAAAAAGGAATTCAGATGGGTAAATACCTCCGAAGGATTTGATTTTGCCAATGTAAGCGGTAACGAAGCAGTTGTTCTCATCGGCGATCAGTGTTTTGAATATGAGAACAGATTTAAAGTGACTTTAGATCTTGCTGAAGAATGGAAACAATATACCGGACTGCCATTCGTTTTTGCATGCTGGACCGCAAACAGGAAGTTGGACCCGGGTTTTATCGATGACTTCAACAAGGCTCTTAATATGGGTGTCTGCAACATACCGGCAGTTGTGGAAATGTTCAGGAACTCGGGTGCTATTAAAGGAGAAACACTGAGAAAATATCTGACAGAAAATATCGACTTTGTACTGGATGCCAGGAAACGAAAAGCCATAGACCTGTTTCTCAGCATGCTGAAGCAACTTTAATGCTATCCTGGTTATATTGTCTCATCTCCCGTATAATCCTCCAAAACATGTTAAACGGGCTCAGATGATTCCCGGTTTGATGTTACTAAATATAAAAGCAGTTTAATAACAGGAAATGTGTCAGGAGGAAACTAGATTTTTTAATTACTGAATTAATGATTAACTTTGAAATAGCGTCATTTATGAAAGTATATTAATCATAAAAAATATTAAACCATGGCTAAAACAATCACTTTCAATGAACTACGGAAGATAAAAGACCAATTACCCTCCGGAAGTATGAGAAAAATTGCAGACAAACTCGATCTGAACGAGGAAACTGTAAGAAACTACTTCGGAGGGAGAAATTTTGATAAGGGACAAAGTGTCGGTATTCATTTTGAACAGGGTCCGGACGGAGGTATTGTTACATTTGACGATACCACAATCCTGGATATGGCTAAGAAGATGATTAACAAGTAATATTGTAAGGTTGATGCCTGTTCAGAAGCAAAAGGCATGGTCTTTTGCTTTTTTTATTTTTCTGAAGAATGGATCTGTTGAGGACTTTTATTACCGTCGAGAACAAGTATAAACAGATACTGGAAGATTTTTTTTCCGGAGAATGGCGGAACACCTTTCTTCCCTCCCATGATATTGACCATCACCGCCGGGTATGGCAATATGCAAAGGAGATCATATCATTGGCCGGTGACGGAGAGACCTCTCAGGATCTGTCATTCTGTTCTGGCCTCATAATAGCATGTTACCTTCATGATGCAGGTATGTCGGTTGACACGGGACCGGAGCATGGTGCCTTCAGCAGAGCACTGGCTGAGAAATTCTTCGACACTAACAGCATTCCTCCCGGCGATTTTTCAGAAGTTCTGTCAGTTATAGAAAATCACGATAAAAAAGAGGCGGATTATGATGATGATCCTTTCAGTCTGAAAACAGTTCTTTCAGTTGCTGACGACCTGGATGCTTTTGGCTTTACTGGCATCTACAGATATACGGAGATTTATCTTGCACGGGATATCTCCCCCGATAAAATCGGCTACATGATCCGTGAAAATGCCTTAACCAGATTTAAAAACCTTGAACGTATTTATAAAGGGTTCGACCCGTTTTTCAGAAAACACAGGGCCAGATATGAAATCGTTGATGATTTTTTTAAAGAATACAATAAGGAGACAGTTCAGTCCTTTTCAGGACATGCCACGATTGAAGGTTACAGGGGAGTGATCATGGTCATTGGTGATCTCCTTCGTGAGAGACTATCACTACAGGAGGTATACCTGCATAAACCCGGTGTTTCAACAGTTACGGTGAAAAAGTGGTATTTTAAAAGACTTCTGGAAGAATTGCCATAATTTAGATTTTTTTCCATATCTTTAATAGGTTACATCCTTCAAAGGAGTTAAAAGGATGTTGCTGTTCGTAATCCGGCACAATGCACATTAGATTGTACTTCTTTAGCTAAACTATATCTGACATGGCTGAATCGTTATCAGAAAAATTAAAAAAGCTGGAGATCTTAATAGAGAAGTCACCTGCTATAGACCGTCACTTTTCAATACCAGCGGAAGAATTTGCCGATCGCCGGCGGAAAACATGGAAAGCTTTAAGGGAAGAATTCGATATCGATGTCGCCTTTGCTTTTTCTGACGAGCATTATAGTGGTGACGTGCCTTATCTTGGCGGTAATATTAACTATTCAATAGAACAGGTAGCTTTCGGCCTTGGGCCCGATCCTTTCAGGTCGGGCATAATAGCTGGTTTTGAGGGAGTATATATTGCGGCACAACTGGCAAAACGTTCAGCAATAATGATTTATCCGACCGACAGCCTGCAACTGGCCGATGAGATATACCCTGTTGAAGGCTTTTCCTTAAAGGATATTCTGGACACTGTTGCCGGTAAAAAGGTAAAGCGTATCGGCCTTCTTTCGCCCAGGCAGGTTATTCCCGACGGTATAGTCTCAAACCTGGAAGAAATTGTCGGGAAAGAGAATGTTATTAACACCCAGATACCTTTTCAGAGGGTGAAAAATCTAAAAAGCGCTGCCGAGATGAGGCTTATAGAGGATGCAGCCTATGTATCTTCCCTTGCCCTCAGAGCAATGCTGGCAGTGATGGAACCCGGGATGGATGAAACTGAAGTGGCCGCTTTTGGTGATATGCTGGCAAAATGGATGGGATGTGAAAGACAGGGATTTCAGACAATGGTCGGTTCCGACTCGGCATGTATAACAATGATCGGCCCTGCACTTAACAGACAGATAATCGAAGGGGAATACATGCATCTTGGCACTTCTTTTAAAAGAGACGGCCTTACAGCATGCTGCAGGAGAAGCCTTTTTACAAGTATTTCCGGGATAACTCCTTACCGGGAATATTTCAGAAAAGTTGTTGAGCAGGGTTTTGTAACAGGTTTTAACGCTTATGTTGACATTGTTGAAAATAACAGACCAGCCAGATACCAGGAACAGTCGCTGATTGATTTTTTTAATTCCATTACCGGAGAGACTATCGGCATTGTTAAAGCTGAATACGGCGAAAAGGCAGCTTCGGACCTGAAAGACAGATTATTCAGTGAAATCCCGGGAATAACCAAAGGTCTTGCAAGGATGAAGCCCTACACCGGCACACACAATTCGGGATATACCGAGTGTCAGGAATTCTACGGAGCCATTACCCTTGGATCGGAGGAGCCACTCGAAAATCAGGTGGTTACGATGCTTGATGTGGCGTTAAGAGGTCGCGGCAGCAGGTGGATCTCTCAGGAGTTTGAAACGGTTATTCCCGGATTTGAATACTGGGTTGTGGAAGATACACTTGGAAAATACGGGAACAAAGTAAAGAACCTCACCGGTGAGCTGCAGCCAGGCGGAAAAATTATCGGAGGCTTCGGCAAAATTCCTGTCAATGTTCAGCCTCTTGCAGGCAATCTTAGCGAATATGGATCATTCTGACCCTGAAATATTTTTCATGCGAAGTCCTTTATGACCAGAAACTATCCTATTGTTGCCCTGATCCTCCTGATATTCTTTGTCATTTCCCTTCTTTCCAACATACTGGGGCCTCTGATCCCGGATATTATTGAAGGATTCAATATCAGTCTGACTCTGGCCGGATTTCTGCCTTTCTCCTTTTTCATTGCCTATGCTGTGATGTCTATCCCTACAGGTTTTCTGCTGGAGCGGTTCAATGAAAAAACAATAATAACAATAGCTTTTACTGTCTCCTTCTCCGGTTCTCTTCTTTTTGCCACAAATCCGAATTATACATTTGCGCTGCTCTCGTTGTTCCTGATGGGAGCCGGAGTAGCCATGCTTCAGGTGGCAATAAACCCTCTGCTGCGGGTGGCGGGAGGAGAGAAACATTTTGCATTTAACTCGGTTCTTGCACAGTTGATATTCGGATCAGCTTCATTTATAAGTCCGAAGCTTTATATCTATTTTGTCCGGAATCTGCAAAATGATATTGTTCAGGACAATTCTGTACTGAACCTTCTTACCAGAATTGTTCCCCCCGGGCTGCCATGGGTCTCACTCTACTGGATATTCGTTATAGTGACCCTGCTTATGATTGTCATTATTGCTGTTGTGAGAATGCCCGAAGTAGTATTGAAAGAGGATGAAAAAATGGGACAAAAAGATAATTTTATTTTCCTTTTCAGAAAAAGGATAGTAATCCTTTACTTTTTAGGGATAATTGCCTATGTGGGGACTGAGCAGGGAGTTGCCAGCTGGATCTCAAAATTTCTTGCTACCTATCATGAGTATGATCCCCAAAGCGTAGGAGCAAGAACTGTCTCGAATTTTTGGGGATTAATGACGATCGGATGTATTCTGGGATTGCTTCTTTTAAAATTAGTCGACAGCAGAAAAGTACTCATATTCTTTTCTGTGGCAGCGATTGTCTCACTTTCGTTCGGACTTTTCGGATCAGGAGAAGTCGCATTAACCGCCTTTCCGATGGTCGGGTTCTTTGCCTCGGTAATGTGGTCGGTGATCTTCTCTCTTGCACTTAATTCTGTAAGCAGGTATCATGGTGCTTTTTCAGGAATACTATGTACCGGTATATGCGGTGGTGCCATTGTACCTCTGCTGATTGGCTGGCTGGGAAATTTTTTCGGATTGAGGTTTGGCATGTTATTTCTTTTTGTTACCCTGAGTTATATACTTGGGATAGGATTCTGGGCAAAACCGCTGATCAACAATGAAACCCTGCCCGATAAAAGAGATGCTCTCAAAGCATTTCCGGACAATATAATAAACCAGAAAGCTCCTTAATATTAATCAGCAACAGCAATAAAACAGATCGATATTATTTAAATAAAAGAAGCGGCCATGAAAAAGCGAACCTCAATTATTATCAGTACAATATCTATTGTGGTAATCATTTCTGTTCTTCAGTCATGTAAGCAGGTGTATGACAAATCCGCTCAGGTTCTTTTTCTGAACGAGGGATGGACAATTCAGTCGGCAGATAGTATGACCGGGAACGGTGAGATCATATCAGGTGCCGGTTTCGGGACCACCGGCTGGTATAAGACTTCAGTTCCCGCCACTGTCCTGTCAGTACTGGTTAACAATAATGTTTATCCTGATCCCTATTATGGGATGAACCTCAGGTCGATTCCCGGGACCGATTATCCCCTCAACAAAAACTTCTCCAACCTGCCGATGTCGGACCAGAGTCCCTTCAATGTACCATGGTGGTACAGAACCGAATTTCGTTTACCGGCTGATTTTATTGGCAAGTCCCTTCAGCTTCAATTCAAAGGCATCAACTTCAGGGCCAATATCTGGCTGAATGGCAAACTTTTAGCCGACTCATCCGAAGTAGCCGGAGCTTTCAGGGTTTATGAATTTGATATTAACGATTATGCCGTGGTTGAGGGAACAAATTACCTTGCAGTTGAGGTAATCGCACCGGGGAAGGATGATCTTGCCATTACCTGGGTTGAATGGAATCCGGCGCCTCCTGACAAAAATATGGGAATCTGGCACGAGGTACTTATAACCGCAACAGGTCCTGTGACAGTCCGCCATCCCCAGGTTATTACCGGGTTTGACCTTCCTTCAATTGATGTCGCCCATCTGACTGTCAGTGCCGAGCTTAAGAACACCAGCGATCAGCCCGTTGAAGGCGTTCTTAAAGGAGAAATAGAGAATGTGAAGTTTGAGAAGGATGTTACTCTCGGACCCAATGAGTCGAAAAGAGTTGATTTTGAACCCGGAGAATTTGACCAGCTGAACTTCAAGGATCCAAGAATATGGTGGCCCATACATTTTGGAGAGCCTGAACTTTATTCACTGAAAATGGTATTCGAATCGAAAGGAAAAGTTTCTGATTTACAAACTATTGATTTCGGAATCAGGAATATCACATCAGAACTGACTGAAAAAAACCACCTGCTATTCAGGGTGAACGGGAAGGAGATCCTTATACGTGGTGGAGGCTGGGCATCCGATATGATGCTCAGAACAGATTCTGCCAGGCTTGAGTCGCAGATCCAATATGTCAAAGACATGAATCTTAATACCATCAGGCTTGAGGGAAAACTTGAAAGCGATTATTTCTATGATCTGTGTGACAGAAACGGGATTCTTGCCATGCCGGGATGGTGTTGTTGCGATCATTGGGAAAAATGGGAGAACTGGGATGAAGAAGATCATGTTATTGCGGCCCGATCGTTGAAGGACCAGGTGCAGAGATTAAGAAGTCATGCCTGTATCCTTACATGGCTCTACGGTAGTGATTATCCGCCTGTAGCCGGGGTCGAGAAGATGTACCTGGGTGTATTTAAGGAAAATTACTGGCCAAATCCTTATCAGTCATCAGCTGCCCTGAAGCCTACGGATGTAACCGGGTATTCAGGAATACGGATGGAGGGGCCCTATTTCTATACGGAACCATCGTACTGGCTTACCGACACGGCACGCGGAGGTGCTTTTGGCTTCAATGCCGAGATAGGTCCCGGAGCTTCGGTCCCTGTGCTGGAGTCAATTCTGGAAATGTTCCCCGAAGATCACCGGTGGCCGATAGATGATTACTGGCATTATCACGGTCGCGGAGGATCGCCGGCAAGTATGCTGGATATGGATACCAAAGCTCTCAATGCCCGGTATGGCGAAGCAAAAGATCTTGAGGATTATGTTATGAAATCGCAGATTCAGGCATACGAAGGGAAAAGAGCCATGTTTGAAGGATATGCAAGAAATAAATATAACAGCACGGGTGTTATTCAGTGGATGATGAACAATGCATGGCCCGGGGTTTACTGGAACCTTTATGATTATTTCCTGAGAACGGGAGGATCATACTACGGGACGAAAAAAGCATGCGAACCTCTTCATATTCAATATTCTTACGACGACAGGTCGGTTGTTGCAGTCAACTCTTTTTTGAAAGAATTCAAAGGACTTAAAGCCACAGTCTCTGTTCTTAATTTTGATCTGACTGAAAAATTCTCTTCTGTAAAAACTTTCGACATAATCGCCGATGGTGTGGAAAAAATCTTAATAATCCCCGAATTGCCCGATCTGTCGGTCACCTATTTTGTAAAGCTCGAAATGCATGATGCTGATGGAAATAAAGTCAGTTCAAATTTTTACTGGCTGTCCACAACCAGGGAGGTTTTTGACTGGAAGAAATCCTATTTCTGGGCTACCCCGATGATCTCATACCCCGATTTTACTGCTCTGCAGACTCTCCCACGTGTCGGACTGGATGTGTCGGGTAATATCAGTGAAGTAGTGAATGATAGCGATGTTATTCGGGTAATACTAAGTAATCCTTCAGAATCCCTGGCTTTTGGTGTCCATCTGAAGATTACAGCCGGTGAGGGAGGTAAGGAAATAATTCCTGTACTGTGGGAAGATAATTATTTTCCGTTGATGCCAGGTGAAAAAAGGGAAATCACTGCAACCTATATAGGGAAAGGACTTAAAGAAAAGAATCCCGTTGTGGCAGTCGGCGGCTGGAATGTATTGTGACAAACACCATGTAAAGAAAAAAGAGGCTGTACTCATCTGGTACAGCCTCTTTGGTTAATCAGAGCAATCTCTAGTAGCTATCACGTTCAACATAGTGTGTGTGCAGCAATTCATGAGACTTGTGACTGTTTGGTTTATCAAGGTATTCCTTATAAATAGCAATAACATCCGGGTTCTCGTGTGATTTCCTGAGAGGCATGTGCACATCTTCGGAATAAATTGCATCCATACGTTTCTGTCTTATCTCCATGCTTGTAGGTATAGGCTGACCACCGCCACCCAGGCATCCGCCGGGACATGCCATGATCTCAATGAAATGATAAGGAGAGATTCCATCCCGTACCTGTTTCATAAGTTTGTTGGCATTGACAAGTCCGTGTCCTATTGCAACTTTCAGTTCTGCACCTTCAAGGAATTTCCAGTCGTTTGTGCAATTTTCTATTTTTATTGAAGCCTCCTTTACACCATCCATTCCCCTGACCGGGGTAATATTCAGGTTTGTGAACGGGACTTCCCGTCCGGTGACTATTTCGTAAGCAGTACGTAAGGCAGCTTCCATCACACCTCCTGTGGCTCCGAATATCACAGCAGCTCCGGTGGAATCGCCCATTACAGAATCGTAATGGGATCCTTCAAGGTTCCTGAAGTCTATACCAGCCTGCTTGATCATTACAGCCAGTTCGCGTGTTGTAAGAACATAGTCAATGTCTTTGTAACCGCTTGACCACATTTCAGGCCTGTCGGCCTCGTATTTTTTTGCAGTGCACGGCATGATCGATACTGAAACTATATTTGCAGGATCAATATTTTTCTTCTTTGCAAAATATGTTTTGGCAAGAGCGCCAAACATCTGCTGGGGTGATTTACAGGTCGACAGATTGGAAAGAAGTTCAGGATATTTATGTTCGATGAACTTTATCCATCCCGGAGAGCATGATGTGAACATCGGTACCTTTGTACCAGGGTCCTTGTCGACAAGTATTTTCTTAAGCCGTGTTAAAAGTTCAGTTCCCTCCTCCATTATTGTGAGGTCAGCACTGAAATCAGTATCCAGTACCGAATCAAAACCAAGCTGACGAAGAGCAGTGACCATTTTACCGGTAACTCTTTCGCCCGGGTCGTAACCGAGATCCTCGCCGAGTGCAACCCTGACTGCTGGAGCAGTCTGCACCACAACATGTTTATCCGGATCATAGATGGCATCCCAGACCATATCGATATAGGTTTTCTCTACCAGGGCACCTGTAGGACAACGGTTAACGCACTGTCCGCAATTTGTACATACAACATGGCTCATTGGCTTGTCGTGGAAAGAAGATATTTTCTGATGAGCTCCCTTATTGGCAACCCCGATCGCTGATATGTACTGCAATTCCGAGCAGGTCCTGACACAACGCTGGCAACGAATACATTTACTGTCGTCCTTAATAAATGAAGGCGATGACCTGTCAACCTGGTACTTTTTGTCGATAGTGAGATCGAGAAATACATGATCCCCGAAAGCAAACTCATTTGCCAGGGTCTGAAGTTCACAGTTCTGGTTTTTATAGCATTTTGTACAATCTGACCTGTGTTCCGATAAAAGAAGTTCAACGATATGCTTTCTTGCATTCCTTACCTTAAGTGAGTTTGTATAGATCTCCATACCTTCGGAGGCCGGCATAGCACATGAAGCAACGAGAGTTCTGGCCCCCTTCTGTTCGACCACACATACCCTGCAGTTTCCTGCAACACAAAGGTCAGGATGGTTACATAATGTAGGGATATTAATATTCAGCTTCTTTGCAGCAGCAAGGACAGTGGTGCCTTCCTTTACTGAGACCTGCTGGTCATTTATTTTAAGATTTATCATAATTATCTGTTTTTCAATTAAAAATTAGTAAATGATCTCCTCCTTGAAGTTTTCCACTATCGTTTTGAATGCATTACCTACCGATTGTCCGAGGCCACATTTGGAAGCCACTTTCATAGTATCGGCGAGTTTCACCAACTCGTTGAGATAGGTTGATTTGGCTTCACCTTTTTTCACATTCTCAACGCCCTTAAGCAGCTGCTGGCAGCCCACCCTGCATGGAGTGCATTGTCCGCACGATTCTTCCGTAAAGAAATCGAGGTAATTATGAAGAACATTATACATTGATCTGGAACTGTTGAACAATTTCATCGAACCACCTGTAGGAACACCTTCGAATCCGATGATCGTTTCCGCGAATTTTTTCCTGGGTACACAGAAACCGGAAGCTCCTCCAACCTGGACAGCTTTCGTATCCCCATCGCCAAATTCATTTACAAATTGCTGAACTGTCATTCCTAGTTCCAGTTCAAATATCCCGGGGGTAGGCGTGTCGCCTGAAATAGAGAAAACCTTCGATCCTCTTGAGTCTTTTGTTCCAAGACGGGTATAAGCCTCAGGTCCGTGCTTGACAATCATCATTGCGGTGACAAGTGTTTCCACGTTATTTATCGATGTAGGCTTTCCAAATACCCCCGATTTGGTAGGATAAGGAGGTTTGTTTCGCGGTTCTCCCCTGTCGCCCTGAATTGATTCAAAAAGAGCGCTCTCCTCACCACAAATGTATGCGCCGCTTCCCAGGTAATACCTGATCTTAAAATCGTAGCCTATTTCACTTATAAGTTTGTGAAATGTCTCCAGCTCGGCCATAAGCTGGGGAAGAAGGAACCTGTATTCACCTCTTAAATAAACTATTCCGTTGGTTGCACCGATAGCCTTTCCGGCTATCGCCATCCCTCCGTACACTTTATACGCTACCTTGTCAAGGATCTCGCGGTCCTTGAAAGTCCCGGGTTCCCCCTCATCAGCATTACAGACAATATATTTTACCGGCTCCTTTTCAGCAGCTGTATATTTCCACTTCAGCCCTGTTGGGAAACCTGCGCCTCCCCGTCCTTTCAGACCCGACTCCAGAACATCGCTGATGATCTCATCAGATGACATCCCGAATGCTTTTGTCAGTACCTCTTTTGGATCTACTTTTTCAAATATAAGATCGACTTTATTTAGTGCTTTATTTTCCATGTTGTTCAGGGGATTATTTCTTTAGCATATAACTTTTTATTATCTCAACAACCTTTTCAGGTGTCAGTTCTGTATACGGCATTTCGTTGATCAGAATAGCCGGAGCTTTATGGCACCAGCCGATACAGTTTGTTTCGATCAGGCTGAATCGTCTGTCGGAGGTTGTCTCTCCAACCTTGATTTTCAGCATGTCTTCAAGGGTTTGTATTATCTCACTCTTTCCCTTTCATTGAACATGTAATTGTCTTACAGACCCTTATTACATATTTACCCCTGACCTGTGTGTCGAGAAAAGTATAAAATGAAGCTGTCCCATAAACTTCTGCCGCCGAAATATCAAGTTCTTTGGCAACCTCAACCATAGCCTCATCAGTAAGGTAGTTATGTCTTTTCCACTATACCCTGAAGTATAGGCATCAGACTCTCCCTTGCGCGACCATGCTTGTCAGATAATTCCTTAACAAGATTTCCTACTTGGTACATTTCTTGTTGATTTTTAGGTAATTAATAATTTTGGTTAAAACATTGATGACTTTTATATCAGCTGTGAAATTAATAACAATACTTTGTAAAAAAAACTTACTATTATCATTGTTTATAATTTAGAATTAAACTAAAGAACAGCTGTTTCCCGGGACCAAAAGCAGTCATCTTAATATATAATGCTGTATATCTGACAATTATAAAACACGTCAAAAGACACCAATCCGCGATCCGGAATTGACCGCGGGAGAACTGAGAAGCTCAAAAACAGGGATTTAGCTCCCGGGGGAAAGCATTATTATCCTTAATCCGGTGTTCAGGATTCGTGTTATTTCCGGTGAAGCTCAACATATTTTTTTACTTTTGGGGAAATTTTTATGATGGACTTCCGGAAAGAATTAACTGACTTCATACCTGCCCATGATTTTTTTATCGGGATCGACTCTGACGGCTGTGTCTTTGACTCTATGGAGGTAAAGCAGAAAGAATTCTTTATACCGGGAGCATTGAAGTATTTTGATCTCTTTCCTGTTTCAAAATATGTCAGGGAAACATGGGAGTTTGTAAATCTTTATTCAGCTCACCGGGGTGTAAACAGGTTCCCGGCCATGATAAAAGTTTTTGAGCTCCTTTCTCAAAGAAATGAGGTGACGGAATCAGGATGCGCTCTCCCTGATCTTAAGTCGTTGAAAGAGTGGATTTCAGTTGAAACCAGGCTGAGCAACAGTTCCCTCCGGTCCTATTGTGAAAAAATCAGGGATCCTTCCCTCAACAGAATCCTTCTCTGGAGCGAAAACATAAACAGGGAGATCGCTGAATGGCTTCACAACATTCCTCCTTTTCCCAATTCAGTAAAAGCCATTGAACATATCTCTCAATTTGCCGACTCAATAGTAGTCTCACAAACACCTCTTGAAGCACTTGACCGTGAATGGCACGAACATGATCTTAAAAAATACATTACAATAATTGCAGGTCAGGAATATGGAACAAAATCCGAGCATATTGCCCTGGCAGCCAAAGGTAAATATCCCGATAGCAGGATCCTTATGATCGGTGATGCTTACGGAGACATGCACGCAGCAAAAGATAACGGTGTGCTCTTTTTCCCTGTCATCCCGGGCAAAGAGGCTGAATCATGGAAGAATCTGCTGAACGAAGGACTTGAAAGATTTAGAAATGGTACATTTGCAGGAGTTTACGAGGAGTCGCTGCTAAAAGATTTTACCGGGTCGCTTCCTGTAAAAGCACCCTGGCAGGTCTGAATTCATTCACACCCAAAAAACCATACTCTTATTTATACCGGAATGGTACCGGCATACACGAAAATCTTACCCTGCAACAAGAGATATCTGTCCGGCTATCCATTCGAACCACATGTCCAGACCGTAGCCCCTGGTACATGATACATCGAATCTCCTTATCGCTGGATTAATCTGTTTAAGATCCCCTGTAAAATTCTCAATATTGAAATCAGTGTAAGGCATCAGGTCAATTTTATTTAGCAGTACGGCTTTGGCTTCCCTGAACAACATCGGATATTTTGCCGGCTTATCGTCTCCCTCCGTTGTGCTTACCATAGCGAGCTTAAAAGCTTCACCGAGGTCAAACTGTGAAGGACATACAAGGTTGCCGACATTTTCAACAAATATAACATCAAGTGATTGAAGGTCGAAAGAAGGCAGGGCCCTCGATATACTGTGCGAATCGAGGTGACATCCTCCCTCAGTGTTGATAACGCATATCGGTATCCCAAATCTTTTTAGACGTTGTGCATCACGGTCGGTTGTAATATCTCCCTCTATAACTCCTATCCTGAACTTCTGAAAAAGGGCTTCAGTTGTTTTTTCCAGAAGTGTTGTCTTACCCGATCCCGGCGAACTTATTATATTTACCATCAATACTCCGGAAGAAGCAAGAAGTGACCTTACCTCATCTGCCTTATTCTGGTTCCTGTCAAGGATGTTTTTCATTATTTTTATTTCCATAGCTATTCTCCTTCAATACTTTTAACAAACAGCTCTTTCCCGTTGATTATATCGGTCCTGGCCGAATTGCATTTATAACACAAAAAATTATTATCCCCCATTTCATATTCATTACCACAATCACAACATTTAAGTTTTACCGGGATTATTTCGATAAAAACTTCAGCATTTTCAGAGATACTATCCCTGACAGCCTCCCTGAAGGCCGACTCAAATATTTCAGGCACAATCGCGGTAAGCCTGCCAAAGCTTAAATTTACAGCCGTGACTTTCGACAGTTTCTCTTTAGTAGCCACTTCAATCACTATCCTTGAAAGATCCTCTGCAATCCTTAACTCGTGCATAATTTTTCTCAGTTAGCAGATCCTGGGTAATTGAGACCCTGAAGGAATATCGATAACCCGCCGGCTACCGGTGGATGTATTAAGGATAACCGGAGCCTTTCCCCTCTCTTTTATTGTTCCGATATCGCAGGCGTTTTTGCCCGATGGATTTTTGTGCAGGACCTCCAGGGCTTTCCCTGCCTCTTCCGGGGAAACAACTATCAGTACTTTTCCCTCATTGGCGAGGAACAAAGGATCAAATCCCAGTAATTCACATAAGCCTCTTACAGGTTCATCAACCTGTATTGAATCTTCGTCTATTTCAATTGAGCCGGTAATAATTTCTGCCAGTTCATTCAGAACTGCTGCAAGGCCTCCCCTGGTAAGATCCCTCATGAACCTGATCCCGCTGCATCCCCCGAGGAGATCACCAATAAGATGATTCAGACAGCTACAGTCAGAAATAACAGGAGTACTGAAATGAAGCTGGTTTCGGGCTCCGAGTACAGCTACAGCGTGATTCCCGAGTGGTCCGTTTATAATAAGCCTGTCGCCGGGCAAAATCCTCTCACCGCTGCTTAAATCCTTGAAACAATCCTTTAAGATGCCTATCCCTGTTGTTGTAATAAATATTTTGTCACACTTTCCCTTTTCAACGACTTTGGTATCACCGGTAACTATTCTTACTCCGGCATCTTTTGCTTCGCCGGCCATTGAGCTGACAATTTTTTCAAGATCAGCCAGCGGGAAACCCTCTTCAATAATAAATGAAGCTGAAATATACCGGGGTGATGCACCTGATACGGCAAGATCGTTTACAGTTCCGCAAACAGCAAGTTTCCCGATATCACCACCGGGGAAAAAAACCGGATCAACCACGTATGAATCGGTTGTGAATGCAAGACTATGCCCCGGATCGTCAATTATAAATGAATCAGTAAGAGGATCGGTCATCCCGAATCCGGAGACAAACAGATCCCGGATAAGATCGTGGCTCATTCTACCCCCGCTGCCATGGTTTATTGAAATAATATTATCCATTTCTGCTGTATCTGTAATATATTCCACATGCTCCTTCGCCTGAAACCATGCAGGCTCCCACCGGGTTTTCGGGAATGCAACTGACGCCAAAAAGCCGGCAATCAGCAGGTTTTTTCATGCCTCTTAGTATTTCGCCGCAAATGCATTCCTTTTCGGTTACTGTTTCAGCTGGTATAAGCGGAAAGTTTTTCAAAGCATCAAAAGCTTCATATTCGTCTGCCGGCTGCAACCCGCTTTTTTCTATTACTCCCAGACCCCGCCATGAATCGTCCACTATTTTGAATACTTCTTTCATCTTTTTTTGTGCAACGAGGTTACCCTCTCCTGTCACCACCCTGCGGTACTGTATCTCAACAACTGGTGAATCAGCATTGACCTGGTTAACAAGCATCAATACCGACTGAAGGAGATCAAGGGGTTCAAATCCGGAGACAACGCATCCTATGCCATAATCCCCGGCAATAAAATCATAAACGGATGATCCTGTTATTGCACTTACATGGCCCGGGCATATAAATCCATTGATAGTCGTTCCGTTTCTGATAATGGCTTCCATTGCGGGAGGCATAATTTTGTGGGCGCTGAAGACAAAAAAATTCCTGATACCTTCTTCTTTTGCTTCAGAAAGAGTAAAAGCAGTTCCCGGGGCAGTTGTTTCAAAACCTATTGCCATGAAGATCACCTTCTTCCGGGGATTCTGCCGGGCTGTCTCAAGTGCATCAGCGGCTGAAAGGACAATGCGTATATCAGCTCCTTCAGAATGCGCTCTCCCGAGTGTCGAATAGTATCCTGGTACACGGATCATGTCGCCGAATGTGGTTATTATGTTATCTCCCGCTTTTGACCACTCTATTGCCTGGTCGATATATTCTCTTTCAGTAACACATACCGGACAACCCGGACCAGAAACGAGATTTATGTTACCGGGGAGCAACCCTGGTATTCCAAACCTGTGGATAGCCATTGTATGACCACCGCAGACCTCCATGAACGTATATGATCCGGTCGATCTTACAGCTATCTCCCTTTGGATCTTTCTGATCAGATCCCTGTTGCGGTATTCATCTATCAGCTCCATAAATCATTTATCCGCGATATCATCAATTTCTTTCAAAATCCTGAGAGTCTCCTGCGCCTCATAAAGGCTTATCTTTTGAATGGCAAATCCGGCATGAAGCAGAACATAATCTCCAACCCTGGCATCCTCAATCATCTGAAGTCCGGCACTGAACACCGTCCCTCCAACTGAGACTTCAGCTGTATTTCCACTGATTGCCAATATTTTAGCAGGTACACTCAGGCACATCTCCCTTTGATTTTTGATGCTATAACCAGCTGTCCGAGTGAAATGCCACCGTCATTTGCCGGTACACATCGATTTGTAAATACTTTAAATTCTTCACTTTCCAGCAGTTTAATTGTCCTTTCCAGAAGATATCTGTTCTGAAATACACCTCCTGACAATACAACTTTATTTAATGCAAATTCGCTTCTGATCCTCATTGATACATCAAGAATTACTTTTGCGACAGTATTATGGAACCTGGCCGATACAGTTGAAACATCAAGCGATTCAAAGTCACTGATCACAGCCATTAATGTACCTGCGAATGAAATTGTTTCTCCGACGGTATATGGATAATAATCTTCGGAACTGTTTTTAATAACAGATTCGAGTCGCATGGGAGCTTCAGAATCAAAGGTGGAGGTGCTGCACAATCCCAGCAAGGCAGATATTGCATCGAAAAGTCTTCCTGCACCTGAAGACAGAGGTGAATTAATCCCTCCTGAAATCATTCCGGCCAATAACCTCAGCTTGTCCTTTTCTATTTTTCTGAATACCGGCATCTCTTCATAATTGAGTGAATCACCGTAATATGTATAAAGGTATGAAAATGCCAGTCTCCATGGTTCTTCCACAGCTTTTTCTCCCCCGGGCATCGGGATATAATCAAAATGAGTATATCGTAAAAAATCTTCCAGTCCGGCAACAAGGAATTCACCGCCCCATATATTACCATCGGTACCGTAGCCGGTACCGTCAAGACAGATACCAATCACATTTTCGTCAATATGGTTTTCGGCCATACACGATGCTATGTGGGCATGGTGATGCTGGATGGTGATAACCGGGATATTTAATTCATCCGACAAAGTGGCTGCATAACGCGACGACATGTAATCGGGATGGAGGTCACATGCCAGGTAGTGTGGCGTGAACCTGAAAAGTGTTGAAAATCTTTTCATCGACTCCTTCATGAACTCCATTGTCGCCAGGTTTTTAATATCTCCTATATACTGGCTCATTATTGCCTGATTACCTTTTCCGATGCAGAAACTATTCTTCTGTTCTGCTCCCAGGGCAAGAATTCCGTCGACGGGGATTTCAATATCGACAGGCCGGGGAACATAGCCTCTTGAACGACGCAACATGCTGACATTACCGTTAATAATTCTTACTACCGAATCATCAGCCCGGTTGATGATCTTCCTGTTGTAACTTACAACAGCATCAGCTATTTTACCAAGTTTGACCGTAGCTTCCTCATCATCGGTAATGACCGGTTCGTCGGAGATATTCCCGCTTGTCATAACAACTGCATCTGTCAGAAGATGTCTGAATATCAGATAATGAAAAGGCATATAAGGCAGCATTACTCCGATAGTGCCGAGCCCGTTGTTTACTGAGGGTGATAACTCTTTTCTCTGCTTCAGTATGACTATCGGCCTGCGCCACGACAGAAGCTCCTTTTCCTCCTCTTTCGCGACGAAGCAAAACCCGTTAACTGCCGAAAGATCCCTGAACATTACAGCAAATGGCTTGGCATCCCTCTGTTTTCTTCTCCTCATCCTTCCGACAGCAGATTCGTTTGTTGCATCACACATAAGGTGATATCCACCCAATCCCTTTACAGCCACACTATTACCCCGGCTTATCTGTTCTGAGATCTCTTTCAGGATAATATCGGTCCCATGAATTTTTTTTACCGCGTCGCTGTACTCATAAAAAGGTCCGCATAAGTTGCAGGCAACAGGCTGTGCATGAAAACGCCTGTCAGAAATATCATCATATTCCGCCTGGCAATCCCCGCACATGGCAAAGCTTCTCATCGAAGTATTAGCTCTGTCGTAGGGTAATTGCTCAATTATTGAAAACCTCGGTCCGCAATTTGTGCAGTTAATGAACGGATAATTCAGCCGGGCAGTATCATTATCCATATCGGCCAGGCACTCGCGGCATACGGCAATATCGGGACTTATTTCGGTAATACGGGTCGCTGTATCGCTGCTGGGAATTATCCTGAAATCCTTATAGCCTGAAATGCCGGTAGCATTTATCTCGATTGTCTTTATCTGTGAAGCCGGAGGTGCCATTTGCAGGATCTCGTTACTGAACCTGTCCACAGTTTTGGAATCACCCTGGACAATTATCGAAACTCCGTCGGTTCTGTTATCCACTTCCCCCAATAGCCCGTGCTTAGCAGCAAGCCTGCAGATAAAAGGGCGAAAACCTACACCCTGTACCAGCCCCCTGATCAGTATTTCATATCCCTGTATAATAATTCAATATTTTTAAGTCCGTCAGCCTTCATCAGTTTATGGACATAGTAAATGACACTCTCAAGTTCGTCACTCAGATTGACATTATTGACAATTACATCAGGAGGCACCTTCAGAAGTACAGGTGCAAAATTCACTATCCCTTTTATGCCCTCCCTCAAAAGTACATCGCATACTTCCTGGGCAGAAATTTCAGGTACGGCCAGGATTGCAACCCTTACGCGGAACCTTTCAATTATTTCTTTAAGCCGTCCCATTGAATAGACAGGTACCTCCGACCGTAATTTTTGCTTAAACGGATCAATATCGAAGGTGGCCACAATATTCATGTTTCTCTGCACAAATTTGTTGTACTTCGAGAGCGCCTGGCCAAGGTTCCCCATGCCGATAAGAACAATATTATGATCCTTGTTACGGTGGAAAATGGCTTCCATCATGTCGAGAAGCTCATTTATCCCATACCCTCCCCTCTTATTCCCTTTTATTTTGTACTCCGAAAAATCCTTACGCACCTGATCGGAAGTAACACCAGTCTCATTTGCAAGAGTATAGGAGAATACTTTCTCCACTCCCATCATTTTTAACCTTACCAGACAAGCCCGGTAAAGAAATATTCTTTTCAGGCTGTTTTTTATTACTGGTTTTGTGATTTGTTTCACATCAATTATATTTTATTCTAATAATATATGCAAGTTAAATATTTTCTCAATAAAATAATAATTTTTTATATACTTGATTATTAGTTTCTTAATTAATTTTCATAATCCCTATCGGAAAAATATGTAATCTTATTATTGACTTTTATGTTCATTGAATATAAATTTATATGTGATTCTTCTCACATAAATGCAATATTTTAGCATAAATAAGGAAGAGTGGGATAGAACGCTGGAAAGGCTATTAATATCCTATACCATTTTCGCTACGGTAAAAAACGAATTTGGCCTTGATTATGAATTGATCGGACCAGGAAACATTGGAAACATTTCGTACAATACTCCCAAGCCCACCACATCTCTGAAAACTCTTTTTCTGCCTGTCAGGGAAAATGTTACTGCCGACAGGCCGAATGACAAGCCAAGGATAATTATTGGCGCTCCCAACTGTGATATTGAGGGCCTTGGCCTGCCTGATGAAATATACCTCGACAAGGATTTCACTGATGAGTTTTACCGGTTCAGGAGGGAGAGAACAATTCTTATCGGGTCTGATTGTTTCGGCAGGCCGGAGCACTGTCACTGCACGTCGTACGGAATAAAGCCTTACACAACGGAGAAAGCCGACCTTTCAGTGATCAAAATGAACGACCTGGTCATCCTGCGGGTGATAAGCAGTCAGGGGCTGGAATTTACCCGGCAGTTAACGCTTGTAACGCCGCTGAATGATGAGAATATTTTTCAGTTAATAGAAAAAGAACATGCTTTAACCGAGGCTTCATTGGCTGAGAATAATAAGAAGATACCTGGTTATGCTGAAACAGGTGAGCTTGTAAAAAATGCAGGTGTGGATATCTGGAAAAAATATTCATCCACCTGTGTTTCGTGCGGGGCCTGCACCACGATATGTCCCACATGTACATGCTTCCTGCTTATCGATAAACCAGGATTTGAAAAAGTCAAACAGATGGATGCCTGTCAGTATCCCGGATTTGAAAGGGTTGCCGGGGGCGACGACGGGCTTTTTGAATTGCATAACAGATTCAGGAACAGGTATATGTGCAAATATCTCTGGAAACCTGAAAAATTCAAATCCCTGGCCTGTACAGGTTGTGGAAGATGTATTGAGGCATGTATTGGGAAGATCAACAAGAATGAACTTTTCGCAGAGTTGCGGGATAGTAAGCCATGAATAACGGTAACATATATAAACCTCTGAAGGCACGACTTACAGAAGTCATTGAGGAATCTCCGATGATTAAAACCTTTGTGCTGATCCCCGAGAAGGAGTTCTCTTATGCAACCGGTCAGTTTATTGAATTGTCTGTCGATGGCATCGGGGAGGCTCCTTTTACTCCATCCTCATCCCCCACTGTAAGCGACAGGCTGGAGGTCACCGTGATGAAAACAGGCTACGTTACAGAGTACATGCATAAGCTTAAACCCGGTATCTTTATGGGAATCAGGGGACCATACGGCCGCGGGTATCCGGTCGAAAAGTTTTTGGGGAAAGAGGTTCTCATCCTGGGAGGAGGATGCGGACTTGCTCCGATAAGATCGTTACTCTATGCTCTGGAAAATGTTAAGGAGAATCTTGAGAAAGTAATTCTGTGCTACGGATCGAAAACGCCCTCTGACTGCATCTACAAACCGCTCTTTAACAGGCTGAACAGCACTGATAAGTTTGAGGCATACCGCACTGTGGACAGGGCCGATGAAGAGTGGGATGGCCCGGTGGGTGTGGTGACAACTCTCTTAAATGGGATTAATATAAATATTAAGAATTCAATAGCAGTAGTCTGCGGACCTCCGATAATGATGAAATTCGGGACCATCCGGCTTCTTGAGATGGGATATAAAGATGACGAGATTTATCTTTCGATGGAAAAGAATATGTCGTGCGGTCTCGGGAAATGCGGCCACTGCATGATGGGAGAATTCTTTGTATGCAAAGACGGACCTGTTTTTAGCTACAATGAGTTGAAAGATACTCCGGATATCTGGAAATAATATGATATGAAAACCTATCTGTACCTGTATTAAATGGAAAATCATGAAACTGACGGCTGAGGATCTGAAGAAAATAAGGTTTTTTGATAATTATAATGAGGAACAGCTGAATACGCTGGCCGGAATGTGTACTATCAGGGAGTTTAAGGTAAAAGAAATAATCTTTGAGCAATATGATGAACTCTCTGATGTATACGTACTGATTGAAGGTACCCTGTCACTGGGGATCAGTCTTGCCAGGGAGAAAAGGATACATCTTGGGACAATTGAGCCGGGTCAGCTGTTTTCGTGGTCTGCTGTTTTCAGTCCCTATATTTCGACAGCCTGGGTCATGGCTCTGACACCAGCCAGAGTAATAGCAGTAGATGCCGGAATGCTCAATGCCGAAATTGACCGGGATTGTGATTTCGGTTTTAAAACAATGTCAAAGATTGCCCAGACTATCTCACAAAGACTGAGCGATACACGGTTCCAGCTTATGAATCAGATGACTATATAGAAACTTAATATGGCCGGAAAGATCCTGATAGATATGATAAAGCTCCGGGCAGCCATGGTTGAAAATCCCGGGATGCCGCTTCCGGAAGGTTTTTTCAGCAAGACCGGTGATTCCTGCGGATTAAAAACTATAAGAGAACGTGCTGTATTCAGGTTCACCTGCCGCAGATGCGAGGATGCTCCCTGCATAAGCGTATGTCCTGCCGATGCTCTTGAAAAAGATAATGAAGGTATCATCAATAGGCATACCAATCTTTGTATATCGTGCAAGTCGTGCGTCACTATCTGTCCTTTCGGTACCATGATGACCGACTTTTTCAGACATCACCGGAACAAAGACCTGTTTTATGATCTTACTGATGAGAAAGAGATTGAAAAGTTCATTGAAGCATCTCCTCCGGGGATTGTTTCAATTACCGCATCAGATGAATCACCTGAAGAGAATATCTACAGGCTTAATAATAAAGTTCTGATCAGAGAATACTTGTATACAACTGAAAAATAAAACTTTAACACGATGGCGGTAAACCTGTTCCATTTTCTTGTCTTTCCCGGCTTTCTGTTTGTTGCCGTAACAGGAGCATTCCTTTCGTGGTTCGACAGGAAAATAACAGCCAGGGTACAGTTCCGCAAAGGACCTCCGGTGCTACAGCCATTTTATGATTTCTTCAAACTGTTGCTTGTAAAGGAGACCATCCTTCCAAAGAAGGGATCTCCGCTTATATTCCTGCTTGCTCCTCTCTTTTCAGTTTTTGGTGCAACAATGGCAGGCTTTTTCATACTGATGCCCCTGTTTAATATTGACACGGGTTTCAAAGGCGATCTGATAGTAATCTTCTACCTGCTGACTATTCCTTCATTTTCATATATCTCAGGCTCACTGGCTTCCGGAAATCCACTGGCAGCCGTCGGCGGGTCAAGGGAGATGAAACTGATTCTCAGTTATGAGCTGACTTTTCTTCTGGTAATTGCCGGAATAATAATGAAAAACGATCAGCATTTTGATCTTGTTTCCATTATTCAGACACAACAATCGGGATCTCCCTTCATTGGAAGTATTTCAGGAGTATTACTCTTTATTACGGCTATCTTCTGCATCCAGGCAAAGCTGGCAATGGTGCCATTCGACATGGCTGAAGCAGAGGCTGAGATAACAGAAGGGATCTATATCGAGTATTCCGGAGCTCCTTATGCCATGATTAAACTTACAAAATATATAATGCTTTTCATTCTCCCCGCGCTGCTTGTTTCATTACTTCTCGGCGGATTCCGGCTTGATGGCATCAATATTTTGTGGAGTATTCTCAAAGTTACAGGGATTGTACTTCTTCTGACACTGATAAGAAATACAAACCCGAGGATAAAGATCAGGCAGGCGATAACCTTTTTTATGGTCTGGATGAACCTCCTTGCTGTTATTGCATTGGTTTTAATATTTTTTGGATTGTAAATACTTAATATAGTGGGATTTAAAAACTACTGCTTTAAGAAATCGCTTTGGGTTTTTCACTTCGGGGGAGCCTCATGCAATAATTGTGATATTGAGATCCTTGATTGTCTTACCCCGCGGCATGACCTCGAAAGGTTCGGGATATTGCTGGTTGGCAGCATCAGGCATGCCGATGTTCTGCTTGTCAATGGTTCGATCAACATGAGGGACAGGGAAAGACTGCTGGAAATTTATAATCAGGCACCAAAACCTGTTCTTGTTGTCGCTATCGGTGCCTGCGGGTGTACGGGAGGGATCTTTGCAGAGGGCAATACTTTTGCGGGACCTGTTGACAAAATAATTCCTGTGAATGCTTATATCCCGGGCTGTCCTCCAAAACCCGAAGCCATAATTGCAGGTATTATCAAATTAGTAAATAATTCATAATACAGACTTTAGAGAATAATAAAGAACTATGGATAAAGAGTCGATAATAGGCGCCTTCAAAGAAAAATTTGGTCCGTTCATCCTTGAGACTTTTGAGAAAAATCAGAGGCGTATTACTATTTCAGTTGAGCCGGATTCAATAACCGACATTGCAGGATATTTATACAACAGTGCCGGGTTCAGGTTTATAATTGCTTCGGCACTTCATTCAAGAAGAGGATTTGAAATACATTATCATTTCAGTAAGGATGATATAGGATTGATACTTAATATACATGTTGTTCTTGATAGCGCGAACCCACAGATAGAATCCCTTTCGAATATGTTTAATGCTTCCAACTGGATTGAAAGGGAGATGCATGAACTTTTCGGGATTGATTTCATAAATCACCCTGAACAGGAGAAACTTATTTCAGAAGGTAACTGGGCCGAAGGTGTTTACCCCTACAGGAAAGAGTTTAAATAAAAACATAAGTAAATGAGCAAAAAGACCCTGATACCTATCGGACCCTATCATCCCCTGCAGGAGGAACCTGAGTTATTTAAACTTTTTTGCGACGGCGAGATTGTGAGGGATGTAAAATGGGAGACCGGATACAACCACAGGGGAATAGAGAAGCTCAGCGAATCAAAAACTTACGACCAGGTTTTCTTTCTTGTCGAAAGGATATGCGGGATTTGTTCCACATCGCATCCTTTTGCTTTTGCCAATGCAGTTGAGGAGATAGCAGAAATTGAGATTACTGACAGAACAAAATATATCAGATCTATAATTGCAGAGCTCGAACGGATACACAGTCATCTACTTTGGGTAGGCCTTGCCGGCCATTTCCTTGGCTACAACACTGTATTCATGTGGGCATGGAAGTACAGGGAACCTGTGCTTGATCTTTTTGAAATGATTACCGGGAACAGGAACAGTTATGCCATGTTTAAAGTCGGAGGTGTGCGCAGGGATATTGAGAACAGTAAGATCCCCGTGATACGGCATACAATGAGTGAAGTAAAGAAAAAAATCGATCTGCTGACCGGGGCAGTGATGGATGATCCCGTAATTCATATGAGGACCAGGGGTGTCGGAATCCTTACGAAACAGAATATTATCGACTATGCTGCGGTAGGTCCGACAGCAAGGGCTTCAGGAGTAGCAATCGATATCAGAAAAGATGATCCCTATGCAGCCTATCCGCTGGTGAACTGGAAAGTGATCACCGCAAAAGAGGGAGACGTGTTTGCCAAGGCCGAAGTACGGTTACTTGAAATGTATGAATCGATCTCAATTATAGAACAGTGCCTCACAGGGCTTGAAAAAGAAAAAGAGGGTTCTATTGCTGTCAGGGTGGAAGAGATACCCGAAGGAATAGGTCATGGCCGCGCTGAAGCTCCACGCGGTGAAGTATTTCATTTTGTTGTATCCGATGGTTCAAATTCACCGGTACGGCATAAGATAAGGGCACCCAGCTATGTAAACATTGCCACATTTAAGAAGTCGTGTATCGGGCAGACCATTTCGGATGCAACGATATCACTTGCCGCTGTGGATCCATGCTATTGCTGTACCGAACGAATGGCTGTTGTATATGACCACTTCTCCGGAGAAAAAATATTGAATGCCAGGGAAATAATAGATATGTCAATATCCCGGACAAATGAATTGAAAAACAAATTACAGAAAACAGATGAATGATACTGTCATCCTGATTATTCTGCCCCTCATTGCGGGAGTTCTGCTTTTCATTTTACCTGAAAAGGCAGGAAGCCTCAAAGGAGTTATAGCCCTGGTCGTCAGCCTTATTGCCGGATATTTCGCGGTGGTGATTTATGGGGCTGCGGAACAGCTGGCAACCCCTGCTGACCTGTTCCCCGGTGCCACGTTATATATCCTTGGCTCTGATATTTTTAAAAGCCTCGAGGGGTTCATTGTTTTCAATATTGACCGGTTAAGCAAACTTATAATATTATTTACAAGCCTGTTCTCAACCTTAATTTTACTCTATTCGTTGATTTACATTAAAAATAAGAGAGTTCGGAACTATTATCCATTTTTTCTGATAACCATAAGTTGTACCTACGGAGCTCTGCTCTCTGAAAATCTGCTTGTATTTCTGGCTTTCTGGGGAATTCTAGGTATTACACTTTACAAACTGATACCAGGGAAGAGTGAAGAGAGCTCTGCAGCGGCGAAAAAGACACTCATTCTGATAGGAGCTTCCGATACGATAATGATACTCGGTATAGCTTTAATATGGAGAATCACGGGATCTCTGAATATGACCCTGATTTCGGTACCAACATTAAATATTGTTTCCGTTGTGGCATTTCTTGCGCTCATTACCGGATCGTTCACAAAGGCAGGCGCCTTCCCGTTCCATACATGGGTCCCCGACTATGCCAGGGAGGCTCCGGCTTCATCGTCGGCTCTGCTTCCTGCCTCCCTCGACAAGTTGCTGGGGATCTATTTTCTTGCAAGGATTACTACTGATCTTTTCATACTAAGCGATTTGATGGCGGTCATTCTGCTTGCTACCGGTGTTATTTCAATAATTGCAGCAGTAATGATGGCTCTCATGCAACATAATTATAAGCGGTTGCTGGGATTTCATGCCGTCTCGCAGGTCGGATACATGATACTTGGCTTTGGGCTGGGATCGGCCATTGGAGTCGCTGCCGGGCTTTTCCATATGTTGAACAATGCCATTTACAAAAGCGGACTTTTACTTACCGCAGGTTGTATCGAATACAGAACAGGGAAGGAAAACCTTGATGACGTCGGAGGTCTCTCCGGGGCAATGCCTGTGACCTGCTTTTCTGCAATCATCTTTGCCCTTTCGATATCGGGGATCCCGCCTCTTAACGGTTTTGCCTCAAAGTGGATGATCTATCAGGGGATAATCGATTTCGGATCGGGACCCGGAATAGCAAATAAACTCTGGGTATTATGGCTTGGCCTTGCCGTATTGGGATCGGCACTGACACTGGCCAGTTTTATAAAGTTCATCGGTGGTATTTTCATGGGACGACGGAGAGCAGAATCTGAAAGCATTAAGGAGGTACCTTTTACAATGTGGTTACCACCTGCGATTCTTGCACTCCTATGCATATTCTTCGGAGTTTTTGCTACAAAAATTATTGTACCCGGACTGATTATGCCTGTCACCGGAGAATTTGAATTTACCGGATTCTGGAACTCCTCATTTGTTTCGGTTCTTGTACTGGGTTCAATGCTGTTTGGATTGCTGATCTATTTTATTGTAAGTGCCGGAAAATTCAGAAGAGAAGACAGTTTTATCGGGGGGGAAAAGATCCAGGAACAGGCCTCCTACCCTGTCCTTGAGTTCTACAAGACACTGGGCGAGATAAGATTTTTATCGTGGATGTACAGGAAGGCTGAAGAAAGAAGGTTCGACATCTATGAGCTTTCCAAACGATTTGTACTATGGGTGAGTCACAATCTGAGTGTTGTCCATACAGGTGTGCTGCCATCCTATGTTATCTGGGCGTTTGCAGGATTAGTCATTATGTTGCTTATAATGATAAAATAAAGTATAGCCATGGAGCTCGAGTTATCAGTAATTACGGGGTTTATGATTCTTGGGGCACTTTATGCCATCCATGCGAAAGATCTCCTTTCTGCCGTAATTGCCTCCGGCATAGTAGGTTATGGGCTGGTCATATGCTTCCTGCTTCTTAAGGCTCCCGATCTTGCTATAGTCCAGATTGTCGTTGAGACTATAAGCCTCATAATCATGGTTGCAGTTGTCCTTGACTCTTCGCGCGAAGAGCAGTTTTCAAAGCCTGACAAACTGGCCCTCGCATCAGCCATAACCGGAATTATCATTATAGTGGCGCTGTTCTACATTATGAACCTTTCGGTAAGGTCCCTTGATAATTTTGGTCAGGGCACGCTAAGGATGGCAGGTCCATATATAGACGGAGCCGTGGGCAAAACCGGAAGTGTAAACCTCGTGACAGGTGTTATCTTCGATTTCAGGGGATATGATACCCTGGGTGAGGCCACTGTCCTTGTGACTGCAGTGCTCGGAGTTCTTACAATTCTTCGGATTAAAGGCAAAAAGTAAAAGAGAAACAGCCGGAAGAGGTGTGTACCGGCAAAAGGAAGCATGACTGAATAATAAAGCAATAAAAAATGGAAGGGATGACGGAAATAGTGAAGAAGACGACCCAGCTTATCGCAGGTATGGTTTTTCTTTACGGAATATATATAATCGTTCACGGTCACCTGACACCGGGAGGAGGATTTGCCGGAGGTGTTCTGCTTGCCGGCTCTTTCATCCTTCTTATCCTGGCTAATGGAAGTGATTTTCTGAAGCTTGTGAAAGAGGAGGCAGGATCGACAATTTATGAGAATCTTGCTATCCTGGCAATGCTCCTGCTGGCTCTCTCCGGAATGTTGGCCGGTGCATCGGTCTTTTTTCTGAACTGGATGCCCAAAGGTGTTCCCGGAGAACTGTTAAGTGCGGGTATGCTCCCTTTGTACAATATTTTTGTTGGTATAGAGGTTGCTGCCTCTATTTTATCCATTTTTCTTGCACTTGTAATATTTAAAGAAGAAATATCGAAATGATAGTCTACTTAATGTGTTTCATACTGTTTTTTACAGGGCTTTACGGAGTTATAACGCGCAGGAACCTGGTCAAGATAGCCATATCATTGTCGATAATGGAATTCAGCACTTTCCTTTTTTTTGCACTGATCGGATATGTGGAGGGAGGGATTGCTCCTATCGTCGACCCGGCGGACCCAGGGCAGGTATATGTTGATCCCCTGCCTCAGGCTCTGGTGCTTACGGCAATTGTCATCGGACTGGCAACCACTTCCATGCTGATGGCAGTTATTATAAGGATATTCAGGAAATACAAAACTTTCGATATAAGAGAGATAAACGAACTAAGAGGATAAAAAATGAATTCGCTGATTCCATTGTTTGTGGCGGTTCCCCTTGCCGGAGCTTTCCTTATAATGATTGCAGGAAGGTCCCTGGGAAATTTTCTCAGGTATTTTGCCTCTCTGGTTCTTCTTTTTCTTGTTATCATAAGTGCATACATGCTTATTGAGACAGGAGGGAATGTAAGCGTTTACAAAGCTGGCGGATGGGAGGCAGTAAACCGGATTCCCGTTGCCATATATATGGTAATTGACGGATTTACGGCAATCCTTCTCTGTATAGTTAACTTTATAGGTTTCCTGTCGGTCTTCTATTCAGTTTCCTATATACGAAGATATACATCTGAAAATCTCTTTTATGCACTTTTCTGTCTGATGATAGCCGGAATGAATGGAGTAGTTATAAGCGGGGATCTCTTTAATATTTTTGTATTTCTTGAGATCTCGGCTATCTCATCTTATGCTCTTGTTGCTTTCGGCGTGGAGAAGAATGAACTTGAAGCTACTTTTAAATACCAGGTATTAGGTGGATTGGCTTCATTTCTCATACTGTTCGGAATTGGTTTTATATACTGGAAAACAAAAACACTGAACTTAGCAGATATTAAGGCAGTATTTGAGTCTGGCTACGACAGGACTTATTATCTGTTTGTCCAGATCCTGTTCCTGAGCGGTTTCGGGTTGAAGGCCGCGATCATTCCCTTCCATGCCTGGCTGCCCGATGCGCACTCTTCAGCTCCGTCTCCCATTTCCGCTATGCTTTCGGGGGTGCTCATAAAAGCAGTCGGGATATATGTGATTATTAGGCTCTTTTTCAATATGTTCGTTATAACCGAAGGCTTTGCTGTCCTGGTAACAGCACTGGGAACCCTTTCGATGGTCATTGGAGTATTTCTGGCTATCGGACAGTGGGATATAAAGAGACTTCTTGCCTATCACAGCATAAGCCAGATGGGATATGTTGTTATGTCGGCCGGGATCGGAATGATACTTTTATCAAGGGGTACTGACCCGGATATTGCCTCCCTTGCACTTGCCGGTGCTATATTCCATCTTATCAATCATGCTGCGTTCAAGGGACTTCTTTTCCTGAATGCCGGTGCAATAGAATATTCAACAGGCACCAGGGACCTGAAAGAAATGGGGGATCTGGCAAAGTCAATGCCGGTTACATCAGCCACGTCGTTTGTCGCATCTCTTTCGATATCCGGGATTCCTCCGTTTAACGGATTCTTCAGTAAACTAATAATTATAGTGGCCGCAGTGATGGGGAAATTCTACTTTCTGGCCCTTCTGGCGGTGATAGTGAGTATTATAACACTGGCTTCCTTTCTGAAATTTCAGCGTTATGCCTTCTATAACGGGAATCAGAAGAAAAGGGAAAACAAAGTAAAAGAGGTGCCTTTCCCAATGCTCTTCAGTATGATCGTGCTGAGCCTGGTATGCCTGCTGTTAAGTCTCCTGGCATTTCCGGGGATAAGAGATGCAGTGCTGACACCTGCCATTGATATTCTTACCGACCCGCAGAAATACTATTCAACCATCACAGGAATTTAAAATGAGATATCTTGCAGTTTTCATATTATCGCTGATCTTCTGGTTTCTGATAACCTTCAGTTTTACTATTCCCAATGTTGTGACAGGAGTAGTTGCATCCCTGATCTGTTCAGCCATTTTTGCCCGTTATTACTTTACCGGCGTTTATAAATTCCTTCAGCCCCGTCGCTATTTCTGGTTTATTGTTTATCTGTTCATTTTTGTATGGGCCTGTATCAGGGCAAATCTTGACGTAGCATACAGGGTTCTTCATCCGGATATGCCGATAAGGCCGGGAATTGTAAAAGTAAAGACATCGCTGAAATCCGGGTTTGCCAGGACTTTGCTGGCGAATTCAATAACTATGACTCCGGGAACCATCACAGTCGATATAATTGATGACTATTTGTACATACACTGGATATTCATCAGATCTGAAGATCCTGAAGTATACACCAGGATGATTACCGGAGTTTTTGAGAAATACATTAAAAGAATCGCAGAATGACTGATTTTCTGAATGTACTGTTATATTTTCAGATCGGACTCTGTGCCATCTGTCTTTACAGGGTGGTACGCGGACCCACGATCCCTGACAGAATGGTAGGAATAGATATTTTTGGGATACTTGTGGTTGGCATTTGCGCAATCATAGCGGTTCAGACAGAAAAATCCTTCATACTTGATGTCGGGATTGCCTGGATCATTTTTAGTTTTATCGGGACACTTACCCTGGCAAAATATCTTACCGGGAAAAAATTAAACGAATAATATGATCAGTCTGATATTTATTATCATTGGCATTGTTTTCAACCTTCTGGGTTGCATCGGGATTATCCGCCTTCCGGATACTTATAACAGGCTCCAGGCAGCTACAAAGTGTGTCACACTTGGATGTTGCAGCATTCTGTCAGGTGTTTTCTTCCATTTTGGCTTCAGCGATGCCGGAATAAAGGCTCTGATTGCTATACCCATACTCTTCTTTAGTTCCACAGTGGCAGCACATGCCCTGATAAGAGGAACATACCATTTTGGAATCAGGCTTGGGGAAAAAAGCGTTAAAGATGATTACAAAGAGGCTGTGAAATGAAATATCCAAAACTCCGGGAACTAAAAGAGGCAATAATTTCGCTCGTGAGCCCTGCATATACCTCCGGGTTCCCTTCCGAACCTCATATCCCTTTTGAGAATTTCAGAGGAAAACCGGTTGTGGATGATGTTAACTGCGTGGGCTGCGAAACCTGCGCAAATGTATGTCCACCTCAGGCAATAACTTTTACCGACGACGTGGAGAAAGGAATCAGGACCATAAGAAGAGATTACGGAAAGTGCATTTTTTGCGGACAGTGCCAGGATCATTGCATAACACAGAAAGGTGTAAGATTGTCTGACAAGATATATGATATGGCAGTTTTTAACAGGGCTGACTGTGTTGAATACCAGGAAAAAGAGCTTCTGATTTGTGAATACTGTCATGCAGTAATTACTACCAAAGAACATCTGCATTACATGCATAAAAAACTTGGGCCAAGAGCATTCGCATCGATTCTGAATCTTAATATGCTTAACACCAGGCTCCGGCTGGCTGACGATCAGGATATCCAATCAGATGTCAGGGATCAGCTTATGAGGAAGGATATGTTTAATATTTTATGCCCAAACTGTCTCAGACAGGTACTCGTTAAATACTTGTATAAAGGTGTGTGAAGGCCTTAAAAAAATCCTGAATTTTAATGAAAAGAGGATCCTTTTTGTCGGTGTGGGGAATCTTCTAAAATCGGATGATGGTGCCGGGGTCTATATATGCAAAAATATTATTGCCTCGGGAAATATCTCGGCACTTTCCGTTGAGGTGAGCATCGAAAACTATATAGGTAAAATCAATTCTCTGAAGCCAGATATTATGGTTGTGATAGACTGTATTGATATGAAAGCAGCTCCGGGAACATCAAAAATACTTGGTATTAATGATTTGCAGGATAATACATTCACTACTCACAACATTTCATTCGGACGGCTGAATGAGTTTTTTGAAATGCCTGTCATGATTCTTGGAATACAGCCCGAAAAAGTTGCTTTTGGTGAAAAATTATCCTACCTTGTAAAGAATGAAGCCGATAGAATTATTAACCTAATAAATAGCAAGGAGGTATAATATGGCTGTTGAATATATTTGCAAGATCTGCAGGGGGCATTTAAACGTCAAAACTTCAATTGTCCTTGCAGCCACCCGAGTTAACAGCTCAAAAAAAGGGTTGATTTTCCTGAATCCTGAAATCGGGAACTACACAACTACCACGCATCCTTCCTTTAAGATAGAAGAGGGTGCAGAGTATATCTACACCTGCCCTATCTGTCATTCCCAGCTGAACAGTGCCAAGTACTATCACCTTGTAAGAATTAAAATGATCGATAATGACGGGAAGGAATATGATATTTACTTCTCGGGGATAGCCGGTGAAAAGTGTACTTACAAGCTCAGGGGCACAAAGGTTGAGAAACAGGGACCCGATGCATCCCTGTATGATAAGTACTTTGATGTACCCGAAGAGGACAGGAAATATCTTTAGCCAGCAAAATAAAAGATCCCTTAAGGTTGAATTGTCCTCATAAAAGGGGATCGATGCTGTTTACCCCTGGTACCATGTAAAATCGTGTAATCTTTGTAAAAGGTTATCACGTTGGAGTCACCGGTATTTTTTTATCAAGAATTAATCCTATTTTTGTTACCGTCAAAAACATTAACGGTTAATATATTATTTGAATGAATAGTGAAGTAAATAAAAGAGCAGCTGACAACATCCGCATACTCTCTATGTCGATGGTTGAAAAATCTAAATCAGGTCATCCGGGCGGAGCGATGGGTGGTGCTGATTTTATCCACATCCTTTTTTCCGAATTTCTGAATTTTGATCCGGATGATCCGGCATGGATCAACCGCGACAGGTTCTTTCTTGATCCGGGACATATGTCCCCGATGCTGTATTCCATACTGACCCTTACCGGCCATTTTTCTGTTGACGAGCTGAAAAGTTTCCGTCAATGGAACAGTCCGACTCCCGGTCATCCCGAGCTGGATGTAATGAGAGGAATTGAAAACACTTCCGGACCGCTTGGACAGGGACATACTATGGCTGTCGGAGCCGCAATAGCAGAACGGTTTCTTGCTGCAAGGTTCGGGGAGCTTTTTTCGCATAAAACATATACGTTTATCTCCGACGGAGGTGTACAGGAAGAGATCTCACAGGGTGCAGGCCGCCTTGCAGGCTACCTGGGTCTTAAAAACCTTATCATGTTTTATGATTCAAATGACATTCAGCTATCAACCGAGACCAAAGCTGTGACCTGTGAGGACACTGCAATGAAGTACCGTTCATGGGGCTGGGATGTTATTACTATCGACGGGAATGATCACGATCAGATTCGCAAAGCCCTCAAAAGTGCAAATGAATCTAAAGACAAACCGACAATTATCATTGGAAAAACTATTATGGGAAAAGGGCTTCTTGATAATGAAGGTAAAAGCTTTGAAAGAAAAACCTCAACCCATGGAATGCCCGTAAGCGAAGCAGGTGGTTCATTTGAGAAATCGCTGGTCAATCTTGGAGCTGACCTCTCAGATCCTTTCAAAGTATTTGATGATGTAAAACAGCACTATAAAAACGTTCTTGCTGAAAAAAACAAAGTTGCCGGAAACTGGAAGAAGCTAAAAAAAGATTGGGCCTCCCTTAATAGCGACCTTGACAAAAAACTTAACCTCTTTTATTCAGGCAACGTGCCACCGATAGATTTCAGTGCGATCCAGCAGAAAGAAGGATCAGCAACCAGAGCTGCATCTGCTACTGTGCTTGGAGTGCTTGCAAAGAACATAGAGAATATGGTAGTCGCATCAGCCGACCTCTCAAATTCCGACAAGACTGACGGTTTCCTGAAAAATACCAGGGCATTCACCAGAGGTGACTTTTCGGGTGCCTTCCTGCAGGCAGGTGTTGCTGAACTGACCATGGCAACCGTTATGAACGGAATGGCCCTGCACGGTGGAGTTATTCCGGCATGCGGAACTTTCTTTGTATTTTCTGATTATATGAAACCAGCTGTACGTCTCGCCTGCCTCATGGGATTACCGGTTAAATATATCTGGACACATGATGCGTTCCGTGTCGGAGAAGACGGGCCGACACATCAGCCGGTTGAGCAGGAAGCCCAGATACGGTTAATGGAACACCTCAAAAATCATAACGGTGAAAACAGCATTCTCGTTCTCAGACCTTCGGACGCTGCTGAGACTTCCGTAGTCTGGAAAATGGCTCTCGAAAACAAGAAGACTCCTACTGCCCTGATACTTTCGAGGCAGAATATAAAAGATCTGCCATCCGATAGTGGTAACAGGTATAATGACGCGCTGAATGCAGTCAAAGGAGCCTACATCGTAAAAGATAGCAAGGGGAAACCCGATATTATTCTTGTTGCAAGCGGATCGGAAGTTTCGACACTTGTTGAGGGGGCAGTGCTCCTTAATAAAGACAATCTTAAAGTCCGGATCGTTGCAGCACCTTCAGAAGGACTTTTCCGTAACCAGGATGAAGAGTACCGCGAGTCGGTGATCCCCGCTGATATACCTGTATTCGGCCTTACAGCCGGACTATCAGTTACTCTCCAGGGATTGGCAGGTCCGAAAGGAAAAGTATGGGGTGTTAACTCCTTCGGTTATTCTGCACCTTATAAAGTGCTCGACGAAAAATTTGGATTTACTGCAGAGAATGTTTATCGTCAGGTCAAAGAGTACCTGGCTCAATATAAAGGATAGACATTATGATCATTCGTTGAAGGCCGTCTCATCAACGGCCTTCTTTTTTAACTGATTGCCGGTACTTTCAGGTCCAAAATATTCAGTATCTCCTGCCTTTGGTTAAAGAGTTAATTTATTTATCTTTGCAGCTCAAAATTTAAGATGAAATATGATATTAAACCCGGAGTTAAAGGTCTTATTTTCGACCTTGACGGAACTCTGGCCGACACAATGCCTTATCATTATGCCGGATGGAAAAAAGCATGCAATAAATACGGAGCCGATATCGATTCTTCCTTTCTGAGGCTACACTCGGGAAGCCCCGGCAAATTAATTGCCACCGAGATCCTGAAGAAAAACGGGCTGAACGGTACAGTGACAATAGGCGAAATTATTGATGAGAAGCTCGACCAGTTTTACAGGATTCAACATAAAGTAAAACCCATTGAACCTGTTGCGGATATTGTAAAACGGTATCATGGTCTGCTCCCAATGGCTGTGGGAACAGGTGGGCACCGGGAAGCAGTGATAAGGACCCTTGAAATAACAGGACTTCTGAAGTACTTCGATATTATTGTAACAGCCAACGATGTTACCAATTACAAACCTCATCCTGAGACCTTTTTGAAATGTGCGGAAATGATGAATGTTGATCCGTCATTTATTGAGGTTTTTGAGGACGGGGAACTCGGTCTCGAAGCCGCCAGGACGGCAGGGATGATTCCCACTGATGTAAGATCGTGGTATGATTCGGAATGGTGATATCCCGGAGATGATATATTTGGCAGACTCTGCCCTGAAATATGTGCCCCCGGGTCAGGTAAGAAAAATTGCTTAATTTTAAACATGTAACCGGTTCAGGTGTTTTAATTATAAAAAAAGGACCCCGAAGGAATGATCAGAAAGATAACAGGGATATCATTTTTCCTGCTCGCCAATGTTGTGCTGATGATGCATACAATCATTGCTCATCACCACCATGGGGAGAATATATGTTTTGCCACTTTACATTGCAGCGATGATTCAGCATCTCATAAAGATGACCCAGGGTATACCGGACATGAACATGATGGCAGCAAAAATCTTCTGTCCTGTGTACTCGATCAGGTTGTTACACTTACTGAAAGCAAATTAAAAAATGAATTCATCAGGGAAAGTGATTCCAGGGACAGAATATTCCACACTGACCTGACCGGAATAATTAAGGTTAATGACTTTTCAAATCAGATCCGGTTTTCCGCTACTTCCCCATTCAGGGACTATCTCTCCCCTCCCAATTCTCAATACATCTCTTTTAACCCTGACTTAAGGGCTCCTCCTGTTTTATAGAATTACTATTTCGAACATTTCAGACAGTGATCAAACCAGACCGCTGCCATTTCTTTTTACATATCTATTCAAATAATCTAATCCGGGTTTCACCATACCTGATATCAAAATTCACCATGATTAAATACAGAATATTCTTTTTTTCAGTTCTGGCAATTTTCTTTGCCGGTTGTAAAAATGATGCTGACCAGGAGCACGTTGAAAATGAAGGGACCAGCATCCAGTATACAGTATATACGCCTGATTATGAATTGTTTATAGAGGCAGATCCTTTTGTACGAGAAAAAAAATCGGGAGTATTGCT
This sequence comes from uncultured Bacteroidales bacterium, assembly GCA_963736675.1. GTDB lineage: Bacteria > Bacteroidota > Bacteroidia > Bacteroidales > VadinHA17 > LD21. The sequence continues at coordinate 837,292 of CAVTPT010000004.1, forward strand.
GCACCTGACCCGACTGGCTGATTTTAAGCCTGTTGAAAATGATAACCTAAGGGTAAGCTTCAGTATAAACGGGGAGGAGACAAATCTGACTGTTGAGAATCCCGAAAAGAAAGGAATCTATAGTTTCAGCCTGCGACCAGTGGTCAGCGGATCGGGTCAGCTGATAGTCGGTTTGGAGACTGATAATGTGACCCGTACGATTGTTGTCCCCGGAATCGAAGTGTTTGAAACTGAGGAGGAGGCAGATCAGGCAGCGTATGAAAATACCCCCAGGCCCTTAAATGCCAGTCTCTTTACCAGGGAGCAGTCGTGGAAAACAGATTTTGCCACAGCACTCCCGGTTACAGAACCATTCGGTCAGGTTATAAGGACAACAGCACTGATAATGCCATCAGGGTCGGATGAGATAATAATCTCAGCAAAGACAAACGGTATCATAAACTTAACTGACGATAACATTCTTGAAGGTACAAAGGTGGTACAGGGGCAGGAATTATTTACAATTTCGGGAAGCAGCATGGCAGAAGGTAACTCCGAGGTACGGTATTATGAGGCCCTTAATGATTATGAAAAAGCAAAGGCCGGTTATGAGAGATCATTGGAACTTGCTTCTGATAAAATAGTATCGGAGAAAGATCTGGAAAGTGCCAGAAATATTTATGAAAATGCCAGGATTACATATGAAAATCTGAAGAAAAATTTCAGTTCCTCCGGACAGAAAATATCCAGTCCATTCACAGGCTATATAAGCATATTACCGGTAAAGAACGGGGAATACGTGGATTCAGGAGAGCCGGTTGTGACTATTGCACAGAACCGTAATCTGCTGCTGCGGGCTGAGGTCAGTCAGAAAAATGCTGCACTGCTTGCTTCAGTCAGATCAGCAAATATCAGGCAGGCATCCGAAAGCCGGATCTATACTCTTGAGGAGCTTAACGGAAGGATAATTTCCACCGGTCGTAACGGCGATAAGGGTAGTTACCTGATACCGGTAAATATTGCTATTGAAAACACCACGGGATTCATTACAGGAGGGTTTGTTGAAGTATACCTGACGACCCGGTCCGGAAGAGATGTGATGACTATACCGGCTACCTCATTGCTTGAGGAGCAGGGAGTCTATTTTGTTTATGTGCAGATCACCCCCGAACTTTTTGAAAAAAGGGAGGTTAAACCCGGGGTGACAGACGGTATTAAAACAGAAATCATCAGCGGTATCGGAAAAGATGAGCGAATTGTCACAAAAGGTGCGATCCTGATCAAGCTGTCACAGGCCTCGGGAGCACTTGATCCACATGCCGGACACGTACATTAAGATGAGAGACCATGTTAAATAATCTTATAAAATTTTCGCTGAACAACAGGCATTTCGTCCTGCTAAGTTTTCTGGTTCTAATTATTGCCGGAGTATATATTGCTGGCAGGATGGAGGTTGATGTATTCCCCGACCTTACAGCACCCACTGTTGTGGTGATGACCGATGCGCATGGAATGGCTTCGGAAGAGGTCGAAAGGCTGGTGACATTTCCCATAGAGACAGCTGTAAATGGCGCAACTGATGTGCGAAGGGTCCGTTCGTCATCATCACAGGGTTTTTCATTTGTATGGATTGAATTCGACTGGGGTACGGATATTTTTAAAGCCCGTCAGATAGTAAGTGAAAAACTTATAAGTATTGCTGCAGAACTTCCTAAAGGTGTTGAGCAACCTGTAATGGCCCCTCAGTCAAGTGTTATGGGAGAGATCTTCTTTGTCGGAATCAGGGCAGATACAACCAACATGATGGAGCTCAGGACTATTGCAGAATGGGAGGTCAAACCTTTGCTGCTGGCTACCGGCGGAGTCTCACAGGTAACCATAATCGGCGGTGACTACAAAGAATATCAGGTACTGGCCTGGCCGGAAAAAATGAATTTCTATAACGTCTCACTCGAAGAATTGAGCGGTATTTGTCAGGGAATAAGCGGCAACTCAACGGGTGGGCCACTCAGACAATATGGTAATGAGTATGTGGTTCGTGGTATTGCACGCACCTCCGATACAGAAGAACTTGGCAATACGTTCATTAAGTTAAGGGAGGGCAAGCCGGTACGGATCAGAGATGTTGCCGAAGTAAAGATAGGGAGCGGAGTAAAAACAGGTTATGCATCAGAAAATGCAAAACCTGCAATTATTGTGTCAATTTCCAAACAACCAAACACAAACACCCTTGATGTTACCCGGCGAATAGAAAAAAACCTTTCGGTACTTCAGAAAAGTCTTCCGGCTGATATCAAACTGGATACAGACATATTCAGGCAGGCCGATTTTATTGAAACATCCGTAAATAATGTAAAGGATGCCCTGATTGAAGGTTCAATTTTTGTTGTGATAATCCTCTTTATATTCCTGGGAAGTTTCCGGACTACCATAATTTCGCTTCTGGCCATTCCTCTCTCACTACTGGGTACTATCCTGGTAATGAGGATAGCGGGACTCAATATCAATACCATGAGTCTTGGAGGTATGGCGATTGCCATCGGATCGCTGGTTGATGATGCCATTATTTATGTCGAGAACATTTTCAAGCGACTCAGGGAAAACAGAAAAAATCCTGAAGAGCTTAGGTTGCCTGTTACTCAGGTGGTATTTGAAGCTTCAAAAGAGATCAGGGCATCAATAATTAATGCAACGTTCATAATCATTGTAGCCTTTTTACCACTCTTTTTCCTTTCGGGGATGGAGGGCAAAATGTTAAAACCACTGGGCATAGCATTTATTGTCTCGCTGTTCATGTCGCTTATTGTCGCAATGACACTTACTCCACTGCTGTCAAAAATGCTCCTTTCAGATGAGAAGTTCCTTTCAAAAAATGAAAATGATAAAAAAGTTGTCAGCATCCTGACCTCGCATTACAAAAGAACCCTTTCATGGTCGCTGAATCATAAAAAACTGATTATTTCCGCTACCCTGACATTGTTTATAATATCGGTGATCTTACTCTCTTCGATGGGAAGGAGCTTCCTTCCCGAGTTTAATGAAGGATCCCTGACATTATCCGTAATTACCAGGCCCGGCACTTCTCTTGAAGAAACGAACAGACTTGGCAACATGGTCGAAAACGAACTTCTGGCAATACCTGAGATAACAAGTACTGCAAGAAGGACCGGACGCGGTGAACTGGACGAACACTCACAGACCACCAACAGTTCGGAAATCGATGTTAACTTTGCCCTTGGGGAGAGGGACCGCGACGGGTTTATTGCTGAAGTCAGGGCCAGGCTGGCATCAGTGCCAGGCATTGCATCGACGGTTGGGCAACCTCTTGGTCACAGGATCGATCATATGCTATCGGGAACCCGGGCAAACATAGCAATCAAACTGTTTGGATCCGATCTGAATAAAATGTATACACTGGGCAGCCAGATCAAAAATTCTATCGCAGATATTGAGGGACTTGTTGACGTTAACCTTGAGCAGCAGGTTGAGATCCCCCAGATACAGATAAGGGCCAATCGCGAGATGCTGGCATATTACGGCATAACCACAGGGCAGTTTAACGATTTTATTGACATTGCATTCGGAGGAAAAGAGGAATCAGATATTTATGAAGGTCAGAGAAGATTCGGACTCATACTTAAGCTTAATGATGACTACACTAAAACAATTGAAGGGATCAGGTCAGCCCTTATCGACACACATGACGGGAAAAAGGTGCCGCTGGAGCAGGTAGCTGATATTGTTTCTGTATCCGGACCAAGTTCCGTCATCAGGGAAAACGTTCAGAGAAAGATAGTGGTCTCAGCCAATGTCGCAGGACGTGATCTGAGTGGTACGGTAAATGAGATCAGGGAGAAAATAAATGAAACTGTACAGCTGCCCGAGGGATACCGTATAGAGTACGGAGGTCAGTTTGAAAATGAGGCAAACGCCTCCCGGACACTTTTACTGACATCATTATTAGCCCTGCTCGTTATATTTTTTCTTTTGTATCAGGAATTCAGGAATTTCAGATTAGCTGGTATCATACTTCTAAACCTCCCCCTTGCTTTGATCGGCGGGGTACTTTCGATTTATTTCACCTCAGGAATAATAAGCATCCCTGCATTTATTGGTTTTATCTCTTTGTTCGGGATAGCCACCCGTAACGGAATACTACTAATCTCGCGATACCAGAACCTTCAGCAGAAAGGAGTTCCATTTTCCGAAACGATCGTGAGAGGATCGGCCGACAGGCTGAATCCTATCCTGATGACTGCCCTTACTGCCGCTCTTGCCCTTGTACCGCTAGCGCTCAGAGGCGACCTGTCGGGTAACGAAATTCAAAGTCCCATGGCAAAAGTCATTCTCGGCGGATTACTTACTTCCACCCTTCTGAATATGTATATTGTTCCTTTGGTGTACACAATATTCATGGACCGGCAGGCCAAAAAATCATATAGATCATGAAGAAAATAATATTATTACTAATCGCTCTGGTAATACTGTTACCGGAGAGTTTACCACAAACCGGTATTGAAAAAGTGCTGACAGAAATTGAAAAGAACAACCCTACCCTGGCTGCAATCCGGAAACAAACCGATTCGGAGAAGATCGGTAACAGAACAGGTATATTCCCTGATGATCCGGAGGTTGAATTCAATTACCTCCTGGGTTCTCCTTCAGTGACAGGTAACCGGAAAGATTTAAGAGTGATTCAGTCTTTTGATTTCCCTACTGCTTACATCCATAAAAGTCAAATCTCAAAAGAGCGTAATGCGCAGGTTGAACTTGAATACATCAAAGGGTTAAAGGAGGTATTACATCAGGCCCGGCTGGTGTGTGTCGAACTGGTTTATTCAAACGCCCTGAATTCGGCACTCCGAAGAAGGCTGACCCATGCCGGTTCCATAGAATTTTCGTATAAAAGAAAATTTGAGTCAGGCGAAACTGATATCCTGGATTATAACAGGGCCAGATTAAATTTACTGAACGCTTCAAAAGAGTGCGCTGCTGCTGAGGTTGAAAGAAGATCGTTACTTTCTGAACTTGAACTGCTTAACGGAGGCATTCCGGTTGAACTTGTTGATACACTCATCATCGCGTCGTTGCCGGAAAATTTTGAGGAATGGTATCGCGATGCTGAAATAAGTAACCCCGATTTACAGTGGCTCAGAATGGAGACTGAACTAAGCAGAAAACAGGAAAAGCTTAATTCATCTCTTCTCCTTCCGGGATTTCTTGCCGGATATATGAGTGAAAAAGTCCCCGGAAGTCAATACCAGGGTATCACAATGGGCATTTCTATTCCACTCTGGGAGGACAGGAATAGCGTAAAATATGCAAGGGCTCAGACAATGGCGTCAGAGAGTATTGAGGCGGATAATAACCGGCAATTTCTCAGCAGGCTTAAAGCGCTGCATTCCAAGGCTGTGGATCAGGTTAAAATAATACGCGACTATAAAAGCGGCCTGGAATTATACGACAACTCCCTGTTGCTTGGTAAAGCTCTTGAAAAGGGGGAGATCTCGCTACCGGAATATTTCATTCAGATTTCCGAAATCTATTCAGGTACAAACAGATTACTTGAAATAGAGAGAGCACTTAATATAACCCTTGCGGAGATGAACCGCTACAAATAGACGTTAAGGGCATACTGGTACCGGGTGTGGGATGCCTCACTTCGATGCTTCCCTCCCGCTTCACAAAAAGCGATCCTGTCATTCCGACGCGCAACGAAGTGAAGCGAGGAATCCCTCACTCCAGACAGAAGTCAGATAATATATTCCTTATCAGACGAGAATCTTTGTAGTCAGGTTCGTTACGCTTGTTTTTATATCCTCAAAGGGCAATCCTTCCCTGCTCTGATCCTGCTCGACAATCATATATTTCATTCCGGCAATATCTTTTACATCAAGAATTCTTTTGAAGTCAATTACCCCTGCTCCCACCGGAGCAAAATCAGCAACTCCATCGGTCGTAAAGAAAGGAGCTTCATTGGTAAACATATCTTTCATATGGAAGATCTGGAAGCGTCCCGGATATTTTTTCACAATCTCAACAGGATCCTGACCTGCCTTTGTGGTCCAGAATATATCCAGCTCCATTGTTACAAGATCCTTATCAAGGCCGGTCATGAATATGTCATAAAAAGGCACCTTCCCTTCCACAGTGTCAAATTCAAAATTATGATTATGATATCCGAACTGAATCCCGTTCTCTTTCATAACAACCCCTACCTGGTTCCAGTCAGCAACCATTTTCTGATAGCTGGCGATCGTTGTTCTTGCTTCGGGGACAACCCATGGCTGAATACAATACTTTACTCCTAACTTTGCATGATCTTCTGCCATTTTTTTTGCATTGTCGATTGTAATGCCCAGTGCTTCCACCTGTGTATGGCTGCTCAGAATTTCCATCCCGAGATCGTTTACCAGCTTTTTGAACTCTGCCGGTTCATATTCATAAAATTTCCCATCGGCATACCCGGCAAGTTCCAGGTATTTATACCCCGCATCCGAGACCAGTTTCAGTGATCCCGGCACATCTGTCAGCATAGCGTCGCGGATCGTGTATAGCTGCAGTCCGATACCAAACGATTTCGGATCAGCAACCCTGGCTGTAATTCCGCATGAATAGTGTGATAGTGCAAATACGCCCAGCGCGCCTGAGGCAGTTAATCTAAGGAAATCTCTTCTCGATTGCTTTGCTTTCATTGTCGGGTCATTTATTGATTAAATTTCTTTGTGTTTATCTTTTACATTCAGGATTTAAAAATAATACAATACTTTTGAATTTAAAATGTACCATTAACAAAGCTTACTTTTGTATGAGCTCATATTTCTTTTTGATCTTTTCGTTTCTCATGATCTCATTCAAAATCAGACTGATATTTTAGCATGAAATTAATAACGACCGGCGACGGTTCGCATACATTATTTGTACCGGAGTTAAATGAGCACTACCATTCAGTAAATGGTGCGATCAGGGAATCGGAACATATTTTTATAAAAAACGGATTTCTGACCTGTGAAACCAATCCTGTAAGGATTTTTGAAGCGGGCTTCGGGACCGGCCTCAATGCGCTGCTCACACTCCTCAGAAATGAAGGATCCGGAAAAATTGTCCATTATACAGCCTTCGAAAAATATCCTTTGCCCGTGAATGTTCTCAGTTCACTTAATTATTCTTCACTGTCGGGAGATCCGGGACGCAAATTCTTTAATGCCATACATTCCTCCGGCTGGGATAAAGCATACAGCATTACTGATACATTCTTTCTTGAGAAGATCAATGCAGATCTTACAAAAGATAAGATCCCCGGTGAATATGACCTGATCTATTTTGATGCGTTTGGCCCGGACAAGCAGCCCGAAATGTGGACAATGGAAATCTTCGAAAAGATAGCCTCAATCACGGCGGTGAATGGAATATTCGTGACCTATTCGGCAAAGGGAGAAGTAAAAAGAAATCTCAGACACTTCGGATTCAGGGTGGAACTGCTTGCGGGGCCTCCCGGGAAGAGACAGATAATTAGGGCAGTTAAATGTTGAAAAATAAATTTTCATTATCATTTTTCCTTAAGCCAAAGTATTATATTTGCCTGAAATTTTAAATTTTAAAAATCTATCAAATGAAAATCAAGGGATTAATTATTCTGACCGCTGTAGTTGCCACTTTTCTCGGCTCATGTTCTAATAATTCTATCAAGAACGCAAAAATTGAAACACAGGTTGATTCGCTCTCATATGCATTTGGGATCGTGAATTATACTGCGCTTACAATGGATAGTCTCAATCTCGATCCGGTATTAGTAGCCAAAGCCATGGTTGATGGAGAGAACGGGAACCCGATCATGTCGGATGAGATAGCCAGAAGCTATATCATGGTTTACATAAACGAAAGGGAAGCCGAAAGAGAAGCAATGCAGGCAGAGCAGGACAAGGTAATGTACCAGGATTACATAAACGAAAATGTATCATTTCTGACAAAAAATAAAGAGAAGACGGGAGTTTCTGTTACCCCCAGCGGACTGCAATATGAAGTTATTAAGATGGGGACCGGTCCTAAACCGACAACCGAGAGCGTTGTAAAGGTTCATTATGTAGGAACACTTATCGACGGTACGGAATTTGACTCATCGGTAAAAAGAAACGAGCCTGCCCAGTTCCCGCTTGCAGGAGTTATCCCGGGATGGACTGAAGGTCTTCAGCTTATGCCTGTAGGATCAAAGTTCAGGCTGGTTCTTCCTGAAAGCATGGCTTACGGTGCAACCGGTGCAGGTGATGTTATCAAACCTTTCTCAACATTGATATTTGAAGTTGAACTCCTTGAAATAGTCCAGTAGCATGAGAAGCGCTGAAATACAGACCTCCAAAGGCTCAATGATGGTCAGTTTTTATGAAGAAGATGCCCCTGGCACCGTCGGAAACTTTGTAAAACTGGCAAAAGAGGGTTTCTACAACGGACTTGCCTTTCACAGGGTAATCCCCGATTTTGTAATACAGGGAGGGTGTCCATTCTCAAAAGATCCGGGCGATCCCCGGATTGGGACAGGAGGTCCCGGGTACAAAATCAATTGTGAACTTGCAGGAGGCAATCAATACCACGACAGGGGTGTTCTGTCGATGGCCCATGCAGGGCGAAATACTGGTGGCTCCCAGTTTTTCATCTGTCACAGCAGAACTAATACCAAACACCTCGACAGGCAGCACACCTGCTTCGGGAAAGTGACTGAAGGACTTGAGGTTATTGACCTGATCCGCCAGGGAGACAAGATTGAGAGCATAATTATTCACGAAGAAAATAATTGAGATGGCATTTGAAATTACCGGGAAAATAATTGACATATCTCCCGTTAACCAGGTCAGCGACAAATTCAGAAAACGCGAGTTTGTCATTGAAAAAAAAGAGACAGGCGGAGCTGCCGTGTTCATCGATTATATTAAGTTCCAGCTTATCCAGGATAAATGCGATCTTATAAACGAATCGTATCTTAACGAGGAGGTGAAGATCTGGTTTAACCTGAAAGGCAATAAATGGGAGCGCGATGGTAAAATAAACTATTTTACCAACCTCGATGCCTGGAAAATAGAGAAGGCATCAGCGGGTACCAGGGACCAGAACGTATCTTCAAATGTTACTCTTGAAGATATCCCCCCCGAGAATGATGAAATGAGTGATCTGCCTTTCTGAAATGGCGAATCAACCTCATACTGTTTACTACTGAAATAAAGAGATCCGCATAGCCGGATCATTCTTTTTTAAAATTGTATGTTTTGCTCTCTAAAAGGCTTCAGGATCGCTGCCCGGTTAAAACAGATATCATGAAAAATCCTTTACTCGGACAATGGAGGACACCATTTGACACACCTCCTTTTCACCTGATAGAGAAGGTACATTTTAAAGTTGCAGTTGAAGATGCAATTAAAACTGCTTCAGACGAAGTAAATTCAATTGCCGGTAACCCCGGGCCTCCTTCCTTTGAAAACAGTATAGCCGCCCTTGACAGAAGCGGTGAAGTACTTGGCAGGATTACTTCCCTCCTGTTTAATCTGAACAGTGCGGAGACTTCAAAGGAACTCCAGACTATCGCACAGGAGATATCTCCTCTTCTGACACGCTTTTCGAACGACATTACCATGAATGAAAAGCTGTTTGCCAGAATAAAAGTAGTGTATGATTCAAAAGATAGCCTTCCCTTTACAACCGAACAAAAGAGCCTTACCGAAAAAAAGTTCAGGAATTTCATCCTTGGAGGTGCTGGTTTGAATGAAGAGGGGAAAGCGAGATTCAGGGAAATTTCCGAAGAACTGTCAGGCCTGGGCCTGAAGTTTGAGGAGAATGTTCTGGACGAAACCAATGCTTTTGAACTCAATATCACCGATCACGACGATCTTGAAGGATTACCGGGAAGTATTATTGAAATGGCCTCTGCAGAAGCAGTTAAACGAGGGAAAAAAGGCTGGGTCTTCACCCTTAACTTTCCAAGCTACATGCCTTTCATGCAATATTCAGCACGACGTGCTTTACGTGAAAAAATGCTGAGGGCATATAACTCGCGATGTTTCAACGGCGACGCTAAAGATAACCGTTCACTTATAACAAGAATTGTCAATCTAAGGCTTGAAGAAGCTCGTCTCCTTGGATTTGGTAATTATGCCGGGATGGTCCTTGGCGACCGGATGGCCGATACTGTTGACAAAGTGACGACTTTCCTGAAAGAACTGCATGAAGCATCACATAATGCTGGCTTAAGGGATTTTCAAAATGTAAAGGAATTTGCATGTGCCAAAGGGCATAAGGGAGATATAGAAAGATGGGACTGGGCATATTACTCCGAAAAACTGAAAAAAGAGAAGTACGATATCGATGATGAACTGCTCAGGTCTTTCTTCAGCCTTGAGAACGTTCAGAACGCTGTTTTTGACCTTGCAGGTAAACTATTTGGAATTTCATTTGAAAAAAATGAAAAAATCCCTGTTTACCATAATGAAGTCAGAACATGGGAAGTGTACGACCGGGACAAAAAATTACTAGCAATACTTTATCTTGACTACCATCCGAGACCCGGTAAAAACGGGGGCGCCTGGATGACAAGCTTCAGAGATCAGCGGATAAAGAGAAGTAATGATATCAGACCACTCATTTCAATTGTGACCAACTTCACAAGGCCGACTGCTTCAAGACCATCGTTACTCACATTCACTGAACTGACTACTTTTCTCCATGAATTTGGCCATGCCCTTCATGGTATGTTTTCGAGATGCACTTATGAGAGTCTGGCAGGTACCAATGTTGCCAGGGATTTCGTTGAATTACCCTCTCAGCTGATGGAAAACTGGGCTTTTGAAAATGAGTGGCTCGACACCTGGGCTGTTCACTATCTGACCGGAGAAAAGATACCTCATGAGATAGTCAGAAAAATCCAGGATGCCTCCACATTCAATGAAGGTTATGCTTGCCAGAGACAACTGAGTTTCGGGTTCCTGGATATGGCCTGGCATACCATTGAGGACCCTTTTGAAAGTGATACAACACAATTTGAATCGATAGCCATTGCAGGTACTGATCCCTTTCCAAAAATTGACAATACATGCATAAGCACCTCATTCACGCATATTTTCGGAGGAGGATATGCTGCAGGTTACTATGGTTATAAGTGGGCTGAGGTTCTGGATGCAGATGCATTCAGATACTTCAGGGAGAAAGGAATATTCTCCGGTGAAACAGCAGGCTCTTTCAGAGAAAACATTCTCGAAAAGGGAGGAACCGACAAACCAATGAACCTTTATAAGAAGTTCAGGGGCAAAGAACCTTCAATTGAAGCATTCCTGGAACGCAGTGGATTAAAAACCTGAAATATCAATAACTATACCTGTTGGCCTCAGTATCATTTATTAAATTTGCTTATCTTTCAAACGATTTGAAATATAATTATAACATATTGTTAATCTATTACTTAACTAGTTTATCATGATTCTCTTTTTTGAAGGTCCCTGCAATAATTTTATTGCTGTCGAGTTGTCCGCGAAACTTCCGGAAGATGATATTAATAAACTTACATGGCTTTTTTCAGGTGCAACCCTGAGTAAAAATGATATGATCGAAGGTACCTTTATCGGACCAAGGAAAGAGATGATTACTCCATGGAGCACAAATGCGGTTGAAATTACCCAGAACATGGCAGTAGCCGGCATTAAAAGAATTGAGGAATTTTTTATTTCAGAGAGTAACAAACCTGTTTATGATCCTATGTTACAGGCTGTGTACACAAGTCTTGACCAGAATATTTTTACCATTAACCATATACCCGAAAAAGTAGTTTACATAGAAGATATCAGGCAATACAACCAGAAAGAGGGCCTTGCACTGAGTGAAGATGAGGTCGTGTATCTCGAAAAACTCTCGGAATCGATAAACCGCAGGCTCACCGACAGTGAAGTTTTCGGGTTCTCGCAGGTAAATTCTGAGCATTGCCGTCACAAGATCTTCAACGGGATATTCTTAATTGATGGTGAGGAAAAAGAGTCGACTCTTTTCCAGCTTATTAAGAACACAACCCATTTTAACAGGAACAGAGTGGTTTCGGCCTATAAGGATAATTGCGCTTTTCTCCAGGGGCCTGTTGTTGAACAATTTGCTCCGGCAACTCAGGACAAACCGGACTACTTTACAGTAAAAAACTATGAATCAGTACTTTCACTTAAGGCAGAGACACATAATTTCCCAACTACTGTAGAACCATTCAATGGAGCTTCAACAGGGACCGGAGGTGAGATCAGGGATCGTATTGCCGGCGGAAAAGGTGCATTGCCTGTGGCTGGTACTGCTGTCTACATGACTTCATATCCACGTCCCGGCGGACCCCGCTCGTGGGAAAAAGCTACCCCGGAAAGGCCGTGGCTCTATCAGACTCCGGAAGATATCCTTATAAAAGCTTCAAACGGAGCCAGTGATTTCGGAAACAAATTCGGCCAGCCACTGATATGCGGATCTGTCTTCACTTTCGAACATTTTGAGAACCTCAGAAAGTACGGGTATGATAAAGTAATAATGCTGGCCGGAGGTATCGGTTCAGGGAAAAAGAAAGACAGCGAAAAAGATGTCCCCCGGGAAGGGGATCTGATAGTACTTCTGGGAGGGGATAATTACCGCATTGGCATGGGAGGCGGAGCAGTCTCATCGGTCGATACCGGTGCCTTCGACAGCTCAATTGAACTTAACGCTGTTCAAAGAGCCAATCCCGAGATGCAGAAAAGAGTCTTTAATGCCATCAGGGCTCTTTGCGAAACCGATAACAATCCGGTTATTTCCATTCACGATCATGGAGCGGGCGGCCATCTTAACTGCCTTTCGGAGCTTGTTGAATCAACGGGAGGACGGATTGATATCAGCAAACTGCCTATTGGTGATCCTACGCTCTCAGCAAGGGAAATTATAGGCAATGAGTCGCAGGAACGGATGGGTCTGGTGATGAGCCGGTCAAATATTGAGACACTTAAAAGAATAGCAGAAAGGGAAAGGGCTCCTATCTATATTATTGGTGAAGTTACAGGGGATCATCAGTTTACATTTGAGAATCCGGTCACCGGAGAGAAACCAATAGATATTGCCCTTGAATCGCTGCTTGGAAATCCTCCAAAAACCACCATGAACGACACCACTATACCTTCAGGGTTCAAAGATCCGGAGTATTTGCAGGAGCGAATTCATGAATACCTCAGTCAGGTACTCCAGCTTGAGGAGGTGGCATGCAAAGACTGGTTAACAAATAAGGTCGACAGGTCGGTGACCGGACGTCTGGCCATGCAGCAATGTGCAGGAGTTCTTCAACTGCCATTAAATAATATGGGTGCTATAACTCTTGACTATCGCGGGAAACATGGCATGGCAACCTCCATTGGGCATGCTCCGGCTGCCGGTCTCGTCGATCCTGCTGCAGGATCTGTTCTGTCAATTGCCGAGGCTCTGACAAATATCATCTGGGCTCCACTTACTGATCAACTAAAGAGTATTTCCCTTTCGGCAAACTGGATGTGGCCATGTAAAAATCCAGGAGAGGATGCAAGATTGTACAATGCTGTGGAGGCAGCAAGCACTTTTGCCACTGAGCTCGGCATAAATATACCCACGGGTAAGGACAGTCTCTCGATGACGCAGAAATATAATGACCAGGTTATAATCTCTCCGGGAACGTTGATAATCTCAGCAGCCGGTGAAATTAAGGAAGCCCGTAAGATTGTGGGACCCGTACTGGTTAACGATCCGTACACCAGTCTGCTATATATTGATATGAGCAGGGATAAACTGAAGATGGGCGGGAGCAGTTTTGCTCAGATACTGAACTGTCTTGGGAATGAAGTACCCACAGTGAAAGACCCGTCATATTTTGCATGTGTATTTAATGTTATCCAGGACCTTATAGGTAAGGGAAAAATCCTGGCCGGGCATGATATTTCTGCCGGAGGAATGATCACCACCCTCCTTGAAATGTGTTTCTCAAATACTACCGGAGGGCTGGCAATAAACCTTTCAGGTTTCGATGATAAAGACACCGTCAGGATACTCTTTAGCCAGAATCCGGGACTGATTATACAGGTCAGGGATGAGAACGAGATCGCCGAGATACTGCTCGAAAATGGGATCTCCTATCTGTCTGTTGGCCATCCGGTCACCGAAAGATCTGTTTTTATCAGGAACTTCGAAGAGATAACAACTTTTGATATTGACCATTACCGTAATAAATGGTTTATGACTTCCTACCTTCTTGACCGCAGGCAGTCAGGTCCGGAGCTTGCCCTTGAAAGATTCACTTCATACAGTAAACATGAGCTGAAGTTCAGTACCGGAAAATTTGACGGCTCATTCAAATCTCTGGGGATATCGCCCGACAGAAAAAAGCGCTCAGGAATAAAAGCTGCTATTATTAGGGAGAAAGGTGTTAATGGAGACCGTGAAATGGCATATGCTCTCTGGCTGGCCGGATTCGATGTTAAAGATGTGCACATGACTGATCTCATAAGCGGCAGGGAGACACTTGAGGAGATAAAAATGATAGTCTTCGTGGGAGGATTTTCCAATTCCGATGTACTGGGTTCGGCAAAGGGATGGGCAGGTGCTTTCAGATACAATGAAAAAGCCCGTATCTCGCTTGACAATTTTTATAAGCGAACCGACACCCTGTCACTCGGAGTGTGCAACGGATGCCAGTTAATGGCTGAACTCGGTCTTATTTATCCCGGGCATAAGGAAATGCCAGGGCTGTTGCATAACAGATCGAACAAATTCGAGTCGGGTTTTGTTGGAGTCAGAATACCGGAAAATAATTCCGTCATGCTGGGAAATATGTCGGGGATGGAGCTTGGTATATGGGTTGCTCATGGTGAAGGACAATTCAGACTCCCATATCCGGAGGATAAATATAATATCATCATGAAGTACAGCCATCATACTTATCCTGCGAACCCTAACGGTTCCGATTATGATGTGGCAGGCCTCTGTTCTGAAGATGGCCGTCATCTTGTTATGATGCCACATCTGGAAAGGTCATTCCTCCCCTGGCAGTGTGGATATTATCCCTCCGAAAGGAAAAACGACGATGCAACACCATGGTTGATGGCGTTCGTAAATGCAAGAAAGTGGGTTGAAAATCCTGTTAACGTGTCATCGGCGTCAGAATAACCGACATCAGCCTTGTATCTTCAGATAAAGAGCTCTGACTATTACTGGCTTCAACCGGAAGTATCTTTTCGCTGATCACCTGAAGAGTGTATTGTCCCGGTTCTGAAATATAGAATGAACCCATATATGAATCAGCCCTGTAATAAGGCAGGGATACCTCTTCCGAATCAAGAACTATTCTGTCACACTCAGGAACAACATCGAGCCTGTTATCCATAAGGTGTACTTTCACCGGATTTGCGTAGCTCAGATCGAGCGTATCCATCGTTGCACTTGAGAGCCATACCTTATAACGGCCGGACTCTTTTACCACAATGTTCCATTCGGCTGTATTGCTTGACGGATTTGTTACATCATTATAGCAAACAGCTTTAGCCACTGATAATGAATATGTACCATCAGGTTGTGGTAAAACCGCATTATCGGCGCTATCATTCATCCTCCCTTTGTTTTCACTGCATGACCATAAGATAACAGCTGTCATTATGATCATAAAAAAAAATCGTCTCCCCATTTTTATCCTCCTGTTTATTACTTTTTCTTATAACGTAATTTTGACAATTTCATTATGAATTGTCAAAAGAAATTGCAAATAAAATTTCAATTTTCCCCCTTTCCAAAAGAAGTTATTAACAACGAACTGTTTACGGCGTTAAAAGATGATTTCAAACCTCTGAAATAGTGAGACCGCGAAAAATCCTTAAGGCAGAGGATAATAAAAATTATCAGACTATCCCTGCAGATTCTTTTATAAAAACTTTTTTCCGTGAAGGAGTTCTCATTTCCGGCAAAGTAACAAGAGCCTCGCTGACAATCTCTGAAATGTCCTGAACTTTTGTAGTAGTGGCATTTGAAAATGTCTTTTTACAGAGAGGACATGCAGTCGCGAGTATGTCAGGCTGAGCTTTTGTAAGTTTAGCTGCAGCGTCAACTGCTATTTTATGTTTTTTCCGGTAGTCAATTTTCAGGTTACCGAGACTCCCTCCGCAGCACAACGAATTCTCATCTTCATAAGCTGAGCTTACCAGTTTTGAGACATATCTTAATACATCCTTTGGTTCGGAATAAACTCCTGATCCCCGGCCCAGTTCACAAGGTGTATGATAAACGACACTCTTTTGCAGAAAATTCAGTTTTACTGATCCGTCCTCGATCAGGTTTTTAATAAACTGAGTATGATGAAGAACCTCAACATCAAGATAATAACTCTCCTTAAACACTTTGTAGCATATCGGGCATGATGTCACAAGTGTTTGGGCTCCGGATTTCCATATTATCTGTGAATTGTAATTTATGAGTTCCCTGGCTTCCCTGTCCTGTCCGGCCAGCATTAGTGGCCTGCCGCAGCATACCCCTCCATCCTTGTCCATAAAAGTCCATTTCAACCCTGAAGCATCCAGTATCTTTGTCATTGACTTTACAATCGAGGGAGCAAGATGGGTCATACATCCGGCAAAAAAGATAACATCTGTTTTCTCAGGGGTTATCTCCGGAAGATAATTATATGATGTTATTGCAGTTTCAATTGCAGGAACATTCTCCTGCTTACTCCTGAAATAGCCTTTCCATATATTCCTGATGTCATTTTCTGGTTCTCCCGCCCTTCTCTGTATCATCCTGATAGCCGAAAGCTCGATCCCCACGGGACATCTCTGGTCACATCTCCCGCACATCAGGCAATTATGTGCAATATCATAAGTATCGTCAACATTCCTGATCGCCTTCATAAGATATGCCGACTGAATATTATTTATGCCGACCGAGGTATTAAGCTGACACTGATCGATACACATGCCACACGACGAACATGAATAGACCTGCACTTCGGAAAAAGAGCCCGCCTTATCACCGGTCCTGATCCCGGAGTTTCTCATAAAAATGAGAAACAGTTCTGTCGGAATATGCATATATCGTGTAAGGGGCAATAAAACAAAAAATGTTCCCAGCGAGAGTGAATAGAGCCACCAGAAAGGATATGCCAATTGCTGGGCAGGCAGAAAAGATGAAAGCCACGAACCCAGAGAGCCTGTGAGGAAACTTCCTGTTCCGTAGGCACCACTGGTAAAACTCTCGGCAATGAGGCGGCTCGGGAAAATCAACCATAATGAAGTAAGGGCGACCTTGTCGAGGTTTTTCAGACGTGTGGTCTTTCTCATTCCGACAATTCGCGAATAGAACCTTTTCGTAACAGCAAGCAACAGTCCCGAAAGGATAAATGCGAGTATAAAATCCATAAAGAAAGCATAAGCAGCTTCAAAACCAATTTTACCATGATCGGGATTGAAAAACTTAAAAAATATGGCTTTATGAGGTGCGTTAAGGTGTTTCTCTCCGAAAATATCCGCTTCGATAGTTCCGAAAAGAATAAGCAGGAACCACCCAAAAGCCAGGCTCATATGCATATAGCCAAGCCGGAAATTCGATTTAAGTATTCTTCTGTGAATAAGACTCTCGAGGAATATCTCCTTCAGGCTATGTACGAAAGCCTTGCCGAAGAATCCTCTCTGCAATCTCAGTTTATCGGGTCTTGAGAGGTCGCGGAACCAGATAATGCTCCTTACGACCGCATAGATGATAATGAAGTAAAGTCCGATATTGAATGGTATTACGAAAGGATCAAACTGCATAATTATCAAATTTAGTGAATGCCTGTCTGGCCAGGACGACCACATTCCTGGTATTTACACCCCTGGGGCAGACGAGTGAGCACTTTCCGCAAAGCATGCATTTCTTTATATTATCCCGCACTTTTTCATTTTCGCCCCTTTTGATCAGAATATTGAGCTCCCTCAGACTGAACCTGGTAAAATTTCCAGTTGTGCAGGTAGCCGTGCAACCTCCGCACTCAATACATAACCTGAATGTCGGTTCTCTCTCAAGAATATATTCGGCTACCTTCCTGTCGTTGGAATCATAGTCGATAACCCTTGCTTTAGATATTGTAAAACCGAATTCCCCCATCTTGTTATCTTTCTGATTTAAGGAAGCTTACAACATCAGCCACTGCTGCTCTCGCATGCGAAATAGTCTCTGTGATATTCATGGGAGCGGTACAGGTACCGGCATAAAAAACTCCTTTCATATTGCTTTTATTACTACCGAAATGATGATCTTCGGGTGCAAAGAACCTGTTCTCCCCTATCTTCAGATGAGTGTTGCCTGCAATCTGAAGTCCATCCTCCGACATTTCCATACCGGCCATCAGCACAAGCATGTCAAGTTCCATTTTCAGGGGTCTTCCCGCAAGAGTATCCTCAACTTTAACTACCAGTCTGTTGTTGATGTTCTCGCCAACTTCGGAGACTTTCCCGCGAATATAATTAACACTATACTTCTCCTGCGATTCGCGGTAAAGTTCCTCGTACAATGCTCCCCCCATCCTCATGTCCATATAGAAACAGAAAACTTTTGATCCAGTAAGATGTTCTCTTATCTCCATTGCCTGCTTTACGGCTGTAACACAGCATAACTTGGAGCAGTATAGGTTACCGGCTTTTTCATCGCGCGAACCTACACAATGAATAATCCCGATCCTTTCCGGTATTTCACCATCTGTCCGCTTAATTTCACCTTTTCTGAACATGGCCTCCAGGTCGGCTGAAGAAATAACATTTTCGTATATGCCATATCCGTATTCCTCTTTTCTTTCACTCTTGAACAGATCGAAACCGGTGGCAAGAAGCACAGCGTCACATTGAAATAACTTTCCGTTTCCTGTTTTGATCTGAAACGCTCCTCCCTTTTTCCCCAGCGAATTTATAACAGTGCCGGTAACCAGGGAAATGTTTTCATGCCGGATCTGCATCTTAAGGTAGTCGATTACTTCACTGCTTTTACGCCTGTCCGGAAAAAGATGATACCAATCTTTTACATGTCCACCTGTTTCTTCTTCTTTCTCGAAAAGAGTAACGGAATAACCGGCCCGGGCTAATTGCCCTGCCGCCTCCATTCCTGCTGTACCGCCACCTATTACGGCAACACTTTCAGCCATAAATTAAGCATTTATTAGGTTCTGTGGAACAGGCATCTGCCTTCCATCTTTGGTTATATATTTATTTTCGCTGTTTATCGCGATGCCCATTTTTCTCAGAAGTGGTTCTGACTGAACCATGTGATACTGGAGCCCGAGCTCCCAGGGATTGTACCCCATAACAAGTCCTGCAAGCTCCTCATAAGTAAGAACAGGAATTGATTCGCCATCCGATCCGTAAACGGTTCCCTCCATCTCCCTGATAGTGTATTGCCATTTATCCATGAACATCGTACACCCCGGACAATTTGTAAGAACCAGGTCCAGCTTATAAGGCTTCATTGAAGAGAATTTTTTGACAGTATTGGCCAGGGAGTAGCCCCTGTTGGCCTGAACCAGATACTGTCTGAATCCAAACCCGCAGCAGTGCCTTCTTTCGGGATAGTCAACCACATCACCCCCCCAGGCTTCAATCATGCCACTGAGAACATTCGGGAATTCAGCTCCGCCCACTCCATATTTTGGGAACATTTTAGCATAATGACACCCAATATGTTCAACAACTTTCAGGGGCTCACCTGTTTGCTTATTGATAAGCAGGTTTTTAGCTTTTCCGGCAATCTCCTTCCTGAATTTGTAAATTATATCGCTTGTATGTGCCATCGATTCGGGAATATCGAATTCCCTGCCCGTGGCTTTGTAAAGATACTCCCTTGTTTTTTCGAGCTGCTCCGGAAAATGCTTCCATGTCTCCAGAATTTCGGTGTATATCCCGAATGAAGTAACACACGAAATTGCAATATTTTTGTATCCCGATTCCTTCATGAGGGCAAAATGACGTGCGACTACTGTCATTATTGTCGGCAGAGGAACAATATCGGAATGATATCCGATGCCGGTACATGTTGTATGCGACGGATTTTCATATATATCCTTACCCAGTTCATTTCTCATAAAATTAAGGAAGAACTGCTCTGAACCAGGGAAAAAACTTTGCCTTATACAGGACCTGACATAAAAGAAGTGATCATCAGCAATCTCCTTCTGATACTCGGACCATACTCTTTTCTTTCCTTCAATTTTCATAACTGGAACTTTTTCAGATTGTATGAGTCTTGTTGTTTGCAGTGTATACCTCTACAAAATAGTCATTATCAGTACCTTCTTTGCTAAACTGGAGTCCCATCTCTCCGGCTTTCTTTTTTGAATGTTTTTCGATAGTATTGAAGAATTCCGTTCCACCGGTGACGTCAAATATTCTTTTCAGCTCCTCCCTGGCATCGTCGGGAATCCTTCTTAACGGGCCAGCTCCGAGCTCATTGATCTGTCCTCCGAGTCTTTCATATACATCATGTGAATTTTCCAGTATATATTTCCATACCGGACCCTGTTCAAGATGTAATTCAGGTTTTACCGCATATGATGCAACACAGTATCCATATTTAAAAATATTCTCGCCAACAGTCCGCTTGATGGCGAATTGCTGTCTTCCTTTTTCGGAATCCGTAAAAAATCCAAGTTCCTGCGAAAGAGTCCTTAAAGCCATAACAACAAGAGCAGGAGTATTACCTCTCGGGCAGCGGGTTTTACACGACATGCATTCGCCACAATACCATATAGTCTCCGACTTCATGAGCTTTTCAATCTCTTCATTATCTCCCGACTGTACCTGATCCACTATTTTCCTGGGATCATAATCATAAAACTCAGCAGCGGGACAAATGGCAGTACATACTCCGCAGTTCATACAGGCTTTCAGGCCTTCCTCAAACCTTATATCCTGCTTCAGCAGATCATAATAGTTTTCCATTTATTGAAGCCTCCGGATTTATTTACTATTTATCAAACATTAACAAAAGTATTGCTTAATAACCTTGTAAATAAGAAGCTTAAAACCTATTTTATACGGGGTATTTATACTTACAGAATAACTTATTCGATCATTGACTGAATCTTCTGATTGATTTTAAAGGAGAGATATGCCGAGGCGGCTCCGGTCAATGCACCTGCCAGAACATCTGAAGGGTAATGGACGCCCAGATACATGCTTGAGTAAGCAACTCCTCCGGCCCACAAAAAAGATGGCACAACGACATACCACTCACGGTATGCCAGACTTAATGAAGTGGCCGTAGCAAATGCAAATGATGTATGGCCCGAAGGGAATGATGGGGAATCAGCCCTGAATTTTTGTGTAATATCGGGATAGGTAACAAATGGTCTGTCGCGGTTTACTGAGTATTTTAATGCAGCCGTAATCCCGTAGTTTACAATACATGCTCCGGCGACTACAAGGGAATTTGAAATTAAACGCTCATCTCCGGCAAGTAACCCCGAGACTCCCATTATTACAGGTATGCCGCCAGCAATATAATAATCCGATCCTGAGATGAACCTGAACAGTCCGTCGGAGGGAAGAGATTCAGATGAGTTTACCGAACGGAGTATCCTGATATCAATATTCTGTGCTGAGAGACTTACTGAGCATAAAAGGAATAACGCGATAATGAACGGGCTGCGCAATGATAATTATTTTAATGATGTCTTTATGGCGATAAGTCTGAAGATATTTTCCAGGTCCGGATCGCCCGATATCCTGATAGAAATTGCCCTGATGGCTCCATATCTCTTGCCTGTTTTAAAATCAAGTTTAAGCTCCTCAGAAAGATCACTTCTCTCAATAACAGGCTCTGCTTTATCTCCGAAATAGAAAGTTATTTTAAAAGTATCCTTCAGAACTCCGATCCAGAAAATTGTTTTTTTCTTCTGTTGCATCTTAAAAAGCCATTGCCAGCCATCCTTGTAGTATCTCCATTCTCCGGAAGTATCTTTATAGTTTTCATTCAGATGCTTCATGATACTTTTCCAGATCTCTCTCTTTTCTCCAAGTATGGAAAACAAATAATCGTCATCCGGTCTGATTTCCGGGTCACCAAGAACCAGTGTTTCCTTTTCTGTCATCGTATAGCTATATTTTAAAATAATTCTTTCGCTGGTAGAAATCCTGTTTCTACTTTATCTTATATTCTTTAATTAGCTGACCTGTGGTATCCTTCACTTTAGCAATAATCCCTTCACTATCGGCGCTGACCTGAACAAAAGAGTTATTTGAGTTAACCAGAACAGGATATCCGAAGCCTGACTCTCCTTTTTCGTAATATGTATTCCTGTGTGTATGAGCACATATCATCAGGTCAACCCGCGAATCGTGAAGCACTGGTCCGAAATTATCCGAAAGGAATTTCATCGCATATACCTGGTTTTCCTCTTTTATCACAGGCATATGTATAATAATTATCCTGTACTCAGAGTTACGGAATTTCTCACTCCTGACCTCATTTTTCAGCCATTCAAGCTCCTCCATCCTGTAAGTGTCATAATCGGCAAGACCAAAATAATTTTTGTTATTGTCGGGTTTATCCTCACCGCAGTCAAGAATTGTAAAATGAACAGGGCCGTAGTCAAAACTGTAATAGAACTTGTTATCCCTGAAGTCAAAAAAGTCTTTAAGTTCCCTGGCTTTATATCCTCTTGTCTCATGATTCCCACGGGCATAGAAAAATGGTTTTTGGGAAGCAAAATATGCCACAGCAGTATCTAAAAATCCCGGGTAAAGCTGATCAGGATGCTGAAGAAAATCAACCATGTCGCCATTGAAAATGAAAAGATCCTGCTCCGCAACACTCCCGTTTTTCAGGTAAGAAGCCATCTTTCCTGAATTATCATGTACATCGTTAATAACCGTAAATCTTACTTTTCCGGGAGTGTCAGAGAGGGTCTTAAAAACGGTACTCCTTCCTTTGAGAGTGTCGCCGTAGTATACCCTGTATGCCTGATACTTCAATATCTGAACTGAGTTGATGCTGTACCGGTAGTCCTTTCCTGGTTCCAGACCATTAATCCTCACCTTATGAAGGACACCGCCTCCATCAACTATTCCATCATTACTGTTCCTTACAAAGGTTGTTTTACCATCCGGGCCTGTCAGCGAAACACCTGGCACTGCGGGTTTATTGGTGGTCCATATTATTGTGACACCCTCCTCCCCCAGATTCTGAAGATACGGCCCATGAGTGACGGTAAAGATATCGTTATCAATTTCCTGGGAACTTAAAACGGATGCCGGAATTATCAGCACTGCCAGAAGCAAATATAAATTCCTGATTTCCTTCATCATAGTAGAATTTTAATTAAATGAATGATAACCTGCTCATTCCGAAGCTGCTTAATTCGTATGATAATCTCATAAGCTCAATAAAAGAGCCATTAAGTTACGGGAATTTATTTTACCATGGGGTCAGTATGCTCAAATAGCACTGTAACTCCTGCAAATCGCCAGGTTTTAAGTAATAAACCCGTAAAAAACAACAATTGTGAAACAAGAAATAAAAAC
Source organism: uncultured Bacteroidales bacterium (assembly GCA_963736675.1). Taxonomy (GTDB): domain Bacteria; phylum Bacteroidota; class Bacteroidia; order Bacteroidales; family VadinHA17; genus LD21. The sequence continues at coordinate 860,796 of CAVTPT010000004.1, forward strand.
AGGGTGCCTGCTCCCGTAACCGGTCTCCATCCGGGAACAAGTGCCACAATTGGAAATAATACCAGCAACTGAACCACCGAAATTATAACCATAAGAGGATAAGCGACCCGGAACTCTCTGAATGTCCTGTTAAATCCGGTACCTATTGCCTTAAAACATGATGATCTTTCGCTGGTAACCTGCCATGCCCTTGCATAGTCTGAAACGAGAAAAAGCAGCGGCAGGGCAAAAAGGTAAATCAGAATGAAAATAAAAACAATGAGTGCCATACTCTCTTCCGGTAATGAGTTATTTATGCTCAGTATTGATACAGGAATTCCAATTAGAAAAATTGTAAGAAAGAGCATGATCAACTTCATAATCAGAGATATTCCCAGAAATGACCAGAAATTTTTAACAGATTGACCAAAAAAATCAGGAATAGAAAATCTGCCTGATTCCTTTCTCAGGCTCCCGAATAAGCCTCCGGCAAGAAATGCATTCATAACAATTGCTGAAAGGAATATAGTAAAAAGTCCGGCGATCATTATCTTCGACATGATGCCAAGTGAGGATCCCAGGTCAGTAAATACCTCAATATCAAAACCATCAGCAAGTTTTTCTGTGATCATGCTCTTCCCGAAAGATTTTTTTAATCCTGCTTTTAAAGGTGTTGTGAATACTGATATGAGAAATATAGTCAGGAACCAGATAACAATTACACCTTTCCACGATCTGAGCGAGCGAATGAAACCTGAGCCTATTGAATTGAATAATATCATGGGAACCGGGTTATAAGGTTATATAAATCAGTATGAACTGGATAAATGAAATAAGCTTTACAACCAATCGTCTCAGAGGAATATAATCAGGCACGTATGAATAAGAGTTATTAATGTAATTGACATCCATTGTAATTTTGAAGTCAGGATCAATTTTCACCCATTGTATTTCCCTGGGTCCGGTGTACCGGAATTCCTTATACCTGCTTCTCCCATCCCAATTTTCAACAATTTCGTCACCATTTGTAAAATGAATAAGTACCCCGACCGGTAACATTATCTCACCCTGCCTTCTGATCCGGGCTACCGCAGTAAACAGTGAATCTGAAACTGACAACCTGATCTTTGAAGAATCATCTGCTTCAATTTTGCTCAGCGGTGGCCTGTATTTTTCGTTTTCAATACCGGCTACGCTGTAATCACAAATCCCTGTTCCATAAAGGGTCTGTTCAAAAAACCAGTTCATACCTGTACCATATTTTTCTCCCTGATCACGGCTGACAACCTCATTGACAATATTAACAAAGTCTTCACCTGAAGGATGACGGAATGCCCATTTCCGGTAATACTCCCTGAAGATCTCATTCGTAGTCTCTACTCCAATTATTCCCATTAGTGTATTCAGCCAGACAGAAGCTTTATTATACGACATCATCCCATAGATCCCAAAGGGATAATTCCACGAATAGAACGTATTATCAGCTACCTGTCTGTTTTCAGAGATTGTATATGCAATTCTTCCATATGACCTGTTCGACATTTTGATCAGAGGGTGATCAATCATGCCCGTTGTCTTGCCGTAATAATGGTCCATTATCCTTGATTCCCAGAAAGTATTTATACCCTCATCGAGCCATGGCTCCTCAAATTCGTTGCTTGCAAGAATCCCCATGAAATAGGCATGTCCGAACTCATGAACAGTTACCATTTCAGGCATATGCAGGAATTCAGGAGTAATATCCGATGAGGAAGTTGTAAAGAGAGTAGTATACTCCATTCCACCTGATCCGCTTCCAATTGACGGAGGATCAATAAATGTGAGATGAGGCCAGGGGTAAGGACCAACATTATCTGAAAAATATTCCAGTGCATTTTTAACAGCTGTCATTTGCCTTTCGGCCTGTCCTGATCTGCTTCCGGGTATTAAAAGAGTGATTGAGACGTGTTCCCATTGATCTTTATGGACAAGATATCCGGGCCATGCACTCCATGCAAAATCAACAATATCCTCAGCACGGATGGTCAGAGTTTTCAATCCGTCCAAAGTCCCCTCCTCCGTAATGAGAACTCCTCCCGATCCTACAACATACCTTTGCGGCAAAGTTATTTTAACATCGTATACGCTATGGTTTGAGTAGAACTCAGAGTTGGCATGAAACTGATGGCAGTTCCAGGCACCCTTTTCAGCATATCTCATTCCTGTTTTTTCGTAAACTCCGAACTTAGGGAACCATTGTGCTACAAAATAGAAGTTATCGTTAAATCCTGTTCTGATGATCCGTGACGGGAGTTTGGTTTTAAAATTAATGTTGAGAAAAACAGTATCTCCGGGTGGTGTCGGTTCAGGAAGAATTATCTGAGCCACTGTCATGTCATTTACGTTAGCGTCATCAGGGCTTATGTATCTCATCATTGGAATAAGATCGACACCTTTTCTGTTCTTCAGGGAATTTATTTCAATCCATCCGGAGTCCATTTCTCCATACCGGGGAGAAATTCCACTTTCGGTAGAAAAAGTTGTCAAATCATTACGAAATGCATTCATATACAGATGCATCTGAATATCAGGGACGCTGTCGTCCGAATTATTTACCCAGTAAGCCTCAAGTGTACCGCTTACAGTTTTTGCAGCGGTATCGAGACTTACGTCAAGTTTATATTGAGTAATCCGTTCACTAAGAGGTACTTTGTTAATTATCTGACCTGAAACCCGGGAAGGGAATAGTGTCAAAGCCAATACTAAAATGAGTAAATATCTCATCTATAGCATATTATAAAATAGATAACTATAATCTAAAAAAACTTCAGCGATCTGTTGGCATAATCTTATTTAGCTCTTTGGCTGATCCTTCACAAGGATAAGAGATACCTCTCCTTCGGGGTGAAAGGCAAATCCTTCCATCCTCACTGGTTCAGTCATTTTCAGGATTACTGTAACTTCCTGACCCTGAACATATATATTAAATTTTAAAGTATCCTGTTCGAATGATACTTTGTCTCCGTCAAGCTTATAATCGCTTTCGGAAAACGACATAGCAACTTTATATACTTTGTCGGCAAATGAGACTTCAATATTACCGGCTGTAAGGCCCTCCGGTGCTGACGGAGCTGTGAATTTCCATTTTCCGGCAGGATCTTTGGCCTGTGAGGGACTCTGGGCTGTAACTGTCATTAAGGCAAAAAAGGATATTACCAGACAGGAAAAAAGATTTCGTTTCATCAGTATATAATTTTTATTTTAATGTTATGACGGAACTCGCATGTGAATATTCACCATATTTTTGTTTGTGACCAACATGCTTGTTTCATCAGTACTGAATTAAAAATGATCTCAAATATAAAAATCTAAATTGAGAACTCACTAATATTTTAGTAACAGAAACACCGACAGAGCTATTATCCCTTCCTGCAGAAAAGATTTTGCCGTTTATCCTATCCGGGGGAGTAAATATCAGCAGCCTCCTGCTGCTTTCTTCTTCTTAGCTACTGGTTTAACAGCCGGTTTTGGGGAGGCAGAGCCCTGCTCCTGCACTGGTTGAGCGGCAATGGTGCCACCTCCGAGAGCCTGTCCTGCGCTTCTCCGGAAGTCGTACCTGGCAAATTCTTCATCAGGGCTGGTCGATGCGGGCTTCTGAGGATTAAGGATTGCATCAAACCAGTAATTAAGTCCTCCTTCAAGTACATAATTATTTTCATATCCAAGCTGCCTTGTTACCATCCATGCCTCATTGGCTGTCAGGGTCCCGTTCGAATACAGGACATTCATTTTGATATCCTGGTTCAGCAGGTCGGTATACTGATCGGACAGCAGATCCGAAACCGGGATATTTATAGCCCCCGGCAGACTGAATTTTTCGAACTCATCCTGACTTCTTACATCAATCAGTCTCAACAGAGGGTCTTTTTTAACCAGCATGTCTGCCACTACATCGGGAGTGACGTACTGGGTTCTGGTGTTTACCTCGTTCAGCAATTCATCAGCAGTAAGCTTATAAGGTTTTGTTTTATTCTGAGGAACAGCTGCAATAATTAATCCCATAGGGATGATAAAAAGTGCAAGTAATGTCCGTGGTTTCATATTTAATAATTTTATAATTAACAATCATATTCAGTTATCTGTTCAATACTCTTCCCTCGGGAATTTTTTCTCAGCCCATTCTGCCACCCAGAACATAGTCAGTGCAATTAAAATTAAGAAAAGTCCGAAAAGTCCGTCGGATAAGCCGAGGGATTCGCTTATCTTGGGTTCACCGAGATAACTTGCCAGATAGAGTTTTTCCCACCAGCCATAAGTGAGTCCGAATCCAAAAACCCCGATAAAAAGTCCGCCTATAAATACCATTGCGTCAATTTTCCCGATAGCTGCTCCGCAGAAACTTGTTCCGGGGCAGAATCCTCCCATGATAAATCCGGCACCCATTACAATACCGCCTACTATTGCCGAAGCCAGATATGTGGGATTAACATAGATAAGGTTAAGGTCAACCCATCCGAAAAGGCTGAAAAAGAGAAGGCCAAGCATGGCAGTTATAGCTGCGGTAAAAAAAACTTTGAGCACTACGGTATCGTAGCCGTAGAATACTCCGGCCAGTTTTCTGCTTGATGAAAATCCACTCTGCTCAAGTACAAATCCAAAACCTATTCCGATAATAAAAGCAAGAAAGAGATTTGTATTTTCAGAAATTATTCCGTTGATAGCTAAAGGTCCCATAAATAATAATATTTGTCTTGTTACACTCTTAAATTATTTTGTCTGTGCCAGCCTGATAAACATAACAGGTATTTAAATCCAGTTTCTTCTGAAAAAGTAAGCCAGGACGTAAGCCGTACCGAATATTGCCGCCATGGTAATAAATCCACCCAACGACAATACTGCCATGCCACTTAGGGCTGAACCGCTTGTACATCCGCGTCCGAGCTGCGAACCAAAACCGAACAGGATCCCGCCGGCCAGGGCAAAGATCAGCCTGCGACCAGATGTTATCTTAGGGGAATGTTCCACTTTTAACTTAAGCCTCCCGGCCAGGGCACCTGAAAGGAACCCTCCAACAATTACACCCAGCATCTCAAAAACCAGCCATGTTTTCATGGGATTACCTTCATGTGACTCATGAAATTCCTTTACAAATTTTGAGTTTTCAGACGATGCCGGTGCAATGGTCGTCATTGTTGCGACAACAGTGCTTTTTACTGCACCACTGGCTCCCAATCCCCTCCCGGCAATAAAATTAGCAGATAGAAGAACCAATCCCAGCAACACCCCTCCAATATATGGATTGAGGTATTTTGTTTTTCCCGATTTCACTGACTTTGACATATTTTGCAATTCTTAATTAATTATCAATCATTTTGGTTTGATATTCAATTCCTCCACGGTTTATTAATACAGCCATCGGCTTACCTGACCGGCATAAACTATAATAAATCTCAGCATCAGACTGCCAAAAATTACCAGAACTGCAGGGATCAGGGGGGGGATATGAAATTTCCGGAGTTCCATAATTTCCAGAATACCGGGGAACAGTAACCCTAAAAATACCACGAATATCCAGAACGACATTGTATACTCGCCTCCCAGGAACAATCCTGCTGCATCAATCTGAACCTGGGTACTCGCCAGATATCCCATAAACATATGGATGATGAGAAAAAGTTCCACAGCGATAATCACAAGGTCTATCCTGGAAAATTTTTTTCTCTCTGCAGGATCTTTTGACAGAATAAGTGTTGCGGCAGCCCCGGCTGATAATCCGGAGGCCAGGAATAGCGGACCCAGAATTGAGGTGTTCCAGAGAGGCCGGGCATTAAAAGCCGAAAGAAGTATCCCTGTATAGATTCCCAGAATTATTCCATAGATCAGCATGATCCATGCGAGTGTTTTTTTCTGCTTATTAAAAAATGATTCAAGGGATTTGAGCCATTTATATTTCCAGTCCCATTCCGGAAAAAGTTCTTTTATGTGAAGGGCACACCATATAAAGGATACCGGAGTGATGACCATAAGCGTCCAGGCACCCCACGACATCGGTGACTGCAGTTTGATATTTGTATAGAGCTGCCAGAAAAAGAGCTTATGCCTCAGGTCGACAAACAAAGCCAATAACCCGAGTACGAGAAGCACGGGTGCGAGAAATGGAGTAATATATACTGCTGTCCTGTACTCTTTTTCCTTTCCTCTGATATAATAAAGAGCGGCAAAACAAAGAATTCCTGCAGCCATACCTCCCAGGAAAAGGTATAATGGGATTTGCCAGTGCCAGATATGAAGCTGTGGATCTATCATCTGGTTCATCCTGCCACTGACAATTAATTCTTCCTTCATAATTTCGGTAATTAAAATATCATATTAAAAAATAAAGTTGTGGATCTGTACCGGCCTCAGGTATCAGCGTTTTATACTTTCTTTTTTTGAGGATACCGGACACATCACTGTTCGGATCATCGAGATCGCCGAAATACAAACATTTTGTCGGACATACTTCGACGCATGCCGGCAACATACCGTTCTTCAACCGGTGGATGCAGAATGTACATTTATCGACATAACCTTCCGGATGTGGATATCTGGCATCATAGGGACACGAAGCGATACATGCTCCGCAACCTATGCATTCAGTCGGTTTTACCAGTACAATACCGCCGTCGGAATAGTGACTGGCTCCGGTAGGGCAGCATCTTACACATGGTGCATTAACGCAATGATTACACCTTTCCGACCGTATTTCCATTTCAAGCTGAGGATAGGTTCCGTCTGTCACCTCAACAATCCACTCGCGGCAAAATCCAATAGGGACACTGTTCTCTGTCTGACATGCAACAACACAATCACTGCACCCCACGCATTTTTTCGTATCAACAGCCATTGCGTATCTCATGATGCAACCTCCTCCTCAGATTTTTCAGTCAGAAATGTCACAAAATTACCTCTCATACCAGTTCCTCCCATTATCGGGTCGACCAGTACTTTAGTAATCAACTGGGTATCACTGGCGCCCCTTCCGTAACATCTTTTAAGTTCTTTCTGTGCATGTCCGAATCCGTGAACCATATAAACGGAATCCCATCTGATGCGTTCAGTAACCCTTACCTTTACAGGAAAATCGGTAACAATATCATCCTGGTTCTTTAACCAGATATACTGGTCGGTCTGTAATCCCCATTCCATGGCAACCCTGGGATTGATCCATACACTATTTTCATCCATAAGGTCAGTCAGATTCGGATTATTTGAGGTACGGCTGAATGTATGCATGGGGGCTCTGCCGTAAATAAGCCGGTAATATCCCTCAGCTGGTTCCTCATGAGTTACATAAACTGGCAGGGGATCAAATCCCATCTGCTCATAATAGATCGAATAGAGCTCTATTTTTCCGGAATCAGTATAGAATTCAACGACTTCATCCTCCGTAATATAAATATCATCAAACTCCCTTTCAAAGGTTTTGACTCCTATTCTTTGCATCTCCTCAAGTGAAGATCCCATCTGCTTAAGCTGCCAGTCGAGCAGATCTTCCTGTTTCTCATAAGGGAACCACGATTCAAGTGAAAGCTTTCTGGCAAGTTCCCTGGCTATCCAGTATCCTGGTTTTGTATTATTCAGCGGTTCCACTGCCGGCATTCTGAGTGCGATAGCAGGTTTCCGGTGCGGACTGTTTCTCAGGATGTCATATCTTTCGAGATAAGTACACTCAGGAAGAATGACGTCAGCCCATCCGGTTATCTCCATTGGCATGGTATCAACAGCAACAATAAGGTCGAGATTCTGAATTGCCTTCAGGGTACGGGCCTGATCAGGTATTGTCAGAAGCAGATTTGTTGCATTTACAAACCACCCCTTTACCGGATAAGACGGATTGTTTTCAGGAATTGATGCATCGATCAGAACATTTGTTACTGCAGTGCTGGCTCCCGGATATTTACCGGGGAAAATATCGGCCCACAACTTTGAAGGTTCTTTAAAAGCCGGCACTGCGGGCTGAGGAACCTCATACCTTGAAGGTCTGAAAAAGCCTCCTCTCCTGCCCCAGGAGCCAAGAATTGCGTTGAGAATCGCAATAGCCCTTACTCTCTGCGTATCATCACCATACCATGTGACATGCCGGCCCGGATGAACCAGAACGGCAGGTGATGCATCAGCCATCTCCCTTGCGGTTGCACGGATCAGATCGGGCCTGACAGTAGTTATCCCATAAGCCCATTCAGGAGTAAAATCCTTTACATGCTGCTTCAGCTCTTCAAATCCCGTACAATACTTTTCAACGTATTTCTTATCATAAAATTCATTATAGATTATTTCGTGTATCCAGGCCAGAAGCAGAGCCATATCAGTTGCGGGCTTTATCGGGAGCCAGTACTTTGACTTACCTGCAGCAGTTGAAAATCTTGGATCAACAGTAATGATTATTGCTCCCTTGTCAATAGCATCCGACATCTCCTGAACCTGCCCGTTATGCATATTTTCTCCCAGATGTGAACCAATTAACACAAGGCATCTGGAATCCCGGATATCAGTAACCTCCGGTGAATATACCTCTTCCCCGAATGTGGCCAGGAAAGCTTCATCCCTTGGTCCACGGCACTGCGCATACGAAGGCTCGGCAATATTGGCCGATCCGTAAGCCTTAAACAGATTGGAGAAATAGCTGCTACCCGACCCGTGTGTAAACAGAGCCATGCTTTCGGGTCCATACTTCGCCGATATCTCCTTCATCCTTACGGATATATACTCCAGGGCCTCATCCCATGTGGCCTCTCTGAATACCTGTTTGTCCCTGCCTTCAACCCTTATCAGTGGTGTTTTCAGACGGTCCTCGTCATAATACATACCGACACCTCCGGTGCCACGCGGACAGAACCGGCCGTTGCAATGCTGATCTTCATCGTTGCCGGTAATCTTCCATATCTTACCCTCCGATGTTTTATAAACCCATCCGGCACATTTCCAGAAACATATTTCGCAATAGGTAGGAGTGCGCTTCAGATCGACCTGCAACTTTCCGGTCTCGCCCTGAAGGGACAATGCCCTGATTAATTTAAAGGTTCCAGCACCGGCCGCCAGCGCACCGGCTCCAAGAACTGAAATTTTAATGAATTCTCTCCTGTTGGTCATGCACTATTTGATAGTAAAGGAATGCGTAAAATTAGAAAAAAAACTTTTACTTGTATTTATATATATAGATAAATGTATACGTAAAGAACCTTCGATCAAAACCATAGTGTTAACAAATTAACAATCTGTAAATTAAAAATCCAACTATCCGGTTCAAAATAAAAAATATTTTTCAGTTAAATCATCAGAATTTTAAACCCCATCAGACTCATAAGATTGTTTCCCGGGCAGAAAATCCTGTAAGCCGTGGGCCACACTTTTGACAGGCATCTGTCCTGTTCTCCCCTTATTATCAAAACAAGTTGATTGAGAGGAGCACTATTTTCACCCGGATATTTATAGCCGATCGCCTTCAGCAGCATGGCAAGATCGTGATGCTTTCCAATATTGCGGGTAATTGCATCCATCTTTTTTTCCAGACTCTTAACCTGAGGTGGTGCAATGGGTCTGAAAAAGTAGAGCTGATATAAAAGATCCTTGGCCCGTTTTCTGAATTCGTGCAGGTTTTTTGTTACCGGATCATTGCGGGATAGCAGATAACACTCCATTACTCCTGTAAAGGTATTTTCCAGTTCTTTGAAAAGCTGAACGGGATCAATACCGGCAAGCGGTTCAAACCTGATCCTGAACCCCGATTTATTCAGTGATTTAATAATCTTAAGCACTTCATTACTCCCGTTGGCGGGCAGTGCTGATTCATTGACAGGTTTTTCCAACAGTTCGTGAATCATTGCATGATTTTCCAGCTGCCCGAAAACATCAGGATGTCTTTTTCTCAGATCCTTAAGGATTTTCCTGTGAACCGAATTTTCGCGCCAGGAGCTCATCATTCTGCCTGTTTCTCTTAAGGTGCTGTACTCCCTGTTAAAAAAAGCCTCATTTACCTGCAGTCTGATCAGTTTCAGAACTGCTCTGGACTTCTTCAACAAAACACGAACATCATGAACACTCTTATCGCCGGGAGTAACAGCCGGGTCAAGCATCAAAAGCGCCTCCCGGATATACGATGAAAGTGCCGGTTTTATATCTTTCAGCCTGATAAAATCAGAATTCATTTGTTTCTGCAAAGGGATGGTTCGGATTTCATAAATATAAGCTTTTGGAAGCAGACAGGCAAGTTTTTCAGTCTGGCTGTTTTTACATGATTTTTCCTCTGGCGGGGTAGAATAAAAGGAATCACAGGGGATCGGCAAAAACTTGCAGTCAGGCTGGACAAAAGATATCAGCGGCTTCAGTATTAAGTCGATTTATAATTTCTTAATCACCGTTAAAAAGTTAAATTTGCTTGTATAATTTAAATATCTGCAATGGGAAAGATACATGGAGGTCAACGAATCGGAATCCTGACTGCAGGAGGAGATTGCCCCGGGATTAATGCAGCCATCAGGGGGGTTGGTAAAACAGCCATAGTGAAATACGGCATGAATGTGGTAGGTATAAGTGATGGATTTACAGGGCTTATCAATAAGGAGTACAGGGAGCTTACGGAAAAGGATCTGTCCGGAATACTGACCCTGGGAGGAACAATCCTGGGAACTTCAAGGGAGAAGCCTTTTAAAGGCAGCGGAAAAGGTAAAAATGAGATAAAGAAACCAGTGCTGATCAAAGAGCACTACGAGCAGATGGGATTGGACTGTCTGGTATGCATAGGAGGCAACGGTACGTTGAAAACTGCCTATCTGTTGTCACAGGAGGGTCTTAATGTTATCGGGATCCCAAAAACGATTGATAACGATGTATGGGGAACTGATGTTACTTTCGGATTTGATTCTGCAGTCAATATAGCCACTGAGGCTATCGACAGGCTTCACTCTACTGCCAATTCGCACAAGCGTATAATGATTATAGAACTTATGGGGCATAATGCAGGCTGGCTTGCTCTCTATTCGGGAATAGCAGGAGGAGGGGATGTTATTCTGATACCCGAGATCCCTCACAGCGATGAAAAGATAGCTGAATATCTTCTTCACAGGGCAAGTGAGAATAAACCTTACACTATTGTTGTGGTTGCAGAGGGTATAAAAACTCCTGGCAAAGAGCATTCGCCGGCTCACTATATGAGTCAGAGGATAAATGAGCTGACCGGGTTGGAGACAAGGGAAACTGTGCTTGGTTATATACAGCGGGGAGGTACCCCCTCTCCCATGGACCGTGTGCTGGCAACCAGGTATGGCACATCTGCGGCTGAAATGATTGCAGAACGTGATTACGGGAAGATGGTTGCCCTGAAAAATAATGAAATTGTCCCGGTACCTCTTGAGGAAGTATCAGGGAAACTGAAACTGGTCAATCCGGACGATCCTCTCGTTATTAAGGCGAAAAATATGGGGACAAGCTTTGGCGACTAGGTACACCGGACGTATTTCACTGTTACTGTTAAAAAAGACCTTTACGGATGAAAAAAATAATCTTTGTTCGTCATGGCAGGGCTGAAGAGCCAACTCCTCTCCTGCCTGATTTTGAAAGATCACTTACCCCGAAAGGGAAACATGTCTCGAAGCAAATTGCTTTAAATCTGAAGGAGAAGGTGACTGATCCTGGTATTATTATCAGCAGTCCGGCGTTCAGGGCACTTGAGACAGCGCTTATTTTTGCCAGGGAACTTGGGTATGATCCTGAATTGATCATTCTCAAGGACGACCTGTATTTTAACATAAATGTGAATTCTTTTTCGGACATGATATCTCAGCTTAATGATGAAGCTGATACCGTGATTTGTTTTGGCCACAATCCGTCCTTCACGGAGATCCCCGACAGATTATCTAAGGAAGGTTGCGATTTTTTGCCGAAAAGCGGCGTTGTTTGCTTATCTTTCAAAACCGATTCATGGTCAGGGGTAGTTCACCATAAAGGGAAGCGGGAATTCTTTTTAAAACCGGAAAAGACGATATGAGCAAGACTTATATACCCAAGGAGATCAGCTGGCTTTCATTTAACGAAAGGGTGCTTCAGGAAGCTGAAAACAGGAATATCCCCATTATTGAAAGATTTAAGTTCCTTGGAATATATTCAAATAACCTCGATGAATATTTCAGAGTCAGAGTTGCCACCCTTAAAAGAATTTCTGTTTTTGGTCCCAAATCAAAGGAGATCCTGGGATATAACCCAAAACAGACACTTAAAAGGGTCCTTGAAATAGTAATAGAACAAAACACGAAGTTTGAAAAGATCTATTCAATTCTTATTGAAGAACTGGAAAAGCACAAAATTCATTTTGTAAATGAGAAGGAACTCAGCAAAGAGCAGGCTGAATTTGTACAGAAATATTTTATTAAGGAGGTACGTTCAAGGTTGATGCCCTTCCTTATTGAAAAGGATTCGGACCTTCCTAATCTTACTGACGATGCTATATACCTTGCTATACTCCTTGTCAAAAAGGAGACCCTGAAAAAGAAATTTGCACTGCTGGAGGTCCCGTCAGACGTACTTCCAAGATTTATTGTTCTTCCTGATAAAGGCGACGATAAGTATATTATTTTCCTTGATGATGTTATCAGGTTCGGGCTGAAGGATATATTTTTCATCTTTGACTTTGATGATATATCCGCTTATACGGTAAAACTGACAAGGGATGCTGAACTTGAAATTGCCGACGATATCTCTGAAAGTTATATTGATAAGTTGTCAAAGAGCCTTCAGTTGCGCAAGTGGGGATCGCCTGTGAGATTTATTTACGACAGGGAGATGCCACCCGACCTGTTGAAAATCCTGACCAAAAAACTTAAATTCGGACCTGATGATGTGATAATCCCGGGCGACAGGTATCATAATTTTAAGGACTTTATGCACTTCCCTGATCTGGGAAAGAAAAAATTCTATTACGAAGCTCTTCTACCGGTACCCCACAGGGATATTCATCATGGGAAAAGTATCCTGGCTGCAATAAAAAAGAAGGATATAATGCTCTTTTTCCCCTATCACCCCTTCGATCATTTTATAGACCTTCTCAGGGAGGCTTCCATCGATCCGCTGGTAACTTCAATACAGATTACACTCTACCGGCTTGCACGAAATTCGAGTGTAATTAATGCCCTTATGAATGCAGTCAGAAACGGGAAAAAAGTTACTACAGTGGTTGAACTCCAGGCAAGATTTGACGAAGAAGCCAATATCCTGTGGGGCAACAGGCTTATGGAAGAGGGTGTCAGGGTTATTTACGGAGTCCCGGGCTTAAAGGTTCATGCCAAGCTATGCCTGATTACAAGGGTAAAAAATGATGTAACTCAGCGTTACGCAGCTGTCGGAACAGGAAATTTCAATGAGGACACTGCAAAAATCTACACCGATCACCTTCTGCTGACAACAAATAAGAAAATAACCAACGAAGTCTATAAAACATTCAGCTTTTTTAATGTCAATTACAGAAAAGATAATTTCTATCATCTTGTTTTATCCCCTTTCTTTCTCAGGAACAGGATGACACTCCTTATCGACAATGAGATTAAAAACGCAAAAGCCGGCAAAAAGGCTTTCATATACATTAAGCTTAATAACCTTACAGACAACGATATAATCAATCATCTTTACGAAGCCAGCATGGCAGGCGTTACGATCAGGCTCATAATAAGGGGTATGATCTCTCTGGTAGCGGGATCAGGTGATTTCAGTGAAAACATAAGGGCCATAGGGATAGTGGACAGGTTCCTCGAGCATACGAGGTTTATGATTTTCTGTAACGATGGTGACGAAGAGTGTTTCATCTCGTCGGCCGATCTGATGACCCGTAATATTGAACACAGGATTGAAGTTACATGCCCTGTCTTTGACAAATCGATCAAAAATGAAATGAAACATATATTTGAGATCCAGTGGAGCGACAATGTAAAAGCACGGAAACTCGATCCGCTTTTGTCAAATAAATTTGTGAAACCAGGCCGGAAAACGATTCATTCCCAGACAGAAGTTTACAACTACATAAGAAAGGTAAACGAAAAAGGAATTCAATAATAACTGTAATTATGAATTATACCGCCCTCTCGATCGGGACTCTGGTAATCATTCTCTTCTCGTGGTTCTACTCAATAAAACATAAACGGTACCACGGGATCCCCAGATTTTTCGCATTTGAAAGTATTTTCATCCTGATCCTTCTGAATCTGAAAGTCTGGTTTCATGATCCGGCTTCAGTTAAACAGATCATTTCCTGGATACTTCTTATATTCTCCGCCTATGCCGGACTTGAGGGGATAATCCTTCTGAAGGGCAGGGGAAAATCCGGCGCAAACTTTGAGGAAACAACAGTACTGGTAAAGTCAGGCTTATACCGGTATATCAGGCATCCTTTGTATATGTCCCTCTTTCTGCTGGGGACAGGTGTTATGATGAAGGACCCCGGACCCGTCCAGCTTACCGCCGCCATTGTGAACTTTCTGGCAGTTTATGTAACTTCCAGGGTTGAAGAAAAAGAGATGGTGGAAAAATTCGGGGATGAATATGTTGCATATATCAGGGAAACAAAAATGTTCGTTCCTTTTCTGATTTGAACACACAACGAATAATACCTTGCAGAAGAAGGTAAATAGTCCGGCGACTTTAACGAATCTGTTTACTAAAATGCTAATTTTGAATTTATTTTACACGAACAGAAATTATTTCCGGTTGTTAATAATGTAAAAAATCAATATTATGACCAGAAGAGATATAATACAGAAAGTAATATTAGGTGGTGCAACATTGATTGTATTGCCAGGAGTATTTGCGGGCTGTTCAAAGGATGAAGATCCTCTGACTCCGGGAGGTAACACCGACTCTATTTCAATTGACCTGACTAATGCATCCTATTCAGCTTTAAACACTGCAGGAGGATATATAATCATCCAGGGTAAGCTGATAGCAAACATGGGAAGTAATGTTTTTGTAGCTGTGGATAGTATCTGTACACATCAGGGTGGAACACTGGCTTATAATTATACAACCAACCTTTTCCAGTGCCCTGTTCATAACTCGGCATTTTCAGCCCAGGGAGCTGTTATTCAGGGACCGGCTACAGTTGCACTTAAGACATATCCTGTCAGCAGATCGGGTGATATTCTGACTATAAGTTTTAAATAAACACTAAAGAGCAAAATCTGGCCCGTCTGTTAAAAATCGTCCGGATAAACGGGCGATTTTTAATTACCTGGCGGTAAGCCAATCAACAACTTTTTCTGAACCGGGTTTCTCCCGTGAATAGAGTACATCAACCACTTTACCATTTTCGTCAATCAGGTATTTCTGAAAATTCCATTTGACCTCAGAATCCATTACCCCGTTTTTGTCCTTTTCAGTAAGCCAGGCATAAAGAGGATGGATATCGTCGCCTTTTACTGAAATCTTATCCATCATCCGGAATGTTACACCATAATTCTGAGTGCAGAATTCACGGATCTCCGATGGGGAAAGAGGTTCCTGATTGGCAAAGTTGTTGGCCGGAAATCCCAGGATCACCAGCTTATCACCATAAGTCTCATGCAATTCTTCAAGGTCTTTAAACTGAGGAGTAAAACCGCATTTGGAAGCAGTATTCACAATCATTACTTTTTTGCCCTTCAGAGTGGCAAGATCGAAATCGTAGCCTTCAAGGGTTTTTACTTTAAATGAATAAAAGTCGTTACCCTGAGCAAAAACAACCAGGGAAATAAATAAGAATAAAACTGTCAGGGGAAAACGGAATTTGTTCATATAATGATTTTATTGGTTTATATCACTTACATTAACATTTTAACAGGATAAAAGTTCATATACGACATATTCCGGATTATCATTTTTTTAGATTAAAAAAACAGGACCAATACTTACCCTTCTTTTTATCCGTTTATAATTTGTGTTGATGCCTGATAACCTGCCCCGTTAAGGCAGCGAACCCTGAGAAAGGATCAAAAAGCACCGTAATTCAGATAAAAGTACATGTACTGCTTTTGTTTATGAACAGAGAAAACCCAAAAAATACACAGATTAATGTAACCGTAAAGGCTATACCGACGTTAAAATAGTTTAACAGGTACCGGATTAGAAAATCGCTGGTTGATGAAAAAATTACTTTTTTATATAACCTTACATTTAATATCACTAAGTGTTTCGGGACAGACCTGTTCTATTTTATCAAAAGCCAACAATATTACACCCGACAAATTATGTTCCCCGGTAACAGCTGTCTGGAGCGTTAGTTATACCGGTGTGAATAATGCAGGAACCCGGGTAAGTATAATATTTGACTGGGATAATGGGTCAGTAGTTACTGTACCGGCTAATGAAACCAGTCACGGAGTATTCGAGGCAACAGCCAGTAACATCTATACATCAGCTGGCGATCGTTGCAATTATCATCCTCAGGCAATGCTGGTAGTCGACGGGGTAACCTGCACATCGTCAACCCAGGAACAGATAGTTACAGTCTGGGATAATGATGATAATAACGGTGGTGAGATGCATATAAACCCGGAGATATTCCCGGTATGTTATGGTAACAGCGCCGACGTCCGGTTTCAGGACCTTACCCGGTTTAACTGTGTCCCTCCTCAGGAAAGGGATAATCCCAATGTAAATACACGATGGATACAATGGATTTACGGTACTGACCTCAGAATGGAGGGAACGCCTGTGACAATTGACGGAAGGAGAAGAAGTTTTGAGTATTATGGTGATATAGTCACACTTACAGGTCCGGTTACCGGATCAGGTGTCTGGTCGGATGTCATACATGTCGATGATGATAAGGAAATAGGTGATTTTTTTGAAGTGACCCTCCGGAACTGGAACTACTGTAATCCTTACGACGATCCTGATATCCCGGGAGGTCCTGATGATCATGAGAACGGAGATCATCCTCCTGTTGTAACAACGGCTATCATATTGATTGTCCCTTATCCTGACGCTACAATTAATCCGGTTGACACTCTTTGTGCCAACGATGATCCTGTAACTCTGACAGCCCATGATGACGGAGGAGTATGGTCCGGAGACGGTGTTACAGGGAACAGGTTTGATCCGGAGATTGCCGGGGCGGGCAATCATGTCGTACGATATTCAATTACAAATGCAGATGGCTGCAGTGACCAGGATGAAACGATAGTTACTGTAATGCCTGTACCTGATGCTACTATAACACCCGTCGGCACCCTTTGTGCAACCGATTCAATAATTTCACTTACTGCTTTCGATACCAGCGGAGTATGGAGCGGTATGGGAGTTTCCGGTAATACTTTCGATCCTTCAATCCACGGACCGGGAAATTATGATATATACTACACTGTTATCGATGAGAACGGATGTACCAGCAGCGACCATATAATTATAAATGTCGCCACACCCGACGCTACAATAAATCCTCTTGATACTCTGTGTATAACGGCTCCTCCAATCACTCTGGCAGCTCATGACATGGGAGGTATCTGGTCAGGGCCAGGTGTTGCCGGGGACAAATTTTTTCCTGATATAGCAGGATCAGGAGATCATATTATCAGCTACAATCTGATTAATCCTGACTGCAAAGATTCAGATACTGCCGTGATAACTGTTGTGCCTTATCCCGATGTCATGATTACCGGAGTCGGGACAGTGTATATAAATTCCCCTCCACTGACGCTGGAAGCGAGCCCTTTGGGCGGATCATTTTCCGGGACAGGTATAAGTGGTATCGTTTTCGATCCTGCCCAGGCAGGTCTGGGAACTCACATTATTCACTATGTAACATTTCCGGACAGATATGGATGTATGGGTTCCGACACAATTCATATCAGGGTATTAATGCCGCCTGTTCCTTTGGCAGGCTTCGGTCCGGATACAACAGGATGCAGCCCGTTAACAGTTAAGTTTATCAATACCAGCGAACATGGGGAATCCTATATATGGGATTTCGGGGATAAGGTATACTCCACCGCGGTGAACCCCGAACATACATATTATGTAGCCGGGAATTATATTGTCAGACTGATAGTTAACAACATCTCAGGGCAGGCTGTTCATAGTGAAATAATTACTGTGTATCAGAATCCGTCTGCAATTTTCGATGCCTATCCGACAGAGGTAATAAATAATGAACAGATAGTTGTATTTTATAATTACAGCCAGTATGGTTCGGCGTATACCTGGAGATTCGGAGACGGAGAGACCTCAGTGGAAGAGAATCCGTATCATAAGTACGAAAGCCCCGGAACATATAATGTGTCGCTTACTGTTGTTTCAGAAGAAGGGTGCATTGACTCAACCGTCCTTGACACTCCTGTTGAAGTTCAATGGAAGACAGGGGAGATAAGCTTCCCGTCAGTATTCAAATGGAATGAGACCGGACCTACGGGTGGTCATTGGGTTGAAGGAGTAAACCCTGAGATGGATTTTGTGTTCAGACCATTCTTTGAAAATGTGCTTGAATACAGGCTTCAGATTTTTAACAGATGGGGGGTATTGATCTATGAGAGTCACGACCTTCATAAAGGATGGGATGGATATTTTGGAGACGGTAATCTTGCCCTGCAGGGAGTATATGTCTGGAGAGCAACAGGACAGTATGCTGATGGAGAATATTTCGATCTGGTAGGCGATGTCACCTTCCTGCATTAAAGACAACTCCGAAAGCCATGCATTCTGATCTTTTAAGGTTGTCATATTCCGTCATCCCGGACATCTGCGTTCTCACAGAAGGTTCCATCAGTCCGAAGGTTATTCTGCCCAGAAATACCTTTGATGGCAAATTGCTTACTTCACAGATCTTTGCCAGATGATTATCAATCAACGCTGTTGTCTGTTCAGGACCAACAGGGCGCATCATGTTACCACAAACGGCAAAATATCCACGAATTCTGCTACTGAGTATCTCCTTGTTTTTTCCCAGGTACTCCTGCATCTCCGGAGAAACTTTACCGGAACGGATTGCTCCTCCGACAATAACATGATCGTACTTTGAAAGGTCCGGATTTTCACGTACATCAAAGACGTTGGCTATTCCATTCATGCCTTCGGAGATCCAAACTGCCGCATCGCGTGCTGATCCGCACCATGTGGAATAGAGGATGGCCCATTTTTTTTCAGAAGGCATGGGATAGTATTCGAGGCTGAGGACTTTACGGGGAATCACTATTGTTGCCAAACCCAGAAGTCCGGTTTTAAGGAATGCTCTTTTATTCATTTTCGTACAGGATATTAATTTCTAAACAAATATACTAAGGCATTCTGACCGGATCAAATTATTGTCATTTAAAAAGGAATTGTTTTTTTGGGGACACAGGGTGTCCGGTTCATATCAGGTTTTTTGAGACACAGGTAGTAACCATGATTTCTTTCTCCTGACAAAAAAGAGAGGGTGCTCTTTTAGAACACCCTCATATATATAAGATTTTCTTATATACCCATTAAAAACAGCCGGATCTATGTCCACAGATTTTCACCGAATGACCATCCATCACGTACCGGTTCCTTAATAAAGATATCGAATTCAGGATGATTTGTAACTTTCATATTATCAGAATCATATTCGATACGGGTATTAAACCTCTGGGCCATTACACCGAGTGATGCCATCTCGGTGAGACGTGCTGAATACTCGAATTCAGATCCCGGCATCGGGCCTTCACCCTTGATAGCTCTAATCCATTCTGCTCTTGGTCCTCCCTCAACACGTGGAATAGTTTCGGCCGGAAGATTTTCTGAAAACTTTTTCCAGTCCTCTTCGGGAACAAGAAGCTTGGGATCATTTGGTCTGCCACCGGTCATTAACGAAATTTTATCTCCTACCATGATCATTCCTGATCCGGGTAATTCCGGGAGTCCCCATTCCGGACGGTTTTCAGGCTTTAATCCGCCTTCAAACCAGTTAAGGGTTACAGGTGGTTTAGCTGCACGGGCTGCAAATTCAAATTTTAATATTGACTGATCGCAAACATATCCGTCAGGTGTGTTGGGGGTCTTAAATACTGAGTCTACTGATGTCGGCATCCCGAGATCGAGCGACCAGAAAGGAGCATCGAGAGTATGGCAGGCCCAGTCACCCAATTCTCCGTTCCCCATTTCATACCATCCCCTCCAGAAACGCGGGATATAAAAATGGCTGTAAGGACGGGTGGCCACAGGTCCTAACCAGAGATCCCAATCGAGACCTTCCGGTACAGGTTCTTCCTGTGGAGGATAGGTATCGGGCTTGAGAAAATATCCTTTGGGAGTGAACTCCGGTCCGTTGAACCAGGCAAATACCTCCTTCACATCACCGAGAATACCGGCTTCGTACCATTCTTTAACATAACGGATGCCAACAGTAGCATGACCCTGATTTGCCATCTGCGAAATTACATTGTAATGTTTTGCAGCTTTGCGAAGAGTCCGCAACTGCCAGATATTATGAGCAAGCGGTTTTTCAACGCAAATATGCTTTCCGAGCTGCATGGCAGACATGGCTGCTGCAAAGTGAGTATGGTCGGGAGTGGCCACAATAACAGCATCAATTTCGTTGGCCATCTGGTCGAACATAACACGGAAATCCTTAAATCTCTTCGCTTCGGGGAATGTTTTAAAACCTTCTGCTGCCGCTGTATCGCTGACATCGCATAAAGCCACGACATTTTCGTCCATACAGTCACTCCAGTTCTGCTGTCCCTGCCCGCCAACACCGATAACAGCAATTCTTACTTTACCGTTACCATCGCTTTTGACTTTTTTGCCACTGCCGCTGCCGCATCCCACAAGACCGGGAAGCATTAAAGCTCCAGCTGCGGCCGCTGAGGTCCTCGTAATAAATTTTCTGCGTGATAAGTTTTTCATAAGTATAGATTATTTAAGTTTTTAAAAGAGTTCGTCCTAAAATTAAAAATAAAAAGCTATTCGCTGTTCAATTATCTGTTAAGAAAATTAAATTTCCCCCTGCAATTTATTATTTATATGTAATCCAGATAGTAACGATTTTTATAAGATATGAAGAATTGCAGGTGCTCCGGCAGCCATTGAAATCTCACACTCCGATTTATATTCTGACAGGTTACGGCTCCCATGGCATTATAGTTTTTTTCCCGGAATTATTTACTGATCAGGCAAATAATTTATTTGACTTAAGCTTTCTCATTTCGTAACTTGGTGAATATTTTTAATCTGACATGAAACATTCATTCCCGAATTCCCGGAAATTACTGTTAAATTATGAATATATTCCTTTGTATTACAAACGATTGACCAAAATCACAACCAGGTTTGCGAACTCAGCGAACCTAAACTCAGATAAATATAGTTTTCCTCCGGGCGAGGTGAGCCGGTAAAGTCAGTGATATTTGTTACCCCGGAATTAGCAAACAGATTGTAACCCATTTAATATCAAAACTATACTAAGATGAAAAAAATTACAGTTCTGTTCCTGGTAATGATCCTTGCATTTTCCGGATGCATGGAGAAAGAAAAAAAAGTGTACACGATTCTTGGAGACTACACTCCATATGGCGGATATTATGAAAAAATGGATGGCAGGGTTAAGAGTGTCATCGAAAAAAACTACTGGGCAGTACCCGAAGGTGCTTCCTACATAAAAGGGAATCCGGTTACTATGAAAGACCGTGACACCCTGAACTGGACCCCCGATTTCGAAGCAGTATTTGATGTGGCCGGAGATCTTGTTATCTGCAGACAGATGGATGAAACCGGTAAAGTTATATCATCATGGGAGTTAATAAAGGAGAATGACGTACTGACCTCAGCCCGGTATGTAGAAGATGATACTCTGAGGGTATATCAGAAACTTCGCTGCAACGAAGTGGGTGACATTATTGAGCTGGAGCAGTATCGTGCTGGTGCTGATACCCTTATCAATAAATGGAATTTAAAAACAAGCATAAATAAGGACACAGTGGAGTATTTCAGAACCGAACCTGACGGATTCAGTTCCAGAAGAGCTGTCAGCTTCTTTAATAAGGCCGGCGACATGATCGGCTCCGAGAACTATAGTAAGGAGGGTGAACTTCTGGGTCTGGACAGGATTATATACAACGAGCAGGGAAAGATGATGGACCTTACTTTTTATGACAAGGACATGAAAACCACGGCGGCCAACTATTTCACATATGAATATGATGAAATGGGAAACTGGATAAAAACGATCGTAAAAGACGATAGGGGATTGGTTATTATCGGGGAGCGCCAGTATACATATCATGAATAGTTTATATTCAAAGGCTCCTTAAAGGATACTAAAAAATAATGTAAGGTGAGAGAGCACGTTCTCCTGGTCATTCTTTGCCAGGGTAAAATCACCTGATAAAGCCTGAGATATCTTCGTAAGGGTGCAAAACAAGTAAGAGCAAATGTGGTGGACAACTGCATTTGGCCTGCAATGTAGACTTTTGCTCCAAACGAAAATAATTTGCAGATTTTTGTTGTATATTTGCAGAATGAAAAACGAAATATTAATACCGGAACATTTTCCCAAATTCAAAGAGGAAGATATTAAAGCTGCCACCAAACGCAGGGAAGAGTATTCGCTTATCAGGGATATAAAAGCAAAGGAATATAACGAGGAAATTGCACGCAGGCTTAAACGGGAAAGCGATACCAATAAATAAAGTACTGTTGCTGTAATTCTTAATTAAATTATCTGCATAACATTTATGCGGATTTTATTTATTTGCACAGGTCAGAAACAAATGGCCGGAACACGAAATTCAGGGGTGGCAGGATTACCTGCAGTGATCCTCGTGGGGGTTGCCTGAAAGTAAAAGCCCTGTCCCGCGTTCCGCGGGACTACGGGCTTTGTTTATTCTTTCGCTTTTGCAAACGGTGTTTGCAACGCTCAGAATAAACAAAGCCCTTTCAGCTATCGCTGAAAGGGCTTTTTCTTTTGTCGGGGTGGCAGGATTCGAACCTGCGACCCTCTGGTCCCAAACCAGATGCGCTAACCGGGCTGCGCTACACCCCGTTGTAAATACCTGAAACGGAACCAAACCGTTTAAAGGCAGCGCAAAAGTATTACTTATTTTTAAATTTCATAACATCCACTATAAAATATTACTCCTTCCCTACACAATGGATCATAAATTATACTCCCCTGCTGCTTCAGGCTGATAAATAATATCTTCAATCTTTATCCGTGTAAGCCCCGCCGGAACAATCCACTCAACCTCATCACCTGACTTGTATCCAATCAGGGCGGTAGCTACTGGCGAAAAAATAGATATCCTGTTCTCCTTAACATTAGCCTGATCAGGATATACAATCTTAAACTCAATCAGTTTCTCAGTATTTATGAATCGGACCTTGACAACACTGTTCATGGTCACCACATCAGACGGGATCTCCCTGGGCTCAACAATTTTGGCATTATCAAGCTCATTAATAAGCTTTTCGGCTTCCGTGGCATTAATCGTCTTCGACAATTTCGCATCATTAATGCACTTTTTTATCCTTGTGTAATCAAGACTATTAATAACTATTCTGCTCATAACATAATGTTTTAAGTTTATTTATCTCATTTATAATATTTTCCAATGCCACAGACGAGAAAGGCAAATATATCATTCTTACCGCTAAAATCCAAGTGGATTAGTCTTTAGAAGGTAAATACCATTTACAAAATTCATCTTTTAAATACTAAGTGCAACATTCGACCAAAACTTCCGTATAATATGCATAGAAATGAGATATTTACATGTTTTTATATTTCAATGTTATATATTTGCGGAAAATAATGGTGGTATTATTAATGCAACAGCATGTTAATTGTACAATGGAATAATAATATTATTATTATGAAAAGGGCTATATCGGCAATAATTATTTTGTCAGCACTCGCCACATGGCAATGTTCAAAGGTCGCTGACGATGACCGGAAACTCTCTCTGAAAGAATCACTTGAAAACAGTATTGGAAAGATAAATACGGCCGCTGATGAGATTTCATCTTCAAAAGGGTACCCTTTGCTTACAGTGAATGAGGAAGCAGCAAAAGCGGATGATAGCTTTCACGACAGCATAGATCTGAGCCTTATTGCAGGAATATACGATTACCAGTCACAACCTGTTATCCAGGACCACTTCTATTTCCCTTACAGGCTCTTCAGCAGAACAGGACCAAGCGATAAGCTTATTGTAAATCTGCCGGGCCGGTTTATATTCCATCCGAAATATCTGCATTTCTATACCAGGACTGACTCGGTGCTGAAGAACAATTTTAAAATCACTGCTTCTGACTATCATTTCTATTATAATCTCTGGAATGATCATGACTATAAACTTGAAGCAGGTTTCTCACTTGATAAGGCAAATCTTGGAAGGATGAAGATCCTTTCAACTGCTGACCCGGTTTCAGGGAGTTTTTTGTCCTCGGCTTATTATTTTGCTGAAGGATACTCTGTTCACAGGATCAGCCGGATAGGTGAGACGTCGGTGATATCATTTGCCCTGGTTGAGGAGAATGATACACTTCTGATGGAGAGTATACTCTTTAATGGTTATGCTTTTAATAGAAAAGAGAGCCAGTATGTTGTGACTATTGGAGATATCGCGATAAAAAGAACCCCGGGGATAGATTCTTTGCAGGTTTACCTTGATGGTATTCTGCAGGAAAAAGCTGCTGCTAAAATTACCGGAACTGAGGATTTTAATGCCTCACTCTTCAACAGAAGAGATATTCTTCTGACTTTCGATGATGGTACTGAAGTTAAACTTAGTGAGCTCCTGGATCCCCAACTTGATATCCTTAAGAATGTTAACAAATCGCTGGGAGATATTTACATTGCCCGGCACGTTATAGATTATATAGCTTTCAGCATCTATTACAGCTCAGAATGACAAGCTGTCAGAAACAACATCAGGCAAAAAACAGGCTTCCTGCCTGATATACAGTGAATGATAATAGCCAGGCAACAGTTGTAGTGTAAATTACTGTGAATGCAGCCCATTTCCAGGTTCCTGATTCTCTCTTTATTGCAGCCACAACACCTATACAGGGGAAATAGGTAAGGATGAACAACATGAACGAAAAAGCAAGGAGTGGTGTAAAAAATAATTTTCCCTCACTGTCGGTTTGTATTTTGATTTTCCCGACCAGTGAATTGTGCGGAAGTTTATCATCACTCTGATACAAAACCCCCAATGTACTGACCACTACTTCTTTGGCAGCAACTCCGGTGAGGATACTGACACTGAGTTTCCAGTCAAATCCCAATGGTCTCATTATTGGTTCAATAGCATGTCCAATCATACCCATGAACGACATACTCTGCTTTTCGTTTTTTTTCTGTATCAGAAGCCTGCTTATCTCTTCATTTTTCTGTAAAGCAAGGTCTCCCGGCAGTACTTCTGAATTCCGGCTTCCGGTATTCTGATATTTTTTCTCAATTTCTGATATCCTGGCAACGAAATCTTCTGAATATTTGACATTAAGAGGGAAGTTGCTTAATATCCATATTACTATTGATGCCACCAGGATAACACCGCCTATTTTCCTGAAATATAAGCTGGTCCGGAACCAGACATGTTTGAATATGCTTCTGATAGTCGGCATCCTGTAAGGGGGTAATTCCATTACGAACGGTATCTCTGCCGTTCTGAAAAAGAATCTTTTCAATAACAGGGCTGATCCAATAGCAAGGAATACTCCGAGAGTATAAAGAAGGAACAGTATCGATCCCTGGTTCTTTGGGAAGAGTGCACTTATAAAGAGTATGTATACAGGCAGCCTGGCGCTGCACGACATGAACGGTGTAATCAGCATGGTAATAAGTCTGTCCCTCCGGCTCTCAATTATCCTGGTGGCCATAATAGCCGGCACATTACATCCAAAGCCCATGAACAGGGGAATAAAGGATTTCCCGTGCAGCCCTATCTTATGCATCAGCTTATCCATGATAAAGACCGCTCTTGCCATATATCCGGAATCCTCCATAAAAGATATGAAGAGGAACAGTATCAGTATATTCGGAAGAAATACCAGTACTCCTCCCGCCCCGCCAATTATACCATCGACCAGAAAATCACGGAATATTCCTGTCGGGAGTCCTTCAGTAACTAATTCCGAAAGCCTCCAGACACCAAGTTCAAGCCAGTATTTCGGGTAGCCGCCAAGCTTAAATGTCGCATAGAAAATCAGCCACATAAAGGCCGCGAAAAGCGGTATTCCAAGGTACCTGTTTGTAAGGTAATTATCAATGAGTTTGGTTCTCCGCTGCTTTTCAACCCTGTTGACTTTTAGTGTCTCCTTCAGGGCCCCGGAAATATAGCCATAACGCAGATCTGTAATTACAGTCTCAATAGGATCGGTATAATACTTCTCAAGCTTCTGAACTTCCTTTTGTGCTGTAGCGATTATCTCTTCGGAGTTTAGACACCTTGAAATGGATCTGCTGAATTCCCTGTCATTTTCGAGCAGCTCTATTGACAGATACCGGGCCGATATTATATTGGTAAACAAGAGGTTCTCCTCGATCTTTATCTTCGACTGAAGAACACAGATTGAACTTTCAATTTCTGTTCCGTAATTTATATGAACATGTCTTACAGAAGGATTTTTGTTCTCATAAACCTCTATTATTGTGTCGAATAGTTCCGATATACCTTTTCCCCTCGAACTGACGGTTGGCACAAATGGGACTCCAAGCAGCTTCCCAAGCGAAACATGGTCAAGAATATCTCCCTTCTTTTCGAGCTCATCAGACATATTAAGAGCAACAACCATCTGTATGCCCATGTCAATCAACTGGGTTGTCAGATACAGATTCCTTTCAAGATTGGAGGAGTCTACAATATTTACTACGATATCAGGTTTATTGTCAAAAAGATAATTTCTTACATATATCTCTTCCGGAGAATAACTCTTAAGCGAGTATGTCCCCGGCAGATCAACAAGTGAAAAAGTATAACCCGATTGCCTGTAAACAGCCTCTTTTGAGTCGACAGTAACGCCGGCATAGTTGCCTACCTTTTCTCTTGACCCCGAGGCATAGTTAAAGAATGTTGTCTTTCCCGAATTGGGATTCCCGATAAGTGCAACCTGAATATTCTTTCTTTTTTCAATCCACGATCCGCCTGTATCCTCTGTAACGAGTACTCCATTGGTATGCAACTGATCATTGGGGCTGCCCGACCTGTCAACCTCGATAAGCTGGGCTTCACTATTTCGTAAAGAAACATGATAACCCATTACGTAATACTCTACAGGATCACGTAACGGGGCTTTCTTGATAACTTTAATATTTTTCCCCGGTACAAATCCCATCTCCAGGAGCCGTTGCCTGAACTGACCTCTTCCCTTTATTTTCAGAATAATCCCCTCTTCTCCCTCTGTAAGGTCGTATAGTGTTGTCATCCGAAGTCTCTAATATGATACTAACCCGTCAATACAAAATATTGTTCACAGGCCGAACAAATAAAACTGTAAAAGTGCAGATAATGAACGGATTTATCAGTTGATTTTTATCTTAAGTACCACCTTGCGTACCGGCAGGTTCTCAGCCTCTTTCTGCCCCGGACGATGTATATCCTCAGCGAAAAATATAAAAAACCTGTCAGGGATTGCCTTAAAATTAACACCCTGGGTTACAGTCAAGAATTCAATATCTTTTGCAGGGTCGTAGGCTTCAAGAATCTCCTTTTTCATAGCAATTGGTGTTATACCAATAAATTCACTTCCGCTTACAACATACTGAACGTCAATATAATTTCTGTGAGCCTCATATCTGGCATCCTCCTCATTTTTGGTCAGATACTCACTTACAAGGGCATATGCATTATCTCCGTCTATATCATACCGTCTGAGTTCCAGCTTCGTAAGATCATTCTCCTTCATAAAGGCAAATGCTTTATCCCATCTCTCCCTGTGCTTAAAATAGGAAACAGCAAATGCCTTACGGTTAATTGAACCATCAGGTTTTGCAGTCCATCCGTTAAGCCATTCGCCTTTCTCAAACCATTTGTCTGTCTCCTTACTACTCCATCCTGCAGGAACAATATCTCCCGAACATCCTGATAAACCTGTTAAAATTGCCATCGTCATGATTTTTACAAATGAGTTTTTCATATTCTGAACTTATTAATAATCGATTCATACATTCACAAAAGTAAAAAGTGGTTTTATATTATGCAAAAGTTATGAAATTAATACCAGTTATCATTTGGTATAATATCAACTATCCCATCGCAAGAAAAGATTCAATGCGGTTGTAACAATCCTTCCAGAAAATAGCGCGTGCCGACTCATCAATTTTGGGAATTGATCTTTCCCTTTTCCTGAAATCATAGACAATTCCGGTTTTTATGTCCTCATTTTCAAGCAGTCCAACAAGCATGGCTGCCAATTTTTCAGGATTTCTCATGAACGGGGCAGCGATCCTGTATAATCGTCTGAAAAGAGTATTCTGCATACGGTAAATGCCTGAGCTGAATACACCGGGATCAAATCCTATGCACCTGACATTTTTCCCGGGAAATCTTTCAGGGAGATGTTTACATAAAAGTGCCAGATAGAGCTTCGATCTGGAGTATGCTTTAAAAGGTTTATATTCCGGTTCAAAAGTCTCAGCCACCAGATCGGTAGGTGCAATCCTGTAAACAGGGGATGTCACGGCCACAATCAGCAGATTTCTTTCTGACGGTTTATTTATCAGTACAATTTCATCGATTAAAAGGTGAGACAGGAAATTAACCTGAAAGGTATACTCAAGTCCGTTTTTGGTCCGGAGAAATCCCGGTGGGCTCAGAACCCCGGCGTTGTTTATAATGATATCAAATCCGCCGTTCTGCTGTACGAAATTTTTAACTGAGGTCGAAATTTCCCCAAGGTCACAGAAATCGAGCCGGATATAGTTCAGCCTTTCGTGTTGGAAACCCATACTGCTTCTTCCTGTCGCAGTTACATAACAACCTCTTCCCAGGAAAGTCCTGACCATCTCTAATCCAAGTCCTGACGTTCCTCCGGTTATAAGTACATTTTTTCCTTCAAAAGCATCTTTTCTCATTAATCTGCCCCGAAATAAGTTCCAGACATCAGCCATAAAATAAGGTTACAAATAAACAACTTCCCAACGGATATTAAATTGGAAAATTTGTAAAATTTGAATATTTTTACCCTGTCAGCGGACAAAAATAAAAGACTATTATGAAAGAGATTCGTATCATTAAATTATTTGCAGTAATGCTTGTCATATTGCAAACTACATTTGCCTATTCTCAGGATTGGCCTCAGTTCAGAGGGGCAACGCGCGATAGCAAAGTTACTGCGTTTAAGGCTCCTGCTACCTGGCCGGTTTCACTTACACAGGTCTGGAAAGTGAGTGTTGGCACCGGTGATGCAACACCCGTTCTCTCAGGAAAGAAGATATACCTGAATACCCGTCAGGGGAGCGAAGAGGTTGTACTGTGCCTCGATGCTGCCTCAGGTAAGGAGTTATGGAAGTACACTTATCAGGCTGCAGCTGTAAACGGACCGGCTGCATCTCATCCCGGTCCCAGGAGTACCCCTGCCATTGCGAATGGGAAAATAGTGACTTTTGGTGCAACAGGTATCCTTACATGCCTCAATCCTGAAACCGGGAAACTGATTTGGAAAAATGAAGATTTCAAAGATGTGGTACCCCAGTTTTTTACAGGAATGTCTCCTCTGATTTCCGACGGAATATGTATTGCACACATCGGGACAACCAACAAAGGTGAGATTATTGCCCTTGATCTGAACACAGGCAATGCGAAATGGAAATGGATTGGTGATGGTCCCTCATATGCTTCACCTTCCATTATGACCATTGAAGGGAAAAAATACATCATCGCACAAACAGAGAAAAACCTCGTGGCGCTTGACTTTGCAAATGGTAAATTAATGTGGCAGGTCGCTACCGCACCTGCTCAGCGTTTTTATAACTCCGTAAGCCCTTACATCGACGGTAACAGGATATACCTGACAGGTCAGGGAACTGGAACCAAAGCTGTAGAAATTCTGAAACAGGGTGACAAATTTACCACTAAAGAGCTCTGGAGTAACACCGAAGCCGGTGCAAAATGGAACACACCAGTGCTGAAAAACGGTTTCCTTTACGGCTTTACAGACCAGCGAAGAATTTACTGCATCAATGCAGCTACTGGCACTACCGGGTGGATTGACAATACGGTCAACAGCGATTTTGCCACCATTGTCGATTGTGGTTCAATTTTACTTGGATCTCCAAGTACCGGCAGTCTTATATTCTTTAAACCCGATCCTGAAAAATACTCCGAAGTGGCTAAATACAAAGTTTCGGAGACTCCTGTTTATGCTTTCCCTGTTGTTACAGGAAATCTTGTTTATGTAAAAGATGCTGAATCACTGATCCTCTTTAAGATCAACTGATTCTTTTCTTTCATTGATCCGGGTTCCAGGAGTATCTCAGGGTTAACTTAAGAGCTGCATCAAATCAGGGCAGAAAGTCTCTTCTCCCTGATTTCTGTGCTTTGGTATATTCCTTCTGCCAGTTAAGCTAGATCCTCTCTTTCTGCAGAATGTTTCTCAG
This sequence comes from uncultured Bacteroidales bacterium, assembly GCA_963736675.1. Lineage (GTDB taxonomy): Bacteria > Bacteroidota > Bacteroidia > Bacteroidales > VadinHA17 > LD21. Next base: position 891,304 of record CAVTPT010000004.1, read on the forward strand.
CTCGTTGGGTGTTATCTTCTCCTTTGCTTCTCCCCCATCAACCACAGTAACGGTGCCGGTCTCCTCGGAGACAACTACAACCAGGGCATCGGTATGTTCGGAGATTCCTATTGCTGCCCTATGGCGCATTCCGAACCTTGATGGCAGGTTTACCCTGTCGGTAACGGGTAAAGGACATCTCGCGGCAAATATCTTTCCGTCTTCAATAAGTACCGCGCCATCGTGAAGAGGTGAATTCTTAAAAAAAATGGTTTCAATTAGTTCAGCACTTATTACAGCATTAATTATTTCTCCTCCTTCGGAGTAAATATCCAGACTGCTTTTTCGTCCGATAACTATCAGAGCTCCTGTCTTTTTAGAAGCCATCGACTCAGTAGCCCTTACGATTTCCTGAACTTCTTTCGGATTTCCCTGGGCATCCTCAACTGATGAGAAGATCCGGGTAAATGAAAATCTGCTGCGGTTTATATACCGGTTGCCTATTACAAGCAGAAATCTCCTTACCTCCTGTTGAAAGACAATAATAAGTGCAATTACCCCAACTCCGATAACCTGTCCGAAAAGTGCACTTATCAGTTCCATATTGAGTGCCTTGACAACAAGCCAGAACATATAGATCAGAAAGATGCCTATGAAGATGCTCAATGCGGCAGTTCCCCTGATAAGCTTGTAAAGCTGGAAAAGTATTACTGCCACAAGGACAATGTCAATTATATCAATTACTGATAGTTGAAGTAGCATAATTCAGATTGGCAATGAGCAATAAAAATAGGAAAACATCTTAACATATCAGTATAAAATCTAAATAATATCAAATTGGCAAAAAGGAGCTACTTCAGTTTGAAGTCTTCTTATTAAGAAAGTGGATTCCTGATTTTTTCAAACAGCCGTACGGCCTGAACTGCCTCCCTGACGTCATGAACCCTCAGTATATCTGCCCCGTTGATCAACGCGAAACTATTAAGGACCGACGTGCCATTCAGCGCATCGGAAGGATCAATACCAAGCGCCTTCCAGATCATAGATTTCCGCGAAAGTCCTGCAAGCACGGGCAATCCGGCGATTGAGAAATCGGAAAGACGTCGTAGTATCTCAAAGTTATGTTCCGGTCTCTTCCCAAACCCGAAACCCGGATCAATGATTATATCCTTCACCCCCATTGAGTGAAGCTTTGTAATCCTCCCTGAGAACCATTTAAGTATATCGGCCACCACATCATCGTAGACAGGATTTTTCTGCATTGTCTGCGGATTACCCTGCATGTGCATCATTATATACGGGATGTTAAGCTCCCTGACCACATCGAACATTCTGCTGTCGGAATCTCCGCCTGAAATATCATTTATAATATGTGCTCCGCATTCCCCAGCAGCTGCAGCTGCAATATCAGCCCTGAAAGTATCGACCGATAACAGAGCATCAGGAAACTCTTTGCTGATAAGCCTTACCGCATTGAGAACTCTTCTCTTCTCCTCCGCTGCTGAGATATCCTTTGCTCCCGGACGTGAAGAATAACCTCCTATATCAAGGATATCCGCCCCCTCCTTAAGCATCCGGGCAGCAGCAGTTACTATCTCTTCGTCTGAAAAAAACCTGCTTTCTTCGTAAAAAGAGTCAGGCGTAACATTGATTATCCCCATCACTTTCGGGATAGAGAGATCAAGCAATCTCCCCCTGATGTTAATAAACCGCGGTTTTCCAGGAAACATACCAGATAATTAATAGTCCGAAATTAATAATTTTATCAACACATGAGACGGCGATTAAAGGGAGGCAGCCGCATTTCTGCTGCAATTGATTTTAATTTAACTTAATATACTCTTTCTACTTTAATCACTCCTTATTACATTTGTACTCCATGAAACAGAAAAAGGATGAAGCTTTTTGTAATTGAAGGTGTTGATGGGTCAGGTAAATCGACACAGATAAAACTGCTGACTGATTATTTTATCAGGCATGGTTATGGTTGTGAGTATCTTCATTTTCCCAGAACAGATGCTCCCTATTTCGGAGAATTGATAGCCAGGTTCCTGAGAGGCGAGTTTGGCACTCTGGATAAAGTTGATCCTTTTCTGATAGCAATGCTTTATGCCGGCGACAGAAAGGATGCATCGCAACTTATCAGCGGCTGGTTAAAAAAAGGCAAAATTGTCCTGCTCGACAGGTATACATACTCCAATATAGCTTACCAGTGTGCAAAAATCAAAGAATCCGATGACCAGGAAACCCTTATGAAATGGATACTTTCGCTCGAATTTGAATATTTCGGCATCCCTCAGCCTGATCTTAATATCTTTCTTGATGTGCCATTTTCATTTACCGAAAATAAACTTTCAGCAGCCCGGGAAGGATCTGACAGAAGTTATCTTAACGGTACCCGCGATATTCATGAGGAGAGCCTGGCATTCCAGAGAAAGGTGAGAGAAATATATCTTAAAATTGCCGGAACCGATAACCGGCTCGCTGTTGTGGAATGCAGCGATTCAAAAGGATCAATGATGCCTCCTGAGGCAATCTTTACTTCAATCCTTAAAATAATTAATCAAAGAAAACTTCTTTAAAATGAAGGCACTGAAACTCCTCTCCCGGATTCTGGTTGGCCTTGTCTTTATTTTTTCAGGTTTTGTAAAGGCTGTCGATCCGCTTGGATCAGCATATAAGTTCCATGATTATTTCATGGCATTTAATCTTCAGTTTCTGGATTTTCTTGCCCTGCCACTGGCAATAATTCTTTGTACAACCGAGTTTATTGCAGGTTTTGCAGTTCTTACAGGAGTCCGAATTAAAACGGGGATCTGGGCCACTATTTTACTTATGGCAATTTTTACACCTCTTACCCTTGTACTTGCACTTACGAATCCGGTCTCTGACTGCGGTTGTTTCGGCGATGCTATTCATCTTACAAACTGGCAGACCTTTGGTAAAAATTTAGTAATAATCATTTTTGCGATTTTTCTGTTTGTCAAAAGAAAAAGCTTTGAACCTGTTCTGAACTCACTGACCGAATGGATTATTGTCTCCGGTTTTGTGATCCTTTTTGTTCTTTTCAACCTGTTTAACCTGAGATATCTTCCTGTTGTGGATTTTATGCCATACAACCTAGGGGCCGATATCCCCGCAAAGATGGTTATTCCCGAGGGGGTACCTGTTGATGATTATAAGACAACATTTATCTACGAGAAAGAGGGGCAACAGAAGGAATTTACTCTTGAGAATTATCCGGCCGATGACACCACATGGACATTTGTTGATCAGGTTTCAGTCCTGATAAAAAAAGGTTATCAGCCTCCGGTTCACGACTTCAGCATTACTTCCCCTGAAAATGATGATATCACCGACATGGTCCTTGCCGACAGCGGCTATTCTTTACTGATGATCTCCAAAAAGCTTGAAGAGGCCGATGCCGCAAAACTGACCAGAGGATTTGAGACAGGGAATTATTGCATCAGTAATGATATAAGCTTTTATATCCTGACCGCATCGGGCAGCGATGAAATAACAAAATATGATTCTGATCTGCCGTTTTATTTTTCCGATGAGACAACACTTAAAACAATTGTCAGGGCAAATCCCGGATATATTCTTCTCAAAGAGGGAACAGTAACAGGAAAATGGTCATGGGCAACACTTCCTGATAAAGAATGGTTCGAAGGAAATATTGCCGGTAAACAAATTGAACAGCTTGGTAGCAGGAACAGTCAGTTTATCGTTATCATTATTGCGATTTCGTCTGTTATTTTACTGCTGCTGATATTACAGTCTTTAAAACAAAAGGAAACTTTAACAAAATCAGATAAATAACCAATTTAACAAACATTCAAAATGAGAAAGAAAATTGTTGCAGGAAACTGGAAAATGAATATGGGTCTGGAAGAAGGACTGAAACTTGCAGAAGCTATTAATAAATATTTCAAAGATAAGCCAACTAAGACCGGCGTTATTCTCTGTACACCCTTTATTCATCTGGCAGCAGCCAGTGAAATACTGAAAGGCGGGAATCTTGCCCTTGGAGCACAGAATTGTGCATCCGAAGCCTCCGGTGCATTTACGGGAGAAGTATCAGCCTATATGATTAAAAGTACAGGAGCTGAATATGTTATTATCGGACACTCCGAAAGAAGAACCTATTATCATGAAGATGACAGGCTTCTGAACATGAAGACACAACTGGCAATCAACAGTGGATTAAAGGTTATCTTTTGCGTTGGTGAGGTCCTGAAAGAAAGGGAGAGCTCTGAACATATGATAGTGGTTAAAAGACAACTTCAGGAAGGTTTGTTCAACCTGTCGCAGGATGATTTCAGGAATATAGTTATTGCCTACGAACCGGTATGGGCTATAGGTACCGGATTAACTGCCACTCCGGAACAGGCACAGGAGATGCATAAATTTATCCGCGACCTGGTGAAAGAAAATTACGGAATTGAAGCTGCAACGAATGTTTCAATTTTATATGGAGGAAGCTGCAAACCATCCAATGCTGCCGAAATATTCTCAAAACCTGATGTTGACGGAGGTCTGATTGGTGGAGCCGCATTGAAAAAAGATGATTTCGTTGCCATTATCGAGGCATGAAAATTGTACATCTGACTACAGACTAAAATATATGGTTAAAAAGCTTCTTCTCCTGAGTTCCGTTTTTCTGATGCTCCTGCCCGGGATTCTCACCGGGCAGGCAAAGAATCCTTTTTCTGGAGATGAATCTGTATTCAGGGAGGAGCTTTTAACTTTCATGGGAACGGGTCTCTCAGAAGAACGTCAGGCCAATGTTACCACTTTTCTTAATAACTGGGACAGCACGGCTTTCAGCAGAGAAAATATGTTCAGGATTTTAGACCTGTCAACACAGCTCGCTTCAAGGCAGATGAGAGCTATCCCCCATTTCAACGAATTTCTGAAGACGCTGAATGATTTCTCAGATTCAAAACGGGACAAAGATTTTCTGGATTATTGGCTTACCGGACTCAGCGAGATGCTTTTTAATCCCAGAATTACTAATGAAAGTCTGTCAAGATATTTCCAGAGCACCAGTCTCCTCATAAAGGAGAATGTACTTTTCGTTTCCGGATCTGTAAAGTGGAAAATAAAAAATGCTGCTCTTAATTTTGAGCATGACACTGTCTTTCAGATATCAGTTACAAATGCAATACTCACATGTTATTCGCAGAGAGACAGCACAGAAATATTTGATGTTTCCGGAACATATTATCCCGATATTCAACAGTTCAGAGGAGCAAAAGGGAAAGTAACCTGGGAAAAGGCCGGGTATTCGGAAGATGATGTTTTTGCCGAGCTTGCCGATTTTACGATAAACACTGGTAAAAATGGCTTTGTCTGCGACTCTGCAAAGCTAAACCATAAGCTATACTTCAAAGAACCTGTTTACGGCATCCTGACTGATCAGGCTACCGGCGCCAGAGGAGAGAAGTCGCCTTTCCCCAGATTTGAAACATACACAAAACACTTTAAGATATCTCAACTGTATGATGGCGTGGATTATGAAGGCGGACTTACTTTTGAAGGAGCAAATGTAAAGGGTTCGGGAGATAAGCTGTCTCCGGCCAGGATAACCCTTTCAAGGAATGATACCACTTATATAAAGATATGGTCGGGTGAATTTGTATTTTCAGCAAACGGATTGAACAGCCAGGAGACAAAAGCAGTTTTATACCTTGACCAGGATTCGGTATTTCACTCGAACCTGGGTTTTTCGTACAATTCACTGACCAGGCAGGTTGGCCTGTTCAGGACCAGCAACCCGGTATCGTCAAGCCCCTATTACAACTCATATCATAATCTCGACATGTATTTTGAATATCTTGGCTGGGATATGAACGGGTCAAAGATTGTTCTGTCCAGACCCAGGGGATCAGCACTCGGACAGGCATTATTCGAGTCGGTATCGTTTTTTAATGCCGATTATTTCCTGAAGCTCCTGGGAATTGATGAATACCACCCTCTTAACCGGTTGAAAGAGTTCAGCGAATGGTACTATTCAGATACCTTCCCTGTGTCTGAATTTGCCAGATGGATGAACAAACCTGAAGAGCTTGTGACCGGATTATGCATAGAAATGGCAAACCGGGGATTTGTTTTTTATGACCGTACAAATCATGAGGTGACTATAAAAAAGAAAGTAAATGACTTTCTTGATTCATTCGCCAGAAAAAAAGACTATGATGTGTTGTCAATCCTAAGCGATACCAAAGCCCCTGTCGATAATGCAATACTCGACCTGTCTGACTATAATCTTACTATCAACGGGGTAAGAAATGTCTTCCTCAGCGATTCCCAGAGAGTAGCAATCTATCCAAATAACCGCCAGCTGACAATTGGAAAAAACAGGAGTATCAAGTTTGATGGAGTTGTTGAAGCAGGCCTTTTTACCATATTCGGACATAATTTCAAGTTCGACTATGATACATTTAAGATAAACCTCCAGGAGATTGATTCCATTATAATTTCTGTCGAAACAGGTGAAAAGGATAAATATGACAATATGCTGAGTAAAGAGGTGGAAAACAGCATTCAACTTGGTAAAGCAGAACTTTATATAGATGAGCCTGATAATAAATCCGGATTAAAAAGTATGGAAATTTATCCGATCATAAATACAACGGCATACTCATACATTTTCTTTGACAAACTACCGGGACTGGAGGATATTTATAAACGCGATAATTTTTACTTTAAGGTAGACTCGTTCTCGTACGAAAACATTGACCATTACACAAATGAGGATATGCATCTCTCAGGTGAATTCTTTGGCGGAGATATTATTCAGCCGCGGGAAATGTACCTGACAATCCAGGATGACAATTCAATTGGTTTCAATATGGGGATCCCTGAAGAAGGTTTTGAAATATATGGAGGCAGAGCTATACTTTACGATTCGGTGAAAATGAGCAATAAGGGATTGATGGGAAGCGGAACTTTCAGACATTTATCGGCATCTGCGGTCTCACGGGAATTTAAACTTTTTCCTGATTCGATGCTTGCTGAGGCAACATCATTCAGGATCGACAACGACGGATCGGGATTGTTCCCTGATCTGAGCAGCAACGATATCAGCATCAGGTGGCTTTTGGAGCCTGATGAATGGTATGCATCAAACTCTCCCGGTAAAAATTTTGAGATGTTTAAAAACGGGACAGATCTTGACGGGAATCTGATACTCAAACCATCAGGGCTAACAGGTTCGGGCATCATTAACACCCCTGATTCGAGGATTACTTCAGCAAGATTCAACTTTGCCTCACAGTCAATAAAGGCTGATACTGCAGATTACTTCTTCAAGTCTCCCTCGTCAAGCGGTTATGCCTTTGTGGCTGAAAATGCCAGTACCAACGTCGATTTTGCAGAAAAAATAAGCCGGTTTCACCTGAATACCGATTCCTCAATGGTAATGTTCCCTGAGGTGCAATATATCTCTAAAATGACCGACTTTACATACGATATGGAAAACAAAGTCCTTGGTATGGAGCAAAAAGGTTTTACCGGGAAAGAGCTTTTATCCCCGGAAAAATTGACTGGAATAAATCTTTCAAATCCCGACAAGCCGACATTCTTTTCAACCAACAGTAATTCGGATACCATAAAATTCACTTCCTTAAGGGCCAGATATTATGTAGCAGAAGAATATATTGAAGCTGAAAATATTGACTATCTCCCTGTAGCTGACGCCCTTATCCAACCATGGAACGGAAAGATTACCATTAACCGCAGGGCTATGATAAAGCCACTGGAGAACGCCTACGTGGCGATCAACAACCGCCATTTACTCCATGGAGCAAATATTGAAATTGAATCTTCAAAAAGATATTCGGGAAGCGGAAAATATAATTACAAAGGTGATAACAAAGAGATCCAGGAGATTACTTTCCCCGACCTGAAAGTTGATACACTTACTACTACGGCCAACGGCTATATCGCTGAAGAACAAAATTTTATGCTCAGCCCCTACTTTACTTTTTCAGGTGATGTTAATCTTTCGGCCCGGAATGACTTTCTTACTTTTACAGGTGCTGCCGGAATAATCCACGATTGCAGTGCAATTAAGAGTTATTCCGTGAAATTCAAAGCTCCGATTGATCCGAAGAATATTATGATCCCCATTACTGATAAACCAAGAGATCAGGATGACAATCTGGTCTATTCGGGATCATTTATTAATATTGATTCAACACATATTTACCCGGCATTTCTATCGTCGCAGAAATCCTGGGCCGATGTGGCACTTGTCAGTTCGCCGGGCTACCTGTGGTACGACAAATCGAAAAGCAGGTACCTTATCACGTCCAGGGAAAAAATAGCCAATCCGTCAATTCATGGCGATTTGCTGGCACTTGAAGTAGATCTGTGCCAGCTTTCGGGTGAAGGAAGGATTAATTTCGGAGCTGACTTTGATCTTGTGAAAATGGGCAATTCGGGCAGATTCGTACATACACTCGATTCGGGAAAAGTAAATATTGACGCCATGCTTGGTCTGGATTTTCACTTTTCATCCGAGGCTCTTGTTGAAATGGGCAATGAGATACGTCAGTCAACACTGCTTAAACCTGTTAATCTGAATTCGGATTTCTACGACAAAGGGATGAAGGATCTGCTGGGAGAAAATACTGCATTCAGGATGAAAGAAGAACTTAGCCTGTTCGGCGCATCACGTAACTTTCCTGCTGATTTTACATATGAGCTCCTTCTTAATGATGTTAAACTGTACTGGAATGAGTCTTCCTCATCTTTCAGATCGGAAGGCAGGATAGGGATCGGGTTTGTGGGCAGGCAGCCTGTAAATCTCTATGTCGACGGGTATATTGAAATACAGAGGAGGAGATCGGGCGATATGATAGATATTTACCTGAAGGCAAATGAATCAACATGGTATTATTTTTCTTACTTCAGGGGTGTTATGATGGCTCAGTCGGGAAACAGGAATTTCAACACTATCATTTCTGAAACTAAACAGAAGGAAAGAAAGCATCCTGAATCCAATACAAGAGTCCCCTATACTTACATGATAGCCGTGGAGGACAGGCTCAGCAGGTTCCTTGGAAGAATGGAGGGCGAAAACCTGGAGGAGGAGCCTTACCTCTTCGAGGACCTTATGAAATAATAATGACCTTTGTTTTAAACTCCCCTCTGTATGCAGATATTTTACGCTCCCGGAATAAAAGGTCCGACTTATGAACTTGATGAGACCGAATCGAGACATTGTATAAGGGTTCTCCGGATGACCAGGGGTACTCCGGTACGACTGATAGATGGTAACGGGAATCTTTTTGAGGGGTATATCAGCCAACCTGATCAGAGAAAATGCGAAATAACAATTACCGAGGTAATAAACCATTTTGAAGAGAGGAAATATTATCTCCATATAGCAATATCTCCGCTAAAGAATCCTGAAAGGTTTGAATGGTTTATTGAGAAGAGTGTTGAAATCGGGATAGATGAGATAACACCTTTGATTTGCAGTCGCACTGAAAAACCTGTTATTAAGAAGGAGAGGATAAATAACATAATTATTTCAGCGATGAAACAATCCGTCAAAGCCAGAAAACCTGTGCTGAACGGACCTCAACTTTTCAGCGACTTTACCGGATCGCGGCCGGAAGTTGTAAAAATGATCGCTCACTGCCATGCCCGGTATGAGAGAGACAAAATAGACATGGTCTGTAAAAGAGGCATGGATGCACTCATTCTTATTGGTCCCGAAGGAGATTTCACTGAGGATGAGCTGGAAGAAGCTACAGGAAGGGGATTCACGCATGTACATCTGGGCCACAGCAGACTAAGAACAGAAACGGCAGGCGTTGCAGCCTGCCATTCCATATACTTTATCAACCAGTAGGCTACATGGCGCTTGTTAAAAAATCGAGAACATCCCCGATCTTTTTTGCAGGAACATTATAAAGCTCAGTGTATTTGCATTTTTCGCAGGTCACTGATGTAAACCTCCGGTTCTGAATATCAAATATCTTGGTAATAAAGCTACCGGTCGTTCGTACCTGACCGGTAGTTGCGACCCTCCCACCACATTTCGGACAACTGTATTTCGCTGGTGTCATAATAACATTGTTTTATCAACTTAATCTGTTTTATCTTTATTAACCGGTTCCGGTCCGGATTTTGTTTTCCATCTGCCTGATTTTTTCAGGGCCTGATCCAGAATATACTCAATCTGACCATTTGTACTGCGGAATTCATCCGAAGCCCATTTTTCAATGGCTTTGAGTTTTTCCGGATCAACTCTGAGAACAAATGGTTTTTTCTGACTCATATCAGGAATGTAAAGTACCAGTATTTACAATCGGGGTGGCATCCTTGTCGCCGCAAAGGACAACCATGAGGTTACTTACCATCGCAGCCTTTTTCTCTTCGTCAAGTTCAACAATATTCTTTTCAGAAAGCTGCTCAAGGGCCATCTGAACCATTGAGACTGCTCCTTCAACAATTTTGAACCGGGCCGAAACAACTGCCGTAGCCTGCTGCCTTCTTAACATCGCGTTTGCAATCTCCTCGGCATACGCAATGTAATTTATCCTGGCCTCTATCACTTCGATACCGGCTATCTGCAGACGCTCGCGTATCTCTCTCTCAAGCTCATCGTTAACCTCTTCACCCCCGCTACGTAAAGTCATAACAGCTTCGTGATCCTCAAGATTATCATAAGGGTACAAACCTGCAAGTTTCCGGAGGGCTGCATCACTCTGAACAAGAACAAAATGCTGATAATCATCAACATCAAATGCTGCCTTATAAGTATCAGACACTCTCCATACAAGAACGAATCCTATTTTAATAGGATTACCGATCTTATCATTTACCTTAATAGGCTCACTGTCAAAGTTGCGTGCCCGCAACGACAGCCTCCTTTTAATATAGAAAGGATTTACCCAGAAAAATCCATTTTCCCTTATGGATCCTCTGTAAGCACCAAACAGAACCATGACACATGAACCGTTTGGGTAGATCACTGTAAAGCCTGAGACTGTAAATATGAATAACAGGGTAAGTACAGCTCCCAGCCAGATAACCTGAAAAGCAAATCCGGCAATAGCCCCGCCCAGCAGCAAAAATGCAACCAGCAGAGCCAGATAACCTGAAATGGGTTTTACGGAAAGTTCTTGTTTCATTTTATATGATATTAATATGATATTACAAATATATCTTTTTAAATCATAAAATGCAAAAAAAACACAGGAAATTTTCCTGTGTTGAATCACTTTTTCAGATTTGTTGTCTGATTCTCCTTATCAGTTGCTTTGTAAGACGGCTATCAGGGACAGGATCAAGAAGTTTCAAAATATCTGTTACATCCCTGAATTCAGAGGAAAATCCCCAGGCGTCATCAAAAAGATCCGTATTATCAGTGTTAATTTCGTGATATGAAAGAAAAGGAGTAGAATTTAAACCCATAGGCTTCATTTTTATAGTTTTCATAAAAACGGACCCGGGGGTTAAAATATTGCCTGAAAAATCAATTTAATGTCAGGGTGATCTTTTTTTCTTCCATCATCTTCCTCATATTGATCAGAGCATATCGCATACGGCCGAGGGCAGTATTGATACTCACTTCAGTGATCTCGGAGATCTCTTTAAAGCTCAATCCTGCGTAATGCCGCAGGATAACTACTTCTCTCTGATCGTCGGGGAGTTGTCCGATAAGTTTTCTTATATCTTTCAGTATCTGTCTTTTTATAAGACTATCCTCGATATTATCTTCGGCAAACCGTTTTGAATTAAACAGATCCGAATCATAATTATCGTTGGAGATTGTATTAAGCTGTTTTATTCTGCGGAAATGATCTATAATAAGGTTATGAGCAATCCGCATTACCCAGGATATGAATTTCCCGTTATCGTAATATTTGCCTGCTTTTACTGACTGGATAACTTTCAGGAAGGTATCCTGAAAAATATCTTCAGCGAGAGCCTGATCGCGAATATAAAGACTTATATACGCAAATACCTTATTCTTATGACGGTGGATTAACTGTTCAAAGCATAACTGCTCACCTTTTATGAATCTGTCGATGAGTTCATAATCGGAAAAATTCTTATACATACCTTACTCTTTTTAAATTAACAAGAGTAGAGATGTTTAATAGGCAGTCCTCCTTTGTTTTAGATGTTATGTGAATGCAAAGAAAACAATATTTTTTAATCTTAAAGTATTACTTTTGACATTTTAACGGAATTTTAACAGAAAGGTTACAAAAAGAGTATGCAGGGAAGCATTGAAATAAAGGGAGCGAGAGTACACAACCTGAAAAATGTCAGTCTGAATATTCCTCGAAACAGGCTTATTGTCATTACCGGAGTATCGGGATCCGGTAAATCATCGCTGGCATTTGACACGATTTATGCCGAGGGTCAGAGGAGATATGTCGAGAGTCTGTCTTCATATGCCCGGCAGTTTCTTGGCAGGATGAACAAGCCGGAAGTTGATTTCATAAACGGTATCCCTCCTGCCATTGCCATAGAGCAGAGAGTAAATTCCCGCAATCCGCGTTCAACGGTTGGTACTTCAACAGAGATTTACGATTATTTGCGTCTGATGTTTGCACGGATCGGGCGCACATATTCACCGGTATCGGGGAAGGAAGTTAAGAAGCACTCGGCCGATGATGTGGTAAGCTACTTACAGTCGCTTCCCGACGGGAAAAAGGTGATAATAACATCGCCGGGAGTTGTTCCTTCAAACATTGATGTATCAGAGTATTTTTCATTTATTATCAAACAGGGATTCGTCAGGCTGGAAGAGCAGGGTGAACTTAAAAAAATAGATGATCGTGAGACATGGACGGACTTTAAAGCCGGCCAGGGAATCAATATTGTAATTGACAGGCTTGTCACAAGCCAGTCGGCCGATAACCTGAGCAGGGCTGCTGATTCTGTTCAGACGGCTTTTCAGACTGGAAACGGATACTGTGAAGTCATTGTATTTGAGAATGATGGTTTCAAACGTGAGAAATTTTCCAACAAATTTGAGGAGGATGGAATCACATTCGAAGAGCCAACTGAATATCTGTTCAGCTTCAACAATCCGGTTGGGGCCTGCCCCTCGTGTGAAGGATATGGAAAAATTATCGGTGTTGACGAAAGTCTGGTCATTCCCGATCAGAATCTGTCAGTATTTGAGGACGCTATAGCGTGCTGGCGCGGGGAGTCGATGAAGAAATGGAAAGAGAGACTGGTCGCAAATGCCGGACAGTTTGATTTTCCGATTCACAAACCTTATTATCAGCTTACAGAGGAACAAAAAGAGCTTCTCTGGAAGGGTAACAGGTATTTTTATGGGATAAACCGATTCTTTGAGCATCTTGAAGAAAAGAAGTACAAGATTCAATACAGGGTTCTGTCAAGTCGCTACCGGGGCAAGACTAGTTGTCCCCTGTGCAAAGGATCGCGGCTGAGAAAAGAAGCCGGGTATGTCAGAGTAGCGGGTAAAACGATACAGGAACTTGTATCATTACCTGTCGGCCGGCTTTATGGGTTCTTCTCGACAATCAGCCTGAAACCCGGCGATCAGAAAGTTGCCGAAAGGTTACTGCGTGAGATAAATATGAGGCTTAAGTTCCTGATAGATGTCGGGCTGCCATATCTTACCCTCAACAGGCTCTCATCCACATTGTCGGGAGGGGAATCACAAAGAATCAACCTTGCCACTTCGCTGGGGAGCAACCTGGTGGGATCGATGTATATTCTTGATGAGCCCAGCATCGGGCTTCATCCAAGGGATACAAATCTTCTTATTAAAGTACTGAAGGAGCTTCGCGATCTTGGGAACACTGTTCTTGTTGTGGAACACGAGGAAGAGATTATCAGGGCTGCCGATGAAATAATTGATATGGGCCCTGAGGCAGGAAGACTTGGAGGTGAAGTAGTATTTCAGGGGCCTCTTGATCTGACAGAGAAAAATCCTTCTCTGACATCCGGATATCTTAGTGGCAGAATGAGTGTCCCTGTACCGGAACTGAGAAGAAAGTGGAACAGCTTTATCAGAATCGGGGGTGCAAGGGAGAATAATCTTAAAAGTATCGACGTAAGGTTTCCACTTCATACAATTACTGCTGTCACAGGAGTGAGCGGGTCAGGGAAGTCAAGCCTTGTCACTGACATTCTTTATAAAGTACTGTCCAACAGACTGAACAGTAATAATCTTAAACCCGGGCACTTCACTGAGATAAGCGGAGATATCGACAGCCTGACAGGGATTGAACTGATTGACCAGAATCCTATTGGCAGGTCGACCAGATCGAATCCGGTCACTTATCTGAAGGCTTATGATGAAATCCGTAAATTGTTTTCAGAACAGCAGGCTTCTGTCCAGAATAACTATAAAGCATCTCATTTTTCATTTAACATTGATGGCGGAAGGTGCGAAGAGTGCCAGGGCGAGGGGGTTATCAGGGTTGAAATGCAATTTATGGCCGATGTGGAACTTACCTGTGAAAGCTGCAAGGGAATGAGATTCAAGAGGAATATTCTTGAGGTAAAGTATCGTGGAAGAAATATTTATGATGTGCTTGAAATGACTATTGATGAAGCGATAGATTTTTTCAACGCTCATCCCGGGAAAAGTGAAAAACGAATAATTGACAAGCTTAAGCCCCTGTCAGATGTAGGCCTTGGTTATATAAAGATGGGCCAGTCATCAAGCACATTGTCGGGAGGTGAGAGCCAGAGAGTCAAACTTGCTTTTTTTCTCAGCCAGGAAAAAGGTACGGGGCATATACTTTTCATTTTTGACGAACCAACCACAGGCCTTCATTTTCACGATATTAACAAACTCCTGAAGTCGATAAATGCCCTTGTTGAACATGGCCACTCGGTTATTCTTATTGAGCATAACCAGGAAGTGATAAAGAGCGCCGACTGGCTTATCGACCTTGGTCCTGAAGGAGGAGAGGAAGGTGGATACATAGTGTGTGAAGGGACGCCTGAATACGTTGCGGAATGCAGGGAATCGTATACCGGGAAGTATCTTGGACCAAAACTGAAAAGAGCGCGACAGGATATATAAAAACACAAATGGCAGGAATCTCATCATCAAATTCCTGCCATCTGTTATACCGGAGCCTGTTTACTTATCGATTTTAAACCCGAACATTATAGCCACACACCCGCTGGCCGGAACTTCACCCGAATCTCTGGAAGCTGGTACTTTTATTATCAGTTTGAGCTGCTGGCTCGATTCAAGCTTAAAATCCCATGTGGTGGTATTACTTTTTCCCTTATTTGAATACAATATGTTTTTGCCTGCATCAAGAACCACAAACTCTACAGCAGGTATTTTTTCATCGCCGGCTATTGATACCCTGTATTCCATATCGGAATAGAAGGTTTTATAAAGTTCAGCTTCTTCACCTTCGACAAGAACAGCCGCATGATAATTACCATCATGAGTGTAGGATCCAAGTTCCGGTAAAACTATTTTTTTTGCAAATGCTTTACACTGTGCATTGGCGCCGATATTTACCGCAAGAATAATAATTGCCAGTACCGGTAATACTTTAAAAATTCTCATAGCTATTGTTATTTTACAAATGTACTTCTTATATCTGCTACTGTCGAAGCAAGCTCTTTAAAGATGGCTGGCGTCATATCCGTACTCACCTCTGATTTAAGGAACGTAACATCCGATGCCTGATCATATTCCGGCCTTACCGGAGATGTTTCCAGTTTAATCTTATCAAAAATTAACTTCACTCTGGTAACCTGCTGGATCAGTTCATCAACTGCCGGATTGCCTTTGTTACTTTCAAGCAGGTTAAGAAGAATATCAATGGAGAGTTTCTGATCAATTATCCGGCCGACCAGTTTATTACCGTTAAAATCATTCATATCGACAAGCTGAGTGGATATATAGAGACCTTCCATCCATCCTCCTGCCAGAACAATAGCAGCAATTGCAGGTTGTCCGTTCTCCTCGAGATATGAATTGGAATTCATGAACGTCTCGGAAACTATATCCATTATCACTTCTTTATTTGTGATGTTCTCCTCAAGGTTGTCAATCTGTTCCTGATCAATGGCCTCAAGAATACCCAATCCGTCCGCCATCTGTTTGGCAGAATTCATGTAATTGATAATAAGCTGTGTCTGATCGTACAGACTGGCAAAACTGAGATCACAGGTATAGATACCAAGGTTTAAAGCCATGCTTTTATTAGTGACATAGTTCCTGGCATTTTCAGTCGGATTCAGCAGATCGTCATTAAATCGTGCTCCTGCTGATTTGACAAGCATAGCCGATTCAAGAGGTGAAGGAAGGGCATTAAATATCTTTTCTGCCTGCCTGAGATCATCATAGACCGCGGCATTATCAGCAGGTACATCCAATGATGCATCGTCAGCTTCCGCTTTTTTGCCTCCGGATTTACAGCTTGCAAAAATGCCGGTAATAAGAAGTACTACGGCTAAAATCCGAAAACTGATTTTTAAAATCTTATTCATGATTGGTTCTTTTTATTATCCTAACGAATTCCCGACTAAATTAGTACAATATTTTTATTTTTCAAAAACAGCATTATCTAATTGACTCTATTTATAACTTTGTCACAAATAATTATACATGATCCAATCAGAAAAGAAGCTGAAAGAGCTAAATTCTGTCCTTGATGGGAAAAATAAAGCACTTATCAGCACTACTATAGCTTCGCTCAGAGTTGAACTGCCTTTTTCGGGTGCTGTCGGAATCCTTGTTTCATATTATGATTCGACTGACGATCAGCATATTAAAGGGATAATAAAGGAGTTCATGAACGACATAAAGGATCCTGCAGCACGGGAAGAGGTCATTGCTGAAACAGCCAGAAAAAGAAAACAGGAAACCCTGAGTATGCTTATTTCATCATGCTGGCAGTCGGGACTGGACTATTCAGATTACGTCTCCGAAATAGCATCTGTTTTTATATCAGGCGATTATGCAACATCAATTGAATGCTTTACAGTTATTGAAGAGTCTGCGCAGAAAATCTCAGATCTAAAGAAAAATGAGATTATCGGCTTAATCAGAGGGAAAATACATTCCTATGATTACAATAAAAAAACACTGGCTCAGGAACTTATTTTGGTTTTATCAGCATAATCCTCACCCGGGGAAAGGTGTGATTATTCGTGCGAAGAGAAATATTTCATAAACTGAGTCCTTTCAAAAAAAGCAGATTTTTCATAATTGGCATAATTCAGTCTGCCCCTGAAGTCACTTATGTTTTTAAACTGGTTTCGATCCATCCATTCAACAATCTGATTGTTCATAGTCTTCAGGTACCGGATACCCTTGTTATACAGTACTGAACAAACCTGAACCGAATCGGCACCGGCAAGAAGATATTTGACAGCATCTTCCCCGCTATGAACACCGGTCGATGCAGAAATATTGATCCTGATATTCTGAGCGCTTGACATCCCTATCCACCTGAGCACATAACGTTTTTCATTTTCCTTGCTCAGGATTGATGCAGGGACAACCTTCATCGTATTTATATCTATATCAGGTTCAAAAAACCTGTTGAACATTACGACACCCTCCACTCCTCTCATATAAAACTGATCGAGCATATAAAGTATGTTGGAAAACCTGTAGCCGATCTTTATGGAAACAGGTATCCTTATGCTTTTTTTCAGCTTTTCAATCAGGTCAAAATAGATCTTCTCCGATTCAGCCGAGGTTTTTTTCCTGTCAAGGGGAAGGAAAAAAACATTGATCTCCAATGCGTCTGCTCCGGCTTCTGCTATGTTTTTGGCAAAATCTGTCCACCCTGTCGACGTATAGCAGTTTATACTTGGGATAACAGGAATATTAAGGCTCTCCTTAGCTTTCCTTATCAGATCAATGTATTCATCCACCGAATTGGACTTTGTATAGTTAGCAATATAATCATCGGCTTCAGGATAACCTGATAATGAAGGATACTGGTTAACGGAGTAGTTGATCTGTTCTTCAAAAAGTGACTTAAGAACTACTGCCCCGGCGCCATTGTCTTCTGCTTCCTTACAGCGATCGGTTGTGGATGTGAGCTTACTGCTTCCAACTATTAGAGGACTCCTGAGGTCGAATCCCAGATATTTTGTCGCAAGTTTTTCCATAGCTGATTTTTATGTTACTGTTATCTTTGCCCAAAGATAAGACTTCCTATTCTTACAAGTGTACTCCCCTCCACGATCGCAAGCTTATAATCACCTGACATACCCATCGAAATTTCTCTGAATTCAGTGTTATCATGCATGTAATCGTTTCTCAGCGCATCGAAGCATCTTTTTAAATACCTGAATTCGCCGGAGACCTGTTCACTATTTTCAGTAAATGTTGCCATACCCATTACTCCGCAGATCATTACATTTTTTAAACCGGCTATTTGCCCCGATTCAAACATATCGTGCAGTTCTTCCATACTGAATCCGGATTTTGACTCTTCTGAAGCTATAAATATCTGAAGCAGGCATTTTACGATCCGGCTTACCCTTGATGCTTCGGTGTTGATTACCTTAAGCAGTCTGAAACTGTCAACCGACTGTATCATGCTAATGAAAGGGACTACCGATTTCACTTTATTTGTCTGCAGGTGCCCTATAAGGTGCCATTCTATGTCGGCCGGAAGCTGGTCCTTTTTTGAAAGAAGTTCCTGTACCCTGTTCTCTCCGAAAGATCTCAGTCCTGTGCTATAGGCAACAAGTATGTCACCAACAGGCTTCGTTTTTGAGACAGCAACCAGTTTAACAGATGAAGGAATCTGCTGCCTCAGAGCTGTAATATTTGTTAAAATATCACTCATAGCCTATCTGATGGGGTTGAAGAGACCGAATAATCAGTAAGTTATCGTCTGTTTCAATTATCATCATACGTTTTTCACAAATGTATTACCATAACCGGCCTGCTGCGGAGTAAAAACTGAGAGCCGGAAAAGATGAAATCAGCCGAGCAGATGAATAGCCAGTCCGCTTCTGAGTTTTGGTTCAAACCATGTGGTTTTTGGAGGCATGATATTGCCCGAATCAGCAATTGTCATCAGCTGGTCCATCGACACCGGATAAAGGGCAAACGCCACCATCATTTCTCCTGTGTCGACTCTCTTTTTCAGTTCTCCAAGACCTCTGATACCTCCGACAAAATCTATCCTCTTCGAACGCCTCAGATCCTGAATATCAAGAATTGGCATCAGTATCTGTTCGGTGAGTACCGTAACATCCAGTATTCCTATGGGATCGTTGTCGTTATAGGTACCTTCGCGGGCTGAAAGAGAGTACCATTTTCCATCAAGATACATGGAAAACTCATGCAGTTTTTTAGGTTTATAGATCTTCTCTCCCCTCTCCTTAATTACAAATCCTTTTCCAAGAAGCTCAATAAATTCCCCGGATGAATGGCCATTGAGATCCTTTACAAGGCGGTTGTAATCAATAATCCTTAACTGGTTACCGGGGAAGTGAACAGCAAGAAAATAGTTGTACTCCTCAGTTCCCTTGTGATCAGGATTTTTCTCTCTTTTCTCCTGGCCAACATGTGCCGCCGCTGCTGTACGATGGTGTCCATCAGCAACATATGTATATGGCACTTTTTCAGCAAAGAGTTTCTCAAGGGTACGGTTTGTCTCCTTCTTCTTCACTACCCAGAAATGGTGTCCGAATCCATCTTCTGCTACAAAATCATACTCGGGTTTTTCATTCCCGACGATCTCCTCCACTATTTCATCTATCTCTTTAACAGCAGGATAAGCCAGGAATACAGGTTCAACATTTGCATTGTTCACACGTATATGGATCATCCGGTCATGTTCCTTATCGGGCCGTGTCAGTTCATGCTTTCTTATTATGCCATTCAGATAATCGTCAACTGAAGCACAGGCAGCAATTCCATACTGGGTTCTGCCCTCCATGGTCTGTGCATATATATAGAAGTGAGGGGATTTATCCTGAACGAGCCACCCGTTTTTCTGCCATTTTGTAAAATTCTCAACCGACTTTTCATATACCTCATCGGTATGAGTATCAATGCCTTCAGGAAGATCTATCTCCGACCTGGTAATATGCAGCAATGATGTCTCCTTCCCCCTGGCCATTACTCTGGCTTCATCAGTATTCATTACATCATAGGGAAGACAAGCCAGATCTTTCGCTATGGCATGGGGAGGTCTAAGTCCCCTGAACGGTTTAACTACAGCCATTTATATCCTGATTAGTACCTATTTATTCACCCTGAACTTTTCGTTCCCGGTCTTGAAATAATCCACAATCTGGCGGGCAGCAGCAACTCCGGCGTTAATATTAGCTTCTTCGGTCTGTGCTCCCATCTTTTTAGCTGTAAATATGAATCTTCCTTTATATTTTTCCTCAAATACTGCTTTGCATTCAGGTTCCACGTCCGACAGGTACCTGATATCATTTCGCTCTTCAAATATCTTAAGAAGGCCTGTCTCATCAATTACCTCTTTTCTTGCAGTATTAACAAGAACTGCACCCTGAGGCATCTTTTTCAGGAGATCGTAACCGATTGACTTTTTGGTTTTGTCATTTGCAGGAATATGAAGAGAGACATACTGGCAAACTGAATAGAGCTCCTCCTGGCTCCTGCATACTTTAACTCCTGCTGCCGTAATAATGTTTTCGGCTACAAAAGGATCGTAAGCATAAACATCCATTCCGAATCCTTTTGCTATTTCTGCAACATATTTCCCCACATTTCCAAAAGCATGTATTCCTATAGTTTTTCCTCTCAGCTCGCTACCTGATTTTCCTGCGAATCCCCCTCTGGCCTGGTAGAGCATCATTTCAAATGCCAGCTCAGCCACTGCATTTGAATTCTGTCCCGGTGTATTCATGGCAACAACCTTATGGGCTGTACACGAAGCAAGATCGAGATTATCATAACCGGCACCGGCACGAACCACAATCCGAAGCTTTTTAGATGCATCCAGTACTTCGGCCGTTACAAGGTCGCTCCTGACAATCATTGCATCAGCATCTCCGACAGCTGCCAGAAGCTCTGCAACATTTTTATAGTTCTCAAGAAGAGCAAGTTCATGACCTGCAGCATCTGTCACCCCGCGAATTTGACTGACAGCAACCGGGGCAAATGGTTTTTCGGTAGCAACAAGGATTTTCATATGATTGAATTATTAATTTTTTAAAAATACTTAAAGGCTGTAATCAGCCAGAACATAATTAATTCTTTGATTCGAATTCCTTCATGGCATCAACAAGAGCCTGAACACTTGCTACAGGCAGGGCGTTGTATGTCGATGCACGGAATCCTCCGACTGAACGGTGTCCTGCTATACCGACCAGACCTTTTGACTTGGCAAAATCAGAGAAAGGAGCTTCGAGTTCCTTATACTGATCAGACAGAACAAAGCAGATATTCATAAGCGAACGATCCTCAGGGTCTTTGATAGTAGGAACAAATAGTTTGTTTCTGTCAATCTCGTCATAAAGAATTTTTGCTTTCTGAATGTTTATTTTCTCAATAGCTTTTATACCACCAAGTTCCTTCAGCCATTTGAGGGTCTGCTGGGCAGCGAACACAGCGAATACAGGAGGAGTGTTAAACATCGACTCCGATTTAATATGTGTTCTGTAGTCAAGAATGGTAGGTATGGGCCTTGAAACCTTGCCAAGAATATCCTCTTTGACGATGACCATAGTTACACCGGCCGGAGCCAGATTCTTCTGAGCACCGGCATAAATCAAAGAATATTTTGATATATCAATGGGGCGGCTGAAGATGTCGGACGACATGTCGGCTATGAGCGGTATTTTAACATCGGGATCTTTTTTCAACTGAGTTCCAAAAATGGTATTGTTTGATGTTACATGGAAATAATCGGCATCAGATGGAACAGTATAGTTCTTTGGAATATAATTATAGAGTTTCTCCTTTGAAGAGGCTACCTCAACAACTTCTCCATATATCTTTGCCTCCTTTAATGCTTTATTCGCCCATTCACCAGTATTAAGATACGCTGATTTCTTATTCATAAGGTTCATCGGCACCATGGCAAACTGAAGGCTTGCACCCCCTCCCATAAAAATTACCTGGTATCCTGCAGGAACCTCGAGCAGTTCCTTAACAAGCGCAATTGTATCATTCATACAAGCTATGAACTCCTTGCTCCTGTGTGAAATCTCAAGTATCGAAAGTCCTGATCCTGCAAACTCCCTTATTCCTTCAATGGTTTTGTCAATTGTGTACTGACTTAATATCGAAGGTCCTGCATAAAAGTTGTGTTTTTTCATCTTGGTTATAGTTATATTATTGAAACATCATTAATTCTGGGCTCTGGTAACAAAATTAAAAAATTGTTATGTGTTTATCTTAATATTTACAATCCGGGCTGATAACTTTTCAACTTATTATCAACAAGAATCCCGTTTTTTATTACTGGTATCTTATCAGTAAAGTCGAAGGTAAGACAAAATCCGATACAGTCATCAAGCATTTTATTTTTTAATCTTGTTCTCTGGGCCACTTTCTCAATATAGCCTTGCAGGTCTTTTTTTGCCAGCGACCACAGGTCAAGGGCAGCAATAGTGGAATCGCATTCTGTAGTAAACCGGTCTGCCGACATAAGCTTCTCTGCAAATGCACCCGCACAGACTGAATCCTCCAGGTTAAACCTGTTTTTCCATCCCGCACAAAAGAGCACTACATCTTTATTCTGGTCAGCAAGCCATTGTGTAACTGCACTGATATTAAGGAATGAACCAACCGCGATGCCGTTGGCAGAAGAAGCCAGTTTAATAATACCGGTTCCATTGGTGGTACTGTAGACTATAGTTTTGCCTGCTACCTTTTCGCGGGTAAAATTGAAAGGCGAATTACCAAAATCAGCAAAATCAAGAACATAACCGTCGCGTTCGGCAGCTACCAGAAATCCTTTCATCTTGTAATCCCTGGCTTCTTCAACTTCTGCCACAGGAATTATTGATTCAACTCCGTTCTCAAAAGCAGTACAGATTGCTGAAGTAGCCCTTAAAATATCAATTATTACCACTATTGAATCCTCATGCAGCTCCGGCTCATAAAGTGCCGGCGAAAAGCATGTCTCCAGTTTTCTCTTCCCCATCCCTGTTCAAACTAATTCCTGATTTCAGTTTCCGGTATAACTTCCGGAACAGCAGATTTTAAATTATTAACTCTACATAAAAAAATAATAAAACCCTATTACCTGTCTACCCGGCTGACTTAAAAAACCGGGAGGCTGGCGACCTTAGCCTTAAGGTCCTTGTTTCTGATACGTATAAATATTTCAGAGCCGGATTTCCAGTAATCACTTGCCAGATAAGCCATTCCGATCCCCTGCTTAGTTGTCGGCGACATGGTTCCTGATGTTACCTCTCCAATCTGCTTACCCGATGCATCGACAACCTCATAATGCTGTCTGGGGATTCCGCGGTCGAGCATCACAAATCCTTTTAAACGGCGCGAGACACCTTTCTCCTTTTGCTCCAGAAGAAGGGCCCTGTCAATAAAATCCTTTCCCTCAGTGAATTTGGTAATCCAGCCTAATCCTGCTTCAATAGGTGAAGTAGTGTCGTTGATATCATTTCCGTACAGGCAATAACCCATTTCAAGTCTCAGAGTATCCCTGGCGCCAAGGCCAACAGGTTTGATGTTGAACTCCCTTCCTGCTTCAAAGACAGCATTCCATAACCTTGGGCCATCTTCATTCCTTACATATATCTCACAGCCTCCGGCACCTGTATATCCTGTAGTGGAGAATATTACGTCCCTTATGCCTGCAAATTCAATGACCTTGAATGTATAGTATTCCATATCCATAACAGGGACTCCGGTAAGTTTTTGCATTGCCTTCATTGCCAAAGGACCCTGTATCGCCAGCTGTGATAAATTTTCCGAATCATTTATAAGATCCCTTCCCTGTTTCAATCCGAACTTTTCTGCATTTTTCACACACCAGTTCCAGTCTTTCTCTATATTGGCCGCATTGACCACCAGAAGGTACTTATCCTTATTGTACCTGTAAACCAGAAGATCATCAACTATCCCTCCTTTCCCGTTAGGGAAGCATGAATACTGAATCTTGCCGTCATACAGGGCCGATACATCGTTGGTTGTAATATATTGAAGAAACTCAAATGCACCCGGACCTTCGACCCGGAACTCACCCATGTGAGAAACATCGAAAACTCCAACCCCTTCCCTCACGGTAGTATGTTCATCATTTATTCCTGTATACTCCACGGGCATCTCATACCCGGCAAATGGGACCATCCTGGCTCCTGCTTCGTGGTGAAAATTATTAAAGGCTGTCTTCTTCATCAGTATATAATTTTGATTTTAAAAGGTCCGGTAGTTTTCCCCGCACAGGGGCGCTAACAACCGTCATTATTGATCTCCTTATTCATATTTTTCAAAAAAGGTAAAGCTCAGAATTCAAGGATTTTAAATTCAACTCTCCGGTTATTTGCCCTGCCCTGGGGAGTAGTGTTGACATCGACAGGCTGCGAAGGGCCATAACCTTTTGATTCAAGGCGGGCAGTATCAATCCCGCTGTTAATCAGATGATCAACAACTGCTTTTGCCCTCTCACCTGAAAGTCTGACATTCAAAGCCTGGCTGCCGGTATTATCTGTATGTCCTGAAATTTCAATTTTCATCAATGGATTTTCCCTGAGGATCAGAAGCAGCTTTTCAAGCTCCTGGTACGAGCTTGCTGAAAGTACAGCTTTCCCCGTCTCAAACAGGATATTATTCAGAACCACCTTTTTACCCACACTTACTTTGATCAGGGTCATATCGTGATTCAATTGTCCGTCAGGCAACGAATCAGGAACCTCCAGATTAATAATATCAGGAAGGAATCCGGGGCTACGTAAATCAACAACATAGGATTTCCTTACCGGAACCTTAATACTGAATTTCCCGTCAATATCGGAGCTGGCAGTTGTTCCAAGCATTATATTTGTCTCACTATCAATAACATCAATCTTGGAGAGCAGTGGATCTCCCGAATCTGAATCATTGACTTTACCGGTGAACAATATATATTGCTCTGCTGGAGGGACAGGTGTTGAGTCGGCAGCTGCTATATCCCTGACAATCACAACTGTATCTCTTACGATAACGGTATCGGGAACCTGAACAATTAATTCTTCTGCAGGGATAACGGGCTCAGGTGCCCGGGCCTTAATAACAGGAGCCGGGAGCAACCGTCCGGTGTAAATATCGAGACCTCCTGATCCTCCTGTTCTGTTCGAAACAAAATAGAAGGCACTGTCGTTTAGAGCAGATGGGTTGTAGAATAATTCATCCCAGGGTGTATTCAGGGGATAGCCCGCATTAACTGCCTGCGTCCATTCTCCGTTCTGGTCCTTTACACTATAAAAAATATCAAAGCCCCCTGTCGAATTATGTCCTTTCGAGCTGAACCAGATTGTGTCTCCTGTTTTTGAAAATCTAACCGATTCCTCATCGTAAATGGTATTGATTGAAGGTCCGGCATTAACCGGCCGTGACCATTTTTTATCTTTGATCCGCTTTATATAATAAATGTCCTTCCCTCCTATCCCATTCTTATTACCATTGCTGACAAACCAGGCTTCGTTTTCCGACGGGGAAAGGGCGAACGAGGTTTCGGAGCCTCCCGTATTCAACCGGAAGGGAGTACTTACCGGCGACATCCATACACCTTTTTTATTATAAGATACCATTATGTCGCCATCATCGTTGTACCCTGTATAGACAAAAAGCTGATCGCCTGATCCGTTAAGGAACAAAGGAACCTCACAGAATTTTGTTGACAGCTTTTTGCCAATAGAGACTGCCATGCCCCACACCCCGTCATCCAGAGTCGAAATGAGAATGTTCTCATCGAATTTTGAATCCGGGTAATGGCTGCTTGAATTGGTAAAATACTCACGACGCGATCCTAAAATGATTGAAGTTTCGTCGGCAGAAAGCAACGGGGAATAATCATCCGCTACTGAGTTGATATTTGAACCCATATTTACTATTTCAATCCTGGCGGTATCATGAACGAGAGTTATTGCCGACTTACACTCCTCAATATATTTCGTGGCATTAACAGTATTGATCTCAGGTTTTCTGACCGGAGATGAGATGTAGTTTTCAAGCATACTGACTGCTTCATTATACATACCTTTAAATTGTAAAGCCCTGCCCGAAAGAAGGAGAATATCACCGGCAACATCACCTTTAAGCTCCATGGCTTTCAGCAGGTAATCGGAAGCTTCAGCCTTATGATCAGAGTATAGTGCCGAAACTCCAAGTTTGTAATTCAATTCCGGATTCAGACTGTTATATGCATGAGCTTTCCTGTACTCATCAAAGGCATAAGCATACCATATTCCCTTCCCCTCAAAGTAATTGTCACCCTCCGTCACATGATTCCATGCCGCTTCAAAACCGGTTTTTTCTTTCCGGAACTCTTTTTTACTGATAATTACTTTCATCTGGCCTGAAAGTCCGGTGCACTGAAAAATAAAAATTATGATCAGCGGGAAGAGAACTTTTTTCATCATAATATTTTGATTTAAAAGGTATGATGCAACCCCCATGATTGACTTAGCCGGGCCCGGTCCGCCTGGTTATGCAAGTTTTAATTTTTCGTGTTTAGCTTCGCTGAGCTCGCAGGCCCGGTTGTGATTAAGGTCAGTCATGTGGGTTCATCGGGATAAATTAATCTCAGGATAAAAATAACATTTATTTACATTTCTGATTATCCCCGGCACCAGTATTATTAATGCACTTTATAAAAGCCTGAAATATTAAAGATCCAAAAAATTATTAATTTTGTTATATTCTTTGTAATTTGCTTAATTATTTTTTTGGGCCTTAAATACTATGGATTACAAATTCATAAAGACAGATTATCTTGAAATGGTATCAGGAGGTGATATCGGACTGATGAGGGAACTGGTGAACATGTTCCGGGACCAGGTGGATGAAATACACGGGGAGATGCAGGATCTTTTATCCCATAAAAATTACAAATCGCTTGGATTACTGGCTCATAAGGCAAAATCGTCGGTAGCTATAATGGGGATGGATGAGCTGGCCGGAATGCTGAAGACATTTGAGCTTCAGGCAGGAGAAGGTAAGGCAACCGAAGAGTATCAATCTTATATAAGCAGGTTTGGAAACGATGCCAGAGCTGCAATTGCAGAGCTTGATGACTTAATTAATAAACGATAAATACAGACTGAAATGATCAATATTGAAAAGAGAAACAAAATTGACATTATTACCTTCTCAGTCAATAAGATAAATGCAAATACAATAGATATAATAAAAGAGGGTGTCAGCCGGGTTTTCGATACTCTTAACTCAAAGGTCATTATTGATCTTAAAGGTGTGGAATACATCGACAGTTCCGGGTTTGCCATTTTCCTTTCGCTCCATAAGGCAGCAAGGAGCAGTTATGGCGTTCTGAAATTTGCCAATCCGGAAATCCGTGTCAAAGAGCTTTTTCAGGCACTTCATCTTCACACTGTCTTCGAGATATTTGATGATCTTGATTCATGCATAAGATCCTTCAGATAGACCCGTTAAACATCTCCCTCCCTTTTAAATTTCAGAATCTCATTTTCCACATCAATTACGACCTTATCGTTTGGTCCGATCTTGCCGGCGATTACCTCTTTTGACAGTTCGTTAATTATCTCTTTCTGTATAAGACGTTTGACGGGTCTGGCTCCGGACTGTGGATCAAAACCCCTTTTTGCAAGCCATCCGACAGCTTTATCTGATACTTCAAGCTTCAGGTTGTTATTTTCAAGAAGCTTTTCTACCATCCGCAGCTGTATTATAACAATCTCCCTTATCTGCTGAATAGTAAGAGGACGGAACATCACAATCTCATCCACCCTGTTAAGGAACTCAGGTCTCAGCGATCTTCTGAGGAGCATGAATATCTCTTTTCTCAGGAGCTCTTCTTCTTCAACCGGCATATTATTATGCCATTTTTCCATCTTATCCCTTATAATTTCCGAGCCAAGATTTGATGTCATTATAATAATAACATTCCTGAAGTTTACTGTTCTTCCCTTGTTGTCGGTGAGTCGTCCATCGTCAAGAACCTGGAGAAGAAGGTTAAACAGGTCGGGGTGTGCCTTTTCTATCTCATCAAGAAGGACTACCGAATACGGTTTATGTCTGACCGCTTCGGTGAGCTGACCGCCTTCGTCATAACCGATATATCCCGGAGGTGCACCTATCAGTCTTGATACGGAATGGCGTTCCTGGTACTCCGACATATCTATTCTTGTCATGAGGTTCTCATCGTTGAAAAGGAATTCAGCCAGAGCTCTGGCAAGTTCGGTTTTTCCCACCCCGGTGGTTCCAAGGAATATGAAAGATCCTACCGGTTTCTTCTGATCCTGAAGTCCCGCCCTCGATCTTCTGACAGCATCTGCAACAGCACTTATGGCTTCATCCTGCCCCACAATCCTTTTATGAAGCTCCTCTTCAAGCCTTAATAATTTCTCCTTTTCACTTTCAAGCATCCTTGTGACCGGAATTCCCGTCCATTTTGAGACAATTGAAGCTATATCCTCCGACCGTACCTCTTCCTGAATGAGGGATCCTTTCTTTTTTCTTTTTTCAATCATTTCCTTTAGGGCGGCCATCTCCTTCTCCATTCCTATTATCTTACCGTACCTTATCTCAGCAACCCGGCCATAATCGCCTCTTCTCTCAGCTTCGTCGGCTTCGAACCTGAGGGCTTCCACAGCCTCTTTCTTCTCCTGTACCTTTTCTATCATCTCCTTCTCCGATGTCCAGGCAGCCTTTAATTCATCCTTCCTGACCTGAAGTTCTGACAGTTCTCTTGTGATGCCTGCCTCCTTAATTTTATCGCCGTCTCTTCTTAATGCTTCCTTTTCTATCTCAAGTCTGGTTATTGCCCTCATTGCTTCATCAAGTTCCTCAGGGACCGAATTCATCTCAAGCCTCAACCGTGAGGCAGCTTCATCAATGAGATCAATGGCCTTGTCAGGCAAAAAACGGTCAGTTATGTAACGTGTCGAAAGGTCGACAGCTGCTATCAAAGCTTCATCCCTGATGATTACTTTATGATGGGTTTCATATTTCTCGCGGATTCCCCTTAGTATTGATATTGTGTCGGCTCTTCCGGGCTCATCAACCATCACTACCTGGAATCGGCGCTCCAGTGCCTTGTCTTTCTCAAAATATTTCTGGTACTCATTAAGTGTTGTAGCTCCGATAGCCCGGAGTTCCCCCCTGGCCAGGGCAGGTTTGAGTATGTTAGCCGCATCCATGGCGCCATCAGATTTTCCCGCCCCGATAAGTGTATGAATCTCATCAATAAACAGCACTACTTGCCCATCGGATGCGATAACCTCGTTCACAACCGATTTGAGTCTCTCCTCAAACTCCCCTTTATACTTCGCACCTGCAATGAGTGCCCCCATATCGAGCGAATAGATAATTTTCGATTTAAGATCCTCAGGTACGTCACCCCTTATTATCCTGTGAGCAAGTCCTTCAGCTATGGCAGTCTTTCCAACCCCCGGTTCCCCGATCAGTATCGGGTTGTTCTTTGTTCTCCTGGTCAGTATCTGCAGTATCCTCCTGATCTCATCATCCCTTCCGATCACCGGATCGAGCTTTCCTGACCTGGCCCTCTCATTAAGATTTATCGCGTACCTGTTGAGCGAGTTAAAAGTATCTTCCGATGTCTGACTTTCAACAGAGGCTCCCTTTCTGAGCTCACTGACGGCAGCCCGTAATCCCTTAATGGAAACACCCGCATTTTTGAGGAGAGCAGAAGTTTTATCGTCGGTCTCAACGATTCCCATAAGGATATGCTCGACAGTGACAAACTTATCTTTCATCCTGGTTGCATTATCGCCTGCTTTCCTCAATGCTTCTGACGCTGCTGATGATAAATAACTTTCGGCGCCGCTCACTCTGGGGAAACTGTCAATCAGTTTCTCAACCTCTTTCAAAACAGATGATTCGCTTACTCCAAGCTTGTTGAAAAGCCAATTAGTAATACTTTCCGACTGGCTCATCACACCGTGCAGGATATGTGCGCATTCAATTGCCTGCTGGCCTCTGGCAGCAGCAATATTAAAAGCCTGCTGAACTGACTCCTGCGCTTTTATGGTGAAATTATTAAGATTCATAGAATTTGTAATTTTATCCTGTTACTGCAAATTGTCTGCCATTGCTATCCTTTGACTTTTTGACACTTACACGGGGATATTTTATGTCAATATGTCAATACGGGTTTTTTACTGGTCAGTTAATATTTTAATCATTGACCGTTAAGCTGTCAACATATTATTAATAAAGGCTAATAGAGTATCTTTGGCTGATTAAAAAGTAAATTGTATGAGCAAGCTTCTCTGGAAACCGGGTACGATGATATATCCCCTGCCTGCAGTAATGGTCACCTGCGGATCCGGGCCCGAAGAGTACAACATTATAACTATCTCCTGGACCGGTACCCTTTGCACTGATCCGCCCATGTGCTACATATCGGTCAGACCAATCCGTCATTCATACGAAATTATTAAAAAGAACAGGGAATTTGTAATAAACCTCACAACAAAAGATCTGGCATTTGCTACAGACTGGTGCGGAGTAAAATCGGGTAAAGATCATGATAAATTCAGGGAGACCGGTCTGACACCCGTAAAAGCCTCAGTTGTAAATGCACCCATGATAAAAGAGTCTCCCGTCAATATTGAGTGTATTGTAAAAGAGATAAAGGAGCTTGGGTCGCACCATATGTTCATATCCGAAGTGGTTGCCGTAAATGCAGGTCAGAAATACTTTGACAACTCAACCGGAGTCTTCAGGCTGGTTGATGCTAATCCTCTCTGCTACATTCATGGGAAATATTATGAATCAGGAAGCTACCTGGGTAAATTTGGCTTTTCAGTTGAAAAGAAGCGAAAAAAAAAGCTGAAGCAAAACAGCAAAAACAATAATTAGGAATATTTCGGCCAAATATCTAATTTCAGGGCTTTGATAAGAGCATCATAATAACTGATAGCAATGAGCGAAAAGATCCTCGAAACCCTTATGCAGCTGTTTGCTATAATTGCCAGGCCTCAGAGTAACGACAGCGAAAGAAGAGGTGTGGTAGAAGCTTTTCTTAAGCATATTCTTAACCAGGAACTTACAAAAAAATACCTGTCCATTTACGATTGGGAATACGAGGAAGCAAGAAAGAAGCTCGAAAAAAGCACCCCGGAAAAAAGGGAGGGATCCATTGCCATCAGGATAAGAAAACTTTGCAAGGACATTAATGAGCAGGGCCAGCTCGACCAGGAACAACGTATAGTAGTTGTCATTCAGGCCCTGGAGTTTTGTAAATCAGGTGGCAGCGGGGTCAGCCAGCTTGAACTCGGTTTTATCAACGCACTGGCAGAAGGCTTGAATATCACAGCTGAGGAATACTCGTGTATTGAACAGTTTGTACTGAATCCTTTTTCCGAAATCCCGTCAACAGCCAACCTGCTTGTAATAACAGGCGATAAAGGTTTTGCTGACAACAACTTCAAATATTCATACAAGGAACTTCTTAAGGGACAGATATGGATACTCTTTGTCCCTTCGGTAACCATGTATTTTGTACGGTTTACCGCGACTGGTGAATTATCGATGAACGGGCAACTGCTCCGTGAGGACAGGGTATACCCTTTCAGCCAGGGATCCTCTATAAAAGGATTAAAGATCGCTCCTATATATTTCTGGGATGTTACGATGCAATATCTGAAACAGGAGTTTCAATCTTCAAGGGTGGTATATGAAGTGAAGAACCTTGAATACCGGTTTAAAAACGGCCGTGTTGGAATTCACCATATGAGTTTTATGGGTGAATCGGGCAGAATGGTCGGAATAATGGGAGCCAGCGGAGCAGGGAAATCTACACTTCTGAGTGTTCTGAACGGTATTAATCCACCGTCGGACGGAGAGGTTATGATAAACGGGATCAGCATTCATAAAGAGAGTGAAAAGATCAAGGGTCTTATCGGGTATGTTTCGCAGGACGACCTGCTTATTGAAGAACTTACTGTTTTTGAGAACCTCTATTATAATGCCAGGCTTTGTTTTGACGATCTGACGGATGAAGCTATAACAGCCAAAGTGGACGGGATTCTTAAGAACCTCGGTCTGTATGAAATACGAGATATGAAAGTAGGCACGCCCCTGAACAAAAAAATCAGTGGCGGGCAGAGGAAACGTCTTAATATTTCCCTTGAGCTTATACGCGAACCGGCAATTATGTTCCTTGATGAGCCTACCTCAGGTCTCTCTTCAAGAGATTCGGAAAATATCCTCGACCTTCTGAAGGAGCTTGCAAGGAAAGGCAAACTGCTTTTCATCGTAATCCACCAGCCCTCCTCCGACATATTTAAGATGTTCGACAGGCTTATCATTATGGATACGGGGGGATACATGATCTATAATGGTAATCCGGTTGAGTCAATAGTATACTTCAAACGTAAAATAGGACAGGCAAACTACAATGAAAGCGAATGCTATGTGTGTGGTAATGTAAATCCCGAACAGATTTTCAACATAGTTGAAACCAGGGTATTCACTGAAAGCGGTAAACCCACAGAGACAAGGAGGATCTCACCTGAAGACTGGAGAAACCTTCATAATGCTGAGAAAAAGGAGGAAAAATATGAAAAGGGAGGCAGACTACCCGAAATCAATTTCAGAACTCCGAATAAGCTGAAACAGTTTTTTGTATTTGCTACCAGGGATGTGTTATCTAAAGTTGCTGATCTGCAATACCTTCTGGTTACTCTGCTTGAAGCACCCGTACTTGCTTTCTTCCTTGCCTATCTTATCCGGTTTTTTGATGAGAGCTCAAAGGATGCCAGTTACACCCTTTATGAAAACAGTAATCTTCCCGTATATATCTTTATGTCGGTTATAGTGGCAATTTTTATGGGGCTGACGGTTAGCGCCGAAGAGATCATCAAAGACAGAAAGATCCTCAAGCGTGAAGCATTCCTGAACCTGAGCTGGAACAGTTACCTGTTGTCAAAAGTCTTTGTTCAGTTTACAATCTCTGCAATACAGGCTCTCACTTTCGTGATTGTCGGGAACGCAATAACCGGGATACGTGAAATGACATTCCAGTACTGGCTTGTTCTTTTTTCCTGCTGGGCTTCGGCAAATATGCTCGGACTGGTAATTTCCGACAGCTTTAAAACAGTGGTCACCATATATATTCTGATCCCGTTTCTGGTCATTCCTCAGATTATCCTCAGCGGAATTATTGTAAATTTTGAAAAGCTCAACCCGAATATCTCGTCACCTGTCTCCATACCTGTCTACGGTGAAGTAATAACAGCCCGCTGGGGCTACGAAGCGTTGGCTGTCAATCAGTTCGTAAATAACAGGTACGAACGCCAGTTCTATATGTACGACAAAGCCATGAGCAGAGCCAGGTATAAAAAAGATTACTGGCATTCCGAACTTAAGGGATATCTCGAATCAATAATCACCGACCTGCAGGAGGGGAATATTGATGATGGCTTCAGGGATAAGTTGCTTGTCGTATCAAATGAGATTAATAAAGAGCTGAAGATTTTACCCGGGATCCTTTTCTCACAGGCCGGCCAGCTGGTCCCTGATAAAATATCAGAACAGAGTGCCGCGGCGGCTCTTGATTACCTGGATTCTGTCAGAAACTATTACATAGCCTATTACAACAATGCCAACAGGAAAAGAGATGAGCTGATTACACGGCTTGAAAATGAAGACAGGGAAGGATTTCACAGACTTCGCAGCAACTACTATAACCTGTCCCTTGAAGAGTTTGTACTGGCCAAAAACGAGGATCAGAAAACCATTGATTACAAGGGAGAGATGGTTCAGAAACTTGAACCGGTATTTATGGACCCTTCCTCAAAATTTGTCAAAGCGCACTTTTATGCTCCCAGGAAACAGGTTTTCGGAGTCTATTATGATACTTACATAGTTAATGTTGGTGTCTTGTGGGTGATCACGATTATTTTTTACCTGGCACTCTATTTCAGGGTCCTGAAAAAGATCCTTGATTCTGCCGGAACATTGATGGGCAAAAGGACAAAAAACTCAGAATGAATATCTTAACAAAATTAAAGGGACTGCCTGAAAACAGACAGTCCCTTTAATTTCGGGATTACAACCGATCTTACCCGAATAAATTTACCTGCTATCCGGCAATCTCAACCATCTTAAAGGGTACCCTTATTATTGATTCATAATCTTCCCCAGCTTCAAGCATATCCTCATCATCCTCTTCATAATACCAGTTTACTTCAACGCTGTTCTTTGCCTTATGTATGGCTTCGAGCTTTTTAAATACGTCAAGTATACATTTGGAGGAACTGGTATTGAAGTACTCAAGACGGATATTAACAACGGTTTTGTCGCGTGGCGTCTCTTTGTAATTATCAAGCCAGTCTACAAGGGGTTTGTAAAACTCTACTGAATTCTCAGGAATTGAACGGCCCTTAATTTCAAATACACCCTCAGAAGCATCAAATTTAATAGTCGGAGTTTTCGGTGTTCCTTCGATAATGATCGGTTCCATATTAGTTATGTTTTAAGATTAATTCAACCCTCTTCGTTTATCAGTATATCCAGATAGAAAAATGAGTACTTGTCATTATAAGACATAAATGAATACTCAAGTTTATTTCCGGTCTTTCTGGCAATATCAACAAGTCCAAGTCCCCCACCCCCTTTTTCTGAGATCCTCTGGTGATTCAGAATAAACTTATACAGCTCTTTGATCTCATCATGGCTTGATCTGTTGATCCTCTTTATCTTCTCTTCAAGCTTTTCCACATTCTTTGTCTGCACAAAGTTCCCGGTGATGATCTTGTATCCATCGCTTAACTTCTTTACAGCAAGTATTCCGTATTTTTCTGCAGATTGGTCCTCAAAATCCTCAGGAACTCTGTCAACATGGTGATAAAGATTCTGAAGACTTTCAACCAGGACGTTATAGACCTTTTTTCTGAGTCTGGATTGTTCATTTACCCTGACCAGTTTATCCTCGACAGTATCTAAAACCCTGTTGATGACATCTGAATCGACATTGCCTTTATAATAAAGGAGAGTATTGCCCTTTGTCTGATCGGTAAAATAATTCTCTACATTAAAGCTCATCTAAGCTTCTGTTTACTAAGGTCCAAAATTTCTGATAACAAATATAATAAAAATATGAAGTTACCAAATTATACGTATTCCCGGCAAGGGAATAGCGAAAAATGATTCCTCATTTTGATCATTCTCAGTTAGCCGGTGATGAATGGTTATATTTCTTAGATATTTATCAATCCTGCCTTTTTTGTACCCCGGTACATCTCATATTTTAAAAACAGACACTCCAGGGATCCATTATACAGGAAATATTTCTCCTTCGGTTTAAGTCCTATGTGTTTAAGCGATTCCCTGTTAGAACTGATAAGCCACACACTCTTGCCAGGAAACCCATGCTTCAGAGTTGAGCCTATCATGCTGTAAAATTCATCGGTATCACCGGGACTTATTCTTTCGCCGTAGGGAGGATTTAAAAATACGAGACCAGGTTCTTCAGGTGACTTGCTATCCCTGAAGTCCGATATTTCAAAATTAACAGAGTCAGACAATCCGGCACTGGCACAATTTTTTTCGGCCTGTCCGATAGCCATGGCAGAAATATCACTCCCCGAAATTGTTACAGGTACCTGTATTGAACAGGAGTCCATTTCCTCCTTTATCTTTTCAAAAACACTCTCATCATAATCTTTCCATCTCTGAAATCCGAAAAATTTTCTGAATCTGCCGGGAGGCACTTTGCATGCCATAAGTCCTGCTTCTATGGGGATAGTCCCTGAACCGCACATTGGATCCGACAGCGGTATGGAGGCATCCCATCCCGCGATCAGGAGCATCCCGGCTGCCAGAACTTCATTCAGGGGCGCAATACCCTGCTCTATCCTGTAACCCCGCTTATACAGCGGTAGCATTGAAGAGTCGAGATTAATACTTACCTCATCGTTGCTTATATGCAGATTGATAAGTATTTCGGGATCGGATTGGTCTACCGAAGGTCGTGTCCCGATCCGGATCCTGAACCTGTCAGCCACAGCATCCTTAAGTACAAGACCTGCGTATCCGGTATGATTAAAATAACGGGAATTAACAACAGGGATTACTGAAAAAGTATCACGGGCATCGAGATAGTTTTCCCATTCGACCTTTATTGCCGATTTGTAGAGATCTTCAGCTGACCTTATCCTGAATTCGGCAACTGTCATCAGAACAGCCAACGCAGTTCTGGCTCCGTAATTTACCCTGTACATCATTTCCATATTTCCGCTGAAACCCACGGCACGGTTAAGTATCCTGATGTCGGATGCTCCAAGTACTTTCAGCTCATCTGCAAGCACTTTTTCGAGTCCGAACAACGTTTTTGCAATAAATTTCATTGTCGTATTGGATTAATGACAGGATTTAAAAAAAGGACCCTGGTCATCCGGATTATCTTTTTTTGTGCCGGACCACACAAACGCCATCTTAAAATAAATGTAACCAAACCGGGTAAAGTACAAAAGTAATCGATTGAATTGAATTAATCCTGCTTCCGGCGATCACCGGCTGATTTATTACAAAAGTTAAATTATAGTTCGCCTGATTTTTAATATTTAGAATTTGATTATCTTTCAAAAAAATATGGCAACAATGAAAAAAAGAATTATTAACCCCTTCTATGCATTATTGACATTCTTATTCCTTTTTACCTCATGTGAAAAAGAGAAATCATTGAAGGAGAGTATTGTCGGTAAATGGGAAGTCAAGTCAGTCAGGCAGGTAACCTATGAGGAAAATATTCTGATTTCGGAGTATACTCTTTATGCCCAGACTCAGGAAATGGCAATACAGTTTGCGGAGGGTGGTAGCGGCATGATTTTTAACGACGGGCAGATCAGTGGTGTTTTTACCTGGACATTAAGCGGCAGTACTATTTTACTGGACCTGGGCGACGAGGTAATTGAATGGAATATTGATGTTGATGACGATTTGATTATCTGGTCATTTACCGAGACCGAAATCATCGAGAATATCAATTATAAATATGAATATTTCTATAGTGCCCGGAAAATAGCCTGACAACCTGTAGCAGTCATCTTATGGCTTGACTCCCAGCAATTTGTTATAGTTATCCCTGTCAGTTATTACCTGTAAAGCTTTTTTGATAACGATATCATTCTCATTTATTATCCTGAAATATTCGTTACTCTGCCACAAATTAGTGGCAACAACTGCTTTAAGCACATTCAGTATTTCGCTGCGTGACACCATGAATTCACTTTCATTATACTTTACTCCCGAATCTTCACCTTTCTTAATTAAGTCCTGAATATCCTGGTCGGTAAATTGAAAATTGTTACTGAAGCTCTCAAATACCTTGTAGTCTGAATTCAGGATCTCCCTGTTCCTGTCGAAAAACTCAAGTGCAAAAGTGTTGATCACTCCCCGGCGGACAAGGTTTCTATAGTAGTCTGAATAATTTGATGTGTCGGCCGAAACAAATACGTCGGGCATGATTCCGCCTCCTCCATAGACAGTGCGTTTATTGACAAGGGTCTTGAACATCAGCGAGTCAGGGAAACGGACGCTGTCTGCCGACACCATCTCTCCATCAGTGAACCTGCTGTAATAGTTTTCCACGTATTTATCATAGCCCTCGCTGTAGGAGCTCTGTATCGATCGTCCCGTCGGGGTAAAATATCTTGCAACTGTCAACCTGATCATTGATCCGTCGGTAAGGTAATAACCATGCTGAACCAATCCTTTTCCGAAGGTCCGGCGGCCTATGATGACTCCCCTGTCCCAGTCCTGTAATGCGCCTGCAACGATTTCGCTTGCCGAAGCTGAGCCTTCATCAACGAGAACAACGACCCTTGAGGATGAGAGGACTCCATCTCCTGAAGAATTATAATCCTGACGGGGGGTTTTACGACCGAGCAGGTAAACCAGAAGCTTTTTATCCTGAAAAAATTTATCAGTGATCAGAGTCGATGCAAGCATGTAGCCACCTCCGTTGCCCCGCAGGTCAAGAACCAGATTCTTCATCCTGTTCTTTTTCAGAGAATCAACTGCCTCAGAAAACTCTTCTTCAGTAGTGGCTGCAAACTTGTTTAGCTTAATATAACCTGTTTCATTATCAAGCATATAAGCAGCATCAAGACTATTAATAGGAATTTTATCCCTTATAATGGTAAAGTCAAGGATACCTTTCTCTCCTTTCCTGAAGATCCGGATATTCACCTTAGTGCCTTTCATGCCCATCAGTCTGCTTCTGACACCTGCAGTAGAAATACCTTTTCCTGCAACATTCTCCCCGTCAATCTCTGTAATACGGTCACCAGCCCGTAATCCGACTTTTTCTGAAGGGCCGCCAGTAATAGGCTCAATAACTATTATCGAATCGCGAAGAAGATTAAATTGTATGCCTATCCCGTCAAAATTACCGTTTAGCGGCTCATTCATTTCCTTTACGTCCCGGGCCGAAATATAAACCGAATGGGGATCGAGGTTTTTAAGGATCTCAACAATAGCTTTCTCCGTAAGGTCATCCATACTTACAGAATCGACATACCAGGCATCTATCAGACCCAGTGTTCTGCCAATCTTGAATGTACCTTCATTTAATGTCTGCGATGATGCGGTCATTATACCGACCAACGACCAGATCACCATGGAGACTATTATATATATTTTATTCTTCATCTCTGTGTAATTTGTTTTTTTAAAGCAGGATAGCCTGCCCGCTTCTGCGGGATGAATACCCACCTGTATTTGTGTTTGAAACCAACATGCCCGTTTAATAGAAAGTAAAAAGGTTATTTCAGACCAACAATCATCAGAACCTAATGTTTAAAACTGCACAAAGAAAAAAAGATTGCGGGAAATATGATTTTTCTTAACTCAGTCTATTCCCATTCGATTGTTGAAGGGGGCTTGGAACTGATATCATAGACTATTCTGTTGATCCCTTTCACTTTATTTATAATTTCATTAGATACCCATCCCAGAAAGTCATAAGGCAGTCTCGACCAATCGGCAGTCATACCGTCGGTAGATACTACAGCTCTCAGTACAGCCACATTCTCATATGTCCTTTCGTCTCCCATTACGCCCACCGATTGTACTGGCAGAAGCATAACACCGGCCTGCCATACAGAATCATAAAGTCCATTTTTTTTCAGGCCCTCAATAAATATCTCATCGGCATTTTTAAGGATCTCAAGTTTAGCTCCCGATATTTCACCAAGCAGCCGTATGGCCAGGCCAGGTCCGGGGAAAGGATGCCTTTTAAGGATTATCTCAGGTAATCCCAGGGCTTCTCCAACCCTGCGTACTTCATCCTTGAAAAGCAACCTGAGAGGTTCTATAACTTTAAGATGCATATTCCCGGGAAGTCCGCCTACATTATGATGGGATTTGATAGTTGCAGAGGGCCCGTTTACGGATACCGATTCAATTACATCAGGATAAATTGTGCCCTGTGCAAGCCATTTTGCATCCTTTATCCTGCCGGCTTCCCCGTTAAACACATCGATAAATACCTTACCAATTATTTTTCTTTTTTTCTCGGGATCGCTGACCCCCTCCAGCTCATTCAGGAATCTGTCACCCGCCTCTACCCCTCTGATATTAAAACCTAGTCCGATATACGATTCGAGGACACTCTTAAACTCATTCTTCCTGAGAAGGCCGTTATCAACAAATATGCAATAAAGATTTTTACCTATTGCCCTGTGAAGCAAAGAGGCAGCTACAGTGGAATCAACCCCTCCTGACAAACCCAGTATCACTTTATCATTCCCAATCCTGTTCCGGAGCTCTTCAACCGACGATTCGACGAACGACACAGGAGTCCAGTTACCGGAACAGTTACATATTGAGACAACGAAATTCCTAAGGAGTTCCATCCCATCGGTGGTATGATATACTTCAGGGTGAAACTGTATACCCCAGGTATCCTCTCCCTGTATTTTATACGCTGCTGCATCGACATCGGTTGTCGATCCGGTGACATTGAAATTACCCGGGATAGTAATAATGGTATCCCCATGCGACATCCAAACCTGTGTCCCGGCATTAAGGTTCCTGAATAACGGATCGCTGTTATTTATCCTGACAAGGTTGGCCCTTCCGTATTCTCTGGCTGCAGATGGCTGAACTTCGCCGCCATACTGCTGAACGAGGTACTGGGCACCGTAGCAGATACCAAGAAGCGGGATTTTACCCTTTATCCCCGACAGATCAGGAGCCGGGGCGTTTTTATCCCTGACCGAAAAAGGACTTCCCGAAAGGATGACACCCTTCACTGACTCATCAGGGACAGTAACCCTGTTATAAGGAAGAATTTCGCAATAGACATTTAACTCTCTAACCCTCCTGGCAATAAGCTGAGTATATTGAGAACCGAAATCAAGAATTATAATTTTTTCCTGCAAACCGTTGTATATTAAAAAATGGTTTCAAAGATAGATATTCTTTTTTACAGATCATTAATTTTACCGACCTCATAGGTTTTTCCGTCAAGTGCCGGGTAAGTATCAGGGAAGAGAGACCTGGCTTCCTCCACCAATCCGGATATCTTTTTATAGCGAGCCGAGAAGTGACCAATTACCAGGCTTTTAACCTCAGCCTCTTTTGCAACGGCCGCAGCATCGATTGTTGTGGAATGACCGGTGGTTCTTGCCAGCTCCTTAAGGCTGCTGTCAAAGGTTGCTTCATGGTAGAGAAGGTCAACTCCTTTGACAAATAAAGGGAGCCGGCTGAAATATCTTGTATCGCTGCAGTATGCATATGAAAGGGGAGCAGGAGCGGGTATTGTGATCTCCTCATTTTTTATGACCCTTCCGTCATCATCAGTAAAATCCTCTCCTTTTTTAATCCTGACGATCGAGCTAAGCGGTATATTGTATTTTACGATGCTCTCTTTTTTTATTTTCCTGTCTGCCTGTTTTTCCCTGAAAAGGTATCCGAACGACGGGACACGGTGTTCGAGAGGGAAAGAGGTCACGGTAACATATTTATCATCCAGTATTAACCTGGGATCTTTCCCTGCGACAGGTGTGAATCTGATCTCAAAATTAAGATTTATGTCAAAATCACTCAGGTGAGACATTAACATCTGAAAGTAATTTTCAGGTGCATAAAGATTGACGGGTGCTTTTCTGCCCATCAGATTGAATGTTGAAAGCAAACCATAGATACCGAAAACATGGTCTCCGTGGAGATGGCTCAGAAAGATGTGGTTTATTTGCTGAACCGTATTTTGTTCCGTCGCATTTGCATCTGTGTACCTTCGCCACAGTCTATTAAAAACAACCGCTCATGTACATTAAGTACATGAGCGGATGGGAATCTTTCTGATGTCGGCAAAGCAGAACTGCTACCCAATATGGTAAGTCTCATTTGCAAACTGCTTTGCAATCAGTTCAGGATATCATTTTTTCAGCCTCAGCTATTGAGCCTGTTATTGTAAGGACAGTATCAAGCTGAGAAATAGTAATAAGACGTTCAACAGCTTCATTAAGACCGCATAGAACGAATGTACCACCGGCATTTTTACACAACCTGTTGGC
Organism: uncultured Bacteroidales bacterium; assembly: GCA_963736675.1. GTDB lineage: Bacteria > Bacteroidota > Bacteroidia > Bacteroidales > VadinHA17 > LD21. The sequence continues at coordinate 932,917 of CAVTPT010000004.1, forward strand.
TACCAGTATGGCACTCAGACCTGAAGAGTCGCAGTACTGACATTTTTCAAGATCGAGGATGATATTTTTTTCACCCTTGCCTGAAACCAGCACCAGTTCAGACTTCAAAGCAGGAGCAATATGTGTGTCAAGTTTCTCCGACTGAATCTGTATCAGTGTACTGTTATTCCGGTTCTCAATATTGAAATCCATAGCTAAAGTTTTAATAGTCTAAATTTAACTATTTTTTTCTATTTCCGGGCAGCTTTGTTCTCTTTTTCTTCCATTTCTTCTTTCAACGCTGCAAGCTGTGTTATATCGCCGAGCGTTGTCTTTTCAACATTTGCTTTTACTTTTCTTGTTGATTTTTTCGGAGCCTCTGTTTCGGTCTTTTTAGAGGCAGTATCGACAGCCCGTTTTTCATCTTCATAAACCCTGCTGTGGGAAACGATGATCTTCTTGGCCGATTTGTTGAATTCGATAACTTTAAATGGTAGTTTTTCCTCGACTTTGGCAATCATCCCGTCTTCCTTAACAAGATGTTTTGGAGTAACGAAGCCTTCAACACCGTATGGCAGTGCCACAACAGCACCTTTGTCGAAAACTTCAACAACTGTACCTTCATGAATTGAATCAGGTGAGAAAAGATTTTCGAACACATCCCATGGATTTTCTTCGAGTTGCTTATGTCCGAGACTCAGTCTTCTGTTTTCCTTATCGATTTCCAGGACGACAACTTCTATCTCGGCATCGATTGATGTAAACTCAGCAGGATGCTTGATTTTCTTTGTCCATGAAAGGTCGGATATATGTATCAGTCCGTCTACTCCCTCTTCAATCTCAACAAAGACACCAAAGTTCGTGAAGTTTCTGACTTTAGCCATGTGCCGGGCACCTACTGCATATTTTTCATCAATGTTCTGCCATGGATCAGGTTTAAGTTGTTTGATACCAAGAGACATTTTTCTTTCATTTCGGTCAAGGGTAAGTATCACTGCTTCAACTTCATCTCCAACCTTAAGGAATTCCTGGGCACTACGAAGGTGTTGCGACCACGACATTTCTGAAACGTGGATAAGTCCTTCAACTCCTGGTGCTATCTCAACAAAAGCACCATAATCAGCCATAACGACCACTTTACCTTTGACCTTGTCGCCGATCTTCATATCGGGATCAACTGAATCCCATGGATGAGATGTAAGCTGTTTCAGACCAAGAGCAATTCTTTTCTTGTCATCATCGAAGTCAAGAATTACCACATTCAGTTTCTGATCAAGCTGAACGATCTCTTCAGGGTGATTGACCCTGCCCCACGAAAGATCTGTGATATGTATAAGTCCGTCAACACCACCCAGATCAATAAATACACCGTAGGAAGTAATATTTTTAACAGTTCCCTCGAGAACCTGTCCTTTTTCAAGCTTGGCAATGATCTCTTTCTTCTGCTGTTCAAGTTCAGCTTCAATAAGAGCTTTATGTGAAACAACAACGTTCTTGAACTCCTGGTTAATCTTCACTACCTTGAATTCCATTGTTTTGCCTACATAAACATCATAATCGCGGATCGGTTTAACATCAATCTGCGATCCCGGAAGGAATGCCTCAATTCCGAAGACATCCACAATCATACCACCTTTCGTGCGGCATTTGATGTATCCGGTTATTATTTCATCTTTTTCAAGAGAAGCATTTACCCTGTCCCACGAATTTATAGCGCGGGCTTTTTTATGCGATAGAAGAAGCTGTCCTTTTTTATCTTCCTGACTTTCAACATATACCTCAACCGTATCTCCTACTTTCAGGCCTGGGTTATATCGAAATTCATTAAGACTGACAACACCTTCCGATTTGTATCCAATGTTAATAACAACCTCCCTGGAGGTCATCTGTATAACAGTCCCGGTAACTACTTCATCAACGGCTACTGTCGAGAGAGTCTTGTCATATAGAGCTTCGTATTCCTTATATTTTGAGGAACCACGCAACTCTTCACTCTCAAAGCTATCCCAGTCAAACTCTTCAGCTGTAACACTCCTGTAATGTTCAGCTTTTATCTCCGGCAATTCAACTTCCGGTTCAATTTCTGATTCAGTTTTGCCCATTCTGGGCTTCTTTTCCTTTTTTTCAGGTTCCTGTTCATCAGAAACTTCCAGTCCGGTCGTTAATGTTGTTTCACTAACTTCCTGTTCCTCATCATTGACCGGAGAAACCTCCTCAGCAGTTACAGTTTCTTCTTCAACGATCAGTTTTACAGGCTTTTCCCTTCCTTCTTTAATTCTTGCTTTTTTGGCAGGATTTACATCCTCTGCGATTTTTTCAACCTTTTCTTTCTTGGTTGATTTTTTCTTGCTTTCAGTCATGAGTTTAAATTAAGAAATCTAATAATTAATAAGTTAGACATTATTTTGGTAAAAAATTGGATGCAAAGTTATATTTTTTTTTATTAATGTCATAATTATATGATAGATTTTCATGTTGTTAAAAGAGTTCTCCCATACGCATGAATACTATATTTTCAGCTCTCCACTAATCTTCAGGGCAATTTCAGAAATTCACCTGTTATATTATCTTTGTACTACTAATTCTTATCTGTTCAATATATCTCAGATTAAATGAAGATAACAGTCATCGGAACAGGCTATGTTGGTCTGGTAACAGGGACCTGTTTTGCTGAAAGCGGGGTAAATGTTGTGTGTGTTGACAACGATTCGGAAAAGATCAGGCAGCTTAACGAAGGAACGATCCCATTGTTTGAACCGGGACTCGAGCCCATGATCAAAAGGAATGTTGCGAAAGGCAGGTTGAGCTTTACTTCCGAAATAATGGATGGAATTGAAAAATCGGAAATAATTTTTATTGCTGTGGGAACGCCTCCCGGTGAAGATGGAAGTGCCGACCTCAGTCATGTCATTAAAGTAGCGCGCGATATAGGCAGATATATTGAACAGTATGTTGTTGTTGCAACAAAGAGCACGGTACCTGCCGGCACTTCGGAAAAGATCCGGTCGGTAATACAGGGCGAGCTCGATGACCGGAACGTTCCGGTCCCTTTCGATATGGCATCAAACCCCGAATTCCTGAAAGAAGGGGCTGCAGTTGAGGATTTCCTTCGCCCCGAAAGAATAGTTGTCGGTATCGACAATGAAAAGGCCGGAGAGGTTATGAAACGCCTCTATATGCCTTTTGTATTGAATAACCATCCCATACTATTCATGGATATTGTTTCGGCTGAGATTACCAAATATGCTGCAAATGCCATGCTGGCAACAAGGATTAGCTTTATTAACGAGATCGCCAACCTGTGCGATCTGCTTGGCGCCGATATCAATCATGTCAGAAAAGGAATTGGAAGTGACTCAAGGATAGGAAGTAAATTTATTTATCCAGGCCCGGGATATGGTGGCTCATGCTTCCCGAAAGATGTAAAAGCCCTGATAAAAACAGCCGGGGATAAGGGATATGAACTGAAAGTCATTAAAGCCGTTGAAAAAGCCAATGATTATCAGAAAGATGTGATCTTCAACAAAATATTAAGGCACTTCGGTAACAATCTTAAGTCTAGAGTGATAGGTATATGGGGATTGTCGTTCAAACCAAAAACTGATGATATCAGGGAATCCTCTTCAATTTATCTGATAAATAAACTTTTGGATGCAGGTGCCGTGGTTGCTGCTTACGATCCGGCAGCAATAAATGAAACAAGAGATCTGTTTGGAGATAAGATTAAATATGCCGACGATCCTTACGAAGCAGTCAATGGGGCCGATGCTGTGGCACTTATGACTGAATGGGCTGAATTCCACCTGCCTGATTTCAAAAAGATGGGTGAATTGATGAAAGGGAAAGTAATATTTGACGGGAGAAATATCTATGACCCGGCCGAACTGGCTAAAACAGGCTTTACCTATTACGGAATAGGAAGAAGATATACAGTTTAGGGAAGACGCTGAGGGATGCAATAATATCTTAAATTTAATTGGAATATCATGAAAGGTATCATTTTAGCCGGAGGTTCAGGGACCAGGCTCTATCCGATTACAAGTGCAATATCCAAACAGATGCTGCCCATATATGACAAGCCTATGATTTATTATCCCCTTTCGGTTCTCATGCTTTCCGGGATAAGAGATATCCTGATCATCTCAACACCAAGGGATCTGCCGGGATTCAGGGATCTGCTGGGTGACGGGGGAAAACTGGGAATCAGCCTTAACTACCTCGTACAACCTTCTCCCGATGGACTTGCTCAGGCATTTATCCTTGGCGAAAAATTTATCGGGAATGACCCTGTCTGTATGATACTGGGCGATAATATTTTTTACGGACATGGCTTTGGAGAGTCTCTCCAGCAGACCGCCATGCTGACAAAAGGAGCCTGTGTTTTCGGATACTATGTTACTGATCCCGAAAGATATGGTGTTGTTGAATTTGATAAAAACAAAAAGGTGCTTAGCATTGAAGAAAAACCTGCGAAGCCAAAGTCAAATTATGCAGTGACAGGTCTCTACTTTTATGATAACAGTGTTGTTGAAAAGGCCCGATCGCTTAAACCTTCTCCACGCGGAGAACTTGAGATAACAGATCTGAACAGGCTTTACCTGGAGGAAGGAACACTTGAAGTTAAATTCCTGGGTCGCGGAATGGCCTGGCTTGACACAGGCACCTATGAGAGCCTGCTGCAGGCAGCCAATTTCTTTGCCACCCTTGAACAACGTCAGGGACTTAAAGCATCCTGTATTGAGGAGATAGCTTTTCAGAAAAGCTTCATAACCCGCGAACAGCTTCTGTCACTTGCAGAGCCAATTAAAAAAAGCCAGTATGGCAAATACCTGATCAGGATCGCTTTTGAAGATCCTGCAGTTAATGAAGAACACAATTAATCAATAATCTGATCTGCATGTTTTTCAAACACAAACAAGAATGAAAATTATATCTCCTGACATGTGGATTCTCCCGTCCAGGGGCCGGATACGTGACCATTAAAAACAATATTATTCACAAATAAAAATGAAAATAACAGAGACAGAATTCAGTGGACTTGTAATAATCAAACCCAGTATAATTTCAGACAGCAGGGGATATTTTTTTGAAAGTTTTAAACTGGATGCTCTGCTTCAGGCAGGGATCTCATTTAATCCCGTCCAGGATAACGAATCAAAATCGGTAAAAAGAGTAATAAGAGGACTACACTATCAGTTACCTCCCTTTGATCAGGCAAAACTGGTAAGGGTGATCGAAGGAAAAGCATTTGATGTTTCGGTGGACCTGCGTAAGAATTCCTCAACATACGGAAGATGGTTTGGGATTGAACTTGATTCCGATACCAAAAGTCAGCTTTTTATCCCAAAGGGATTCGCCCATGGCATTTCCATCCTAAGCGAAACGGCTGTAATTCAATATAAATGCGACAACTATTATAATCCTGCCTTTGAAAGAGGCATCTTTTTTAAGGATCCATACCTGAATATTGACTGGCATATTGATTCAGATTATCCTTTAATCAGTGATAAGGATCTGAAACATCCATTATTTAAAGAGGCTGAAAATAGATTTTAGTAATTTTTATAGCACGATGGCAGTAATATTAATCACAGGAGCTTCAGGACAGCTTGGCAACGAACTTAAAGTTGTTTCTGAAAACTATCCCGGGTATGAATTCATATTTACGGATGTTGACAAACTCGATATAACCAACGAAAAAGAGACAAAGGAGTTTATTGACCGCGTCAGACCCGACTGGATAATTAATTGTGCTGCCTATACTCTGGTGGATAAGGCAGAATCAGAACAGGAAATGGCTTTACTTATAAACTCGGCAGGAGTAAAAAACCTGGCAGAGACCATCAGAGGTTCGGGATGCCGTTTTATTCATATCTCGACCGACTATGTGTTTGACGGCATGTCAAATACTCCTTACAACGAAAATTCCCCGGTCAACCCGTTATCATCCTATGGAAAGACAAAGCTGGCAGGTGAAAAGAGTGCCATGATACATAACGGATCAATGATCATAAGAACATCATGGCTCTACTCCTCTTTCGGCAGTAATTTTTTAAAAACCATCATCAGGCATGCCAGCGCGAAGGAATCCCTGAAGGTTGTTTTTGATCAGACAGGAAATCCCACTTACGCTGCCGATCTGGCTGAGACAATAATGAACATTGTTGCCGGCGTAATAAGGAATCAGATTGCTTTTAACCCGGGGATCTATCATTACTCCAACGAGGGTGTATGCAGCTGGTACGACTTTGCAACTGAGATAGTTAAGGAAGCAGGACTGGATTGCAGGATACTTCCCATCCTGTCGGAAGAGTATCCCACTGCTGCCAGACGACCGGTTTATTCAGTACTTGATAAATCAAGGATCAGGGAAACGTATTCTGTAATAATACCACACTGGAGGACAAGTCTGGTGAAATGTATTAAAAAACTAAATATTCACTGATATGATACCTGTAGAAAAAATCAAAGAAAAAGCCATGAAATGGCTTGGCAATGAATTCAATGAAGAGACCAGGAATGAAGTCAGGCATATGCTTGAGAACGATGAAAAAGCTCTTGTTGATGCTTTTTATCAGGATCTGGAGTTTGGTACCGGCGGATTGAGAGGTATTATGGGGGCCGGTACAAACCGTATGAACATCTATACCCTTGGTATGGCTACCCAGGGACTCTCAAATTATCTCCTGAAGAAATTCGGGAATTCGGATATCAGTGTGGCCGTGGCATACGACTGCCGGAATAACAGCCGTTATTATGCAGAAACGACAGCCAACATTTTCTCAGCTAACGGGTTTGTAGTTTACCTGTTCGAAGCACTCAGACCAACACCCGAATTATCATTTGCGATAAGACATTATAAATGCAGGAGCGGTGTGGTAATAACCGCTTCTCACAATCCTCCCGAGTATAACGGCTACAAGGCATACTGGGATGACGGAGGACAGGTGGTGGCACCACATGATACCGCTATAATTGAAGAGGTGAGAAAGATAACTTCGGTAGATGCTATAAAATTCAACGGTAAAAAGGAAAAAATTAAAATCCTGGGGAAAGAGACCGATGATCTTTTTCTGCATGAGGTTCAGAAAATGAGCCTGAATCCTGATGTCATCAGGCAATTCGGCGGCACGGGAATTGTCTTCACCCCTATTCATGGCACCGGAATAACACTTGTACCCCCTGCCCTGGAATTATTTGGTTTCAAAAATGTAATCGGCGTTCCACAACAGGATAAGCCGGATGGTAATTTTCCAACCGTAAAGTCGCCTAATCCCGAGGAACCGGATGCCCTGAAGCTGGCTATAGCCAGGGCAGTTGAGACAGGCGCTGAACTCGTGATGGCTACCGACCCAGATGCTGACCGCCTTGGACTTGCTGTTAAAAATAACAAAGGGGAATTCATTCTCCTGAATGGCAACCAGACAGGAGTATTACTGATATATTATATTCTGTCGCAATATAAAGAAAGGAAGAAGTACAAGGGGAATGAATATATAATCAAGACTATCGTAACCACCGATCTCCTTGACAGGATCGCTGAAGCTTATAAAGTGAAATGCTATAATGTCCTGACAGGTTTTAAATTTTTTGCCGAACTCATCCGTCAGCTTGAGGGAAGAGAAAAATTTATCGGCGGTGGCGAGGAGAGTTATGGATTCCTGCCTGGCGATTATGTTCGCGATAAAGACGCCGTTGCTTCATGTGCGCTTGCCGCAGAAGTTGCAGTATGGGCAAAAAGCGGTGGAAAAACCCTTTATGAACTGCTCATAGATATCTATGTCGGTTATGGTCTCTTTAAGGAAAAGCTGATCAATATCGTCCGGAAGGGAAAAGAGGGAGCTGACGAGATCAGATCCATGATGGCTGGCTACAGGAATAATCCTCCCGAAAGGATCAACAACAGCAGGGTAGTGAAAATAAATGACTATGAGACACTTGTCTCCACTGATTGTCTTACGGGTGAAAAAACAACTATTGATCTTAATAAATCGGATGTTCTCCAGTTCTTCCTCGGCGACGGCACAAAAATATCGGTACGCCCTTCGGGTACCGAACCAAAAATAAAGTTTTATTTCAGCGTAAATACGAAACTTGAATCAGCCGGCATGTTTGAAGCCACCGAAAAAATTCTGGATGAAAGAATTGGTAACATCATTAAAGATATGAAATTGATGTAACTGTTTCAGAGGTCGTCTCATCCTCTTAAATCAAAATGATATGAAGTCGTACAGAAAAGAATTGTGGTTTGAAACACCAGAAAGAAGGGCATTTATAAATATCACAGGTCAGGTTGAAAAGTGCCTTGCCGAAAGCGGAATTAAAGAGGGGCTATGCCTGGTGAACGCAATGCATATTACAGCCAGTGTCTTCATCAATGATGATGAATCCGGGCTGCTTCACGATTTTGAAATCCTTCTGGAAAAGATTGCTCCCGAAAAACCTTATTCACAGTACAAACACAACGGATTTGAAGACAACGCAGATGCCCACCTGAAGAGGACAATTATGGGGAGGGAAACTGTTGTTGCAGTTACTGATGGCCGGCTCGATTTTGGCACCTGGGAGCAGATATTTTATGGAGAATTTGACGGGAAAAGGCGGAAACGGGTTCTGGTAAAGATAATTGGTGAATAGGAAACCTGCCTGCCAGGGAAAAAGTTCTGATGATCATTCAGGAAGAAAAAAAACCGTCAGAAAAATTTACCAGATAGACGCGATCAGTGGCCCTGGTCAGGGCGGTATAGAACCATCTGAGGTAATCTATCGTAATTTCGTTCCTGTTGAACATACCCTGATCGATAAAAACCCTCTCCCACTGCCCCCCCTGTGCTTTATGACAGGTGACGGCATAAGCGAACTTGATCTGCAGCGCATTGAAGTAGGGGTCACTCCTTACCGCCTCAAACTGTTTCCTGCGCGACTTCAGATGAAGATAATCTGCAAGAACATTCTGGTAAAGTTCCCTGTTCCTTTCTGAAGGCAGAGCTGGCGTGTCGAGGTGCAGAACATCGAGTAGCACTTTCGACTCCAGCTCAATATCGTAATCAGGAAATTTGAGCGACATTTCGGCAAAGCGGAAACCGTAAATTTCTTCATACCTGCGAATTCTTCTCACCTCTGCAATATCACCATTGGCAATGAATCCCGGCCCCTCTTCATTTTCAGCTATGGAATAGTTGTTTTTCACTACCATTACCATATCACCCGGACTGATCTCCTCCTCCCTGAAAAAGATGGTATTCCTTATTCCCTGATTATAGCGGTTTGCCTGTTTATTGGAGTTTACAACTATGATCGCTCCCTCAAGACCGCATGTGCCATAAGCTTCCGAGATCTCATTTATCAGCTCCTCTCCGCTTATCCTGATAACATCTTTGAAATTTATGCAATCGAGAGACGGGTGTGCAAGATCATTCCCGGCAATCTGAAGTCTCACTCCGGTTGCATTCATCAGTATCCCCGACGACTCACTCTGACGGACTACCTGTTTTAACTCTGAAGATTCCAGGCCGAATCCGTATTCACGCAACACTCCGGTATCAAGGGCAGGACTCTCCGCAGAACCTACAGGAGGCAGCTGTGCTGTATCTCCCACCAGAATAAGTTTGCAATCGATACCCGAATAAACATATTCGATGAGGTCATCCAGGAGCCTTCCGCTACCGAAAAGAGAAGTCTCATTGGTACTGTTGGATATCATCGACGCCTCATCAATAATGAAAAAAGTGTTCCTCGAGAGATTTCTGTCGAGACTGAAACTGCCCATACCGTCCTTTGAAGACTTTTGCCTGTAAATCTTTTTGTGCACGGTAAAAGCCGGTCTGCCCGCATATGAAGCCAGTACCTTTGCCGCCCTTCCGGTCGGGGCCAGGAGTACCGATTTTATCCTTAGCTGATCGAGTGTCTTTACCAGCGAACTGATGACACTTGTTTTCCCGGTTCCGGCATATCCGGTGAGGAGATAAATCTTATCGTTGGTGTTCTCACAGATGTAATCAGCCAGGTTCTTAAGCGAAGACGACTGATCATCAGTAGGAATATTTCCAAGATTCCTGCAAAGCTCATTATATATTAACGTCTCGCGCATTTATAATCAGGAAGGGAAGATTGCAGCTTCGAATATTTTTTTAATTTTGTTTGTAAACTTAATCAAACTTAATAGTAATTGAAAATAATTCCATTTCTGGAACTGTTTGATGAAACACTCGATATAAATTCCACCGAAAACTATGAGTTATCGGTACAGGCAGGCTTTGAAGGTCTTTCATACTGTATTCTGGATACACTGAGAAATAAATTTGTGCTGATCCGCTCATTTGAACCTGATGAAGGGAAATACTTCAATATCGAAAAACTGGGAGAAATAATCAGCAGCGATGACTTTCTTTTAAGGAAATTCAGGAAGGTTGTACTCTTTACCCCTTCACAGAAATTTACACTTGTCCCTGCAGCTTTGTATGATCCCGGTAAAAAGAACGGGTACTTTACTTTCAACCATACCAGCAGCGAAAACTACTCTGTACTAAGCAACAAGCTGACTGATCCTGATGTATATGTTGTTTTTTCGGTGCAAAGGAGTATCTGCGAACTGCTGAATGTGAATTTTCCCGGGCTGACACTTAATCATCATCTCAAACCACTGATCTGGTATATCTCCCAAAAGAAGAGGACCATTACCGGAAACTACATCCATATTCATATCGAACGTGAATTCTTTAACATAGTGATTTACGGAAACCACGAACTTAAATTCTGTAACACCTTCACATACAGGAATATTTCCGATATTCTTTATTATGTAATGAATGTGTTTAAACGACTTGATTTAAAACAGGAAGAAACAATATACTTCAGCGGCCGTACTGAGAAATATGACGATATCTCCTCAAATTTCTCTATTTATGTACGAAACATCAGGTTCAGTGAACCATATGGCGGTCATAGTTTCAGCTATGTTTTCAACGAGACGGAGATGCACCGGTTTCTTAATCTGTTCAGTGCGATAAATTGCGAATAATCGGAGGAATATATAAAGGACGGAGGATAACACCTCCGGGGGACTTCAAAGCAAGGCCCACTACTGATTTTGCGAGGGAGAGCCTGTTCAACATTCTTAATAACCGGATCGACTTTGAATCGGTCAGGGTGCTTGATCTTTTTGCAGGTACAGGTAGCATCAGTTACGAATTTGCATCAAGAGGAGCCGAAACGGTGCATCTTGTGGAAAAGGATATGAGACATATTGCAGGGATAAAGCGGATTATTAAAGAGATAGGCATCTCAAATATCAAAACTATTCACATTGATGTAAAGGCCTATCTTAAAACATGTTCATTCATGTACGACCTGGTGTTTGCCGATCCGCCATACGATCTCTCATGGCTTACAGACATACCGGATCTTGTGCTTCAGGCGGAAATTTTAAAGGCTGACGGGATTTTTATTCTGGAACATCCGAAAAGCTTAAGTTTCAGCGGGCACAGATCTTTCTTTGAGCATCGCAATTACGGGGGGGTCAATTTCAGCTTTTTCTCGCCTCAAACAGCTGTTTTGCAATAGGTTACACTATTCAGTTTAATTAAAAACAGATACTGGTTCAATTTTATTATTATAATTGTTTGGCATAATTAAAAAATCGATTAATTTTGCCACGCATTTATGACCTGGTGCGGTAGTTCAGTTGGTTAGAATAACGGCCTGTCACGCCGTGGGTCGCGGGTTCGAGTCCCGTCCGCACCGCAAGAAAAACTTAAAAGCCATCCGACGCAGTCGGGTGGCTTTTGTATTTAAACCTGAGCGTTGATCCCGCAACAGCGGGAGCATAAGCGACTGGTTTAAATACAAAAGAAGCTGCGCAAGCAGCTTTAAGTTTTTCTTGCAGGGTAACCTCAGGATGAAAGGGTCCGGCGAAGCCAATCCCGTCCAGGCTTTAAAGCCATCCGACGCAGTCGGGTGGCTTTTGTATTTAAACCTGAGCGTTGATCCCGCAACAGCGGGAGCATAAGCGACTGGTTTAAATACAAAAGAAGCTGCGCAAGCAGCTTTAAGTTTTTCTTGCAGGGTAACCTCAGGATGAAAGGGTCCGGCGAAGCCAATCCCGTCCAGGCTTTAAAGCCATCCGACGCAGTCGGGTGGCTTTTGTATTTAAACCTGAGCGTTGATCCCGCAACAGCGGGAGCAAAAGCGACTGGTTTAAATACAGCAGATGCTGCCAGAGGCAGCTTTAAGTTTTTCTTGCAGGGTAACCTCAGGATGAAAGGGTCCGGCGAAGCCAATCCCGTCCAAGCTTAAGTTTTTCTTGTTCTGGTAACCAGTGGATGAAAGGGTCCGGCGAAGCCAATCCCGTCCGCACCTTTTCTTTGAGCGCTCAGCCTTTCCCGGTAATTTCCCGGTGTATTGCGATACTCATAATTTGGGAGACCAAAATAAAATGGAATCCCTTGATATTAAATTGAGATAAGACCCCAAATTCTGATCAGTGGATTAATTCAATTGCCGGGAGTCTGTCAATTCATGGCAGTTAAAAAGAAGTGGTAAGTGGCAATGATTATTGACTCCTGGTCAGGCATACCAAAATCCAGTATATTTCGTATTCTTCCGCCGTAATCTCGTATGAATCCTCAAGAGTTACACACACACAGTCAGTTTTTCTGTCAATTCAATACTCCTTCCCGCCCTTGTGCTTCGCCTTGTAGTATGTTGTACCAGGAACGCATTTGATTGCCGTGCTGTAAAACCGGTTTAACAGGTAAACTGTCTAGCCTTCAGCCAGCTTCTTCTTTATGTTATCATAAGTGGTCATACTACTTTTCAGCTCTTGCAGATTATGCCCGATCCCTGTAAGTTTCCCGATACTCAATTCAAACATCTGGATTACATATCAGGACATAATAATATAAGATCCACCCTTTCAGTTCATCAAAGACGAAATTAAAAACTCCGAATTGCTTTTTCAAGTAATTTTTTTTGATGACTAATATATCAATTTGCAGCAAATTGGTAACTTTAATAAATAAATCCTTGTTTGTAATCAACATCCGAAATTCCTAAAAGCAACAGACCATGATACACACCTGGACTAAACTTCTCATTTTTATAATCTTAATTACGCTATCTGGCTGTGAGGAAAGAGAATCTCCAAATAAGGAAACCTTGCCCATGATGGATACCTTACGTTGTCTTTATGAAATTTATCATGATGGTGAAATAGACCAATGCCTATTAAACAATGAGATTGTATTTTGTGCCGGATGGGATGCATATGATGCGCCAACCATTTATTATGATATTGAAGGCAGGTTTATCGGAGAGTGTGATTGGGCATGGGGCCCTGTCGATCCTATCTGCTCACAAACTACCGATTGTAAAGTAATATACAGGGTCAAACATAATATAAATGGACTGCCACCAGTAGATAAATACCATCTTGGAGATTAAAAAGAACAAATTGAATTCTTTGGTATCCGTCTTCATCAGACAAATATCCTCCGGAATTACTGTTTAAAGATTTCTTGAAGGAGTGGCAGTAATAAAACCCCTTTCCTCTTAAAAACAGTTTTCATGGAACATGTAGTATTATAAACGTTTTTCATAAAATCATCAAATATTTAAATGTTTTTCATGATTTATAAATGTTTTTCATATATATTTGTTATAAATAATATTCATGAACTATGCCAAATATTAAACGTTTTTCACAGGAAACCTTAAATAATAAACGTTTTTCACAAGAAATAAATGTTTTTCATGGAAGGCAGACTCCGGAAAAAGCAACCTTAGTAGGTTATGGAGCAGTTATTGATTCCCTGGATTTAACTGTCCCTTTACCTGTCCAACTGGCAGTGATTAGTGAAAAACACAGACAATACCAGACATCAGAATGGTTAGTTTATACTCCTCGTCACACTCCACAGGATTCACTATATGGCAATTTGACCTTTGCCCTTAAATATGAAGGAATTAACTTGTTGTTTTTTAAAAAACTATTTGATATTGTCGATAGGACGGCCATTGAATCAATGGTTATTAAGGAGCCATTAAGTCAGTATAGTCGTAAAATATGGTTCTTATATGAATGGCTATTACAAAAAGTTCTTGATATTCCGGATTTAAAAGAGGGAAACTATGTGCCACTAATTGATGAGAAGCTGCAGTATGCTACAAGCAAAGGTTTAAACTCTAACCGTCATCGTATTCTTAATAATCTTCCGGGTACAATAGATTTCTGTCCATTGGTATCCAAGACTCCTAAACTTGAGAATTTTATTAAAGAAGATCTTTCCGGAAAAACAACCAAAGTAATCAGCGATGTGCATAGAGACATCCTGCTTAGGACCTCGGCATTTTTATTACTCAAAGATTCAAAAGCTTCGTTCAGTATTGAAGGAGAGACTCCTTCTCTCTTAAGGGCAAGTCGGTGGGGTAAAGTAATCGGCCAGGCTGGAACAAAAGACCTATCAATTCAGGAATTGGTCAGACTCCAGCAAATCGTTATTGAAAACAATAGGTTTGTTAAAATGGGGTTGAGAACAGAGGGCGGATTTGTCGGAGAACATGATCGGAGTACCGGGGAACCTATACCTGAACATCTATCAGCCAGATGGAATGATTTAGAAAAATTAATTAGTGGATTGCTGGCTACGTCAACATTACTGGAAAAATCTAAATTCAATCCTGTTCTCTCTGCAACCATTATAGCCTTTGGATTTGTTTTTATACATCCATTTGTAGACGGGAATGGCAGAATACATCGTTACTTGCTTCACCATCTTCTTGCAAAGCTGGGTTTTACTCCACAAGGCATCATATTTCCGATATCTGCCGCTATTCTTGAAAGAAAAGATGATTACCGAAAAGTTCTTGAAGCCTATTCCCAACCAATTCTGGAGTTTATTGAGTGGAAAGAAACCGAAAACCATAATGTGGAAATATTGAATGAGACTATTGATTATTATAGATATTTCAATGCAACATTGCATTCAGAATTCATATTTGAATGTGTAGAGAGGACTATTGAAAATATTATACCAAATGAGGTTGAATATCTCAAGAAGTATGATGAAATGAAAGCTTGGCTCGATAATAATTTTGAAATGCCTGACAAAATGGTAGCCATGTTGATACGATTTCTTGAACAAAACAATGGCTCCTTATCAAAGAGAACACAGGATAAGGAGTTTAGGGATTTAACATCCGAAGAAATTATTCAGATCGAGAAACAGTATAAAATTATTTTTGAGAAAGATTAGTCGTCAATAATAACGTTATAAATTAATAATCAAATGTTTATGACGAATTAAGTAAATCAAACAAAAGACACTAATTCGACTTTAGTGTCTTTTGTGTCTTAACCCCCCAAATAGCTGGACATAATTTGAAAAACAAATTAGGTCTGATTAAATTTGGGAACTATGACAACAACAAGAAGGAAATTTACACCTGAAGAACGATTATCGATCCTTCAGGAAGGAGAACGTGAAGGACAAGCTTCAACAATTAGAAAGTATCATATTGCACCATCCCTGTATGGCAGATGGAAACATAAATATCTTCACGATGGTATTTATGAAAGAAGCTGCGCAAGCAGCTTTAAGTTTTTCTTGCAGGGTAACCTCAGGATGAAAGGGTCCGGCGAAGCCAGTCCCGTCCGCACCGCAAGAAAAACTTAAAGCCATCCGACGCAGTCGGGTGGCTTCTGTAATTAAACCTGAGCATTGATCCCGCAACAGCGGGAGCAAAAGCGACTGGTTTAAATACAGCAGATGCTGCCGAAGGCGGCATTTAAGTTTTTCTTGCAGGGTAACCTCAGGATGAAAGGGTCCGGCGAAGCCAGTCCCGTCAGCTACCACAGGAAAAAACAGATATTTCCCCAGGCAGAATTTACCAGAAGAAAAACACCTGTTATATAA
The DNA here is from genome assembly GCA_963736675.1 of uncultured Bacteroidales bacterium. Classification (GTDB taxonomy): domain Bacteria; phylum Bacteroidota; class Bacteroidia; order Bacteroidales; family VadinHA17; genus LD21. The sequence goes on from CAVTPT010000004.1 coordinate 948,807, forward strand.
ATTGGTAATCCTGCCAGGGGTCAGGATTATTTGTGTGAGAAAATCTAGAATGATAAACTCAGCCTCATGTAAATATTACGTCCGGGTTCAACGCTGATGCCTCCCCTGTTTGTAGCCAGAAAATTTGTATAGCTTCGGTCAGTTATGTTGTCGATACCGGCAAATATCTGCAATTTGCTTTTCCCCAGACTTATATTGGCAGAGTTAATGGCCAGGTCATAGCGGGCATATCCGCCGGTTTCCGCTTCGCCTTCTGCAATCTTATCCTGCCGGGCCGTGCCAATTACGGTCACTTCTGCCGAGCCGATCCCTGCAAAAGTGTAGCGCATGCCCAAACGTCCGTAAAGAGGCGGTATCTGAGGCAGGTTGGCATCGGCTTCCGTATCCTTTCCCCTTACATAAGCTCCGGATGCCGACAAAACAAGTCCCGAGTATATGTTGTACTGCATTCCAAAATCGACCCCGTAGAGCAAGGCTTTACTGACATTTGCATTGATAAGCGCAGGGATAGTATCAGTTGTTCCCTCTGACGCTCCTGTATTTATGGTATAGATAAATTCTCCCGGAATTTCGACAATCATATTGGAAATCCGGTTTACAAACGCGTTTATCTGAAAGGTTAATACCGGTTTCCAAATTCTCAGTCCAAGATCAGCAGAATAACCACTTTCTGCATGAAGGTCCGGATCACCCAGCCGGACATAATTTCCCAGATCGATATATTTAAAACGTTCTTCAAGTGATGGGGATCTGAATGACCGTGCCACATTAAGTGACAGGTCTGTATCTTTAAATAGTTTGTACAACATTCCGGAATTAGCGCTCCACGACACGCTGCTTGTGTTCCCCTTTTCAAAGGTTATCCTCTGGTTTGGAGGAGTGTCGTTCCGGACTCCGTTAACAATAAGGTAATCAATATCAAAACCCTCATCGTTTTTAACACCTATTATATCCACTCTTCCTCCGGATATGAGGATAAGCTTATCATTTATCAGATGGCTCTCATCCTGTATGTGAACACCTGCGCTGGTGAAAAATGACTCAGGGATAGGAGTCTCGCCACGTACAAGGTTATTGGTTTTAAGTACCACACCCGTAGCATCCAGTACCTCCGACTTAATTAACTTTGTACGCTCAGTTGTCAGTTTCCGCGACCATACATCCACTCCGGCAATCAGTGTGTTTTTTTCATTAAAATTCCATGTACTCTGCAACTGTGCCCCATGAGTCAGATGATTCCCTATGGGAGTTATCATCTCAGGTGTCACACGCTGCGTTCCTGAAGGCAAAGGGGTCACAGTAACTGTATTGGGAATCATGGCCACATCGCGCTGGATATATTGAGTAAAATAGCTTAATTTCAATGAAGTAAGGTTGACGGTAACATCACTTATTTCGTAGCTTGCAGCAATCAACTGTCTGCTGATATTGGTATATGTTGCTTCTGCAGGTCCTGGAAATGCTTCGCCTCCGGGGATACCAACATTTGTGGAACGGTTTTTCTGATACTGAACCTTGAAAAGATGATTGTTAAACGGCTTTAATCCGGCCTTTACTGACACATTGTCTGAAGTAAACTGACTATTTGGTAAAATGCCTTCAGGTGTGCGCATATCGTCGGCACTGTTATATGCACCGCTAAACCTCAGGTACCATTTTTCCGAACCGGTATTGAGGTCTGCATGACTAGTAAGAAGCTTATTGGCTGAAGCATAACCCGAAATAAGAGTACCCGATAAATAGGGTTTGCCGGCAAACTTCCCGTCCCTGGTGATAATGTTAACAATCCCGCCCATAGCGCCGGTGCCGTAAAGCGAAGACTGCGCACCCTTAATCACTTCGACACGCTCTATGTCGTTCACATCTATCATGCTTAGTGATGCGGTTAAATCGGTTGCAGTTTCGACTCTGTAACCGTCAATCAGGGTAACAAGCCGGTTTTCGCTAAACCCACGGATATTAATATTGGTTGACCAGGCCCCGTCACTGCCCACGGCAATACCAGGCTCGGTGGCCAAAACATTGGAAAGGGTCGATGCTGAAAATTTCAGAAAGCTATTTGATCCTACAACGGCCAAAGGGACAGGCAGTTCCTTTACCTTCCGGTTAACCCTGAGACTCGACACCCGTACCTCCCCCAGCGATATTACATCCTCAATGGGTTCCTGTTTCGCCGAATCGGGGAGCGCTCCCTGGTAAATAAAATCCTGGCTGTAAGTATTAAGAGAAAAAAACAGTGAGAATAACGAAGTAATAATCCCAAATCTATTCATTTTGTGAGTTCTTTAAAAGTACCGATTTTATCTGAATACCACTTAAGCGTCCCAACTGGCCTGTAAGTGAGCTGATCTGATCTGTAGTACCTTCAAGAACAAGAGAAATAATGTTTTGACCATTGCTGCGCGGCAGCCCCTGGCGTCCAAGTATAATTTGAGAATGATTAGAGATAATTTCGTTCAGCAATTGAACGTTTTCACGGTTCTCAACCTGAATTATTGCGACTCCTACTCTCTTTTCCATCAGAATACCTCCGGATCAGATTAATTTTTGAATCTGTAAAACCTTGATTTAGATTAAATCCATAATCGCAGTTTATACACAGATATATTGTTAATAATCTGACAAAGATAAACATTTCTTTTAAAATCTAATTTCTCTCACCCTAATATGATGTGTAAGTTCCATGAATTAGATAGTTTTGTAAAAATATCCGGGAACATGCTCAGGAAGTCTTTATTGTTACTGACATTGCTGGTTCTACTGAATGGTTGCAGAAATTCAACCACTGATGCCTATAAAACAAACACTTATACAATTGCCACTCTGAAAGGGCCTTCGTCAATGGGTATGATAAGACTGATTGACAGTCTGAGCCGCGGGAATAATCATAATGTGCAGGTGAAGATTCTGAACGAGCCTCTTCAGGTCAGGAAAATGATGATAGACGGCTCCGCCGATTTTGCCATTCTTCCTACTACCATGGCTGCAATTGTGTATAATAAAGGCCTTAATTATCAGTTAATTGCTATACCGGTATGGGGTACACTTTACCTCTTTGGCAGCGATACCACAATCACCCGGTGGGAAGATCTCCGGGGGAAAACAGTGAATGTTATGGCCAGGGGTATGACTCCCGATGTACTTTTCCGCTACCTTCTTCAAAAAAACGGAATAGATCCCGGGAGAGATATAACCCTTGATTACAGTTTTCCCAGCCATATCGATCTGGCTAATGCAGTTACTGCAGGGCAGGCTGATCTTGGGGTGATCTCCGAACCTCTGGCCAGTATGGCAATGCAAAACAATAAGGCTGTGAGGCGAATATTTTCTCTGAACGATGAGTGGAGCAGGTACGAGGGTGTCCCTGTTACGGAAACAGCGTTTATGGCAAAAAAGAGCGTGATTAAAAATAACAGGCATATAGTGGAAAAGGTGATTTCAGGCTACGAAGCATCATCTGAATGGGTAAATCAGAATCCCGACAGCGCGGCTTTGCTGATTGTCAAATATAATATTCTGCCCAATGCCGAAGTAGCTCAAAATGCCATTCCGCTATCAAATCTTAAATTTGTGAGGGCCAGAGGCATTAAACCGCAGATAGAGGCTTATCTCAATGTTTTTTACCAGATGAACCCTGATATTATTGGAGGAAAAATACCTGATGAAAATTTCATTTACCAGTAAACAATATGTGAGCCTCGCCTCGGTAATCTTTATGCTTGCTGTCTGGAAAATTCTCGCCATGCATTTTGATTCCGATTATGTTCTTCCTTCTCCCGAAAAAACACTTGTTACTACTCTTGATCTCTTTGCCGACACCGGGTTCCTGGCAACAGTCGGGACAACAATATTACGAGGGCTGGCCGGGTTTGTACTGTCAGGTATACTGGGCCTGGGACTAGGTATTATGGCAGGTATAAATCCCCATTTCAGCAATTTTTTACGGCCTATACTGGTAACCATCCGGTCAACACCAATAATTGCACTTATTCTTCTGGCTCTTATCTGGTTAAGTCCGGGACTGGTGCCTGTTTTCATCGCGATGCTCACTATGTTCCCTTTCATTTGCACCAATGTAACAGACGGGATAAAAAATGTTGACCCTGACCTTGTTGAAATGGCTGAATTTTACAGGATAGGAAAGCCCAGGATTATAAGGGAGTTATATATCCCTGCCATAATGCCATTTATTATAAGTGGTGCGTCAAGCGGGATGGGCATCGGATGGCGGGCTATAATAACAGGCGAGGTGCTCAGCCAGCCAAAATATGGGATTGGCACACTGATGCAGGCTGCACAGACATTTTTAAATGTAGATGCTGTGATTGCATGGACCATTGTGGCTGTACTTGTCAGTTATGTATTTGAAAAGGTGATCAGGTGGAGTGAACGAAAACTTATAGTATGGAGAACCTGACTATGAGCATGGATATTATAAATCTGCACAAAGATTTCGGTGAGATTTCACTTTTCAGGAATTTCAACATCGGTTTTAAGGAAGGAACAATTACCTGTATCCTGGGCCCGTCGGGATGTGGGAAAACAACGTTGCTGAATATTATCGGCAATATCATTAAGCCCGACAGCGGAACCCTTACCGGATTTGATAAGAAGGTTATTTCGTACATCTTTCAGGATCCCAGGTTGCTCCCATGGAAAACTGTTAAAGAAAACATTGAATTTGCATTGAGTAAGGATTTGCCTGCAGACGAACGGGAGAAAATATCTGCCAGGTTTATCCGTCTGGTGGAACTCGACGGATTTGCCGGCTACTATCCCTCAAAATTAAGCGGCGGGATGCGCCAGAGGGTTTCCATCGCCAGAGCATTTGCCTTCCCTTCTGATCTAATATTGATGGATGAGCCGCTTAAAGGTCTCGATATAAAACTTAAACTAAACCTGATACAGACTTTTTCAAGGATCTGGCAGGCTGATAAACGAACTGTAATTTTTGTAACCCATGATGTTGACGAGGCTCTCCTGCTCGGCAACGAGATAATAGTTTTGAGTCATGCACCCGTCGAAATAATCGCAAGACAAAAAGTTGAAATACCCGTTACAAACCGTTCGCTTGATTCCGGTTACCTGAAGGAGTTAAAACAGATGTTGCTGAATACTTTAGGCAAGCAGACTACTGAAATAAACTTATAATAGCCCCGGTGATATCACCTTTCTTTAAAACAACCATACTCCAGACGTTTTTAAATTCAGGATTGTTTTTTAATATGGATCAGAACCAACTCTGAGCCAGCACCTTATTACCGTACTGGAATGCGCTGATCTCATACCATACCTTTGTATCACTTTCATTTTCAATCTGATACCTCCAGTAGCCAAAAATATCCGGTGCCTGGTACACCCTTCGGATATAGAGCCGGTCACCCTCCTGAAAATCACACTTGCGCGAATATGCCGATATCTTACCGAAAACACTGTCCTGGGTGGTTTTGATCCATACAATATGGGGACCTCCAAATGTCTCAGGACCGGTGTATCTGTAATCAACGAAATTGCCGACATATTTCCTTGTTACAAAAAGCTCATCTTCCTGGAGTAATCCTGACTTTTCAGTTGTGGCGCAGGATAACCCCGTTAGTATCAACAATAAAAACCCTAATTTCTTCATGATTGATTTGTTTATATTGTTGTCTGTCAATATTTTAAATTAGCTATCTCAATCCCTGTCATTTTACAGAAAATCAAGACATCCTGTTGTTACTAATTTAAGAATAAGTTTCAAACCTGTAATGCTTTGTTAACATTTTGGGAATAAAAATATGTAATCCCGTTTATCTCAGTCATGTCAATGATCTTCAAACCGTGGGCTTCCAGCAGTTCAGCCACTTTTGTTTTATCCATGTCCCTGTCCGTTCTGGAATCCAGGAGATTCAGGAATCTCGTGAAGAGCCTCGAGAAATGAACTGAAAGAGTCTCCGTATTATTCTTACTGGACGCGAAACATCCGATAAAAGTTGCATCATGGGGTAATATTTGAGCGAGTGATGCCAGAAATGAGTCGAGATGCTTTATCAGATTAAGGCTTTTCAGATTTATCAGCGCCTTGACTTTTTTCAGGTCACTTTCATCATAATAATAATGATGTTTGGATGAAAGTAATAACAGGTCAGGTTCCTTTGCCAGACCCATACGTTTGATATATCTGAAAAAATTGATTCCTCCTTCGGTGATCAGGTTGACAATGTCAGGATTGAAAGCTGTTCTGGACCTGTTCTCTTTTACACTGTTTAACTCAACCAGATCATGATACTCCGGGGCTATTCCGGTTTCAGCAAGAACTGACATACTTTCCATAACTCATTTTTATTAGATTATGGAACAAATGTATCCCTGCAGACAATAGCTATCAAGTCTCAAGAGCCCATTATATGGGGAATTGAGAACATTTTGAAAAGCTTTGTCAAATGATGGGCCAGACACATTGACAATTCCGGGTCATTCATGCCCCTGCCCGGGTTGTTCGTCAAAATAGAGAGAAAATTTACAGCGGGAGAAGCAAAATATTAGTATCCGTCTGAAATAAGAATTTGTAAATAATTGATTTAAAGAATGATAAATACTTATCAATTTTTACTATATGCATATAATTAAATATGTCACACTTTTGACCAATGGCTATTTTGAACCGATAAAACAGTGCGGATTCATTTTTCACCATGATCTGTACTATTATCCCGGGATCTGATATATTCCAAAACAATACTTTTCAGAATGTTGGCAAACTTTATTTCCTCAACTTCATTCCTGGAAAAATAGCGTGGATAATCACCCTCAAGCAGGGTGACTTCTTCAATGGGAAGATTTATTTTCCCTGAATAGATATACTTTATGTTGGGATAAGCATCACCACTGAGACACTCATATCTCTTAAAGAACCTGTACTCCTTAAGTTCATAATTCAGTTCCTCCCTGACTTCGCGCAGAAGAGCCTCTTCAGGAGTTTCTCCTTCCTCAACATGTCCTCCGATAAGATCCCAGTGCTGAGGGAAAGGAATTCCGGGTTTATTATCTCTCAGATAGAACAGGAACTCACCATTGTCATTCTCGAGGATAACGGCAGCAATTTCTTTCATATCAATTACCAAAACTAACGGCTGCAGGTCATAGCACCTTTCCAGTAGCCAATAGATTCTGCAAGACCTGCCAGCGGATCCTTCATGTCTTTTTCGAATTCAAGGCTGCATTTTCCGCTGTAATTTATTTGGCGCAGCGAAGCTATAACTTTCGGGATGTCGATTATACCTCTGCCGCTTTCTATAGTTTTACCTTCCTTTGACGGCTTATCAACATCCTTGATATGAACGTCATAGATCCTGCTTCTGTATTTTATAATATCAGATGAAGGATCTTCCCCGTCGCGTGTTGTATGACCAATATCCAGGCAAATACCTATCCGTTGATCAAGGTCTTTTATATGATCCCAGATATCGGTAGCATTCGGGTAAAGTGTATTATCAGGTCCATGATTATGTATTGCCAGTTTTATATCATTTGTCTTTATTTTCTCTTCGACATAAGGCAGCAGCTCATAATCAGGAGCCCCTACCATCATTTTAACACCGGCCATCCTGGCATATTCAAAAGCCTGATCAACTGATTCGCGGGTCCGCATATAAACCACACCCACTGTATAAACATTTATCCCTCCATCCCTGAATTTACCCAGAACAATATCGATCGTCCCCTGGGTACTGTCCATAGGCATATGAAAATCCTTGAGCGACAGGTTATAAACCCCTATCCGGTTCATCATTTCAATTGTCTTCTCAACCGTAAACTCCCTGAAAGTATATCCGGCCATTCCAAGGGAAAAAAGATCCGGAGGGACTTCCTGAACATCAGACTGACCCCTGGATGCATATAGCGGAGAAACCCCTGCAGCTATAAAACCTGTGGCTGTAAGCTTAATAAACTGGCGACGTGATCTCATAAATCTGAATTTATAATTAATAATAGTCTATATTCCAAATGCTTAAATTTTAATAAATATTTTATGGCCGGTCAACCCTGAACCGCTCAAATTGAGTTAAGAGATTTTTTAGCATAACATACTATAGTTTACAGGTTCAGATGCCGGATTCTGCCGCGGTTAAAACGACAGAATATTATGACCTGCTATCCAAAGATAACAAATGTTTCAATCGGGAGAATTAATTGAGCCTTTATTACCAGCTGTAAGGTTATTATCAATCATCCTGCTGTTATAAGTCTGGATAACAGCTTTCAGAACTCTTTCCATTGTGGTTTGCAGTTCAGGATCACGGTCCAGGATATTTGATTCAAGGAACAGGTCATTCTTAAAATTGTACATTCCTGCCGGCTTATTCTCGATCATTTCGAGGATATGATCTTGCATATATAAATGATAAGTACTCCCCGCGGTATTAAAGGCGAATGAATCTTCTGAATCATCGAGAAGGTTGTTCCCGAATGCAATGTACTCCTTATCATAATTAAGATAATTCAGAATTGTCGGCATAATATCAATCTGCTGTGCTATACGGTTTTTAATGCCATGCAGATCGCTTCCTGGTTTGTAGAAAATAATAGGGATACTATACGAACCATAGTTATTCTGAAATTCCTTGTGGACTGATTCATTGGTATGATCTGCAGTAATAATGAATATTGTATTATTAAACCATGGCTCTTCCGATATTTTTTTAAAAAATCTGCCCAGGGAATAATCGCTGTATCCTACAACCTCCAGAATCGGGGCATTACCCTTTTTGAACCTGTTCTTATATTCTTCCGGGACCTTAAAGGGATGGTGTGACGAAACGGTAAATACGGAAGCCAGAAAGGGCTCTTTGAATTCATTCAGCTTTTCCGCAAAAAACTGCAGAAAAGGTTCATCCCATACCCCCCACATGCCGTCAAAATCACTTTTATCGGTGTACTGGTCAAGTCCGAAATAGTCGTCAAATCCCACAAGCCGTGCAAAGGAGTCGAAGCCCATTGAACCGTTTGGAGCACCATGGAAAAAAGCAGAGTAGTATCCTTTTTCTTTTAAAAGTGAGGGCAAACCATTTACCCTGTTATTAGCATAGTGCGAGATAGGATATGGCGTCTCAAGAGACGGTAATGAAGCAAATACTGATGGCATTGCTTCAATTGACTTTTTGCCATTGGCTATTGTTACCTCGAAGGTAAGGCTGTAATTCAGAAGTGAATCAATAAATGGAGTATACCCGGTATATGTTCCGCCTTCAAGATCTTTATTGAGAGATCCGATATATTCCCTGGCGAAACTTTCGAGGATGATGATCACTACATTTTCAGTTTTAAACGGTTGGGAACCAGCAGGTTTATAATGTGGATTATAGATAGTTGCAAGTTCTTCTCTGTCAAAAAACTCATATCTGACAAGCGATTTTTTGTTCATAGTCCGGAAAATGCTGAACGGTGTATTCAGCACAATTGCCACATCGCGTGGTGCCTCAACATATTTTGTTGCATTGCTTATGGTAATAGGTCTGGTGGAATGACGGAATCCCCCACGTGCCCCGGCAACCACAAGACCGGCAATCAGTCCCATTGCTATAACATTCACCAGAAAGTAAATTATCCTGTTGGAAGGAACAGGTTTTTTCACACCGACCTGGTTGTAAAGAACAACCATCAAGAAAATCAGAAAAAACGTAAAGATCACAAGAGGCCAGTAGTCAATCTGGAACTGGAAGAACAACTTAATCAGGTTACTCTCATTCTCAAAAGTCCCGAATATATCTGCAGTGGCTCTTTTATCGACGAATCTGAAATAGACGAAATCAGCATTATTTGCGGCTATTGCCAGACTGTTGGTAATGAAGAACAGATATTTAATAAAATTCTGATAAAGAACGTGATACCTTATTTCAAACGGTATTATGTGTAATAAAATAAAAATCAGATTAATGTATAAGACTGCTGAAATATCGAACAGAAGGCCTCCTTTCATAATTGTCAGGAGGGTGCTGAAGGTGACTTCCGGGAACATCTTCAGATTGAAAATGTAAAAACCGATCCTGCACAGCGAAAAAAGCAACATTATTATAAGAAGCCTGTAAAGGAGGACAACAAAAATGTTTCTTGAAACAAACCAGTTCTTCATAATGATAAAAAACATTTATCCGGCCATGGCAAAACTTTGTTACCGGCGGGAGAAACAAAAAAAAACAAAGTTAAAAAAAGGGTTAACTGTTTTCCAGTGAGTCCGGACATTTTTAAGTTGTACGGGATATTCTGACTATCCTGCAAGCCGGATGAGGGCTTCAAAGCATAAAAAATGCCAGGTTGTCTGAACTGCGACGGAGCCTGGCAATAAAAATATTACAGTAAAAATTCCTAGTCAGATTCCTCCTGCAGATCTTCGAGCATTTCTTTAACCTCGCTGTTGTCAAAATCATTCATATACTTGTTCACCCTGTTCCTTGTTCCGATTGCCAGCAACATGAAAAGGACAAACAGACCTGCAAGTACATACATGACTATTCTTGATGTTTCAGGCTTGGCTTTCAGCGCCTCAACAAGTCCGTGATATAAAAGATATAGTGCAAAAATGTTCACCGCAAGATTAATTATCATGCCAAAGTATGAGTTGATACCTGTTGCAAAACCGAGAATCGCTCCGATAGGCATAACAACCATTACTGAAGCCACAACCCTTGTATTTGCTTCGAAATCGGTGTTCCCTTTGCAGATGGAAGATATTACAAGTAAGATAACGGCACCTACAAATAAGATTATTATGGCAGCAACAATGTACCAGACCAGAGCCATGGCTCCGATCGCTCCTCCGAAAACGCCTCCCGAGATAGCCCCTAGTCCAACTATGCTCCAGATAAAAACAAACACACCCGCTATAACACCGTAGATTACAGCTTTGATCAATGGTTCAACCATTCCACCTGTGGTCTTCATGGTTGAAAAGTAAGATTTCGGATTCACCAGGACCTCTTTTGACTCTCTGATAAATTCATTTAAATCGAAGGTAGCGTTGCTCATAGTGAAAAGAATTAAGGTTAAATAACGAAGAGATGAAAATAATCATACAAGTTAAAGAATATTTTTCAACCCTGACTATTTGCTGGCAGAAATTCTGAAAGTCAGTACTATTCCAGGTATGTGTACCCGTACAATCCCGACCTGTAGTTTGAAAGAAACTCCTTCCCCTCTTCAAGTGTTATAATTCCGGCTTTTACAGAAGTTGTCACCCACGATTCAACCGTACGTACCATCTTTTTGGAATTATACTGCACATATTCAAGCACTTCAGCAACTGTTTCACCATCAATTACCTGGTCAATCTTATAACCATCCTTGTCGACCGAGACGTGTACTGCATTAGTGTCGCCAAACAGGTTATGAAGGTCGCCGAGAATCTCCTGGTATGCTCCTACAAGAAATACTCCGAGATAATAGGGTTCCCTGCTTTTCAGCGGATGAACTGGCAGATGGTACGAAAAATTCCTTGTTGCTATGAAATTATCGATCTTGCCGTCCGAATCACATGTCATGTCCTGGATGGTAGCCGATCTGACAGGTTCCTCATTGAGCCTGTGAATAGGCATGATCGGGAATATCTGGTCAATAGCCCATGCATCAGGCAGGGACTGAAAGAGTGAAAAATTACAGAAATATTTATCAGAAAGAATCCTCGAGATCTGACGAAGCTCGTCAGGAACATGCTTGGTAATGTTGGCAATCTGATATACTTTCCGGGCGACGGACCAGAAGAGCCTTTCAATCTGTGCCCTGGTCTTCAGATCAACCAGTCCCAGACTGAAACGATCAAGAGCTTCCTCCCTTATTTGCTGGGCATCATGCCATGTCTCAAGCATCCTTGGCTGGTTGACGTTATCCCACAGCAGGTACAGGTCCTTAACAAGTTCATGATCATCATCATTTATTGTCTCTTCCGGGTCCCACGAAGGTAATGTTGTTGTTTCGAGAACCTCGAAAATCAGAACAGAATGGTGGGCAGTCAGAGAACGACCCGATTCGGTAATTACATTCGGATGGGGTATGTTGTTCTTATTGCTGGCATCTACAAATGTACTTACCGAGTCGTTTACATATTCCTGAATGGTATAGTTCATACTGCTTTCGCTGTTTGACGACCCGGTACCGTCATAGTCAACTCCAAGTCCACCCCCTATATCGACAAACTCAACATTAAATCCCATTTTACGTAACTGAACATAAAACTCAGCTGCTTCGCGCAGAGCAACTTTTATCCGGCGGATCTTGGTTACCTGGCTCCCGATGTGAAAATGGATAAGCTTAATACAATCCCGCATCTTGTTCTTCTCGATAAAGTCAATAGCTTCAAGTAATTCGCTGGAGGTAAGACCGAATTTGCTGATATCCCCTCCCGAATCTTCCCATTTGCCGCTTCCCACACTGGCGAGCTTGATCCTTATTCCCAGATTAGGTTTTACCTTGAGCCGCCTGGCAATACTTGTTATAAGCTTCAGTTCATTCAGCTTTTCAACAACAAGAAATATTCTCTTACCCATTTTCTGCGCCAGAAGTGCCAGTTCGATATAATCCTCATCCTTGTAACCGTTGCAGATAATCAGAGATTCCGGATCGGTATTGATTGCAATCACGGCGTGCAGTTCGGGTTTCGACCCGGCTTCGAGTCCGATGTTGAACTTTTTGCCGTGACTGACAATCTCCTCAACAACCGGCCTCATCTGATTTACCTTGATAGGATATATTATAAAATTCTGAGCCTTGTAGCCATACTCTTCGGAAGCTGATTTAAAACAACTGGAAATGGTGATGATCCTGTCGTCAAGAATATCAGGAAATCTTATAAGTACCGGTGTGGAAACATCCGAGAGCATAAGTTCGTCAAGCAGTTCTTTCAGGTCAACGGCCGCGCCACCTTTCATAGGTCTCACCTCAATGTTCCCTTTCTGATTTATTGAAAAATATTCCACACCCCAGCCATTGATGTTATAAAGCTCTGCAGAATCTTCAACACGCCATTTTCTCATGATCAGTTAATTTACCGTATTATTAATGTTCTAAAGGTCATAAAAATTTTATTTTGTTGCAACTGACTTCGGGTGTATCTCCTGAATCATAAAGTAACAAAACCATCTTATCATATTATTCTCCGTAATAACAACAGCTTATCATCAATATGATATTCAGATAAACTCTGCAATAATAGCAGTTTTTCTTCATCTTAAATAAATTCTGACTGCTTTAACTCCCGCCTGCAGCTCCATCCGGAAGTATACAAGCCTTATTATTTCAATAATTCTCATTTTCACTTTTGATTTTCAACTTTTCGACCAGTTTATTTGGTTTATATAAATATTATTGTGTAGCTTGCGGCCTTAATTTTAAAACACATCAAAATGAACAAAGGAACAGTAAAATTTTTTAACGTATCAAAAGGATTTGGTTTCATTAAAGACGCTGATTCAGAAAATGAATATTTCGTTCACGTATCAGGTCTGAAAGATCAGATTAAAGAGAACGATCAGGTTACCTTCGAACTCGCTGAAGGCAAGAAAGGAATAAATGCGGTAAATGTCAAACTGGCATAGTTTAACTATACGTAAGCTTTTAAAAAGAGACTGTCTGAATTCAGACAGTCTTTTTTTTACCGGTAAAAACAGCCCCGGTTTATTTAATCAGACGGATTAACCCGACATGACGGTGAAGGCTATCGTACCTTTAAGATCAAAATTATTTTACGTTGTATAGGATTATTATACAAAAGTCTTTAATCAGGTGCGATTAAAGACCTTTGCATATTTCAACTAGGCCGGTTACTTGCTTTTCTCCTGTTTCTTGGCTTTTTTAGCTGCACGCTTTTCCTTCAGGTTTTTGGTAGGTGCTTTCTTGTTCTTAGTCTGTTCTTTTGCTTTCTCGTGTGACATAACAATAAGATTTAATAATTTAACAAGTTATCCAAATATATAAAAAAACCCTGTAACCAGGTTTTTATTGTTAATAAGAACCTCATATTGTTAATAAGGAGGCTGCCTCCCTGTCGATCAGCCAGCTAAGCGACCCGTATGCTGGCCTGACAAACGATGCAGGGTACTTTTTATCAGGCTCTCCTGCCTGCAGTATTTCAGAAACGATCCCTGCCTTGGCTTTTCCGGTAACCATGAAAAAGATGCTATCAGCATTGTTGATTACCGGACCTGTTATTGTTACCCTTCCCTGGCCGGAACCAGGGTGAACAACAGCCTCACATATTTTGCCGGAGTTGAAAAGTCCGATGTTTTTCGGGAATATCGAAGCTGTGTGACCATCTTCGCCAAGCCCGAGGATCACCACATTAAAAACCGGTAATCCATCTCTTTTTTCCGTAAAAAGCAAAATCTCTTCTGAGTACCTCTTAGCCTCAGCCTCCGGATTGTCTTCACCATGGATCCTGTGAATATTTGACGGTGATATTCTGATCCGTTCAAACAGTATATCGCGGGCAAGACGGAAATTGCTTTCCTGGTGTCCGGGAGGGACACATCGCTCATCGACCCAGAAAAAATGCACCGGCGACCAGTCTGCAGAAGAACCAAAATGATCGGCCAGCACTGAAAAAAAGAGTCCGGGGGTATTTCCTCCCGACAGGGCAATATTAAAAGCTGAACCGGTTTGTTTTACGCTGCTTATCATGCCGGTCAGTATTCCCGACATTTTTTCGGCCATTATAAAAGGAGTCTGAAAAATCTTAACCGATTTATTCATAATTGATTACCTGTAGTTATAATTCACAGTAGAGCTCCTCATCAGCCAGGTTCCTGCAGGGATATCTCCAGGTGAGCCCGTCACCAGTGATCAGATCATTGGAGTGCTCCGGTCCCCATGTACCTGCCGGATATCCATAAACTTTAATTGAAGCATCATTTTCCCATGCTCTCTGAATTGGGTCAATGAACCTCCATGCCGTTTCAACTTCATCGTCGCGCGAGAACAGGGTGGAATCACCCATCATAACATCGTACAGAAGCCTTTCATACGCCGAAGGCATTCTTAAATCCGCAAGATCACTGTAATGGAAATCCATCGCCACGTTCTTTACATTGAACCCTGCTCCCGGTTCCTTCATATCAAATTTGAGAAGGATCCCCTCATCAGGCTGAATACGTATAATCAGCTGGTTACCTGCAACTTTTCCGGCTTCCCTGAGAAACAGATGATGTGGTGTGGGCTTGAAATGGATCACGATTTCGGTGACCCTTGCAGGCAATCTCTTACCGGTACGGATATAAAAGGGAACACCACCCCATCTCCAGTTATCAATAAAAAATTTCATGGCGACATAGGTCTCTGTTCTCGAGTCAATATCAACACCCTTTTCGTGCCTGTACCCGGCCACGCACTCTCCCCTGATCTTCGAGGGAGTGTACTGTCCCCTGATAACCTGCCTCTCCACGTCCTCCTCCCTGATTGGCTGGAGCGACTGGAATACCTTCAGGACCTCGTTCCGTATCGCATTGGAATCGAGTGAGGATGGTGGCTCCATAGCTGTTAATCCGACGATCTGAAGCAGATGGTTCTGAACCATATCCCTTAATGCACCGGCTTTGTCATAATATCCTCCCCTCTGTTCAACCCCTATGCTTTCGGCAGATGTTATCTCGATACGGTGAATGTAATTCCTGTTCCAGAGAGGCTCAAACATACCGTTGGCAAACCTTGTTACCAGAAGATTCTGAACACTCTCCTTGCCAAGGTAATGGTCAATCCTGAAGATCTGGTCCTCCCCTGTAAGAGTGTGCAGTATCCTGTTTAACCTCATGCCTGATTCAAGATCGTAACCAAATGGTTTCTCAATAATGAACCGCCTGTATCCTGACGACTGGTTGCTCAACCCGGCTTTCGCCAGATTTACTGAAATCGTCTCATACAGGGATGGCGGAGTAGCCATGTAAAAAATATAATTCCCTCCGGTCCCCAGCTCCCTGTCAACCGATTCCAGAAAATTCTTCAGAATTTCATACGATCCTTCAGCCTGACTGTCAAGTGCGATATAGCTGAGATGTGTTAAAAAATCCGAGACCAGGCCATCATCCGGATTTTTCTCTTCAGAAAAAGCAAAAATTGACTCCCTCATCTTTTTTCTGTACCCGTCATTGCTTAATTCTGTCCTGCCGGTTCCTATAACTGAAAATTTTTCAGGCATCAGTTTCTGGATACTCAGAGAGCATAACGCCGGTATCAATTTCCGCATGGACAGGTCACCCGATGCACCAAATATTATAAGTATAAGGTTTTGTGGCTTTTCCATCTTCCTTCATTATATTTTATCAAAATATCATATTTGCTACCTTTTGGCTACCGGATATTAAATGTGATTAACTTTGACCGGCTTTTAAAACGAAATGTAAGAAAAGTTTTTTGTTTAGCCGGATAATAATTCATAATCACGATCACAGCTAATAAGATCGTAAGATATAGAGTGTGAAAAGGGAGGGTGATATGCGAGGTTCTCTGGAAATAAGTTTATAACTTTTTTATATGTTTTGTGAATTTTATTAATTTTTTATGCAATATTTGCATCAGTTTATTACTAATACTTTATATTTGTCGAAATTTATTAAAAAGATGAAACGAATTAATAATATAAACCGATCAAGATTTGTCATGAGGTTTCATGATACTTACTGAGAATGGTATTTATTACATATAAAAGATGACCGTTCTCTGCCATAAGAGAACGGTTTTTTTGTAAAATGGAACATTATTAAATTTTAGTAAACATATGAAAAGAGTTCGGCCCGGTCAGCAGGGATTATACAGAAGTGAGTTTGAACATGGTAGTTGCGGAATAGGTTTTGTTGCAAGTATTAAAGGCAGAAAATCTCATACTATAATCCGCCAGGGACTTGAAGTCCTCGTCAATATGAATCACAGGGGTGCGGAGGGAGCCGACAGTAAGACTGGTGATGGTGCGGGTATTCTTATCCAGATCCCACGCGATTTTTATCTTATCCAGGGATTCTCACTACCGCCTGAAGGGCAGTTTGGTACCGGTCTTCTGTTTCTTCCCCAGGATAAGAAAGAAGCAAACCGGTGCGAGGATATCCTCATGAGCATTGTGAGGGAAGAGAAGGTGGAGCTTATCGGTTTCAGGGAAGTACCAAGAAATAACGACGATATCGGGGTAATAGCCAAAGCGGCTGAACCGACAATAAGGCAGATATTGCTGGGGGCTGACATTCCCCAGGAGGATCTCGAACGGAAGCTGTATATTATAAGAAAGAGAACCGAACGAGCTGTCAGGGAATCTGATCTGAGCCAGAAAGACTTCTTTTACATTCCCAGTCTATCTACAAAGGTACTTGTTTACAAGGGTATGCTTACCTCCCTGCAGCTTGGTGAATATTTTACTGATCTGCGGGATGGACGTATGCAGAGTGCAATTGCACTGGTTCATTCGCGTTTCAGCACCAACACTTTCCCCAGCTGGGATCTGGCACAACCTTTCAGGATACTGGGGCACAATGGCGAGATAAACACGATAAAGGGAAACCGCTACTGGATGGAGGCAAGGGAGTCAATCCTCAGGTCCGACAAACTTGGTGATCTCTCCAGGATATTCCCGATAATAGAACCTGATAAAAGCGATTCCGCTTCGCTCGACAATGTCCTTGAATTTCTTATGATGAGCGGAAAGTCGCTTCCGTATGCTATGTCAATACTTATTCCTGAATCATTTAACCTTAAAAATCCTATCTCGGAGGATCTGAGAGCTTTCTACCAGTATCATTCAACCTTTATGGAACCATGGGATGGTCCTGCTTCACTTATCTTCTCCGATGGCCGTTATATTGGAGGCATGCTCGACAGGAACGGGTTACGCCCCTCGAGGTATGTTATTACAAATAATGACCTTATAGTCCTTGGATCAGAGGCAGGAGTCCAGACCTTTGCCCCTGAGGATATTAAGGAAAAAGGAAGGCTGAAACCCGGCAAGATGTTACTTGTCGATACAAGCGAAGGGAAAATCTATTACGATAAGGAACTGAAAACAAAGCTCGCCGGAGAGTATCCCTACTCTACCTGGATACAGCAGAACATGGTTAAACTTGAGAAGATCGAAGCCGGTCACCAGGTCTCTCCGGCTCTTGGTGAACAGTATCAGAAATATCTCACCACCTTTAATTATTCGCTTGAGGATACAGAAAAGATCATAAAAGAGATGGCCTTTTCAGGAAAAGAGCCTATCGGATCAATGGGTAATGATGTCCCCCTGCCGGTTCTTTCTGAAAAACCTTACAGGCTCTTCAACTACTTCAAGCAGCTCTTTGCCCAGGTCACCAATCCGCCGATTGACCCGATAAGGGAAGAGCTGGTAATGACCCTTTCGGGTTATCTGGGATCGCTTCAGCAAAATCTGCTTGATGAAACACCGTACCATGTAAAAATGGTAAAGTTCAGGAATCCTGTTATATCCAATACATATTTCGATATAGTCCGGAACCTGCGATATAAGGGATTCTCGGCAGCTACCCTGCTTATGCATTTTGATGCAAAGAAAGGGGCCGAAGGGCTGCAGACTGTACTCGACAGGTTATGTGATGATGCCGAAAAAGCTGTTGATGCGGGTAAAAATTATATAATATTGTCCGACCGCGGTATAAGCCACGATATAGCTCCCATACCATCACTTCTTGCTGTTTCCGCAGTTCATCACCATCTTATCAGAGTACGGAAAAGGATGCAGATCGATATTGTTGTCGAATCGGCCGAACCACGCGAAGTGATGCATTTCGCCCTGCTTTTCGGTTACGGGGCAAGCATCATAAATCCCTATATGAGCTTTGCAGTAATAGATGATCTTGTAAAGCACAAAGCACTCCAGCTCGACTACCAGAAAGCAGAAGAAAACTATGTTAATTCCATCAACAAGGGCATTCTTAAGATAATGTCGAAAATGGGTATCAGTACGCTGAGGAGTTACCGGTCGTCACAGATCTTTGAAGCTGTCGGGATACATCCTGATGTTGTAGACAAATATTTTGCAGGCACCGTTTCAAGGATCGGAGGAATAGGTCTCAACGAAATTGCAGAGGAGGTTCTTATACCCCACAGAAAGGCCTTCAGCGATAAAGAGATCCCGGATCAGGCCTTTGAGGGAGCATTTTCTTACAGAAAAAAAGGCGAACATCATGCATGGAACCCCGAAACCATATCATTGCTTCAATGGAGTACAAAGGCCGGCGATTATTCAAAATTCAAGGAGTACAGCCGACGCGTCGACGCTGATACTGCATCTCCCGGATTTTTAAGGGGATTGCTCCGTATCAAAAAGAATCCTATACCTATCAGCGAGGTGGAACCGGTCGAAAATATTATGAGACGTTTTGTTACCGGGGCAATGTCGTACGGATCAATCAGCCGTGAAGCACATGAGTGTATGGCTATTGCCATGAACAGGATCGGGGGAAGAAGCAATACAGGTGAAGGCGGCGAGGATCCGGTCCGTTTCAAGCCTCTTGAAAACGGCGACAGCATCAGAAGTGCCATCAAGCAGGTGGCAAGCGGACGCTTCGGGGTAACAACACACTACCTTGTAAACGCCGACGAAATACAGATCAAAATTGCCCAGGGAGCAAAACCCGGTGAGGGAGGTCAGCTTCCGGGGCATAAAGTCGATAAAATAATTGCGAAGACCCGATACTCTATTCCGGGCATAACACTGATCTCGCCCCCGCCCCACCACGACATTTATTCTATCGAGGACCTTTCACAGCTTATCTTTGACCTGAAGAACGTAAATCCCAAAGCAACCATAAGCGTGAAACTTGTTTCCGAGTCAGGCGTCGGAACAATTGCTGCCGGTGTCACCAAGGCCGGTGCCGACCTGATAACAATAAGCGGATATGAGGGAGGAACAGGGGCAAGCCCGACATCATCGATAAAGCATGCCGGACTTCCAATTGAACTAGGCCTTTCGGAAACGCAACAGACCCTGGTAATGAACAATCTTCGCCGGAAGGTCAGGCTGCAGGCCGATGGTCAGCTTAAAACAGGAAGGGACATAATCACAGCAGCACTTCTCGGGGCCGAGGAGTACGGGTTCGCAACCAGTGCACTTATCGTTCTGGGATGCGTTATGATGAGAAAATGCCATCTGAATACATGTCCGGTTGGTGTGGCAACACAGAATCCCGAACTGAGAAAGAGATTCATGGGCAAAGCTGACAATCTTGTTTTCTTCTTCAGGTTCCTGGCCGAAGAAGTCAGGGAGAATCTTGCCGAACTGGGTTACCGCAACCTTGACGATATCATAGGCAGGGCTGATCTGCTTGAAAGAAATCCCGAAGTGGGACATTGGAAAACAGCCAATATTGACCTTTCAAGGATGCTGACAGTTCCGGCCGAAGCTGAGACAAATGCCATGCACTGCGTTGCCTCACAGGAGCACAAACTTAATGATGTACTTGACACCGTTATTATAAAAAAGGCTGAAAATGCCATTTACAGGAAAGAACCTGTTGTGATTGAAAGCCCGATCCACAACACCGATCGTACAACGGGGGCAATGTTATCAGGTAAAATATCGGAGATCTACGGCTCTGAAGGTCTTCCTGAAGGCACGATCAGATGCAGGTTCAAAGGATCGGCAGGGCAGAGCTTCGGAGCCTTTCTGGTGCCTGGCATCGAACTGTTTCTCGAAGGTGATTCCAACGACTACCTCGGAAAAGGTCTCTCGGGAGGCCGTATCATTGTCGTTCCCCCTGCAGGTTCCACATTTGAACCCGATAAGAATATTATCATTGGCAATACCGTGCTTTACGGGGCAACAAGGGGTGAAATATATATTTCAGGTGTGGCCGGCGAAAGGTTCGGTGTCCGTAACAGCGGAGCCAGGGCAGTGGTCGAGGGAACAGGCAATCACTGCTGCGAATATATGACAGGCGGAAGAGTTGTTGTACTGGGAACCACCGGTAGCAATTTTGCAGCCGGAATGAGCGGCGGTATCGCATATGTCTTTAACGAGAACGGCGACTTTGATTATTACTGCAACATGGGAATGGTAGAGTTATCACTTGTTGAGGACCACAGCGACGTTAGCGAACTTACAGCGCTTATTTCAGATCATTACAGATATACCGGAAGCAAAAAGGCAAAAATGATTCTTGACGACCCTGGCACATATATGCCAATGTTTATTAAAATCATTCCATACGACTATAAAAAAGTACTGCAGGAGCAGAAACTTGAAGAGCTCAGGAAAAAAATAGCAGGTGTGGAACTTGATGTTGAATTTTAAGCCGGTAATTTAATTAAGACTATAACAGAAAATATTTTAAAGTTACTTTAATGGGAGACACTACTGGATTTTTAAAGATCAGAAGGAAAGAAGCAGGAAATCGTCCGCTTCATGAAAGAATATGCGATTTTAGTGAGGTGGAACAGGTACTTAACAGCGAGGACAGGATGCTTCAGGCATCAAGATGCATGGATTGCGGGATCCCGTTTTGCCACTGGGGATGCCCCGTCGATAACCTGATCCCCGAATGGAACGATCTGCTGTACAGGGGCGACTGGAGGGGAGCATATGAAAGACTGATCTCAACAAACAACTTTCCGGAATTTACAGGAAGGATCTGTCCTGCGATGTGCGAGCATGCCTGTGTTCTGAACATTAATCAGGAGCCTGTCACTATAAGGGAAAATGAGGTTGCTATTGTCGAAAAAGCATGGGCCGAAGGATATATCAGACCTGCACCACCGAAGAAAAGGACAGGTAAGAGAGTTGCAGTCATAGGGAGCGGTCCGGCCGGAATGGCTGCAGCCGATATCCTGAATAAAAAAGGTCATCATGTAACCCTTTTTGAGAAGGATGAAAAAGCCGGAGGCCTCCTGAGATTCGGCATTCCCGATTTCAAACTCAGCAAGGCAACAATAGACCGGCGGCTCGACATAATGATAAAAGAGGGAATTGATCTTCAGACAGGGATTAACATAGGCCGCGACATTCCTGTTGCCGGCTTCATTAACCAGTTTGATGCTGTGTGCATTACAATTGGCTCAGGGAAACCAAGAAATCTCGAAACAGAAGGCAGGGATCTTGATGGCATCCACTATGCAATGGATTTCCTTTCAGCTCAGAACAGGGCTAATACCGGACACCAATTCATAACTGACAATAAGATAACTGCAGAAGGTAAAAAAGTACTTGTGATAGGGGGAGGTGATACAGGATCAGATTGTGTGGGTACATCAATAAGGCAAAAAGCTGCATCTGTCACACAGATAGAGATTTTGCCAAAACCTCCGTTGACAAGGTCAGAAGCCAATCCCTGGCCATATTTCGCAAAAGTACTGAAGACTTCCACCTCACACGAAGAGGGATGCGATAGAATGTGGAGCCTGTCGACACTGCGCTTCACAGGATCAGGGGGACAGGTTAGCGGTGCAGAGGTCGAAGAGGTCGGATGGATCTCCGTAAATGGAAGAATGGAACCAAAACCTGTCGCCGGAACACGGAAAATGATTGAGACCGACCTTGTCCTTCTGGCGCTGGGCTTTGTACATCCTGTTCTCGACGGTCTTATCTCCGAACTGGGACTTGAACTGGATAACCGGAAAAATGTAAAAGCCGGGAATGACAACTCCACCAGCGTTCCGAAAGTATTTGCCGCCGGAGATACCATTAGCGGTGCTTCGCTGGTAGTTAATGCTATTGCCTCGGGAAGAAGAGCTGCCTTTAATATCGACAGGTTCCTCAGAGACTGAAGACAAGCTGACCGGATGTACTTTCATGCCTTTACACAGTCGCAGATGACATTGTCGTAACGGCCGCTCTTTATCTGACATTCTGCTTTCGCGGAAGATTAAAAGTAATTACATTTAGCTCTGAAATATCAGGCAACCCCGGCTATTCATTTAGTGTGGCTTAATCCCCCATCTGCAGAATTATGCCGGAGTGGTACCTGATCATTACCAGTACTAACCTGTTAAGCAGATCATATGCCGCGAAAATCCGCTTATTTCTTTGTAATTTTCATCCTGATACTGCTGGCTGATAAAACCTTCTGCCAGATTGCCGCTCCCTCTGTTTTCCGGATCAACACACGGCTGAGTTTTTATTCCGGTGAAGAGAAAGGTGAAATGCTTCTTCATGTTCCTCAGACATTTACTTCGGTTCCGGTTACCGTTAAGATCAGTATTGGAGATACCTTGCTTACAACGTGGAAAGGGATTCCCGGTAAAAGAGTCCTGAGGCTCCCCTTTGAGCTAAAACTTGCTCCTGCAGTCTATCACACAGAAGCTGAAATAATTACAGAAAATAACAAAAAATATTCCGCATCTTCTGACCTGGTCATACTCGATAGTAAGCCAAATGAAGTGAAGAGCGACAGGTTTACAGGCGGCCTCATTGCAGACGGAAGACCTTTTTTACCTTTCGGATTTTACTGCTATTCTCCTGTCAACCCTGCACTTCCTGAGGAGGAAGCAGTGAAGGGGTTCAATATGATATCACCCTATCAGGTAATATTACCCGAAACCCTCAGCGAAAGGAAAGCGTATATGGATCGCTGTGCCCGGCTGGGGCTGAAGGTGCATTACAATCTCCTGTCGGTATCGGGAGGCGGCGGTGTGGGATCAATGATCGAAGGTATTACAGATGAAGAAAAACATAATCGTCTGGCCGGCGAGATAAAGGCTTTCATGGATCATCCGGCCCTTCTGGCCTGGTATATTTCTGACGAACCAAACGGCCGGGATCTCTCTCCCGAAAAGCTGATATCCGTGTACAATACTGTAAAAGAGCTCGATCCGTGGCATCCTGTTTCAATTGTTTTCATGGCTCCTTTCATGTCGTCACGAAAATATTCCGATGCAATGGATATAGTGATGGCCGATCCTTACCCGGTACCGGGAAGCTCAATTACCATGGTCGGGACAATAACATCCCAGCTGAGGAATGAGTTTAACGGCCGGAAGTCTGTCTGGATAGTTCCCCAGGCGTTCGGCGGAGGAGAGCTTTGGGAGCGCGAGCCGACTATCCAGGAGGTCAGGTCAATGACCTACCAGGCAATAGTTAACGGAGCCAGGGGAATACAGTATTTTGTAAGGGAAGGACTTAACCTGTTCCCGAAATCGACGGCCACCTGGGGCGAATGCGGCAGGATGGCAACAGAGATATCGCAGATAACACCATGGCTGCTTTCCGACGAAGAACCCCTCCCCGTCCGGAGCTCTTCAGGTAATATTCAGGTAACTTCGGCACTGCACGACGGACAACTGCTCATACTGGCAGTAAACAAGGCAAATATACCCCAGAGCACAACAATATCTGTTCAGGGTATCTCAGGTGGAAAAGCCCGCGTTATATTTGAGAACAGGGAGATTTCTCTCCGTTCGGGAATAATTTCCGATATTCTGCCTGCCTATGGTTCGCAGGCATATCTCATAAGGATAAAACCGGTGGACAGGGAGCTTAAACCATTTCCGGGGAACCTGCTGAGAGATCCCGGCTTTGAAGATATTTCAAGCCCGGGCGTACCATCATCGTGCTATGCCTGGAACCTTGGCGACAGGGGAGCTACGTTCTTTCTTGATCCAGGGGAGCATCTCGAAGGAAACTTCTCACTGCGACTTGTCACTCCCGAAGAGAACAAAAGCGCCAGACTCAGGTTTTTTCCGGTAAAAATAGAAAAAGGGAAAACCTATATTGTCACCATATGGGCAAAGGCCGATACCGGTTACCACAGGAGTCTCGGAAAAATGGCCGGAACTGATGATCCGGAAAAAGGAGTGATTACTCCCCAGTATTTTGAAGTTGGTCTGGGAACATTTGGCAAAACAAGATTTGAACCCGGCAATGAATGGAAGCAATATGTGGCATCCTTTGAAATCCTGTTAAGCGACGAAGTCCCGGCAAAAGCAAATGTCATACTCTCACTGCCAGGTGCCGGTATAGCCTGGTTCGATATGATACAGGTGTTTGAGGCAGCCGTATTAAAAAGGAGAAGTATCGATCCTGAATTATCAGGGATTTTGTATTATTGATATTTATTCCACTGATAACAGTGCACTTCAGTTTCGGACCATGCAAAAAATGTAAAGTCGTTGGATCGTTGAAGAAAATAATTTGCCAATTATGAACAGATACTTATCAGTTTTTTGTGCACTCATCCTGCTATTACTATCAGGTTGTGCCGGCAGGGAGACCCCGACAAACTATAAAGGTAATCCGGAACCACTCATCCGGAATGCATATATCAGATTGCCTCTCGGGGCAATTAAGCCGGAAGGGTGGTTGAAATCAGAACTTGAAGCCCAGGCTTCGGGACTTACAGGTAATGTAGATGATTTCTGGCCCGACCTTGTCAATTCGGCATGGAGGGGAGGCGACGGCGAAGCCTGGGAAAGAGGTCCCTATTTTCTTGACGGCCTTGTTCCCCTTGCCTGGCTCCTTGATGATGAAAATCTTAAGAAAAAAGTAGCAGAATGGATTGAGCCGATCCTTTCGAGCCAGCAGGATTCCGGCTGGTATGGTCCGGCAAAAAATAAAGACAGGTGGCCTCTTGCAGTTGCCAACAAGGTGCTTATGCAGTACTACGAAGCTACCGGCGACCAGAGGGCTCTTGATGTTCTGATAAACTATTTTCGCTATCTGAGCGTGACTCCTCCTGACTGGCCTGATAAAGAGTGGAGAGGGGTGAGAGCAATGGAAAATGCTGTTACAGGATACTGGCTCTACCGGCAGACCAACGAACCATGGATAATGGATGTGGTAGCATCAATTCAGAAGAACAGTTCGGACTGGACTTCATATTACGAAAAATTCCCCTGGGATTCGGCTGCTTCGGCCGATAAAAAAATCCCTCTCAACTGGGGACCCGAAGGACTGACAGCCCATGTGGTCAACAATGCCATGGCAATAAAATACCCCGGGTTATGGTATCAGCAGTCGGGAGAAGAAAGGTACAAAAAGGCAGTTTTTGACGGTATAAGCAAATATGACCAGAATCACGGACAGGTTGCCGGCCGTTTCTCAGGTGATGAACATCTGTCGGGAAAGAGCCCCGACAGGGGAACAGAACTTTGCGCTGTGGTCGAATATATGTACTCTCTCGAAGAGCTATACGCAATCTTTGGCGACAACCGGCTGGCCGACAGGCTTGAATTACTTACATTCAACGCATTGCCCGGAACCACTACTCCCGACATGTGGGCACACCAGTATGACCAGCAATCCAACCAGGTAGTGGTAAACGGAGATAAAAGGGAGTGGAGCACCAATGGCAACTTCTCAAATATTTACGGACTGATGCCGAATTTTGCGTGCTGCCTGGCCAACATGCATCAGGGATGGCCAAAATTTGTCCAGAACCTCTGGATGGCAACAAATGATAATGGTCTGGTTGCCGTTGCATACAGCCCCTCAACCGTGACTGCAAAGGTCGGAAAAGGTTCGTCAGTAGTGATCCGTCAGGAGACCGATTATCCCTTTAAAGGATCTGTCGTGATGACGATCAGCACTGAAAAAAGTGTCAGATTCCCTGTTTATCTGAGAGTACCGGGATGGTCAGGCAGTATGACCGTCTCATACGGGGATAAGAGTATCACTGGTCAGGCAGGAAGTACAGTAAAACTGGATAATAAATGGGAGGATGGCGATCAGATCAGGATAGAAATACCCATGGAGATCAGGACCGAAAGAAGATATAATAACTCGTTGGCACTCCTCAGAGGACCGCTCTATTTCTCGCTGAGGATAGAAAAAGAGTACAAAAGCATAAAGATAAACTATGATAATTTCGGATACAAGGGTAGTGTCGACTGGGAAATAAATCCGGCCAGCGCATGGAATTACGGTTTGATGATTGATGAGAAGAATTTAGCCAGAGGCATTGAAGTAAAAGAGAATGAGCCAGGGAGATACCCGTTTGCCGATTCAGGCGACATGATCTGGAATGCTGATTCGGCGAGATATATTCCTTCGGCAACCGAAGCTGCCGTGGTGATAACAGCACGGGGCATGAAGATCCCCGGATGGGGTATTGTAAACAATTCGGCCGGTATTCCTCCTGTCAGCCCGGTCGCTCCCGAAGGTGTAACAGAGATAATAAAACTTGTACCGTATGGAAGCGCAAGGCTCAGGATAACGGAATTCCCGGTTATCGATCTGACCCGGATGCAGGATGTGATAAGGTAGATGCAGGATAACGGGTGCGTACCTCTCATTCAGGAGGTATACCCGGAAAACCGGATATCAGAATTCTAAAATGATTCCGTTTTTTCCTTCAGCCAGAGTGCCTCACCTGAGGTAAGCGAAGGACTGATTTTATCATAAACTTCTTTGTGATAATCATTTAGCCATTCAGTTTCGCTGACACTGAGCAACGATTTGTCTACAAGATTTTTATCAATATAACATAACGAGAGAGTGTCAAACTTCAGAAATCGGCCAAATTCAGTCTCTTCATCTTCATAACAGAGAATAAGGTTCTCCGTTCTGATACCATATTCCCCCTCCCTGTAGACAGCAGGTTCGTCCGAGATCAGCATCCCCGGTTCAATTATAGTCCTGTTGTCAGCCGGGCTTATGCTCTGAGGTCCTTCATGCACGCTAAGGCAGAAGCCGACGCCATGACCTGTACCATGACCATAATTAAGCCCGTTATCCCACAGTGCTTTCCGGGCGAGAATGTCGAGCTGGTAACCTCTGGTCCCATAGGGAAATTTTGCCATTGCAAGAGAGATCATTCCCTTCAGTACAAGGGTAAAATCCCTCTTTTGCTCCCTGGTGGGGGTCCCTATAGCTATCGTCCTTGTGATATCCGTAGTCCCGTCAAGGTATTGCCCTCCTGAATCAATAAGAAGTATGCCTCTCTCTTTTATTACAGTATCCGATTCGCTGGTTGGAGAATAATGAGGCAGTGCGGCGTTTTCGTTGAAAGCTGCAATAGTTGGGAATGAAGGACTAATAAAGTCTTTCTGGCCCGATCTTAATTCAAGGAGCTTCTGAGCTACTGATATCTCCTTAATTGAATTGCCTCCGCTGTTCTGTTCAAACCAGAAAAAGAATTTTGTCAGTGCGACGCCATCCTTTTGCATCGCCCTCCCGATATTTGAAATTTCGGTCTTGTTCCTGACAGCTTTCATCTGACCGGGGATACCTGTATCCTCAACTATCCTGATTCCCGGGGAGAGAGAATAAAACAATCCCGCAGATGTTGTTTCCGGATCTACCAGTATTGAAGAGTCGGCAGGCAGTGTGGCCAGCATCCCTTCGGTCTCTTCATACGGAAGCATAACAATACCTTCAGAATCGAACACCGAGGCAAGCTTAAGGGGGATCTTCCTTTCGTCAACAAACAGAAGGATCTGCATCTCCCCCACCAGTGCAAAGGAAAATATCACCGGAGTATATTCCAGGTCCTTTCCCCTGATATTAAGCAGCCACATAATATCATCCGGAGAGGTTAGCAAATGATACTCCACATTTTTCCCCTTCATCCTTTCGCGGACTTCAGCTATTTTTTGTGTTCTGTCCTTTCCGCAATATTCTACCGGATGTTCAAATGCAGATGAATCTGGCATCGGGGGGCGGTCGCTCCATAGTTCTCCGGCTATATCGTGTTTAAGGTCGAGGTTTATCCCCTTGCCTCCAAGCTCTTTTTCTAGTTTTCTGACCCTGCTTACCGATACCAGATGTCCGTCAACTGCAACTATATCGCCGGCTCCCAGGATACCCGACACGATGGCTGTAATGTCGCACGGCCAGGAAGAGCGTGGCCTGAAAAACCTGAAACCCGAACCGGCAAGCTCTTTTTCAGCCTGTATATAATATCTTGAATCTGTTAACAGATCTGCAGTGGTATCAGTTACGACCACTGTTGCAGCAGACCCCGTAAATCCTGTCAGCCATCTGACGATCTTCCAGTGTGCCGGTACATATTCTCCCAGATGCCGGTCAGCAGACGGGATTATACAGGCACTGATGCCCTGTTTTTTCATAGCTGCCCTGAGGTCAGCCAGCCTTTCAATATATAAACTCATAAATCTTTAATCTCACTTACCAGGCTCTGCAAAGTTTTCCTTGCATCACCAAACAACATTCTTGTCCTGTCATTAAAAAACAGCATATTTTCGATCGACGCATAACCCTTTCCCATGCCTCTCTTCATTACAATAATATTTTTAGCCTCGCGTGCCCTGATTATCGGCATGCCGTATATCGGGCTTGAGGGATCGTCTTCCGCAGCCGGATTAACAACATCGTTGGCTCCTATTACCACCACTACATCAGTATTGGGAAGGTCGGGATTGATCTCGTCGCTTTCTATAAGCTGTTCATATGGAACATCCGCTTCAGCCAGCAGAACATTCATATGCCCCGGCATTCTCCCTGCCACCGGATGAATGGCGTACTTAACCTCCACTCCCCTCTGATCGAGAAGCTTATCGAGCTCGTGACAGATATGCTGAGCCTGGGCTACGGCAAGGCCATAACCCGGAACAATGACCACTTTCTTCGAATAGCCAAGTAAAATTGCCGCATCGGCTACAGTTATCTCCTTCACAGCTCCGGCTGAGTCAGCAACTGCAGCGCCACCTCCTCCAAAGACTCCTGCAATGACGTTTATCAGCGAACGGTTCATCGCCCGGCACATAAGTATTGTCAGAATGGTACCAGCCGAACCGACAAGTATGCCTCCGGTAAGCATTACCTGGTTATTGTACAGGAATCCGCCCATTGCTGCTGCCACTCCTGTAAAAGAATTGAGAAGAGAGATTACAACCGGCATATCCGCACCCCCGATCGGCATGACAAAAAGGACACCATAAACAACCGAGATGGCAAAAAGTATATAAATGAAAATATTGAGTTCGCTGCTCCTGGTTACATCCCTGGTCATGATGAATACAACAAATGCTGCAATGACAGCAAGGATAACCATATTCACATATTTCATAACCCTTATCTTCATATCCCCGATCCATCCGTCGAGCTTTCCGAAGGCAATCATACTTCCTGCCCACGAGACGGTACCTATTATGAGCCCAAGCAGTATCGCGAGAACATATCCGTTCGACATTCCGCTTTCAGAAATAAGGGCAGGACTGACACGGGGAAATTCCATAATAGAGATCATGGCTGCAGCTGCACCGCCCATGCCGTTAAACAAGGAAACCAGCTGTGGCATTGCTGTCATCCTTACTTTTCTGGCAATAACAAATCCGATTACAGTACCGGTTACTATTGCTGCAACTATCAGCCTGACATTACCGATAGGTCTACCGTCTTTCTCGTGGAATAGTATTGTGGCGATCACAGCCAGTACCATACCTGCTGCAGCCAGAAAATTACCTTTCCTGGCTTTCAGGGGATGCGATAACATTTTCAATCCCACGATGAACAAAACCGAGGCCACAAGATATGTCAGCTCCAATATTGATAATGATGTATGGAATTGATTAATACTGTTCATCGGGTTAATATTGGTTAATTTTTCCGGACTGACTTATTTCCTCTTCTTAAACATTTCCAGCATTCTGTCGGTAACAACAAACCCGCCCACCACATTAAGCGTTCCAAGCACCACGGCAATAAAACCCAGGATCAGGGCTGCTCTGTTTTCGGCATGACCCATTACTATAATGGCACCAATGATCACGACTCCATGAATGGCATTTGCCCCCGACATCAGGGGAGTATGAAGGATCGCAGGCACATGGCTTATAACTTCAATACCCAGGAAGATCGAAAGTATCACTATAAAAATAGCTTCCCTGTGCTGTAAGAAAAACCCCGGAATATTATCCATAAATTATTCTATTTGATATTAAGTATTTGCATTACCCTCTGACTTATATATTCTCCCTTATGGACTGCCGTCGTACCATTAATGATCTCATCATCAATATTGATTACAGGATTCCCTTTGCCGTCGGTCATAAGTTTCAGGAGGTTGACAACATTATTTCCGAACATCTTGCTGGCATCGGCCGCCATTTCGGATGGATAATCGGATTTACCGGTTACCGACACTCCGTTAACGGTGATTGTTTTACCGTTTTCGGTCAGTTCACAGTTCCCGCCTGAAGAGGCGGCAAGGTCTATTATCACCGAACCCGGTTTCATTTTGGCAACTGTTTCCTTAAGGATCAGGAGAGGGGCTTTTTTACCCGGTATCTGGGCTGTGCCGATTATAACATCAGCCTGTATGGCCCGTTGCTGGATCAGGTCCTGCTGTTTCCTTTTATAATCTTCAGACTGCTCAACTGCATAACCACCGGCACCGGAGTCTTCTCTTGCACCTTCGACTTCGATAAATTTACCTCCAAGGCTGTTAACCTCTTCTCTGACGGCCGCACGTACATCGAACACTTCAACCACGGCACCAAGTTTCCTGGCAACAGCAACAGCCTGCAATCCCGCTACACCTGCGCCCAACACAAGCACCCGCGAAGGTTTAATAGTACCGGAGGCAGACATGAACATCGGGAAGAACCTCGGCAGCCTCGATGCTGCGGAGAGAACTGCCTTGTATCCCGATACTGTCGCCATTGACGACAGTATATCCATCGACTGAGCCCTGCTGATCCTTGGCACCATATCAAGAGCCAGTACGGTTACTCCTTTCAGGCGAACGTTGTCAAGCCATCTGCTGTTTTCGGCAGGATTGAGTACTGTGCACACTATGAGTCCCTGCCTGAATAAATTCAGATTATCATTCACCGGAGGATTTACTGTTAAAATAACAGCAGCTTCTGAAAAAACCTTTTCCCTGGCGCCTACTTCCGCTCCTGCAGCCAGATATTCATTATCCGGGGCAAAAGCACGTTCGCCTGCATTCCGTTCGACTATCACCTCAAAACCGAGCTTCCGCAACTGAATTACTTCTGATGGAAGCATTCCAACCCTGTTTTCTGTCTCAGCCTCTTTTAGGATGCCTACCAACATAGGGTGAAGATTTGTGGTTTGAAGGTTGAAGATATAAGAAAAAATTAATTATCAAAAGGATATGCATCAATATTGGTGCGCTGGAGGTAATCTTCTCAGGTCAATCTTTGCCGAAAAAATTATGCAGCCAGAAACTGTATTCCTCATTCCTTGAATGAATGGCTTTGGCCATTGAAAATCCGTGGCGGTTCCCCGGGTAAAGCATAAAGTCAAAGCTCTTTCCGGCATCCTGAAGCTTTGAGATCAGCTGAATAGAATTCTGAAGATGCACATTATCATCAGCATCGCCATGAACAATATAGAGCCGGCCCTTATAATTACCGGCCCATGTAAGGGCTGACCCGTCCCGGTACCCGCCTGGATTACCGGCAGGCCTGCCCATAAAACGTTCAGTATAGACATTATCATAAAGACGGAAATCAGTTACCGACGACTGTGCAAATCCATGGGTCCAGAAGTCAGCACCCCTGGTCAGGGCAAGGCAGGTCAGATAACCTCCGTACGAACTGCCTGTTATTCCTATCCTGGCTCTGTCGGCTATCTGTTTGGAGATAAGCCATCTGACGGCATCTGAATAATCAAGTATCTCCCATTTACCAAGTGAATGGTACATGTAATCCATCCCTGCTTTCCCGAAATGTCCGGATCCCCTGTGGTCAACAGTAAAAGTGACAATGCCATTCTGCGAATACCACGAAGGTGAGATCCCTTTCCATTCATTGACTACATTCTTGCGGTCCGGTCCTCCGTAAATTTTGAATACTACAGGATATTTTACA
The DNA here is from genome assembly GCA_963736675.1 of uncultured Bacteroidales bacterium. GTDB lineage: Bacteria > Bacteroidota > Bacteroidia > Bacteroidales > VadinHA17 > LD21. The sequence goes on from CAVTPT010000004.1 coordinate 981,495, forward strand.
GAGGCATCGAAATCAACAGGATAGGTTATAATAGCGGGCATTCTGAACAGTGAGTCGGATGTTTTTATGAACACCAGCTCTGACCTGGAATGTAATTCCGGATCAAAAGGTGGCAATTCGTTTTTATATATTTCCCTTATCATTCTGCCATTTTTATCATAGGCAATGATCGACCCCGGGTCGGTGATACTGTTCCATGTATCTATAAAATAGCTTCCTCCAGGTGAGATGCTGACTTTATGGGTTCCGCTGCCTTTTGTTATCTGAACCAGGTTTTTCCCGTCGAGACCTGCCTTAAAAAAATGTGTGTCGGTCGATTCATCTCCCGTGGCCGAGAAATAAGCTATCCTCTTCACCTCATCAACCCTGTCGAGTGAGGTGACCCTGAAATCAAAATCAGTGATATTGGAAATGAGCTTCCCGTCCCAGCCCTGGTAACAGAGATTCTCCCATCCGTTCCTGTAACTCAAAACTATAAATCCTGAACCATCACTCATCACATGAACCTTCTCATAAAACTCAACCCATGTTTTGTGCTTTTCATTATATATCTCCTTAAAATCACCGGTCATCGGATCAGCAAGTATAATCGTGAGGTCATTCTGGTCGCGGTTTATGACCTGAATTGCCAGCCTGCTACCATCGGGCGTCCAGAATGGCCAGCCAAGATACTGATCGATGGATTCGTCTGTCTTTACCCATACAGTTTTTCCGGTACTTATATCGGCTACTCCCATCCTGACCACAGGATTCGGGTCTCCTGCCTTGGGATAAGGAACCTGTTCAAGCATCCCATGCACGCCGTCGGCTTCGTCAAGACGGTTAAGGGTAAAAAGCGGCACATCCGATTCATCCGTTCTCAGGTAAGCAATGCGGGATCCGTCGGGAGACCACCAGAATGCGGAATAGCGACTCTCCCGCCCCAGTATCTCTTCCATGTAAACCCACGAAGAATAACCGTTATAGATCCGGGCAGATGCATCAAACGTCAGCCTCGTCTCAGATGCTGAGGTAAGGTCACAGAAATAAAGATCCCTGTTTTTTGTGTAGGCAATTTTCCCTCCGTCCGGCGAAAAACTTATATTAACCTCTCCCTCAGCATCGTTTGTCAGACGCCTGATATTCCGTGAATCACGGTCAACCAGATAGAGATCATTATCCTTATTTATTACAGCCCTGGTAAAGTCGGGGCTTACAGCACCGGTACCATCAATTGAGACACCTTCGGGGAGGCTTTCGTTAAGAATCGCCGATCCGCTCTTTTCCGGAATGAATTCCTTACTCCTTCCGCTCTTAATGTCAACACTCCGTATTGAACTCTCCCCATTACTTCCGGATACACTTATCAGGTAATGTGAATCGTCGGCCCAACCTGCAACAGTCACCTGGCTGTCAGGCTTCCTGGTCATCTGGGCTGTGGCAATACTCCCTCCCGGACAGACCTGAGCAAGAAAAATGCTTATTAAAATAATCCCATTTCTCTTCATAAGTTGTATATTTTCAGTTTGATTATAATGTTCAGCCGGTAAAAATACATAAAAACCATATTATTAAGGAAGAGAGACACAGAACATGCCCCCGATTTTAAAATTATGCATTTCTTTACCTGGATTTATAATATGCTCTTTATAGAAAATGTTTCTGATGGTTCAGCTGATATCAGCAGAGAATACCATAAGATCTGTTTTTTGCAGGATGTTCCTTCAGTAACACTGCTCTCAAATTCAGCTTCATCCATCATACTATTTAGAAATGATATAAAGTAGTGTTATTTTATTCACATTGTTATTTAATTCACAGAAATGATACTATCTTTGCATTGTCATACTCGTAAAAATTGATTTTCAGAATGGCGAATACAGACAGGAATATGACTATCAGGGATATAGCCGACAAGATTGACGGAAGGGTGTTATGTTGTGAAGATAAGCTTTCAACAGTGATAGAGTATGCTTTTTCTTCTGATCTGATGAGTGATGTACTTACAGTGAAGAAGGAGAATATACTTCTGATCACAGGATTGGCTAACATACAGGCAATACGAACCTCTGAAATGTCAGAGATAAATTGTATCGTTTTTGGCAGGGACAAAAAGCTTACCAACGATATAATTTCCCTTGCCAGGGAGAATGAGATGGTTGTGATTGAGAGTCCGTATTCTGTTTTCAGGATTTCAGGAGAACTGTTCAAAGCCGGAATAAAACCAATATTTTAAGGAATGCAGTTCAGGCAGAAAATAGCCGGTGGGGATTTTGTAAATGCGGGAAATGTTGCCAGTTCGGTCAAGAAGATCCTGCGTCAGTTGAATATTGACCATTCAATTTCAAAACGTATAGTCATTGCGCTTTACGAGGGGGAGGTTAATGTTGTGGCTCACGCATGGTCAGGAGTTGTGGAAGTTGAAATAGATAATCAGAAGATCAGGATACTGATCTCCGACAACGGGCCAGGGATACCGGATATTCAGAAAGCGATGGAAGAGGGTTATTCCACGGCCTCCCAACAGGTAAGGGAGATGGGTTTCGGTGCCGGAATGGGTCTGTCGAATATGAAAAAGAACAGTGATAAAATGAAGATCACCAGCGAACCGGGAATTGGTACTGAAGTTGAACTGATCACTTATTTATAGTCTGATGCACGAAGGAGACAGGAAAAAAGATTTTCACCACGCGCTGACTGTAGATTATGATCTGTGTACAGGCTGCACGCATTGCATGACGGTATGTCCCACCAAAGCTATCAGGGTCCGTAACGGCAAGGCTATTATTATTGATAACAAGTGTGTCGATTGTGGTAACTGCTACAAAGCCTGTCCGGTTTCAGCAATACAGGTGGAGCACGACGATCTTGAGATGATCTTTAATTATCCGGTCAGGGTGATTCTTATCCCCGGTGTGCTTATAGGTCAGTTTCCTGAGACAGCTATAACCACAGGGATATACAGTGCATTAAAGGAGATCGGATTTACTCATGTTTATCAGGTGGAAAATACAGTCGACATGGTGCTTGAGGCATACAGGGAATCAGCTTCGGTGAATGATGTCAGGCCACTCATATCATCTTTTTGTCCTGCCATCGTAAGGCTCATACAGGTCAAATATCCTTCACTTGTTGGTAATCTGATGAAAGTAAACCCTCCCATCGACATGTCGGCGCTTTATTACAGGGAAAAACTCAAGTCGGAAGGGATCTCCGGGGAAAATATAGGAATGTTTTATGCTACTCCCTGCGCCGCAAAAATTGCAGCCATAAAGAGTCCGGTAGGCGAAACGGAATCGGTGATAAACGGTGTCATCAACATGAACTACCTTTACAACAGGATCCGGAAATATCTGCAGACAGGAAATATGGGTCAGGAGATACCCCTGACCGATGATCTGCTGAGTTCAAGGGGCATATTGTGGAGCCTTACAGATGGCGAGGCAGTACATTGGGGTGAGAGAGCGCTGGCCATCGACGGTATAGGTAATGCCTCTGAGATCCTCGAAAGTGTTGAGAATGAAAAACTCAGCGGTATTGGTTTTCTTGAACTGCGTGCCTGCGATGAGAGTTGTGCAGGAGGAATACTTATAAAAAGCAACAGGTTCCTGGTAGCCGAAAGGTTGAAAAGGATGGCTGCCGTTTATTCTGAAAAAAAGGATGACAACAATAAAAAGCTCACCGAGGGATTCATCAATCTTAAAGAGCATAGCTTTCTCGGTAACATCGAGCCCCGTCCGATCGAAAAACTGGATGAGGATTTCCAGGTAGCCCTTAAGAAGATGGAGAGGAAGCGCAGGATGATGTGTTTTCTCCCCGGTTTTGATTGTGCTTCGTGCGGGGCCCCTGATTGCCAGTCGCTGGCCGAAGATATCGTTCAGGGAAGAGCCCAGATATCACACTGCATATTCATGCAGCAGCAGATGCTTAACCAGAATCTCCTGAGCCAGCAGAAAGCTTATAATATAACGGAGGAGATCTGGGGGAAGGAAAGACTGGATAAAAACTGTAATAAAATCGGAGCTGAAGATGAAAATAATTAATATTATATCAGAACTGGATCTCAGTGTAATCTCCGGAGATGGCGGATTACAGAATGATGTAACAGGAGGTTACGTATCCGATCTGCTCAGCGATGTCATGGGTAATGCAAAAGAAGGGAACATCTGGATAACATTGCAGACCCATCAGAACATAATAGCTGTGGCTTCGCTGAAGGAGATTGCAGCCATAATACTTGTAAGGGGATTTATGCCTGACGAAGAAACAAAAAAGAAAAGCAATGATGAGAATATACCGATATTGTCAACACTATCGGATACTTTCACCATAAGCGGACATTTATTTGAATTATTGAAAAAGGAATGAAGATTTTCCGGGCCGATCTGCATATTCATACACTCTTATCTCCCTGCGGCGATCTGAGTATGAGCCCGGCAAATATCATTTCTGAAGCGGTAAACAGGGGTATTGATATAATAGGTATCACCGATCATAACACTACACGCCACTGTCCGCTGATAAGCAGACTTGCAGGATCACATGGGATTTTCACCCTTATGGGAGCCGAAGTAACAACAAAAGAGGAGGTTCATTGCCTTGCGTTCTTTGAAAATACTGATACACTTACCCTGTTCCAGGAATTTCTTGACAGGAACCTGCCGGATGTAAAGAATGATCCGTTAATTTTCGGCGATCAGGTTGAGGTGGACGAAGATGAAAACATTGTATATGTTGAGGAGAAGCTCCTTATAAACGCAATTAATGTCTCACTTGAGGAGCTTGAGGCATTTGTACATGGCAATGACGGGATCTTTATTCCTGCTCATATTGACCGGTTACGTAACAGCATCTACAGCCAGCTTGGATTTCTGCCTCCCGATCTCAAAGCCGATGCCCTTGAGGTATCACGAAGGAGTACTCCCGCAAAATTTGCAGCAGAACATCCCGAAGTTACCGGGTATAACCTGATAACCGATTCGGATGCGCACCTGCCCGGGCATATCGGGGCTGTCACCAACCATTTTTACCTCGAAGAAGCCTCGTTCGCTGAAATTAAGATGGCACTTCAGAAAAAAAATAACAGGAGAATAATAAGCCAGTGATAAGCCTCTCATTAAATATCCTTGATATAGTTCAAAACTCAATAAGTGCAGGAGCTTCCGAAATATTTATCGGTATCAGGGAGTTGCAAAAGACCGACCTGTACGAGATAGAGATAAAGGATAACGGTTGCGGTATGCCTGAAGAGCTTCTTAAAAAGGTAACCGACCCTTTTGTAACAACCCGTACAACCCGGAAAGTAGGACTGGGACTCTCTTTGCTGAAGTACCATGCGCAACTGACCGGAGGTGACCTGAATATTGATTCAACTGAAGGATCAGGTACACAACTTAAGGCAACGTTCAGCATGTCGCATGTCGACAGACAGCCTCTCGGAGATATTGCCGGAGTAATGATAATTCTCATTGCTGCAAATCCGGAAATAGATTTTCTTTACCAACATATTACCGATAACGGGGAATACAGCTTTTCAACACGTGAGACCAAAGAGCAACTGGAGGTTGAAACCTTGAACGACAATGGATTACTTTTCGACATAAAGGAGATGATAATTGAGAATATCCTCGAAATTGGTGTATCAGGAATAAATTCATAAAAATGAAAGTTACAGATTGGATTTTAAGAAATATTTTGAATTCATTTAATAAAAACAGATATTAACAGTACTATTCGTTGAATAAATTTAATAACTAAAAAGCATGTCTAAAATTAAGTCACTTGCGGATCTGAAGAAGAAACGCGAAGAGTTAAAGACCGGACTTGACGTCAGAATCAAGGCGACGGATCCTGAGAAGCATGTCCAGGTGAAGGTCGCGATGGCGACCTGTGGTATTGCTTCAGGGGCGAAAGCTATCATGGAGTTTTTTCTCGAACAGCTCGAAAGGCGGAATGTTCAGGCTATTGTTACTCAGACAGGTTGTATGGGATATTGTTATGCCGAGCCTACCATTGAGGTGAAACTTCCCGGTCAGGACCCTGTGGTATTCGGTTATGTCGATCTGAAGAGAGCCGATCAGATCATAGAAAAATATATTAAAACAGGTGAGCTGGTTGACGGCATTATTCCTGTTAATTACGAAACGATTGATTCTAAAGATGGGAGGAAATAATATGTCAAAATACAGCATGCATCTGTTGGTATGTGGTGGCACTGGTTGCCATGCTTCTGAAAGCGATGCTATTGTCTGGAATTTAAGGGATGAACTTGAGGCAAAAGGATTGTCAGAAAAGGTTCAGGTAATACTTACCGGATGCTTTGGCTTCTGCGAAAAAGGTCCGATAGTTAAAGTAATGCCCGATAATACATTCTACGTCCAGGTAAAACCCGAGGATGCCCAGACAATCGTCGAAGAACATGTGATCAAGGGGCGGAAAGTGACCCGGTTGTTATACCACGATCCCAAGACAAAAGAAGCTATTGGTGACTCCAAGCACATGGGTTTCTTTAAAAAGCAGCTCAGGATAGTGCTCCGTAACTGCGGATTCATTAATCCCGAGAACGTTGATGAGTATATAGCCAGGGATGGTTACCAGGCTCTCGGAAAAGTTCTATCGGAGATGACTCCCGAACAGGTTATAAAAGAGATAAAGGACTCGGGTCAGAGAGGCCGTGGCGGTGCAGGATTCTCAACGGGTCTGAAGTGGGAGATCGCCAGCAAAAACAAGGCCGATCAGAAATATGTTGTCTGCAATGCCGACGAAGGTGATCCCGGAGCATTCATGGATCGTTCGGTACTTGAAGGAGATCCTCATTCGGTACTCGAGGCCATGGCAATATGCGGTTACAGCATTGGAGCTTCACAGGGTCTTATTTATGTAAGGGCCGAATATCCTCTGGCAATACACCGGCTTAAAATTGCAATCGCTCAGGCAAGGGAATATGGTTTGCTGGGCGAAAATATTTTTGGTACTGATTTCAGTTTCGATATCTCCCTCCGTTACGGAGCCGGAGCATTTGTCTGCGGTGAAGAGACGGCTCTTATTCATTCAATGGAAGGATTAAGAGGAGAGCCGACAATAAAGCCTCCTTTCCCTGCTGAAGCAGGATTCAGGGGAAAACCCACCAACGTCAATAATGTCGAGACATACGCAGCAATACCTGTTATCATCCTGAAGGGAGCCAGCTGGTATAATAGTATCGGAACTGAAAAATCGAAAGGGACAAAAGTCTTTGCCCTGGCCGGAAAGATCAACAACGTCGGCCTTATTGAGGTGCCGATGGGAACTACCCTGAGGGAGATCATTTTTGAGATTGGCGGTGGCATAAGGCATGGTAAAAAGTTTAAGGCTGTTCAGACAGGCGGCCCCTCGGGAGGATGTCTCACCGAGAAACACCTTGATGTTCCAATCGACTTTGACAACCTGATAGCTGCAGGTTCGATGATGGGTTCAGGAGGTATGATAGTAATGGACGAAGATAACTGCATGGTATCGGTGGCCAAATATTTCCTCGACTTCACTGTTGAAGAATCGTGCGGGAAATGTGCACCATGCCGTATTGGTAACAAGCGGTTGCATGAGCTTCTCGGACAGATTTGCGATGGCAAGGGAACACCTGACGACCTTATAAGACTGAAGAATATGAGTAATGTCATAAAGGACACCTCACTTTGCGGTCTGGGCCAGACATCTCCTAATCCGGTTCTATCAACGCTCGACAACTTTATGAATGAGTATGAGGCACACGTAAAAGACAAGAAATGCCCGGCAGGAGAATGTAAAAACCTGATGGAGTATGTGATCAATCCTGATAACTGCGTTGGTTGCACAGCCTGTGCAAGGGTATGCCCGGTAAATGCAATTACGGGTGAGAGAAAAGAGATTCATCATATCAATCCTGCCATATGCATCAAATGCGGTGCTTGTAAGGAGAAATGCAAGTTTGATGCAATATTTATAAGATAATCGGAAAAGTAATGGAAACTATAAAACTTACCATAGATAATAAAGAAGTTGAGGTACCAAAAGGTACAACAATATATAAAGCAGCCAGGGAGCTTGGAATTGACATTCCGGCATTATGCTACATGGATCTGCATGATCTTAACATAGAGAACAGGCCGGGAGGCTGCCGTATCTGCGTTGCAGAGGTTAAAGGAAGACGTAACCTTGCTCCTACCTGCTCCACCAAATGTGAGCCGGGTATGGTTGTAAATACACATACCCCCAGGGTATTGAATGCCCGCCGTACAGTTATGGAATTTATCCTTTCGGACCACCCGAAAGATTGTCTTGTATGTGCAAAATCAGGCAACTGCGAGCTTCAGGACATGGCTCACCGGCTTGGCATCAGGGAGATACCCGGAGCTGAATTTGCCGCGATGTCGACTTATAAAACCGACACCTCCCCGTCAATAATAAGGGATCTCGACAAATGCATCATGTGCCGTCGGTGCGAAACGATGTGCAACGATATTCAGACTGTCGGAGCACTCTCTGCAGTAAACAGAGGTTTCATGGCAGCTGTTGCTCCGGCTTTTGAACAGAATCTGGAACACTCAACATGTACTTATTGCGGTCAGTGCGTGGCTGTCTGTCCTACAGGCGCCCTTACCGAAGTCGATCATACTCCCGATGTTCTCAGGGCTATCGCCGACCCTACAAAGACTGTAATCGTTCAGACAGCCCCTGCCGTACGTGCAGCATTGGGCGAACTGTTCGGCATGGAACCCGGAACACTTGTTACCGGTAAAATGGTCTCTGCCCTGAGAGTTCTTGGCTTTGACTATGTTTTCGATACTGATTTTGCCGCCGACCTGACGATCATGGAAGAGGGAACAGAATTACTCGGCCGTCTTACCAGACATCTTGCAGGCGACACAACAGCACGTTTACCAATCCTCACATCGTGCTGCCCGGGCTGGGTCAATTTCTTTGAAGAGTATTTCCCCGATCTTAAGGATGTTCCTTCAACATCCAAATCACCCCAGCAGATGTTTGGCGCAATTGCCAAGTCGTACTTCGCTGAAAAGATAGGAAAAAGCAGAAAAGACCTTGTAGTCGTTTCAATAATGCCATGTCTTGCTAAAAAATATGAATGCCAGAGGGAGGAATTCTCTACTGACAATAACCCGGACGTCGACTTTTCGATCTCAACAAGGGAACTTGCAGCATTTATAAAGCAGGCAAATATAGATCTCAATAAGCTTGAAGATGATAATTTTGATGCTCCTCTCGGTGAATCAACGGGAGCCGGAGTGATCTTCGGTGCCACAGGGGGAGTGATCGAAGCTGCCGTCAGGACAGCCTATGAGATACATACAGGGAAAAAACTCGAGAAAGTTGATTTTCAGGAACTAAGGGGTCTCGAAGGTGTCCGTGAGGCCACAATAGATTTTGACGGTCTGCCATTAAGAATAGGTATCGCAAACGGCCTTGGAAATGCCAGAAAGCTTCTTAATGATGTACGCTCCGGAAAATCGCAGTACCACGCTATTGAGGTTATGGCCTGCCCGGGCGGTTGCATCGGGGGAGGAGGTCAGCCTTTCCACCATGGCAACTCGCAGATACTTAAAGCAAGGGCTGCTGCACTCTACAGGGAAGACAGCAATAAACCCATCAGGAAATCGCACGAAAATCCATTCATAATAAAGCTTTATAAGGAGTTCCTTGGTAAGCCCAACAGCGAAAAAGCTCACCATCTTCTTCATACCAAGTATTTTGACAAGAAGAAAAAAATTATAGTTAAACAATAACGATGTACCGTAAGGTCATTAATAAAATTAAAAACTATGTCAAGTATCAAAATAGAATTGAGACAGGAGGATGTAACAAAAATATCAGAGATTTGCGCTTCCTTCAAAAAAGATCCCCAGGAGCTTATCAATATCCTGCATAGCTGCCAGGAGCATTTTGGCTACCTGCCTGCCGAGGTGCAGGAAGTTATATCCGCCGAAATCGGTGTTCCTGTGGCTAAAATTTACGGCGTTGTGACATTTTATTCATTCTTTACCATGACTCCCAAAGGCAAGCATCCCATCAGCATATGCATGGGTACTGCCTGTTATGTCAGAGGTGCCGAAAAGGTGCTGGATGAATTCAGGAAAGAGTTGGGCCTTCAGGTTGGACAGACAACAAAAGACGGCAAGTTCTCCCTTTCGAGCCTTAGATGCGTGGGAGCCTGCGGACTGGCACCCGTTGTGCTTGTAGGTGATAAAACATATGGCAGGGTAGCCCCTGACGATGTTAAAAATATCCTGAAAGAATACGAATAGTATAATTTGGTTGATAATTTTAGGTAAGGAGAGGCCGGGGCGATACATCCCCGGCTTTTCTGTTTGTATCCCTTAAAAAACAGGGTCCGGATACTCTCTCAGGAATGCAGCCTGCCTCTATTTCTTTTTCTTATACCAGAAGAAATACTCCTTCTGCCGCTTTTTATCTTCCGGCTTCCTGGCTACATAGATACTCTTTCCGGTATAGGGATCGACACCTGTATAGTACATCAGTGTCGAAAGGGTCATTGGTGTGGGAGTGAAATCCTGGACCTGCTCAGGTCTTATACCAAGGTTGCGGACCTCTTCCACAAGCTGGCGCATATCATCGGAGGTACAACCCGGATGAGACGAAATAAAATACGGGATTATCTCGTAATTAAGGTTATGTGATGTCTTAATCCTGTCGAAACTATATTTTAGCTTTTTAAACAGCGGGAATGGAGCCTTTCTCATCAGGTTAAGCACGGCTGCAGAGGTGTGCTCGGGAGCCACCTTAAGCCTTCCCGAGACGTGTCCCGTGATCAGCTCTTCGAGGTATTCGGTTTCGGCTTTACCTGCTTTTTTATTCCATTCAGGAAACAGAAGGTCATACCTGATGCCACTTCCGATAAAAGCTTTCTTCACTCCTTTCATGGCGTTTACCTTACGGTAAAGCAAGGTAAGTCCTTTATGGCTTGTCTCCAGATTGTTACATACCGATGGCCATATACATGAGGGCCGCTGGCACTTTTTGCACAGTTCCATATTTTTGCCCTTCATGCCATACATATTTGCTGAAGGTCCTCCGAGATCGGACAGGTAACCCTTGAAATCTGGCAATCCTGTGATCTTTTCAATCTCTTTTAATATGGACCCCTCCGACCTGCTTATTACCTGCTTGCCCTGATGTGCCGAAATGGCACAAAAGCTGCAACCTCCGAAACATCCGCGGTGAATGTTAACGGAGAATTTTATCATTTCATAAGCGGGGATAGCACCCTTTCCTGCATATTTGGGATGAGGCTGATACGTATATGGAAGATCAAAGGAGAGGTCGGCGCTCTTTTCATCCATGGGCGGATAAGGCGGGTTCACAATAACTATCCTGTCGCCCGACGGTTCAAGGAGTCTTGCTGCTTCCATCCTGTTCGATTCCTTTTCAAATTTCATGAAATTCGCTGCAAACAGATTTTTGTCCGACCCGCACTTTTCAAAAGAATGAAGAGTAATATCCCGGAAATGTTTCTGAACCGGTACAGGTTCATCTTTCCCAATGCTGACAACCGTCTGGGGAATAGTCTTCAACGACCGGAATGGTATACCTTTTTCAAGCAGCCTTACAAGTTCTCTAACAGGCTGGTCGCCCATGCCGTAAATAATCATGTCGGCACCGCTGCTCAGAAGTATTGACGGTTCAAGCTTCTCCTTCCAGTAATCATAATGCGTCAGACGACGCATCGAAGCTTCAATACCACCGGCTAATACAGGTACATCGGGAAATAGTTTTTTCAGGATAGTGGTATATACTATAGTCGGGTAATCGGGTCTGAAGCCTGCCTTGCCTCCCGGTGTATAAGCATCATCGGAGCGCAGACGCCGGGCCGCAGTATAATGGTTGACCATCGAATCCATATTACCTGCTGTAACACCGAAAAAAAGTTTAGGAGGGCCGAGTTTCCTGAAATCCCTCAGATCATCCTTCCAGTTGGGTTGAGGAATAATGGCAACTTTTAATCCTTCATCCTCTATAACCCTCCCTATCACGGCAGTACCAAATGAAGGATGATCAACATATGCATCTCCGCTGAATATGATAACATCGGGTTGGTCCCATCCGAGAGCATCAACCTCCTTTTTTGTGACCGGAAGCCAGTCTGATTTAAAACCCGGACTATTTTTCACTTGGTAAAAATACTCAATTTTAGTATCTTGCATACTATTCCTAAAAACTCCGGAAGTTAATTATGCCACCTGTCTTAATAAAAAATCAGAATCGCACTTCAACATCACCTCTTAATAAATATGCTGTTTTAATTTTTATTGCGTTAATCCGGTTACACTGCGGATCAGCTCTTTTTTCACAGACACCACAGGAGAGCCGTCCCGGTATTGGCCTGGTGCTGAGTGGCGGTGCGGCTCACGGCATAGCACATCTGGGAGTCATAAAGGTTATGGAAGAGGCCGGACTGAGGCCCGATTACATTACCGGAGTCAGCATGGGCAGCATTATAGGCAGCTTGTATTCATCAGGTTATTCCTCCGACAGCATCTACAAAATCCTTAAATCAACCGACTGGGACATGTATCTGTCGGACAAGATACCGGAGAATAAGGTGGTCTTTGTCGAAAAGGAGTATACCGACAATAGCATCATTGCCCTTCCCTTCTCAGCAAAAAAAGTCAGGTTGCCGGCCGGACTCATAAACGGACAGCAGGTGGAGAACCTGATCAGCTACTACCTGTGGCCTGCGGCAGATATTAACGATTTTTCGAAACTGCCCGTTCCCTTCATGTGCATGGGTACTGATATTCTGACCGGTAAAAGTGTCGAACTTAAAAAAGGCTACCTGCCCGACGCCATAAGGGCAAGCATATCCATCCCCTCACTGTTTACTCCTGTGAAGATCGATACTGCACTTCTTGTCGACGGCGGGACACTCCGGAATTTTGCAGCCGAAGAGGCACTGGAAATGGGAGCCGGCATACTGATAGGCTCATATACGGGATTTAAGATCCTTACGGAGGAGCAGCTTGAATCGCTTCCCGAAATTGTACAGCAGATAGGCTTTCTAAGGAGCTATGATGATTACGAAGAACAGAAAAAGCTCGTTGACATTATTATTGAACCCGATATAAAGGACCTCCCGATTGCCGGATTTTCCAATGTCGACACACTGATAGCAAGAGGTTATAAGGCTGCATTACCCTTCAGGGAACGTTTCAGACGACTTGCTGATTCACTGAATAGTATCGCGGTCCAGAAAGAGCCGGAATATATTCTTGACAAGCAGTACTATTCTTTCAACCGGATCGAAATAAGGGGAAACAGGGTCAACTCCGATTCCGAAATACTCGGAGTGCTGGATTTTGGTCCGGGCGAAAACATAAACAAGGATCTTATCAGCGAAAAAACAGATCTGTTATATGGCAAAGCATGGTTCGAAAAAGTTAAATACAGCATCATACCCCGGAACGATTCACTTATCCTGGTATTCGACTGTAAGGAGAATCCCAAAACAATGCTTTACGGATCGCTTCATTATGATAATTCACTGGGATCCGGAATAATCTTAAGGATGAAAACAAAGAACCTCGTGTTTGCAGGTTCGATGCTTAATATTGATTCATACATAGGTGAATATTACCGGTTCAACATATCGTGGCTCCAGTTCCTCAACAGAAGCCAGAAATTCGGGATATCAGCAGGTTTCAGGGCCGACAATACAATGATCCCTTTAATCGAGTTACTGGGGGAGAAAGGAGAAATGCTGAACAGGAATTACATCTCCGGTCTTACCGCTAACAGATATCTCGGGTTGAATAACCGGATGAGCCTCTATTTAAATCTTGAGAACTCGACTTTTGTACCTGATTTTTTACCCCTCGAGAATCTGAAAAGGATTTCGTACAACTCCCTGACGACAGGTTATGACTATCAGCATAACAACATCGACACAAAACACTTTCCCGACAAAGGAACAATTTTCCGGTTTACAGCTGAAACTTCGAAACTTCAGTCGGCAATTGTAAGAACCGATAGTTCAAGGACACTCTATACAGAAAACCGACACGGGGAATTTATATTTGGCCGTACATATTCATTTTACGGCAGACTGAAACACTATTTTTCAATCAATAGCAAAACAACATTTTCTGTTGAGAGTAATCTTCTTTTAACCTTTGAACCGGATGAGGAAAAATCGTTGCGTAACTATTACTTCCTCGGTGGAATTGAATCCGTCTCAAACAGATCGATACCCATGACAGGTTTTCATACCAACGAAATTCCCGTTACTGATCTTGCAGGAATAGGCGCAGAGGTTGATATTGAATTATTTGAAGATATCCACCTTGGTCTGACGGCAAACCTTTTTGCAGTTGATCAGGCCTATCCTGATTATGGATTAACACTGATGTCAGGTTACGGGATCGGAGCAGGATACATGTCCATTATCGGACCAATAAAGATCGGGATCATGCATGGGTTTCCCAGGACTGAAAATTATTTCAGCCGTATCAAGGGTTATTTAAGCATCGGATATAATTTCTGATACAGAGTCCGGGAAGTGATCCGACCTTCCAGATCCCGGATCTGATCATAGCGTCTGTTGCAAAAAGAGGCGGCCCGATTCTTGCAGAAGATAAATATTATAACTGGGAATTTTCAGTACATTTTAAATTTCCTGCAGGGGAAAAATGATGGAAACTACAAAAACAATTCAGCAGCACAAAAAAATTTGCAGGCTTGTCTCTGAAAAAAAGATCAAGCAAAGTCTTGATATTCTGAATGATATGATTACATTAGCATCTTCAGGGTATCTCCGTGACGAATACGACAATATTGTGATGACCTACCGGAATATGCTTACATATACTATTGAAGGCATAGTTGATCCGGAACGCAATAAAGTCTATCTGCGACTTATTCAATCGATTCTGGGTCTTTCAGACAGGGTCAGACAGGACATATTGTCACATTATTCCGGCTGGAATACCTACTGGGTTAAACAGCAGACTGAAAAGGAACAGAGGCTTACAGGACAGACAATTGTTGAAACGGTAGACGACCTGATCTTCAAATCGGAACTTGACGAACTGCTTAATGTCAGCAATGAGGATAATGCCGATCCTGAATCGGCAATATCAAAAAAACACAGGCAGCTGATCAGGAATATCTTCAATCACTTCTGGCTTACCGACTACTACGGTGAAGCTGAGAACAGTCTGATAGACATCGTAATAAAGTCGGGTAAATTCAAATGGTACGAAGTAAGCATTTTTGTCTCAGCCATAACACTCAGTTCTTTCAGATCGTGGCAGACGGAAAAACTTTTACATCTTATTGACATTTACCGGAGTGGAACGGAACAGGTTATAGAGAGGGCGCTGTCGGGGATTATTCTTAACCTGCATTACTACAACAGCAGGGTACCACTTTACCCTGAAATAGTTACAGCTGTAAGCAGGCTGGCAGATGATACGGGGTTCAGGGAACACTGCCGGATAATAGTGCTTCAGACTATCCGGTCGCGTGAGACTGAGAACCTGAGCCGGAAAATGCATGATGAGATACTCCCTCAGGTAGCGAAACTAAAACCCAGGATAGAGGAAAAACTGGGTCTTGAGAACATACTTCCACAGGACAGGAGCGATGAAAAAAATCCTGACTGGTCAGAGATGTTCAGCGACTCCGAAGAGATATTCAAAACTATGGAGGAACTCACAAAACTGCAGATGGAAGGAGCCGATGTTTACATGTCGGCATTTGCTAACCTGAAGCATTTTGACTTCTTTAAGGATTTTCAAAACTGGTTCGTCCCGTTTTATCCCGATCATGAGACCATTAACGAAATATACAGCGACGAGATACTCGGGCCTGGCACGAATGAACTTGCCGAAGCCCTGTACGAGACACCTTTCATCTGTAATTCCGACAAATACTCACTTCTGCTAAACCTTAAATACCTGCCTGCGTCGCAAAAGACCATGATGCTGAAAGTATTCAGGATGGAGCTCGATGGACTCAGGCAGATAAACGAAGATGATGCAGTTACGGATCCTTACAGGAACTTCAGAACCAATGTGACACAGTACCTCCAGGATATCTACAGATTTTTTAAACTCTCACCCTATAAAAAGGAGTTTGAGGATCTGTTTACCGGCCGGCTTGATATTTATAACTCAGAGTTTTTCAGGCTGACCTGTAACGCAGCAGAGGCCGAAGCCGGTCTCGCCGATTATTTCTTCAGTAAGAATTTTTACGAAGACGCCCTTTCGCTGTTTCTCAAGCAACTGAAAGAGAGGCCTGATGATGCACAACTATACGAAAAAACAGCATATTGCTATCACCAGACCGGAGATTATGAGGAGGCACTGAAGTTCTATAAAAGGTCCGATCTTATTCTAAGGAAAGCATGGACAATTAAAAAGATAGGATTATGCCTGCGAAAACTGGGGAAAAACGAGGATGCCCTTGAATATTATCTGCAGGCACATGAGATGGAACCTGATAATATTCATACATCGATCATGACGGCTCACTGTCATCTTGACCTGAGGAACTATGAAGCAGCACTAAATTATTATTTCAGGGTGGAATATCACGAACCTGGTAATCTGAAGATATTAAGGCCAATAGCTTACTGCTATTTCGCCCTTGGCAAATTTGATGAGTCAGAAAAATATTACGAGCGGCTTTCGGCAGGGGAGCTTAACGGGCATGATTTTATAAACATGGGCCATCTGGCCCTGTGTCGTGGAAAAAAGAAAGAGGCCATAGACTATTACAGAAAGAGCATTATCAACGGGAAGCTTTCTACAGATGAATATATGTCGGTGATGACCGAAGATCAGCCATTGCTTGTATCTCTCGGGGTAAACCCCGAGGATCTTCCGATCCTGCTTGATTACCTTCTATTCAATATCGGATGAATCGTTGTGGTCATGGGGAGGTGGCGGTGGCGGCGGTGGCCCCTGCCTCCTGTCGGGATTGAATCTTCTGTCGCCGAAATTTGTGGAATCATCATTCCTGTTCTTTCTTCCCTGTTTTATCATCTCCTGCCTGCGCTCATCAATCTCTTTCAGACGGGCAAGCTGCTCCCTGGTAAGGTTTGAATCCAGTTCCTTACGGAACTCTTTCATACTTGTCTCCATCTCTTTTCTGAAATTATTCTGCAGGTCGCTGTTAGTTTCAGCATATTTTTTAAGGACAAGGTCAATTTTAGCTTTCTGCTGATCATCAGGCTGGATCACTTTATAGAATCCTTCCATAAAACGTTCCTCCGAGAAATAAAGACGTACAGGTTTAAGCCGGTGATACCTGACCTGGGCAGAAGTAAGCATCCCGAGAATAAATCCTATAATAAGGGTTACAACAACAAGAATTATTGGCTTGGCTTTCATAAATAATTTTTAATTACCGGTTAAAAGGCAAATAATACCTTCATCATAGCTGTCGCTCAATCCCAGGAATGTATTGAACGATAATGATCCCTCCATCAGGAAAATCGAAATCAGCAATAAAATAATAGCCGCAACACCAGTAATGGCTATTCGTTTAAAAGCAAAATTAAGGCTCCTGACAAACTCAACTTCACGTATTACAACAGATCCGGATGCATAGACTTTGTCAAGCACCCTTTCGCTGAAACCACTCCTGAAATCGTAAGTAACACCGGCTTCCATGATCTTCCGGGCTGACTCTTCCGGATCAGCATTGGTGTCGAGGGATCTGATTAATAATTCCTTTAACTCCGTAGCTTTCATAACACTATAATCTTTTTAAAATAACCTTTAACTGTTCCTGGGCTCTCGACAATCTCGAGAGAACTGTACCCAGCGGAAGATCAAGGATCTCTGCCGTTTCTTTTGTCGAATAACCCTGAAGCATTCTCATTGTCACAATTATTCTGAATTTTGGATCCATCTCCATCAACGCTTTGTTTACAATTTCAGATGCCTCATTTCTCTCTTCGGTATCATGATCTGCAACTTCAAATTCGTGCATTTCGTTGTTACCTCTCTGCGAAAACATTGAAAAGAACTTTTTTCTTCTTTTTATCTCATTAAGGGTCAGGTTTATGGCAATCTTCTGAATGTACGTCGATAATTTTGCTTCCCCCCTGAATTCCGATAATGAAAAGAATAGTTTAACAAATACTTCCTGTCCAATATCTTCTGTAAAAACAGAATCTCCCAGCATACCTTTGACCGTACGGGCAACCATCCCCTGGTATTTTCTCACTATCTCATCAAAAGCTGATTTATCACCATCTATTGATGCCCTGATCAGTTCACTGTCTTCTTTTTGCCTGTACGATTCCCTGATCATACGTCTTTTAGACAATTAGTTTTGCCGGAATATTCCCTTATGTTAATTTTTATTAACAATTATTTTTTCAGATCTGCAATCATTCCCTAAAACTGGTCCTGGTATCCGGGCATTACTTCCACTTCATCAACCAGATTAATCTCATAATCGTCTGAATATCTGATAAGAAACAATTTTTGATTTTCAAAACCATCTGTCAGGGAATTACGTCTGAAGTCGTAATCCGTCTGCAGAAGATCAGGTTTATGTATCCCGGGGTGCTCAATAAATTCCTTCCCGTGTATAGCCAGTCCGCTTAAAAAGTAGTAAGCTATATCAAAACCTGTCCATGCAAAGCTCATTTCCGGGGGCTCAGTAAAAAATTTCTTTCTGAAATCCGAATTGAATTGCTTTACATCATCTTTTGAAATGTCTATCCAGTAAGGTGAGAATACCATCAGATTCAGTTCAAAAAGATATTTCGGGTCTATATTTTCAAGGTCCCTCAGCATCGGGTACCCATATACGCTTATATCGAATTTCTTCGAAAGTGAATGGATCTCCTGGATAGCTTCGGTCAACACCGGGGCATCTTCAGAAGCAATAATTATTACGTTTTTTACCTGGTCCGACAGCGAATGAGAGAGCCTGTTAATGGAGTCCCTGCCAAAAACAGACCTGCTGTAGAAAACGAGTTCCTTAAACCTGATTTCCTCATATGGAATTCTGCTGCTTATCTCAGAAAGGATTTTACTCCTGAACTTTTTAACCCCGGGATCAATGGCACCCAGAGTATCAGTAATAAAAACGAAATTATGGCCGGGGTACTTTCCCATCTCGCTGGCTATCCTGTTCTGTGCCACTTCAAGCGTTGAGTTTGCCACGAAAAGAGAAGGATTTCCCGATAGTACCGAATTATTAATGAGCTGAACAGGTGATACAACTGGTATACCACGGTCCCCTGCCCAGGATGCGACTTTCGCGAGATTCCCCGAATGGACCGGACCAATAATCAGGTCCATTTTATTAAGTTCTCCGGAATTTATAAGCCGCGATATCCCCACAGTATCGCTTAATATGTCATATACATGCATATTAATATCAAGTCCCAGGGATCTGAGGGTATCGGCCGCAAACAGAATTCCCTGGTACAGCTCAACGAATCCTATGCTTCGCGGGTAGATCCAGTCTTTATGACGGTTTATTACCTTATACGTTTTCTTTCCCTTTACCGAACCTGATGAGTCGATCTCTGTCCTGAGCGCGTTCTCCCGGAGATAAAAGGGAAGGAGGACTGCAACATCCATCGACCCTTTAAGTCCGGAAACAGGGGTATACCCTTCCGGTCTTTCAGGAATAATAACTGAATCAGCCGGAGCAACCATAAGAGTGTCTTCTGTCACCGGCATTTCATCAGGAGTAGTGACCGCTCTTACTCCGGGGATTTTGATAAATTCGCCCACCTGGGGGAACCTGATGTTCTTGTTCTCCCTGCGCAACTCTTTGATAGTCAGCCCGTATTTTTCAGCGATTGATGTCAGGGTCTCCCCTTTTGTTACCTTGTGAAATATAAAGTCACTCTTCTCCTGGCTGAACACCTGTTTCTGACTCATGAATTCTCTCCGGGGGATTGCAATTTCTGCACCTGTTGGAAGTTTGCTTATCTCGATTCCGGGATTGGAAGTCAGAATCTCATTTTCTGATACACCATATCTCCTGGAGAGGGAATAAACGGTATCTCCTCGTTGAAGCCGGTGATACACATATTTGCTTTCGTCCCTGGCTGCCATGGTCACCACCGGCGACACCGGTATATTCGCTGTAACTGAGTTTGCGGGGATCCTTAACGTCTGTCCCTCCTTAATCCCGTATACTGCAGGCGGATTTTCCCTGGTAAGCTCGGGTACAGTAATGTTGTAGGCCCTGGCTATTGAATACGGGGTTTCTCCTTTTTTAACCTGATGAATAAAATATGGTACTCCTGAAATGACAACCTTCTCTTTTGACCTTTCGACAACAACCTGCGATAGTGCCATTGAAGGCAGCATCAATAAAAGGATTAAAAGGATCAAAATCCCGGACCATTCTTTTTTATTCATTTCAGGAAAATTTTCAATCTGAGCGCAAAGGTAAAAAACTATTTACATTTCACCTGATTAAATCTGTCCGAACAGCTTCTCCACAAGCAGATTTCAGATATCAGATATCAGAGTGTTTTCAGGAAAGCCAGGCAGTTTTTCTCAATTCTGGCAGTTACATCGGTAATATCTTCCTTTATGAATTTTTCCCCGGTAATTTTTTCGTACAGTTCAATATATCTGTCAGATATCTCATTTACAAACGAATCTGTCATTTCAGGAACTTTCTGTCCCTCCTGTCCCTGGAATCCGTTAGCCATAAGCCATTCCCTTACAAATTCCTTTGAGAGCTGCTTCTGCGGCTCACCTTTCTCAAATCTCTCCCTATAACCTTCGGCATAAAAATATCTCGAAGAATCAGGCGTATTTATCTCGTCAATAAGGTAGACAATGCCGTCCTTCCTGCCGAATTCATATTTCGTGTCAACAAGGATCAGCCCATGTTCGGCAGCTATCTGAGAGCCTTTTTTAAAGACTTCCATACTGTACTTTTCAATAAGGTCGTACTCATCAGCAGGAATAAGTCCCCTTTTAAGTATCTCCTCCCTTGAAATATCCTCGTCGTGTTTGCCCTGTTCAGCTTTTGTGGTTGGTGTGATAATCGGCTCCTCAAAACGCTGGTGTTCTTTCATTCCGTCAGGCAAGGGGATACCGCATATCTCTCTGGCTCCTGCCTTGTAGGTTCTCCACGAACTGCCTGTAAGATATGCCCTCACTATCATTTCGACAGGATAAGGTTCGCACCTGTGACCAATAGTTACGGTAGGATCAGGAGTAGCAATTTTCCAGTTCGGTACAATGTGGCTGGTGGCATCAAGAAATTTTGCAGCTATCTGATTAAGGACCTGCCCTTTATAAGGAATACCTTTCGGAAGGACAACATCAAATGCCGATATCCGGTCCGAAACTACCATCAGAAGATACTTATCGTCAATGTTATAGACATCCCTGACTTTCCCTTTGTAAACACCTTTTTGTCCGGGGAACATGAAGCTTGAAGTCACAATTGTCTTTGCCATAATAAGTTATTTATTATTATCGGTTTTTTGTCCGTTAGTCCCGCTCTCTTCCTGTTCATAAGCTTTTACTATCCTTTTTACCAGCTTATGCCTGACAATATCCCTTTCGTCGAAACGGATAACAGTAATACCTTCTATACCGGAGAGTATCCTTATTGCCTGAATCAATCCCGATTCACTTTTCCTTGGTAGGTCGATCTGTGTTGTATCTCCAGTCATGATAAATTTAGAGCTTACACCCATCCTGGTGAGGAACATCTTTATCTGGCTTATTGTTGCATTCTGAGCCTCGTCGAGGATAACAAAGGCATTCTCGAGTGTTCTTCCCCGCATAAATGCCAGGGGGGCTATCTGAATTGTCCCGTCCTCAATAAGAGTCTCCAGTTTCTTGAACGGAAGCATATCATGAAGTGCATCATAGAGTGGTTGCAGGTAGGGATCAAGCTTATCCTTCATATCGCCGGGAAGAAAACCCAGCCTCTCTCCTGCCTCAACTGCCGGACGTGTAAGTATTATCTTTTTTACCTCCCTCTCTTTCAGAGCCTTGACTGCAAGGGCGATAGAAGTATAGGTCTTTCCTGTACCGGCCGGTCCTTCGGCTATAATAAGGTCGTTCGTTTTATAATCATTTACCAGGAGAACCTGGTTCGTAGTACGTGCCCTGACCGGTTTGCCGCTTGTTCCAAAGACTATCACATCCTCAAAATCTCCGTCGGTAGCACTTTTCATATGTGCAGAATCGAGGAAATATTTTTCAATATCCTGTTCATCGATCCTGTGATACTTCCTGTAATATTCTATAAGTTCGTTGAATTTCTCGGCAAACAGCGTAATCTCACTCTCCTCACCGATGCACTTGATCTCATTTCCCCTTGCAATAAGTTTAATTTTCGGGAAACAGCTCCGGATCTTTTCAAGCAGGGAATTATTTATTCCGAAGAAGATTACTGGATCGATATCCTCAAGAAATATTATTATCTCTGTCATTAAATCCTAAAAAATTGACTGTCCGAATTAATCTGTTAAAACAGGGGTCTGAATTAAATTAAATAAAAAGATCTTTGAAACGATGCAAAGTAAGTTTATTTTTCATTAGAAGATTATCTTTGTCGTAAGTTTTTTACCAATGCCGGTCATTACCCTGACAACTGAATGGAGGCCTGATGATATCTATTACGGTATCATAAAGGGAAAACTTTGCACTCTGTGTCCGGGAGCCCTGATAATAGATAATGCAGGTGGCATACCCCCTTTTAATATTTCGCACGCCTCATTTGTTATAAGGAACACTTTCAGTAATTACCCGAAAGGGACGATCCATATTATTTGTGTCCATTCCGAAGCACATAAGGGTGAAGAGTATCTTATTGTGAAAGCCAGGGATCATTTCTTTATCGGCACCGATAATGGCATATTCAATCTCATCCTTAATTCCGATCCTGACGAAGTCATTAAGATTGATCGCATGGGGGATACCGACGAGCTGACGATTTTCGCCCGGGCCGCTGCCGGACTTTTTGAAGGGAAGAGCCCTGCCGTGCTGGGCAAGCCTCTCGCGACTGTAAGTGAAAGAGTGCCGCTCAGAGCGACGATCGACAGGGATGTTATTGTCGGAAGCATTATCTTCGTCGATTCGTACGGCAACGTAATTTCAAATATTACCAGGGAGATATTCGCAAGGGTGATTGAGGATAAGAAGTTCAGGATACTGATCCAGAGCAATAAGAATTACACCGACACTATTTCGGTAAACTATTACGATGTTCCTGTCGGGGAGCTTCTGGCCAGGTTCAACTCAATTGATCTGCTTGAAATAGCTATAAACGGTGCAAATATTTCCGAGCTTCTCAGTTTATCGACAGGGTCCGTAGTTCGGGTTGACAGGTCAGGCAAAGATGCCTCACCCGACCGGCTGTTTTAATTTATTAAATGATGATTGAAAAAGAAAAGAGTGCTGAAGAGTTTAAAAAGCTCCTTGATATTATTGATGAGTTAAGAGTCAGATGTCCGTGGGACAGTAAGCAGACAAACGAGAGCCTTCGGAAATTAACTATTGAAGAGACGTATGAACTGGCCGAATCAATTATTTCGGGAAATGACGAAGGTATCAGGAAAGAGCTAGGCGATCTGATGCTTCATATAGTTTTTTATGCAAAAATAGCTTCCGAGAAGGGGATCTTCGGCATGGCTGATGTCCTGAAGGGAATAAATGAAAAGCTGATATACCGTCATCCTCATGTCTTTGGCGACGTTAAGGTATCGGGGGCATCGGAGGTGGAAGAGAACTGGGAACAGCTTAAGATGAACGAAACAGTAAATTATAAGCCTGTTCTTTCGGGAGTGCCCGCCTCCCTTCCGGCCATGGTAAAGGCTAACCGTGTACAGGAGAAGGTAAGGGGTGTGGGATTCGACTGGGAAGTCCGCGAGCAGATATGGGATAAGGTACTTGAAGAGATCACCGAGCTGAAAGAAGAGATAATAAACTGTGATACCGCGCGTATTGAATCGGAGCTGGGTGATGTACTATTTTCATTAATAAACGCCGCACGGTTATATGGAATAGATCCGGAGGCAGCCCTTGAAAAAACCAACCGGAAATTCATTAAGCGATTTAACTATCTTGAAAATGAGACTCTTTCAAAGGGGATCTCCCTTCACAACATGAGTCTGGACGAAATGAATGTAATCTGGGAAGAAGCAAAAAAAGAGGATTAGTTCAGGCAAACCTGTAACTCAGCAGCTGATAAATTATCCTGGCAGCAATAAAATCGGGAGCCCTGTTTGCCGGCGAAGGGCACAATTCAACAACATCAAAGCCCACCACATTTCTTGTTCTGATCACATCCCTCAGAAAATGCATCAGCTCATAGTATTCAGGTCCGCCCGGTTCGGGAGTGCCGGTGGATGGAATCAGTGAAGGATCAAAAACATCCATATCAATAGTAATATAAACGTTCTCCGTAAGCAATCCGGCTGCTTTTTCGTAAAGACTCTTATCGTGGTAAAGCTCATGAGAGAAGAAGATTCTCTCCCTCTCCAGATCAGGCAGCTCCACGGCCGCCATGCTGCGGATCCCCACCTGAACAGAAGGGGCCATCTCTTTTATCCTCGACATGGCACATGCATGGTTATAGGGTGATCCTTCGTACTCGCGCCGCAGGTCGGAATGAGCATCCAGCTGGAGAACTGAAAGGTTTTCATAGAAGGAGGAGAAGGCTTTTACCGAACCAATACTCACCGTATGGTTCCCTCCCACTATCACGGGGAATTTCTCCGCCGACAACAGAGCGGAAACCTCGCTGCTTACAGCTGCCACAAGAGCTTCGGGGGAACTTTTTTCGAGAACGGGAGGAACAGTAAAAATCCCGTTCTCATGAGCCTCGGTACCGGTTTCG
This sequence comes from uncultured Bacteroidales bacterium, assembly GCA_963736675.1. Lineage (GTDB taxonomy): Bacteria > Bacteroidota > Bacteroidia > Bacteroidales > VadinHA17 > LD21. The sequence goes on from CAVTPT010000004.1 coordinate 1,006,314, forward strand.
ATATCATAAAACTCAAGATTTACAGAGGCCTCCATTATTGCATCAGGGCCTTTGTCAGCACCTTTTATCCAGGTGCTTGTCTCGTCATATGGTACGGGGACAATGACTATTTTTGATTGCGAATAGCCATAAACCACTTCGTGGCCGCCAAAGTTCATAATCAGGTTGTTAGATATCTCCGCTTAGCTGCTTTTCGGTTTTGACCCGGCTTTCCTGGTTTTCTTTTCCGCTAAAGGGGCCTTTTCAGCTGCAGGCTTTTTAGCTGCAGGCTTTTTAGTAGCTGCCTCTGCGACTTCCGGTTCAGCAGCAACTTCAGGCTCCTCTTTTTTCAGAAGATCGTTTTTCTGAAGAATATTATACCATTGAACGATTTTTTTCATATCGCTCACATAAACCCTGTCCTTTGAATAATCGGGAACAACTTCGTTGAAGTAGTTTTTAAGAGAGGCCGGATCACTTTTAGAACTGATGGCAGGACCTCCGTTTTCCCGTTCATAAATACGGTCAAAGACTTTTCCGAGAGGGATATCCTCACTTTCAGCAAAGACAGAAATATCATCAAGGGAGCTTACTTTTGCAGAGCTGTAAGCGCTGGTCCTTTTCCCTGTCTCAAGGTGCTCAATAATTATTGCATTTTTACCCTGGGCAATGAATTTGAACAGGCCAGGCTCTCCGGAAATAGAAATAATATCCTTTAAAATCATTTTTACAATTTTTTTTACAAAATTAAGTGTTGTCTTTGATTATTGGGTTATCCAAAAAATGTTTTTAATTTAAAATCAAACCATATTTCTTTCCTTTTTGATCTTTTCGTAAGCCTGGTTGACTTTTTTGAATTTCTCGTCGGCTGTTTTTTTAAAGTCTTCCCCCAGGTGGGTGACCTTGTCGGGATGATATTTCATGGCCATTCTCCTGTAGGCTTTTTTGACCTCTTCATTTGTGGCCGATGGCTCAATCTCGAGGATCTTGTAGTAAGAATCTGTTTCAGGAATGAACATATTCTTAATTGAGATAAAATCTGTTGAAGCGATTCCCAGGTAACCCGATATTGATTCGATAGCTGATAATTCCGAAGGATGAACAACATTATCCGACAGCGAGATGTTAAAGAGAAGATGCAACAGCTGGAGGCGGGATGAATAATCCATGTTTCTGCTTATCTGTACACAAACATCGCGAACGGGGATATTCTGTTTCAGTATATCCTTGAGCATGATAAGGGCCTCACCGGCCGAAGATTCCCCAAACTGCCTGATAAAAAACTGCTTAACATAATCGAGTTCCGATCGTACCACCTTGCCGTCGGCTTTCATCACAGCAGCGACAAGAACAAGCAGGCTCATGCCAAAGGCCCCCGGGGTGGTACGGCTTTCCACCGGAGTATATTCCGCCGTACGTACTGTGGTATTGTCGACCATTGAACCCACAAGAAATCCAAGTACCGCTCCAAGCGGCCCTCCCATTACCCAGCCAAGGCCCCCTCCAAGCCATTTTCCGAAATTTCCCATTGTTTGTTATCTGTTACTGACAAGACTTATCATATCCTGATGGATATCGAGTATCACAGGTATGATCATGTCGTTTTCCGAGTTTTCTATTATATAATCCGATCTTTCAATAAGATATGTATCATCGTGCTGGTTCTTTATCCTCTCCAGCACCTGCCCGCGGGTAAGATTATTTCTATTAACCACCCTGTCAATTCTTTCCTCTACCGGGGCCACAACAGTTGCTATCCTGTCGACAAGTTTGGCAGCACCGCTTTCAAACAGAATAGCCAGCTCCATAATAACATAAGGTGCATTCTGCTGATTGACCCATTTCATGAAAAGTTCAAATACAACAGGATGAACAAGTGAATTCACCCTGTCGAGGAGTACTTTGTCGTTAAATATTATACGGGCAAACCCGGGACGGTCAAGTAAACCGTTATGATACATATCCTTACCGACAATCCTGTTGATCTCGCTTTTTATCCTTTCGTCGGAGTCCATTATTTTTTTTGCCTCAGGATCAGCCGAAAAAACAGGAATCCCAAGAACATTAAATACCCTGCATACCGAGGTCTTCCCGCTTCCTATGCCTCCGGTAATCCCTAATTTCATCCGGTTATTTTCCCGATCGGTCATCGGTTTCTCCTTTCGATCAGGAAATCTACCTTATCAGGAGAGAACCTCAGTGAACTGATAAAATCAGGCACATTAAGCACTTCCACAGGAATTCTGTCGACCAGCCGAAGATCAACTTTCTTAATATCTACGACCGCTTCAAGGGGAGAATCCCCGATCCTTTTGTAATCGGTGATTGCAACAAAGAACCTGACCGTTACCGCATCAGGGAAGATCTTTATATCAATCGAGTCAGGAATATTAAGTATCCTGACCGGGACTGATACTTCTGCTTCAGTGAACTGTTCAACAGGCACCGTCACGGTAACTCTTCTCTCCGATAAAGAGAAGTGTTTTGACGCGAGCAGGGACAGATTCTTCTTAATAGGTTCGTTCAGACCAGTGTATTTCTTAAAAACGGTCCTGATTCGGGTTATTGTATCCAGAATTTGTTTCGGCCCGGTCATGGTAACACTGTCAGGACTGCAAATCAGTTCTCCTTTTACAAAATATTGCCTGTCGGTAATCAATTCTATATCAGGTTTCACCGGCACTCTTTTAGAGACAACCCTGTCGAGCGAAAAGAACAGGGTATCGGGCTTAATGGCTGTTATTTCGCAATCGGCTCTCAGCTGACTGGTAAGTTTTGGGATCAGGCCTGAAGTAACAAGATAATAACTTAACATCCTGCTTCCGGGTACTCTTTTATAGTTGACTGTCGATATATCAAGAACGACAGGTCGCCGGTTTCCTGAGACCCTGAGTTTGAGAATTGAATATCCCGGGCCCCTGAGAAAAAGGTTAAGCCGCTGGGGCAGGTCCTCAATAAGGACCCTGTCTTTCGGCAGGTTTACATATCTTACGGGGTATCTGATATCGGCAGTGGCTTCTTTTGACAGAGAGTTCAGGTACCAGAATATAAAGGACAGAAAAAGAAAGAAAACAAAAACCACAACATCCCTGTTGGCATTGCTTACTCCCTTTTCAGTAAGTTTATCTGACCATATCCGGAATATCCATTTCACCAGGCAAAAGAAGTATGGTAATTATTTCGGCTCGGTATCCGAAGGATCCTTCATCAGGGCGCTCTTTTCAACCTTAAGTTTAAGATCGCCACCTACCTCGAGCAATACATAATTATCCTTTACCTCATAGATTTTACCATAGATACCACCGTTTGTAATTACCTTATCTCCCTTTTTAAGAGCGTTGCGGTAGTTGGTCATCTCTTTCTGCTTCCTCATCTGAGGTCTGATCATAAAGAAATAGAATACAACAAACACAAGAATGAGCGGGAGAAATGTAACAAGTGCGTTACCCTGACCGGTGGTGCCGGATGCGGGCTGAGTCATTAATAAAATGTAAGCAAAATTAGTCATCATTATAATTATTGGTTATCACTATCAGAAACTACATCGGCCGATATTTTCAGCATCACAACGGGGAGCTTTGAGTTTGAACGGACAGAGATTGTTTTTGTCTGTTTCCCGCTTCTGCCTGAAGTATCGAACACAACTTCGAGGGAACCCTTTCCTCCCATTTTTACAGGTTTGGTCTCATATTTGGGCACTGTACACCCGCAGGTCGTTGAAGCGGATGTTATTACCAGGTCGCCGGGTCCTTTATTTTCAAAAGAAAATACATAAGCCACTTTTTCACCTTCAGTTACTCTCCCGAAATCGTGTTCATATTCGGCAAATACGACTTCGGCATTTCCTCCGGAAACCATTTCCCGGGTGTTTCCGGATCCGCTGTTGTCCATACTGCATCCGGCAATACCAAGATAAAAAATAAGCAAATACGATATACCTGACTTTTTCATAATAACGGTTTACTATTCAGCAGCCTGGTCGGGCTTATCACCTACCAGTCCGCGGCCGGTTTTCCTGAATAATCCCTGCTGACGGATCTCCCTGACAATATTATCCAGGATACCATTGACAAATGTACTGCTTTTTGAAGTACAATAATATTTTGCGATTTCGATATATTCATTCAGTGTTACCTTAACCGGTATTTCAGGAAACTCCATAATTTCCGTTATTGCCAGCTGCATAACAAGAATATCCATCAGTGCTATCCTTTCAACTTCCCAGTTGGTTGTGTTATGGTCTATAAGCTCCGAGCTCTTCTCCGAGTGAAAAATTGCCTTCCTGAAGAGGATCTTCACGAACTCTTCGTCTTCCTCGTTTTTGAACAGCTGCATCATTTCGGCCTTCCCTCCTGAATTTGCCTTGAATTTCTTCAGGGTTTTCTCGATCATGGCCGAGATGTATTCAAGATCGTCGTTCCAATAGATGCTTTGTTCTTCAAGGTTTGCCTGCAACTCCTCCGAATTGGCAAAAAGATCCGTAATAAGACTGATTATGAACTTCCTGTCGGTAATGAAACTGCGGGTTGCCGATCCCTGGTACTCAAGGTAAGGAGCCCACACGATCATATTGTTATACAGCATTCTGGGGATATGCGGGTAGTGTGCCCACGACATTTTATTTGATGAGATATACCGGTTAAAAGTGACATTTTCCCTGAGCTCGGCAATAACCAGGTTATCGACGAACTGCCGGTTAGGGTTAAGATCATCGGGAGAAGGCACATGCTTCTGAAGGGCAAAATCAATCTTCTCCCGGGCAATGTCTGCCACCTCCAGAACCAGCAACAACAGGTAATGATAAAGATCGAATGTCTTGGTGATACTGAACATAAGCTCCTTCTCAGCCTGGACCATGTTATTATCTTCCCTTCGGTTAAAAGCATAGAGGGCCATCAGTGCTTTTATGCGTAATAATCTTCTGCTTATCATTTGAAAAGAACCTCAGATTTTGGCACAAAAATACTCTTTTTCCCATTCCTTCAAAGCATCTGTACAAAATTATAAGACAAAAGTGGGCTCTTGTTTTGATTTGTGAAATATTTGTTACATTTGACAATCAAAACCATAGCCTAACATAAACTAACTTTTACAATGGAAGAAGAAACCGGAATTAAAGAAGTTGTTCACGGTAATGAAGAAAAAGTAACCAAGGAGGAGATTTTCACCAAAGTGGTAAGAGCAGGAAAAAGAACCTATTTTTTTGATGTAAAAGCCACACGCACAGATGATTATTATCTCACAATCACAGAAAGCAAAAAACATTTAGGGAAAGAGGGAAAAGTGTATTACGAAAAACACAAGATCTTTCTCTATAAGGAAGATTTTGATAAGTTTTCCGAAGGTTTTAAAGATGCTGTTGCCTATATTGGCAATGGGAGCAACGGGTCGGAGGACTCTTATCAAAGTGAGGAAAAGAATACCCGTAATGAATCCGAAGAGATAATCTCGGAGGAATTTACAAACATCGAGTTCGATGATCTCGGGAAAAAATAAAGGGAGGATCTGTTTGAATGCCTGACTATATCCTTCTTGTCTTGTCTATTATTCTGATGATAGTCGGGATAATAGGATGTCTTGTACCAGTATTGCCTGGTCCTCCGTTAAGTTTTCTCGGACTTATCGTGCTGCAAATTACAAAATTTGCCGATTTCTCCTCAACCTTACTGATCGTGATGGCTGCAATTGCCGTGGTTGTGACTATTCTGGATTACATTGTGCCCATATGGGGAACAAAAAAATTCGGAGGATCAAAATACGGTATGAGGGGAGCTACAGTGGGACTTATTGTTGGGCTTTTCCTTGGTCCGGTGGGGATCATAATAGGCCCTTTAATCGGAGCTTTTGTTGGCGAGATGATCTTCAAGGATGATATGAAATATGCACTCAGGGCCGGATTCGGTAGTCTGCTCGGTTTCCTTACAGGCATCGGCCTGAAGCTGGCTTCATCGTTCCTTATGACTTTTTATTTCGTCAGGGAGCTGGTAATATAGCCGCCGGGAGTCTCATCACGAAAATTTCCCGACTGCCTTTTCAGTCTACGCTCCAAGAGTCGCCACCATAACGGCCTTTATGGTATGGAGGCGGTTTTCAGCTTCATCGAACACTATCGAGTGCTTCGATTCAAAAACATCCTCCGTCACTTCCATACCATCAAGATTATATTTCCGGAATATTTCTTCCCCTACCTTTGTTTCCCTGTTATGGAATGCCGGAAGGCAATGAAGGAACTTAACGTCACTATTACCCGTTTTTCTGATAACGTCCATATTAACCTGGAAAGGCCTGAGCAGCCTGATCCTCTCATCCCATACCGAATCAGGTTCTCCCATCGACACCCATACATCGGTATAGAGGAAATCAACTCCCTTTACAGCTTCATCGACATTATCGGTTATCATTATACTCCCGCCTGTCTCTTCAGCTATCGACCTGCATGTATCAACCAGCTCACTGTTCTGCTGGTATTCCGGCGGTGCAGCTGACCGGAAATCCATTCCCATTTTTGCTGCTCCCACCATAAGTGAGTTACCCATATTATAGCGTGCGTCGCCAAGATAACAGAACGATATTTTATTAAGCGGTTTATCCGAATGTTCAATCATTGTCATCAGGTCGGCAAGTATCTGGGTAGGATGAAATTCATTGGTGAGACCGTTCCAGACAGGGACCCCGGCATATTTTGCAAGCTCTTCAACAATTGACTGTCCGAATCCCCTGTATTCGATTGCGTCAAACATCCTTCCAAGCACCCTCGCTGTATCTTTCATCGACTCTTTCTGACCTATCTGCGATCCGGTCGGACCTAAATATGTGACATGTGCACCCTGGTCGAGGGCTGCCACCTCAAATGCACACCTGGTCCTGGTGGATGCTTTTTCAAAGATCAGAGCTATATTCCTGCCTTTAAGCCTCTGCTGCTCCGTACCCGAATACCTGGCCTTTTTAAGATCAATTGAAAGGTTAAGGAGAAACATGATCTCCTCAGGTTTGAAATCAAGAAGCTTGAGAAAGCTGCGGTTGTGAAGATTAACTGGCATGATATTAATGAATTAAGTTAACAGGATGTAAAATCAGGGGTTAAAATTAACAAATATTTTTAAAATGTTCCCCGGCAAAGTGCATGACAGGGTTAAATGATCAGGGTCTCTCTTCGTACTCCATTGTTATCTTGGATCCGAATTTTTTATCAGCAAGCTTAAAGGCTTCTGTTATCACACTTTTCCTGCCCCCGTTCCTGATAAAACTCAGACATGCCTCTATTTTAGGAGCCATGCTCCCCTTAGCGAACTGGCCTTCATTAAGATATCTGAGTGCATCGGCGTAGTTGAGGAACTCTTTTATCTCCTGGTCGGGTTTTTTGTAGTTTATATAGATATACGGGACATCCGTCAGAATATAAAATTCATCGGCTCCGATCCCCGTAGCCAGGAGCGAGGAGGCAAGATCCTTGTCGATCACTGCTTCTGCCGGTCTGACATCGTTCTTTTCGTCAATATATACAGGCACTCCTCCCCCGCCGGCAGCAATAACAATATGTCCGCTTGTTGCCAGCTCCCTTATTACCACTTCATTGGTTATACCAACCGGCACCGGTGAAGGCACAACTCTCCTGTATCCGTCCTTTATTTTAATCTCCTCCTTAAAGACCCAGTTCTTTTTTGTAGCAAGCTCCTCTGCCTGTTCCTTTGTATATATCTTCCCTATCCTCTTCTGAGGATCCCTGAAAGCCTTGTCGTTGATATCAACGATCACTGTAGTCACCACACAAACGACATTTTTATCAATCCCGTGCCTGTTGAGGACATTCCTGAACATTCTTTCTATCATATATCCAATCCCGCCCTGCGAATCGGCGACACAAATGTCAATTGGCATCCGGGCGATATTGTACAACTGTTCGCCTGCTTCATTTCTCATCAGAATATTTCCCACCTGCGGGCCATTACCATGGGTTATTACCAGGTCGTAACCTTCCCTGATCAGGAATATCAGATTCTCGAGAGTATCAGTTGTGTTTTGCTCCTGTTCGTCAATGGTGCCGATCTGGTCACCTCTCAGCAGGGCGTTACCTCCCAATGCAACAACAGCCAGCTTTTTTGCCATAACATTTCAGGTATGAGTTCAGTTTTAACAGAACAGCATTTCCGGTCAATCAGCGGAACCCGGAAAAATCCATATAAGTAAAGCTAACAAATTCTTTTCAATTGTAATGTAGCCGCCGGCAGTAGAATCATCCGGACCGGAATTCCTCCAGAAGACTCACTGATTTCCATCCATGACTACCCGGATTAAAATCGTTTAATTATCGGGTCGCAGAATTAATGAATAAAAAAAAACATTACATTTACCTGATCCTTAAAAAAGTGATTTGTGAGATTTATCTACGGATTATTGATTGTAGCCGTTATTGCTGTGACCGGTTCCTGCAGGAAAAAATCCGGAAAAAATATCAGTGAGGGTGAAATTCATTACGCAATAAATTATGTGGGCGATATAAATTCGATGCCCAGGGAGATAATGCCTAAAAATCTCATTGTCTCCTTCAAGGGGGATAAGATCCTGTTTGAGATCCTGTCGCCTTTTGGCAATTCGGGTATAATCAACCTGTCCAATCCTTCGAAGGAGATCTTCGACACCTATATCAGCATCTTCACTCTGAGATACTTTTATGCTGCCAGGCCAGGGGAGATCCATCCGGGTTTTGAAGCCATGAGAGGGATGGATATACGGAAAACATCCAAAGAGATGGTAATCTGCGGATATAATTGCATGAATGCCGAGGTTACATTTCCGTTTGACCGATCCAGGGTTTTTAATATCTGGTATACCGACGAGATAAATGTAAAGAATCCCAACGCGTCAACTCCTTTCAGGGATATTGATGGTGTGCTTATGAACTTCTTTTTTCTGATGGGCGGCTCCGAGCTGCATTTTGAGGCGGAGAATGTCTACAGGAAGGAAATATCGGATGATACATTTGAAAGAAGGGAAAAGTTCTCAAGGATCTCGAGAGAGGATATCAATAAGTTTATCTCCAAAATGATCAGCCTGTAAAGGCATTTTCGCCTGTTAATTATTTAATAATTTCCGCACCGTTCAGGTTGCACCAAAATTATTACCTTTGCGTTGCTTTCAGAAAATTATTGTCAGTATATACCGTTTCGGCAGACTGATCCGTTTATCTGCAGTATGAAAAAAGAGAAGGAAGAAACCGCCAGAAAAAGCGCTAAAAGTGCTTCAAAATCCAAACCTTTCCTTACCGACGAAAGGGTAAAATTTGTTATTGGAATACTCATCACAGGCTTTGCCCTGTACCTGCTTCTTGCATGTGTTGCTTACCTTTTGTGGTGGAAAAGCGATCTCAGTATCGCCGATGCCGATATAGTATCGGATGCCAATCAGAAAGTCAAAAACTGGTCAGGGAAAAGCGGCTTCTGGCTTGCCAAGATGATCATGAGTTACGGATTCGGCCTGGGAGCATTTTTTATTCCTCTTATTACCGGTGCCATCGGACTCTATCTTCTAAGCTTCCCCAGGATCAGGCTATGGAGCCTGGTAACAAAATTTACAATAGCAACAATCCTGCTGTCACTTATCCTGGGATTTATTTTCGGCAGTTCCGACGGCTATCTTGTAAGCGGACCCGGAGGAGCCCAGGGTTACGAAATTACAAAGTGGATGAACGCCTTTATGGGGAAAATAGGGACCGGCGTGGTAATTACTTTTCTTACAATCTCATTCTTCATTTTTGCTCTTCACTTCAAGCCCGAGTCATTCCGGATCAGGGTCCCGGGCTATCTTGACAAATATCTAAAAAAGGATGAGAAAGAGATGAGCAATACCGGCGGGACTGATGTTCTCCTGACAACTGATACCGGACTTATTGACCAGGAAGATAATGAGAACGAGGGTGCTGAGGGTGATGAGGATGTTGAGTTCGTAGTGAACCGCTCCACAGGAGACGAGTACGACGGGAAATTATCCGGAGATGTTCCCTCAGGTACCGGTAAGCACGAATCGATAATACACGAGATAGGCAAAAACGAACCGGTAGTAACCGAAAAGGAGAAAGTCCCCCTGAATATTATTAAATCCAATCCGGATGAAATACTTCCCGATCACGAGGTCGACAGAATAATGGAGAATTACGATCCCCGCCTCGACCTTTCTCATTATCGATTTCCACCTGTTTCGATCCTGAAGGAGCACCGGTCAGAAAGTGCCTTTGACAACACCGAAGTATTTGAGAACAAAGAAAATATCATCAAGACACTGGGCGATCATAAGATAAGCATAAAGCATATATCAGCCACTGTCGGACCGACAGTTACACTATATGAGATAGTGCCTGAACGTGGAGTCAGGCTGGCCCGCATAAAGTCGCTGGAAAACGACATAGCGCTTAACCTTTCGGCCCTGGGGATAAGGATCATTGCTCCGATCCCGGGAAGGGGAACCGTGGGTATTGAAGTCCCGAATAAAAAGCCCGAAATGGTCTCGATGCGTTCGCTGATCACCTCCAAGGCATTTCAGGAGTCAAAATTTGACATTGCGCTTGCCCTTGGAAGAACAATTACCAACGATCCCTATATTGTCGACCTTACTAAGATGCCGCACCTTCTTGTTGCAGGGGCAACAGGACAGGGGAAATCGGTGGGCATAAACGCGGTCATTACATCAATCCTTTATAAAAAACATCCCGCCGAGGTAAAGTTTGTGCTGATCGACCCCAAGAGAGTCGAGCTGCCTCTTTACAGCAAGATTGAACGGCATTTCCTGGCTAAGCTTCCAGGTGAAGAGGATGCTATAATAACTGATACACAGAAAGTTATAAACACTTTGAATTCGCTGTGCATTGAGATGGACAACAGGCTGGAGCTGATGAAACTGGCACAGTCGCGAAACATTAAAGAGTATAACGAAAAGTTCATAACACGAAGGCTCAATCCTGAAAAAGGACACAAATACATGCCCTATATAGTACTTATCATCGACGAGTTTGCCGACCTGATAATGACGGCCGGCAGGGAGATCGAGCCTCCCATTGGCAGGCTCGCACAGCTTGCCAGGGCAATCGGGATACACCTTATTATCTCGACACAGAGACCATCGACCAATATAATAACCGGTTTTATTAAAGCCAACTTCCCGACCCGTATTGCGTTCCGTGTCTTTTCATCTATCGACTCGCGTACTATCCTCGATGCTACCGGCGCTGACCGGCTTGTGGGAAGAGGCGACATGCTGGTATCGACAGGAAGTGAACCGGTAAGGGTTCAGTGTGCTTTCATCGACACTCCGGAAATAGAGGAGCTTACCGATTTTATAGGATCTCAGCATGGTTACGCCGATGCCATGCACCTTCCCGAGTTCATCGACGACAGCGAGATGGGACCCCAGGAGGTGGATCTTAAGAAGCGCGACCAGATGTTCGACGAAGCAGCACGACTGGTTGTTCAGCATCAGCAGGGTTCGACATCGCTGATCCAGAGAAAACTGTCGATCGGTTATAACCGGGCCGGCAGGATAATTGACCAGCTTGAAGCCGCAGGGATAGTCGGATCGTTCGAAGGAAGCAAGGCCAGGGACGTTCTCTGCTCCGACCTGCTGCATTTGGAACAGATTTTGAAGGGACTTGAATAAAACCGGTTCAAAATGAAAAGTCTGACACTGAATATTTCGCTTCTGTTCCTTTCGCTGACTATCTTCGGACAAAATGATCCCCAGGCAATAACCATCCTCGATAAGTTTTCCGCCACAGCTCTTTCGGCACCTTCAGTTACGATGAAATTCGACTTTGTCGCCTCCGACCTTGCCGAAGAAACAGAAGTAACAAACAGCGGCTCGATAATAGTGAGCAAAGACAGGTATAAGCTCACCATGGAGGATAACATTATCTGGTTCAACGGTAAAACAATCTGGAACTATCTTATCAACGAGGAAGAGGTTACCATCTCGGAACCCGACAGCGATGATGATTCATTTCAGAACCGTCCTTCAGCAATCTTCACCATGTACAAAAAGGGATATAAGACCAGGCTCGTCGAAGAGAGCCCCGACGCTTATGTGATAGATCTCTATCCCGACGATATTAAGACCAACCTGATACGAGTAAGAATTACCCTCGTAAAACCTTCGCTCAACCTGAAGAGCATCGGATACAGAAACAGGGATGGGATGGAGTACCTGCTTAAGGTAAAGGAGTATGACCTGCGACAGAAGCCCGATCCGTCACTCTTTACTTTTGTTCCCTCCGAATACGGCGATGCCGAGATCATCGACATGCGCTAGACCCTTCGCAGCTACCTGTTCGGATAGGCTATTCTGGCGTGGTAAATGTTCGATAACATCCTCACAAATACAGCTTTTATTTCTGAAATATCCCTGAAGGTGAGAGGTGTCTCAGCATACTGCCCGTCCTGCTCCTGCAGGTAAATGATCCTTTCAACAAGCTCGCTTATATTTTCTTCCGAATAGTTTGAAAGAGTTCGTGACGATGCCTCAACTGCGTCGGCCATCATAACTATGGCAGTCTCTTTGGTAAAAGGCCTGGGACCCGGATATGTGAACTCCTTTTCATGATTGGATCCTTTATTCTGTTTCTGATCGGTGAATTTCTTATAGAAATAATAGGCAACTGAAGTACCGTGGTGTGTCTGAATGAAATCTATAATGGGTGTTGGCAGTTTATATTTCTTGCCCATTTCAACTCCCTCTGTAACATGACTTATTATGATACCTGCACTCTTAAGGGGATCGATACTGTCGTGAGGATTGAATCCATCAGGTTGATTCTCTATAAAAAACTCCGAAGCTGATATTTTGCCTATGTCGTGATAAAGAGCTCCTGTTCGTACCAGCAGATGATTTGCGCCCACCTCCCTGGCAGCCTCTTCAGCAAGGTTGGCAACCTGCAGAGAGTGCTGGAACGATCCCGGGGCTTCGCCGGCAAGCTTTCGTAACAGCGGCTGGTTGGTATCTGCCAGCTCAAAAAGTGTTGCATCAGAAAGGAACCTGAATGTTTTTTCAAAAACAAAGATCAGTGGATAACTGAGAAGAAGAAGAACTCCGTTACCGGCAAACCAGCTGTAGTTTGTCCATCTCATATTGGCGAGACTCCCTTCCTGCATTATTCCTATCCCGAAGTAGACTATTGAATAGGCAAGAAATACCATAAGCGCTGAGAAGAATAATTTTGCCCGACGGTATATATTTGAAAGTGATACAATTGCAATAACACCGGCAATATAACTCATAAATACAAACTCGAATGAGTTGGGTACAAAAAATGCGGCAAGCATAATTGTTATTACATGAATGAACAACGCCAGACGCGAGTCATAAAAGGTCCTGATGACGATAGGGATTATAGCGAACGGGATAAGGAATATGCTCTGGTTAGGCAAGGCGACCACCATCCGTGTCATGATCAGGAACAGGAGGATCACCAGAATAATAAAGAATGTTTTATGGGTTGAGTTAAGTATATCGAGCCTGAAGTGATACATAAAGAGATAAAGGGCCAGATAGCAGGATGCCACAACAATAATCCTTCCCATAAGAACCAGCCACCTGTCGTACTGGCCAAGTCTTTTTTCATATTCATTCCGCAGCGATTCGAGTACGAGAAATTTTGAGTCATTAACTATTTCTCCACGGGTAATTATCAGTTCGCCCTCCTGTATCAGTCCGCGGCTTATGCTCATCTCTTTCAGAAGCCTCTCCCTGTCGGCCGACGAGGTGACTATATCGTAAAAGAGGTTAGGCCTGATAAAATTATAATAATTGACCCTGTCAATAAATGAAGTTATCTCCCTGTCAAATGATGCAGAGAGCCTGACACTTACTTCTTCTTTTTTTTCTGCAGCATACTGATATGCATCCTTCTGGTTATAAACCGTATTCAAAGCTCTTTTTTCGGCAACTTTTCCTGTAACAATAGTAATCCCCGCCGTTTTGAGATCGGCCGTGGGAGTAAAATCATTGACCTCCAGTATTCCCCTCCGGTAGATACCGCTCAGTACGGTATTAAGTTCCCGCTTTATTGTTCCGAAAGTAAGCGGCGAGAGAGTGATATTCTCCCTTTCAGCTTCTGTCCGTAACTGGTCGAGATACTTGCCAAACTCCTCAACAGCTTTCGTTTCCACTTCGGGATCGTACTTGAAATAGGGTGCAAAATTCTCTATTATGCTGTCGCGTTCATTGGCAATTACGTCTTCTGATTTAAGTATGGAGAAATCCCATGGAGCGATAAGTGCAACGCTCAGCCAGGGTTTCCCTTTCTGGAACTCATAACGGAATTTGCCCTGACGGGGGGAAATGGCAACAACAATAAAAATACTGGCAAGAAAGAATACAAGATGGAACAGATGTTTCTTACTTGCCTTCAGTACTTTTCGTGATTCGGACATATCGTGATGATTACATAAACCTGATTATCACAGGTAAATTTAAGGATATTTTTATTAATTGAATACTCCTCCGGTAAAATGAGGAGGTCATACTGTTTTAAAATATTTGACAAGGCTCATGTTTATTTAGTAATTTTGAAAAAAATAGAGGATCATGGAAAGATTTATCTGTGAAAATGTTTTTGTTCCTCTGCGCTCGGCTCCTTCCCATAAGTCGGAGATGCTCAGCCAGATCCTTTTTGGGGAGAAATATGTGGTTATTGACAGGTCAGGTACCTGGCTGAAAATTAAAACTGTTTTTGACAGCTATGCAGGCTGGATCGACATAAATCATCTTCAAAGGTCAGAGGACACCGGCGATTCGGCCGGGATAGTCCTGAACCGTTCGTTGCTGTGCTACCGCGACGACCGGGCCAAGCTGGTACTGGAGGCCGGTTGTGAGATACATAATCCTGATTATGAGAACAAGACATTCATTATCGGGAAAACTGTCTATACCACCTCTCCCGATTTTACGGAGAGTTTCACTGAAAAGATCAGTTCCACATCCGACTGTGCACTGAAATTCATGAACGCTCCTTACATATGGGGTGGCCGTGTACCTTCCGGGCTCGATTGTTCGGGTTTTACCCAGCTCGTATATAAGATCTGCGGGACAGCTATCCCACGTGACGGATTCAAACAGGCAGAATCGGGAGAGCCTGTCAGTTTTATTGAAGAGACAAAAGCCGGAGATCTTGTCTTCTTTGACAACGAAAGAGGAAGAATTTCACATGTCGGACTAATTCTTTCTGACGGACTTGTTATTCACGCATCGGGAAGGGTAAGGATCGACACTCTCGACCATCATGGGATATTCAAAGCCGAAACAGGAAGCTATTCACATCGCCTTCGAACCATACGCAGAATTAAAATGGCCCGGACATAAGGTCACTTCTTTCCCTTCCTGGCTGCAATACCCGACTCCACAATCCTGATAATTGCTTCTTCCTCCATCATTGCCTTCTCTTCAATGAGGGAGCTTTTCTTTATGATATCCTCAATAAATTTCTCATCCTCCAGTTCCAGGGTATTTACCCTGACATTCAGGGAGGCGCCCCTGATGCATGATCTGAGAGCGATGGCGCCTACTGCAGCGTCGGTAACGGAATTTGGATTTCCTTTTTCGACCATCTCCCTGATAAGTCCAAAGGCTGAATATGCAGTCTCCATGACTTTTAGCGGGACAAGGGCAGCATTTTTTACAGCTTCTCCGATAGCTGCCTTCCTGAGTATCTTCTCTTCGTCGCTCTTTTTAGGCAAACCATATGCTTTAATCACATGGTTATAAGCTTCCGTGTCTTCATTTACCATAAGTAAAAGTCTGTTCTGTAACTCCTTGCCTTTTTCGGCCCGGTCCGAGAACTCCTTCCACCTGTCATCCCAGCCTCTCTTATGTGCCGAGAGGTTTGCCACCATCGTACCTAAGGCCACCCCGAGGGCCCCGATATAGGCCGCTACCGATCCGCCTCCAGGAGCTGGCGACTCCGAAGCTGTTTCGTTCATAAAAGCCCGAAGGCTTTTTTGGGTGAGTTCATCAACTCTCTTCTCTGACATTACGTATTCTATTATCTTTTCTTCCGGTTTAAATGGCTTTAGCTCATTAAGGCCCATCGACTTTACAGCTATCCTTATCAGCTCATCGTCAGGAACCCCTGTTGAACGTTGCTGCTTCTCAAGAAAATAGCGGCCGGCATCGAGCATCGACTTAAGAGGGATAAGTCCGACAAGCTCCGAACCTGTCACCCTTACACCCCTAAAATCAGCCTTTCTGCAAACTTCCTCAAAGGCAATGTGAACAGGTGTAACAGATATATCTGTAAGGTTCATCGAGATCTGGGCAATACCGTATTCTTCAATATACCAGCCGATCGCTTTTACTTTTTTCAGGGTGCCGGGGATCATAACAGGATCTCCGTTGCTGTCTCTTACAATTCTGCCGGTGAGGCTATTCCCTTCCCGCCCGGGCCGTCCCTTTTCCCTTACATCAAAAGCAATTGCATTTGCCCTTCTCACCGATGTGGTATTGATATTTATATTGAATGCTACCAGGAAATCCCTGGCTCCTACCATTGTCGCCCCAGCACCGGCATTAAATGCAACAGGTCCGAAGTCGGGTTTCCATTCCGGATCCTTCAGCTTCTTCTCAAGGCCTTCGTACTCTCCGGCTCTGCAATCTGCAAGATTCCTTCGCTTCTCAGAAAAAGCTGCATTCTCATAGCACCAGACAGGTATTGACAGTTCCCCTCCTATCCTTTCAGCCAGCCTCCTTGCATACCTGACTGTCTCATCCATCGTTATTCCTGCGACAGGTACCAAAGGACAGACATCAGTGGCTCCCATCCTGGGATGCTCCCCATGATGCTTCGACATGTCAATAAGCTCCGATGCCTTTTTTACAGCCCTGAAGGCAGCCTCACAAACCTCCGGAGGTGAACCGGCAAATGTCATAACCGTACGATTGGTATCCTTACCCGGATCAATATCAAGCAGGGTGACTCCCGCTACCGACCTTACGACATCTGCGATCTGGTTTATGATATCCATATTCCTCCCCTCGCTGAAGTTGGGGACACACTCTATGATCTGATTCTGCATATTCATTTTTTTTAAATAAGCTGGGGGCTGAGGACAGCTCATGCCTTCCCGCGTTCGCGGGATTGAGTCGCTTCGCTCCTCAACACCCTCACGCCTTTTAAAATAACCGTCTCCACCAGGTTGCTGCCAAAAGCATACGGGAAATATTCCAGTGATGGAATTTCCGTTGTTATGAACACATTTGCCACCTTTCCCCTGGCTATCGATCCGTGTGTCCCGGAGATCCCCATAGCATATGCACCATTTATTGTAACGGCGTTAATAGCTTCTTCAGGTGACATCCGGAGCTTAATACATCCGAGCGACATTATCAGTCTCATATTTCCCGAAGGGCACGAACCCGGATTATAATCAGATGCCAGTGCAACCGGAAGTCCGGCGTCAATCATTTTACGGGCCGGGGGATATGGTAACCCGAGGAAGAATGCCGATCCGGGCAGCAGTGCCGGCATAGTACCGGAATCCTTCAGCGAAGTTATTTCGGCATCTCCTGTTCTTTCGAGATGATCCACCGAAAGTGCATTATATTTTACTCCCGCCTGTACCCCACCCGAAAAATCCAGTTCGTTTGCATGGATCTTGGGAACAAGACCATATTTAATCCCTGCCATAAGTATTCTTTCAGTATCAGTTACTGAAAAGAAACCGGTGTCGCAAAATACGTCTATATAGTCAGCGAGCTCTTCAGAAGCAATAACCGGGATCATTTCATTTATCACCATATCAACATAGTGTCCGGGATCGTTGCGGAAAGCAGCCGGAATAGCATGTGCCCCAAGGAATGTGGCTTTTACTTCAAGTGGTGTTGTCTCCCTGATCCTTCTGATGACCCGCAGCATCTTCAGCTCATCGGCAGTATTTAGTCCATAGCCGCTCTTTATCTCCACGGCTCCCGTTCCAAAGCCTGTTATCTCGTTTATCCTTTCCATCGACTGGTTGTATAACTCATCCTCCGGTGTGTTGTGGAGCAGTTCTGCCGAATTAAGGATTCCTCCTCCCCTGCGGGCAATCTCCTCATAGGATAACCCCCTGATCCTGTCTGTGAATTCCATTTCGCGGCTCCCGGCATAAACAAGGTGGGTATGGGAATCGCAGAATGAAGGAAATACGAACCTGCCCGAAGCGTCAATAATCTCATCACTATCCTTATCAGCAGGAGAAGCACTCAGGTCGCTCATGGATCCGAAATCGCTGATGATCCCGTTTTCACAAAAAAGAAATGCATCTTCAATAGTGTTCAGATACGACATCTCCTTTCCTGAAACCATGACCAGTGGGCTCTTTTCAGTCCCGGCAAGGCATTTTATATTTATAATGAGCAGTCTCATATAAGTATATAGTCGTAAAAAGATTCTTCTAAGGTAGCAAATATTAAAAAAACAGGTTATGATATCAATTATTCTTTATCTTTATCACTGTAACCCAAAACTATAACATATGAAAAAGACTCTTGTTGTGCTGTTTATGATAATAATGGCACTCCCTTTGTTCAGTCAGGATAAGCCTGTTAAGACAGGCTGGAAATTCGGAGGAGCACTTCCTGCTGTATCGTTTGATTCGGATCTCGGATTCCAGTACGGTGCCCTTTTCGAACTCTTTAATTACGGTGACGGGAGCAAATATCCTGAGTGGTTTGACCATACCTATACCGAAGTATCGCGTTACACCAGAGGAAGCGGTATTTACAGGTTCATGTACGAATCGAACCATCTGATCCCGGGAGTTGAACTCATAAGCGATCTCAGTTACCTTCCCGACAGGGCAAATCATTTTTACGGGTTTAACGGCTATGAGTCTGTCTTTAAAACCGACTGGATGGATGAGGAGTCGGATGATTACAGAACAAGGATGTTCTATCGGCTTGAGAGAAATCAGTTCAGGTTCAAGAACGATTTCCTGGGTAAGATATCGGGAGATCATTTAAAATGGAGCGCCGGATTTGCCTTCCAGAATTTCAGTATAAGCTCGGTTGACATCGACAGGCTTAATAAAGGTAAGGAAGAGGAAGACATGCTTCCTTCACTGACTGATGAGCCGGGGCTTTTTGAGATTTACCGCGACTCTCTCGGGCTTATTGATGCAAACGAAGCTGATGGAGGCTGGGTAAATACTGTAAAGGCCGGTGTTGTATGGGACAGTCGCGACAACAGGCCAAATCCCATGAAAGGGATATGGACCGAGATGGGTATTGAAATTTCACCCGGATTCCTTGGTAACGACTGGGGATTTACAAAATTCTATATCACCCACAGACAATACTTCACGCTTGTTGAAAAGAATCTTTCGTTTGTTTACCGTGTCGGTTACCAGACAACACTCTCGGGTAAAGCTCCATTCTTTTACCAGTCGCAGGTGATAACCTCGAGGCTGACTGGTGCTTCATCGGAGGGCCTTGGCGGCTCGAGCACACTTCGTGGTGTGATGAAGAACAGGGTCGTCGGAGATGCATTTGTTCTCGGGAATGTTGAGCTTCGCTGGAAACCATTGTATTTCAGGTTTCTGAAACAGGACTGCTACCTCGGGCTCAACTTCTTCTACGACTTCGGTATCATTACCAGGGAAATCAGCCTGCCCGACGACCTCACATCACGCTTCAACGACGAACTGAGTTCTTACCAGTACACCGACTTCTTCAACCCTGGCAATGAAAAACTGCACCAGTGCGCGGGTGTGAGCATCATGCCGGTCATGAACGAAAACTTTGTGGTGGCTGTCGACATCGGAAAGGCCTTCAATGCCCAGGACGGCAATATGGGATTTTCAATAGGGCTCAACTACCTCTTTTAATATTCTGTTTACATTTGATATACAGGCGGAAAGAACTTCCGCCTTTTTTTATTCACAGACCTCCCGCGACACCTCTGAACCAAATATCCTCAGAACCTCTGCAGGAAATAAGCCAGTGTGGTGCCAAGGTAGTTGCCCAGGACGTATCCAATCACTCCTCCTGTAATACCGGTCACGATGACATCCTTATTCCTGAGGGCGTTGGCTACCAGTGGGACAAAAGGAGGTGAGAAGATAAAGGCTGCCGAAGTGATAAGAAAATTGTCGGCATCGATTCTGAAAATCTTTGCAAGGATTATGTGAAGGATGAGAGATCCGAAATAGCACCAGGTTATGAACATGACAAGATCAAACATGCCGGGACTGAAAGCTGTCATAAGGTTCGATGAGGAGGCTACGGTAAGGGAGAACACGATAATAAGGTACATCCCCAGCTGAAAGGTTTTTTCTATACGGTTGATCTGCTTCACCAGCGAAGCCAGTATCCCGAGCGTGGTTATACTCAGGACAGCCACGGCGTTCCTGTACTGGGCATACTCGGGAGGGATAAGCATGCTCAGCCCGCCCCCGGCAGCAGCGATGAGCACTGTAAGGCCAAAAGCCTTGAGCAGAGGGAAAAAAGTCTCCTTCTTCAGCATCCCGGAGAAGTTATCAAGGTTCTCAGTCTCCATAACGATTAGGTCGGTATCGGCTTTGATGCCGTTGACATTCTTGTATTTGGGCAGGATGAACCTGAATATCCCCGGAGCCACGGTTATGAAGAACAGTACAAGGAAGGCCCCGACGATGATGTCGTAGGTATTGAGCACCACGAACCTGTCGGCATCCACGTTGAGTACCAGCTTAAGTGCGGCAAAGTTGGGAGTGCCGCCCGTGTAGATCCCTTCAAACATGCCGGCCAGCTTCCAAGTATCCGGAAAGGTATCCTTCCAGATAAAAAATCCAATAGTAACCATTATCACACCCGAAACCAGGGCAAGAACCACCGAAAGGAATCCTGTCCTAGCATACTTAAGCCACCTCTTCAGGTTGAGAGAAAACAAAATAAGCGGGAAAGCCAGAAGTATGGTCGCGGTCTGTATCATATCCTGGATACCCTTGATCCTGTTGACCATAATATCATCATCTGCCAGCCTGCCTTCACTCATCAGAACCTCCATCTCTGCCTGGGGT
Organism: uncultured Bacteroidales bacterium; assembly: GCA_963736675.1. GTDB lineage: Bacteria > Bacteroidota > Bacteroidia > Bacteroidales > VadinHA17 > LD21. The sequence continues at coordinate 1,027,304 of CAVTPT010000004.1, forward strand.
ATTGACGAACGTCCGAGAAGGGCCTTTTTGTATTCCTGGCTTCCATCCCTGAAAATCCCCGAGGTTCCGATCAGAAGTCCGAAGGCATAGGCTATCACTATGGTTCCTATCTTGCCTGCCAGAGTCCAGTGCCTGCATATCAGAATGATGACAACCGGGAACAGAAGATAGAAGAGTACAAGTAGTATCGTTGTAGGCATAGGGGTTGTTTAAGGTTCACAAATGTAAAAAAAGCGATTTACCTGCTGATAAACCGCCTCAAAAATAGGTCTAAATGCTTATGTGCATTAAGCTTTATTCACACTCATCAAAACTTTTTCTGTACTGTTCAATTGCTTTAAGGCTCATCCCCATGCTTGAGAAACCTCCGTCGTGGTAAAGGTTCTGCATGGTAACCTTACGGGTAAGATCGGAGAAAAGCGCTATACAGTAATCGGCACACTCTTCGGCAGTGGCATTTCCCAGGGGCGACATCCTTTCAGAAAAATCGACAAGCGAATCAAACCCGTGGATGCTGCTTCCGGCAGTTGTCGGTGTCGGCGACTGCGATATCGTATTAATCCTTACTTTCCTGTCGCGGCCATAGATGTATCCGAACGACCTGGCTATCGATTCCAGCAACGCCTTTGCATCGCCCATGTCGTTATACCCCGAAAGGGTACGCTGGGCTGCCACATACGACAGGGCCACCACCGAACCCCATTCCTTTAATGCATCATACTTATATGCAGTCTGCAGTACCCTGTGAAAACTCAGAGCCGAAATATCAAATGTCTTCAGCATGTTTTCGTAGCTGGTCTGTTCGTACGGGATATCTTTTCTCACATTTGGAGACATTCCTATGGAATGAAGAATAAAATCGAACTTATCACCGAAGCTTTTAAGACTTTCTGATATAAGATTTTCTATATCTTCCATTTTGGTCGCATCGGCAGCAACGACAGTACTACCGGTCATTTCGGCCAGTTCGGTAATGGTCCCCATTCTCACTGCTACAGGTGAATTGGTGAGAATCAGCTTTGCGCCATGCTGCGACGCTTTAAGCGCCACCTGCCATGCGATCGATTTGTCGTTCAGAGCTCCGAAGATTATGCCCTTTTTCCCTTCGAGTAATGATCCTTGCATTCATTTAAGATTTAATGGTGACAAATTATCTGTTTCCCCTTTTCTTCAGGTTTCCGGGGGGCCGGTTGCATATCAGTTATTCGCCGCCTGAAGCAATTCCCTGGCATTCTTTATTGCCGTCTCGGTAACTGCACTTCCGCTTAGTAGCCTGGCAACCTCAAAAATTCTTTCATCAGCAGATAACAGCTTAACACGTGTAACTGTTGAATCGCCTGAATCATCTTTAAAGACATGATAATGTTTTGTTCCGCGCGAAGCCACCTGCGGAAGGTGTGTAATGTTCACCACCTGCATGTACCTGCCCATTCCCGACAGTATCTGTCCTACCTTGTCGGCAACTTCCCCTGAGACTCCCGAATCTATTTCGTCGAATATGATGGTAGGCAGGTTATTGTTTTTTGTAAGCAACGATTTAAGGCTGAGCATCACCCTTGAGAGTTCACCTCCCGAGGCGATCTTTGCCAGGTTTTCAGGCTCGATCTGTTTGTTGGCCGAGAACAGGAAATCAGCAGCGTCGGTTCCGTTCGGGGTGAATTCGCGTGTCGGCGAAAGCAGTATCCTGAACCTGGCATTAGGCATACCCAGGTGTTTCAGCATTTCCGTTATCCTCTTCTCTATTTCCGGAAGCACTTTTATCCTTTTACCCGAGATCCCGGCCGATATCTTTTTCAGGTCAGTGGTCTCCTTTCCTATCAGCAGCTCCAGCTCCCCAAGCCTCTCACTACTTGTAGAGATGGCATCTATTTTACCTTTGATCTCATTTTTTCTCACAAGAAGTTCATTAAGATCCGCCGCCCTGTGCTTCTTTATAAGCGAATAGAGCGTGTCGAGACGTTCACTGACTGTCTCCAGACGCCGGGGATCGGCCTCAATGGATCCGGAGAGCTTTTCCGCTTCACCGGCGATATCATGAAGTTCAATATATGTCGAGTCAATCCTTTGAATGATATTCTCTGTTTCAGGAAGGAAACCCCTTATCCTGTTGATATTTGCAAGAACCTCTTTCAGCTGTACAAGCACCGACTGATCCGACGTTGACAATAATTCTGAAGTGTTAACAAGAGCCAGCTTTATCTCTCCGGCATGGCCGAGGATCTCCTGTTCCCGCTCCAGTTCTTCCTGTTCTCCCTCCCTTAGCTTTGCTTCTTCAAGCTGGTTTAGCTGGAAAGTGTAGTATTCAAGATCCGACCTGTTTTTTTCCGATTGATCTTTAACCTCATTATATTCTCTCAGATGAGACCTGTATGCCGTATAGGCCGATCTGTATCCGGCCAGCATCCCGGTGGTACCTGCAAAAGAATCTATCAGATTAATCTGAAACGAGTTATCATGGAGCATCAGTGTCTGGTGCTGTGAGTGGATATCAATAAGCCTGTCGCCTATTTCTCTGAGCAGGTTTATGGTCACCGGTGTGTCGTTGATAAAGGCTCTTGATTTCCCGGCCGGGTTTATCTCTCTCCTGAGGGTTGTAACAGATTCATAATCGAGGTCATTTGATTTAAAAAAATCCTCAAGATCATAGTCATCGATCTTAAATATGCCCTCAACAATACATTTTTCATCTTTTTCGAGAAGGACCGAGGTATCTGCCCTGGTACCAAGGATCAGTGAAAGGGCGCCAAGGAGTATTGACTTACCGGCACCGGTTTCGCCGGTAATAATTGTGAGCCCGTTCTCAAGTTCAATGTCCAGTTCCTTTATAAGGGCATAGTTATGAACGGACAATTTAGCAAGCATAGCCTGGATTAAAGGTTAATTGGATGAATTGATCTTTTCATATTTTGCTTTGTTCGATGGATCAATTTCCGTGAGTATCTGCACCACACGGCTCTTTTCCTCGGGGAATGACTCCGCAAAAACATTGACTAGTTCGTCGGCTTTCGATTCCAGGACAACCTGGACATAATACATAAAAGGATCCGGCTTCCTTCTGTAAACATCCTGGACAAGTCTCAGGCTCTCAACCATGCCTGACCGGGCTTCCGCGATCTTCGATTCCATCCTGTCGAGGCCGTTGATATTGTATTCGTAAACGAATCTCCTGATCTCCTGGTACTCCTTATCCAGAATATTCCTGACAAGCCAGTAGCGGTTGCGGTTCCTCGACCCGTCGTATGGTTTCCAGCCCCCCTCGGATGCATTCTGGGCATTGGTCACAATTTTTTCAGCAATCTGGAAAAACTCGGTGCCCCCTTCAGGCGCAAAGCTGTCGTAGTCGAATCCAAGAATTATGTAAGTATAATATGCAAGGACCGATATCAGATTGGATCTGTGGGTATTAGGATCAAATTCAAGGGGTTGAAATTCAACGTACCTGAACTGAAAACTGTTATCTATAAAATTAAGCAGGGTTGTGTTGTATGTTGTATTGAACACCGGACGACGGAGCTGCACCTGGATCGTACCCCTGAACTCATCCGCCGAAAGCTGCTCGTTAAGATTAATAAGGATATTGCAGTCGATCCTTTCGGCATAGCTCAGGACATTGTTACTCCATACTGTCCCGTTCATAAATTCGTATATGTCGCGCTGCATTGACTCAAAAACCTGCCGGTTTGATCCCTGGATCTTCTGAGCCGAGATCTGGACGTTGCAGTTAAGTTCCTGGGCTGAAGCAACAACAGGATACAAAAGCATCAGTACCAGAAAATACTTTCTCAGCGTAACTATATAAACATGGAATCCCTGTCTCATAAAATATTAAAACGTTGAATTACCGGACCATTGAATTAAAAATTACTTATTCTGACACCATAGTGCCTTTCAGGCATTCTTCATCATTGCGATAACCTTCATCAGAATATCCACTGCTGCCTCATCCTTTGATTTCAACTCAAATTTATCAATATTATTGTTTCTGTCGATCAAAGTGATCCTGTTTGTATCATGCCCGAAACCTGATCCCTTTTCGTTTGACATGTTAAGCACGATAAGGTCGAGATTTTTCCTTTTGAGCTTGGCTATGGCATGTTCAACTCCCGAGTGGGTTTCAAGGGCAAAACCGACAAGTATCTGAGAGCTCTTCTTTACTTTCCCCAGAGCCTCTGCAATATCAGGTGTGGGTTTTAACCGGAGAAGAAGATCGTCGTTCCCTCTTTTGATCTTTTCCTTTTCAACACCGGCAGGAGTAAAGTCGGCCACTGCTGCGGAGAGAATGGCAATATCGCATCCTTTAAATGCTTCTGCGGTCTCAGAGGCCATCGAAACTGCTGTCCGGACATTGATAATTCTCACAGAGCTGTTTTTTGGTACAATGTTTACGGGTCCCAGTACCAGTTTTACTGCGGCTCCAAGTTCTGCAGCGGCATCAGCGAGAGCGATGCCCATCTTTCCCGAGGAATAATTACTCAGATAACGGACCGGATCAATCGGTTCGATGGTAGGACCCGCATTGATAAGGACAACCTTATCTTTCAGAGGCTGATGGATTTTTTTTTTTGAAAGGAACCCGGTAATTTTCTCAACAATTGATTCAGGTTCTGCCATTCTGCCTTTTCCTGACAGGCCGCTTGCCAGTTCCCCGCTTTCAGGATCAAGGAGATGGTTCCCCCTGCTTTTCAGGATCGCTATGTTGGAGCCGGTGGACGGATGAGCAAGCATATCCATATCCATGGACGGTGCGATAAATACCGGGCATCGTGCCGACAGATAAGTCGTCAGTAAAAGGTTATCGGCAATGCCGTGCGCCATCTTTGCAATCGTATTTGCTGTCGCCGGGGCTACCAGAAAAAGATCGGCCCACAGACCAAGGTCGACATGACTGTTCCACCTTCCGTCCTCCGGGTCAAAAAAATCGGCAAGTATCGGATTTTTGGATAATGTGGCAAGAGTAAGGGGTGTAATGAATTCTTTTGCATGTGGCGTCATAATAACCCTGACATCAGCCCCTTCCTTAACAAGTAACCTGATGATCGATGCACTCTTATAGGCTGCAATACCTCCGGTCACACCGATAAGTATATGTTTACCTTTCAGCATTATATGCTAAACTTTGCTCTTCGCTGCCGTACTGTCCGGATTTCTGTAGAAGATTTTACTTTCCTCAAGTTCCTGTAAAGCAATAAGGGTGGGCTTGGGAAGACGTTCATAGAACTTGGAAATCTCAATCTGCTCACGGTTCTCAAAAACCTCTTCAAGATTATCGGTATAGGAAGCAAACTCCTCAAGTTTCTTGTTGAGTTCCTGCTTCATTTCGACCGAGATCTGATTCGCTCTTCTGCTAACAACTATAACAGTCTCGTAGATATTACCCGTATCTTTTGTCAGCAGGTCGAGATTTCGTGTAACTGTTGTTGCCGGTGCATTCGATTTTCTGTAATCCATATGTATTTATTGAATATTATTAACCACTGAATTGTTTGAATCCACTTTCAGGAAATCCGCTGTTCCCTGGTATATTTTCTTTACCTCTTTTTCGTACCTGGTCTGAGGGAACTCTTCAACAAACGAATAGTAATCATCGAGGGCCGCCTGATACCTCTCCCTTTGCCTGTTCAGAAAACTGTTTACAGCATAAAGGTAAGTGGAGTTGAGTTTCAGGAACATCATCTCTTCCCTGAATTTGGTATCCGAAAACTCCTTGAGGCTGTTGTCGAGAGCTGTTATTGCAGCCTTGTATTCTTTCATGTCGTAATATAGCTTTGCACTCATGTACGACTTTTCCACAAGCCGCTCCTGCAGCACATCGGTAAGCGTATTGCACTCATCAATCCTTGTACTGTTAGGGTACCTGTTCCTGAATACATTAAAACCTTCAATTGCCCTTCTTGTGTTTTCCTGATCGAGTTCGGGACGCGGCGACATGTTAAAGTCACATTTTGCAGCCATATAAGTAGCCTCTTCGGCATATTTACCGAAAGGGTACTCTTCCACAAGATTTTTGAAATACGTTCCGGCAAGCTCATACTGTTTCATCCCGTAATAAGCCTGCGCATTTATCCAGTTAAGCTCCTCCGCTTCTGTCGTTGCCTTGAACCTGGGCAGTATCTGAGCCAGCAGTTCCGTCGATTTGACATATTGCCCGGCTTCAAAATACTCTTTTGCCTTAGTTTTTTTCAAATCATTATCAGTGCTCTTAAGCAGTTTTGTATACTCTCCGCACGAACTGACTATCAGTGATAATATCAGGATAATATAATATTTTGACCTCATACCTAAAATGTTGCGCAAAATTACTTATTTTTTTTGAATTCAGTTATTAAAACGTAATTATTATCTCTTTATTTCACGGCATGACAGCATCTCCCGGAAATAACATAAGTTTCTATACATCTGAATATCATGTATTTTTGCATGAATTACAGTTAAATAAAAGGATTCCTGGTTTTATTCCTGTGAATGTCAGACAAATTAGGTATAAATAGGTATCGGGTAATAGTTGTTTATTTTTACTTTTGTGTCAAATTTACTAAAAAGCATTTTATCATGGATATTTTTGAAAAGATCAAATCAAACAGAGGTGCATTGGGTCAGTATTCAGATATGGCCCACGGTTATTTCACTTTTCCCAAGCTGGAAGGAGAGATTGCCCCAAGGATGAAGTTCAGAGGCAAGGAAGTCCTGTCATGGAGTTTAAACAATTACCTTGGACTGGCGAACGATCCGGAAGTCAGAAAGGCAGATACCGAATATACAGCTCAGTATGGTCTTGCATATCCAATGGGTGCCAGAATGATGTCGGGACAGTCGACAAATCATGAGAAATTTGAGAAGATGGCTGCTGAATTCGAGCAGAAAGAGGATGCTTATCTTCTCAACTATGGATACCAGGGCATGGTATCTATAATTGATGCCCTGGTCGACCGTCACGATGTGATAGTATACGATTCCGAATCCCATGCATGTATAATGGATGGTCTCAGACTTCACATCGGCAAGAGGTTTGTTTTCCCTCACAACGACATAGAGAGTTGCGAAAAGCAATTACAGCGTGCCACAAAGCTGACCGATGAAACGGGAGGTGGTATCCTGGTGATAACCGAAGGAGTATTCGGGATGGCCGGAGATCTCGGACAGCTTGACCAGATAGCTGCTCTTAAGAAAAAATTCAACTTCCGCATGCTGGTGGATGATGCTCATGGGTTTGGAACTATGGGAGCAAATGGCCGGGGCACGGGTGAACATTTCGGTGTTCAGGATCAGATCGACATCTATTTCGCCACATTTGCCAAGTCGATGGCCGGCATCGGAGGATTCGTGGCCAGCAATAAAGATGTCATTAACTACCTTCGCTATAACCTTCGGTCACAGATCTATGCCAAGTCACTCCCGATGGCAATGACACTCGGAGCAATAAAGAGACTTGAGATCGTTCAGTCTCACCCCGAATACAGGGAAAGATTATGGACCATCGTCAGGGCGCTGCAGAGCGGACTGAAGGAAGCCGGTCTCGACCTGGGCAAGACAGCTTCGCCGGTAACACCGGTATTCATGAGAGGTGGTCTCACACAGGTGACACAACTTATTTATGACCTTCGCGAAAACTATAACATATTCTGTTCTGTCGTTATCTACCCGGTGGTTCCAAGGGATGTGGTGATGCTCCGGCTGATCCCTACCGCTGTCCATTCACTTGATGACGTCAATTATACCGTAAAGGCTTTCAGGGAGATCAAGAGAAAGATCGACAACGATGAATACCCTCATGAGTTAGCTGATTTCACAAAGTAGTCTATATATAGTTAGTTAAAAGAGGCTGTTTCAGGAACCGTTGACCAGGTAAGTCAAAAACTGCGTGGTTGGTTCCCCGGGACAGTCTCTTTTTTTTTGAACATTTTAGCCCTCCTGCTGGTTATATACATTGTCAACTGACTGACATCAAAATTAAACCTGGTATTTTGTCAATATTTATTAAATCAATGGAAGTTAACAGGGACAGGGAGATGAACAGCCTTTTAAAAGGCTATAATATGCTGCTGTATTTTGCCGGAAGTATGATAATGTATGAACCGACCGAGGAATGTGTTGTGGATTTCTGGTCGGCAGGCATCCTTAAAAAGCTGCCTGTTGCAAGCAGGAACCCGAGATTCATAGAGGCAGCATCGCAACTCAGAAATTCATGTAAAGATAAAACTCTTTGTAAGCAGATGCTGCAGCACGATTTCAGAAGACTCTTCTCCGATCCTGAATTTGCGCTGGCAGTACCGGTGAAATCGGTATGGGACAATAAATCCGGAACAGGCTCCGGACAGGCCGGTGAGGTCAGCGAATTCTATAATTCATACGGCTGGAAGCCACGGGCGGGAAGAAACCTTGCCGACGACCACCTGGGGACAGAGATCCTTTTTCTCACATTGCTTATTGATAAGTTCATCTCATTCGATGATGATGCATGTCGTAATGAGATGAAAAATGAGATACAGAAGTTCATAGAACGGCATCTTTTCTCATGGGTCCCCGAATGGAACAACGTTGTAATGGAGTATGCTGATACAACGTGCTACAAGGGTATAAGCACACTCATCCTGGCCTGTACGGAGGATATTTACACAATGCTCGATCCTGATAATGATATTTTTTTCAGACAGAACTGGCTTAAAAATTAGGATTGAAGAAACTGATGATAGCCCCTATATAATACTCCCTCCATCCTTCTGCAATATCAGCAAAATCCTCATCAGGTATGTTGGTATGATCAACAGTAACTATTGAATTTTCCCTGTCAGGACTAATTGTTATGGTGACGATTGAGGCTTCAGTCTGCTCGCCGAAATACCATTCCTGCACTACTTTCCTGTCCTGGACGAACTCAATGTTCCTTCCTGTAATATCGTCTTCCCACAGCGAGAACGGGCTTCCCGGTTCAGTAGACATCTGTGCGGGATAACCCGACCACAGTTCTATCGTGTAAGGGTTTGTCAGGGCAGAATATACATCTGCGGGTTCGGCATTTATACTAAATGTTTTTCTGAAATTTTTCATCTTATCTTGTATTTCACTCAACCTCAACCTTAACCTTCCCGAGTACTCGGGATTGAGTCGCTTCGCTCCTAACACGCCCTTCGCCCACCGAAGCTTCAGCGAAGGTGGGTCATGCCTGTTGCCTGACTTCCGAAAGGTATCTCTCAGCGTCCATGGCAGCCATACATCCCGAACCGGCCGCTGTAACTGCCTGTCTGTAATGAGGATCCTGGATATCACCTGCTGCGAACACTCCCGGCACATTTGTCTTTGTGGTTCCCGGGATAGTTTTTATATAACCTGCATCATCTGTTTCGATATATTCTCTGAATATGTCGGAGTTGGGGGTATGTCCTATTGCCAGGAAGAACCCGTGTATATTTATTTTGACTATCTCTTCTGCGGGAGTTCCCTTCTTTTTTACCAGCACCACGCCTTCGACTCCGTTTTCGCCGAACAGGTCAATGGCCTGATGTTCCCAGAGAACCTCTATGTTTGGAAATGAAAGTACCCTCGCCTGCATTGCTTTTGAGGCTCTCAGCACATTCCTTCTGACCACCAGGTATACCTTACGGCAGAGACCGGCCAGATATGTAGCCTCTTCGGCGGCGGTATCCCCTCCCCCGACAACAACAACATCTTTGCCTCTATAGAAGAATCCGTCGCATGTTGCGCATGCCGATACGCCCATGCCGGCATATTTTTTTTCTGCCTCAATTCCAAGGTAGCGGGCAGTTGCCCCGGTTGCAATGATTACCGTATCAGCCTCGATGATCTTGTTTTCGTCGAATGTCACCTTATGTTTTTTACCTCCGAAATTGACAGCTGTGGCGATTCCTATACGGATGTCCGTACCGAAGCGTTCGGCCTGCTTTTTCATGTCCTCCATCATCTCCGGACCGGTTACACCATCGGGATAGCCGGGAAAGTTTTCCACCTCGGTAGTCGTGGTCAGCTGTCCGCCCATCTGCAGCCCGGTATAGAGAACAGGCTTAAGGTTTGCCCTTGCTGCGTATATGGCAGCTGTATATCCGGCAGGACCCGACCCGATTATCAGGCATCGTACAGTTGTATTATCCTCAATATTAACGGTTTCGCTCTTTGGGTCGTTACTAAGATCGAGTGGTTTAAAAAGCTCCATGAAATAAGGTTTTTGATTGTGGCAAAACTACGAAAAAAAAGCTTATGATCGTTTTAAAATGGAGCTTACACAGCAGAAATCAGATAACACGGTAAATGCTATTAATGAAACCCACATGTATTGCAGAAACAAACACGTATGTATATAATTTTCAGACATGTGGGTTCCATCAGACCATTAAAATAAAAATTATATTCTGATGAAATTGTGTAATGGAACAGGATGAAATAACTGATCGTGGGGAAGCGCTTAATATTGCGATGGCAGGCAGTTTGTTTTTTAAATATTACCAACAGATGGATCAGGAGTGTTTGCATTATCCGAATTGTTGATTAATTTTGCAGACGTATTTTTCCGCCTGTTAAGACGGGATAATCATTAAAAACATTTCGGGGTGTGGCGCAGTTGGCTAGCGCACTTGCATGGGGTGCAAGGGGTCGTCTGTTCGAGTCAGATCACCCCGACTAAGAAGTGAAAGAGTGAAATTGGGAGTCTGTTGTTGAACAGGCTCTTTTTTTTGCAGACCATATATCTTTTCCTCACGACTACTCCATAGCAGCTGGCAGCGCATCCCGACTGAAGTCGGGAGGGTCGTCTGTTCGAGTCAGATCACCCCGACTAAAAAGTGAAAGAGAGAAATAGAGAGTCTGCAGTTTAGCAGGCTCTTTTTTTTGCAGACCATATATCTTTTCCATAAGACTACTCCATCACAGCTGGCTGCGCATCCCGACTGAAGTCGGGAGGGTCGTCTGTTCGAGTCAGATCACCCCGACTAAAAAGTGAAAGAGAGAAATAGGGAGTCTGCTGTTGAGCAGGCTCTTTTTTTTGCAGACCATATATCTTTTCCTCACGACTACTCCATAGCAGCTGTCAGCGCATCCCGACTGAAGTCGGGAGGGTCGTCTGTTCGAGTCAGATCACCCCGACTAAAAAGTGAAAGAGAGAAATAGGGAGTCTGCTGTTGAGCAGGCTCTTTTTTTTTGCAGACCATATATCTTTTCCTCACGACTACTCCATCACAGCTGGCAGCGCATCCCGACTGAAGTCGGGAGGGTCGTCTGTTCGAGTCAGATCACCCCGACTAAGAAGTGAAAGAGAGAAATAGAGAGTCTGCAGTTTAGCAGGCTCTTTTTTTTTGCAGACCATATATCTTTTCCTCACGACTACTCCATACAGCTGGCAGCGCATCCCGACTGAAGTCGGGAGGGTCGTCTGTTCGAGTCAGATCACCCCGACTAAAAAGTGAAAGAGAGAAATAGAGAGTCTGCAGTTTAGCAGGCTCTTTTTTTTGCAGACCATATATCTTTTCCACACGACTACTCCATCACAGCTGGCAGCGCATCCCGACTGAAGTCGGGAGGGTCGTCTGTTCGAGTCAGATCACCCCGACTAAGAAGTGAAAGAGTGAAATTGGGAGTCTGCTGTTTAGCAGGCTCTTTTTTTTGCAGACCATATATCTTTTCCTCACGACTACTCCATCACAGCTGGCTGCGCATCCCGACTGAAGTCGGGAGGGTCGTCTGTTCGAGTCAGATCACCCCGACAGAGTTAAATTGGGAGTCTGCAGTTTAGCAGGCTCTTTTTTTTTGCAGACCATATATCTTTTCCTCACGACTACTCCATCACAGCTGGCAGCGCATCCCGACTGAAGTCGGGAGGGTCGTCTGTTCGAGTCAGATCACCCCGACTAAAAAGTGAAAGAGAGAAATTGGGAGTCTGCTGTTGAGCAGGCTCTTTTTTTTGCAGACCATATATCTTTTCCTCACGACTACTCCATCACAGCTGGCTGCGCATCCCGACTGAAGTCGGGAGGGTCGTCTGTTCGAGTCAGATCACCCCGACAGAGAGTGAAAAAGAGAAAAAGGGAGGCCGTCTCATATCATAATTGAAACGGCTTCTTCATTTGCTTATCTCCTCTCTTTTTTACCACCCTACAGTAGAAAAACCGGTTGTAACGAACGGATTTGAGCATCGTAGATGCGACCTGTTTGTAGAAAAACCAGTAACAAACGGTTTTGAGCTCCGTAGGAGCGACCTGTTTGTAGTAAGCATGCCACAAACCACTATTTTTAGCTTCGTAGATGCGACCTGAAAAGATCATAGCCAGTCAAACAGGTACCCCGGATCATATTCAACATCAAATTTATCCAACAATCTCAGGTATTCCTCCTTAAACGAAACTCTCTTGTGATGCTCCTCCTGAGAATTAATATAATTAATTACGTCATCAATTTGCGAGCGCGAATAAGAGAAAGCTCCGTATCCATCCTGCCATTGAAATCTGCCAGGTAACCATTTCTTTTCGTTAATGAACTTTGAAGAGATTACCTTAATATCCCTGATCATGTAAGGTAATGGTTGGGAAGGATTGTACCCGGTAAGAATATGAACATGATCAGTCATAAAATTTATTGCAAGTAGCTTGTGTTTCCGGTTTTGGATAATTCCGGATGTGTATTTCTGTAATTCCTCTTTATGTCTCTGAGGAATTACATTTTCTCGCCCCACAGGCGAAAATACCAATTGCAGATAGATTTGAGTGTAGACGTTAGCCATAATTCAGATTATTACATATTTATTCCATTCCAAAAATAAATAATATTTTCAGAATGTAAGTTACAAACAGGTCGCCCTGACGGGGCTCCGAACTCATTTTCTGTATGATTACTACAAACAGGTCGTCCCTACGGGACTTAAGAAAGAGTGAGAGTGAGAGTGAGAGTGAGGAAACCCATTGCACCGTAATAGTGAAACTCCCGGCTCCGCAGGAGCAGCCTGTTAGTAGAAAAGACGACTGTAACGAATCGATTTGAGCTTCGTAGATGCGACCTGTTTGTAGAAAAACCAGTAACAAACGGTTTTGAGCTCCGTAGGAGCGTAATACCTGGCCCGGAGTACCGCCTCATGTAACAGAGTCACACAGACCTGTCAGTCCTTTTACCGGATATTAATAGGAAAAATACTATTCTATTATGAATGAGCTCTTTATTAAATCACCCTCGTCACTGCTGGATCCGACATACGCCTGATATTCAATTTTCTCCAGCTCCCATGTTTCTTTTGCCGGATCGTAATACCTGATCTTATCCAACGGACAAACGACAGAGACTCTCATCGTTTCTCCCGGATTCAGCGACACACGATCAAATCCTTTCAGGAGCTTGTGTTCCCTTTCAACTGCAGAATTTTCATAACCTATATAAAGCTGAACGACCTCATCTCCCTTCCTGTCCCCGACATTCGACACATTTACTGAAGCGACGATCTGGTCATTTTGAATTTCAACCGTTAGGCTGTCGCGAACGAACCTGGTATATGAGAGTCCGAATCCAAAAGGGAAAGCAGGTTTATTCCCTTCATGGTCCAGCCTGACATAACCATGGTATCTGTCGTAAGTTACCTCAGTGGCCAGCATGTCAAAAGGCGGATAGTGACTTTCGTCGGTTGCTATCGTAAAAGGCAATTTCCCACCCGGATTAATATCCCCGAACAATAGCTTTGCAATAGCCGTTCCTCCTTCCATGCCTGGGTAAAAAGCATTAACGATACCCTGTACTTTGTCCTTCCACTCTTCAACTATAATTGCACCCCCGCCAATAAGTACGGCAACTGAATTCTGATTGAGAGGGCCAACCTCCCGGAGCAATTTACTTTCATTTTCATGAAGCCGTAAACTTACCCTGTCCACCCCCTCTCCTTCATCCTCATGATTGTAACCAACCACAAATATTACAGCGTCGGCCTTACTGATCTTATCTTTTAACGCTGGGATATCTTCTCCGCTATCCCAGGTAAAATCAATTGTCTGACCATACTGACTGGTCAGTCCCTCAAGCGGAGTTATTACATAAGCCGGCTTTACCCTGCTGGACCCATGATCACCTATGTTTTCCCATTTGGCCAGTTCCCCGACAACGAGTACTGATTTTATCTTAGTCTTATCAAAAGGGAGGATAGGTCCGTTATTCTGTAACAAAACCATCGACTTTTCAGCGGCTTCAAGGGCAAGGGAAACATGTTCATCGCACCCGATCAGCGACTGTGGATATTCCGGAACAGGGTCCGGTGCTGTTTCAAATTTCAATATAGTTCTTGCAATGCGAAAAGCACTCTCGTCTACATAGGTCTCAGGGACTCTCCCTTCCTGTAATGCCAAAACAAGTTTCTCACCATAATACTTTATTGACGGCATCTCTATATCCAGTCCTGCTGAAGCGGCTTTTTCGGTGTTGCGCACTCCCATTACAAAATCGCTGATAGTAAAGCCTTTAAAGTTCCAGTTTTCTCTTAACACCCCGGTCAGAAGATACTGACTTTCGCATGCCTGATCACCGCGGAACCTGTTGTAGGCTCCCATCACACTTGCTGCTCCGTTATCGATACACTCTTTGAAATGAGGCAGGTAAACTTCCCTCAGCACACGTTCTTCAACCTCCACATTGACTTTAAATCTTGTCTTCTCCTGGTTATTAACAGCATAATGTTTTATGCATGCCATAACATTTTGTGTCTGAACACCGCTCATCAGGGCACTTCCCATCAGTCCCGACAGATACGAATCCTCTCCATATCCTTCCTGTGCCCTTCCTCCGGCAGGATGACGTAGTAAATTAATACACACACCGCCAAAATAGTTTCCTTCATTAGCTCTTATCTCCCTCCCTATCGCCTCACCGATCCTGAATTCAAGGTCGGGGTCAAAGGAGGCTGCACGGCCTGCCGGGACGGGGAAACAGGTTGCCTGACCGCTTACCATTCCCCGGGGACCATCAAAAAACCTCATGGTCGGAATTTTAAGCCGCTCATTGCCTCCTGCCTGGTAAGAGTGCTGATTATATCCTCCGTCACCTACCATTTCGATAACCAGTTTCAACGGACTTTTTAACACCGCCGACATCATACCGGCCTTTTCTTCGGGAGTCATTTGATCTACCAATTCCCTTGCCATCCTGTCAATTTCATCTTCAGAAATCATCCTCCGTTCGAGGGATATTATTTCAGGCTTTTGATATTGTTTCAGGATTACAAAGGCAATCACCAGCAATCCAAGGAAAATAAGAAACCCGAGTAAGATTCTCTTCAGGATTTTCATCATTATACTATTTTAAATTTAAATGTATGGCAGAACAGCATATAACTGATTTCGCCGGGAAAGGTTCGTCAGACCGGAAGTCAGAATTAGTCATGATTTGATTGTGGACAATCATACGGATTCCAATAAGATCAATTTATTAACCTAAAATTAAGGCTTTTAATCGATCTGATCTTATTAATCTTTAACTTTTTTAAGAACCAGACATTTTCTACAAACAGGCCGCATCAACAGGTGTGAAATCATCAAATGTGATGGGTTTTCACACTCTCGCTCTCACTCACACTCTGGTCCTTATTCCACCCCTTCAGGGGAGGATGGAGGGATAAAATTTTTACCGTGCGCTTTGCAAAATAAGGTAGTTAACATCAGGTTCCAGGGTTCCAGGGTTCCAGGGTTCCAGGGTTCCAGGGTTCCAGGGTTCGAAGGTTTGAAGGTTCGAAGGTTTGAAGTTTCGAAGGTTCGAAGGTTCGAAGGTTCGAAGGTTCGAAGGTTTGAAGGTTCGAAGGTTATCCATGTAAAAGTAGTTCTTCAACTCTGGAACTCTGGAACTTTGGAACTTTGGAACTTTGGAACCTTCTGCTTTCCGCCCTCTGCCAAGTCCTTCCTCCCCCTGAATCCCCAAGGGGGGACTTAATACCCTGGGGTATCTAAAGCCGCCCCTTCAGGGGAGGATGGAGGGGTAAATTCATTTCGCACCCGTTCCGGGTTTGCATCCCACATTTCATAATGAATATGTTAACATCTACAAATTAAATAGAATTAGTCTAATACAATCTTAGTTAGTTCCTGGAAGTAGAGGTTTGATTTTCGTTATCTATTCTATTTTCTTACTTTCTTTTGCTTCTCCAAAAGAAAGTAACAAAGTAAAGGAGCCCGGAAAAACCAACCCCACCCTTTTTTTACGCCCGCTACACCAGCCTTCCCGCTACAAAAAAGGGCGTGGTTCGCACCTTTTCCGGTTTTACCGCCCGCATTGCACAGGGATTGAGTTTACATCGACAAATATTGTATCTACGAAATCTTTAAAGCCATGAACATTTAGTAGTTCTTCAACTTTGGAACTTTGGAACTCTGGAACTTTGGAACTCTGGAACTCTGAAACCTTCTTACTTCTTACTTCTCACGCCTTCCCGCGTTCGCGGGATTGAGTCGCTTCGCTCCCAACACGCCTTTTTCCGCTCCCTGCCCCCTGCTTCTTCCCCCTGCCTGTCAGTTGCTTACAAAACGGGCATCTTCCGGGGCTTTCCCAACAATTTTCGACACTTCCCGGGGATTGAGTTGTACCTTATTGATTACAAATTCAGGCACATTGTAAGATTTCAGAAAAGTCTTATAGAACTGAGGATCTTTCTGAGGTAAGATAAATGGTTTACCGGTTTCAGCATCCTCACCGAAATATGCAAGCCATGGTCGCGTAAAGAGTCCATCGCTCCGGCGACTGCTAAAGACAATCCACCGTCCGTTTGATGACCACGAGTGGAAACTCTCTGTCTGATCACTATTGACATTCAGTTTCGATATCTCATTATTTTCTGTATTTAATAAATACAAGTCGCTGTCAGAATGCCAGATAGTGAAATTCCCATATCCTGACATACAAAACAGAATATATCTGCCATCGGGAGACGGACGCGGAAATGAAATGCTAAGGCCGGTAGACGTTGAAGAGACTATCGTATCGGTAGCTCCGAACTTATTCGTTGCAGGATCATAGGCAATGCGTAACAGGTCGTACTTTATTTCATTGTACCGGGTGCGGGGTAACGCCTTTGCACTGCAAAAGTACAAATAACGCCCATCCGCCGACCATACCGGAAATGTTTCAAATCGTTCTTCTGAGGCTATTTCAGCACATTGACTGACAGTATTGGTCGCAGTATCATAAATAATCAAATCGGAAGATTCATCAACAACTTCAATCTTTTTATCAGGTATTGCATGAAATACCTGTCTGATATTATTTACCGAGAAGGCTACTTTTTCCCCGCCGGGATGCCAGGCAGGATATACCCCGGCTGAAATAGTACTGTCAGTGGCGGTATTCACCTTTTTAAGTGAGCCTTTAGTGTAAATTATTGTTCCGGGGTTATTTCCCCTGAGATGGAATAACATGTTATCGTTATCATTCTTCAAAAATGAATGACAATTCATGCAGTTATGGCCGCTCAGTTTATTTAACATTATTGGTGATTCATCAAAGTTTTCAATACTCCTCTGATAGATCCCCATTTTACCCCAAAGTTCAAAACCCGGATCAATTAACCTGTAAACCAGATAAGAGTCAACCGGGTCAGGGGCCACATGATTTACTACCGGCTTAAAACGGACCCATTCGCCATCCTTTCTGACCATGACTTCTATTTCAATATCTCCTCCTGCTGCATTGGCCAGAAGCTTTTTCCATTTATTTAAAGGGATACGTATTGAATTACCAGTCGGGCTAAGAGAGAATTCTTCACTATTATTCCGGCGAAATTTCACCATATATTTATCTCCGGTCTCATTTATCAGAAAGTTCAAAGGGGAGATATTTGGTGGTATTGTAATATCCGAATAATCCGGAAAAATCTGCGGTTCACGGTCAGATGTCACAGGATCCTGCAAGTTTCCGGAACAGGAAAAGATCATCAGGGACAGTATTAATAATAAGATGACTTTAAAACAACAATAATTACTTCTGTTTATTCTCATCAGTTGCGTTTTTGAATTCATTTGATCTTCAGACATCGCTTACTTAAAATAGAAATAAAACCAATAGGTATTTCCAAAAAGCTTAGTAAATGATTGTTGTGCCTGTATTTTCGGATTATAAGTCGCAGAAGCATTCATAAAATTACTGAAACGTCGTTGCGTCAGCTGGCTAATGGTATAACCTCCGGGGACAACATCTTTATTTGAGCCTGACATATAAAGCAGCAGAGCCTCCTCGTAATGAACAGGTAACTTCGCGAAGCCCAACTCCTTTAAGCGGTTAATATTTGCTATAAAAGCACTGATGTCCTTCTTAAGGAGAAGGGAACTCATGAAATATTCAAAGGCCATCCTGTTGCCGGGGTGATTTTCAAGAAGTCCGTCAAATGTAACTTCATGTTCGTAAGCATCAGCAAAAAAATCACGATCAACCAGCAACCGGCGTTTTGCTGTGATCTCATCGTCGCTGTTTAAAATTTCAGGATCTTCAATACATTTTATATAATGCCGGGCCCATTTCCTGTAAAAAATTGTTCTTTCGAGCAGTGTAAGGTATTTTTCGGCCATTTTAAAATCACCATTAATTATCGAGGTGATTGCCAGCATCTTAACCAGGCGGGGTGTTTGTCCTTTAGCAACCATTATTTCGAATGCCCAACGGTATGCTTCATTAAAATAACCCATTTCGTAGAAGATCTCACAACCCGAATATGGAGATGTATCACTTAACCATCCAGGCCATAAACCGTCAGGGCCATTCTGATGGAAACGGAACATTAAATCGCCCATCTGCCCTGATTTATAGAGCGCAATATTTGTAAGGTAAATAACTATTGGATTTGGTCCGGGAGACCGGGACGAGAGTTTTAATGCCCGGTCCCATTCGGATTTTCTTACATTATGGTCAATTCCGAGTAGTAACTCCATTTCAGGATCGTTGGCAACCAGGAGTGTTACTGATGATAAAATCAGAAGAAGAGTACCCCCGGCGATCACAGATTTACGGTTCCATTTATTTTCAGTGACCGGTTTTGCCCTTAATCTGAAAAATATTCTGTTAATCAATAATAGACCGGGTAAATATGCCATTAAAATTATCAATCCGTATATGGTTGTCATATTTCCCACAAAAAGAGTCCCGGTCCAGGTATATTTTTCAGGGAGCAGGTAGACAAATTCTGTCAGAAGATATATGATCAGAAAAACAAGAACCAGCGACAGCCAGACAAAAGCGCGGTTAAGATGACCCTTTTTGAAGAGTAATTCATAAATCACGATCAGAAACGCTGCCGGAAATGCGAACTCACCTGATATAACGTAAAGCAGCACACATCCGAAAGTCCCGGCAATTAACCGTAAATAATTATTTTCCAATGAAATATATACATAGAAAAAAGTAAGGGCAAGTAAAAATCCTATGGTAAATCCGGGATGATATATGTGATCGCTCTGTACGATCGCCAGGAGGAAAATGGTGATCAGTGGCCAGAGAATGCCTGAAATATTCAGTTTTTTCAATATACTTCTGACTACCACGAAACATGCAAAGGCTAACGATGTTATGATCACAGCTCCGGCAACAGGTACAATATAGAATTGGATTAAGAATGATCCGGTATATTCAGCTAAGCCACCAGGTTTATTCAGAAACTCGGTTAGATAACTCCAGTCAAAACGAAAAAGCTGATTTTGTTCCAGGTAAGCAATATGATAGCGGTTTAGTACGGCAAAATAAAGAAAGTTCAAAACGATAATTCCAATTACGACTACCTGTTCCGGGAAATGTTTATTAAGTGGCCTCTGCCTTATATTTATCACTTTATTAATGTTTTATCAATTTTACAAACCAATATTTATACTTAAAGTCCGGGGCTGATAATAAGGTTAAAAAAGGTAATTAACACAAAATCAAAAAACCTGAATATAGAAGTAATTTTAATCAAAAACAATGCTGGTAATACTCATTGTTCCAAAATCTGAATATACCCATAACAGGAAAAAGAGGCTGTCTCCTGATCCGGGACAGCCTCTTCTATTCTGTTTAAAAATTACAAACTAATTGGATGGATAACCAGGGTTCTGAACCAGGTTTGGATTAGCCTGCAATATTGTACGACTTATCATCATAAGCATGGTATGGTCGTCTGTCTCTGCCGGTTTATCCCACCATTCAGATGAGTAGGCGTCAAAGCGGCAAAGTACTGTCCTGCGCATGCCTTCACCGATAAATTCACGACCCCATTCATCAAGCAGTTCCTGTTCGGTGATTTCCGTTCCGTCTTCAGCGTAAAGACTTTCGGAGCCTTCCGGATAGTATCTTTTACGAACCTCGTTCAGCAGTTGTTCAGCCTCAATCAATTCGCCTGCCCTGAATTTTACTTCAGCAAGTGAGTAATAGATCTCTGCCAGTCTGATGACAGCAAAGTCCGATTGCATCTTCCCTGCATCAGCAGTCCTGTAAATAGGATATTTAATAAGACACCAGCCTGAGCTCTGGTCGGCATGATCCATGTCGGAGATCATAACGGACCCGCTTGTGGCATTGGGTGAAATGCTGAGAGTATCAGTATCTTCAAACCATCCCACCTGGTCGCGCATATAGAGGGTGTACCTTCCGTTATCAGCCTTCACAAAGATCTTATCGCCACTTGCATTCCTGTAGTCGAGCGACTCGCGTAAAAACATCCCTTTTCTTGTTGAATTTCCGAGATTCCTGTATTTTTCAAGTCTGACATCATCAGAATATTTCATGAATTGGCGGACTGGTTTTCCGTTTGCCCATGGATACTCATTTCCTTCCAGGTCAAGTCCCGGCTGAAGACCGTAACGGTGGTTCATATCACCCCAGTCGCTGAAACCGAAGTATGGAGCTGCCTTAAACGGCGCGCCCCACCAGTACATACTAGAGGTGTACACATAATGGGTATATCCGTACGAACTCGGGAATGCATAAATTATCTCGTCACTGGTTTCATTATTCCAGTCAAACGGGGCATCCCAACGCTCGTCGATCGCATAAGTTCCGTAGTCGCCATTAATTATCTTCTCAGCATAGGTTACTACATCTGCGTCGTGATCTTCGCCTATCCACAGGTTTGCGTTCAGATAAAGCTTGACAAGCAGTGCAGCTGCACCGGCCTTGTTCCATTCTCCCTGTTTTGCCTGATTGCCCCCTGCTCCTGATTTTGCTTCGAGGAGTGGCATGGCATTGAGTAACTCTGTTTCAATGAAATCAAATGTCTCTTTTGGTGTTGCCTGGAAAGGCATAAGATCGGCACTTGGATAATCAGTAACAATAGGCACATTGCGGAAAAGATCGAGCAGGTTTATATAGAACCATGCACGCAGGACCTTTAGCTGCGCCAGCATATTATCCATCTCGGCCTGAGTCATGCTAAATTGCAAAGGATCCAGTTTCGAGAGGTCAGCTATCGAACTGTTGCAATAAGCTACGCCCCTGAAAGGATTAAGCCATGCATTTCTTGGATTTGAGTCGTCAAGCGTCCATGTATGCTTGTGAAGACGGAAGTAAACCTGTCCATCGAGCCAGTGACCCTGACGGTTAGCTGTCATAAACTGATCGGCCGTGTTTTCATTGATCTGGAAAATTGGTCCGGAAAAGGTACTATAGGCATAATTAAAAGGCCGGGTAAACGACTGGATCACATTTGCCTTGGTGACATAAAAATTGTCCGAGACAATAATATCGTAAACATTTTCATCAAGTTTGGTGCAACTCATATTCAAAACAGTTAATAAAGTTGCTACCCAAACGGCATATTTTATATATTTCTTTTTTCTCATGATAATTTGCTTTATATGTTAGAAATTAAGTCTGAGCCCGAACAGATATTGCCGGGTAGCCGGGTAGTAGCTTTTCTTTCCCGAAGGTACTCCTGGTTCAAGCCCGTTAACCGGGAAGATATCGGGATCGACACCGTCGTAACCTGTAAGAAGCAGCATGTTTCTTCCGGTGAAATAGATTCTTACATCGCCGATCCATTTTGAATTAGTCTTCAGTGTATAACCCAGTGTAGCCACATCAAGTTTCATGAAATCAGCATTCTGGACAAAATAGCTATTGTGCTCATTCATACCTTTTACAATATGGTTGTTCTTTGTAAAAGTTAAGTCAAGGACGTTCAGGTTGGCAGCGGCGGATTGAAGTCCCCAGTAAAATTCATGAATATTGTAAACCTGGTATCCGAAGTTGCCTCTGAAAAACAGTGAAAGATCGAAGTTTTTGTATTTGAAATTATGACTGGTTGAAAGCATCAGCTTTGGCAATCCGTTTCCGACAGCAACTTTATCGATATCAACTCCTTCGGTTATTGATTTTACTTCACCATCACTGCCATAGATAAGCCAGTTGCCTATGTCATCTACTCCGGCATATTCATATGTGTAGAATGTTCCGATCCTTTGTCCCTCTTCAATTCGCTGAACCGATCCGGGGCTTCCGGGAGCCGGGAATGAGCTCTGCCAGTAGAATGTCTGCCCTGAATAGAGATCATTTGAGAATGAGATGAACTTATTGTTCTGTGTCGAAGCAATGAATCCGATATTATATGAGAAATCCTTGTTCTGAATAGCGGCGAAATTTATCTCAGTTTCGAAGCCTGTGTTCCTCATGGTCCCGACGTTCACAAAACTTGTGTTCACAATATTCGGTGGCACAGATACTTCGTAGTTACCCAGGAGATCCTGCTGTGTGCGGTTGAAGTAAGTTAAACTTCCGCTCAGTCTGTTATTCAGGAATGCAAAATCGACACCCACGTTCCAGTTTTTACCAAGCTCCCATCTGAGGTCAGCATTTGGATTCCTGTTTGGTGCCCATCCCACATAGTATGTTCCACGATAAAGTGTCTGGGTTGTACTTCCGGTAGCTCCCATAGTCGAAAGTGAGTTATAGTTGCTGAAGTTCTGGTTTCCGGTAATACCATAATCACCACGGATCTTAAGCTCATTGATCCAGGATATGTCTTTTATGAAAGTCTCTTCACTCATCAGCCATCCGAAGGAGACAGCCGGGAAATACCCCCATTTATTGTTAGCTCCGAATTTTGATGATCCTTCATATCTTAATGAGGCAGTAGCCAGATATTTCCCTTTGTAGTCATAACTCAAACGACCGAAAAATGCAACAAGTTTGGAATCCTGTTTCCCTGAGGTCATCCCTAAACGGCCAACTGATGAACTATTATATGAGCCGTCATCAAGGTTGTTGTATCCGAACATATCGGTGGTAAAGTCACTGTTTTCAGCTGTAAGAGAAGTATTTACAAAATACTGGTAACTGTAACCACCAAGCACTTTAATATTATGTTCAGCTATTTTTGTACCGTAGTTAACAAGCCATTCAAAACTTTTCTGTTGTGTGTTGGCCCTGCTCTGTGATGCCTGTCCTTTACGCCCCACTTTAATAGCCTGGGTCGATGTGGACGGACGGAACCAGTAGCTGTTATCGTCATTTATCTGCTGTGCTATGGTTACTGAAGTGTTCAGGACATGGTTTGAACCAGGAGCAAACAATGGCAGTAAATTTATTTTTAATGTACCATCCCAGTCAAGATATCTGGTTTCAGTCCTGTCCTGCTCGAGTTTCAGCAACTCAACAGGGTTAATGGCTTCCCAGGTGGTTGGTTCATAAAAAAGTGAAGGATTGTCTGGGTTCATTACAGGCATTGTCGGGTTCAACGATAAAGCCTGCCAGAATACCGAATAGTCAGCATCGTTTGAATTTATAACACGCGGTGCAATGTTTATACCTATCTGATATAATTCATTTGCAGCGATGTGATTCAATGAGAGCCTTGCTCCAACCGACTCACGTGTTGATCTTATATCAATTCCACTGGCATCCCTTACGTCAATTGTTGCCCGGTAATTATTTCTCGGGTCACCACCTGAAAACTGGAAGGTATGATTCTGGGTCACCCCGGTATGAGTAAGCTCTTCAAACCAGTCGGTGCTTGCACCAAAATCATTTCCTCTCTCAGGATGGTTCCTCCACTGTTCGGCAGTAAGTACATTGATCTCGCGCTTGGCTACATCAAAACTTACATACCCGTTATAGGAAGCCCTGAACTGTCCGTCAGCAACACCTTTTTTTGTTGTAACAAGGATGACACCGTTGGATCCGCGGGTTCCGTAAATTGATGAAGCGGCACCATCTTTCAGAATAGAAATTGACTCAATATCATTTTCGTTAATGTTCTGAAGGTTTCCGCCCGGGACACCGTTTATTACAACAAGTGGTTCAATACCTGCTGTTCTAGAAGATACCCCCCTTACCTGGATATTTGCCGTTGAGTTGGGATCCGCAGCCGCTGTGTTAATGATGGATACACCGGCCACCTTACCAGCTATCTGCATCACAGGGTTAACTGATGCCACATCAAGAAAACTTTCACGGTTTACACTTGATACGGCGCTTGTCAGTTCTTTCTTGCTGACCGATCCGTAACCAATAACAACTACCTCGCCGAGAGCAACACGATCTTCGGCCAATGTTACCCTGTAAGTATTACTACTGGTAATAGCGATCTCCTGACCTATCATACCCACAAAACTGAATGCGAGGGTACCCCCCTCAGAAGGAACCCGCAGTGAGAACTTACCGTCGGCACCGGTCAGTATCCCGATAGTTGTTCCTTTAATACTTACAGAGACTCCTGGTAGCGGACTCCCTGTTTCATCAACTACTGTTCCCGTTATCTCCCTCTGCTGAACAACAGATCCGGAAGCGAGACCAGGTTCATAATTGTCAGATACAATACTGACATCGTTATTCATTGCAAACAGTTTGTTACTGGCTAAATCCGAATTCCCGTCATTTACGCCCTGGGCATACGAATTTGTAGCAAACAAACTAAAAATTGCCAAAATGATTACAGCAAACCCTGGTTTGGGTTTCAGCAGCCTTCTCTTCGGGCTCTGTGGTGCTGATCGCCCGCATTTGTTTTTTTGCTTCATAGCATAGATTGTTTTAATGGTTATTTAAAAATTAAAAACAGAGATTAAATTCCTAAGACAGAAAAACTGAAGTGTCAGGTTGGTGCCGGTCTGAAGTGTTTTATTAAACCGGCCAAAGTCACTTCAGGGTCAGTAAAACGACAGAGATACAGGAATATACGTGATAAACCTGTATGCAATTCAATTACCGGCAAATGGACAACTGCTCCGATTCTGATCATAAAAAATAGTATCTTCCCAATAATAAATTATTACAACTTAAAAATAAAAGCAGTTCTTCCAGTTAAGAACTGCTTTTTAACTCTAAAACTCATTAATCTAAACTTGACAAATGAAATTCCCCGACCGCTGCTACTCAATATTATGCATTGTGCAAGCAGCAGTATCAGAACTTCTATATGAAAAAAGTTACTTCCATCAGATATTGCATTAAACTTGGAGCCTTGCATGAGAACAGTTAGATTATCTTTCAGGTTTTGGGTTTTGTTGTAATATGCAGTACCAATCCCTGACACCTATAACAATTCATTAAGTAATTCCAGTTTTAACTATTTTTAACACTTTTTAACAATTGCAGGGCCGGGTCTTTCAATTGGCAGTTTTTCCCGGACATATACCTTATTCTTTCATCGTCATAAGAATCCGGAATTTTTTAAATCATTACTTTCCCTTTATTACAGCGCCGACAAAATTCTTTAAAGAATTATAGTACATTTATCAAAATTTTTTGGAAAATGAAAACAACGATCGTTATATTTTTACTTATTATTGTTTGTCTGCCGACAGCTGTTATCGGGCAGACGAGAAACAGCAAGTCTGATAAGAAGACTGTAATAACAGGTTTTGTTATTGATGTTTATCAGAATCCTGTCGCCGGAGCTGCCATTGTAGTTGATAAGAGAAATACGGGTAGTGTTACCGACGATAAAGGCTACTTTGAAGTATCAGTTCGTACTGATGCCGAAATGATCTCTGTCTTCCTTTATAATAACAAGATTGCAGAGGAAAAAATTGAAGGCCGGACTGCCATCAGTTTAAATCTTAAAGAGACAGACTCTTCGAAAGATGATCAGGAGAATAACACAACCGGTAAGCCTGTAAACGTAGGATATGGTGATGTTAATCCTGATGATTTAACAGTGCCTGTGAGCAAACTGGATGTAAAAGACAATAAATACGACTCTTATCCCGACATATACGAAATGCTCAGGGGGACAGTGCCGGGGGTTCAGGTAACCGGAAAAAGTATCAACATCCGGGGCTCATTCTCTCTTAATCTCAGTACCGAACCTCTCTTCGTGGTAAACGGCATCCAGGTAAGTTCAATCGATAATATTAATCCTTCCGAAGTGAAATCAATTGAGGTGCTTAAAGGATCAGCAGCATCAATCTATGGTTCAAGAGGCTCCAACGGTGTAATTCTGATCAATCTGAAGACCGGAAATGACCGTTAACCCTGATCTGAAAAATGGATCTTTCTTTTCAATATTTCTGTCCGGTTTATTACACTGTTTTCAGGTGTTTGATTTATAGAACAATTTAAGATATGAGATTCAAAATTTTCATTTTTCTCCTTGCTGCAATCTCAGCAATAAATTCTGCCAGGGCACAAACTGAAACTCAGGTTGGCCTTTATCGTACTTTTGAACGATCGTTTGTAAACAACAATAATTATTCCAACAAGTTTTATGATGTTGAACTAAAATGTCGTTTTACTTCGCCTTCAGGTAAGGTAACAGATTTCTTCGGTTTTTACGACGGTAACGGTGCCGGCGGAGGAGATAAGCAAACAGGTAATATATGGAAAATCCGCTTTATGCCCGATGAAGCCGGAAGATGGAAATATAAATGGATGTGGAGTGATTCAACTTCAGGAGGAGAAGACATTTTTATTTGTACTTCAGCTGATGCGGGTAAAGGAATATTGAGGGCTTATAATGAAAATCCCAGATGGCTGGCTTATAACGGAACCGATCCTGTATGGTTAAAGTCGTATTACGAAAGTGGCCACGGTGCCATAGCTCAACCTTTCAGCTGGATAATTGAAAATGTTTATCAACCTATCATTGACCGGGGTTATAATCATTTACAGGTTAACTGGCTGCTTTCGCTTTGTTGTTTTGAGCAATATTACCACGATGGGCCTGCTCCTTCAACACAGGATCTTGCGCTCTATCAGGATGGCTCGGCTTCAGGCACCATGCGTCTGGATGTCTGGCAGATGATGGAACAGCACGTGTCATGGCTAAATGACCGGAATATAGGTCTGCACATGTTCCTTGGCTTTGATGGAAGCCGCAATAACGGACCAAAATGGGAAAACTTAAGCGACTCCGAAAAAGATTTTTTCGTCCGGTATACGATTGCCCGGCTTGCTCCATATGCCAATATCTCAGGCTGGAGTTTTGTGTGGGAAGTCCCGGGCGACAGGCAGACACATGAGCTGGGCTGGGCTCAACTGGTCAGGAAATATGATGTCTTTGATCATTTGCGTACTTACCAGGACGAACACCCTGTTTCAAATGAATATAACCGTCCGGAATATAATTTTGC
This sequence comes from uncultured Bacteroidales bacterium, assembly GCA_963736675.1. GTDB lineage: Bacteria > Bacteroidota > Bacteroidia > Bacteroidales > VadinHA17 > LD21. Next base: position 1,054,783 of record CAVTPT010000004.1, read on the forward strand.
AGCCATCGAAAATCATTATGTCTTTTCGAAAAGCAGAGAGCTGGATGTTCCTCACTGGAAAGAGCCATGGACCCACCACGAAGCCTGCCTTGCAGCATATGTACCAGGCAAACCGGTATATATGATTGAGGGTAATGCTCTGTGGCGACGATATTGGCAAAAAAGATCAGGCGCTTCGCCTGACGACTTACGTCAGGCAGCCTGGGCCTGCGTAACCGGAGGCGCATCGTTCAACTGGTGCGGACACGCCGGGGAAAATTCGCTGGTGGCTTTCGGACCCGAGGGTTTGCCTTTTTATGGCAACGACAATCCTTATGCAGCTTCAGCATTTCAAATAGACATTTTAAGTAACGTGATGAACAAAGAAGTTACGTTTTACAATATGTCACCCTCCGATTCGCTGCTTTCTGAACATGATACCAAAAAAGCCTGGTGTTTGTCCGACAGCGGGAATCAATACCTTGTGTTCTCCTCAAACGGCAGTCCGTTTAAACTTAAATTAGCTGCCGGACAATACAATAACAACCAGTGGATCGACGCAAAAACAGGAGAAAGAAAAAATATACCCGCTGTTACCGCTCCGGATAGCAGACAAATCTCATTCACACCTCCTGATATCACCACAGACTGGGTCTTGCTGGTACGAAAAAAATAATACACCCCATACCCTGCCCCATCACTCCAGTGCCATGTTTAATTTTGGTACATCCTCGTTTTTCGCGATAAAAGCAGAACTGATAAAGTTAATCATCCAGGTATCTTCTGTTTTCACCAGATGATATACGTTACGCCATGGTATTTTCGGAGTTATTGAAGGCAACATATACTGGTCAACAACAATTGCTGACTTCCCGTCGGCTGAAACTTTTACCACCCGTCCGCTGATACTGTTTAATTCCATGGCAGTATCTGCAAACATCTGTGTCCACATCTCAGTAATCTGTTGCTTGTTCCAGAATTCAGAGGGGTCGGTTCCGCAACATATAAGATCTTCGGTTAATAATGATGTCAGGGTTGCTACATCATGCGCCCTGAAAGCCGTATTAACCTTTTCAGTTATAACATTCAGAGCAGCTTTTTCAGCTTCAATATCAACAGCAATAACTTCGGGTTTTTGCTGACAGGCAGCTAATACCATCAAAGCAACAGAGAAAATAATGTAAATTTTTTTCATAGTTCCGTTTTTTAATGTTGATGACCAGGAAATCTGTTAGTCAATAATATTTGTTTAAATTACACCAATAATAAAGCAAAGTCAAATAAATCTGACTCGGGTGAATTCTTCATTCGCAGGGGGTTTTCCCACTCTCACTCTCACACTCACTCTTTCCAAAGTCCCGTAGGGACGGACTGTTTGTAGAAATCAAAAAAAAAAATTGAGCCCAGTCGGGGCGGACTGTTTTTTTGTCCAGGCCGCTCCATCGGAGCTCAAATCCGGAGGTTACAGACTTAATACCATGCTGGAATTAAAGCCGCCCCTTCAGGGGAGGATGGAGGGGTAAAATTTTTACCGTGCGCTTTGCAAAATGAGGTAGTTAACATCAGATTCCAGGGTTCCAGGGTTCCAGGGTTCCAGGGTTATCTATTTAAAGGTAGTTCTTCAACTTTGGAACTTTGGAACTTTGGAACTTTGGAACATGGATTCAAGGTTCGAAGGTTCGATGGTCCGAAGGTTCGAAGGTTATTCAGGTATAGATAGTTCTTCAACTTTGAAACTTTGGAACTTTGGAACTTTGGAACATGGATTCAAGGTTCGAAGGTTCGATGGTCCGAAGGTTCGAAGGTTATTCAGGTATAGATAGTTCTTCAACTTTGGAACTTTGGAACTTTGGAACTTTGGAACTTTGGAACTTTGAAACACTGAAACTCTGGAACCTTCTTACTTCTTACTTCTTACTCACGCCTTTCTTCCTTCCTCACGCCTTCCTCCTTATTGCTTATCAAGAACATAGGTCTCTTCCAGACTACCCATTTCCCCGAAATCAATGTTAAAGATAATAACAAGGTGACCGGCCTCATCCCTGAAAAAAGCTTCGCTTGAGGTTATGGAGATCCCCTGTGCTGAAACGGCCGAATAGATCCATAATGATAATTTAGCCTCATTCCACAAAGCTATTGATGTGCTTTGTGAATCCTGTAACCATGTATTTGTACATTCCTGCCCGTCGAGCGTATGTTTTTCAGTTATGGCCGACTCCTGACCCATAAAGTCAAGCGACTTCTCAAGAGTCAGATTATTTGCAGTATGCTGTATATTAAGAGTTTTGGGGGCCATCGACATCTGGGTGTTCAGTTTGCTTAATTCAGTATTAAGCTTCCACTTCCCTGTAAAGTTGGGCTCGGCAGATGTTGCTGAAGCGGTCATTAAAATGCAAATAGCAAAGCACGAAAGGATTGGAGTGAACTTAGGCTTCCGTACAGGAGCTGTCAGGATGTTTTTCATGTCGTTAGGTTTTTATTAAAGGAAATTATCATAACAAAGTTATAAATATTCAGATTTTACCCAATTTGTATGGCATAAAATTTGCATTAGTAATTCAGTTTCCCTAAATTTGAGTTGCAATGTATTAGTCCTTAAGTGTCTATCACAGCTCCTGAAGCAGCGATATTTTAACCGGTGAATGCTGCTGTTTTATTCATGTCGATTTAATATTACATGATATGTTCTGCCAGATAAAATTTAAATCAATCAGTTCTTTTTGCAGGAAGTCTGTTTTTATCCTGCTGCCGTTACTTAAGTCCCATACTATCAGAACCATTATTTTTACGGGACTATTACTCTCCGGAGCGATGTCATGTAACATCGATGATTTTATTGAAACAACAGACAGCTCGAAGCTGACCGACGCTACCATGTGGGCTTCAGAGGGGAACGCTGATGTTTACCTGAGCGACTGTTACAGCGACCTTCCACAAAAGTCAAATCAGCCTGACAATCTTGATAATTTTACGGATGATAATATTGCCGGGGAGTACTACACTTCGTGGAACTGGAGAAAGGGAATAGTAAAACCGACCGGCGGGGCCTCCGGTTCGGTAATGATGGGGACTACCGGTCCTGCCCAGTTTGAAGGGTGGGCAACTCTTTATGTCAAGATAAGGAAACTCAATAAGTTCATTCAGGAGATCACAGCTAACAGAACAAATTATTCGGATGAATGGTATAACAAACGTATGGATGAGGCAAGATTCCTGAGGGCATACTACTACAGCGAACAGTTTGTGCTCCTCGGGGGGTTGACTATTATTACCGAACCACAGGTCAGACAAACAATGACCGCCGATGAGATTTACGTTCCGCGAAGTACATTTGAAGAGACCTTTGATTTCCTTGTGGGTGAGCTGACTTCAATAGTCGATAACGGGTATCTGGCGGTGAAATACGATCGCAGCAGCAGCGATGCAGGAAGGGCAACTCTTGGTGCAGCCCTGATGCTGAAAGGGTGGCTTCAGCTCTTTGCAGCCAGTCCTGCATATAACAGCTCCGAACCGGCGGTGCCGAACGAACCTGTTAATAAGGATCTGCAGAGTTTTGCCACCCCCGACCCGGCCAGATGGGCCGGTGCAGCTACCACATTCAGACAGTTCATCGATACATGGGGACATAAGGGTTCAGGCACCTATAACCTGTTCAGCCCGATGAAAACATTCTGGCACGAAATAAACGAGTACAATTGTGAGGTGATATGGGACAGGCAGCATGTACCGGTCACTATGCCAAATACTTTCGATACTTACGGCGGACCGCAATGGATACACGGTTATTATTATACATGGGGGGTTTACCGCCCCACCCAGGAGATCGTTGATGAGTACCAGATGGCTGACGGCCTCAATATCAGCGACCCTGCCTCAGGTTATAATGACCAGGACCCATATACGGGTCGCGAAAAGAGGTTTTACGATTTTATTGTGTATAACGGGTGTGTCTATAAGCAGGAATGGATGACTGAAGCGGATACAATTTATACAATGCCCTTCGATGATGGTTCAATCGAATGGAATATTGATGGTCCCGGTCCCTATATTATAACGGGTTATCATAACAAAAAGAGGCTCGACAACCTGCATCCTCCCAGAAGTAATCTTTCAGGTATCAACCACGTTTATTACCGTTATGCCGAGGTTCTGTTGGGTTATGCTGAAGCACAGAATGAGGCCGTTGGTCCTGATGCTTCGGTTTACGACGCTATCAATGCCGTGAGGCAGAGACCCGGGACCGACCTCCCTCCTCTTCCGACGGGACTGTCACAGTCCGAAATGCGCGATGCCATACATCACGAAAGAAGGATCGAGCTTGTATTTGAACACAAACGATTATTCGATCTGTGGCGCTGGAAAGAGGCAGAGGAGGTTTTCAACAAAGATCTTCATGGTGTATTGATCACAAATACAGTTCCTGCCGATAACAGCGGAACATGGACATATACCAGAATTTCTATGGATATGCCGCATGTGTTCACCACGAAGATGTATTTCAACCCGATACCGCAGGCAGCAATAGACCGTAACAAAAAACTCCTGCAGAACTGGGGCTATTAAAAGATTACCCCGATTACCTCAGACAAGCGAGGGAATATCCAGGCTGTTACATATTCCCGTGATCATGTGTTGCAGGAACACTCCCCTCCGAAGGGCTCATCATACTTGGTTTTCCTTCAAGCTGGGCTGCAGCATCAACACTAAAAGTACCGTTCGTAACTATCTCTTCACCCTCGTCCAGACCATCAGTAACAACATAACTTTCCCCAACTACCGGTCCGAGACCTATTTCACGCACCTTAAAGACCGGTTCATCTGTCCCCGGCTCTTTAACATAAACAACCGACCGTTTCCCTGTCCATAAAACTGCGGAGCGGGGAATAATAATGCTGTTCCCGATTTCTTCAGGCGATGAAGAGATAATTCCGGCAGCAAACATCCCTGGTTTCAGTCTGCCCGACGGATTTGCTGATTCAACCCTCACCTTTGCCACTCGTGTGACCTGATCAATTACAGGGTCTATAAATGCTATTGTTCCTGAATAATCATTCCCGGCCAGGGCCCGGAAGCTGAATCTGATCTTCTCTCCCCGCTGTAAAAACTGCAGATCGCTTTCATAAGCATCAAACAGGATCCATACCCTCGAGAGGTCAGCTATCTTAAACAGCGGCGCTCCCTGTGCAACATAATCACCGGCGCTGACGAAAAGCTCCGTCACAACACCACTGGTATTTGAGACTATATCGATAACACTCTGAACTTTCCCGGAAGCTTCAATAGATCCAATCTGTTCATCGGTGAGTTTCCACCTGCGGAGTTTCTCCTTTGCCGCTTCGTAAATTGCAGGCTGGATTTGTTTTATCCCGGCCGACTCCAGCAGCTCCTGCTGAGCCGTTATTATCTCAGGGGAATATATTTGTGCCACTACCTGGCCTTTTGTGACCTGTTCGCCGGTAAAGTTGACGTAAAGCTTTTCAATACGGCCCGGAATATGCGCGACCTGGTTTTGTAACAACCTTTCGTCGGCCTGCACCTTGCCGTATAGACGCAGTTCCTTTACCGGTCTCTGCCTGGTAACCGCCGAGGTAAGAACATTGGCCAGCTGAGCTGCCTCACTGGTCAGACGAATTGCATCGGGATCGATCGAAGAGGTTCCATTCTGAACAAGAGGGATCAGGTCCATCCCGCATAGCGGACACTCCCCCGGTTCATCCATCCTGATCTGAGGGTGCATCGAACATGTCCAGACAGTTCCCTGAACAGCTTCGGCAGAATGATTGTGCCGCTCCTCATTTTCCGGGGCACGATGAAAAAGTATCCATCCGATAAAGATCCCGGATATCAGCAGGGCGACAACCCTGATATACTTATTCCGGAATATTTTAAACTGCCTTATATTTTTCATTTTAATCCGTATTTATTGAATCTGCGAAAATGTTATCAACCGGTCCAGCCGTGCCACAGCCGTGTTAAAGTCAGCCACCGCTTCGACCTGCAGCAGTTCATACCCCAGCGACTGCTGCTGCACACGCAGCACATCAGTCAGTCCTGATGAAGATGACGAGAAGCCTGTTATCATAAGATCAAGCGATTTTGAAGCCAGCTGACTGAGTTCCTCATATAATTTTATCCTCCGTTGCGCATCGAGGTACAGTTGCACAGCCTGGTAGTATTCAGCCTGCAACGAGCTGGCTGTTGCCTGGTAATTTTGAGCTGAAGCTGTTTTCATAAGATCAGCTTCCCTGACCATTGCTTTGTATTTTTTCCTGTAAACCGGTAATGTGAGAGAAACCATGGGCATCACCATGTCGTTCCCATTCATCGGAGAGGCCGACATCTCATTTTTACCGATAACGGAATAATTGATACCCACACCGATCATCGGATAACCCATTGCAGTGACCATTTTTTTACGGGCTTCAACAGATTGTGTTTCAAATTTTAGCATGTTAAGCATCGGACTCTCCGACAGGGTGCTGTCCGGATCAGATAAAAGCGGTATCTCCGCCAGATCTGTTGACAGTGTATCGTCAGTATAAACCGGCGTCGAAGGTGATCTGTTCAGGTAACTGTTAAACCGTGCCACAACGGCCTGTTCCTGATCGTTAAGCATAGCAATTTTATTTTCAAGTTCCAGCACTTCCATCCTTATCCTGAAAAGGTCAGACAGACCCATAACACCGGATGAAGAACCCATTGAAGGATCTGTCATCGGTTGTGCAGGCCGGTTTGATGAAGGTGAACCGGAATTTCCCTGACCTGCCCCCATCGACTGCATCCCACCGGAACCCTCACTGCCTGCCGGGACAGATCTCTGAGTCATTCCTGTACCCGTAGATGTCACACCGGTATTTACTGGTTGTCCTGATGAGAACTGTGCCAGGGCAAGACGTTCGATCATCTTAAGGATCTCAATATTTTTTTCCGAGATAGCTTTATCCCTGCGGATCTTAAATAAATCGTACCATGTCCGGCGGACATCATAATGAACCTGCAATTTTGCATCGCGTAACAGCTCATATTTTGCATTGGCCATAAGGCTCATCTCATCACTGGCATTCCTGAGTACGCCCGGCCAGGGGAACATCTGCATTAATCTTATATCGGCCATCTGGTTTCCGCTTACCAGTTCCATTGGTCTCAGAAATACTCCGGTACTTAATTCCGGATCGGGCAGCCCACCGGCCTGCGGGATCCTTTGCAGCGCTGCCTGGTACTCGCTTAATTGCTGAAGAAGCGCCGGATTGTTCTCAGATGCCACTTCAAGATATTTAAAGAGAGAATCGGGGTACTGTCCGTTTTGACTGATAAGCAGGCTACCTGACAGAATGATAGTGATCAGTAATCTTTTAAATGCTGTAGTTCTCATTTTCCTCCCTGTTGTTAATAGTCTGATCCCCTTTAATCCTTTTATTTCTCACAGCGCCTTCCCTCCACATAGACTGAAACAGGGGGACCACAAAAACTGTCATCACCTGAATTATCATTCCTCCAAACACCGGGATTGCCATAGGCACCATTATATCAGATCCTTTCCCGGTGGACGAAAGAACGGGAAGCAGGGCAATTACGGCAACAGCAGTCGTCATCATGGCCGGACGCACCCGTTTTTTACCTGCCACGACAACTGCTTCACGCACATCATGCACGGTAGCGGGTCTCTTCTCCTCAAATACCTGGTGAATATAGGTCCCCATAATAACGCCATCGTTGGTAGCGATGCCAAAAAGTGCAATAAACCCTACCCATACTGCCACGCTCAGGTTGACAGTATGCATCTGGAACATGTCGCGCAGGTTTAACCCGGCGACCGGAAAGTTCATGAACCACTCCTGCCCGTATAGCCAGAACATAATAAATCCACCCGAGAAGGCGACGAAAACGCCTGAAAAGTGGATAAATGATGCTGTGACAGTCCGGAACTGGAGATAGAGTAAGAGCAGGATCATTGCCAGGCTGATGGGAATAACTATTGCGAGACGCTTTGTAGCCCTGATCTGATTTTCGTAATTACCTGCAAACTTATAGGTAACACCGGCAGGAAGCACTATTTCGCCTGCCTCAATTTTCTCTTTTAAAGCCGTCGTGGCTTCTTCAACAACCTCAACTTCTGCTTTCCCTTCGGGTTTATCAAAAATGACATAGCCGACAAGAAAAGTGTTTTCGCTCTTTATCATCTGTGCCCCGCGCGAGTAGTCAATATCAGCGATATCCCCGAGCGGTATCTGGGTTCCGTTGATCGCAGGTATGAGTATTCTCTTCATATCGTCGGGATTATCCCGCAGTTCGCGGGCATACCTTACCCTTAACGGGAAGCGTTCCCTGCCCTCCACCGATGTCGAAAGGGTCATCCCTCCCACTGCAACCTGTAATATCTCCTGGACTTCTCCGACCGTCATCCCGTAACGGGCCATCTCTTCGCGGTTCAGCTTTATCTCAAGATAGGGTGCGGCCACGGCCCGGTCGTAAAAGACCGACGATGCTTTAACTGAAGGTACATCCTTTAAAGCTTTCTCAAGTATCAGTCCGGCCTCCTCGATGGTATTAAGATCGGGGCCATAGACTTTAAGTCCCATAGGTGCGCGCATACCTGTCGAAAGCATTACCAGCCGGGTTTCAATAGGCTGCAGCCTGGGAGCCGATGTCAGTCCCGGGATTTCGGTCACCTTTACTATCTCTTCCCATATATCAGACGGCTTCTTAATATGCGGCCTCCACTGACGAAAATATTCTCCTTTTTTAACTTCGATAAGACTATCGGCTGGTATTACCCTGAACACCTCATTAAGGGGATTATAGGTTGAGTTGTCTGTCAGGATAAAATTGCCTTTTCTGTCGGCCTTAAACTGCATCCTGTGGCCGTTATCATCGAGTATATACTCCGGACGGTAATTAATGGTATTCTCAAACATCTGGACCGGCGCAGGATCGAGTGCCGAATTTACCCTTCCCCATTTACCAACGGCAATTTCAACTTCAGGTATTGCCGAAAGACGTTTGTCGAGCATTTCGATATATTCAAGATTTTTCTCAATACCCGAATGGGGCATGCTGGTAGGCATCAGGAGGAAGGATCCCTCATTCAGTGTAGGCATAAATTCCCTGCCTGTGCCGGGAAACAATCTTACATGCCCTTTCCATAATTCTGTATTGCGGAAACTTTTCCATCCTGCTTTTTCAGCTCCTTTTGCAATAAATCCGAATATCGTTTCAGAGCCCTGCCATACCAGCAGTCCGAAAAACATGGTAAATGCCGGGATCATCAGAAACTTCCATTTATTGAGCAGTGCCCACCGCAGGATATCCTCGTAAAAATGTACCATCGACATCAGGATAAGAAGAATTACCGCAACTATCGCGGCCACAAATAAAAAGTTGACTAACCCGCTGTTGTGTGCTCCCAGCGGAAGCCATTCAGCCGACAGATACCATGTTGCTGTCAGAACGGTTATGCCGGTATTGATATAGTTCGGGAATTCTTTTCTTTTGGCTGACCACCGGCTATCGGCCAGGTTGTTTATCCCCAGTGCCGTTAACGCAAGTGCCGGCCAAGTGTGCCATAAGATCGCGAAGAAGATGCCGGCCATTATCAGAGCCCCGTTCCATATCTTCCGGATCTTCGCCGTGTCGAACCGGATGTTGAAAAGGATATACACCAGTGTCGGCAATACCACTATACCCAGGATAAATGCCGAGATAAGGGCAAACGTCTTTGTCCAGGCAAGAGGATGGAAAAGCTTCCCTTCCTGTGCCTGCATTGCAAACACCGGGATAAAGCTTACAATAGTTGTTGCTATTGAAGTAACTACAGCAGCTCTTACCTCCGTTGTGGCATGGTAAATTACCTGCAGAAGTTTTTTACCGCGTATCCCGCTGTTTTCGGGCATCGTGAGGTGCCTGAGTATATTTTCCACATCCACAATGCCTATGTCGACCATTACTCCAATAGCTATAGCGATGCCCGACAGAGCCATAACATTGGCATCTATTCCGAAAAAACGCATAAGAATAAATGTGACCAGCACTCCCAGCGGAAGCAGTCCGGCTACAATAATAGAAGCTCTCAGGTTCAGTACCAGGACGATGATCACAATTATGCTTATCAGTATCTCGTGCGAAAGAGCTGAACCTAGAGTACCGATAGTCTCCTTTATTAATCCGGTCCGGTCGTAGAACGGCACTATGGTAACCTTCGAAACAGTTCCGTCGGGCAGGGTTTTCTGCGGCAGTCCGGCTTCGATCTCGCTGATCTTCTCTTTTATGTTGTCTATCACCTCCATGGGATTGGAGCCATATCTTGCAACCACAACGGCCCCCACAGCCTCGGAGCCCTCTTTGTCAAGGCCCCCGGACCGGGTTGCAGGACCAAAAGATACCTTGGCCACATCGCTGATACGCACAGGCACATTGTTCCTTACCGCCACAACCGACATTTCCAGGTCACCCAGACTCCTTACATACCCCAGTCCGCGGATGATGTACCCGACATCATTAAGTTCGATGGTCTCAGCCCCGATGTCAAGGTTGCTGTTTTTAACGGCATTCATCACATCCGTAACAGAAACACCGAACGCTTTAAGGGCATCCGGATCAAGATCGACCTGGTACTCTTTTGCAAATCCTCCCACCGATGCCACTTCAGATACTCCTTCAGCGGCAGAAAGGCTGTACCTGACATAAAAGTCCTGGATCGTTTTGAGCTCCGCCGGATCCCATCCCCCGTTTGGCTCACCCGTTTCAGGATCGCGTCCTTCGAGAGTGTACCAGAATATCTGTCCGAGCGCCGTTGCATCGGGACCAAGTACAGGCCGGACTCCGGACGGGAGAGTCCCGGGCGCTACCGAATTCAGTTTCTCAAGGATCCTTGACCTGCTCCAGTAGAACTCCACATTGTCTTTAAAGATGATATAGATGAACGACATACCGAACATCGAGGTACTCCTGATGGTCTGGACACCGGGAATACCAAGCAGGGCTGTTGTGAGGGGATAGGTCACCTGGTCCTGGATGTCTTTTGGTGAACGGCCCATCCATTCTGTGGCGACGATCTGCTGATTCTCACCAATATCGGGGATAGCATCCACCGCCACAGGGTCGCGGGGTATTAAACCGGATCTGATATTGAAAGGCATCGTTACCAGTCCTGCTGCCACCATAGCTATCAGTATGGTAATTGTGATAAGCCTGTTTTCAAGAAAATATTTTACTATCCGGTTTAACATCCTGCAGGATTCTATTTAACGGTTCAACTATTTCTTTGCAACCAGGTCCATACCACACTCCGGACATTCACCCGGTTTGTCGCTGACAACTTCAGGATGCATGGGGCATGTATACTGTACCTCAGCAACTTCAGTTGCAGGTGTTTGTTTTTCTTTGGCCGGGCCGCTTCCGCATGAGCTGAAGCTTATAGCTGCGACCAGCATGAAACCGATAACCAGCAGGTTCTTTTTCATTGTCTTGAATATTAAATTAATAATTATCTCTTTTCATATGATGATAACAATGTGGTGGTTGAATTGTTTTGTTTAATCTACAATAACAATATCCGAATTGAGAACGTCCTTCTATCCCCTGAATCCACTCAAATGGGTGGAGTTAATACCTTTGGGTATTTTAAGCCGCCCCTTTAGGGGAGGATGGAGGGATAGATTTTTACCACACGCAATGCAAAATAAGGTAGTTAACATCAACAAATTGATTACTATTAGTTTAATACAACTTTAGTTAAGTTCTGGAAGGTTAGGTTTGATTCTCTTCATTTATTCTATTTTCCTTACTTTGGCTTCGCCGAGCTCCGCTGCGCTCCGGTTCTTTTGCTTCTCCAAAAGAAAGTAACAAAGTAAAGGAGCCCGGAAAAACCAACCCCACCCTTTTTTTACGCCCGCTACACCAGCCTTCCCGCTACAAAAAAGGGCGTGGTTCGCACCTTTTCCGGTTTTACCCCCCGCATTGCAAAATGATTTTGTTAACATCAATAAATGTGGCTCTATAAAACATGTTCTGGATATCTAACTTTTGTCTTTTAACATTTGTCTTTTTTCTTTTTTCGCCTCACGCTTTTCTTCCTTCCTCACGCCTTTCTTCCGCCTCACGCCTTCCCGCGTTCGCGGGATTGAGTCGCTTCGCTCCCAACACGCCATCTTCTGCTCAAGCCTCACGCCTCACTCCTTTCTTCCTTCCGCCTTCCGCCCTTCGCCCACCGTAGCTTCAGCGTAGGTGGGTCACGCCTTTTTCCTCCTCCTTCCAACTCCTTGTTTTCATAAGAAATGTTTATCTTTAAGGATAGATAGAAAATTAAAAATTGAGCAGAATGAAAATTCTACTGGTTATATTTTGTTTAATAACGGTTTCCGCCATTTCGTGCGAACCGAAAGATGGAGATGATATTGTCTTCGAAGGGATCATGTATACCGATGAGTATGGCAATATGATGAGAGCCCCGGATCCATCTGACTGGACTCTTACAGATAAATGGGTTGAGAAGGAAGAAAATCTTTTCGCAGAGAAGAAGGAAAATGTCTGCTCTTATGAAGATGACGAATTCAAAATATACGCATTCCCGAATCCATGCCAGAGGGAAACAAGAGTATTGCTCAAAATGCCTGATCAATTTACATGCTCTTACCGGATTGTGGATCAGGATTTTAATGTTTTAATATCTGTTGATAACGAGACTATAGAACCCCCTGCTGAGGTTAAAATTATTGACATCGATCTTTCAGGCTTTGACCTTCCCACCGACATGGTAAGAGTCTATTACAAATTCTTCGGTGCCGATTGCGAATTAAAAGGTCATGGCGATATTCAGGTTGATTACAGTCCGTTTTAAACTGTAAGGCAACCTTCATTAAAAAATCCCTCCCGGGAGGCATTAAAAATTGATAATGTAGAATACAATATAAAAACCAACAATCATGGACAGGAAAAAATTTTGCAAAACAACATGCGGTCTGGGGATCGGATCGTGTATCGGACTTGGTCTCCTGCCGGGTGCCGGCCTATCTGCTGCCGGAATGGTGGTCCCTGATTCAGTCCCGCAGAATACGCCAGTTGTTGCTGTCGACCTGCGACAGATACAGAACGTGCTGCGTTTTGTCGATTCCACACAGAAAGAGCAGGTGAAAAAGGAGGTCTTCGAACGACTTGGTTATGAACACACTACCAACGAGAAATACAATGCCTACCTGCTCAGCTTCAGAAATGATATAAAGAAGTATTTCGATATGGTCAACACCGGCAAGGATACATACTGGGAAAAGATGGAGTACGACCCTGACAGGTCAGAAATAAAGATCACCGGTAAGGTTGTTGACAAATGTGCCTGCTCATATGCACAATGCGAGGATCCGCCGGTTTCGCTCTGCAACTACTGCTGCAAAAATTTCCAGAAGGCCATGTTTGAGATCATGCTCGGTAAAAAAGTCGATGTACGCATCGACGCGGCATACCTGCTGGGCGATAACCGCTGCAGCACAACAATAGTTGTTGACGGCAAATTGCCATTGGCAAGAGTATAAAAAAAAATCCCGGGACAATGGAGCGGGGTTCCAATGTTCCGGGATTCTTTTTGCAAAATAAGCTTGTTTACATCAACAAATTGATTATTATTAGTTTAATACAACGTAAGCATCCGGTCTGGTGCATATTGGCATAGGTTAAGCCAACGACTATCTTGAGGCGGTTAGTTTTCAGTGCAACTTTCCTGGAGTTCTTTGAAATCTTTATAAAAACAGATGGGTGTTTAACTTTTTCCAACGATCTCCAATAATCATTGGATTTCAGTTGGAGCTTTCCGGAGTTCCCGGGCAGCCTTCCAGTTATGAGGCAGGAGCTCTGCCAGATCACGGCTGTAATCGTTATTGTAATATGGGATTCTTGTGAGCACGTCTGTCAGCCACTCCCTGGGATTAACTTCCGTTGCAGCACAGCATCCGAGAAGTGAGTACATTATTGCAGCATTCTCTGCAGCATCATGATTACCACAGAACATATAATTTTTTCTTCCGATCGCTAAGGGGCGAATAGTATTCTCAACGAGGTTATTATCTATCCGGTACCGGCCATCAAGGTGATACCTGGACAAGCGGTGGAAGAGCAGATAGGTATAGGATAACGCTTTACTCATTCTCCCTCCCTCTAATGCTTTGGGCATATAGTTTAAAATCCACTTTTCAAAAGCACACATTATCGGATAAGCAAGCCTTGACCGAAGCTCTGCACGTGCTTCATAATCCAGATCCTGATCATCTGCCATGCTTTCCACTCCATAGATCAGCCCGATTTGTTCCAGGGCATACTCAGCTCCGGCTTTGTCCTCTTTCAGGGCCTCATTAAATTTTCGCCTGGCATGTGCCCAGCAGCCAAGAAGCAATACCCCTTTCTTGTTCTCGTAGATGGAATAAACATCGTAACCGTCTGTCTGTACTGCGCCTTTGTAATTATGGAGAAGTTCTATTACCACTTTCTGTGCACGTGAACCTTTGTCATAATGAAAAAACACCAGATTCTTCATTACAGACCGAACCACCCACAGGTAAGCCTTCACTGCCCGGTGCTTTTCACTGTTGATTACCGGGACTGTACTCTCGTCGATCTGTATATAGTCAGATTGAAGCACCATCTCCCTTAACCTGTAATACAATGCTCTGAGCAGATCACTGCATCCGGCGAACCAGTCATTTATTGTGGATGCCGGGATTCTTACTCCTTCAAGCTTAAACATTGATATCTGCCTGTGGAAAGGAAGATGATACATGTACTTGCCCATTAGAAGTTCAGCCAGCAGACTGGCCCCCGCATTGCTCCTGGGCAGCGGTAACAAAGGAAGAGGGGCGATCTTTACAACTTTATTCAGGCTCTCATCTGTACCCGTTTCCTGCTGCAGCTGTAAATCTTTTTTCAATGCATATTTCGGGCGGATGATACGCCGGACATACACCTCACCGGGCTTATTTTCCAGCTGCTCTGTTATCTCTTCGCCGATACGTATCCAGTTCTCGTCTATTCCTTCAGGTTCGATGACTTCTACCTCGCGGCGAAGATCCTCCGGAAGAGGTAAACGTAAAGGCTGCTTTTTATCATTTTCCGGTTTTTGGCGCTTGTAAGTGATTATTTCACGGGATGCCTCACTGATTACTGCTTCTTCTTCCGGCAGTATCTCCAACCCATCAAAATCGATCTTTCGCTGTGCCGGGTCAGCAGGTATATACTTTTCACTTGATGATTTCCAGAACTTCCGCCTGAACCATGCCAGCTGGTCGGTTAATTTCTTTATTAAACGGTCTTTCTCCTCTACAACTTCTTTATAATGTGCAATCTCCTTTTCAGCCTTGGCAAGTGCCCCTTTATCAAGCTGGCGTAATTTGGAAAGCTCCTGATAAAGCTCATCACGCTCTAGAAGCAGGGCCTCCAGTAATGTATCTTTATCAGCTTTATTCTCCACAGTTCTTTCGGCGTTTTGTCTGTGTCAAATATAACAAAACAAAACGTGGCAACAAACTGGTACAATGTTAATAACTAACTGAATAACAGTTTTTTATTAACAATTTTATACGGTTTTAAACTTCTCATTTTTACACTTTGAACCATAGTCATTAGATCCTGCCAGTTTATGGCTATCGAGGTGGTATTTTCATCAAAAGCCGGCAGCTTAAACCGGCCTGATTCTAATCTCTTATGATAGATTACCAGCCCGGCATATTCCATATGCAGGATTTTCATCACATTCTGGTGGCGGTTCATGAAGATAAATACCCCTCCGTCGCGAACATTCTGATTCATCAGCGAGTTGACAACACCACTCAGGGTATAAAAACTTTTTCGCATATCCACCGGAAGAGGATACAAGTAATACCGCAGTGAAGCGTTAAGATGGAACATAAACTCAGTCTAACAGGGATACAAGGGAACGCAGCCCTGCCATATCCAGGGTTTGTCTTATTCTTAGGGTTGTTCCGTTTGGATAGGCGATTTCCAGCGATGTATTTTCCATGTCAGGCACAGGTTGATGAACTGAGGCCGGGCAGGCGGCTGATCCAGGAGCCCTGACAAGTAGTGGTATAAACCGCCCGCTGCCGGTATCCTTACGGAGCTTCTTCTGCCAGTAATAGAATGTAGATGGTGCTATACCTTCGTTAGAACAAAAGCTTTTGACGCTTAATCCAGACTCCTTCTTCCGTTCCAGAAGAACTGTCATCTTTGAACTGTTTAACATCGCTTTTTTGCGACGAAAGTTAATCCACCCCCGGAGTCAACAAAATATGCCCTTCCCCGGATGCTTACAATACAACTTTAATTAAGTTCTGAAAGGTTAGGTTAGATGGTCTTTATTTCTTGTTTGTTTGTTTCTTACTTTGGCTTCGCCGAGCTCCGCTGCGCTCCGGTTCTTTTTGCTCAAAAAGAAAGTAACAAAGAAAAGGAGCCTGCCTACGCTGAAGCTTCGGCGGACGAAGCCCGGAAAAACCAACCCCACCCTTTTTTTACGTCCGCCACAATGAAAGTGTGAGTGTGAGAGTGAGAGCGAGCAAAACCCTGGTAATATGATTTTATTAAATTACAGGCACTATTAAATTTTGTCTTTACTGCCTACTTCTTACTTTTTACTTCCTACTTTTTACTCACGCCTTTCTTCCTTACGCCTCACGCCTTCTTCCCTGGTTCGCACCTTTTCCGGTTTTACCGCCCGCTTTACACAGGGATTGAGTTTACATCGACAAATATTGTATCTACGAAATCTTTAAAGCCATGAACATTTAGGTAGTTCTTCAACTCTGGAACTTTGGAACTTTGAAACTCTGGAACTCTGCCTTCCGCCTTCCGCCCTCAGCCTTTCCTCACGCCTTTCTTCTTTCCCGCGTTCGCGGGATTGAGTCGCTTCGCTCCCAACACGCCTTTTTTCCTCCCACGGCCAGCTGCCTTTCCATCTCGTTTATATCCAAATCAACTCTTGAAAAAGCAAACCACTTTTTTCCCAGATCTTTAAGTGATGCACCTATATGATAAAGTATTTTATTGTCTATTATCAGGAACCGGTCATGCGACTTCGAGAAAATGAAAACCTCCATTGGGTACATGGTTCGTTTTTATGAGTAAATAGAATTTCTGATCATGTTCCATCAGTTTCCTTTCAATTCTGTCTACCCTCTGAGAAATTGCATAACCCTTTAGCAAATACTCTTTTATTATTTGGTTTGCCCATATTCTGAACTGTGTACCACGCCTGGATTTTACCCTATATCCAACCGATATTATGACATCCAGATTATATAACTTTGTCTTATATGTTTTACCGTCTTTTGCAGTTAGTAAGGAATCCTTACATACTGAACCTTCTTCTAATTCTCCTTCTTTAAATATGTTCGAAACGTGAAGGGTTATATTATTCCTTGTCGTTTTAAAGAGATCAGACATTTGAGCCTGAGTGAGCCAGACAGTCTCTTCATCAATCCTTACCTCGATAACCAAAGAATCGTTATCAGGCTGATAGATTACTATCTCACCTTTATTCATTTTAAAATTGTTGTTAATCCTTCACAAAAAAAACAGGATAAGACATACCTTCCTTCGTCCACCGTAGCTTCAGCGAAGGCGGAACGCCTTTTTCCGCTCTCACTCTCACTCTTATTTCGCCCCATACGGGGCTGATAGGTCTATGTGGTTCTGCTACCCGGGGCGACGCCCCGGGCTATGTTATTACGCTCCTACGGAGCTCAATACCAATTGTTAGTCGTTTCTACAAACAGGCCGCGCTGACGGCGCTCATTTCCATCGGGAGCTGGCGTTTCTACAAACAGGCCGCTCCTACGGAGCTCAAATCCAGAGGATAAGACTTAATACCCTGGTGGATTTAAAGCCGCCCCTGAAGAAAGTGTGAGAGT
The DNA here is from genome assembly GCA_963736675.1 of uncultured Bacteroidales bacterium. Classification (GTDB taxonomy): domain Bacteria; phylum Bacteroidota; class Bacteroidia; order Bacteroidales; family VadinHA17; genus LD21. Next base: position 1,072,644 of record CAVTPT010000004.1, read on the forward strand.
GAGAGTGAGAGCGAGCAAAACCCTAACAATATGATTCGATACACTATTATATTTTGTCTTTACTTCTTACTTCTTACTTCTTACTTCTTACTCACGCCTTTCTTTCGTCTCATGCCTTCCCGCGTTCGCGGGATTAAGTCACTTCGTGCCTCAACACTCCTCACGCCTTCCCGAGTTCTCGGGATTGAGTCGCTGCGCTCCCAACACGCCTTTTCCCCGGTTCGCATCCCGAGGTATCGGGATTGCCTCGCTGCGCTTCGGCAACCTTTTCCGGTTTTACCGCGCTCTTTACACAGGGATTGAGTTTACATCGACAAATATTGTATCTACGAAATCTTTAAAGCCATGAACATTTAGGTAGTTCTTCAACTCTGGAACTTTGGAACTTTGAAACTTTGGAACTTTGGAACTTTGAAACTTTGGAACTTTGGAACTTTGGAACTCTGGAACTCTGGAACCTTCTGCCTTCCGCCCCCCTTGCCCTCGGCCTTCCCTCCTGCCTAAAACTCCGGCCCCTTCTTCCCTGTAAACGAAAACCCTCCGTTAATAAACACAAACGACGACCTGTCACCCATAGGCGTCATCATCGATAAGCCACCCAGACTGATATTGAGGGAGTTCCTCTTTCCCAGGGGTTTGGAATAGCCGATGGCCGGACTGATAAACGGTCCGGTGGTACCAGGGTCGGTTGGATTGATCATCAACCCGCCATCAGCCGAGATAAAGGGACCGTTGCCGATGCTCTTCAGATTATACCGTGCATCGAGCCAGAGCGGTATAAGGGTGCCGCCATTATAAAAATGGACCCCTATGCCGGCCCCGGTAAGGAAATGTTTGTTGATACGGTAACCGAAGATATTACCAAAGCTAACGAGATTCCTGTTATAGTCGGTGCTCGTTATGCCGAGCCCGAAACCACCACCCAGCTGCGAGATATTGACAAAACCCGAAGTCCTGATAACAGGTGTGTTCTTTCTAACGACCTCGGCAATAGAATCAGCTTTTATCTTCTCCTGCTTCTCCTGCACAACAGCCATAAGCCCGCTGTTATCCTGCCGGGTTTCGGCAAGAGCATTTTCAACCTCAGAAACCCTGTTACGTAGTATTAATATCTCGTTCATCAGCGAGTCGTTAGCGCTACCCTGTATGGTGAACAGAGCTGTGATCTCAGCGTTCTGTGCTGCTGCCTTTTTGAGCTCGGCTGCCCGTGCAGTGTAACGCGCCTGTAGCGAGCTTAACTTCGACTCAAGGGTCTTGTTCTCCCCGCCGAGATCGTTATATACGGCAACAAGAGTGTCGTATTCAACTTTTATTGTGTTCAGCAGCCGGACGAGCGAGTCGTTACGGCTGGTTATCAGCGTCTGGTTTCTGCTCATCAGGAGGATCTGATCCTCCATCTCGCCGGATTTGCAGCCTTTGAATAGAGCTATGACCACGGCAGCAAAAATCAGAGTTTTTATGCCGGGAAGGTTCATGCGATGGTTTTTGTTCATAACAGACAGATATTTAATTATTGCAGATATTGATCAGACATTATTTCAATATTTTCCGGTACCCGGTTCTTTTCCACACGGTGTGGTACTACAGTTACAGGCAAACCTTTTTTGACAATGCTTATTTCCTTCTGGTCAGGGTCCTTGAGATTCAGCAGTATCTCCCACCATTTTTTCTCGTGCCAGTTCCATCCCTCCCGCCGGGCAACGGCTATATATACCGGCACCATTATCGCCAGACACATAACAAAGAGCAGCAGCGTAAGCCATAATATGCCGATCTTGTCGAGCATAAAGCCTGTACCGGCAATAACAATGTTAGCGAAGCCGATGCAGAGGGTGGACCGTTTATGCGTGCATCCGGCGCGGAGAAGCATATGATGGATATGCCGTTTGTCGGCCATAAAGGGACTCTGCCGGCGGGCAATACGGATGATCATTACCCTCAGCGTGTCGAAAAGCGGAACAATAAGGATCGCTATCGATACCGCGGGCGACGAGTGAAGCGGATAAAATGAGGTGCCTGCCGCATTGATCTCGTTGAAACGGATGGCCATTACCGTGACGATAAATCCGATGACCATCGAACCGGTGTCGCCCATAAAGATCTTGTACTTCCCCTTCGAGAGGTTGAAGAACAGGAAGACACCCAGGGTGCCGACAAAAGCTGCCGACATTATGGCATAACCGTAGTCGCCCGAGAGGCAGGACCATACGCCGAAGAGCGCACTGGAAATGATACCAATGGTTGTTGCAAGTCCGTCGATACCATCAATAAGATTAAGGGCATTGATGATCACTATGAACAGGAATATCGTCAGCATAAATGAGACTACAGTTGGAATTTCACTTATGCCGAGGAAGCCGTGGAGGTTAGTGATGCGAAGGTTAACGAAAAAGGCAACAATTAACGCTGCAAATACCTGTACTACAAGCTTTTTGTACGGTTTAATTGTGATAAGGTCATCTTTCAGACCTATGAAGAAGATCATGATAAGCGCTGCAACAAAATAGCTGACACCATCCATGAAACCGCTCACTGAAAGCAGGAATCCGCAGGTGAAACCACCGAAGATACCGATACCTCCGAGAGTGGGTATCTCGCTCAGATGTACCTTGCGTGTACCGGGACTGTCAGTCAGATGGCGCTTCGAGGCAACCATTATGATCCGGGGAATGTAATACCATGTTACAAAAACGGCAATTGCAAATGCAAGCAGCAACGCTTCCCACCAACTTAACGCAATAAATGACATAATAACGAAACGATTCGCTTAACCGAAGTTCTGAATACTCACCCCGTTTGTACAGGTTCTCCCAAAAACCATGAAATAAAGCTCAGCCGGTATTGGTAAAAATACCGGACCGGATCAAAAAATCAACAGTACATGAAAACGCAGACACCTTTACTCAACTTCACAAGCTCCTTGCAGTAAAGATCAGATTGTTATTTAAGTTATGCTAATATAGGAATAATCAGATTACCGGGCAGTGCCGGCGACTAAATTTTATGAAAAATAAATTTTCTGAATATCTGAATTTGACAATATCACCATTTTGTAAAATCAGAATCAACCGTAGCGGGCCTGTACCGGGCACCCCGGTTCATTTTCCAAATGCCAGTATTGCTTCGAGGCAACGTTCTGCCGCCATGCCGTCCCATTTTTCGGGACGCGACGGGACCCGTCCTCCTTCCAGCGCTGCGGCAAACTCCCTGCGGATGTTCTCAACGCTGTTACCTGCCAGAACACTTACGCCACCGTGCTCCCTGAGGGTAACCGGACGCTCGGTGTTCCACCTGAGTGTTATGCACGGGGTTCCCAGCAGGCAGCACTCCTCCTGCAGTCCGCCCGAGTCGGTTATCATCACCCTTGCTCCCATGTTAAGGCGAAGCATGGCGTGGTAGCCGGCAGGTTCGAGCAGCACTACCGATGGGTTTTCCTTCAGCTTATCGAGCATTCCGTATGACTGCAGCTGTTTTTTTGTTCGCGGATGAAGCGGCCAGATGAGGGTAAGCCTGGTGGCGACTTCGTTCAGGAGGAACTCAGTGAGAGCTGTAAGTATCTTTTTATCGTCGACATTCGAGGGCCGGTGCATTGTTACCACGGCGTATGAATCGTTTTCCGGGACTATACCATGACCAGCAGTGCCGTGCAGAAGGTTTCCGGCAATAATTTCCTTAAGGTTCAGCGAGGCGGCTTTCGGGAGGTTCGACTCGAGGGTATCGATCATTATATTGCCGGTGAACACTATCTTTTCAGGTGCGACACCCTCTCGCAGCAGGTTGGCTGAAGAGATCGTATCGGGAGTGAGCAGCAGGTCGGCGATACGGTCGGTGACAAGGCGGTTTATCTCCTCGGGCATGGTCATGTCGCCTGATCGGAGTCCTGCCTCTATATGGCACACTTTTATGTTGAGTTTCTTTGCCACCACCGAGCACGAGAGGGTGGCATTGACGTCGCCCACAACTATCACCCAGTCGGGTTTCTGTTCAAGCAGGACCTTTTCGAAAGCTATCATGGTGTTTCCGAGCTGTTCGGCGTGGGTTCCTGAGCCTATCCCGAGGTTGATATCCGGATCGGGTATCCCGAGTTCGGCGAAGAAGGATTGAGACATCCGGATGTCGTAATGCTGACCGGTATGAACCAGCAGGTGTTCAATTGAGCCGGATGATCCGGCATTATGCTGCTGAACTGCTTTTATGAAAGGCGCTATCTTCATAAAGTTGGGCCGGGCACCGACGACGGAAAGTATTTTCATATTAGTATGTCTGTCTTTTAAATAGAGTGTTGCCGGTAGTTTAGAATATGTTCCAATGTTCCAATGTTCCAAGGTTCCAAGGTTCCAAGGTTCCAAGGTTCCAGGGTTATCTATGTAAAGGTAGTTCTTAACTTTGGAACTTTGGAACTATGGAACTTTGGAACATGAATTTCAAGGTTCCAGGGTCATCCATGTAAAGGTAGTTCTTAACTTTGGAACTTTGGAACTTCCTGAACTTTGGAACATGGATTTCAAGGTTCCAGGGTTCCAGGGTTCCAGGGTTCCAAGGTTCCAGGGTTATCTATGTAAAGGTAGTTCTTAGCTTTGGAACTTCCTGAACTTTGGAACATGGATTTCAAGGTTCCAGGGGTCCAAGGTTCCAAGGTTCCAAGGTTCCAAGGTTCCAAGGTTATCTATATAAAGGTAGTTCTTAACTTTGGAACTTTGGAACTTCCTGAACTTTGGAACATGGATTTCAGGGTTCCAAGGTTTCAAGGTTCCAGGGTTCCAAGGTTATCTATATAAAGGTAGTTCTTAACTTTGGAACTTTGGAACTTCCTGAACTTTGGAACATGGATTTCAAGGTTCCAGGGTTCCAGGGTTCCAAGGTTTCAAGGTTATCTATATAAAGGTAGTTCTTAACTTTGGAACTCTGGAACTCAGGAACATGGGTTTCAAGGTTTCAATGTTTCAATGTTTCAATGTTCCAAGGTTATCCATGTATAGGTAGTTCTTCAACTTTGGAACTCTGGAACCATGGAACTTTGGAACTTCCTGAACTATGGAACTATGGAACTCTGAAACTTCCTGATCTCCACAACTATTTCCTCTTTGTTCCCTTAAAGTCCGAATTTGAAAGATAGCTAATAAAATGGGCTATCTTTCCGGACAAATTGAAACAATCTTTCAATAACTCCTCATAAATAATCGTATCAAAATATTCTGCATCAAATGATCTGTGAACCTGTGACCGTGTTTCGCCAAGAGAAGCTTTGGCAATGTACAGAAAGTTGATAAATTCTTTATTTCCATCTCTTTCAAATCCTTCAGCAATGTTATCCATCACTGAACCAGATGATCCAAGGATTTGATTCTTTAACGCAAAATCCTCTTTAAATGAAGTTGCTCTGGTAAGTATTCTGATCCTTTTGCACAACTTCCTTGCACTGATCCAAATTTCAAGATCTTCAAATCTTGTTATAGTTGTCATTTTACGGAATATTAAGACTTGTTTAGAAAGGTTTCAAAGTTCCAGAGTCATCCATGTAATGGTAGTTCTTCAACTTTGGAACTATGGAACTTTGGAACTTTGGAACCATGGAACTCTGGAACTTTGGAACTTTGGAACTTTGGAACCATGGAACTCTGGAACTCTGGAACCATGGAACTTTGGAACTATTCACACCCTATGCCTAATACCTGCCCAACAAAAGCCTCCATACAAACCTCACCAACTGTATCTGCCTTGCTATTCTCGAAGGCTGTCTGAAAAGACGGTACGCCCATTCAAGATTGTTCCTCACCCACCATTCTGGTGCCCGCTTTACTCTTCCCGTGTATACATCGAAGCTTCCGCCAAGACCCTGGTAGAGGGCGGGATGTACGGCAAGCAACTCATCAATGAGCTCCTCCTGTTTTGGAGAGCCAATGGCTACGAAAACCACATCGGGTTTAAGTGTGGCAATATCAGCGATCAATTCCTGTTTTTCAGTCTCGTTTTTAATATAACCGTCGCGAAAGCCATGAATCTTTATGCCCCAGAACTCATCTCTCAGTTTGCTGACAGTTGCTGTTATAACCTCTTTTGTGGAGCCGACCAGGTAGAAGGAGCGGGTTGTATGTGTTGAGCGGATTATATCGAGCCAGATTTCGCAGCCCGGTATTTTGACTGCATTTTTAAAACCCTTTTTCCTGAGAGCCCATACGGCTCCGATACCATCGCTGAAGCCAATGCTCCGGTCGAAGAGCTCCCGGGTGCCGGGAGTAGCATGGAGTATCTTCTCAGCGTTCACTGCCAGCAGGCTCTTCCTCTCCGAGAGAGCAAAGGCGATCAGCTCCTGTCGCGAGGCGAAGCAGTAGGTTTTTATGCCGTTTAAAAGAACGCTGTTCAAAAGTCAGGAATACTTATTTTGCTGCACTAAGAAGATATTCTGACATGGCGTTGAACATGAATGCATTGCTCCAGCGCATGTAAGAAATTTTGTTTGTGTAATATTTTGATTTCTGGTAGTAGAAGTAACCGGATCTGTCCTGCATGTGTTTAATGGTCCATTCAAGGACCTTATCAGCCAGTTCCCTGTGTTGTTCAAGTCTGCCTGTCCGGCAAAGTGTAATTATCAGCTGGGCAGGGCAATGAATATCTATAGGATATGTGTTGCTGTGATAATATTTGGGAGTACCATCAGGTAGAAAAAAATTATTCAGGTAGAAATCAAATCCTTTCTCAATATTTCCCGCAAATGAATTGTCTCCTGTCATTTTCTGGTATGTATAGAGAGCTTCGAGGTTATATCCGGTATGAAAGCTGTCGATCCATTTCTGTACAGGTAGTTCGCCATAGTACCATGAGCCGTCGCTGTTCTGTGCTTCGCAGCAGGCCTTTGCACTGGATCGGGCTGCTTCAGACTGGTGGTTATCTCCCGTGTGTTTCCAGCATTGGCTAAGAAGTCTTGTTCCCAGCAGTGATGCGTTATATACTGTATCATTACCCTTAAGCGGAGAATATGAAAACAGAAAACCATCTTTCCTTTGTGTCCTGTGGAGATCGTTAAGGATAAAACCGGCAGATGAAAGTGCTGTTTTCAGATATCGCTCCTCCCCTGTTGCCTCATATGCATCGAACAGGGATGAAGCGCAAAAGGATGTAGCGACAACTGTCGGAGTGTATTTGGGAAACAGGAACAACCGGCGTGCCTGCCAGTCGAAGTTATAGCCCCATGAAGAGGAAAGGCATGAGGCATGAGGCTTAAGGCATGAGGAGAAAGGTATGCGGTTTGAGGTATGGGGTAGGTGGTGTGATCTAAGAGAGATAAGGAGATCGCACAAATTGGTTATCTTATCAAGGAGCTCAGTTTCTGTACCGAAGTCGTTTGAGCCGGTATTGCGCTGATATTTAAGTAGGCTACAGTACCCTGAAAGGAAGAGGGCTATCCCCTTCGGATTGTGGCCTTTTGGGACCAGGAAGAGCCTCCTGATGTTAACAGGATTTCTTTTGAAAGCCTGTATCCATGCCAACCTAACAAGGGTACTGCTATTTAGAAATGGAATTAGTTGTAACAGATGTGAATTAAGGCCGTCAAAAGGGTCCCATCCTAAATATTCTTCACTTGCACAAAACAATTCAACTTTTAAAAGAGAAGTACTATATTTTATGTTTACTTTCACTTATATAAAATTCTTGCAGGCACGCCAACGGCTATAACATTATCTGGCAAATCATTAATTACAACAGCATTAGCCCCAATAGTAACATTATTGCCCACTTTAATTTTACCTAATATTTTTGCCCCTGTACTTATATAAACATAATTACCGATTATTGGGACTCCAGTAGAACCTCTTCCCTTACCCCCAATAGTTACATTTGATCCTATCATACAATTTTCTCCAATATTACAGTCATTATGTATTACAACCCCAATACCTCCATATCCCAATAGTGTTCCCTTGCCAATAACTGCACTTGGTGGAACTTTGCAATTATACGTAAGAAAAATTAAAAGTGTAATTAGCTTTGGAATCAGTGGAATTTTATGTAAATAACACCAATGACTTATGCGATAAAAATAAATAGCATTTAACATAATCCAAACATATTTTAACTGTAATAATAAGTAGTTTAAATCTCTTATAAACTGCGATCAATTTCAAAATTTGACACATGTATATATAATTTATGTAAGGCAATAGTATAAAGTCATGTCGGCGTATCAAGAATTACAAATTTCATTGAGATAAGGCAATAGGTTCCTCTTAATAATTAGCTCCCAAGAATAATTATCCAATGACTTTGAAATAGTGACTGAGTTCATTTCATGTCTTTTCTGGTGGATTAGATTAAGTTTTTCCGCAAAATCATCAATGGTACCATCGGTTAATGCTCCATTTACATTAGAAATTATTTCCTTATGTGATTGAGTCGAAGTGGCAAGACAATACATGCCTGACATAACATACTCAAAAGTTTTAGTTGGTGGTTGAACATCAAAGTAATCAGTAATTGGCACATATGATACACCAATATTGCAATCAGTTAAAAATGGCAACAAATCTTCATGATATTTAGGCCCCAAATAAAAAATCATATCCTTAGTTTTTGATTTTGATATGGCATTAATTACTTTATTCTTATACCTTTTTAATCCATTGCCAATAATAATATATTTAAATTCTAAATGGTATTTTTCATAGAAAAGTTCAACACCTTGGATTGTTCTTTCAATATGACGGTTGTTAAAAGTGCCCACGTATAATAAATTTAATTCGCTCCAATTTTTCCCTTCAATATTTATTGTTTTGCTTGCACCAAGAGGAATAATGTGTGTTCTATTTTTAGGAAGTTTAAGTTTACTAACAAGACCTTCTGAAATAGCTGAAATATGCGTAAAGCATGCAGCTTCTATCCTCATTAAGCAATTGAGAATAAATCTCACCATACTATATTGGCTTATAACTGAGGACCGAAAATCTACATTAGCTCTCTGTTTATTTATAAAAAAGCACAATATTGAGCAGAGGAAGAAATACTGAATAAAAAGGACCCCCCCTTTTTTTGCTTCAGAAATGACAGCTTTCATAAGACCAAAACGTGAAAGGAAAAAGTTAGTTTTTAATGGTAAATAGATTACTTGAATGTTGGGAACCACTATCCTATCAAGATTAGAATCAAAACAAATAAAAACGATAGTATTCCCATGGCTAAGTGTTTTGGCATAATTGAATGCATCAATATGATAGCCAAATTGGTTATGACTTGCGATTACTATTCTCATGAGATTAATCGGATCTAAAATAATCTAGATAATTGTTGAGCAACATTTGACGCATAGAATCGCTTCCCTGCATTAAAATTATTAAGAGAAATCCTTTGCTTAAGCTCAGGATCATTAAATATTTTTAAGGCTGCATTAGCATAATCGATCGGCTCCAAAGTATCTATAATAAATCCTGTTTTATAGTTTTTCAAAATGTCTCTAATTCCTAGGTTATTAGAAGCAATAATCGGTAAGCCGAATGCCATTGCCTCAAGCACAGAAGTGGGCATACCCTCACCGTAAGAAGACGGGAAAAGATATATTTCAGAGCTTTGAAATACATTGATTAAATATTCTCCCTTTAAACGTCCCAAAACATGTATATGGTTCAAATTTTCGTTCTTAACAATTTTGTTTACTTGATCCAATTCAGGACCATCTCCAACTATTAATAATTCTAGATTTGAAATTTTCTCTCTTAATAACTTGTAAACGTCAATTGCAATATAAACACCCTTATCTCTAACTAGCCTTGATAAAAATAATATTCGATTTGAATTATTTAACCTATATTTCAATCGAAATCCTGCTAATAGTCTATCATCTACCTTAGTTGTCGTTAATTCGATTGGGCAATTCATACCCCATTGAAGTAGTTTGTTCTTAAAATGAGTATTTAGGACGACAATCTTATTGGCCAAATAAAACTGCTTTGGGAGAGAGTTTCTTTTCGTATCAATTTTTTCTTCAATTAAAAGGCTCCAGCCATGAATAAAAATGACAAGTGCACTACTCTTACTTTTAAATTTATGTGCCAAGAGCATGAATATTGAGTCTCTTAAAATTGAATTTGCTTGAAGGCTCGTATTTACTAGAATAATGTTTGGTCTAAAACATAAAATTCTTAAAGACCATGCAATCAAATCAATTGGTGCCCAAACAATACCAGAAATTCCACCCCTCTTCCCTGCTGGCATAAATCTTAGATTAAATCCGTTTGCCAAATACACTTCTAATCCACTAAAATGATTGGCAATGCCTCCTAATTCATCCAATTTTGGCGCTAAAATAAGCAGTTTTAAAAGAGCCTTACTCATAAATGGATTCGCTTTTTGTATCAATGCCAGGATTTAATATTAAGCCGACCAAATAGGCTGTTATAAAAGCAACTTTACCACTTGTAGAAAAATCAGCAGAATAATTAAAATGGGTAAAGCAATAAATAATAAAAATAAGAATCACTGCAAAATAAATCGATTTGTATTTTGGAGATAAATCATTAAGTGAAATACTTTTTAAGGAAATAAATATCAAGTAAAAAAAGACGAAAGAAACAATTGCACCAATTAGTCCAATTGAAATAATATCACGTCCAAATCCAGTTATTCCATACACTACGTTGAGCCTTTCTAAGGTAGCAGGTTGAGAAGCCTCTCTAATAGACATTGGCCCTTCACCAAAAAATAATTTTTTCTTATTACTCAAAGCATAATTAACCAACCGCTTATTTGTTGAAGAGCGGCCAGCACTTCCCTCTTCAAAAATTAATCTATTACCGTCCTGTGCATATGAAAAGGCATATTTCACTTTTTTAAAAGGGGTCAACGAATCCTCAGTACCACCGATACCTTTTGAATTTGTTATACCCCAGAAAATTGCTAAACATGTAATAGGAATAAAAATTAAAACATGAAGATGATTTATTTTTGGTGGCATACTTTTACGAAAAAATAAATATCGAACACTTATTGAAATGAATAATAACATCGGGAAATAGAAGTATATTGCTCTTTTCCCAGAAGAATAGGAAATTATTAGAAAACCTATCAAAAGAAATAAATAAGAAAGTTTATTATTATAAAAGAAATATAAGCCAATACATATAGCTACTGCAACTAAAGGAAATATAGTTGCAGTAGTGCCATTTGTATAACTCATTAATCCAACATAGCCCTCAACTCTTTCTCCAATAATAAAAATTTGGAAAATTGATCCAACAATTTGTAGTATAAAAAGAATAATTAATGTTTTGTTTAAATAATTTATTTGACTCTCAGATACATATTTATTCTTTATTACTTGAAAAATTATATATATATATATGATGTATCTTAAGTAATTAAAGGCGAATATTATACTTTGATTATTAATAATGCATGATATAATTGCCAATAACAATAGCAATAAAGGAATAAATATCAGCCTATTAGCTCTTAATAAATATTTAATATTTATTAATGTGAAAACAACAATAGAACCCTCTAAAATTATTTTATAAATACCTGCAGGTATCCCAATACGAACAAACAATCCTTCTAAATATACTAATATGAAAATTATTCCTAAAAGTCGCATTATAGATTTTCAAAGAGGTTAAGATAAGTAGTTCTCAAGGCATCTTGCGAAAAATTTTTATTTGCGAACTTTTCAGCAAAAGCACTCATTGTAGCTAGTGCTTCTCTATTTTGGTTGAGCTCCAAAATATATTCTGCCAATTTAATGCAATCTCCGCTGAAAAACCTTCCCAGTTTTTCATTATTTAACATCTGATCTGGATTTACGTTTAGACTGAGTACCAGCACCCTTCTCATCCAGGCTTGAATAAAGACATTTGAAAATCCTTCGACGTTGCTTGTGTTTATCAACAAATGTGCTTTACTTAAAATAGCATTTACTTCCTCATTTGAGATTTCGCCCAAATAAGTAAGATTCGGAATTTTTGGCACGCTACTATTTAAAAGTTTTAAGTAATGTAAATCAGAAATCCGACCAATCATATAGAAAAGAATGTCACATCTATCCGTCAATTTGACAATATCGATATATTTTTCAGGTTGCTTAATTGGTTTGAAGTTTGCCACCCAAACAACTGTTAGACAAGGATTTTTATTATGCTGCGATTCACTAATTGGATGCATATTACGTATAAGGATTACATCGTTACGTTTATATTTATAAGCAATTAGATCCCTTTGCGTATTTGTTTGCACAAGAATAGTATCTGCGTGTTTAACCCCATAAGATCCCAAATAAAATTCAATAGTCCTTATTAAATTTTTTGGTTTGAAGTGATTAGTACCAGTAATGTCTAAATCGCTAGCACAATGCCAAATAAATTTGACTTTATAAAGTTTTGAAAGATAAAATCCTGCCAAGGTCAATGATGATAGGCCTCTTTGATAACAAAAGGATGGCCTAACTATCCTAAATACTTTCTTTAATTGCCAATAGTACTGCAAATTAATTTTAGAAGAAATTTTTCTGAAAATTGATTTTTTAGGTATATGCCATATCTTATGATCTTTGTTTTTTTCAAAAGTAATTTTCTTGACATCGTCATCAAAATGAGCATAGTGTACTTCGTACCTTTCAGCTAATATTTGCCCAAGGTAAAAAGCCTGCAGTTCAGCCCCCCCTGATTGATATAAAAAATAGTTAGAAATAATTAAGACTCGCTTCATTAGTAAGATTTTCAATAGGATAGTTATGCCTCTTAATTATTCTTGCAGGTACGCCAACTACAATAACGAAGTCCGGAAAATCATCTGTAACAACGGAATTTGCACCTACAATTACATTATTCCCTAACTGCACATTACCAAGGATTTTTGCACCTGTGTATATTATACAATTATCACCTATTTTTGGATAGGAAACATCTTGTGTTAATAGACCATTCTTCTCCATTAATCTTCCACTAATTCCAAAAGTAACTCCGTTATATATAATACAGTTAGTCCCAATTTTTGTATTCCCGCCTATCACTATATTCTGACCATGAGCTATCCGCAAATTTTTACCGATGGTGCATGAAGTGCTAAACTCGACTCCAGTACTTCTTTTGCATAATACCAAAACAAATTTACTAAGTCTTCGCATTCCTAATGACTTTAAGGATTCAGAAGCTTTGAAATACCCACAAGCTCTATACCCTGTATTATAATACCACTTAATGAATTTCATTCCTGTATTCTTTATTTAAAATGTCTAAAACATTCTCAAAAAAATTCTTACTCTGATTTAATAAATTGCAATTCTTAAGTTGTTTAAGATTAATTTTAATTTCTTTATATAATATTGGATTCGTATATAGCTCCATTATGGCAGCAACAATACCCGCAACGGATTTGGTATTAACATATATCCCATGCGTATTGTCTTTAATTAAATAATCTATACCAGATAACCTAGTCAAAATCATAGGAGTTTCAGTAAAAATTGCTTCAAGCCACGTCTTCGAAAATCCCTCAGTATGGGAGGGAACCACTAATACTTTGACCTGTCTTAGGTAAGATCCGATGGAGATATTACTTTTTTCACCTAAGAGAGAGATTCTAGAGCTTAGCCCCGCTGAAATAATTATATGCTCAACATTTGATAATTCAGGTCCAGTACCCAATACAATAAAGGCAATTTTCTTTTCAACTTTGGCTATTTGAATAGCGGCTTCAATAAATTCATAAATCCCTTTGGATTTTACCAACCTGCCAATAAAAGCAATAATAAAATGAGATGTTGGTATATCTGAACATTGATTTAGGGAGAAAAAAGAGTTAGGGTATTTTGGAATTCTACAATGAATTTCAACGTCTCTCAAGTTTGGAAATGTTTTAATTAGTAGCCCAGGGACAATGATATCTCTAATTTTGTATCTTCTAATGAGGTTAATCGTGGTTCTAGTAACTTGCTCTCCTCTCGAAAAATTCAATACTAGGTTATAATTAAGCAATCTTGATACAAATAGAATTAATTTTAAGAATTTAAAATTTGAAATAATTAGTAGATCTGCCTTTTCTCTAGCAAGAATCATAACTAGCTTAAGAATATACTCGAGGCTTTTATAAATACTAATTATCCGAGACTTGCTAATAATTCCAATATTGTAAAACGAAATATTCCTATCGTAAGCATAACTATCATAGATACCGTCAGTTAATGAAATGAGTATAATGTGGTATTTCTTCGTTAACTGTTTGATGTCCCAGATAAGTTCAATACTATTATCCTTCCAATCATTTGACAGCCTTTTAAATTGGGATATGCCATCTCCATTCTTAATTATTATTATCCTTTTCATTTCAATACCTCATACTAAACATTGGTTTTAAAAATATTTTGGAACTGATGACTTTGTCAATTAATCATTGCACTTAATCGGCTCGAGTTAAAACAGATTGATAAATGTTTATAGTATTGCTAACTACACATTATTTTCTTTCCTTTAGCTGTGACTTTAAATATTGAAAGGTTTTAAAAAATATCTTATCTTTAGTTGTGATGTAAATAATGATTATAATAATAAGGAATACTGCAATGAATAAAAATCCTGTTAAATAAATTCCCAAGTTAAATATGTGACTTACAAAGAATGCAATAAAAAAAGCCACTGCAGGCTTAATGAGGGTTTCAAAAAGAAGCTTTAATTGTCTCCAAAATCCAAAATCTATAATTTTCCCACAGAAAATCATGTCAATCAAAACAGAAATGTATGCAGCAATAATTTGTCCATATAAAATTACTTTTATTGAATTAGTTGCACATATTAACAAAGCGAGTACCTGTAATCCGTTCCTGAAAAAGGTCAGATTCCGATAAAGCTTTGGCTTATTGTGAATTTTGGCAATGTTTGAATTTACTGTTACAAGTGGAATGACTAATGAAATTAACATGAATAGTTTAAAATAGATAACTGAGGACATCCATTTATCTCCTAACAGAAAATACCACACAGGCTCTGCAAAGCCTAGCATCCCAAAAACCATTAATGACTGAATAGTTAAAAACTTATGGGCTATATTTACATACATAGCCCGCCTAATTTCTAGATCATACTCCTTCGCAATAATGGAATAGCTTGTTGTAAGAATAACTGTATTAAGCCCATTTGTTGGTACTTCATACATCTTTTTCGCCTGGTTGTAAAATCCAAGGGAAGTAATCGGGTAAAACTTGCCAATTATTATCGAATAAATATTTTGTCCCACAGTATTACTTATATATGATACCAGCAGATTTATACTGAATCCAAACATATCTTTGAAGCGTCCTAAGTTAAATTTAAAAATAGGCAACCATTTACAGAAAAATATTAAAAAAACAACATAAGATACTGACATGCAAACGGGTTGCAAAGCCAGTGCCCAATATCCATAACCTGATTGAGCAAGAATATAAGTAACGAAAATTGAAATTATACTCCCTTGAAGCTGCATTATTGCCAGTTTTTTAAAATGTAATTCCTTGCGGAACCTGGTAATTCGTGTTAGAATCAAAGCTTTTAAAACAATGGAAATGCTTATAACCCTTGCAACTGAAGTTAACTCTGATCGATGATAATAGTTAGAGATATATGGAGCTGTAAAGAAGATTACGAAATAAAGAAATAATGCGACCACAGTGTTAAATGTGGCTACAGTACCGTAATCAACATCATCAACGTTTGGTTTTCTTATAAGGCAATCTGCAAAACCAGAGTCCGTGAAAGTCATAGCAAGTCCTAGGAAAATAGCCAATAGGGCTATTAATCCGTAGTCATCAGGCATTAAAATACGTGCTATAAGTATATTACCTACAAACCCTAAAACTTGAGTACCGTACTGGCCAATAGCTGACCATATGTAATATTTACTCTTACCCACTAAGTTCTTGATTTTATAAGGCTAGCAGGTACTCCGCCTACAATTGTCATTGGAAGGACATCCTTATTTACTACCGCACCTGCAGCGATAATTGCCCCCCTGCCTATTGTGACACCGTCTAAAATAGTGGCATTTGCTGCAATCCATACATCATCCTCAATAATGATCCCTTTTATTTCTACTCCCTGTTCCTTTATACATTTATTTTGATTGTTAAAATTGTGACTACTACCCACAATAACAGCATTTGGTGCTATAGAACAATACTTTCCAATTTTAACTTTTGCAAGGATACAGCAGTTTTTATTTATTGTTGTGCCATCCCCAATCTTAATGTACTCATTTGACCTAATGAGAACATTTTCATGAATGAACACATTATCTTCAATTGATATATTATACCCTCTTATATTGGAGTAATCTCTAATATTTACATTTGTCCCAATATGAATTTGCCCTGCTAGCCTGACCCCTTTGCCAAATTTAACTCGGTTAGGATTACCAAAAAGCAATAATGACCTTATTTTGCTTTTAGTTTTAATTATAGTTTCAATGATTTTGTTTTCAATCCTTATAGTTAACATATGCTTTTATTTTCAAGTTTAAAAGTAATCCTAGCATTTAATATCTCTGTATGTCGCCTTATAACCTCATTCTGAAAACAAAAGGCAAAAATAAGGATTGCTTACTCAGGGTTTACAATTTATTTCAATGATTAATTTAGGTTAAAAATACTTTTTGGACTTGCAGTATAAAGTTCATAATTAATGTTTTACCCCGATGACAATTGTGCTCAGGATGGTAATTTGTGGTTGTAAATATAGGATAAGGGTTATACGTTTAAATGTCTTACAATCCTATGGTATTTTTACCAGTAGAAAGGGTATTTAGTTTCACACTTTTCGTTCTTAGCTATATTGACTTTTATTATAATATGGTGTAACTTTATTGTAGTGAAAGTTAAATTCTAAAACATATTACCATTAAATCAAAATTTCTAACCCTCAACTGGAAGGACTTTTCGAGGGGAGTCCTGATTGGCTTTTAACTGTTACCTCGTCCCAGGGTGAAGGCATCAATATCCCGATGACGACAAAGTATTATATGAGTAACGGTCAGACCTCTGCTTTTTACCACTATCTCAGCTGGTCATTCAATTCTGCCTGATTTTCTTTCTACAAACCCGCAGGACAGGAAATTCAAAACCGAACAAGGTCTGAATTAAAGGCAAAACAGAAAACACCGGTTTCGGCAATGGTAAAAGTAGTGTCAGAATTGAAAAAGAAAGATAAAAGATAAAAGATAAAAGACAAAAGTCAAAAGTAGACTTATATATTTAATTATCAAGATTATATACAGTATTAAAACAAGACAAAAGATAAAAGTCAAAAGTCAAAAGTATTATACCCGCTTGATGATTAAATGTTTGCATAACAACAAGCAGCTAAGTCTTTCAATTTATGGCGTATAGACATCCTCATTTTCTGGTCTTTTTAACCCATCTCTCAGCTATTATCTCGCTATTTTACGTGATTTACTTTGTTCTTTTGTCCTGGTTCTTTTGTCTTTCAGTATCAAGTTATCTTTTTCTTCTTCCCTCTGATTTAGCTGCTTCTTTTGCAGGTTTTGAAATTGAAGAACTTTTGCTGGCTGTCCATGGATCATTATATACCTGGCACTGTTCAAGATTATATGTATCGGTATACCAGGAACCAGCGGGATAATCCCAGGCTTCAATAGCCCATTCCGTAACCATACCGGGCTTCATATAATATATTGTTGACTGACCAATTCCCAATAGTCTCTCTTCATTAATATCAAGACCTTCCTGCGTACAATCGACCCAGATGGCCTGGCCAGTGTGATTTGTCACTATAACTGTGCCAAAATCGTACTTTTCACAGGAGTCCTGAACATTCGCCTGACTTAACAGTTGCAGGGGCTCAGAACACTGATCCAGCTGCAGGCTTACATCGTGCCATAAACCATCAGGATAATCATACCCTTCAAGGCATTTTATCTCTACTTCGCCGGCATCCATTTTATACTCAGCGGACTCATCAACACCAAGAAGTCTTTTCTGATTGGTATCCTGCCCCTCCCGGGTGCAATCAACCCATACTTCCAGGTCAGTGTCATTCTGAATGGTTACAGTACCATAATTCTTCTTCTCACAATCAGGTTTCTGTTCACATGACATCATTCCGACAGCCATGACAATTACAAAAAATACTAACTTTTGCATCCGTATATAATTTTGATTTTTAATGCCAGATTGAACCCACATGAATGAGAATTATATATTTCTGTTTGTGTATGCATTACATGCGGGTTTCATGGCATAGATAAATCAAAGTTATAAATTCTTATTTACTGATATTGACTTTTTTCTTAAGATAGTCTAATTTTATATTCGTGATAAAGTCATTAAAACCATCGTGCTATGAAATCAAAATTTCTTACTCTCAACTGGAAGGACTTTTCGAGGGGCCTTCTTATTGCTTTTCTTACTGCTTTTCTGACCGGAGTCATCAATATACTCGACAACGGGGCGGTGTTTACGTGGGTAACGGTTAAGCCGGTGGTTATTGCAGGGGTGAGTGGGGCGTTGTCGTATCTTTTAAAGTGTCTGGCTACTAATTCACAGGACCAACTATTGAAGAGAGAACCAGCTTAAACAAGACAAAAGATAAAAGATAAAAGACAAAAGATAAAAGATAAAAGATAAAAGATAAAAGATAAAAGATAAAAGATAAAAGTAAAAAGTGAGTTATCTTCTTGATTATTAAGCTTATATACAATAGAATATTGAAGATAACAGATAAAAGATAAAAGACAAATTGGGAACGCAGTGACTCAATCCATCGAACGCGGGAAAACAAATTGAGGAGCGAAGCGACTTAATCACGGGAACCCGGGAAGACAAAAGTAAAATCAAGATAAAAGGCGTGAGGCGCTGGCTGTGCCAGAATACTATTTATTCTCTGCATGGAGTAGCTGGTTCGGATCAATGATCGGCAAAATAAAACCTTCCAGGGATGTACCTTTGAGTCGGGTATACAATATTCCACGAACTGTGGAATATGTGATTGAGGCAACAGCGTTCCCCAGCCTTCCATCAAGGGTAATATGTTTCTTTTTATTCACGGTTGCCAACTCATCAAGGTTTTCAACATTATAGATAAAAGTAAACACGAATTCACCTGCTGCCTCATCAATGTTCACTGAATCACTCCTGGAAACTACATTCAGCTTGAAATCGGCCTTTATTAACTTGTCTTCAAGATTAAAACCCAGATCAAAATCCATATTAAACTCATGCCCTTTTATTTTTCCTATAGAAAGTTCAAACGGAGAATCGATGTGGCATCTTAATATTTCAATCCGGACCAAATGGATTTTACCGGGTTCAAATATGATTGTATTTTCAGATGACATTGGAGAATTCATTTTCTGTATTACATGAAGCTGTTCCAGGAGTAAAACCTACATTAGTGTTTATCTTGTCATTTTTAAGGACAGTGAACGATACGGTTTTCTCACTGTATGCTTGAAAAGTGACCCTCCTGGGTACGTATAAAATTGTTTCGCCCAGTTCTGCTTCAAGCTTAGCAATTGATCTGAGGGTAAAGTTATGATTGCCAGCCAACCATTTGCTTATCTCAGAAGGATTCTTCTCAAGCTTTTCAGCTAACACTTTTTGAGAGTATTGCCGTTCTTTAAGAAGCTGGTTTATACGAACAACAATATCAGCATATTTGTCAACGAATATTTTTACGTCTTCAGGCATTTTTGCCATCATGCGTTCTGCAACTTTGCTTTTCATTTTAAAGGATTATTTGCGAATTCCCTTGAAAATCCGTAAGTCTTTTATTGTGGTTATCAACAATCATTGTGCCATCATGAATTGCTTCAGAAATCCGGGTAACAAATTGTTGTGCTTCATAAAACTTCAATCTCAGGTCTTCACTCTCATGGTCGGTTGGTTGATCCTTAATTCCCCCATTAAATAAGATCACAATTGATCCTGAAATCCGGTAACAAAAAAGTCTGAGTGGAAAATTAAATCCCAACTGAAATATTTCAGGGACTCCTTTCTTTGGTTTTGGTGGAAGAGCCTGTGCTTTATTCTCAATACGATCGAAAAAATCATCAATGGCACCATAAACGTTACCAATGCTTTGGGTAATAAGACGTAAAAGCTCATTTGCTTCACTGTTATATTCTTTGTCGGGTTTTTCAAACCTCATAAAAAAACGGTCTGTCTCGGAAAATTTATTTTCTCCCTGTACTACAGTATAAAAACTGCAGTACTCTCCTTCATCAAACCATTTTTCTACGACAAAAGTATTCACTTATAAGTTAATTTCCAACAATATTTACTTAAATGTTAATTATTATTTACAATTAACTTCTGATCAATACATTAAAAAATATAGACAAAAGACAAATTAAACAAGACAAAAGACAAATTAAACAAGACAAAAGACAAAAGACAGAAGACAAAAGTTAAAAGTATGTTATACGATTAATTATTAACCTTATATACATTAGAATACTGAAGACAAAAGACAAATTAAACAAGACAAAAGACAAAAGACAGAAGACAAAAGTTAAAAGTATGTTATACGATTGATTATTAACCTTATATACATTAGAATACTGAAGACAAAAGACAAATTAAACAAGACAAAAGACAAAAGACAAAAGACAAAAGTTAAAAGTATGTTATACGATTGATTATTAACCTTATATATATTAGAATACTGAAGACAAAAGACAAAAGGCAAAAGACGAAAGTGAGTGTAACTGATTAATAATCTGTATTATATACAATATTTGGCAAAGATAAAAGATAAAAGTAAAAAGTGAGTTATGCGCTTGATTATTAAGTGACTATATCGTTGACTTTAAAGGAAGTAAATCCGGCTAGGTATAATGATGTGCAAGTGTATTAAGCTTGTCTTGATTTTTGGACTATGGAGCCGAGGATGTTTTTGAGTTCGGAAGACTCTTTGATCAGATACTCAAGTTCTTCGGGTTTGGCTTCGGGAATTGACCTTTGGATCAGCCTTAACCAGTAGTTTGATTCTCTTATCTCCCTTAACGATATCCTTACTTTGTTTGTAAAATCAGGTCCTGAAGAACCGCTCTGGGATTCTTCATAGTTCGCTCCTCCTGACATCGCACTTCTTGCCAACTGCTCGCGTATAACCTTGTTCTCGGGACTGTAAGGAATCGTCTTCAGAAACTTCAACACCCTGACAGCAAATTCAAACAACCTCTCACATAGATCATTTTGCATCGTCTTTTCCCTTTCTTTTTCTTTCTTTTTCCTTTTGTCTTTTTCCTTTTGTCTTTTGTCTTTTGTCTTTTGTCTTTTGTCTTTTGTCTTACACTCCAAATTTCCCCGTATCAATCCACCTCATATCCAGCAGCGACCAGAAATCCAGCGCCAGCCCGCTTAGCACATACTCATACGGCAGCCACCCATAGCCTTCTTCTCCCCATGTATTGCCCCACGAATTGCGGATCAGAAGAGCTCCTTTGGTCTCAACCTTGCAGCCCAGATTGGTTATTATCTTTTCGTCATCATAGCCTGCGGCCATAACAGCATGTCCCCATTGGGAGCTTTCGCCTTTGCAGGGATAGGGAATGTGTCCTGGCACATCTGTGTCTTCGAAGGACTGGAAGCCCCAGAAGCCAAACATCGCGGGAATACCGACTGCCAGGTAGCTTTTTACCGAGGCCAGTACGTCTTGTTGCGATACGTCCGATCCCTGCGGGTCGTGACAGAAATATTTAAGCGTCGAATAATTCTCAGCCAGAGCATAGACAAAACCCGAAGGCTCCGTGTCGAAGCTATTAACCTTGTAAGGCCAGTATTTTTCGTCGGGCACACCGCAAAGGACCAGCGCTCCCATAGTCTCGCGCAGCCAGGCGCCTGTGTCGCCCGTCACCTGCATAAGGTTGCGGGTGGTCTTGTAGAGGAAGAGCCGCGAGGCATCTATGTGCTTTCCAAAAGCCCTTTTCTCGAAATACTCTACCATACCGGCGGCGGCATGTGCAGTACAACTGCCCAACTCAAGCTGGTTCTCCACAGGGGAACAATATTCGCGGAGATCGGTTTTGGAAATGGGTGCGGGGTGCGGGGTGCGGGGTACGGGGGTTCTCGGAGCTGAACCTGGAGTTCCTGAAACAGGACTTAGTTTTAGTTTTTTGTTAAATGAAGTTATCTGCTTACTGTTTATATTATAGTCGCGCAGGTCGGGCTGCGGGGCGAGCCATCCGGTGCCTACCCTGTGGGAGACACCACTGACCCAGATTTTTCTGTTAAGGATCCTGTTTTTCATTGCACAACCTCCTTTAAAACTGTTCCGGACGGAGAAGGGAGGATCTCGAAAAGCCTGAAAGATGATCCGGGATCAGTGTTTATGGTTTCCTGGTCAGCCCCACCCGTAAAGGCCTGGGTGGCATAAGCGCTCTTCGACAGCATGGCGGCAAAGGCTTCCATGCTTTCGGGGAGCTGTGAGTCGGTAACAACACCATACGACTCGAGAGCACCATTTTTGAAACTCATCTTGAGCTCGCTCGATCCTAGTCCGGATTTAAGCACCATAAACTGCGGAGCGCCTAGATCAGGAAGGAAAACCACTGATGTCTTAACGGTATTGTCCTTTTCGGACTGGTATTCGACAAGCAGAAATGGCTTTAGTGAGTAGTAACGGAGACCGGTTTCTTTTTTCAGCTCCGCATCGGAATAGACCTTAACTGTTGCACAGTCTGACAGCATCAGGGATGCTATCGTAATGAGAGTTAGTGTTAGATTCTTCATAATCAGCAGACGTTAAAGGTGTTCGAATTGTTAGTTTAACAGACAGATTTTAGTCAATACTAATTTAGGAAGAAAAATGGTACGTGTCAAGATTAGATTTATTGTTTGAATAAAATTAGGTTGATACAACTTTAGTTAAGTTCTGGAAGTATAGGTTAGATGGTCTTTATTTCTTGTTTGTTTCTTACTTTCTTTTTGCTCAAAAAGAAAGTAACAAAGAAAAGGAGCCGGAAAAACCAACCCCACCCTTTTTTTACGCCCGCTACACAAGCCTTCCCGCTACAAAAAAGGGTGTGGTTCGCACCTTTTCCGGTTTTACCGCCCGCATTACACAGGTATGGAGTTTACATCGACAAATATGGTTTCATTGAAATCCTATAACCATGGAGATCTTCCTCTTATAATCATATTTCGCTCCAGAGCTCAAAACCAGAGGTTAATGACTTAATACCCTGGTGGACTTAAAGCCGCCCCTTCAGGGGAGGTTGGAGGGGTAAATTTTTACCACGCGCATTTCAAAATGAGGTAGTTAACATAAGGGTTCGAAGGTTATCCATGTAAAGGAAGTTCTTCAACTTTGGAACTTTGGAACTTTGGAACTCTGGAACAGGGATTTCAAGGTTCCAAGGTTATCTATGTAACGGTAGTTCTTCAACTTTGGAACTTTGGAACTTTGGAACTCTGGAACATGGATTCAAGGTTCGAAGGTTCGAAGGTTCTAGGTTCGATGGTTCGATGGTTATCCATGTAAAAGTAGTTCTTCAACTTTGAAACTTTGGAACTTTGGAACTTTGGAACTCTGGAACATGGATTCAAGGTTCGAAGGTTCGAAGGTTCTAGGTTCGATGGTTCGATGGTTATCCATGTAAAAGTAGTTCTTCAACTTTGAAACTTTGGAACTTTGGAACTTTGGAACAGGGATTTCAAGGTTCCAAGGTTATCTATGTAACGGTAGTTCTTCAACTTTGGAACTTTGGAACTTTGGAACTCTGGAACAGGGATTTCAAGGTTCCAAGGTTATCCATATTTAGATAGTTCTTCAACTTTGAAACTTTGGAACTTTGGAACTTTGGAACTTCCTGAACGCTGGAACTTTGGAACTTTGGAACTTTGGAACAGGGATTTCAAGGTTCCAAGGTTATCCATATTTAGATAGTTCTTCAACTTTGAAACTTTGGAACTTTGGAACTTTGGAACTTCCTGAACGCTGGAACTTTGAAACTTCAGTTCCTTAACCCACCCTCCGACATAGTAGTTTTCAATATAAAAATCCAAAAAGCCACAGGGGGATGCGGTTGCCTGATCCGTATTCAATGTCGTCGGCAACGACAAAGCCCTCCATATTGTTTTTTAACTGTCGTGAAGTCTTTGAAAGGCCTCCTGTTTCAAATACATATCTGCTGTCAACAGTAAAATCGCCATGTTCAGCATACTCTACAAGATGAGATTCGCCCAGCTGGTTGATAAAAAAAGTCTCACGCACATTTCCGGTATTGACATTGCCCGACGAAAAGGCATACATAAGATTTGTGTTCTCAAGATAAATCTTATCAGGTTTCTGCAATCGTGTTATACCCTTTGCGTTTTTGTAAAGATTCCTGATGATACGAGCCTCCTCAAGGTAACCCAGGTAAGAGATAACTGTGTTCCGGTTCAGTCCGGCCCTCTCGCTGAGTTTACTTATATTCGGTATAAAAGGCACGCTTTCAGCAATGATCTGTAACATTTTTTTAAGCTTTGGCACGGCTGTTATCTCAACCTTCCTTAACAATGGCAACTCAATCTCAATTGTCATATTGACCACCTCCTCAAGCCTGTTGTAGTAGAGTGCCGGGACCTCCAGAAAAAATGGATAATATCCCTGTTTAAGATACGATCCGAAATATCTTAACGGTTTTACCTGCGACAGGATCTGCTGTTCCACAGATATCTGTCCGGTTAATATTTCATCAAGCGTTACGACAGGCAGGGCAAGGCCCAGTGTCAAATTAAGGTATTCGCGGAAAGAGAGTCCCTGCATTGACCACACAACAGCACGCCTGCTCAGGTCAGCCCTGGCGTCGAGGATCTCAAGAAGTGATGAACCGGTAAACAGGATCTGCAGATCAGGATGATCATCATAGATATTCTTCAGTTCACGCGACCAGTCGGGATATTTATGGACTTCATCCAGATAAAGAAAACGTCCGCCCTGCTTTACAAACCTGTCCGTCAGATCTGTCAGCCTGTTCTCAGCAAACCAGATATTGTCCAGACTTACGTAAAGAGCAGATCCATCGCGCTGAAAATTCTTTTTCATATGCTGCAACAGCAAGGTTGTCTTACCAACACCTCGCGCACCTTTTATGCCCGTAAGGCGGGCTTCCCATTTAATTACATCAGCTATGCCTCTGATGTAATCAAGAGGAGTGGAATCAAGTCTGGAATAATATTTTTCAAATAAACGTTCCATTTCTTGCTTATTATATTAAGCAAATATAAGGTTTTTTTGCTTAATCAAATAAGCATTATGGATTTTATTATTGATTTTTAAAGGTTTGTGCATTATTTGGTTTTACCACGCGCATTACAAAATGAGGTAGTTAATATCACGTTCCAAGGTTCCAGGGTTCCAAGGTTCCAAGGTTCCAAGGTTATCCATATTTAGATAGTTCTTCAACTTTGGAACTCTGGAACCTTCTGCCCTCCGCCCTCTGCCAAGTCCTTCCTACCCCTGAATCCCCCAAGGGGGGACTTAATACCCCCTGGTGGATTTAAAGCCACCCCTTTAGGGGAGGTTGGAGGGGTAAATTTTTACCACACGCATTGCAAAATGATTTTGTTAACATCATAAATTAAGAGAATTAGTTATATGCAACTTCAGTAAATATCTGGAAGTTTTAGGTTTGATATTCTTTGTCAATTTTATTTTCCTCACTTTCTTTTTTGCCAAAAAAAGAAAGTGACAAAGAAAAAGTGGCCGGAAAAACCAACCCCACCCTTTTTTTACGCCCGCTACACGCGGCCCCCCGCTACAAAAAAGGGTGTGGTTCGCACCTTTTCCGGTTTTACCCCCCTCATTACAAAATGATTTAAATAACATCGACAAATATAGATGGACTTAATACCGTGGTGGATTTAAAGCCGCCCCTTTAGGGGAGGTTGGAGGGGTAAATTTTTACCACACGCATTGCAAAATGATTTTGTTAACATCATAAATTAAGAGAATTAGTTATATGCAACTTCAGTAAATATCTGGAAGTTTTAGGTTTGATATTCTTTGTCAATTTTATTTTCCTCACTTTGGCTTCGCCGAGCTCCGCTGCGCTCCGGTTCTTTTTTGCCAAAAAAAGAAAGTGACAAAGAAAAAGTGGCCGGAAAAACCAACCCCACCCTTTTTTTACGCCCGCCACAATGAAGAAAGTGTGAGAGTGAGAGTGAGAGCGAGAAAAAACCAAGCTATGTGATTCAATACACTATTAAAGCCCTGGATATCTAACTTTTGTCTTTTTTCTTTTGTCTTTCTTAACCCATCTATCATCTATACTTCTGCTATCATCATGGCACTTTCTCCTTTAGAGGCTCACGCCTCAAGCCTAAGGCCTCATGCCTTTTTCCCCGGTTCGCACCTTTTCCGGTTTTACCACCCGCATTAGAAAATGATTTAGTTTACATCGACAAATATGGAATCTAAGAAATTTCTTAAAAAAGCTGGATATCTGACTTTTGTCTTTTAACTTTTGTCTTTTGTCTTTTTTAACCCATCTATCCTCTATACTTCTGCTATCATCCTGGCACTTTCTCCTTTGGAGGCTCACGCCTTCCCGAGTTCTCGGGATTGAGTCGCTTCGCTCCTCAACACCCTCATGCCTCACGCCTTTCTTCCTCACGCCTCATGCCTTTTTCCCGTTTCCATCCGAATAATACCCATACCCGCTCCTATAGCCATAACGGTAGCCATATCTGTAGCGGCCGGAATAGCCATAGACTCCCTGGTCGCGGCTTATGTCGTTGAGAAGGAGGCTCATGCCTGTGAGGCCGTTGGCTTTGGCATCGGCGATGGTGTTGCCGAGGATATGTTTTATAGTTCTGTTATGGCGGACAAGGATGATGGTTACATCGGCGACAGATGCCAGGGAGAAAGCGTCGGAGACTGCTCCCATGGGGGCGCTGTCGATGATGATATAGTCGAACCGTTTTTTAAGTTCTGTAAAGAGCTCTTTTGTCTTTGCCGACCCTGCCAGCTCTGCAGGGTTGGGCGGCACCGGTCCGGCCACAATGACCGACAGGTTATCATAGCCGCTCTCCTGTATGATCTCGTCGAGGGTGTTCTGACCGATGAGGTATGTCGACACACCTTTGTCGCCGTTCAGCTTGAAGTCGCTGTATATCTTAGGCTTGCGGAGGTCGAACCCTACCAGTACCGTCTTCCTGCCAACAAGGCTGTAAGCCGAAGCGAGGTTTACCGAGGCAAAGGTCTTGCCTTCGGCGGGCATCGACGACGAGATGAGAATGACGGGTGAGGGATTATCCTTTGTAAAGAACTGAAGTCTTGTACGCAGACTCCTGAAGGTCTCAGCCACCTGGCTCTTCGGATCGTCGAGCACAACGGTCTGGTAATCCTTCATGCTGTGGATTATATGTCCGGCCAGCGGCAGATCGGTGATCCTCTTTATGTCGTCCTCCGATGTTACCGTGTTGTTGAAGGCGCTTATTATGATAAGCACCAGCGCAGGTATCGCCAGTCCGGCCAGCAGTCCCATGGCATAGTTCTGTACCGGCTTCGGCTTTATGTAGGGGCGGATGACCTTTGCAGGGTCGATAACCTCGTTGTCGGCGGTGTTGGATGCCTTTGCTATCTGGGCCTCGGCGCGACGCTGCAGGAGGAAGGTATAGATGTTGTCGTTAAGCTTGAATTTCCGTTCGATGCCGAGCAGCTCCCTTTCGGTCTGCGGAAGCTTGCGTACCTCGGCCATAAGGCTGTTAAGCCGTGTGTTCACATCGCGCATGGCGAGGTTGTTGTTGTTAAGAAGGTTGCGGGTGTTCTCCTCGAGACGTGCCTTTGCACTCCTTATCTGCGACTCAAGTGTTGCCATGTAAGGGTTCCGGCTGGCGCCGCTGCCTGCCATTGCCGTCTTCTGATCGGCCATCCTGTTAAGGTCGAGGACAAGGTTGTTAAGCAGGGGATCGTCGATGCCGATAACCGAGGGGGAAACAAGGTCGCCCGATTCGCGGTTTGCAGCAAGGTAATCAATAAGGTATTTAAAGTAGTCATCCTTCATCTTTATCTGGGCCTTCTGGTTATCGAGCTCTTTTGTCTGCTCGAAGAGCTGCTGCGACTGGAAGCTCAGGTCGACAACCTGGTTGTTACGGCGGTAGTCCTGCAGGTTGACCTCCGTTATATCGAGCGAATCTGCTATGGTTGTCAGCTGTCCGTCGATGAAGCTGATAGTGTTGGTGGCCACCTGGTTCTTCTTGTCGAGGGTACGTTGCAGGTACATCTCGAGGTGTCTGTTGATGAACATCTGCGCCTTTGCGGGACACGATGTCTCCACTTCGAGGCTTACTATAGATGCCTCCTGATCAAGGGTTGTGAGGTTGAGCACCCTGCTCCATTCACCTGTCAGATCGTCGTAGCTGTTGAACGAGAACATCCATGTCCCTTCGGCAGGCTCGCTGTCCGGATCATCTGTACGCCTGACAATGACAAACGAGTAACCTTCTCCCTCGATGGTCTCGCCGAACTTAACCGTACGGTCGAGCTCAATATCGCCGGGAGCGTTGGCTGTTTTTTCTGTAAGGAAGCTATAGAGCCGTATCTCGTCGCCGGTCTGTTCACAATCGATAGCTATGGTGCCATCGCTCTTAAGCTCCACCGTGAATGTGACACCCAGCGGTTGTGACCTGCCGTTGTCAGGAAGGACAATGAAAGGAACCTCGTCGAAACGTTCCTGCGGACCAAGCAGCTCGTCGCTGAAATATGACACTCCGAAGTTGAGGGAATGGAGGGTCTTCGAGACGAGGGTCTGCGACTTTAGTATGAGGATCTGGTTCTGAAGGTTATAATATCCCGGGTATAATCCGAAGCCAGCCATCATATCGTTGCCTCCGAACATCGATGATCCGATACCACGTGTGGCATTCGACTCATCTTCAATAAGCAGCGATGCCGTTACGCGGTACACCTTTCCGGCATAACGGTTTACAAACCACGATGCGGACAATGAAAGCATTACCGCCAGCACAAACCAGTACCAGTTGCCAAGGAACATATAGAAGTATTTTGACAGGTCGATGTCGTCGGCGGGGGGACGGCGGTTGGGGGTGTTAACTGGGGTTGTTGTCATGGTATAAATGGGGGTGATTAAAGTTAAGGTATAGGGTACGTGGTGTGAAATAAGGGGTATGATGTGTGATTTATTGTATTGAAGGATAACGAATTAAGATGGTATTTTGATTCTTTTTTTAGTTTAATGCAACCTAAGTAAGTTCCTGAAAGTATAGGTTTGATTTTCTTTATCTATTCTATTTTCCTCACTTTCTTTTTTGCCAAAAAAAGAAAGTGACAAAGAAAAAGTGGCCGGAAAAACCAACCCCACCCTTTTTTTACGCCCGCTACACGCGGCTCCCCGCTACAAAAAAGGGTGTGGTTCGCACCTTTTCCGGTTTTGCCACCCGCATTACACAGGTATGGAGTTTACATCGACAAATATGACTTATATTTACTTCATCGGGCTTTATCTCGGGAATAAAGTGTTTCCATTCCAATTATCTTACCCCCTAATCCCCCTAAAGGGGGACTAAATACTCTGGTGGATTAAAGCCGCCCCTTCAGGGGAGGTTGGAGGGATAAATTTTTACCACACGCATTACAAGATGATTGAGTTTACATCGACAAGAATAGAATCTAAGAAATTCTTTAAACCCTGAATATTCAGGTAGTTCTTCAACTTTGGAACTTTGGAACTCCGGAACTCCGGAACGCTGGAACTTTGGAACTCTGGAACTTTGGAACCTTGGAACCTTGGAACCTTGGAACTCTGGAACTCTGGAACTTTGGAACTTTGGAACTTTGGAACTTTGGAACTCTGGAACTTTGGAACCTTGGAACCTTGGAACCTTGGAACTCTGGAACTCTGGAACTCTGGAACTCTGGAACTCTGGAACTCTGGAACTTTGGAACTTTGGAACTTTGGAACTCTGAAACTCTGGAACTCTGGAACTTTGGAACTCTGGAACTTTGGAACTTTGAAACTTTGGAACTTTGGAACTTTGGAACCTTGGAACCTTGGAACTCTGGAACTTTGGAACTTTGGAACTTTGGAACTCTGGAACTCCGGAACATGGGTTTCAAGGTTATCCATGTTAAGGTAGTTCTTCAACTTTGGAACTCTGGAACTCTGGAACTCTGGAACTTTGGAACTTTGGAACCTTGGAACTCTGGAACTCCGGAACTTCCGTTCCAGTTTTATTTTAGTTTAAATAGGGTAAATACAGCTACAAGCAGCGAAACAGATGTTGCGAAGATATTAAGGTTGGGACTGACATATTTGAGATAGGCTCTTTGCTTAAGGGGTGAGATGACAATGACATCGTTTGGCTGGACAAAATAGACGGGACTGGAGAGGAAATCCTCGGTGAGCAGGTTGACATAAAAGACCACAGTCTCCTGCCCGGTCTGGCGGATCACCTTAACCCGCGACAGGTCGCCGAACTCCGTGGCTCCGCCTGCCGTTGAGAGCGCCTGGATAAGAGTGAGGTTGTTGTCGCCGGCTATCTGCGTCGACTCCTTCTCTACTTCACCTATCACCGAATAGCGGAAGTTAAGAAGCTTGATCCTGACAACAGGCTTCTCGAGGTATTTGCTTACTATCAGGGCAAGAGAGTCCTCAGCTACGGTTAGCGGCAATCCCGAGATTTTCATTTCTCCGATGATCGGGAGGTCGACAACGCCGTCGTCGTCGATATAGTATCCCTGCTGCTGCACCAGGTTTCCCGACTGGCCATAGACCATCCCCGGCACCAGTGTGCGGTCGGCGTCGTTGAAAGGGTTGAATTCGGTGGGGGTCATGGTGGATATCTTGATGTCGAGCAGGTCGCCGGGCTGCAGAAGGTAGTTTCCTACGGGCGACGGGTAGGTCCTGACACCTGTTCCCTGACCGTATTTCTCCGGATTCGCGTATTCGTCTTTATTCTGCAGCAATGCCACCTTCCTGTTCGGAACGCACGACACGAAGAGCGACAAGAAAGCCGCAAAGAACAGAAGTCTTTTCATATTTATACCATTCATACTATTCTTGTTTTATCAGTAAGAGAAACCCCAGCTTGAAATTAATAAAGGAGTTTCGTGATGTTCCCGGTCCATGATGCACCAGGATGCCCGTCTCAGCTGTACCCGCAATATAGGGTGACATCAGGAACCTAACCCCGATACCGGGATTGATAAAGGTGCGTGTCTCTTTGTCGAAGTCCTTGAAGTTAAGCAGCAATCCGCCATCGGCATTAAGATAAGGGGCAATCCTGTCGTTCACTACCGGTATCACATACCTTCCACGCAGGAAGAGCGGCACAAAGAAACGGTCCTCATTGGACATAGCTCCTGTCCCTGCGCCTGCAATGAACCGCTGGGTTATCTGGTACCCGAAAACAGTTGTCAGACCATAATATGATTTGTCGCACGGGTTGGATGCGTCGGCGGTAGCGCCAAGACCAAAGCCGGCAGTAACATCGGTGATATTTACCCAGCCCGGACGGAATATTACGGGGAATGCCGGGACTGGACGTACCCGGCGGTCCATTTTTTGTCCGGCTGCCTGAAAAGTGAGTGAGATTGCCAGAAGTAGGAATAGGGCTGCTTGTTTCATGACATCATAAAGTTAGGTTTATATTTCTGTTTCAGTTGGGGCCGGACATGCTTTCGCCACGTCAGTCACACCGGCGATTTGTTGTATCATTCTTATTATCTGTCAGATATAAAGGATTTCGCATTTCCAGGCATGCAAAAAATACATCTTTCCGAATGTATAATAACTGGTCAGGGAAAAGCTTAATATCTCTCAGACCATTCTCTCTGTAAATGTCTGTCGCAATGACAAGCGTAAATTCTTACCCTTAACGTTGCAGGACATTTGCACAAAAGCAGATGCCCTATGTTCAGTCATGAAAAGAAAGAACAATACAAAAAACAGTCTGAATGATCAGACTATTTTAAGTCCCCGACTATTTGATTCCCCAATTGAATAACTCAGTCTGGTTCTGTCTGGAAACCAGGATCTTTTA
The DNA here is from genome assembly GCA_963736675.1 of uncultured Bacteroidales bacterium. GTDB lineage: Bacteria > Bacteroidota > Bacteroidia > Bacteroidales > VadinHA17 > LD21. The sequence continues at coordinate 1,104,601 of CAVTPT010000004.1, forward strand.
CCGAGTCGAAAAGAGCGGTTTATTTAGGGTCCGGATGATTAAGCTCATGGATCGCTGACTCTCTCTTTTCAAAAGCAATATTACAAAAAATTAGAATAAGATATTTCAGAGGTGGGAAAAAAGGTGACCACTTTATTAACCTGTTGTAAAGCATAAAGAGCAGAAGGTGCAAAAGCTTCCCTCCGGGTTCTTCAGATGTCACGAATGAGCTATGTTACTCTATCATCCCTGCCCCGGCAGTTTCGTTGGTACCCTCGCTGATAAAGACCAGGCTGCCGGTAATATTATTCTTTGTATAGCTGTCGTAATAGAGAGGTTTTGATGTTCTGATAGTCACGCTGGCAACATCATTCATGTTCACGACGGGATCGCCCGTCTCTTTTTCGAGGGTATTTATATTCATCCTGTAATTGACCGATGTGACAATGCAATTTGTCTCGCTGGTATTATTGCGTATTATGTAACGTTGTCCGGGCATCAGAGGTTTTTCGTTGAACCAGCAGGTCATGAGGGTTATGTTCTGTCCCGATTGAGGGAGCTCGCCTGATTTCACTATCAGGTCACCACGGCTGATATCTATCTGGTCGTCGAGTGTTATTGAGACCGAATCGCCGGCAGTTGCCGATTCAGCGTGGGTCTCCATGATGCTGATACTCTTTATTTTTGATTTCTTCATTGAAGGGAGGATCACCACTTCGTCGCCGGTGTGGAAGGTACCGCCGGCGATCCTGCCGGCATAGCCTCTGTAATCGTGATGTTCATCCGAAAGCGGCCGGATGACCGTTTGTACCGGCAGGCGCGCTTCGGGTGATTTTTTCAGCCTGTTGATGGTGACCGTCTCGATAAACTGAAGGAAAGTCTTACCGTTGTACCATGGCATCGTGGTTGAAGCATCAACGACGTTGTCGCCCATTTTGGCGCTTATGGGTATGTAATTTGCATCTTCGATATGGAGCTTTTCCGAAAGTCGTTGCAGGTCAGTTCTGATATTGTTGTACACTTCTTCGGAATAAACGGCCAGGTCCATCTTGTTAATGCAGAAAAGTACATGCCGGATATCGAGCAGGGTGGCTATATAGGAGTGTCTGATAGTCTGCTCGAGTACTCCCTTCCGGGCATCAATAAGTATCACTGCCAGATCGGCGGTACTTGCACCCGTTACCATGTTGCGGGTATACTGTATATGTCCGGGTGTGTCGGCAATTATGAATTTTCTGTTGGGAGTGGCAAAATAGCGGTAAGCTACATCGATGGTGATACCCTGTTCGCGTTCGGCCCGAAGACCGTCGGTCAGCAGCGACAGATCGAGTTCCTCTTTTCCCAGGCGTTTCCCTGATTCGATGATATGGTCCATCTGATCTTCAAAGATCGATTTGGAGTCGTAGAGGAGCCGTCCGATGAGGGTTGATTTGCCGTCGTCGACGCTGCCGGCGGTGGTAAAACGGAGCAGGGGTTTATTTGATTTCATAACTGGAGTTATTGCTTTTTTTTTGCTTTTTATCAAAATTAATATCCTGTAAATTTATGTGTATTAGTCTCATGCAACCTTAGTTAGTTCCTGAATGTATAGGTTTGATTTTCGTTATTTCTTCTATTTTCGTTATTTCTTCTATTTTCCTTACTTTCTTTTTTGCCAAAAAAAGAAAGTAACAAAGAAAAAGTGGCCGGAAAAACCAACCACACCCTTTTTTTACGCCCGCTACACAAGCCTTCCCGCTACAAAAAAGGGTGTGGTTCGCACCTTTTCCGGTTTTGCCACCCGCATTGCAAAATGAGGTAGTTAACATCAACAAATATTGTATCTACGAAATCTTTAAAGCCATGAACATATAGGTATTTCTTCAACTTTGGAACTCTGGAACTCTGGAACTCTGGAACCTTCTTACTCCTTACTCCTTACTTCTTACTCACGCCTTTCTTCCTTCCCGAGTTCTCGGGATTGAGTCGCTGCGCTCCCAACACGCCTTCCTCTTTCGCCTCATGCCTTCCCGCGTTCGCGGGATTGAGTCGCTTCGCTCCTCAACACCCTCATGCCTCATGCCTTTTTTCGCCTCACGCCTCAAAAATACCCCTCCTTCTTTCTATCCTCCATTGCCGCTTCCGACCGTCTGTCGTCGTAGCGGCCACCGCGTTCGGTGACCCTGGTGGCAGCTATTTCGGTGACAATCTCATCGAGGGTGCAGGCTGTCGAGAGTGTAACACCTGTACATGTTATGTCGCCGATAGTCCGGCAGCGTACATCTGCCTCGATCACCTTTTCGGCAGGTTTAAGCTGCATAAATGGCGCCCATGCCAGGTATACGCCGTTACGGTTGAAGATCTTGCGGCGGTGGGTATAATAGAGCTCCGGAAGCGCAATGTTTTCATTCATAATATATTGCCATACATCCAGCTCGGTCCAGTTGCTTATCGGAAAGACCCTGAAGTGCTCCCCGAAGTTCTTGCGTCCGTTAAAGATGTTCCATAATTCGGGGCGTTGGTTTTTGGGATCCCATTGTCCGAACTCATTCCTGTGCGAAAAGAAGCGCTCTTTGGCCCTGGCTTTCTCTTCGTCGCGGCGTCCGCCACCAACAGCCACATCGATCTTAAGCTCTTCAATGGCATCGAGAAGGGTCACCGACTGTGCCTTATTACGGCTGGCATTGACCCCGGTCTCTTCAACAACCCTGCCCTGATCGATCGAATCCTGTACTTTCCGGACGATCAGTTCAACACCAAGCTCACTGGCCAGCTCATCCCTGAACCTGAGTGTCTCTTCAAAGTTGTGACCCGTATCGATATGCATCAGGCTGAAGGGCATCTTTGCAGGCCAGAAGGCTTTCCTGGCCAGGTGAACAAGGAGGATTGAATCCTTCCCGCCCGAAAAGAGGATAACCTTCTTCTCAAACTGCGCGGCAACTTCGCGCATCACGTAAATTGCCTCATCCTCAAGTTCTTTCAGATGTTCTTTATTAATTATCATCTCTTATCAATTTTTAATTACAACCGCTCCTGACAGCAGAGGTTCCCGTTCAAAACCAGGAAACCGTTACTTCAGATGGAGACCACACTCTTTCTCACCGCCATGCTCCCACCACCACCTGCCGGCGCGGAAATCCTCACCTTCGCTGATGGCCCTGGTACATGGCTCGCATCCTATACTTATGAATCCCTTGTCGTGCAGAACGTTATATGGCACATTATTCTCCTTTACAAATGACCTCACCTCATCGATGGACCATTTAAAGAGAGGGTAGAACTTATAAAGTTTTTTCTCTTCATCATATTCGAGCCATTCCATCCTGCTCCTGTTACCCGACTGGTCAGCCCTTATTCCGGATATCCAGCACTCTTTTCCTTCGAGAGCCCTGCCGAGCGGCTCTACCTTCCGGATATGGCAGCATTCAAGCCTGTTCTCCTTTGAATAATAAAAGCTGAAGGGGCCCTTTTCCGTAACCAACTTCTCAACATCTTTATTATCAGGAAAGAAAAGCTTTATCTCCTTCCCGTATTTTTTAAGAGTCTCGTTATAGACCCGGTAAGTCTCAGGGAATAGCCGTCCGGTATCGAGAGTCGCAACCTCCACCCGGATATTATTAGTGAAAATAATATGTGTTATTGCCTGGTCCTCAAGACCAAAGCTGGTGGTAAAAATAACCCTGCCTGGAAAGGCAGAGGATAAAACGGAGAGACATTCAGCCGGTGAGCTGCCTGAGAGGGTATCATTTAATCTGGTCAAGTTCATAATCCTTTATTTTTGACTTAGCGGGTAATCTGAGTCTGAACCGGTGTATATGCGACCAGAGTCTTTCGTGGAAATAGTACAGGATGGTTTTTGTAAAGACTTCGAAACCCCCTATGGAGATTGCCAGGCTAAGCCTGCCCGTGACAAAATAGCTGATCACCATAGTATCGATTGTGCCGACAATACGCCAGGAGACAGCTTTTATCATACTCTTGACCGGCTTATCGGTCCGGTCACTCACCGTGATACTCTTTTCGCTTACAGAGATGTTATTTTCAACGGGAGTACGGGTGTAAGGGCTTTTTAAAATCAAGTCCAGCATGATGTCATTTTTAGAGTAATCAAATATAACTCTGCCAGCATGTAATAAAGAGAGTAAAAATGCTGTAAATCAGTTGGTATTTATACATATGTGGTGCTGGGTATGATGGTGCGATGGTATGATGGTATGATGGTACGGGGTACGGGGTACGATGGTACGGGGTACGGGGTACGATGGTACGGGAGGATGAGAAGGGTAAATTTCTTTTCGTACCCGTTCCGGGTTTGCAGACTGCATTGCAAAATGAGTCTATTTACATCAACTAATTGATTATTATTTGTTTAATACAACTCAAGTAAGCTACTTGAAGTATAGGTTTGATTTTCTTTATTTATTTTATTTTCCTTACTTTCTTTTGCTTCTCCAAAAGAAAGTAACAAAGTAAAGGAGCCCGGAAAAACCAACCCCACCCATGTCGCCCTCACTTAAATCCATCCTCCCTTACAGGGTGTGGTTCGCACCTTTTCCGGTTTTACCGCGCGCTTTACACAGGGATTGGGTTTACATCGACAAATATGGAATCTAAGAAATTCTTAAAGCCATGAACATTTAGGTAGTTCTTCAACTTTGGAACTTTGGAACCTTGGAACTCTGGAACCTTCCGCCTTCCGCCTTCCGCCCTCTGCCAAGTCCTTCCTACCCCTTAATCCCAGCAAGGGGGACTTAATACCCTGGGGGATCAAAGCCGCCCCTTTAGGGGAGGTTGGAGGGGTAAATTTTTACCGCACGCATTGCAAAATGATTATGTTAACATCAATAAATTAAGAGAATTAGTCATATGCAACTTTAATAAGTTACTGGAAGTATAGGTTTGATTTTCGTTATCTATTCTATTTTCTTACTTTGGCTTCGCCGAGCTCCGCTGCGCTCCGGTTCTTTTTTGCCAAAAAAAGAAAGTGACAAAGAAAAAGTGGCCGGAAAAACCAACCCCACCCTTTTTTTACGCCCGCCACATTGAAGAAAGTGTGAGAGGGAGAGTGAGAGGGAGAAAAACCCAAGCAATGTGATTCAATACACTATTAAAGCCCTGGATATCTAACTTTTGTCTTTTTTCTTTTGTCTTTTTTAACCCATCTATCATCTATACTTCTGCTATCATCCTGGCACTTTCTCCTTTAGAGGCTCACGCCTTCCCGAGTACTCGGGATTGAGTCGCTTCGCTCCTCAACACCCTCATGCCTCACGCCTTCTTCACCGGTTCGCTCCTTTTCCGGTTTTACCACCCGCATTAGAAAATGATTTAGTTTACATCCACAAATATGGAATCTAAGAAATTCTTAAAGCCATGAACATTTAGGTAGTTCTTCAACTTTGGAACCTTGGAACTCTGGAACCTTCCGCCTTCCGCCTTCCGCCCTCTGCCAAGTCCTTCCTACCCCTGAATCCCAGCAAGGGGGACTTAATACCCTGGGGGATCAAAGCCGCCCCTTTAGGGGAGGTTGGAGGGGTAAAATTTTTACCGCCCGCATTAGAAAATGATTTAGTTTACATCCATAAATATGGAATCTAAGAAATTCTTAAAGCCATGAACATATAGGTAGTTCTTGAACTTTGGAACTCTGGAACTCTGGAACTCTGGAACTCTGGAACTCAAGCCTTTCGCCTTCCCGCGTTCGCGGGATTGAGTCGCTTCGCTCCCAACATGCCATCTTTACCCTCAAGCCTCAAGCCTAAGGCCTTCCCGCGTTCGCGGGATTGAGTCACTTCGTGCCTCAATACTCCTCACGCCTCACGCCTTACTTATCGCCTCACGCCTTCCTCACAACTTATATCCTATCCTGAATCCGAAAAGTATATTTGGCCAGATGCCTGAGGATGATTCAAGGTTCATCTTCTCAAAAAACTGAATGAATTCCCCTCCGTTCAGGATATCCCCGGCTTCGCTGTTAAATTCATTATTGCTATTGACAACGTCGCGGTACATCACTCCTATCCCGCCGTGAAAGTCAAAGATGATCCTGTCCGACACCGACCTCTGAAAGCCTATCAGGCAGTTGAGGCCATAGGTGACATTCTTCACACCGAAGGAATCGTCGTCCCATTTTGTTCCGCCAGCTATTGTCCGGTAAGCAAGATCGCCGGTGTATTTATTCTGCCTGTAGAAAGGGCGCAGGCCAAGGTAGACTGCCTCGAGTTTTGGCGCCCAGGGTGACTTATAAAACTTCGGGATATAGTACCGGAACTCGATGTTGGCCTTGAAACCCCGCGGCTTAAAGTAAGAGGTGTCGGGCTGGTTAAAGTTATAGACCTGGTATCCTCCCTCGGCACTTACGCTGAAGTAGTCTGAGATCTTCTTTTCAACGGATAACTGGGGAACCGGGAATGTAAAGCCATCCATGAGAGATGTAAGGTTACCCTTGATAATCCATGTAGTAATGTTGTAATTTATCTGTCCGGACAGCAGACCGGAAAAAAAGAGTAAGATTATTATAAGCCGGTATCTCATAGTATTTATTAATATCTGAGAATTATCAAGATCAGAAAAGTATTAACCTGATGAATGATAAAGGTAGAAAAAAGATAAAAGATAAAAAAAGTAAAAAGTAAACAGGAAGGAGTAGGAAATATGAAGTTTCAATGTTCCAAGGTTCCAATGTTCCAAGGTTCCAAGGTTCCAAGGTTCCAAGGTTCCAAGGTTATCTATGTAAAGGTAGTTCTTCAACTTTGGAACTCTGGAACTCTGGAACCCCGGAATCCTGGAACTACCAACCCTGATCTGTCAACCGTTAACCGGGAACGACAATCTGTAGATTATACATTTTCAGTTAATTAATATTAATATACTTTCGATATGAAGTTTTGGACAGAAGCTTCGGAAGAACAGAACAGAAAAAAATAAAGGACAGTAAAAAGCATTTTAAAATCAACTTATTAATTAACTATCAAAGCCATGAAAAGAATGATTTTAGCAGCAGTAATGATGACACTGATCACATCTGCTACATTTGCCAACAAAATAGTCGCTGAAGGTCAAACCTTTACAGCACTTGGAAACTACAAGATCGAACTGGCCGACAATCCTTTCGTCATGAAGGGTGAAGAGTGCAAGTCTTTTACGATCAGCTACGAAAACTCACCGATGGAAGTGACTGTTGTTATCTGCAAGGAGAAGAACTGTAAGAAGTTTGTTGTTCTGTCAGATAAGCTGTCGGTCCAGTATGTCTGCAACAATTACTATTTCGGGGTTGAGAAGCTTGGAAAGGATATTGAGGCAGAGGGTTACAAGACCTCCGATGCTGCACTTAACAGGGCCGAGTATTTCCACCAGAAGGTTCTCGGATCTGGTCAGGGAAATGAGCTTGAGAACACCCAGCTGATAGCTGCATATTTCCCGATGCTTGTAAATAATATGGCTGAACTGACAGCCACAAGGTAGGTGATGCAGGATTACCGTAAGGTGTAGATTCAGGTTTAACTTAACAGATGAGAGAGTCGGAATGGGCTCTCTCTTTTTTTTGCCCCCCTGAATCCCCCCGGGGGGACTTAATACCCCGGGGTATCTTAAGTCGCTACTTCAGGGGAAAATGGGAGGGTAAATATCTTTTTGAACCCTTGCAGGGTTTGCAACCTGCATTGCAAGATGAGTTTGTTAACATCAATAAATTAAGAGAATTAGCCATATGCAACTTTAATAAGTTACTGGAAGTATAGGTTTGATTTTCTTTATTTATTTTATTTTTCTCACTTTCTTTTTTGCCAAAAAAAGAAAGTGACAAAGAAAAAGTGGCCGGAAAAACCAACCCCACCCTTTTTTTACGCCCGCCACAATGAAGAAAGTGTGAGAGTGAGAGTGAGAGCGAGAAAAACCCAAGCAATGTGATTCAATACACTATTAAAGCCCTGGATATCTAACTTTTGTCTTTTTTCTTTTGTCTTTTTTAACCCATCTATCATCTATACTTCTGCTATCATCCTGGCACTTTCTCCTTTAGAGGCTCACGCCTCAAGCCTAAGGCCTCATGCCTTTTCACGCCTCACGCCTATTTCCTGAATCCCCAAAGGGGGGACTTAATACCCTGGTGGATCTAAAGCCGCCCCTTCAGGGGAGGTTGGAGGGGTAAATTTTTGCCGCCCGCAATGCAAAATGAGGTAGTTAACATAAGGTTCCAGGGTTCGAGGTTCGAAGGTTCGAAGGTTCGAAGGTTGGAAGGTTCGAAGGTTCGAAGGTTCGAAGGTTCGAAGGTTCGAAGGTTCGAAGGTTGGAAGGTTCGAAGGTTCGAAGGTTCGAAGGTTGGAAGGTTCGAAGGTTCGAAGGTTCGAAGGTTGGAAGGTTCGAAGGTTCGAAGGTTCGAAGGTTGGAAGGTTCGAAGGTTCGAAGGTTCGAAGGTTGGAAGGTTCGAAGGTTCGAAGGTTATTTAGGTATAGGTAGTTCTTCAACTCTGGAACTTTGGAACCTTGGAACTTTGGAACTCTGGAACTTTGGAACTTTGGAACTCTTCCTCCTGCCCCCTGCCCTTAGCTCCCTGCCCCCAGCTCTCTGCCCCCTACCCCCTGAATCGTGCCATATGCACAAGAAACAGATCCTTGCGGTTGCGCGAGACGGGGATCTGCGATCCGTCGAGCATCTCGATATAACCTCCATCCTTCCGTATGTATTTCCTGACATACTTCAGGTTTATAAGAAAGGAGTTATGCGGACGGAAAAAGTAACGGTCGCTGAGAAGCTCCTGGAACTCCTTCAGATGTTTCGAGACAAGCATCTTGCGGTTTCCCGGGAGATAAAACCACGAGTAACTGCGATCGGCCTCGATGCGTATTATATCCTTCGGATTAATATATTCCATCCCGTCGGATGTCGGTATTGCCAGTCGCGAAGGGAGGCCTGATTTAAGATTCTCGAGCAGTACTTTGATGTTATCATTGCCCCTTGAGGCACTATCGCTGCGCTTCTTTATCACCTTGTCGACGGCCTCAATGAATTCGTTGATATTTATTGGCTTAAGTATATAGTCGACAGCGCTGAATTTGATCGCCTGTATGGCATAGTGGTTAAAAGCAGTAATAAAGATCACATCGAAATCCTTCCCGGGAAACCCGGCCAGGAGGTCAAAGCCTGTGCCATGCGGCATCTCCACATCGAGGAAAAGCAGGTCGGGCTTTAACTGGTTTATCCTGTCGGCACCTTCAATAATGTCGTGTGCTTTACCCACCACTTCAAGGCCCGGACAATATTCTCCGATTATCGACGAGATAAAATCTACCGCGTCGCTTTCATCATCGATGATTACTGTTCTTAATCGCTGGTTCATGTTATTACCGGAATATGTATTTCAACTCTTGTTCCTTCAGCATCGCCGTTTTCATTCTTCAGGTCGGTATAACGGGTCTTAAGAGTGGTACCGTACAATGAGTTCACAAGGTCGAGCCTCGATGAGACTATGCTGGTACCCACCGAATTATGGTTATTTTCGCTTTTCGACCTTCTCACGGCTGCCGCTTCACGGCCGATACCGTTATCTTCGATCGTACAAAGAATAGATCCTCCATTAAGCTTAAGATCAATACTGACATGTCCCCTTCCCTCCTTGGGCATCAGTCCGTGACAGATTGAATTCTCAACATATGGCTGGATAAGCATTGCAGGCACTTTGTACATCAGAGGATCTATCTCTTCATCCACTTTGATCTTATATTCGAATTTATCCTTAAACCGGATACTTTCCAGCTCAAGGTAGAGATTCAGGGCATGCAGCTCATCCTGAAGCGGGATTGAGGTCTGGCGCGAGTTTTCGAGAACCTTGCGCATCAGGTTTGCAAATTTCGTCAGATAATTATTTGTGGCCAGCTTATCGTGCTGGTACATATAATACTGGATCGAGTTAAGTGTATTGAAGATGAAATGAGGGTTCATCTGCTGCCTCAGGTTAGCCTGGGTGATCTCCGATATCTGCCTCTTCATCTCACTCAACTTCCTTTCATTTTTAAGCCTTACTCCCCGGAATATAAGCAATCCGATCGTTGCCATCAGAACGATAAGCGCTGTAAATCCATAGTTAAGTATCCGGGTGTTCTTCAGCCTCAGCGAAAGAAGCTCGACCTCCTTGTTGTGAGTATCAGCCTCATACCTTATCCTGGCATCAGCAAGTCCCTGTGAGTTCTGTTTTATAAGTACCGAATCGTTGAACTGTTTGTAACGCACATAGCTTGTAAAGGCATTGGCTGTGTCCTTCAGCTTTAAATAGAGCTGGTGCATATCGTTGTAAACCCACGAAAGAGAGTACCAGTCGCTGGCTTTTGTTGCATACGCGATAGACTCCTGGTAATACTTAATGGATGTCTCTGTTTCATTAAGATCGCGGTATATGGTCCCCATGTTCCCGAGCGAGTTTGCCGAGATGGAATATTGTCTGATAGGCATGCTGTACCGGAGGGATTGCTTGTAATAGAACAGCGAAGAGTCGTAGATCTTCTCAGCATAGAAATTCCAGCCAATGTTGGCCGAGGAATAAGCAGTATAGAAAGTATCCTTTTTTACCAGCGAAAGGTCCAGACATAATCTGAGTACTGAATCAGCCTGTCTGAAATTACGGCTTTTGTCGGTGAGCGATGTACCCAGCATAAGGAAAGCTTCTTCGGCTATGGCTGTATCTTTTTCGGCAAATGATGTTTCGGCCACCAGCGAGAGATTCTCCCTGTACTTAGGCAGATCGCCGACAGCATCAAAAACGTTTGCCTTGCCACGGTACGCCCTGGGGATAATGCCCCTGAGCTTTTTCTCGCGGGCCAGCTCTATGCTGCTCTCATAATTTTCCATAGCCTCCTTGTACAGGCCTGTACGGGTGTAATAGCTTCCCATAAAGATCAGTGTCCTTGCCAGTGCATAGTACTCCTTATTATCCGTAGCCTTCCTGAGAGCGAGGGAGACCTCTTCGGATGCCGTCCTCAGATCGCCGGTCATATAATAATATTCGGCCATCAGAAGATGAAGGTCGGCGGGAATTTCGATTTTTTTCTTTTCACATATTGCAAGCGCCGAGTCGATCCCTTCCTTTACGACGGGCAGCTTTTTACTGCTCTTAATATACATAAATGCATCCCTTGTGATATTATGTATCATCGCTGTATCCGCTGAATAGCCGGATGGCTGCCTGCTTCTTTTAATTGCGATATCAGGCAAAGTCTTTGTGGAACGAACAGATGCAGAACTAACGGATAAGCCGGGTACGAGGCTCACCATAAACAATATCAGAAAAACTGTTCTCATATCCGTAATCTTTAAATTTCAATACAAGTACAGAGGTTCGTCATTTCGCAGGTTAACATATTACGACAAACTCGCTGTAAATCAGGTTTATTATCAACATTTGAAGATAACAATCTGTCCGGTAAACCTCCGATATCATTTTACGGATTGCTGTTTTGGGTTAACGGATGACATTTAATTACTGTTCTGAGACAAGGTTGCTGCAAAACCTGACAAGCTCCACAACATGATCATTATTATCGAATTTTATCTTCTTTTCCTTAATGAACTGCTGCAGCTCAGTCTCGTTTTCCGGAAAGAGTTTAAGGAACTGCCGGGCAGTGGTAAAGCTGTTCATCTCCCCAGCGGCATTACGCAGCATGAAGATCTTTTCAGTCTTAACAATGTACTCCGAAGGAATTTTCAGGTTGTAATAAGCCGCTCCCGAGCTTACCCCTCCGATAGTTGTTGTAGCCGAGACCTGCGAGGTTCCACCGTAAGCAGCAGGTTTCCCTGCATGGGCCAGTTCACCCTTATGATGCAAAAAAAGTGTGATGGGGGCTTTAAGAAGCACCTCATAATAAACGGTTGAAGCCCTTATAAACCTCTTATTGCCGAATATCACTGTATCGACAAGTTCGGGTGACTGAAGATCGAACAGACTTCCGTTACGTTCAAAAACCATCCTGCCTGAGACCATGTTGTAATTCATTATCATATCCTGACTTCCCCCGCTTTTAAGTTTTACGGTGCAGGGAGAAAACTCAGGAAACAGGAACTGCGGCAGATTTTTGAACTGATCATCCTGTGCTCCTGCCATGCCTGACAACAGCATCATGAATGCCATCGCCAGTAAAGATCCGGGTCTCCTGTAAAATATATTCTTCTTCATGGTTTAATTATTTCTGCCATACTCTGCCATACTCTGACATAGTCAACAAACACAGTATCCGGGAAAAGAGTTGTCTCGTCCGGATTTTTAGGCCAGTCCCCTCCGATAGCCAGGTTAAGTATGATGTAATGAGGTAAATGGAACTCTTCGGTACTGTTCAAACTATCGGCTATGCTTACTTCGTGATATTGAATACCATCAAGGTACCACTTCACCGAAAGGCTGTCCCACTCAACGGCATAGTTATGATACATCGTTACGTCGCAGGGAGTATTGCTGCCCGATGAGACATGTTTTTCGTTATGCCAGTGCAGGGTACCATAAAGGATCTTCCCGTTGTTAATATGCTCCATCACGTCTATTTCACCACAGCGGGGCCATCCCACCTCATGGATGTTCTGTCCGAGCATCCAGAATGCGGGCCACAATCCCTGTCCCTCCGGCAGTTTTATCCTTGCCTCTATCTTACCATACTTCCAGCTGTGCTTTCCGTCGGTTGTAATGCTGGCCGAAGTGAATCCGGCTGTCCCGTAAGGCTCCTTCCTGCCAATTATCATAAGGTTGCCATCCCTGACCTCAGCATTTTCGATCCGCCGCGGGGTATAATACTGAAGCTCATTGTTCCGGATAAAACCGACCTCGTTAACCCAGTTTGATTCATCGGGCAGTCCGGTGTAGTTGAATTCATCGGCCCACTTAAGCTCCCATGTCTTTTCTTTTTCGCCGGCACCTGAGGCGAGAACGAGTAAAAAAAGTATGCAGATCCTTATCATCGTTCTGTTATTTAAACAAATGTACTGACTTATTCCACATAATTGTTAAGGTTTTCCCACTTCACCTTCCACTTTCCGTCATCGGGGAACTTATCGTTAACACACATAGAGGCAATGGCAGTCAGCAACCCTCCGTTGCCGGGCAGGTAAATGGAGAGCCGGCCGGCATCCTGAAAATTGTGACCATTAAGGAGGTACCTGTTCTTGGGGGCATCCATAAGTAGGAAGTCAACGGCCTGGTCTGGTCTGTCGATAGCTGCAGCCGACATTGCCAGCATGGGGAAGTCCCAGCCCCAGGTAGAGCTCCAGTTCCATTTATTAACGATAGTGTCAAGCGAGTTGGCCAGTATCCTGTCGTCGACAAGGGCGGTTGCGGGAAGAACCCCCTTTATCCCTGAAACGATGGGATGGTCGCTCATATACCGGGGATTCGTATATGAATCCCTGGTGTCTTCCGAGCAGAGATAGACTCCGTCGGGAGCTGCCAGCTTTGAGATCTTTTCCATCACCTCTGTCCACAGAGGATCTACCTCCTGCCCTGATCGTAACTTCCATTCCCGGGCAGTTTTCAGCCCCCAGTACCAGTAGACGAGTTCAAATGCAGGGTTTATAGTGGTCTCTTTGTTAAGGCTCTCCTGGGCCGGTATAAGAACGGGACCGAGGATATACCGGTCAGCAGTTGTATCGTACCATGCGTATGAAGCCATGAAATCGGCAGTCTCATATACCAGCTTTTCGTATTTCTTCAGTATTTCATCCCTGTTTACGGCATTTTTGTAAAGCAGCTCCGCAAAGAAGATAAAATGCGGTTGTTGCCAGATGAGGTAAGTACCGACTGTGCTGGGGCTCTCCCTGCCGTCGGGACCAACCATCTTTGGCCATCTCACTCCCCTGTATCCCTGATGCAGGGCTGTCTGCCGGGCATTTTCATAAATACGCGTGTAGTATTCCATCTGTTTTTCAAGGATCTGAGGACGCTGCCACAGAGCAAAATGCACACCGTGCCACCAGTGCATCTCGAGATGGAACTTGCCGTTCCAGCTGTTGTACGTAAGTCCTGTCTCGGCCGGAGGCAGCGATCCGCTGCACTGGATCTTTGTAAGGTATTGCGACAGAACGACACGACGTTCGAGTTCGAAAGCCCGGGGATCGGTACATTCTGAAAAATCGACAGCGCCGCCGGTTGACCAGAACTCACCCCAGCCCGTGCTGCTTGCTTCGGATACGGCGGTGAAATTGTCTGTTGGATTAACGGGGAGATCCTTACTGAAACTGCACGTGAATTCGAATGATGAAGATGACTGATCGGGTCCGATAAGATAGAGATGGGTATCAGCTTCTTTTACGGTGCCGTTGTTATGGAGTACTTTAACATAGTACATGTCGTTATCCTGCTTTCTTTCGAAGAGAGTTTCATTTTCCGAGGCAGTGGTCATAACTGTGGTATGCATACCTGGTGAATTGAAATCATAACCAGTTGCCATGGGAGTACCCATCGGGAAATGAATTTTTACTGCGAGTCTGTTCTCTTTTATCAGCTCCGACTCAATTTTTGCCGAGATCTCATCCTTCCCGGGGTGGCAGAGTGTCACCACCCGTACAGGGATCCCTTCAACGGAAAACCTGCTTTCGATAGTGCCGGTCCAGAGATCAAGTTTCTGGACATTGTCTTTTATATCGGTTATCAACGCTTCGGTGCCGTCAGATTTTGTTATCGTGAGACCGATGATCCCAAGGTGGACCCTGTGGGGATTAGCCCTCAGCCATTCGGTGGCCATGGCCGGCCTCATATCCTGTCCCGGTCTGAACTGGTGTACATAATCGACAGGACGCCCGTGGACATCATAGCTCATATAGACATCCTGCAGCGAATAGTTTTCCGGATTTTCAGCAGTGTGCCATCCCCAGTCCGACATTGTGCCAAGGGGGATGCCCCTGGAATAAAATCCGGGAAATGTCTGCAACCCTGTAACATCGACAGTGAAAGCAAACCCGCCGTTGCCCACCGAGAGGCAGTTAAGGCTGTCGATAACCTGGTTCTCAATGTTATGCCTTGTAACAAGTGCATACCTGTCGACAGGAGTCTGCTGTTTGCAGCTCTGGGTAATAATGAACAGTATGATAAGTGATGCCGTAAAAAAAACGTTCTTCATAGAATAAGGATTAGAGGGTCATAAACTATATAGTAAAAATAGGCTTTTTTGGTAACCGGAGAAGAGAGGGATGCCGAATTATACAATTCATTCTGTTTTGCGGTGGACACGATTAGACCGGGAATGAGAATCATCAACAGATTTTTTGCGGCAGATAGTAATATTTGAAATATTTTGATAAATTAGCCTGACTTTCCAGAACGAAAACATTAATAAAACAGAAATCTATGAAATCATCAGTATTATTACGCCGGTCAATGATCGCTGCTTTGATGTGCTTACTGGTTTTAAGTCTTTCGGCACAGAATCAGAACAATGGTCAGGATTTCGTACCTGAGGTCGGGCAGCAGGGCAAGGATGTTGTCTGGGTACCCACACCACAGGAGCTTGTTAATAAGATGCTTGAGATTGCCAAAGTCACGCCCTATGATTATGTTATTGACCTTGGTTCAGGTGATGGACGTACCGTTATCACTGCTGCCAAACTTGGGGCAAAGGCTACGGGAATAGAATATAATCCGGATATGGTGGCGCTGTCGAAGAAAAATGCAGCAAAGGAGGGGTTGGCCGACAAGACAGAGTTCATTGAGGCTGATCTTTATGAGGTTGACCTTTCGAAAGCTACAGTAATTACTATGTTTCTTTTACCGGAGATCAACCTGAAGCTTCGTCCGCGATTACTTGAACTTAAACCTGGCACACGTATAGTATCTAACACATTTACCATGGGTGAATGGGAACCTGACTATGAGGTATCTACCGAGGATAACTGGAACAGCTGGAACAATGCTCTTATGTGGGTCATCCCTGCGAAAGCAGAAGGCGTCTGGAAGATGGGACAGGGAACACTTACATTGATACAGGAGTTCCAGATGGTAAAAGGGACATATGCCAACGGCGGGAAGACTTCAGAGATCACCGACGGCCGTCTTAACGGTGAGCAGTTAACATTTACCCTGAACGGAGATCAGTACACCGGTACTGTAAAGGGCAACGCTATTTCGGGCACATATAAAAACGACTCAAAAGGTTTAATGGCCGACTGGATGGCAACACACCAATAGAAAACCATCGCTGCTCACGACATTTTGCTCCTGAGCAGCCTGTTCAGTTCTGCCATTTCATCTCTGAACCTGGCAGCTTCGATGAAATTTAGTTCCGAAGCTGCTTTTTCCATATTCTTTTTTGTCCGTTCTATTGCCTTCTCCAGGGCTGTTTTGTCCATGTATCTGACAACCGGATCAGCAGCAATATCCGGTTTATCAGGTTCAATATATGCCCTGGCGGCAATCCCTTTTTTACCGAGGCCGCTCAGTATCGTACCGGTCTTCCTTACTATCTGGGCAGGAGTGATCCCCATCTTCTCGTTGTATCTCATCTGTTTTTCCCTGCGCCTTTCGGTTTCGGTTATTGTCTGCTGCATACTCCCGGTAATTGTATCGGCATACATAATGACTCTTCCGTTAAGATTACGTGCGGCCCGTCCGGCGACCTGGGTGAGCGACCGGGATGAGCGAAGGAATCCCTCCTTGTCGGCATCCAGGATGGCAACAAGTGAGACTTCAGGCAGGTCAAGACCCTCCCTGAGGAGGTTAACACCTACAAGTACATCAAAATCACCGGTCCGGAGCCCCTCCATTATGTCAATGCGATCGAGGGTTTCGATATCGGAATGAATATACCTCGACCGTATATTGTAGCGTGTGAGATAGGAATTCAGCTCTTCAGCCATCCTTTTTGTTATCGTTGTGACAAGCGTTCTCTCGCCTTTCGCCGCCCTGCTCCGGATTTCAGCCATAAGATCGTCGATCTGGTTAAGGCTCGGCCGGACCTCCACGGGAGGGTCGAGAAGACCTGTCGGCCTTATTACCTGGTCGATAAATGCACCCTCACTTTTTTCAAGTTCATAATCTGCCGGTGTTGCACTCACAAATATCATCTGTCCTGTCAGCGCCTCGAACTCCTCAAGCCTCATGGGCCTGTTGTCGAGAGCTGCCGGTAACCTGAAGCCATACTCCACGAGTGTCTGCTTCCTTGAATGATCTCCTCCGTACATTGCCCTGATCTGCGGCATTGTGGCATGGCTCTCATCAACAACAGTAATAAAATCGTCGGGGAAAAAGTCAAGCAGGCAGAAAGGCCGTGTACCTGCTTTCCGGCCGTCAAAATAACGCGAGTAATTCTCGATGCCGCTGCAGTACCCGAGCTCCTTTATCATCTCAAGATCGTACAGCACTCTCTGTTCTATCCTTTTTGCCTCCTCTCTTTTGCCTATTTCGTTGAAATGAGTAACCTGCAGCACAAGGTCATCCTGGATATGGCTTACAGCCTGGTTTATCCTTTCCCTTGTGGTCACAAAAATATTAGCCGGATAGATAATATATTCATTCATGATCTCTATGCGGTGGCCGTCGAGGGGATCAAATGTGTATAACTCATCTATCTGGTCTCCGAAAAAGATGACTCTCACTGCAAGATCGGCATAGGCCG
Source organism: uncultured Bacteroidales bacterium (assembly GCA_963736675.1). Lineage (GTDB taxonomy): Bacteria > Bacteroidota > Bacteroidia > Bacteroidales > VadinHA17 > LD21. The sequence goes on from CAVTPT010000004.1 coordinate 1,122,138, forward strand.
GAAAGATATCGACCGTATCGCCTCTCACCCTGAATGTACCGTGTTTGAACTCAAGCTCATTTCTTGAATAGAGACTGTCGACAAGCTTCCGCAGGAAAATGTTGCGCCCGAATGTCTGACCCTGTTTAACATGAATTGTGTTCGAATGGAAGTCGTCGGGATTGCCGATGCCGTATATACACGAAACTGAAGAGACTACAATAATATCATGACGACCTGACAGAAGGGATGAGGTAGCACTAAGGCGGAGTTTTTCAATCTCTTCATTTATCGAAAGATCTTTTTCAATATAGGTATCTGATACGGGAAGGTATGCTTCGGGCTGGTAGTAATCATAGTATGAAACAAAATATTCAACCCTGTTTTCGGGGAAGAACTGTTTGAACTCGCCGTACAGTTGTGCAGCAAGGGTTTTGTTGTGGCTGAGCACCAGAACAGGTCTCTGCAACTGTTCAATAACGTTGGCGATGGTGAAGGTCTTGCCCGAACCGGTCACACCGAGCAGTGTCTGGCAGGGAATATCATTCCTTAGTCCTTCGACAAGCTGACGAATAGCTTCAGGCTGATCGCCCGTCGGTTCAAAATCAGATACAAGTTTAAAATCCATAATTTGCCAAAATTAGCTGATCTTTTTGAATTTTTTATTTCTTCAGGTGTTGGCCCCTGAATACTGGCTAAAATATTGCCGGAAATTATAACTTTAGTACTTCAAATATCCCGCTTAATGAGAAACCGTGATGCAAGAATTTTGTTTGCTATAATAAGCTGGTTTTTTGTATTTATGCCCTGTTCTCTTCTTTCCCAGCAGTTACAGATCAGGAACTTTACCACAAAAGAGGGTCTCTCTCATAACCAGGTAAGGACTATTGTCTCGGACAGTTCGGGTTTTTTATGGGTTGCCACCTGGGACGGGCTGAGCAGGTATGACGGATATGAGTTCAGAAATTACCATCATTTGCCCGGGACACCTTCGTCGCTGCCCTATTTTTCTGTAAAAGATCTTGTTGTCGACGGGGCCAACAACCTGTGGGTGCTTACAGACTACGGGCATCTGGTGCTCTATGACCGGACAGATGACAGTTTTGCCGGGATCAGTGAGTACCCTTTCCCAGTGACTCAAAAGAACAGATGTATTGATGCGGACAGTAACGGGGACCTCTGGATAATATCCGAAAGTAACAGGATCATAAAAAGAGACTGGAAGACAGGAACCTTTACTGAATTCGGTATTGAGAACAGGTATTATCCGGAGATCAATCTGACGGAGGATCTTTCGGTCAGTAAAACAAATGCCAATGAGATATGGCTGGCGGGTGATAACCTTTACCATCTCCGGAAACCGCAGTCGGATCTCAGGGTTGATTCACTTTTCATATTACTGGAATACTTTCCTCTTTTTCATCCCAAAAGGCCGGTACCGGTCGATTTTATTATAAGACGCTGGTCGGAGTTATTTATATCGCCAACCGGAAATAAATGGGTATTCTCGAGTTTCGGTCTTTTCAGGCAGGAGTCCGACGGGCAGTTCAGGGAGTTTAACGGGGTAATCCCCGACGGCGAGTTCACCGGGGATACACTGTATGTGTGGCAACCAGACAACAGTGGGATCAACATTTATGATCCGGGGCTGAAAACAACTATCGTTGTTCCCAAAGAAAATATTGAATCAAACATTTCATTCTGCCATCACGATAACTCAATGCTCTGGTTCTCAAACAAGTCCATTTCGGGGAATAATATCGGCCTGACCGAAGTAATAATTGCGGCCGACATATTCAACAATTACGGGGCTGAATCAAAAATTGGTACTTCAGAGGCGGTCTTTCCCATTTTTAAAGACAGGGATAATGTTATCTGGACAGGCGTAAGGGGACGGGATCATGTTCTCCTGATCGATCGCGGTAACCCGTTGGGAAAAACATGTATCCTTTCTCCGGAGCTGAGACGGATTTCGGGGCATCTGAGAGCCATCAGGGAAACGAGAGATGGCATCTGGCTGGGTTATTACAACGAACTGCTTCTCTATTACGATTATAAAACAAAAAAATTTACCAGGCATTATCCGGCTTCAGTTTATTTCCACACCCTCCATGTAAACTCCGACGGAACGCTATACATAGCAGACAATGATAAGATTATAAAATATTACCCCGACAACCAGTTATCTGAGACGATATGGGACATGAGTGACAATCCTGTGCCCATTTACTGCATGTATTCCAATAACAGGGGAACACTTTGGGCCGGGTCGTACGAGAGCAAACTTTTAAGGATTGACATTGTCAACAGGAAAACAGAGACTGTCAACCTTACTGAAAAGGGATACAACATAGAAAATATTTGCCCCGGGGATGATAATGATCTGTGGATTGCATTTCTGGGAGGCGGGGTCTGCAACTATAATATCCTTACCGGGCAAAAGAAATTTTATACAACAGCAAACGGACTCTCAAATAACACAACTTACAGTATACTGAAAGACAGCAGCGGTAAAATATGGGTATCAACCAACAAGGGTATTTCGCGGATAGATCCTGAAACCGGATTTATAAGGGTCTTCGGCCAGAATGACGGATTAAATATTGATGAATTCAATTCCGACGCGGCTTATATTGCGGCCGACGGAAAATTCTATTTTGGCGGGATGGGTGGTATCGCGGAGTTTGATCCCGACAGCATTGAAATAAGGGAGAAACGGTATATTAAGCAGAAACCGATACTTACCGATCTCAAAGTATCGGGTGTAAGAAAAAGTATAAGCGGATACCTGAACAATACCGACACAATTGTCTTCAATAAGGGAGAGGATAATTTCCATATCACTATCTCGTCGACCGATTTTTTAAACTCCCGGAAAACAAGCTTCAGATACAGGTTAGGAGGGATCGATAAGGAATGGATAGAGACCAGCTGGCAGAACAGGAACATCAATTATGCAAATCTTGAGCCCGGATGGTACGAACTTGAGATACAGGCAACTGATCATGAAGGTACCTGGAGCGGATCACGCAGGATCACCATAAATATCCAGCCATTTTATTATGAGACACCCTTATTCAGGATCATACTGCCGCTCTTATTCCTTTTTATAATTGCAGGAATAATATATCTGCATTTAAGGCAGGTGAAGCAGCGCGAAACACAGAAACAGAACTCGCTACGCCTTCAGTCGCTGAGGGGACAAATGAATCCTCATTTTATTTTTAATTCTCTTAATTCGATCAACTATTTCATTTCAAATAATGACAAGCTTTCAGCCAACAGGTACATTTCGGATTTTTCGAAGCTTATAAGATCGATACTGACAAATATGAACCACGATTTCATTTCGCTCGAAGAGGAGATCGGGTTTATTGAGGATTATCTGAACATAGAGCACCTGCGATTCGGAGACAGATTTGACTATAAGGTTATAGTCGACAGGCAGATCAACCGCAATGTGGTAAAAGTTGCACCCGGTCTTCTGCAGCCTTTCCTGGAGAATGCTATATGGCATGGTGTAAGGGGTGTTGAAAACAGGAAGTGCAAGATTGAGGTCAGTATCCTGAAAAGGGAGGAAAGACTGGTTGCCATAATTAAGGACGATGGTTCAGGCAGAAAAAGATCGGAGTTACTGAAATCCGATAAAAACAATTATATGTCAAAGGGAATTACGATTGTTATGGAGAGGTTAAAGATCCTGAACAATCTGCTGGGCACACACTGTGAAATTATTATTTCGGATCTTTATCCCGACACTCCGGAAACCGGTACACTTGTTGAGATAGATATACCCGTGGCAAAGAGCACCCCCATATTCCATGGGGACTGACAGATATACTATCCGATGCTGATGCCCTGCCTGTCAGTATGTTATATAATTTAAGCAGAGCAGAAAAACAGAGATTAAAACTCCCTGAACAAATTAAAAGTGTCGCGATTATTTGTATTCTCTGAATATTGAACTATTTTTAACAAAAGGAGGAAAGAAAGACAATTCTAACAGGTACTTAAAATTTAATTTTCCTGAAGATGCTGCGTACTATCGTTATTGATGATGAAAGGCTTTCAAGGGAGGTTCTGTGCAATTATCTGAAGGAGTATTGCCCTGATGTGGAAGTTGTGGCTACTGCAACTTCAGTAAAGACAGCCTATAAAGCCATAAAGAAGTACTCCCCTGATTTCATCTTTCTTGATATTGAGATCACCGACGGAATGGGGTTTGACCTGCTCGGGCTTTTTGATAATATTAACTTCAGTATAATTTTTGTTACAGCTTATTCGGAATATGCAGTCAAAGCATTCAGGGTAAGCGCTGTAGATTACCTTTTAAAACCTGTCAAGATTGACGAGCTGATAGATTCGGTTGAAAGAGTCAAGGTGCTTAATTCCAATTCGGCAGGATCGGCCAACCTGTCGGTGCTGTTGAATAATCTGAAGGGTGATCCGGGTATAGTCCCGACCCTGGTAATACCCCATCTTAAAGGATTTGAAGTCTTAAAAATCCCCGAAATAATAATGTGTCATGCCGAGGGGTACTGTACCGACTTTTATCTCACAGCGAACAGGAAGGTTACAAGTTCAAAGAACCTGAAGCATTTTAACGATCTGCTGGAGGATCATAATTTTATAAGAGTTCATCATTCATACCTGGTAAGCATAAACCATATTTCGGGTTATTCAAGGCAGGGAGATATTCTGTTAAGTGAAGGTAACAAAGCGAGCCTCGGTGACTCATATAAGAACAGTTTCGTAAAAAGATTCCTCGGTAAGAGATAAGATACTTTTTCCTGATTTTCCCAATTATTAGTCAATAAACAGTGTCTGTTAGTTCAGAGCAGTAGCTTATTGGATTGGCGTTTTTTTATGGTTAAACCTTTCAAAAAATCCCTAATTTCGAAACACTGATTTATGATCTGCATATAGAAAAAAGAGTCAGCCAGAGTTTCAGAAATAATAATTTTTTTAAAATTTCCCCTGCTCGTAACTCCAATTCATGCGAGCATTTAAAATGGGCCTCTCCCCGGGGCTCATTTTTTATTTGAGTGAATCTCGTTAATCAGCAAGAATATCAAATCCATTTTGATTTAATTCCAATTTAATTATTCTTCAATTCGGATACTCATATTCATCTATTCTGTTTTCCTAACATTGGCTTCGCCGGTCTCACGCGCCGATCTTTCTTATTTCGCCCCATACGGGGCTGACAGGTCTATCTGGTTCTGCTACCCGGGGCGGTGCCCCGGGCTATAATATTACGCTCCTACGGAGCTCAAAACCAATTGTTAATGTCGTTTTACAAACAGGTCGCTCTGACGGAGCTCAAATCCTGTAGATTGCATGCGTTTCTACAAACAGGCCGCGCTGACGGCGCTAAAAATAGTTGGATGGAGGTGTTTCTACAAACAGGCCGCTCCTACGGAGCTCAAAACCAATTGTTATTGTCGTTTTACAGACAGGCCGCTCTGACGGAGCTCAAATCCTGTAGGTTGCATGGTTTTCTACAAACAGGCCGCGCTGACGGCACTCAAAATAGTTGGATGGGGGCGTTTCTGGAACTCTGGAACTTGGGTTTCAGGGTTCCAGGGTTCCAGGGTTCCAGGGTTCCAGAGTTATCTATGTAAAAGTAGTTCTTCAACTTTGGAACTTTGGAACTTTGGAACTTTGGAACTTTGGAACTTTGGAACTTTGGAACTCTGAAACTCACGCCTTTTTTCCGCTCTCACTCTCACTCTAATTTCGCCCCTTCAGGGGAGGTTGGAGGGGTAAATTTTTACCGCCCGCATTGCAAAATGATTATGTTAATATCAATAAAATTAAGAGAATCAGTCATATGCAACTTTAATAAGTTACTGAAAGCATAGGTTATCAATAATAAACTTCATACATTGATTATGGGATTCCTCGCTAACGCTCGGAATGACAGGGCGTTAATGAAGTAGAAAATAAAAACGCGGGACTATCGTTTCCGATAACCCGCGATTTTCCATAACCCTAAAATACTAACCTAACCTAAATATCCTTTGAGCAATCTGCTCCTCGAAGTATGTCGTAATCTTCTGATAGCTTTTTCTTTAATCTGCCGGACCCTTTCGCGTGTAAGTCCGAACTTTTCCCCGATCTCTTCAAGTGTCATTTCCTGACAGCCGATCCCGAAGAAAAACCTTATGATATCTCTTTCCCTCTCGGTAAGTGTAGCCAGCGCCCTGTATATTTCCCTTGACAGCGACTCATCCATAAGGAGTTTGTCGGCAACGGGCGAGTCGGAGTTTGTAAGAACATCGAGCAGACTGTTGTCTTCACCCTCAATAAAAGGAGCGTCAACCGAGACGTGTCTACCGGAAACCTTAAGTGTATCTGTCACTTTCTCCTTTGGCAGTTCAAGCACATCAGCCAGTTCCTCGGGCGACGGTGTGCGTTCATTCTCCTGCTCAAATTTCGAGAACGCCTTGTTTATTTTATTCAGCGAACCTACCTGGTTAAGCGGAAGTCTGACGATCCTTGACTGTTCGGCCAGAGCCTGAAGAATTGACTGTCTGATCCACCATACAGCATATGATATGAACTTAAATCCGCGTGTCTCATCAAACTTTTCTGCAGCTTTGATAAGTCCCAGGTTACCTTCATTAATAAGGTCAGGAAGACTTAATCCCTGGTTCTGATACTGTTTTGCAACTGATACGACAAAACGGAGATTTGCTTTTGTGAGTTTCTCAAGAGCAGCCCTGTCTCCTTTCTTAATCCGCTGTGCCAGTTCAACCTCTTCTTCAACCGATATCAACTCTTCCTTACCAATCTCCTGCAGATACTTGTCAAGTGATGCACTTTCTCTGTTTGTTATGGATTTGGTAATCTTTAGCTGTCTCATTTTCCCTCCAAAAAAATTTCCGCAAAGATACTGCTTTAATATATAATAACAAATAATATGAGCTAATGTTATTAACAGCGGATTGAATATTATCAATCCGCTGAATAACAACTAAATACAAGGGTCGTTTTTTAGTTCCTCAGAGAAAAACTAAAGAACGTTCCGTTGCTTTGAATACCTTCGATCGATTTCAGGGAACTTTCGTTGCTGGTTGCCTTACGAACTTCAGCAGCACTATTTACCCTTTCACCGTTTACACTCATTATGATGTAACCCTTTTTCAATCCAAGGTCCTTAAATCTTCCTTCACCGACTTCTCCTATTTTGACTCCGCCTTCAATATTATATGTCTCTCTTTCGGACGCGCTCAGCGACTCGAGGTTTGAACCATATACAACAGTTGAGTTCAGGTCGGTTTTGACGACATTCGTATTACCTGCTATATTCTTCAGGACAACAGAAACATTATTCTGTTTTCCGTTACGGATATATGTAATGTTTACCCTGTCGCCCGGTCTGTGTCTTCCTACCTGTTCCTGCAGTTCGGTAACGTTGGCAACCGCAGTACCATCAACCCTGAGTATCACATCCTTCGCCTTCAGGCCGGCCTCTTCGGCTGAGCCACCGGGTATAATATCCGCGATAACAACTCCCTTTAATTCATCAAGATTCAGCTCATCAGCAATTTCGGGAGTAATTTCGCCGATATGGACTCCTATAATAGCTCTCTGTACCTGGCCAAACTCCTTCAGATCGTCAACGACCTTTTTTACTATTGTCACCGGTATGGCAAACGAATTGCCCGCATAAGCTCCGTTAGGAGAATAGATTGCCGATGTAATACCAACTAGCAATCCTTTCGTATTTACAAGCGCCCCTCCGCTGTTTCCCATATTAAGGGCAGCATCGGTCTGGATAAATGATTCTATCCTGTAATCAGTGTCGTCGAGTATATCGAGACTTCTTCCTTTAGCACTTACAATGCCGGCTGTAACCGTCGACGTAAGATTAAAAGGATTACCAACTGCAAGTACCCACTCTCCAAGCCGTAACTCATCGGAATCTCCATATTTAATATAAGGCAGGTCCGAAGCCTTTACTTTTAACAGGGCGATATCGGTGCTGGGATCAGTACCCACAACCTCGGCTGTCATGATCCTGTTATCATTCAGCTTGATCTCAATCTCGTCGGCGTCATCAATCACATGATCGTTTGTTATTATGTAACCGTCGGCTGAGATAATTACACCCGATCCATACCCTCTTACTTCCTGGTCACGCGGACGGGAATAACGGGGACCATAAAAAAACTCCATAATAGGATTGGTGGCTTCCATTCCGACAGTTGATTTGGTTCTGACATGGACTACAGCATGAACAGTCTGCTCGGCAGCATAGGTAAAATCAACCTGTCCCGGCTGCTGCTGCATAGCCAGAGAAGTCAGTATCACGGCCGGATCGTTTAACTCAACATTTGAACTATCTTTTGAAAGAGATCTCCGCTCGCTATTATCAATCCGGCTGTAAGCAAACAGCGCAACTGTTGCACCCAGTATGCCCATTAACAAAGCTCCGATTAAATACTTGATTTTCATTGTTATCACTTTTAAATTGTTTTTTTACTTTCTTTATCTGTAAACAGCCATATTAAAAGATTCATATCTTTATAACCATTTTTCAGCAATTTTGTTTTACAAAGTTCATGCATTTTTTGTTTGTAAATTAATTAAATAGAAAGATTTAACAACTTTTTAACTAAGATGAAAATAACATTTAACAAATACCAGGGCGCTGGTAACGATTTCATTATTATAGACAACCGCAAGGGCGTAATTAATCCGTCTGATTCGGAATTTATCAACAGGCTTTGTGACCGAAAATTCGGTATAGGCGCTGATGGCCTGATACTTATAAGCAATACCCCCGGATATAACTTTGAGATGACATACTTCAATTCGGACGGTTTTGAAGGCACGATGTGCGGTAATGGCGGAAGATGTGCTGCTGATTTTGCAATTAAGGAGGGTATAGCTCCTGAAAAACTCACATTCAAGGCAATTGACGGCCGGCACGAAGCAATTGCTGAAAACGGCCTTATACGACTGCTGATGAACGATGTAAAGGAAACGCGTCAGATAAACGGCAACTATTTTATAAATACCGGATCACCTCATTATATTGTATTTACCAGAGATGTGGCCACCTTTGATGTTTACGGCGAAGGTAAAAAACTAAGGTGGTCAAAAGATTTTCCTCCCGGAGGCACAAATGTCAATTTTGCCGAACCCTCAGGAGATGGAATTTTTGTCAGGACCTTTGAAAGGGGTGTCGAAGATGAAACATTGTCGTGCGGTACCGGAGTAACTGCTTCTGCCATTGCTGCATTTCTGTCAGGACATTTTGGCAGCAACAAGGTAAATGTCCGGACCAAAGGCGGGGATCTGAGGGTTGAATTCAGGAAGGAAGGCGAAGTGATAACTGATATTTGGCTGTGCGGACCGGCTACATTTGTGTTCAAGGGAGAGATTGAGGGAGATTGAGGAAGAGTGAGTGAAGAATCACCCGACAGGGGCGAAATAAGAGAGAGTGATGGTAAAAGAGAGGTTATACGGGAAGACATTAAATGAGCTGATTGCTGTAACCAGGCGAATCAATATGCCGGGATTTGCTGCTAAACAGATCGCCGACTGGCTTTACAGGAAAGAGATCCATTCGATTGAAGAGATGACCAACCTCTCAAAAAAGATGAGGGAGGTACTCTCGGAAGAGTATGAGATAGGTCTCTCGGACCCTGCCGGTGTCGCTGAGAGTACCGACGGAACAAAAAAATACCTCTTCAGAGTTCTTGACAACAAATATATTGAGAGCGCTTATATACCTGAAGATGACCGCGCCACATTATGCCTGTCGTCGCAGGCAGGGTGTAAGATGGGTTGTATCTTCTGCATGACCGGTAAGCAGGGCTTCCAGGGCAACCTGACCTCCAATGAGATCCTGAACCAGTTCAGGAGCCTGCCCGAATTCGGTAAGATCACCAATATTGTTTACATGGGAATGGGGGAACCACTCGATAACATTGCCGAGGTACTGAAGAGCCTCGGGATTCTGACAGCTGAATGGGGTTATGGATGGAGCCCCACAAGGATAACAGTCAGTACTATCGGGTTAAAGAACAGTATCAAAGAATTCCTTGAGGGAAGCAAATGCCACCTGGCTGTGAGCCTTCACTCCCCGTTTGATGAGGAGCGTCGCAACCTGATGCCCATACAGCGGACCAACAAAGTAAGTGATATCCTGGAGATAATAAGGAACTTTGACTTTAACAGCCAGAGAAGGGTTTCGTTCGAATACATACTTTTTGAAGGTCTGAATGATACACCAGCTCATATAAAGGAACTTGCAAGGATCCTTAACGGAATAAAGTGCAGGATAAACCTGATAAGGTTTCATCCCATACCCGGATCCCCGCTCAAAAGTCCGGGCCTTAATGCCACAATACGTTTTAAGGAGGCCCTCAATGCCAAAGGAATAATTACAACAATACGGGCCAGCAGGGGTGTTGATATAGGCGCTGCATGCGGTTTACTGTCAACTCTTGAACAGAATAAAAAATAGAAGGATGCGAAGGAGAGGTTTAACTATCCTGCTCTCGCTGATCACTCTCGTATCGAGTCCGCAGGAAAAGGCATTAAAATTGCTTTTATCGGATCCGTCGATGACTTACGGATCGGTTTCTCTCTCTTTTATTGATGCATTGACGGGGGATGTCATATTTGAGCATAATCCACACACCTCCCTTAATCCGGCATCGGTTATGAAACTGATAACATCGGCGGCAGCACTCGAAATGCTCGGTCCAGGTTACAGTTTCAGCACTCAGATCGGGTACACGGGTAATTCCGACCCGGCGACCGGCCGACTTAACGGCGACATAGTGATTATAGGAGGAGGAGATCCTGCACTGGGTTCTGAATACTTCAGTGATCATTACGGAGATTTTATGGGAACATGGATCGCGGCGGCCCAAAAGTCGGGTATCAGAAGTATTGATGGCAGTGTGATAACCGACGACTCATATTATGACTTTCATCCTGTTCCGGCCAAATGGCTCTGGGAGGATCTGGGTAATTATTATGGTGCCGGAGCTTTCGGATTATCACTCTCCGACAATACATATGAAATCCATTTACGGACCGGATCAGAAAATTCAGAAGCCGTGATCACCGCAATAGTGCCTGAAGAGTGCAGGTCAGGCTTATCCAACCGGCTTATTTCATCGGGCAATACCGACAGGGGATATGTTTATGCCGCTCCATACAGTTCTGAGGGATGGATAGCGGGTTCGGTACCGGTAAACAGGAGCGATTTTATACTCAGGGCTTCTGTTACTGACCCTCCGTTGCTTGCTGCAAAGATCCTCGACAGAAGGCTCAGGTCGGCCGGCATAACCATTTCGGGTCAGCCGTCTACCGTAAGGGTGGCCGGAAAAAGTGACAGCCACGATTTTACATTGCTGGCCGTGACGCTCTCTCCTCCCCTGGGCTCCATCATCAGGGTAATGAACCGGGAGAGTTCAAACCTCTATGCCGGGCATCTGGTGAAGGAGCTGGGAAAATCGGTAAAAGGTGATGCGTCTGCCGCTTCGGGCATGGAAGTCATAAAACGGTTTATTGGCGAAATTGGTGTTAGTACGGATGGCATGTTCCTCGAGGACGGCAGCGGGCTGTCGCCCCTGAATGCGGTAAGCGCCGGTGATTTTACCGGTTTCCTTTACCAGTTGCGGAAAAGAGGCAGCTATTTTCCGGTTTTTTATTCCGTAATCCCCGAAGCAGGAAGCGGAGGAACCCTCTCAGGATATTTCAGCGATCCTGTTTTCGCAGGGAAGCTGAGGGCCAAAAGCGGAAGCATGACAAGGGTAAAGAATTTTGCAGGCTATATAACTTCAGACTCAGGCAGGGAGATGGCATTCACCATTTTCATCAACAACTTTACAGGATCTTCGCTTAATATAGTCCGGCATGTTGAGGCTATGTTGAAGGAGACTATTATTCAAAAATAAGCCCCCGGATGTTCCGGAGGCTATAAATCTCTATCCTGGTAATACCTTATGCGTCAATCCTGGCATATTTAGCATGCTTTTCGATGAACTCCCTGCGTGGAGGGACCTCATCGCCCATCAGCATTGAAAATATATGGTCGGCTTCGGCAGCGCTTTCTATTGTGACCTGTCGTAATGTTCGTGTATCCGGATTCATTGTTGTGCTCCAGAGCTGTTCTGCATTCATTTCACCGAGACCTTTGTATCTCTGTATTCCCACTGAGGACTCTTTTCCCTGTCCAAGTTCAATAACTACAGCATCTCTTTCCTCTTCGGACCAGCAATAGCGTTCGGCCTTCCCTTTTTTCACAAGGTAGAGAGGCGGAGTGGCAATGTAGATATTGCCTCCCCGGATAAGGTCCTGCATATATCTGAAAAAGAACGTCATAATAAGGGTGGTGATATGCGACCCGTCGACGTCGGCATCGGTCATGATAATAATTTTATGATATCTTAGTCCGGTAAGGTTAAGAGCCTTGCTATCCTCCTCGGTTCCTATGTTGACGCCGAGTGCCGTAAAGATGTTCTTAATCTCCTCGCTTTCATAGATCCTGTGTTGCATTGCTTTTTCAACGTTCAGTATCTTTCCCCTGAGAGGTAGTATTGCCTGGAACCTGCGGTCGCGTCCCTGCTTGGCTGTTCCACCAGCAGAATCACCTTCCACGAGGTATATTTCGCATTTTGAAGGATCCCTGTCGGCGCAGTCGGCCAGTTTACCGGGCAAACCCGAACCTGAAAGCACATTTTTACGCTGGACAAGTTCCCTTGCTTTCCGGGCAGCATGGCGGGCTGTTGCGGCGAGTATCACTTTCTGGACTATTATCCTGGCATCTTTGGGATTCTCTTCAAGGTAGTTTGTAAGCATTGTGCTTACAGCCTGATCGACAGCTCCCATTACTTCGGAGTTACCAAGTTTTGTTTTTGTCTGACCCTCAAACTGAGGTTCCGCAACCTTGACCGAAATAATAGCTGTGAGTCCTTCACGGAAATCATCGCCGTTAATATCGAACTTCAGTTTTGATGTTGCCCCTGAATCCTCGGCATATTTTTTAAGTGTTCTTGTCAGACCTCTTCTGAATCCTGCAAGATGGGTTCCTCCTTCAATGGTATTAATGTTATTGACATACGAATGCACATTCTCGGAGAAGGAGTTGTTATACTGAAGAGCTATCTCAACCGGGATTTCTGCTTTGTCGAATGAAATATGAATAGGCGTTTCGATAAGGCGTTCCCTGTTTACATCGAGATAATCGACGAATTCTTTAAGTCCGAGGGATGACTGGAACTCTTCATAGCGCGCCTTTCCTCCGTTCCCGTTTTCCACAATTTCCCTCATATCCATGATAGTCAGTAAGATCCCCTTATTAAGGAAAGCCAGTTCACGAAGCCTTGCTGAAAGGATCTCGAAATTGAATTCCGTAGTCTGGAAGATTGTTGCGTCGGGTTTAAATGTTATTTTGGTACCTGACTTCTGGGTATTACCAATAACCTCCACACCTGTAACAGGTTTTCCCTTGCTGTATTCCTGCCTGAACAGCTTGCCTTCGCGCATTACCTCGGCTATAAGAACTTCAGAAAGGGCATTTACACACGATACACCAACTCCGTGAAGCCCGCCAGAGACTTTGTAAGATCCCTTGTCGAATTTGCCTCCGGCATGCAATACGGTCATAACGACTTCGAGCGCTGATTTCTGCTCCTTTTCATGAAGACCTGTAGGTATTCCTCTTCCGTCGTCGGTCACCATAAGTGAACCGTCTAAGTTAATTACTACGTCGATCCTTGAACAAAAACCGGCGAGAGCCTCGTCTATTGAGTTATCAATAACCTCGTAAACAAGGTGATGGAGTCCTTTTATTCCAATGTCACCAATGTACATTGCAGGTCTCTTTCTCACAGCCTCAAGACCTTCCAGCACCTGAATACTCTCGGCTGAATATTCAGTTTCCTGCAATTTTCTTTCCTTTTCAGTCATTTTTTTCAGAATTACCAACCAGTATCTACAACAGGGTATACATACTATTTATGATATAGAATGAGAGTTGATTTTTTGCACCCCTGGCTTTGATAAAAATGCTTCCAAAACCTTGTTATAAACAACTGATTTTATGAATTTTAATTAATGGCACAAAGATAATGAATTCCTGCGCCATTTTAGTTAAATTAGGTTAAAAGTAATCCACAATTTATTAAAGAAATTAACAATGGAAGCGGCATTTAAAAAGATCAGAGGCTATAGGTGAATCCCGCCATTATCATGAACCTCTGTGAAGGGTAAAAGGCCCATTCCATATACCTCTTAAGTGAGATATTATTTATTTTAGCCCAGAAGGAAAGGATCTTTGTATAGCGGTATTCTGCTCCCAGGTTAAGGTTCACATGGACAGGATAGCCGATGGCAGCCGGAATGAGTGTCTGCCAGCCAGTGGGACTTTCGCTTATAACATACTTCCGGCTTCCCAGGAGGGTGAGGCTTGTACCGGCTATCAGCTTGTTCCTCAGGTTATACTTAACTTCGAGGCTGCCATCCCAGGAAGGCTTATTCCAGGGGTGTTGATTGGCGGTCATTGTATATTTGTAAAAATTAGCTGTTGTATTAAATGAGATCTTATCGGAGATCTCTCCTCCCATCTCACCATGAAAATTAAGAAGATCAACATCATCGGGGAGTGGAATGAAATAATTACCCCTCTGGATCTGCGATGCTGTGTCGGGGTGCACAATGTTGGAATAGAAGAGCATATCGTTGATCATCGAATATGAGACTGAAGCCAGGTAGGTCCCTCCTATTCCATTATTCCCTTTCAGTCCGCCTGAAATTATCAGCGAGTGGTCGGTGTTTGGCAGTACAAAGAGAGAACCGTCGGGTACCAGAAAAGGATTCTCCGCTACAATTTTCAAGGGGTCATTGACTTCAAGTCTCCCGTTCAATCCGGCAAAGAACCTGATATATTCCGGGACAATGCTGAAGCTGAATGTCACATCGGGATAAAGATGGAACTGCGTCTTATCTGCCAGATCTCTTTCGAGCATTACCTGCACGCCGAGTTTGAAGCTCCATTGTTCCGTACTTTTCTTCAAAAACGGAGATGCAGAAGCTACATACCTCGACTTGTCATTTATCGTATCGGACAGTTTATACCGGTCGAAGGCAATATCCGATCCCACATAAAATCCTTCATAAAGTCTGGCCATGGTGCCGGTAAATCCAAAATGGTTCTGGAAGAGATATTTTGTATTCCGGAAATAATCATAAAAAAGGTCAAAATCGTACGAGAAATCTGTCGAATCGAGGTTAAGAGAGGCAAATGAGACTTTACCCCCGATGTCGAGGTAACCCAGCCTGATCGAATCCCTTTCGGCTTCGTAGTTCTCTATAAGGGGATCATATCCGTATGCATACCTGGTTTTCTGGATCAGATCAACCGAACCCTCAAGAAAATTCTTCCTGAAGAATTTTTTACCGAACAGTGAAGCGTCGTTGTCCATATAGCCGGCATATACTCTTTCGAGGTTTTCAAGTACAAGGTTACCATTGGATGAATAGTGACGGCCATAAAATCCGAGGGCTCCCTTTTTTGAGCGTTCGTTGGTTATGCTGATCTCTGCCAGCGGCGTCAGATATGTTCCAAGTCCGATATTAACATAGCTCTTGTAAAGTTTTGGTAAGGGATCGGAAAGCAGTGCGGCCGACTTGATAGGGCTTATTGTATAGACCGGCGAAAAAGGAGTTGTATTGATCTCATATGTAAAATCGGGGGTGAACGATACGGTATCGTTCACTTCGGGGAGATAGCTTCTTTTTTTAACATCCGGGAGGGATGGTTTATACGGGTTATAGAGAGTCACTTCTCTTTTCAGCACCGGATCTTTTGTATCCACCTGTGCGGCAACCGGGATTAAAAACCAGGTCAGGAGGCTCAGTATAGTTATATAATTCTTTATCATCATAATAAAATTTCTAAAATCCTTTTTCCATTTGCAATTCATGTCATGTAAATCAGACACCGGCATCCTGTGTCCTGGCATCAAGTGCAGCGAGTTTATCCTTTACTTCATCAAGAATTCCGTCATCATCAGCTGAATAGTATTCCCGCAGGCTCTGGAGTGTTGCCCTTGCCTGAAGGAGATCCCCCTTTCTGACGCTTATATCGGAGAGAAGGAGGAACATCCTTGCCATCCAGAACTGGTGGGGGGTGTTCTGGCTTATGAAATCGTTAACGGTTTTTTCCGATTCGTCGATCAGATCTTTTTTATAAAGCAGTTCTGCCACCCTGTATTTCGATTCGGCTCCCTCAGCGCTTGCCACTTCGGTGGAGACTTTTCTGAACTGCGCGAGGGCCTCGTCAAATTCGTTAAGGCTGTAGTGTGCTTTACCTCTCATAAAGGTTGCTTCGCGCAGCAGTTCATCAGGAAGGTCGGCAGCTGCAGCTATTTTTTCGGATGCCATGATGGTCTTCCGGGCATCGCCGGCCTGGTAAGCCGAGCGCAGCTGTCCCTGCAGGGAAATGAACCTGATCCCGGAATTTCCGGCTATTGTCTCAAGCCTTTCATAATAACGCAGGGATGTTGTATAGTCCTCATTGGCATAAAGAATAGCAGAAGCTCCGGTGAGCGCCTGTTCAAGAAACTGGCTGTTCGGTATGGATATTACCTCCTGATATAAGCTCAGGGCCTCGTTGCTGTTACCCGACGAATTCAGGCACTCAGCCAGGTAGAACATGGCGTTGATCCTGAAACTCCCGTTCTGAAACTCTTTCAGATAATTTCTGAATATCTCCGATGCCCTCGTGCAATTACCTGAGATGTACAGATTCTCGCCCGACATATATAGAAGGGAATCCCTCTGTGACTGGTCAATATCTCCAAAGCTATCCTGTGTCTTTGCATATGCGAAGTATGATTCCACATCGTTCATTTCGACATATACGTTTCTGAGACCCGTCATGGCGTAACGTGCCTCAGGAGACGTCTTGTAGGTTTCGATCACCTTCCTGTACTGTTCGATAGCTTTCTCATTCTGACCCTGGTTATAATAAAGAAGCCCAAGCTGGACTATTGACCTCGGGACGAACGGGCTTGAAGGATATCCCGATATTACGGTATTGAAATCCGCCTCGCCGGCCCTGAAATTTTCCATCACCAGATATGCCCTCCCTCTTTCAAAAATTGCATTGGGTACATACGATGAGGTCCTGTAATTCGTGACTAGAGCAGTCAACACCTCTGTTTTGCCTTTCTGATTATTCATTAGTCCCATTGAAAAGGCTTTCTGGAACATGGCATAGTCGGCATCGGTCTTTCCGTATCCGATAACTTTATCGTAATATGTTATTGCCATTGCATAATCGGTGGTAATATAGTAGCAGTCAGCTATCCTGCATTTTGTATCCGTAATGATCTCGGGCTTTGCATTTGTAACTGAAGATTCAAACGCTTTGAAGTGGTTAAGTGCCCCGGAATAGTCTTTAAGGCTGAACAGAGCATAACCAAGATTATATCTTACAAGATTAAATTCATCCAGCGACGAAGATCCGGGTATTCCCATAAACTCCTGGTAATCGTCTCTTGCACCCTCATATTGTCCCATCCTGTACCGGGCTTCTCCCCGCCAGTAAATTGATCTGGCACGTATCTCCCTGTTATACTTTTCGAACATGAGCGATCTGTCAAACATTGCTATCGAGGGTTCGATCTCCATATTATTAAAAAGCTCAAGTCCCCTGAAGAAAGTGACTCTCTGATAAGCCTCTTCAAGCCTGCTGTCCTTATTCCGTATCTTATCGAGCGAAGCAAGTGCTGCCTTATAGTTTTTGATCTGCATAAATGTGGCGATGAGGTAATTGTAAGCCTCCTCGATCCTGTCGGAGCCGGGATACAGATCTATATATTCCTGGAAAGCCTCAATGGCTTCGCCGAAAGGGGAATAGGATGTCTCGTAGGTAAGCCTGGCATAGTTAAAGAGAGACTCCTCCTTTATGGTGTCGTCAAAATTCATCCTGGAGGCTTCGCTGAAGGCAAACTGGGCGCGTTTCTTATCGCCCTTTTGCAGGTAGCAGTCACCAAGAATATGCCAGATGTTCTGACTTATAAGGTCCGATTTTGCAGCTACACTTAAAAAGACCTTTATTGCTTTGTCTGTTTCGCCTGTCTTATAATAACAATAACCAAGCTGATATTTATCTTCCCTTGCGCTCGCTTTTGCCGTTTTGGAATAATTCTCAAGGTACGGTATAGCCTCGCTGTATTTCCCCTGGTTGTAGTAAGCGTCGCCGATAAAGCGGTACAGTTCAACAGCTCTCTCCTTCGGGGCCGATTCGAGAAGACCGGGAGCCATACTCAGAATGCCGTCGTAGTCTTTCTTCATATAAAGAATCTGGACAATATAGAACGGGACGACCGAACCGAAGGTCTCATCATCCCTGAGAAGCATAAAACCATCCAGAGCTGTCTCATACATCTTCTGCTCGTACGCGATATGGGCTGAATAATAGATTGCAGGAGGTGTATATTCGGTATCGATATCTTTTATCTCCGAGAACATAAGAAGAGCTTTCGGCTTATCACCTCTTATGTAGAGTGAATAGCCGTACCTGAAAAAATATTCGGCCAGTTTCTCATCCTTCAGCTCCTGCCTGTTTACAGTCTCATAATAAGTAGCTGCTTTCCGGTAATTTTTATTCTGATAAAAATAATCAGCAAGGTCAAGCCTGGCATTATTGATCTTCGGACTTTCGGGATGGGTGGCAATGAACATGATCATCCGGTATTCCGAATCAGGGTTAAAAAGCCTCAGTGCCGAGACGGCAGCATAATATTCTGCATCTGAGCGCAATATTGTGTTACTTCCCTCATTGTTTTTGAGGAACAGGTCGAAGAGCCTTATTGCTGCGGGATACTTCTCCTTATTGAACAATTCCATTCCCATATTGAATTCTGATCCGGCTTCATACCCTGAGAATGAGACCTGCGCAGATATCCGGAAGCCGGAAACGACAAGGATGCTAAATATCAAAATGAGCTTTATTCTGTTCATAACTTGCTTTTTTCGTCATGCCATTATTAATACCCCAAGGCAGTCCTTAAATGCCCCGGACCTGCAACAAATTAATAATAAGCTAAATATAAACAATTTCATTTTTTTGCCGGGCAAGCGTAAAATTACAACTATTAAACGCCGGCATCCGGTCTTTATTACTGATTTTATTAACATCTAAATGTTATTTATCAATTCTTTCATTATTTTGCAGAATAAAAAGCTGGAAAATGCAGGAAAACCTCCCCCTAGACGTGATTATTGAACTGACTGACTGTAACATATGGCAACAGGATCATCTGGTTCTTACCAATGTTAACCTGACTGTAAAAAAGGGTGAATTCGTTTACCTTGTAGGAAAGGTGGGAAGCGGAAAAAGCAGTCTTATTAAGACTCTTAGCGCTCAATTGCCGCTTAAGGAGGGGAAGGGTATTATTGCCGGGTTCAACCTCACAGAGTTAAAGGAGAGGGAGATACCTTACCTGAGGAGAAAACTTGGCATTGTCTTTCAGGACTTTCAACTATTGACAGACAGGCCCGTCAACGAAAACCTGGAGTTCGTCCTGAAGGCAACCGGATGGAAGGAAAAGAGCGAAATTGATTCGAGGATAGCGGATGTACTGGAGAAGGTAGGTCTGGGTCTTAAGGGCTATAAGATGCCGCATCAGCTGTCGGGAGGTGAGCAGCAGAGGGTAGTGATCGGAAGGGCTCTGCTCAACGATCCTGATATAATACTGGCCGATGAGCCTACCGGCAACCTCGATCCCGAAACATCGGAGGGAATAATCAGGCTTCTGAAAGATATCAGCACTACAGGCAGGGCTGTTATTGTTGCCACCCATAACTATACCATACTGAAAAAATTTCCGGCAAAGACTTACAAATGTGAGAACGACAGGCTACTCGGTGTAAGCAATGATGAGGAAATAGATATGGAAACGCTGTAGAAGAAGGCGTGTTGGCAGTAAAGTTCCAAAGTTCCAGAGTTCCAAAGTTTCAAAGTTAAGAACTACCTTTACATGGTTAACCCTGGAACCTTGGAACCCTGGAACCTTGGAACATTGGAACATTGGAACCCTGGAACCTTGGAACCTTGGAACCCTGGAACCCTGGAACCCTGGAACCCTGGAACCCTGGAACCCTGGAACCCCGGAACCCTTTAACCCGGGTGTTGATTTGCCAGGGTGAATTCAAACAGAGATCTCATCTTTTTACATTGCGGGTCATCGAGAAGTGAGGTGTTATGCCAGACACTGACAAAGAGACCGCCTGCCTTTTTTACCTCATTTATCATTTCCAGGATTACTGTTTCGGACTTATAATTCTCCGTTCCGTCATTCTTATCCACGATAGTATCCATAAGCTGGAACGGAATTATTTTCAGTCCGGTTACCTGTTCAATATTTAAATCATAGAAATAGTAGGGTCGGGCAATTCCTGCCCTGAAGCCCGCAGTGTCGGAGTATCCCATTGAGTAGTCGCAGGTGATTCCCGAGGCTGAAGCATTCCTCAGGGTAAGCGGGAACCTGAGTCTCAGGAAATGGAATCTGCTTAAGCTGATACTGTGATCAAGGATTGAGGCAAGCCGTTCAATTTCAGCCCTCAGGGATGAAAGCTGCCATCCTGCCGCGTAAGACGGATGTATCCCTGTTTTATATTTTCCGGTAAGATTTTTTATCAGCTCCCTGTAATACTCATTTTTCCATGAAGGATTTTTATCGTGCTGCGAATGGTCGCCTACAGGGAAAAAAAACATGGCGTCGCTGTTATTCTTACCGATCTGTTCCGAGATATAGCCGAACACTTCATAAGGATCTTTTTCACCACGGGCTATACAACCGAATCTCTCATCCTGATGACCTGTCCCTTTAGTAATGTCATGAATAAAACCGCTCATATTCCTGAAAAAACCTTTGCCCCTGTAGGCAAAAGCCTCATCAACGTCAATTGTCATTAGGGATGAATATTCATTTCTTTTAAAAGCGAGGGTCCTGAATTTTTGCAGGAGACATCTTGCAAACTCCTTCACCCACAGGTCAACAACCGGGATTTTGAGGAAACCATGCCTGGCTGCCAGCGAAGAAGATGATCTGAACCTGCCATATTCGTCAGGTTCAAAACCCAGATACTCCTCATAGCGGCTCAGCAGATAGAATGAGGCCGCAAAAATGTCAAACGGAATATCGGAGCCGGGTTCTGTCTGAAAGAATACAGGCAGGCCGTTCCATTCACTAACCCGAATATCTTTTGGTCCGGTTCCGGATTCAAAGATTATGGAGGATGGACTCATTCTGAAGGAGCCCGGTATATCTTCGGCTGAATAATTTATCACAGGGTTTTTTCCCAGCTTCCGTCTGTCGGTGACCATCTCCCAGGGCAGTCCCAGCATGTCGTCCAGAATAAATCCGGCTATATATTTAAGTCGTGCTACTTTACTGGTTGTAAATATTTTAACAGGTTTTGATTCCATATGTACAAAATTAATCAATAAAATGATTACATTTGCGCCCTTATTTAACAAAGTGATTTCCTTCATGCGTATAATGGCAATTACCCGGTTTGCAAATGAGTTCATTCTTGCCGGGATCAAAAATTCCCCGCTGCCGGGACCACTGCACAAAACTTAATAATGATACAATTTAATGAGATGGGATTTACTCCCGGCATACTGAAGGCTGTTCAGGAGCTGGGATTTGATCAGCCTATGCCTGTTCAGGAAAAGGTAATGCCGCTGATGCTGGGTGAAGAGTGTGATATAATAGCGCTGGCACAGACGGGGACGGGTAAAACTGCAGCTTTCGGACTTCCGCTTGTTCAGGCGACCGACAGCGAGCTGAGTGTCACGCAGGCACTTATTCTATGTCCCACAAGGGAGCTCTGCATGCAGATAACGGGTGATTTGAATGATTACGCAAAATATACAGGAAAATTAAAGATCCTTGCAGTTTACGGAGGATCGAGCATCGAGAACCAGATCAGGGAACTTAAAAAGGGAGTCCAGATAATTGTTGCGACACCCGGAAGGCTCATCGATCTTATCGGAAGAAGGGCAGCAAAACTATCAGCTGTCACCACTGTAATACTTGACGAAGCTGACGAAATGCTGAATATGGGTTTTCTCGACAGCATTAATGAGATCCTCGCTGAGGTTCCGGAAGGAAGAAGAACTCTGCTCTTCTCAGCTACAATGTCTCCCGAGATCTCCTCCATTGCAAGAAAATACATGACCAATCCGAAAGAGATAACGATAGGCACCAAAAATTCATCGGCCGAAAATGTAACTCACGGTTATTACACGGTTCACGCTAAAGACAAGTATAAAGTGCTGAAGCGTATTGCCGATTCGGAACCTGATATTTACGGGATCATTTTTTGCCGTACCAGGAGGGAGACACAGGAGGTTGCTTCAAAACTTATATCAGATGGTTACAGTGCCGATGCACTTCATGGCGATCTGTCGCAGGCACAGAGGGATACAGTGATGCAGAAATTCAGGATCAGGAACATTCAGCTGCTGGTTGCCACGGATGTGGCTGCAAGAGGCCTTGACGTTGATGACCTGACACATGTTATCCACTTTAGCCTTCCCGACGATATTGAAGTTTACACACACCGCAGCGGACGTACAGGAAGAGCCGGTAAAACGGGGATCTCAATCTCGATAGTTCACCTCAGGGAAAGACACGTGCTGCAGCAGATTGAAAAAAGGGTCAAGAAGCCTTTCAAATCAATAAATATTCCGACAAGCAGTGAGATCTGCGGAAAACAACTTTTTCACTGGGTTAAAAAACTCGATAACGTTGCCACCGGTCACAAGGAGATAGAGAGATTCCTTCCGGAGATTAAAGAAAAACTGGCGGGGCTTGACAGGGAAGAACTTCTGAAGAGGGTTGTTTCACTCGAATTTGACAGGTTCCTTGGTGATTACAGGTATGGAGAGGATCTTATCTCACCGGTTTCGGACAGAGAGCCTTCATCGGGTATCAGAAACCGTAAAGAAGGAGGGAAAAGCTACTCAGGCAATTATACAAGGCTGTTCATAAATCTTGGGAAGTCGGACGGATTTTATCCCGAGCAGCTTATCGATCTGCTGAACAAAAATTCAAAAGGCAGGAAGATACCTATCGGGAAGATAGATCTGATGAAGACATTCTCATTCTTTGAAGTTGAATCGGATTTTACCGAAGAGACTATCAATGCACTTAACAATTCAAGCTTTGCCGATCGTAACGTGGCCGTGGAGATCGCACAGGAGAGAAGCGAAAAACCAAAAGAGGACAGGTATGGCAAAAGATCTGCTGGAAAAGAGTCCGACCGTACAGGAAGGAGAGACAGGACCAAACAGGGAAGTGTCAGCAGGGATAAGAGATACGGAAAGAGGGATAAGAAGAATAAGAGACAGTATTTTTAGGCGTGACCCACCTTCGCTGAAGCTACGGCGGGCGAAGGGCGTGTTGGGAGCGAAGCGACTCAATCCCGCGAACGCGGGAAGGCGGAAGAAGGCGTGAGGCGTTTAAGAAAGGCGTGAGGCGTGAGGCGTGAGTAAAAAGTAAGAAGTAAGAAGAGGGGAAAAAGACAAAAGCGACTTTTGTCTTTTTTTTTATTTTGTCTTTTAATGTTTTCCGGGTTCTTTAACCAGAGCTGCCAGAAGGATCATTGATATTAAAGCCATGATGGCGCCGAAACCGAAAGCGACAGTACCTCCGAAACCGGGGAACCTGTTGTCGAAGATGCTGTAAATTAACCCGAAGATCACACTGGCCGGCAGCGCCCCCAGTCCGATTGCAAAATTAAAGAGACCAAAAGCGGTTCCCCTCTTTTCGCTGCCTGCCAGATCGGCAACAAATGCTTTTTCGGCACCCTCTGTAAAAGCATAAAAAAGGGCATATATACCAAAAAGAATAAATGTAGCCACTATCTGCAGCCCGGAGGGCAGAAATGCCAGGAGGGCAAAGGAGGCATATACAAAGACGTAAATTCCCCAGCCGATATTAATTACCAGCTTCCTCCCTATCCTGTCGGACAGGGCTCCAAGTGTTGTTGAGAATATGACCTTAATAATATGGAAGAAAGCCCAGATAAGTGGCAGAAAGAGAATGTTAATTACATTTTTCTGTGCTTCTGCATCTCCGAATTTTGTCGTTATTTCCTTAAGAAACGGTATTCCCTGTATCAGATTAACCACAGCACCGCTTTTCTCAACAGACTCTTCCACCCTGAAAAGCAGAAATACGTCCGATGAATTACCGAGGGTGAACAATATCATTATCACCAGGTATGTTTTAAAGTTCCTGTCGAAGTTTTTAAGTGAAAACCCTAAGGGTTTTGAATCTCTTTTCTCCGGAACTGTGTCCTTAACGAAAAAGATAATTGTGAGTATTGCCAGGATACCAGGGATGAGTGCAAGGAAGAATGTCCATCTCAATGCAAGCAGCGAATCATTCATACCGAATCCCAGAAACAGTATAAGGAGTGCAGCTATGGCCAGTACGGGACCGATCACAGCACCGGTATGATCCATTGCCCTGTGGAACCCGTACGACCTGCCCCTTATCGTTTCATCGACCGACGAAGCTATTAAGGCATCCCTGGGGGCTGTTCTTATTCCTTTGCCGACACGGTCGATCATCCTTATGAAAACTATCTGCCATGCAGATGATACTGCCCCGGTAAAAGGCCGGATCAGCGATGAGATGGTATAACCCGCAAGGACCAGTATCTTTCTTTTTCCCAGCCTGTCGGAAATGATCCCGCTCAGCAGTTTTATCATTGCTGCTGTAGTTTCGGCAACACCCTCTATTATGCCCAGTGCAATGGCACCTGATCCCAGGGCAGCAACAAAAAGAGGAACCAGCGGGTAGATCATTTCCGAAGCCGTATCGGTAAACAGGCTGACAATCCCGAGCATGATAACTGCACGGGGTATCCTGGCAGCTGATCTTATCATCGTTTCAGATAATCGTTATAAAGGACCTGAAGATACGATTTCCCGGTTTTCTCTGCAAACGAGGGCTCAGCGCCTTCATTTACAACACTCTTTCCGGCTTTATGATCATAAATCAGTGCTGAACTATCTGTAATAAATCCAAATCCTTCATTGAAGGTATAGAAGGCGAATGAGTTTGATTGTTCCGAAAGCAGATCCTTGCCAAAAGAGAAATCCCCGGCGATACCCAGCTGATTCAGCAATGTTTCGGGGATATCGACCTGGCTTCCGAATTTTTCAACTCTCAATCCTGCGGTATCGAGTGCTCCTCCAAGCCAAAGCATGGGTATCCTGAATATTTCCTGCGAATAGACAAGATCGTCGGCTGAATTGCGTCTGCAATGGTCGGCAACAAGTACGACAAGGGTGTTTTTCCACCAGTCAGTCTCTTTAGCCCAGTCAAGGAAAGAGCCAACTGCCTGGTCGGCGTAGTAAACCGAATTCCTGAATTTTGTCAGATCGTCCCTCCCCTCAAAGACCGGGTCCATGGGAACCTCAAACGGTTCATGACTTGAGAGTGTAAGAATTACACTAAAAAACGGTTCACTAACGGTTTTCATGGAATCTTTCAGCGATTCGAAGAGTAAATGATCGTGGACACCCCATTTTGAATTGTAATTTACCGGATCAAAATTATCCATGGTAATGATGCTCTGAAATCCTGACGCAATGAGAAAAGAGTTGAAATTTGCAAAATTAATGTCGCCGCCGTACCAGAATGAGCTTTTATATCCCTGGTCGTTAAGGATACCGACAATTCCCGCGAGGGACTGGGTCTTCCGGGGTTCTTTAATAATTGATGTAGCCGGCTGGGCGGGATATCCGTTGAGAATAGCCGGCAGAGCCTTGTCGGTCCGGTTGCCGGATGCATAGAAATTGGTGAACAGTATTCCATCGCCGGAATAACTGTTCAGCCTGGGAGTGGTAAGAGGGTCGCCACCCAGGGAACCAACAAGTGAGTTTCCGAAACTCTCGAGGATAATGAACAGAATATTTGGTTCGGGATTATTCAGAACTTTTAACGGAGCTCCATTCTTTGCCGTGAGTGAACCGGCAATATTTTCAGCTTCGGCAATATCCATGAAGTTATAGGGATTTTCGGTGGGATTCTGATTGAAGAGAGAGCTTCCTGCATTCCAGACAACATTTATTGCCGTATGATTAAGGAACAGGTCGTTGCTGAAGTAAACTGTCCCTGCGTTGATCGGAGCAAGTCCGAATCCTCCTCTCACAGGTATTATAAGCGATCCCGTAAGTACCAGGAGCAGGAGGGCAGCAGGAATACGGCGTCTTATCCTGTCAAATCCATGGAAGAGCCTGTCGATGAATCTCCTGTAGAGCAGAATGAATAAGAATGATAATACTGCAACAGATAAAATGAAGAATGTCATCTGGAGGGGCGTGACCGAAGCTGCGGCTTCTCCGGGGGTTTTAAGGTAAAGCAGGGCGGTGGAGTCCATTCTGAATCCCCAGTATTTGTAAAGGATTGTATCGCCGGCAACTATCAGTGACGAAGCAACAATGAAAAAATAAGTATACCATTTCAGTGACCGCCGGTACCAGTCGCCGTTAAACCATATTCCCGGGATTGATGCAAGGAGTGGTATCGCCATGACATATGCGGCAGCGGAGATGTCGAGTTGTAGACCGTTTGAGAATGTTGCAAGAAGGTCGCTGATGCTGAATTGAAATGACTCTTTGTACTTTGTCAGAATAAAAAATAACCTGCCGGCAAAAAAAACGATAAGCCAGAAAAGTGCGTAGAATCCCAAACCTGTCAATCTTTTTTTCATCAGTATTTAATTTTTATTTTAATGGTCTGATGTAATTCACATGTCTGAAAATTATATACATACGCGTTTGTGTTTGCATTATATGTTTTTGTTATGGTGATCAATCCTGACGGGTTCATGTTGCCGAAGTTGTTAGTGCTTTTTTTTCTGCCTTTTGCATATTTACAAAAAACATTACCAGCGAAGCTGTTATTATAACCATCCCGGTAATGGTAAGCCACTCGGGATTTTCTCCCGGCACCAGCATCCAGCTGAGGATAGCTCCGACAACAGGTATAATGAATTTCCACAGGTTCAGTTCAGAGACCCTGACGCCAGGTCGCTGGAGCAACCTGAACCAAAGAGAGAATGCTACAGCCGACATAAAGCTGAGCCATCCCAGAACCACCCAGTATTCCAGTGGGTAACTGACAGCAGGTCTTGTTTCAACCCCCATCGACAGCAGGTAAATTATCACTCCTCCGATGAACAAGGTCGATGAGCTAAGTACCAGTGGATTGATCCCCCTGTTCCTGAGCGAGACCATTACATTGCTTATTGCAGTGGCAATATTCGCAACAAGTATCATTGCAACCCCGAGCATCTCTATTGCACTTCCCAGTTTGAAGGCCTGCCGGCCTGCACTGATAAGGATCACCCCTGAAATTCCGAAAATAATCGTGATCACCTTACCTCTTGTGAGCTTATCTTCCCTGTGCATCGTTGCAGCCACAATAGCTGTAACAAGTGGCTGCGATCCCACTATTATGGCACCAAGGGCGCCGGGAACAAGATCCATACCCAGATAGAAGAAAATATAGTTCATGAGAGTCTGAAGGAAGGTAACCCATGCTATAAGCTTCCAGTGTTCCCTGATAATTTTAAGGTATTCGGGTATCCTTACGGTAAAAGGTAATATCATCAGTCCCGATATGATGAACCTGATTCCCGCAAAGTGAAGGGGTGTATCATACTGTAATCCAAGTTTTATCCCGGCATAAGCCGTTGACCACAACAGGCAGGCTATCACGGCCCAGAATATAGTATTGGATTTGGTGTACACCTGAAAACAATATGGGCGCAAATATCAGAATTTTTTTTATTCTTCCATCATATTCCAGTCAGGCGGCTCCATCCCAAGAAGGTTTCTGACAAAAAAATCACGACGTTTTCTCGATCCGTAAATACCACCGTTACTGATATGTTTTGCACCCGGTACAAAAACATATTCAAATTCCTTCTTTGCCTTTATAAGGGCGTTGGCAAACTGTTCGGTGGAGGCAGGATCTACATTGTCGTCCAGTTCGCCGTTAATGAGAAGAAGTTTTCCTTTAAGCCGCCAGGCATTTTCGATATTTGAAGAGAGGGCATACTCCTCTCCCACCGGCCATCCCATCCACTGTTCGTTCCACCATATTTTGTCCATCCGGTTATCGTGGCATCCGCATGCGGCAACGGCAACTTTATAAAACTCCGGATGAAAGAGAAGAGCCCCGGCAGCATTCTGTCCACCGGCAGATCCTCCATAAATGCCGACCCTGTCAAGGTCCATATATGGGTACTTTTCAGCGGCCGCTCTTATCCACAATATTCTGTCGGGGAATCCTGCATCCTTCAGGTTCTTCCAGCAAACGTCGTGAAAAGCTTTTGATCTGTTGGAGGTTCCCATCCCGTCGATCTGAACTATGATAAATCCGAGTTCGGCAAGCTGTTGCATCTCCCCATGGAGGGGACTGAATGTTTTGGGGACATGACTGCCGTGGGGACCTGCATAAATATACTCGATAACAGGGTATTTCCTGTCAGGATCAAAATTGACAGGTCTGATGATCATCCCCCATATGTCGGTCACGCCATCCCTCCCCTTTGCGACAAATGGTTCAGGTAACCTTATCCCTGTTTTCAGAAGTCCGGAGATATCAGCTTTTTCAAGAGCCATCACAAGAGAACCGTCAGCTGTATTTCTAAGTACCGAAACCGGGGGAAGATCGACGGCTGACCATGTGTCGATAAAATAGTTCCTGTCAGGCGAAAAAACGGCTTCATGGTTACCGTAACCTTCGGTCAGCCTTACGAGTTGAGTACCATCGAAGTTAATTCGATAATAATGAATAAAATATGGATCTCCGGGTTCTTTACCTCCAGCCTGAAATACTATCTGTCTGTTCTTCTCATCCACATATTCAACCCCTCTTACCACCCAGTCACCACTGGTTATCTGGTTTTTCACAAGTCCGGTCTCCGAATCATACAGGTAAAGGTGGTTCCACCCGTCCCTTTCGGATGCCCATATTATTTCGTTGGTCTCCTCAGCGTCGTACCTGTATCTTTTCCCGCTGTAATCAATAAAAGTCGTTGATGTCTCGTTGATTATGACCCTGCTTTCTCCGGTAAGGGCATCAACTATAATAAGCTGATACACCTGATGCCCCCTCCGGTTATACTCGTAGGTAAAATAGCTGCTGTTTTTACTCCAGATCAGGTTATTTACCGAATACTGATTGTACTGATTAGATATCTGTCTGTCGTCAACCCTGATATGTTTCTTTAAAGTCACATCGAAAAGCTGGGGGTAGAACTGGGGGACAGCATCTCCCGGTTTGGCATACTCATATGCATAGTGCTTCGGCTGAAGCTGACCGGGAGGGGATGATTCGATATAATGGATTATGTTTTTTTCAGCGGGTTTAACACGGCTCGATACCAGTTTTTTCGAATCGGGCGACCATTTGATGTACGACGAGTAATACTCCCCCATTCCTCCGTCGGTACTGAGCTGATACTCTTTTGCGTCTTCATTGGATCTGATAAAGACGTTATGGTTCTTTATAAATGCAGTCCATTTCCTGTCGGGCGATTCGACGGGATTACCAAGTGTTTCGTCCCTGAACCCCCACAACCAGCCAACCTGTCTGTTCTGTCCCGAAATCCTGTCCCTCCTGATTATCCCGTAATCTCTCAGGTTGCAGATCCAGTTGTAATTATCGTACTCAAAGGCGAAGCTGCTCTGACGTTCCGAAAAGGTGATACTTTTTATCGGCAGTTTACCCGGCTCAGCTTTCACCCCTGTTGCCGCTTCGAAGGCAGGGGCAAATCTCTTCTGATCAAAAGCCTGTTTTTTTGTCCGGTTAACCGGGTTTATAATTAAATACTCAGTACCTGAAGGAGTTAAATTCTCGTACATGAAAATGCCGCGTGTCCCAATCCATAAAGGTTTTACGCTGCCATGGAATGTTTTGCCCGAGACAAGAGCAGTGAGATTATCCGCTCTCTTATAGTCATCAATTGTGATCTGTGAATCTGATTCACTCCATGATGAAAGGAATAACAAAACAAATGAGAAATGGAGCAATGTGGGTTTCATCAAAAAAGAGTTAATTTGTACCTGTAGTGTGGCTAAATTTAACTGAATTTAAATTAATCACATATGCTGTAAAATAGTTTTATGAAATCCGCTTTTTTTTCAGACACGAATAAATTATTTAATGATTTTCGGAAACTATGTACAAAATTAACTATACCGCTTGAAGTTCAATTTATTGCCCCGCAGACATGGGCGTAAATTACCGGGGAAAAGTATTCATACAGATCAAATAATCAGAATATGAAGATCGCTGACTACCTTGCAGGCCGTTTATTTGCTGCCGGAGTAAGATATGTGTTCGGGATTCCCGGAGGGCCATCAATTCCGTACCTCGAAGCTTTCAGGAGCGCAGGCATCACATTTGTCCTGACATCCAACGAGGCAGCTGCCGGTATTATGGCCGATGTTACGGCAAGGCTTACCGGAGTGCCCGGTGTTTGCCATGCAACATTCGGTCCAGGTGCGACAAATATCTCAACAGGTGTGGGAGGCGCCTCTCTTGACAGGTCTCCTGTAATTGTTCTGACAAGCGAATTGGATGACCGAATGATAGGCAGGACCACCCAGATGAATATAGATCATCAGAAGCTTTTTGCGCCGCTGACAAAGGCAACTTTCAGGTTGTCAGCCGGAAATGCAGAGAATGTGATCTCCCATGCTCTCCATATCTGCCTCGAAGAATATCCCGGTCCCGTGCACATCGGCCTGCCTTCTGATATTGCCACGATTGAAATATCCGATCCTGCTGAAGTGGAAGTTAAAAACTTCAAAACTAACCCGCAAAATGATATACAGGGAATTTTAAAGTTGCTTGAAAAATCTGGAAGACCATTGATAGCAGCCGGACTTACCGCAAAAAGACACGGTTTGAGCGAGCCGCTCCTGCAGTTTCTTGAGACATATAAAATACCTGTTGTGGTGACTCCGATGGGAAAGGGAATAATACCCGGGAATCATCCCTCATATGCAGGAGTCCTGGCTCATTCACTCAGTGACTATCTGGATGACATTATAGTCAGGAGTGATCTTATTATCGGGTTAGGTTACGATCCCGTAGAGTACGATTATGAGTCGTGGTTGCCGGATGTTCCTCTTGTACATTTCGACACAAGGATAACAGATCTTCCGGCCCTGAACGATTGCATACAGTACACAGGGCCTCCCGGAGAGTGGTTTCAGATGCTGAAAAATCTTAATGAAGGATCGCTGTTTTTTGAGCCGGCTCTCATTCGGGGCATCAGGGAGGAGATGGAAGCAGTCTTCAATGGTTTTACAGATCATTTCGGACCTTTATGTGCTATGAAGGTCCTACAGGAGGAGTTGCCCGGAAATACGATCCTTACGGTTGATGTCGGATCTCACCTGCATCTCGCGGGACAATACTGGAAAACAGATGCCGGAGGCAGGCTGATCATGACCAATGGCTGGTCGGGAATGGGATTCGGGCTTCCTGCCGCCCTGGCTTCAGCACTTACATGCCGTGAGAGTACAACAGTATGTATAACCGGCGACGGGGGGTTTCTGATGATGGCCGGCGAAATGGTAACTGCCAGGAGGTACAACCTTCCCGTGGTTATTGTTGTCTTTTCGGATGGTGAGCTGAACCTTATTAAACTGAAGCAGTCGTGGGAAGAGCTGAATCCTTACGGGACCGTACTTTACAGCGGCGATCTTTTCGGTGCCGGTCAGTTCCTTGGGGTAAAAGTACTGAAGGCCGACTCGGAAGAAAGCATGAGAAGATCAGTAATAACATCTCTTACCCTGAACGAACCCGTGATAATAAATGCCATGATCGATCCTGACGACTACCGGTGGCTGATAACAAAAAAGAAGAGGGTGTCGTAAATCAATTTTCTGACACCCTCAAAATCACTTTCAGGATATTTAAATCCACAGTTTGTCATATACAGTACCTGTGCTGTCCCATTCAGGGGTAGCATCAAAATAGACGGAGTCTTTTCTCATACGGGCTTTGATATTCTCTTCGTTGAGTTCAATACCCAATCCGGGAGCGTCAAGCGGCACATTGGCAAAGCCTTTTGTAATAATTGGCTGTGATCCTGTCATTTTAACCATTCCTTCCCACCATGTGTTATCAACCTGATGATGTTCGAGGCACAGGAAATTTTCTGTAGCTGCTGCACAGTGAACGTTAGCCATCCATGCGATAGGTGTACTGTTTGCATGAAGAGCCATCGGTATCCCGGCTTCTTCGGCATAGTCACCGATCTTCTTTGTCTCGAGGATACCTCCGGCGCTTACCAGGTCGGGGTGAATAATGTCGACTGCATGTGCATCTATCAGCGGTTTGAATCCACCGAGCATGCCTCCGAGCATATAGATATCCTCACCGGTGAGCGTTGGTGTTTCGATTGAATCCGTAATAGTCTTCCACTGGTCAATATAGAACCAGGCGACACAATCCTCGAGCCATGCCATCCTGTATTTTTCGAGGGCTCTCCCGAGGCGTATGAACTGGTTCACGTCAATGTGGCCAAAATGATCACAGGCAAGAGGTATCTCCGGCCCTACAACATTCCTGACGCCTTCAACTACTTTAGCTATTCCTTCAATCCCTTTATCAGTTATCTGGACCTGGGGAAAAGGGTGCTCTTTCTTCCAGTAATCTGTATATCCTCCGTTTGCGAAACTACGGCCCATATAGTAACTATTGAGCCCTCCTCCCTGTTCATTCCAGTATTTTGAATTAACCAGAGTATCAGCCTGATCATTAACATGGTGTATTCCAAGGTCCATTTTAAGCCATGTAAATCCGTGTTCAGTCACACGGGCTTTTAATCTTTCAAGCTGGACTGCAGGATCTTTCGATTCCGGAGTATCGGCATAACATCTTACCTTATCGCGGTATCTTCCGCCCAGGAGCTGCCATACAGGAACACCAAGAGCCTTTCCGCAGATATCCCAGCAGGCCATCTCAACAGCACTTACACCACCACCCTGACGGCCATGCCCCCCGAATTGTTTTATCACTTTAAAGATCATCTCGACATTACATGGATTAAGACCAATGATCTTGCTCTTGAGGAAGAGGGCAAAGCGCTGATCCGTTCCATCCCTTATATCTCCGAGACCATAGATACCCTGGTTGGTGTCGATACGGACGATGCGCGACATAAATCCTCCATTGCCCTTTTCAGCGACGCGCAGGTCAGTTATTTTCAGATCCGAAGGGCCTGAAGCCCGTGAAACATTCTGTGTGGTCCGGGCAATTGTATCTTCAACTGAAAGATGCAAAAGCCCTCCGAGTGCAATACCGCCCAGAGCAGCTTTTTTAAGAAAGCTGCGGCGGTCGTTCGGGGTAGCCGGATTGGCGATCTCAGCCTTAATAGCTTCACGCTCTGACCTCTCCTGCTTCCTGGTTTTTTCAGCAATCTCATGTAAAATAGTTTTCATGATCGTTAATATTTAATTGATTGGGTTAAAAACTCTTTAGTTGAAAAATGATTATCGGAAATGATTAATAAGGAAACCAGATCCGCTTGAAAATCAATTATATTTTGTTGATGAGTACCGATACTCATTTTATAAAATATGGAGTCAGAAAATATCCGACTCCATATTATTTTTCAGGTTTTAAACATTATTTATCCTGTCATCTGCATAGGGTATGGGGTTATGGCATTTCCACATCCCAGAACACACGTGTCCCCAGATTATCTCCACCGATACTTGTCTGAGCTTCTCTAAGGTTTTGCAGATTATAATTGGTCTCATTTGGCGGATAAGTCATTCTGTGAATAAATCCATCGCCTGCCGTTACGTCGGGATCTTCGCCCGGGTAATTTATGGGTGCAAGTTGAGGATACCCGCTTCTGCGGTAATTACACCATGCTTCATGCCAGATCAGAAAGCATGAGATCCAGTATTGCTCATTTATCTGCTTCAGGGCGGTAGCTTCATTAAATGCAATTTCCGGTTCAGCCAGGTATGCTGTTATCTCCTCAGGAGTAATGGGGGAATCTGCTCCTCTCGTTTCGCTATAGATATCTTTCATGGTCATATGCTGTGTAATGGCATTTTCATAATAATCCATGGCAGTACTTGTGGTGATCCAGTTTCTGTGACGGGCTTCGGCCATAAGTAGCTGTGTCATGGCTGATGTCAGCCATTGACACCATGCATCTACTTTACCGCATGTTTGCCTGTTTGTCATCGAATATCCATAGACACTGCTGGAAATTTCTCCTGCGAAATCAGGATCATCACTGATAGTAGAGGGGTCATATCCAAAGGGAGCTCCATTCTGGTCAGCAGGGGTGGTATTTTTATTACCTCCGGATGGAATACTCGGATTGTCGTACAGGCAGACCAGGTACTGCATTCGCGGATCATTATTGTTTTTCATAAAGTCGACAAATGGTCTGCCCACATGCCAGTTCTGTCTTACGGAGCCGTTCATGAACCCGGTAGTCGGGTTAGTCTGGGTTGCATTGTACCTTATAATCATATTATCCTCATTGGTCTCCATCACTCCTCCCCTGGCCGGGTCGGCAGCCGTCTGAACAATTGACTGTGCTCTGTCGGGATCAACTTTTGAATACCTCATTCCCAGACGGAGTAACAGGGAATTCCCCAGTTTTTTCCATTTTGCAATGTCACCATCATACCAGACATCATTAGACACCTCGTCTTTTCCGGCATCAAGTCCGTCAGTTGCTTCTATCAACTCATCTTCGATAGCATCATAGATATCTTCCTGCTTGTCGTACCCGGGGAAGAAATTACCATCGTAATATCCTCTGATTGCCTCGGTACGGGGCACATCTCCATAGGTGTCGACAAGAACCATATAACAATATACCTCAAGAATCCGTGCCATGTTGTATACGTTGCTCCTGAGGGGATCGTCTTTTGTTTTTTCAATGATGTCAACTACTTCTTTTAAACAACCGTACATTCCATTCCACCTGGCTCCCACAAAATCGGCTTTTTCTATATTATGGGCACCGGCATCTTCCTGTCCGGTAATTATAAGATTTACCTGCTGTATAATACAGCCCTCATAATGCCATGTCCCTTCAGCAAGGATCTGCTGTGCGGCCAGCTGGTAGACCGGATCAAGAGAGGTAGGTGACAGAGGATCTGTGTTTACCTCTTCGAAGTCTTTATCACATCCTACCAGACTTATCAGTATTGCAAAAACAAATGCAATTATATATTTCGTTTTCATGATATGCATATTTATTTTTTATAATAATATCATTTAAAATCAGAAACTGGCTTTCAGTGTTATTCCATAACTCCGTGTATGGGGTGGCCCCATAATCTCAATTCCGGCATTATTATCGTCAACACTTGACACACATTCCGGATCGAGGTTATCTACATGAGATAACAGCACTGCAACATTATTTATGGTCGCATTTACTGCAAGCCCCTTAATAAAAGATACATTCCTGATATACCTTGTAAGGTCGGCACTTACGGTAAGGGTACGGAATTTTATAAAGCTTCCGTCATACACATATGGGGTATAAACCCTCTGGCTGCTGTAGCTTCCATAAAATGTCTGAACAGGGACAGCAGCAGTATTCGGCAGCCCAGTTACGGCATCTACGGCGTCCATTATCACACCACCTTCGCGCCCATCGAGAGTCCATTTGGCATGCCCATGCCTGGTGAAGTTATAGTTGGATTGAGTAACGATCTTATGCCCGGCCTTGAAGTCGAGTTGTGCCGTGAGGCGGAAATTTTTGTAGGAAAAGGTATTTACCCAGCCTCCCACATGTTTTGGAATAACACTTCCATAAGTCATCGGGTTCGGATCTCTTTTAAAGAATCCGTTGGTTGTCAGGATATTCCCATCTTCATCGCGGAGATAATCGTAACCTCTCAAAGATCCAAGCGGTTTTCCAACCTCATGTGCATTCATAAAACCACCCAGCCATTGCTGATATCCACTTATAATCATCATCGATGCTCCTTCAGCCAGCTGAAGCACTTTGCTGATATTATAGCTGTAATTAAATGTACTTTCCCAGCTGAAATTCTGCTGGCGAACCGGGACAACTGTCAGCAGGCCTTCAATTCCATCATTTCTGAGCCGGCCGACGTTTATAAGTGTAGAACTATATCCCGATGCGTTTGAAATACCGACACTCAGGATTTCGTCAACAGTATTCTTACGGTATGCTGCCATATCCAGGGAGATCCTGCGGTCCATAAGAATTAATTCCAGTCCCACTTCAGCTTCTTTCACCTTCAAAGGTCTGAGGTTGGGGTTGGGGGCCGAATTATTCGAAATACTACCTGTTGGATATGTCCCATCAAATGGATTTGTATCAAGGCCGTATGTAAGCGTACCCTCATATGGGTTAGTATCACCTCCCACTTCGGCATAAGATGCACGGAGCTTGCCGTACGACAGCCATGCAGGCATGGCTCCCTTAAATGCCTCTGAGAACAGGAAGCTGGTACTGACAGATGGATACAGATAACTGTTCGAGTTAGGATTCAGTGTCGAGAACCAGTCATTTCGGGCAGTTGCATTAAGATAGATATAATCGTTAAATGACAGGTTTACGGTACCGTATAATGAGTTAACTTTTTTATGAGAGTAACTCTGGGTAGGAGTCTTTGTCTGGCCATTTTCTATTGTATAAAGGCCCCTGATATAAAAATTTGTTACAGATGTAGTAACACCTGAAGACTCACGGTCCATTGCGTTTCCACCGAATTGTCCGTCTACCGTGAAGCGTCCGAATGTTTTATTGGCGCCTAACAGGAAATCGTAGTTCAATTCAGTGAAATTTGCCTTGCTGACAGAATAGCTCCCATTGAATCCTTCGGCGGCAGGTGCCAGGTATGCTGTACCAGTTGGATTATTGTTCTCCATATCGGTTTTCTGAAAATCCTGTCCTACACGACCCTGCAGGAAAAGCCACGGAAGGAAGTCGTATTTTAACAGAATGTTTCCAAAAAGACGGTTACGATCCATGTGCTCAAAACGCTCATAAGCCGTCCAGTAAGGATTTGTACGGTCAGCAAAACGTGTCCACCGTGTCTCATCTCCGGTAACAGGATCTTTGTAATTGTCTTCCAGCCAGGTTATATCTGAACTGACAGCACATGTATAAATGCTGTTGGAAATACCATTACCCTGTGTGCTTCCCGGAGGATTCTGATTATATTGAATAGAATAGTTGGCATTTGACTGGAGTGTAAGTTTCCCGAATTTATAATTCAGACCATAATCAATTGTTCTTTTAGTAAATTTCGAATTCGGGGTGATTGCTTTAGCGGAAACATTTCCCACTGAGAAATGGAATCCGCCGTTTTCATTGCCTCCCGAAAATGCCACGGTGGTATTTGAAGTAATACCTAAGTCATAAAATTTCAGGCGGTCTTTGACGGGTGAATATGGATGTTGCTTCCCATCAAAACACCATACGGGTTCTCCATCCATTTTAGTTCCGAAACTCCAGGTTCCTGATCCCTTGGCATCAGCAACACTCGCAGGACGTTTACCATCTTCACCCTGCCCATACACATACTGGAAATCTGTAAAATCAAGTGCCTGGTCAAAGACCATACCCTGGGTAACATCAATTCCAAGTCCTCTTGCTCCGATCCCTGATTTGGTGGTCATAATAATAACCCCATCCTTGGCACGGTAGCCGTAAAGTGCAGCAGCAGTGGCACCTTTCAGGACTGTAATAGTCTCAATATCCTCAGGATTTATACTCTGTAGGCCATCCCCAAAGTCAGCCATAATTCCGGTTGTCTGAGTCTCATTGCGAATTGGCACCCCGTTTACAACAATCAAAGGTGTGTTATTACTCCCGAATGATGACTGGCCACGGATCCTTAGCTTGGATGAACCACCCGGGCCGGTTGCCGGAGCTGCCACATTAAGTCCTGCGACCTTGCCGATCAGGGCATTTCCAAAATTAACATTGGTGTTTTCAGCAATTTGCTCAGTATTCACCGTAGATGTTGAATAACCAAGACTTTTGGCCTCCCTCTTTATACCCAGGGCAGTTACAACAACCTCACTCATCTGGAGCATAGCTTCTTCGAGGGACACATTTACAACACTCTGTGTTCCCACCGGAACCTCCTGCATGGTAAAACCAATAAATGAGAAATGCAGAACAGCCTGATCATCAGGTACGGGGATGCTGTAATTCCCGCTGCCGTCGGTGATAACACCGGTAGTAGTACCTCTCACCATGACAGTGACACCGGACATAGGGCTGCCGTCATCAGCATTTGTGACTTTACCGGTGATTGTCCGTTGAGCAAAAAGAACCTGTAATCCTGTAAAGAGCAGGACTACGAGAATCATCACGATTTTTCTCATAGTTTAGAGATTTAGGTTAGTTGGACAATAAAAACAGATAAATACTATAATGAATAGTGAAATATCAATTTAAATGTAAATCCCCACTTTTAGTCTCTTTCTACGATATCAATCAAGTGATGAAAAGTTAATAAATCCTGAATTTAGAATCAATTTAAATTAACTTTTCTTAACATTTTAGGCAATGAGGTAATCCTTCCTGTCAGGTGAGCCTTTCGCCAGGCTATAATAACATGAATAACAATTTATTAGTTTACACACTCAGTTAGTCATGTGAAAAATCAGATGCAGAAAACGTTGAAATATTCTATTTTTGAAGCTTAATTAAACAGGGCATCTGGTACCACAAAATTCCCAAAAACGGTAAAAAAAAATTAGAATATTTATGTAAAATATTCTAATTTCATTAAAATTATTGATTCAAATATATGAGAGTCTGCCTTGTTCAGGCGGGGATACTTCCCATAAAAGACATTACCGGGTCTGCACTGTCGGGTCGTAATTTAACGTATCACCCTTGCACTTCCGCCTTTCATTACTTTTTCGGCTTCAGCTCTTGTTGCCCAGTTCCAGTCGCCCATGAATCCATGGCACAGAGCCGAATATGCTGCCGAGAATTCAATTGTTTCCTGAGGATCCCTGCCTTCCAGCATGCTGCAGATAAGAGCAGAGGCAAAGCTGTCGCCGCCTCCTGTCCTGTCAAGCACCTCGAGGTTATTATATTTCCTCGAAGCGTAGAATTCCCCTTTATAAAGCATCACAGTCTGCCAGTCGTTGAGAAGGGCAGTTTTTACATGGCGGAGTGTTGTTCCGACAACCTGCACATTGGGATACTCTTTAACAACTCTTTTTGCAACTGATTTATAGCTTTCAGGATCAAGGTCGGAATAGGATTCCGTACCTCCTTCAGCTTTTATGCCGAGCATCTTTTCAAAATCCTCCTCGTTGCCGATGATAACATCTACATAAGGCATTACTTTTTTCATTACCTCCCTGGCCTTTTCAGAGCTCCATAACGTTGATCTGAAGTTAAGATCGAAACTTGTGGTCACACCCAGCTTTTTAGCGATCTTCAACGATTCAATAGCTTCATTTGCAGCATTGTCGGAGATAGCAGTTGTAATACCGGTTGTATGGAACCATTTCGTTTGTGAAAGAACTTTTTCCCAATCGATATCACCAGGCTGTATAAGGCTTATTGCCGAATGAGCCCTGTCGTACATCTGTTTACTTGCCCGCGGACCTATACCAACCTCAAGATAGCATAATCCGT
Source organism: uncultured Bacteroidales bacterium (assembly GCA_963736675.1). Lineage (GTDB taxonomy): Bacteria > Bacteroidota > Bacteroidia > Bacteroidales > VadinHA17 > LD21. The sequence continues at coordinate 1,161,837 of CAVTPT010000004.1, forward strand.
TGCGGACAGTTCCCTTGCCATCGAAAGGAAGAAGGGTTACACCCGACATGTCAACGCCATGTTCGCGGCCTTTATTAATGATATACTGGCCCGACCATATATCGACAAGTTTGGATACCCAGGCTGTCTTATGCCCGAGTCGTGAAGAGTTGACAGTAACATTCAGCTCAGCTGCTGCTATTGCTATAAGCAGATGGCCCGACTGTTCAAGTCTTCCATGATCGGGTGCTGTAAACCTGATCATAGCCTCGCCGAAACCAACAATATCATATTTCTTTTCAGTGCTCATTATATTAATTTATTAGTTTGTTATTCCATATTTAAACCTTTCCTGTTGAAGATGGACCGTGGTTTTCTCCCTTCAAGAAAATCTACAATACCTGAAGCTGCTTCGCATGCGACCCTGACGGTACATTCATTAGTAAGTGCAGCACTATGGGGGCTGACAATGGTTTTGGGATTCTTAAGAAAGGCTTCGTCATCTTTTGGAGGTTCGTTGGTCAGAACATCAAATCCGGCTCCCGCGAGCCTGTTCTCATCAAGCATTTTCACAACATACTGCTCATCCACTATGTTTCCCCTGGCAGTGTTGATAAGATATGCGTTTGGTTTCATCAACGAAAGCAGCTTTTCGTTTACATGATTTCTTGTCTCACTTGTCATGGGGACATGAATGGTCAGGATATCTGCCTCCTTATATACCTGCTCCTCATTACTGTACCTGGTAACGCCCGGAGCCACAACACTGTCGTCGATATAGGGATCGTAGATAATTACTTTCATGTTGAATGCGCCCATGCATTTACGGGCAACAGATTTTCCGATCCTTCCATAACCAATAATTCCAAGAGTTTTACCCTCGAGGTCTATCGGAAGATAGAGCCTGCGGGCAGTTTTGAAATTACCTTTTCGTGTATCAGTATCGAGGAACAGGAGGTGTTTTGTAACAGCGCCGATAAGAGCAACAGTATGTTCGGCAACTGTTACCGTATTTGCGTCGGGGGTGTGCAATACCATGATCCCTCTCGCGGTGGCTGCGTCTATATCCACATTATCAACACCTGTACCTGTGCGGCTGATAACTTTAAGGTCAGGAGCCAGATCCATTAATTCGGGTGTGAACTTTATTGTTGTGTCGAGCATCACTGCGGTAACATCCTTTACAAGTCTCTTAAACTCTTCGGGGTCGCCCGAGGGCATATAAACCACTTCGCCAGCTTTTCTAAGGATATTCAGAGCATCGGGGCTCACTTTTTCATTTACCAGCACTTTTTTCATATCATTCCTTCTTTAGTAAGATAATCTTCAATTTTCTTTCTCAGGTCGTTGTTAAGGGGAAGTAACGGTAATCTCGGATCACCTCCGTAAAGTCCGGCAAGATCCATTGCATATTTTACCGCAGCTACTCCCCCGCTGCCTGAAACGGATTTGTTCATCTGAATTATTCTCTCATTCAGTTTGAAAGCTTCATCGTATTTTTTACTTACTGTCAGATCGTACAATTTTACCGTGATATCAGGGAATATGTTAGCCAGAGAGATAACACCTCCGGGGGCTCCCATGATAAGACCGTTCATAAAAAAGTTAGCAGAACCCGGCATTACATTGAAAACATCCCTGACAGCCAGCAGAAAATTCTCAATGTTACCTGTCGAAGAGTCTTTTACACCAACAATATTCGGGTGTTTGGCAAGGTCTTTTACCATGCTTACCGAGAGTGTTGTGCCACCGCAAAACTGGGGTGCGTTATAAACAAGGCACGGGGTTGTAACAGCGCCGGCCACATCAGTAAAATACTTCAGGAGAACGGCATCAGTCATCTCCTTTTTAAAATAAGAGGGTGGCAGCAGGGTAATAAAGTCAGTTCCGAGCCGCTGAGCGGTTTGTGCAAATTCTATTGTCTCTTTTGTTGATTCGAAGATACAACCAGCCATTACAACCTGGTTTGATCCCTTGTTGCCGATGATGGTGGCAAGCACTTTCTCCTTTTCCTGGTTTGAAAGGCTTTTGTTCTCTCCGTTTGAGCCCAGGGCAAGATATCCTTTAAGTCCTGACCCGGCATAAAACTTCATGTTTTGTTTGAGTTTATCGTATGCAACCTCACCCTTCGCGTCGAAAGGAGTAGTAATAGGTGCAAAAACTCCCATTAATTTTTTATCCATGGATTTTCTCTTTAGATTATAAAAAACATTCCATATTAAAACAAAATGCTGAATAGCTTTTACCTTACGCAGCATTTTGAAAAGCAATAAGTTACATTAACAATTATTGAAAAAAAGCTCTATTTTGAAAATATATTAATATATTGTCAGTAACAGAGCTTTAGTTCATTATTTATAACCGGCAATCAGCCTGGCCCGGCGATGCTAATTTCTCTGAGGCTGAGCCGGTGCTTGTCCTGGCTGACCTGGCTGTCCGGGTTGTCCTGGTTGTCCCTGCGGTCTGCCCTGTGGTTGTGCCGAAGGAATGTTCAGTGGTTCCTTCCATTCGAGCTGATAGGCTGAATTGGAGCTGAGCTTATAGGTAATAACGTTATCTTCAGGTTTGGCGCTGCCGATAATGTCGATCTTGTCACGGGCGACATTACCAAGACCGCCAGCTTCGCAGTAGTTGAGATAACCGACATTCTCAAGGGGAATTCCCATGAGTCGTGAGCACATTGAATCAACTGCAACCACATCCTGGCCGGCAAGGGAGATCTTGTGATTGACAGGGGTACCGGAGATGGGGCCGTTGCCCTCCATGCCCTCGACACCGTCGATGATCGTGAAGTCGGGACGGACGGCCTGGGCCATAAGGTACATGTTGTAATGCAGCCAGCGGGGCCCGCCGGAGTGCATGTTGCGCTTGTAGTTGATGCCTCTCTGCTCGCCGTTAGCGGCAGGAAGGTTGAGCGGAGCCGCCATCATCATGTTCTTCACACCACCGGTCATGACAACTGTATTGTGTGTCTTGAGCCTTGATATTGATATGAAATAGTTTGCCGGATCGAGGAAGAGTTCAGAGACATAGATCTTGTCGAGATGCAGGTTCCTGTCGAGGACATAGAAAGGCTTGCCGTTGGTGGTGTTAAGGTCAATGAACTTAACGTTATAATCCTTTGCCAGATCAAGGTATCCGTACTCCTTGAAACCTGCGGCTGAGTCGGTCTGGGAACTTGATTCAGCGATGATAACCTGTCCCTTATAGATGGGCTTGAGATATTCAAGCAGACCCCTGAGGGCGTCGACATGCGTTGCACACAGGGTCGTGTTGGTCACGACCATGTTGGGCTTGATGATAAGCTGTTTCCCCTTGAGTCCTTTTTTGATCTCACTTTCGAATGGTTTGACTACCTCGAACAACATGTTCTGACGGTCTGTACCGGTCGTAAATGCAACACTGCTGTTTCCGGAAGTAACGAGCTGTTTCGGTTTTGGTCCCATATCGGCAGGTTCTGAAGCCTTGATGTCAGTAAATCCGCATGCCAGCATTCCGGCTGAGCCGAGTCCAAGCATCTTAAGGGCGCTCCGCCTTCCAATAACTAATTGATTTTCTTTTGATTTCATACTATCAGTATTTCATATTATTTTTCTGTTCAAATATCCTTTCCAGATTTGGAATACGTGTTAAAATTAATTTTTTTTTTACAATATGTAAAAATAGGATTAGCTCTCTTTAATTAATTGCCTGTTCTGCTTCAATTTTAAGTTTTTTTAACAGTTTCATCATGAAGCAATCTCCGGAGCTTTATGGTCTCGGGGCAGGTTTTGCTTCACGTTCTGCGATATAAGCTTTTATAAATTCAGGTGATGGAGCTTTTTTTGGATCATCAAAGAATTTACCCATTGTATTCATATTATCCTTCAGCCATTTTGTAAATTCCGCATTCATTTCAGGCGTATAGGCCCCGTCAGCCTGCTGGGCAGTAAATCTGCCTTCCCTTACTCCTGCATGTGCGAAAACATCCTGCATGCGTGTTTTTTCAGAAGTCTCGATCACCCTGAGAGCCAGCTGGGGAGGGATAAAAACGACTCCCTCGCGGGTAGCCAGCACAACATCTCCCGGCATTACGGTCACATAGCCAACCTGTATGGGACAGTTAATCCCGATCACAAGATTTGAACTGTTGGCCTGAGGTCTGAAATCGCGGACAAGGACATTCCAGTTATCATCAACTTCCAAGTTCCCGTACAGGTCCCTGAGTGTACCTCTAATCACTGCACCATTACCAGTTTTTGACCAGATTGTTGTCCCAAGGTTATCGCCCACATGGGAAGCGTCGAGAATACCTTCCGCTACATTTGCGACATACACATCACCTTTCTGGAGCTGGTCAATTCCCCAGGTATACTGTCCCCTGCTTCTGCCATCCTTGTTTCCCTGTTCCTGAACCAGATTGTTAAGATCGGGACGGTAAGGCATAAAAAAGATTGTCGAAGCTCTTCCGCAGATAGTCACATCATCTCTCATCTGCTTGAATTCACCATAGTACTGGTTTGAATATGTCGGTCTTCTGAATTCACCGAAGCTGGTGGCTCCCTGCCCTTCTACCGCATCACTCATTCCGTTGAGTATCTGCCATGCTTCCGTAACCGATACATATCTCATTCGCTGAACCACATCGTCGGAAACTTTTGGTCTCCCGTCAGGAAAGCGTTCACCTTTCCAGACAGCAGTATACTGTAACATTTCATCCTTTGTGAGCGAGGAAGGCTGAGCCTTCAGAACGGAACCCGTAAACAGTGCCGATACAAAAAAGAACAACCCGATAAAAGAAATAGTTTTTCTGATTTTCATAATGTCTCCTCCTATTGCTGTTTTTAACATATTTATACGAACCGGTATATCCCGGGTTTTTACTTTTTTCACCATCCTCCACTGACAGGTATCAGGGTCAGGGGACAAACAGGTTCAAATTTATTTATAAAGGCAATATGTTTGCCCCAGGTAAAGGAAGAAAAAAGTAATTTATACTAAATCTAAATATGTAACGGAATGAAACCATCAGGCATAAACAAAAACCACAGGTTCAGAATGATAAGGTTTCATGGGCCTGCAACAAGTAAGCCGGGAACATCCGTACCCCTGTCAACAGGCAATCTGTTGCATGAGATGACAGCGGGGACTGCCGCTTATTTATGTTTGCTCATATTGACGGGGAAAAAAACATTTAATAGCTTAGCGTATGAAAACTAAGGATAGACAACTGCCGGCATACCCGCTGAAGAACTCCGTGAGCCTTAATAATTGCAATTAATGACATCCGGAGGAAGATGGTGCATACACGTGCAGTTGTCGGGTTACTGTTGCGGTCTTCTGATCCGTGACTCTGACAACAGGCAGGGGAAAAAAAAGACTATTCTATATAACCATATATTAATATCAAAGATCACAAAATGATGAAAATGGAAGAAAAAATATCCTGTCCCGAAGGACGCATTGGAATTGAAGGTTCAATGCTCCGGCGGGCAGTATCATTGATGCTGCTGTCTGTTTTACCCGAGATTTCCTCAACGGCAAATCCTCCCGGGGATGAAAGCCAGCAGGACAAGCCAGCTCAGAAACCTGTTGCCGAAAGGATAGACCACTATGATATAAACAAGGCCCATGCCAACACCTACGTCCCGGCCTTAAGGTTACAGAAGGATTATACCGGATCGATGCTTCAACGTATTTCCCCCCCTGCTGTTGTAAAGGAGATCCCGGCAGCCCCGACAAAATTCCACTATCAGAAGGAACTGATCTTTGACACTGAAGAGAACCGCAGGCTTTGGGTTAAGAGCAGTGAACACATTGCAGCATGGGACATTGCCGTATCGTTTGTTGAGAGTTATGAATGGAAGGGTTACGATGTTGCCGGTACCGATCATGTGACATATTCACTACATACAAGCAGGTCGGTGACAAGAGCGTCGGGGAGGAAATGACGATGGAAAACGAACAGATAAAACTTGACGTATGGGACGACAGGGTCCGGCGTCTTATTTCTCCTGCATCGCGGCTTGAGAAACCTGCTGAAGGCTTCAAATTCACTGAAGGGCCGGTCTGGAACGAGACCAGGGGCTGCCTGTATTTCTCCGACATACCTGCCAACACAAGTTACTGCTTTAAACCGGGGGAAGGTACCGTTATATTCAGGAAGCCCAGCAATTTCTCGAACGGAATGACTTACGACAGAAAGGGAAGGCTTCTGGCCTGTGAACATCACACAAGGCGGGTTACCCGGGAAGAGGGAGGAGTTATAACGACAGTTGCCGACAGGTTTGAAGGAAAAAGACTTAACTCTCCCAACGATGTCATTGGCACTCCCGACGGTTCGGTTCTCTTCACAGATCCTACGTACGGCCTGCAAGAAGGGCTGGGCGGCCCTGCAGAGGCAGAACTTGATTTCTGCGGAGTCTACAGGGTCCCTCGCTACGGAGGAGAACCTTTTCTTCTTGCATCCGACTTTGAAGCACCCAACGGTCTTGCACTGTCGAACGATGGCTCGAAACTCTATGTGATCGACAGCATAAGGAAGCACATAAGGGTGTTTGCTGTTGGCACAGGCTGGAAACTATCGGGAGGAGATGCCTTTATAGAGATGCCCCTTGAGACGGACGGTATTCCCGGCGGGATGAAACTCGACCGCAACGGTAATATTTTCTGTACCGGTCCCGGCGGGATCTGGATCTACGATGCTTCGGGCAGGCTGCTGGGAAGGATAGGTATGCCAGAGGTGGCTGCCAACCTGACCTGGGGAGGCAAAAACCTTGATGAACTGTATATTACGGCAAGCACAGGACTGTACAGGATTAACACCCTTACCAGGGGTTGACATACACGGCTGAGGTCATTTGATAAGCTTCCTGACTTTTGATAGCATCTTTTTTGATGGAATTGATTCGGAATCGGCAGGTACCAGATACCATCTAACAGTATATGAAAGGGCTTCACCGGGTTTCAATTCATTGTAGGCACCCTGGTTTTCCAATTCGATATAGGTCTTGCCACTATTTACATAAACCTGTACTTCAGCCTCATTAGGAGCAGGTTGAGAAGCAGTCAAATCATCAAACTTTTTAACAAGAAGCAGGTTGTTTGCACAATAAGCAAGCCAGCCCTTACCGTCAGCATTTATTTTACGGTTTGTCTTCCCCTCATCTGTCTTATACCATGATACACCATATTCCTGTGTAAATGGGATGCGATTTGCCGGTGTGATTGCCTCTGAAGGTGCATCAAAAAAGATTATGCCTTCATTGTTAACACGGGTAACTTCCCATGGAGCTACTTTTCTTGTTTCTTCAGATTCATTAATTATGGAGTATGTGATGACTATGGCATTGTCTTTTGCATCGGCCTTGAATTCCTTACGGATACGGTATTTGAATCTTTGAGATACCTGACCGGTCATAATTAACGAAGAAGAAGTTTGTTCTACTGTATATGGATCTTTATCATATTCCTGAACCGGAGGCCAGTTCCACTCTTTCTGAGGACTTGTCCAAAAGGTACTTCCGAATGCTTCTCTCATTGGAGATTGAGAAATTATTTCCGAATCATTGTACTTACAGGAAAGAATCCTTGCACCTGCGGCAGCATCAATTGTCATTGATACATTTCCCACCTGAACAGAGTATTTGGACTCACCCATGTTTTTGATTATTGGGTCTGCTGCATAGGTGGTAACAGAACCTAAAAATGCAACCAGTAAAAACGACATAATTTGCGTTCTCATAAAATCATTTATTTGTTAAAAACACCAGTGGGCACTAAATTAGTAAATTTGTTCTTTGAAATTATGAATTAATAGCACTTGCAGCGTTTTTTTGTACCGTGAAGTGTCTATAATATTGATTTTTATATTTTTGTATCTTACAGAGACATTTTTTCGAAAGGATCGTAATGCCTCTTCCCCTTTCAAGCTCATTACTGTCGGGGATAAGCTCACCCATATTCTGGTTGTCGCGAAAAAGCTTTACCTGATAAAGGATCCTGTCGACAAGAGTTGTTTTCCCGTGATCTGCATGTGCAATAACAGCTATATTTCTGATTTCTTCCATATGTCAATACATCCGGGCTGCAAAATCAGAAAAAGATTTGACAGTTAGTATTGTACTGTCTCATTTACCTGATTTTGTTTGAAATAATAAAAAAAGGCCGTCTCACTAACATGAGGCAGCCTGTTTCAGTGATCTGAAAATATTTTATTTCGGATCTGATCTTGTTGATTCGAAAGGGAACCCCATAAAAGAGCCGGTTGCGGTTTTTGAATTTTATTTCACTGTTCTTCTCTTTTCCCTTTCAGACTATATCCATATAAAGTCCCTGACAGACTATTTTCATCTTTTACGGTTACTGACAAAGGCATTGGGACAAGTAAAGCAACAAAATTAATTTCAACATTGAAGGTGGAGTCCGTTAAAACAAGTTGGTGAAATTCATTTGGTTTTTCTCCGGATACAGGAAAACCTACCTCTGCATTAAGAATACCATCAGTTTTTTTAACATCGAGCGATAAATTTATGTCATATGAAGCTATTTCCTTAACAGTAAGAATCCATTTGCCAACTAAAATATCCTCCGGTGATTTGTTTTCCTGAGATGATACAGTTTGTGAGAAAACCAGATTTATTACAATCAGAAGAGCAGTAAAGAATAATAATTTTTTCATTGATTTTCAATTTTTCAATTAATATATACAGCAGAGTATTCTTAATAAGTAATACTACTTTAAATTTTTTGCCAAAGTAAAAAAAAAAATGAAAGTAGTATTTTAATCACCAGTGGGCACCAAATTATTAAATTTGTTCTTTGAAATTATGAATTAATCGCACTTGCAGAGTTTTTTTGTAGCGTGACGATTTGAATCAGAAATGTGGATTTTTGCTTCTTAAAAGCTTAAATCCATGAATCAAGGCAAATTTATCTTCGCTCAACTTACAGATTTTCCACCTCGCCTTGTTTTTGACAGAATCGTTGATAAGTATGAGGGTAACAAGTATGTAAGGTCATTTAGATGCTGTAATCAGATGCTTTGCATGGTGTTTGGACAACTAACAGCCAGCATCAGACTCTGCAGCGATCGACCTTTGTCCAGGCATCTTCCGGTGGGCAGAGTTCAGAAAGCATAAAGGAGGGATAAAACACCATACCTTATGAAATCAATTATTTGATCTTTCTGTGAACGGTTCGGGAAAAAATTCCATTTAATTATTTCTCAAATACTTTATATTTATATAGATTTGTATGGCCTGAGAAAGTAATCACGCCATTGTACCTAATTTCTTTGTCGTTAACGTTTTATTGACTGACGATGAAATTGGGGCGAAGCAATTTTGTTGAATCAGAAAGAATAAACCAACAAACTCTAAATTAATCTGAAATAATTGGAATATGAAAAAAACCGTAATTCTCTCCGATATCATTCCGGAATTAAAAAAGCTCAGATCTGCCTTGAGGATGACCACATCAGCGACTTTGCTGATTTTAGTCTTAAGCCTGGCGACAATCGCAAATGCGCAGCCAGGAAATTCAGCACAGGAAAAACCCAAAGCCACTCCGCTCGCACAACGCATTGGTCACACAGATCAATCAAAGGCAATGGCCGGAAAAAATGTTCATCAGGGAACAGGCACCGTTTACATGCAAACTCTTCTCGGGCGCGGTGCAATTACAGGATTAAATTTTATGCACCATGGTCCGTTGATGCCTAAGAGTTCTATCGGTCATCATTTTCATACCGATACCGATGAGATGTTTCTCATATTGGATGGAGATTGTGAATTTACAGTAAACGGAAAAACTGCACTTGTGAAAGGACCTGTTGGCGTACCGTGCAAAGCCGGAAATTCACATGCAGTTTATAATCCATCAAATAAACCAGTCGACTGGGTTAATTTTCAGGTGGCTGTTAATCTTCCAAAGGAAGTTGTTGGTTATGGCACAGCGCCGCAAGGTGGCGGAATGCCTGGGAGGGGTACTTATAATTACTCGGCAGATCCAACCAGCCTTTTCGAGGTTTCGGATGATCGTGCAGGTGTTGAACTGGAAAAGAAAGCTACTTTTATTAATACAAGACAGCTTACCAAAGAACTTGCCCGCCCGGTTGTGAACATGAATGGCGGAAAAGATACTGTATTTTACAGGAGGGCACTCGGTCCCGGGTCCTTTGCATCAAACTGGGCTTTTGTCGATCATCTGATTATTCCGGTAGGTTCATCAGTTGGAAGGCATTATCATTCAGGAGTTGATGAAGTTTATTTTGTTATAAAAGGAAAAGGTAAAGTACATGTTAACGATGAAGTTGCTGATATTGCTTATGGCGATGCTGTTCCCGTTCGTGCAGGTGAAATACATGCACTTGAAAGTTCGGCAACTGAGCCACTGGAAATGGTAGTCTATGGTGTAGCTCTTGAAAAAGGGAAACTGGATGTCACTGATGTTCCTTTGACTATGGCTAAACTGCAGATGTTTTTCGAAGTGGCACCTAACGATTTCGATGCATTTGAGAAGAACTATATTGATGTATATGTGCCTGCCCTCAGAAAACAAGTTGGTTATCTTGGTTCAAAACTTCTTCGCATTTTCCCTGCTGAAATCGCAAAAAGGAACGGATCTCCCGAATCGAAATTTACTTACGAAATGGAATTAATGTTTGACAAAGAAGAGAACCGGGTTTTGTGGACAAAGACCAAAGAACATGACGAAGCATGGGCAAAAACCTCAGCCATGGCGAAGTCTTTTCACTGGATTGGCTATGATGTCGTAGGGATGGACCAGGTCGCTGATCCGGTTGGAAAAAGAAACATAACAGTTGAAAAACAATGATTATTCATATCATAAAACAAACGAACCAAAAAATTATGAAACTGACAACTAAGACTATTTTCGGGAGCATTTTGGCTTTTAGCTTAATCGCATTGACGCAGTGCACCCCAATGCCTGAGTGGCAAAAGAAAAACAAGGAACTCATCGAACAGTATTCATTGACTGGCAGGGAATTAACGGGTCTTCCTGATACTAAGATTGTTTCGAACCTTAAACCTGGCAAGGTTACAGGCCTTGATAGTATTTCAACCACGGCTTTATATCCGGGCGTTAGCGCAAAAATTTACTGGGGAACCGGAACAATGACTGGTATTCTTCAATTGGAACCTAATGCAGAAATTCCGGAAGAGGTTCTTCCTTCAGACCGTTTTCTATTTGTTGTTGAAGGCTCAGTTGATCAGCTTGTCAATGGCGCAAATGTTAATATGATCTCAATCAAAAGAGAAGCTCAGGATGGAACACATAGCTTAACTCCACGTATCGATTTTGTATATCTCGAAAAAGGAAGTAAAAATGCGTTAAAAGCTGGTCCTGACGGTGCAAAACTCGTTGAGGTTTATAGTCCGGTACGCCTTGATTATTTACAGAAAGCCGGTGTTACCAAACTTCCGGCTTCAGTTACTGAGTTAACCACAACCATGACCCCAAATGTTGAATACAATAAGGTTTATGACCTTTACGAGTTTCAGTTAACAGATCTTGTTGCAGGAGCTAATTCAAGACTGATAACAGGCAAGAGCACTCAGGTGAGCTTTATCTCAATGGATCCGGGTGCTGTATTCGAACGTCATATACACCCTGAAGAACAAACCATGCTCGTATTACGCGGCGGTTGTAAAGAAATTCTTTTGGATAGCGAACAAAGTATGGCTAAAAATGATGTTGTGCTTATTCCTGCGAATATGGTGCATGGTGCAATTATGAGCGATCTGGGTTGCGATGCCATTGATATTTTCTGGCCAGCAAGGGCTGATTATGCTGAAAAAGAAAAAGCAAGAATGGGCGCTTATCGTGCAATAATTCCCGCAGATGCCAAAGTTGAATTGTTAGTTGATGGAACCAATACAAAACCTGGCCTTAATTTCGCTGAAGGTCCAAAATGGATGAACGGTAAAGTTTATTTCTCAAACATGGGATTTGACCAGGGCTGGGGCGCTCATCCTGATAAAAGCTCAATCGTTGAATTAAGCCCTGATGGATCATACAGGTATATCTCTGAAGGTAAAATGCAGACAAACGGACTGTATCCTTATAAAAACGGTAATCTGATTGTTTGTGATATGATGGGACACCGCGTTCTTGAAATGACAACAAAAGGGCAGATTGTAAAGGTTATCGCCGATAAATACGACGGAAAATCAATCGATGGGCCAAACGATATTATTACAGATGCAAAAGGAGGAATTTATTTTACTGATCCTCAGTTTACGGCCGAAGCAGTTAAATTCCAACCGGGACGTGCTGTTTATTATGTTTCTCCCGATGGCAGTAAGGTAACTAGAATCGTCGAGCCGAACGAATTTGCCATGCCAAATGGAATACTGCTGTCTCCTGATGGAAAAACACTTTACATTAACAATTGTTACGACGATGCAGCCTGGTTTCCTGTAAATAGTGACAAGGAAAATTACGTTTGGGCTTATGATGTAAATGATGACGGAACCATCAGTAATGGACGTCAGTTTGCTAAATTATTCCTGGTTGACAATATTTTGGATAAAAAGGAAAAATCTTCAAGTTCGGATGGTATGGCCATTGATAAGATGGGCAACATTTATGTTGGAACTTACTATGGTGTTCAGATTTTCAATTCTAAAGGCGAATTTGTTGGGATGATTAATTTACCACATTTCCCTGTAAGTCTTTGCTTTGGCGACGATGATATGAAAACTCTCTACATTGTTAGTTACCAGTGGGTATATAAAATCCGTACTAATATGGAAGGTTATGTGAATTATTTGTAACGAATAATCTGCACTATTGAAGCATAAAAAAACCGGGTGATAACTCCCGGTTTTTTTGTTTGTGATTATTCGAGCTCTGAGAAGTACAGGAAGTTCTGATTATTTCAACACGTTTTTAACTGCTTCTTCTCCAAGTCGTTCTTTCAACTGGGTAAGATAAAGGCTTTTAGGAGTTACATGATAGTCCATCGATTCAACATGAGCATTGGGTTTTGTAAGATCCTGAAAAAAAGTATTGAATATAGATGCATTTATTCCAATGTGTCCGAACGAATAGTTTGTGGCCGTTGGCGGACTTTGCATCAGGAAATCACCCTCACAGTTCCAGAATACGATATTAGCCCCTGCCCAGCCAATATTTATGTCTTTCCAGTAGCGGGCCGAAAGCGGAGCTTTAACATTATCATACAGCGAACCTGTTATCCAGTTTGCATGTGGTTCGCTTGTTGCAAACGGATTGACTGCTTCACAATTAAGAAATACATTACCTGTTGCGTTTGTGCCCAAAACAAATGAGTGTCTCCCTTTTTGCGAAAAGCACCTTTGAACAAGTGAAAGCTGCCCGCTAAGCTGGTATGTAAATCGTCTTGCCCCAGCCCTGATCGATACAGGTTCCCAGGACTCGCAATCCTGCACTGTTATCCATTTTGTCCCATTACCAGCGCTTACAACACTACTTCCAAAATGAAGGGCGCTGATGTTTCGCACCCAGCTGTTTACGGTGTGGGTTAAACTAATGAAGTTGAAATAATGGTTTTCATCCGAATAATATTCATCTCCTTCGTAATGCGGTCTGGTTTTGTCATCAAAATTACCACGATCCATATTGCCATAAGAAGTCATCCGGACAGTAGGATTATATTCTGAAATTCCCCTTAAGTTTTCAATCCCTACCTGTTCGAGTCGCCCCTGGTCGTCGTATTTCAATATTTCACCGCCGCCCCAGCGTGTTTCAACAGCGCACAGTATGGGCGCATCAACCGTAATTGTGTTGCCCTTAACTTCGGTGATTACCCTGTCCCAGTTGATGTTAAATGGTCTCCATCTGCTTCTTCCGGCTCCAATGCTATCCTCGCCAATTTCTTTAATCCATGCCTGATTGCCGATTCGTCTTACCAGAATTCTATCTCCGGTTTTAAAGGCTTTTGCAGATATTACATTGAAACTTCGGGCACCAACAGGTACATAGTTATCGGTAATTATCTGTTTGGTTTCTTCCTGTGGTTTCAGTGCTGTACCGTCGATATTTACAAGCGCCGCTCTTCCGAACGACCTGCCTTGTCCTTCCTTCTGAAGTTTGCCAATCAGAATTGTACCAATATCACTCATTCCTTCACCCCTGAGGACAATTCCTGAAGCTTTAATGTAAATAGGTTTTTCGAGCGGGTAAGTTCCCATTTTCAGGAGTACAACTCCTCTGAATCCGGAAGCATCCGGAGTTAATGCCGAAACCCGATCGATTGCAGCCTGAATATTAACAGAGTTATCTCCGGGTACTGGCCAAACGGTTTCTTTAATAGCCACACGCGGAATAGGTACACCTCCGCCTTTATAACCTGCATTTGAGAAATCAGGAATTTTATTACCCAGACTATCTGATACATAGACCAGTTTACCATCTGTTCCTGGATATACCAGAGTGGTTGTAGGTGGCAAATCCTGAGCCGAAAGAACAAACCTGCTGACAAAAAATATCAACAAGACAAAAGAATATTTTACCAGTTTTTTCATGATTTACTTGCTTTAAAATTTGTTATAAAACCAGCTAAGCTGCTTACATTTTCAACCTGATTAAAATTAGAGTCGGTCTATTTCCAGGACTGGCCTTCAGTAATAACATTCATGACAGCTTCAATGCCTAATCTTTCTTTCAACTGAGTAAGGTAAAGGCTCTTTGGGGTGACATGATAGTCCATCGATTCAACATGTCCGTTGGGCTTTTTGAGATCTTGCAAACCGGCATTAAAAATTACCGCATTTATCCCAATATGTCCGAACGAATAGTTTTTTGCAGTTGGTGGACTCTGGACCAGAAAATCGCCTTCACAATTCCAGAAAACAATATTAGCGCCAGCCCAGCCAATAATGTAATCCCAATACCTTGCTGTAAGCGGAGCTTTTACGTTATCGTATAAAACGCCATTTACCCAATGGTTATGTGGCTCACTTGTGGAATAAGGATTTACAGCCTGGCAATTGAGATATACATTTCCACTTGCTTCGGCATTCTGAAGAACAAATGAATGTCTCCCTTTCTGTGAAAAACACCGCTGTACCAAACAGAGCTGGCCATTCATTTGGTAAATAAACCTTCTTCCACCCCAACGTTGCGAAACCGGTTCCCATGATTCGCAATCCTGCACCGTGATCCACTTCGAGCCTGCGTTACTTTGGATAACACTGGTGGCAAAGTGGAGTGCACTGATGTTCCTGATCCAGACATTCTTTGCGTTGGACATTACAATAAAGTTACTTACATGATTTTCATCCGAGAAATACTCTTCGCCCTGATACTGGAATTTAGGGTCTAACTTGTCACGGTCCATGTTGCCATACGTCTTCTGTCGGACCGAAGGGTTATATTCTGAAATACCACGCAGGTTTTCTATCCCTGACTGCTCTATGCGCTCATCGGAGTATTTAAGAATCTCGCCTCCGCCCCAGCGCGCATCAACAGCTGTGAAAATGGTTACGTCAGTGGTAATTGTATTTCCTTTGATATCAACAATAACTCTGTCATAAGTAATGTCAAAAGGCCTCCATTTGTTCCTGCCTGCTGAAATACTATCTTCTCCAATCTCCTTTATCCAGTCCTGGTTACCAATTCTCCTAACCAGAATTTTGTCACCCACTTTAAATCCCTTGGCCGAAACCACATTGAAACTGCGAGCACCAACCGGTACATATTTATCCGTGATAATTTGTTTGGTATCTTCCTGCGGAGCTATCGCTTTGGGGCCGCTTATATTTACAAGTCCACCTCTGCCATAAGCTTGTCTGTCTTTTGGAATTTTGCCTATGAGAATGGTACCAATTTCACTCATACCTTCTCCCCGGAGTACTACGCCGGAAGCCTTTATGCTGATTGGTTTTTCAAGTTCGTAAGTACCAATTTTTAAGAGAACAGCCCCTCTGAAGCCTGAAGCATCTAACGGAAGGGCTGATACCTTGTCGATTGCTGCCTGAATATTTGCTGAGTTATCTCCCAAAACAGGCCAAACAGTTACTTTGTTGGCAACATAAGGAATCGGGACACCTCCGCCTTTATATCCGGCATTCGAGAAATCAGGAATTTTATTACCCAGACTGTCGGCAACATATACAAGCTTGCCGTCAGTTCCGGGATATACCAAAGTTGTTGTTGGTGGAATATCCTGAGCTTTTATTAAAGCAACAGCTCCAAAAAACAATATTGGAAAAAGAATCAGTTTAACAGATTTCATCAGTATATAATTTTGATTTTAAAGGTCTGATGGAACCCACATGATTGAAAATTACATACATACGTGTTTGTGTATTTAATACATGTGGGTTTCATCTTTTTATATTTTTCAGATTTCTAATGATCATCCGAGCCAATGACATTTTTAACTGCCTGTTCGCCAAGTCTTTCTTTTAACTGAGTAAGATATAAACTTTTTGGTGTAACATGTTTATCCATCGATTCAACATGTCCGTTTGGTTTCGTTAAATCCTGCAATGCGGCGTTAAATGAAACTGCATTTACACCGATATGTCCAAAGGAATAGTTTGCAGCCGTTGGCGGACTTTGAATCAGGAAATCACCCTCGCAGTTCCAGAAAGACAGTGTTCGCTCCTGCCCATCCCATAACAAAGTCCCAGTACCGGGCTGTTAATGGTGCCTGGACATTGTCATAAAGTATACCATTTACCCAGTAGCCATGAGGTTCACTGGTAGAGTAGGGATTGATGGCTTTACAGTCCAGAAACACATTACCACTTGCAGTGGCGCTTTCCCCTGCAAAAGAGTGACGGCCTTTATAGGATAAACATCTTTGAACCAGACAGAACTGACCATTCAATTTAAATGTAAAACGTCTGCCACCTGCCCGAACTGAAACAGGTTCCATAGAAATGACAATCCTGAACAGTAATCCATTTAGTTCCGCCATTTGTTATCACAGCGCTATAAACAAAATGCAAAGCTGTCACATTTCGCACCCAGCCATTTTTAGCATTTGTAAAACTGATAAAATTATAATAATGATTTTCGTCAGAGTAATATTCGTCTCCCTGGTATTGGTACTCTTTCGCCAATTTGTCACGGTCCATGTTACCGTAGGTTGTGGTTCTTACCGTTGGATTATAATCCGATATTCCACGCAGATTTTCAATACCTGACTGTTCAATGCGATTATCGTTGTATTTTATTATTTCGCCTCCTCCCCAGCGTGTATCGATGGCTGTAAAAATGGGTGCATCAACCGTAATGGTGTTTCCATTGATATTAATAATTTCGCGGTCATAATTGATATCAAATTTCCAGGCTCTGCTGTTGGCTATTTCATCCTTCATCTTCAATTCTTTAACCCAGGCTTCATTGCCATAGCGTTTAACAATCACTTTATCGCCTATTTTAAAGCCCTTAGCCGATTTTACATTAAAACTTACAGCCCCAAAAGCGACATAATTGTCAGTAATTGATTGCTTGCTGTCTTCTATCAGTTCTGTTCCATTTTCTGCACCAATGTTTATCATATCGGGTCTTCCGAATCGTTGCCTGCCAGTTGCATTTGGATCCGGGGCAGGCAAAACGCCATAAAGAATGGTTCCGGTTTCACTCATTCCTTCACCGCGTAGAACGACACCAGAAGCTTTAATGTATAAGGGTTTTTCGAGTCTGTAAAATCCCATTTTAAGTAACACCGCACCCCGAAATCCGGAAGCATCCAAAGGAAGCGATGAAACCTTGTCGATTGCAGCCTGAATGTTTGCTGAGTTGTCTCCCACAACTGGCCAAACAGTTTCTTTGTTAGCAACGTAAGGAATTGAAATGCCACCACCTTTATATCCGGCATTCGAGAAATCAGGAATCTTGTTTCCAAGGCTGTCTGCAACATAGACAAGTTTTCCGTCTGTTCCAGGATAAACCAGCGATGTTGTAGGCGCAAGATCGTGAGCAGGAAAATCTCTTTCTGAAACTTGTTGCACCTTGTTGGCAGGTCGAGGATTGTTATATTCGCTCCCGAATCCGTTCAAAAAGAAAAGCATTGCGACAAACGAGCAAATCGTAATTTTCATAGTAGTCTGGTAAAAGGTTTAGTATTAACTATAGCGTATCAATAAAGTGCTTACGGAGCGAGACCTACTCCAAATGACATGTAATTTGCAACCGGGAAAATTCATTGTAAAACGGGGAAAAGTCTTTATAAAAGTAAAAATTGATTTAATGGTTAGTGATGATGGAATATTTCTGATCCTTTAACGGATAAAAAGCCATTATTCAATAATTTCCCAGTCTGTCACACCGGTGCTGATCTTTCCCCATCGGATCCGGAGGAAATCCGGTACCACAAAATTCCTTCTGCATCAGCTCTCCAATGCGACAGGCCCTGCCGGTATACAAATATAATAAAAACCTGTTCCGGTTGACTGACAGAAACAGGTCTGTCATATTTTTCAGATCACTTCCAGAAACTTCATGACCGTCTCAAGGATCTGTTCAGCCTGCAGGCCGTGCTGCCCGAGAAGCTCCTCGTAAGGACCGTTGCCGGCAAAATGATCTTCGAGACCTATCATCTTAATCCTGACAGGATACTCCCTGCTGCACAGTTCGGCCACGGCCGACCCCAGTCCTCCGGCAATGTAATGTTCTTCCACCGTCACTATTCCCCGTGTTTCCCTTGCTGCAGCCAGTACCAGTTCAGTGTCGAGAGGTTTTATTGTATGCATATCAATAAGACGGACGCTAATGCCTTTTCCCTGAAGGAGGCGTGCCGCGCCGGCTGCTTTTGACAGCACCGTGCCTGTACCAATGATGGTGACATCGGAGCCTTCATGCATCACGATTCCCTTTCCAAGCCTGAAGTCAACATCCTCAGGGTGAAGGACAGGCATCGGAGGGGCACCGATCTTCATATAGCAGGGGCCGACATGTTCTATCATGGCGTGGACTGCCTTTTTGATCGTAACGGGGTCGCCGGGATTGATCACAGTAACTCCGGGGATGGTGCGGATAATTGCTATATCGTCAACCGAATGGTGTGTTGCTCCGAGCTGGTCGTAAGTAAGGCCGGCACATCGTCCGACAACCTTTACATTCTGGTTCATATAACCAAGGTCGTTCCTGAACATTTCGAAAGGACGTGCAGTAACGAATGGAGCAATTGCGGCAAAAACAGGAATTTTACCTGTTGTTGCCAGTCCGGAAGCAAATCCTATAACACCCTGTTCCATAATTCCAAATTCAAAGTGTCTTTCGGGGAACCGCTTATGGAACGGGCTCAATCCTGAGCCTGAACTGCTGTCGGCCGAGAGGGTAACTATGTCAGGATTCTTTTCACCTGCCTCGACAAGTGCTTCTCCGAATGTCTTGCGGGGGTCTTTCATTTCACTCATTATAACGCCTCCTTTCCCATTCTTTCATTCAGCTGTTTCTCGATGGCATCAAGGTCAAGCATGGCTTGTGCCATCTCTTCAGGATTTGCTTTCCAGTAATGATAGCTCACCTTTCCTTCGGCAAAACTCAGGCCTTTGGACTTTATTGTGTCAGCAATTATCAGTGAAGGTTTGCCCTTTTCAAAAGGGGCAGCATTAACATTGTCAATAATAGCCCTGAAATCGTGGCCGTTAATTATTCTGACACTCCATCCGAAAGAATGCCAGCGTTCATCAAGAGGTTCATAGTTCATCACCTCGGTTGTGGGGCCGCCTATCTGGAGTCTGTTCCTGTCGACAAAAACAAGAAGGTTATCCAGCTTATGCATCGAAGCAGCTGATGCTGCCTCCCAGTTGGATCCTTCGGCCAGTTCGCCGTCGCCCATCAGAACAAATACCCTTGATGCGGATTTCTCCATTTTAAAACCAAGCGCCATGCCTCCTGCAATTGAGAGCCCGTGTCCCAGGGCTCCGGTATTTGTCTCCACTCCCGCCAGCTTATGCATGTTTGGATGTCCGGGGATATGTGAATCGAGTGCCCCATAGGTATCAAGCACTGATTTGTCGAAGAATCCGCGTTCTGCCAGGGCGGCATAGAGGACAAGACATTTATGTCCGGCTGAAAGAACAAAACGGTCGCGAAGCTTCCATTTGGGATTTTTCGGATCAATGTTCATCAACCTGAAATAGAGTGCGGTCACAATTTCAACAGCTGAAAGAGCACCGCCTGCATGGCCTGCTTCCCCAGCCTTTATCATTCGCAGAATATTACGCCGGATCTGCAGCGCGATGGATTCAAGTTGTAATAGTTCCTTATCGTACATTACAAAAGATATCTTTCGGATAAATATAAAAATTCCGGTAATTCAGCCGATTGGTCAGATCTGATGTTTTCTGGCATAATCAACATAAGAGGCGACTTTGGGTTCGGAACCGGTGCCGGTTACCCATCTCGATTCAATCCAGATTTTGACAATCTGCCTGGCAATTTCCACGCCGGTCGTAAAAGCACCTATCGTGAGTACATTTGAGTTATTGCTTTTGATCGCTCTTTCAGCTGAATAAGTATCTGCACAGAGGGCGGCATAGACCCCGGGAACTTTGTTTGCTGCAATGCTCATCCCGATACCGGTGCCACAAAGCAGAATACCGCGGTCGAATTTACCTGCAGCCACAGCCTCTCCTACCTTAAAGGCCACATTCGCATACACCGGATCGTCGCTGCCAAAATCTGTGACACCATATCCCATTCCGGTCAGCTGTTTTATTATTATCTCCTTAAGTGAATCTGCATTCGGATCGCAACCGATTGCAACAGATAATAGTTTTTTTTCGTCTGAAGATTTGGTCATTTTTATGCTTATTAACACTAATAAAAACAGGTTGGCACAAATAATGGGAAGAGAAACACTCTATTTTTTTGCTTTTACAGCTTTTTCTGTCTTCTTCTCCTTAACGGCCTTTACTTCTTTTTCCTCTGCGGCTTCAGAAACTTCCTTTTTTGCTTTTGCAGGTTTGGGTTCTTTCTTTTCTACAGCGGGTTTTTTTGGTTCTTTCGCCGGTTTTACTTCTTTTACCACACTGGCGGGTTTCGGTTCTTTAACCTCTTTAACTTCAGCTGCTACAACAGCTTCGGCACTATCTTTAACAGGTTTCCTTTCCTTAATATGCTTCTTCTCTTTTATCTCCTCTTCCCTGACTGATTTTACCGGTTTTATTACAGGTTTAAAAGCTGTTTTCCTGCGGCGTCTTACGCCATACGTGCCAAGAATAATTTTTCCTCTTCTTGACTTTTTATCACCTTTTCCCATATTAAATATTATTAGATAAGATTACTGAATACCGTTAAAAATCGGGCAAAGTTAATAATATTCTTTATTTTCTGTCAATAATTCCGGGCTTTCATTTATAACGCCCGGTCCATAACAGCTTATTCTTCGCGACGGTAATTTTTAAATATTCTTCGTGTTACCCAGAGCACAATGCCTTCGGGGACGAACATACCGAGTATGAAAAAGATATTTGTAAAAACTCCGGGCATTATGACTTTCCGGCCACGGAACATTCCTTTTATTCCAATTGAGGCAACCTCTTCGGCTGAAAGAGCCGTTTTCCTTGAAAACCAACCATTCCTTTCAATACGGTCAAGTACCATCCTGTTGGTCCGGACAGCTGACGGGACCATCACACAGGTATTCAGTGATGATCCGTGCAGTTCCGATTCCAGTGCTCTCGTAAAATAATAGATATATGATTTTGTTGCGAGGTAGATACTTTTATACGCCGTGGGCATATAGCATCCGAAACTACTGATATTCAACAAATAGGATTTTTCGTGACTTTTCAGCTCCGGGGCCAGGCAGAATGTAAGCATGGTAAGAGCCCTGACATTCAGTAGTATCATCCAGTCGATCTGCTTTGCTGTATAACTTTCTATCGGACCTTCAAAACCGATCCCGGCATTATTTACCAGTATATCTACCCTGCATCTGTTTTCAATCACAAACCGGAATAATGAGTCAGGACCATTTTCGGAGGTCAGATCGACCTCAAAGTACAGGGCTTCAATATTATGCTGCTGTTCAAGTTCGTGGCAAAGATCCGGAAGGCCCTGTCCGGGGAGTGCTGCAAGTATCAGATTGTGTTTACGTGAAGCCAGTTCCCGGGCTACAGCCCTTCCTATCCCGGTACTTGAACCGGTGATCAGCGAAAAAGCTTTCCTCTCATTTTCCATTTTGCAGCGTATTTAACCATTGAATGGTTTTTTCAGTTCCCTCAACGAAGGGAGTGATTTTGTATCCCAGATCCTTTACGGCTTTATCACTCGATATGATCCAGTTATTCATGTATTTATCAAGCCAGTCCCTGGTAATCAACGGCGGAATTCCGGTAATCCGTGTGATAAATGTGGATACGGTAATTATTCCTTTCATGACCGGAAAAGGTAACGGAACAACAACTCTTTTTTTCCCGGCTGCCCTGCCAATTGATGCAAAGAGGTCCCTGAATGAGAGGTTCTCTCCTCCGAGTATATAACGCTCACCTGCCCTCCCCGACTCTGCTGCAAGTATATGGCCATTTACCACGTCATCGACAAAAACATAGTTACCGACCGCGTTCCCGTTTCCCGGCATTATTCTCCACAGACCTTTCCTGTAAAGCTTTATTATTTTGGTCATGGAATTACTTTTTGACAACCGGCCGGGGCCGTAAACCCTTGTCGGATTCACAACCACCACGTGAAGCCCCTTCGGGCAGTATCCCGCAGCAATTTTTTCAGCTTCGGCCTTTGTCTTTTCGTAGAGCGTATTGAAGACAGGAGACGGATTTGTTGTTTCATCAACAATGGTGTCTCCTGTTGAACAGCCCATGGTACCACAAGTAGAAGTGATCACAACCTTTTTTACGCCGTGCAGCAGAGCTGCATTCAGGATATTTATCGTTCCTGTCACATTTGTAGTGTATGCCTCCGACGGATCTTTGGTCCAGGGTTTTGTAAAGGCTGCCATATGGAAAACCCAGTCGCAGCCCTTCATTCCTTTATTCAGAGCCTCCACATCGAAGATATCGCCCCTGACATAAGTTACTTTACCCTCGTTTGCCCGCGAAGCTCTTGACGGATCCCTTAAAAGCAGGATGACCTGATGTCCCTGCATGATAAGCTTTTCTGTCAGCCTGTTACCAATAAAACCTGTTCCACCGGTAATAAATATTTTCATTTTTTCAAGGTATTAAACCGGAACTGATATGCCGGATTGTTCCAGGCTGACGAAATTTCGGTAACAACTGCCATAACCGAATGGATCAGAAATGCTGCATGGAATGATCCCGAAAAATATGTTACCAGGCATAGGATCACACCCATAGGGACTGATCCGGTTGCCATCATTTTTCCTTTTGGCAGGTGGACAATCGCATAAAGCACCAGATTGATACCAAGTGCAGGCCAGAAACCGTAGGCTTCCATGCACAGAAACCACAGGACTCCCCTGAAAAAGAATTCATATCCGAAAATGTAGATTAACCATCCCATGGCAGCCAGGATAACATGCCGCGGATACCAGGTTTTTATTCTTAATTCCGGGGCCCGTTCCTGAATTTTCGGCTTTTTTGACAGGTAAAAGGAGGTGAATCCCGTCAGCAGGACCAGAAAAATTACAGCGAACCATATAACGGTTTTGCCTGAAGTATCCAGCATGAATCCTGATGACCTGATATTGAATATCGTCACAAAAAGGATATAGGGTATAATACCGGTAAAGATTATACCGGTAAATTTTTCAGAGAAAAAGCCAAGGCTCTCATCTGAAAAAGATGAAGGGAATATTTTCCTGATAAGTTTTTCAATGTACCGTCGCCCGGCACAGAAATAGTACATGAGAAACAGGATAAGAACTGCGCCAACAGCAACGATTGCAAGCTCCTTACTTCTAAAAATTACTTCGCCCATTAAATACCGGTATCTCAGTGGAAAATCTGACGACTAATATACTAAAATATAAAAAAGGTATCACTTTTTAAAAGTTATACTCTAAAAAAAGCTTAAATTGCAATCCTGAAATTGTCCTGATATAGAGCGAATGCAAACATTAAATGATCCAAGACTGGCCGTTTTAATTGACGCCGACAATATTCCTTTCAGTAATGTCAAAGGGATGCTTGAAGAAATAGCAAAGTACGGTACCCCGACCTTCAAGAGGATATATGGCGACTGGACAAAGCCGACTGTGGCAGGATGGAAATCGGTACTTCTTGAGAATGCGATTACTCCGGTTCAGCAGTACAGCTACACCAGGGGCAAAAATGCCACCGACTCGGCAATGATAATAGATGCCATGGATATTCTCTACTCAGGAAAGGTTGATGGATTCTGTATTGTATCGAGCGACAGCGATTTTACCCGCCTTGCCACAAGGCTGAGGGAAGCCGGCATGAAAGTAATAGGAATAGGCGAACGAAAGACTCCGTCGCCTTTTATTATTGCATGCGACAAGTTTATTTACATTGAGATCATCAATGCATCGGCCGTGGTACCGGAACCCGTCACAATTGTGAAGAAGAAGTCAGGGCAACCCGCACCGAAGAAACCTAAAAATGAGGAGACTGATCAGCAGAGCCAGATACGTAAGGCCAGACGGCTTATCGCTTCCTCAATAACCGATCTGGCTGATGAGAACGGATGGGCATATCTTGGAGATGTAGGTAATCTCATTCTGAAGAAGCAACCTGACTTCGATCCCAGGAATTATGGGTTCACAAAGCTCACTCCATTTATCAGATCGCTGGATTTTGAGATAGATGAAAGAGAGTCCGGACAGAATAACATCAAACATATCTATATCAGAAATAAAAAACCTTAGTAAGTAAATGTGCTTTCCATTTAAATTTATCCTGAATTAATCGATATTCCCTTCCAACAATAATCCGAAAACAACTAATATCTAATGCTATGAAAGCTTCACGGGAATCTTTTAAACAGACAATTGTAATTTCTTTTTTTATTATGGCTATAGTTTTTAATTCCTGTAAACCAGGCGAATCATATCCGGGATACCGGCTGATCGAGAAAAGATTTGTAAAAGAAGTAAATGCAGAGTGTTACCTTCTGGAGCATGAGAAGAGTGGTGCCAGGATTTTAAAGATCCTTTCCGATGATCAGAATAAAACCTTCAGTATCTCTTTTAACACCATTCCGGGATCTGACGGAGGAACTCCCCACATCCTCGAGCATTCTGTGCTTAACGGATCAAAGAATTTCCCTGTAAAAAGTCCGTTTGACGTACTTATGAAGGGTTCGCTCAATACGTTTATTAATGCATATACCTCAAATGACTGGACAGCTTATCCTGTTGCAAGCATGAATGAAAAAGATTACTTCAATCTTATGCATGTATACCTCGATGCTGTCTTTAATCCACTGATCTATACCGAACCACGAATTTTCATGCAGGAGGGCTGGCATTATGAGCTCAACTCCAAAGATGCCCCGCTGGAATACAAGGGTGTTGTATACAACGAAATGAAAGGCGCCTATTCTGATCCCGAAAGGATCCTTTACGACCTGGTACTCAAGAACCTGTTCCCCGAAACCAGTTACAGGTTCTCCTCAGGAGGCATTCCCTCGGAAATCACAAACCTTACCTACAACGATTTTCTCGATTTTCACCGTAAATATTACCACCCGTCCAACAGCTATATTTTCCTGTACGGGGATGCCGACACCGGTAAAGAGCTTGAATTTATCGACAGGGAATACCTTTCAAAATATGACAGGATAGAGATCGGTGATCTGTTGAAAGATAATCCTCCCTTTTCTGCGGCTAAAGAGGATAAGAGTTACTATCCGGTTATTGAAGGTACCCCGGTAAAAGACCAGACTTACCTGTCGCTTAACTGGGTAATTGGTGCTGGAAGTGATGACCTCACCGGAATGACACTCGATATTCTGGCCGATGTGCTTGTAAATCAGGAATCTGCTCCGCTCAGGATTGCACTCAGGGAAGCCGGGATAGGCAAGGAGGTATCTGCATACAGGGACAAATTGTTTCAGAATGTTCTTTCACTTAATGTAAAGAATGCAAATCCGGAAGACAGGGAGAAGTTTGCTGCAGTAATTACCGAAACCCTTACGAGGATCTGCAGTGAAAAAATCGATCGTGAATCTCTTAAAGGCACTGTTAACAGGATTGAGTTCAGCCTTCGCGAAGGTAATGATGCCCAGAAGGGATTATTGTATAACCTGCGTTGCCTTAACAGCTGGATGTATACAGGGAGTCCGTTCTCTGCACTTGAATATGAGACCTACCTTTCCAACATAAAAGAATCGATGGACGGGACATATTTTGAAGATTTTATCGGAAAAAATCTTCTCAATAACCAATTCAGGGCGCTTGTTATTCTTGAACCGAAGCCCGGACTTGAGAATGAGAATATGAAACAAATAACAGCTGATCTGGAGGAGTATAAAAAAAGTCTTTCGCCTGAAAAAATTGACAGTCTGACAGACGTGACTGCAAAACTTATTGCATTCCAGCAATCGGAAGATACTCCTGAGGCCCTGGCGACGATTCCCATGCTTAAGCTTTCGGATATCAACCCGGATGCTACATGGTTCGATTGCACCGAAGGCGGGATTGAAGGCATAAAACATCTGACACACAGTGAATTTACGAACAATATTGTTTATACAACCCAATGGTTCGACATGCGTGTTCTGCCCCGGGATATGATACAATATGCAAGTGTTGTGTCGTACCTTCTCGGGAAAATGGGTACTGAAAAATATGATTACATGGAGCTTGACAAAGCGTTGAACATCAATACAGGAGGATTCACATCAGGCATAGGTGTAAGACTGTATGAAAATAAGGATGACAAGGTGGCTCCGGTGCTGACCATAAAGATGAAAACAACGGCTGATAAGATCGATACTTCGATGATGCTTGTGGGAGAGATCGTCAGGAACACTGATTTTTCGGACACGGAAAGACTAAAAGATCTCCTGACCCGGAGCCAGGCGAACCTTGAGATATCACTTACCCAGGATGGATTGAATACCGCCAGGAGAAGATTTGAATCGTACCTGTCCAAAAGAGGAATGATACTTGAAATGACAGGTAACATAGAATATTACCGTTTTCTTACCGACCTGCTGAAGCAGTTCAACGAGAACCCGGAACCTGTGACAGCAAAGCTGAAACAGGTGTCGCAGATACTTTTCAGTACAGGCAATATGACTGCCGGAGTGACCTGTGACGAATCGGACTTCACAAAATATTCTTCATCGTTCGGATCGTTTGTCGCCTCACTGCCTTCATCAGTCCCTCAGTTTGTGGAATGGGACCTTAACCCGGTGGCTAAAAATGAAGGAATAATGACCTCGTCGAAAGTACAGTATGTCCTTAAGGGTTCGGATTTTAACAAACTCGGACTTGAATGGAATGGCAAATGGAACGTCCTGAGCCAGATCCTTTCAACAGAATGGCTACAGACACAGGTCAGGGTTGTTGGAGGAGCCTACGGAGGATGGACAAGCATTTATGATTACGGTACAGTCTGTTTTACCTCATATCGCGACCCAAACCTTACTGAAACGCTGAATAATTACGACAGGAGTGTAGATTTCCTGGCGGGGTTTCAGGCCGACTCATCAGCAATGACACGGTTTATAATCGGGACAATTGCCGGTCTGGACAATCTGACCACTCCATCCCAGAGGGGCGACATAGCTTTCAGCAACTATTTCAGGAATATAACTGCGGGAGATCTTCAGAAGGAAAGGGACGAAGTACTTGCAACTTCGGTCGCAGATATCAGGGAAATGAAAAAATTCATAAATGATATTCTTGATCAGAATATAATCTGTGTGTTTGGGAATAACGATATTATTAATGCCTCAAAAGAGAGATTCGGCAACCTTATAACGCTTGAAAAATAACTGTGACCGGTGGTGAAATGTACCGGATCCTGCGCTTTTTTAGAAGAAATATTATTCACGGGATATATTTTTCTTAAAAAAGTTAAAGTTCCGGTTAAACAATTTTAAACAATTTGTGTTATTCTACATTAAACATTTAAAATTGGACCTGTTTTCGAAATTAATATTAAATTATCCATGCAGAATGGACAAAAAGTTGTTAAAATACAATATATTATGACCTATTATTTTTAGTTTTCAAAAATAAATCTGACATTTGCGATTGTAATATATACTTAATTTTTGAATCATGAACATTTACGTAGGAAGCCTTCATTTTAAAATGAATGAAGCAGAATTAAAAGAAATCTTTGAAGAGTATGGCGAAGTAACATCCGCAAAAATCATTATTGACAAATACTCTGGGAAAAGCAAAGGATTTGGTTTTGTTGAGATGCCTAATGAGGCCGAAGCAAAAAAAGCAATCGAGGAACTCAACGGAGCTGAAGTTAGTGGCAGAAACATTATCGTTAACGAATCAATTGAAAGAACCGAAAGAAGAAGCAATTTCAGAGGAGGAGATAATGATCGCAGAGGGGGAGGAAACAGAAGGGACAGCTACAGGTAGGAAACAAAAAATTTTAAAACTATGAAAGGTACTGTTAAATGGTATGACAGGGTAAAAGGTTACGGATTCCTTCAGACAGAAGATCAAAAGGATATCTTTATCCACCGTTCTGGTTTAGAAGTTTCCCATACCGAACTTGAGGCAGGACAAACCGTTGAGTTTGAGGTCGAAATGAGAGAAAAAGGGCCTGTTGCCGTCAAGGTAAGAAGAGTAGATTGATTTTACTCGAATTTATACAAAAAAGGCCGCCTCAAAACCTGAACGAGACGGCTTTTTTATTTTGCAGGATCTTTTCTGTGATTCCATAGTCCCGGTTTCCGGATTCCATCGACCCGGACAGGTGGAACAGATATCATTCTAATTGTCCTTCAGAGGCTGAGTGATTTCAAGCCGCCAGTTAAAGAGGGTCCCG
This sequence comes from uncultured Bacteroidales bacterium, assembly GCA_963736675.1. Lineage (GTDB taxonomy): Bacteria > Bacteroidota > Bacteroidia > Bacteroidales > VadinHA17 > LD21. The sequence goes on from CAVTPT010000004.1 coordinate 1,190,669, forward strand.
GTCTCTCCTGATTTTACAAAATTATTTTTTTGAAGAACTGAAAACGAATCAACATTTGATTTACAGGTCGATGCGATTATCGTCCTTATATCTGGTTGTTTTTCAGCCCATTTAATCATTGCACCCACAGCCTCTGTCATAAATCCCCTTTTCCTGAACTCCTCATGGGTCCCATAACCAATTTCAATTTTCCCATCTTCATCTGGTTCTCCCATAAAACATAAATCCCCTACCATTTTATTATCTGCTTTTGATATGATAGTCCAGATGGAAGAGAACAAGTAGTTTTTAGCTGAGTCTGCAACGTCAGGTAAAATAGTTTGTTCAAGAGCTTCTTTAAGGTCAGCCGAAATTATCCTTTTAGAGGTATTCAGGTTTAATTCTGTCTCGAGGGAATTGTCAGATCTCATATACTTTGCCAGTTGTTCATAAGTCAAAGGTTTAATAATGAGTCTTTCAGTTTCTATCATGTCCGTAATTAATAAAGTTTATCTTGTGGCTGGTTTATTTTTTAGCGTACTTAAATTCTGTTACCCTGCAATAAAAACGCTACGACTCTTTACGCCAGAAATGCCGGATCAATACAAACACCCATACAGTATGGACAAGCAATGCCAATCCATATAATAATACGGAATGGGGCGATTTTATAATCATTGTGACCCAGTATGGCGGAAAGAACCAGGATAATACAGTTAACCATTTAAGGGAAAGCAAATCAGTAAAAGCAAAGAGGTTTAATGAATTTATTGCCTTGGCAAAAGTAAGTCCTTTAACTTTATCATCAGCAAAGGTGAAAATAAGCAATCCGACGATGACAGAATAAATTGATGATAACAGTGAGAGGAACAAAACCGATATAACCGGTAATTCGACAACATCGAGGACGTAATAGCTGAGTATACTATATAATACTGACAAAGCAGAAGCAAGAAATAACCTGTTAATTAAATAGCCTGATCGTCCCAAAGGAGTCACCGACATCAATTGTGTGATATTCCCATCCCGCTCATCTATCATCATAAAACCTGACACAATTCCCAGCATGGACCCGCACATTATTACGACAAAAACAAACACATAATGCAAATATGGAGAGACATCAAATTCTACATGAGTTAAGATAAATGGTATTAAAAGTGTGACTATCAGTTTAAAGACAACTATCAGGATTAAAGGTAAAATCATGAAAATTGCCATGATTGGGTCACGAATGATTTGCCTGAGATCGTTTTTTAAATGAATGAGCTGTAACATAAAGTTAATCCTGATAAATGATTTTGTTTTCAAATACCCGGACTGACCATCGTAAAAACAAATAATTCAGTCCCGACAAATAAGTAATCAACCCGGCTGCCTCAAACCAGGGAATTTCCGTATAGGCACCGATCATCAGTCGTAATGCTGCCACACTGGGTACAATTGTAAATAACCAGGAATATGGAAAGTCAATCAGCGTAAAACAAGGAAGAACGAACAGGAGCATATACGGAATCGTTTTTAACATGTACTGATTTACTGTATGACATCCGGCCGTTATCATAATACCGCACATTGTAAAAATACCTGAAGTCAGACCTGTTGATAACAGAAATAATAACCAATTGACGTTATTAAAATTGCTGAAAACAGTGATAACAAAGCCGGCTAATACTGAAATCAGAGCCAGAGATATAACTTTTGAAAGAATATATTCCAGTGTCCGCAAAGGTGACACCACCAATACCATTAACACTCCCTGCACTTTTTCCAGCATAATAATTCCTCCGATAAAGAACAATCCGAGCACTGAAGGGTCAGAGAAGACCACCACCGGAAGTGTAAGGGATAAAAGATCTTCAGGTAAAAATGAAAGTATTATCAAATACATTATTGTTATAACAACATAAACAAGGTAAAAGCCCTGTTTAATCTGAAACCGTATATCTGCAAATACCGCATTTATTAACCTCACAGTAAATTCCTCCCTGTTAATTTGATGAAAATATCCTCCAGGGAAGCTTCACAACTATGTATGGTTTTTATTTCGCAGGTTTTCAGAATATCCAAAAACACCTTATTATCACCCATACTTTTCATTTCAAAATTCTGTTCGAGAAGCCTGCCATCAAGCTGATATTCAACTTTTACAATCCGTTTGCCGTGTTCAATCATTAAATCCCGGGGTGAACCTGTAACCACAATCTGTCCTTCAACAATAAAAGCCACTCTGTCGCAAAGTTGTTCGGCTACTGTCATGTTATGCGTTGTGAGGAAAACTGTCTTACCTTCTTTCCTCTGTTCAAGGATTATTTCCTTAATAATATGGGCATTTACTGGGTCTAGACCAGAAGTCGGTTCATCAAAAAACATAAGTCTGGGATTATGCATTATAGAGCGAATAAAATTCAATCGCATTTTCATCCCTTTCGAAAAATTTTCAACACGGACATCTTTATCAGGTAACAAGCCGACTCGGTCCAGCAATTTATCGGGATTATCTGATATATTTTTGTAGTAAGCGCCAATAAGCTGTAAATTTTCCTTTGCTGATAATTTAGTGTAAAGATTTGGAAAATCGAAAGCCACTCCAATCTGTTCATAAAACTCTTTTCCCCATTGGTTTCGTTCTTTCCCAAGCACTTCAATATGTCCGGTGTAATTTCTCAGCAATCCTATAATAAGCCGTTGTGTTGTTGTTTTTCCTGCACCGCTTGGTCCTAAAAATCCAAATACTTCACCCTCCCGGATGTTAAAATTCATATCACTTACTGCCTTCTTCTGTGTTTTCTTATATGTAAAATTTAAATTTTTGACCTCTATCATATTCTTAATTAATTAACTCAGGTTGCTATCTGAAAGAAATTTCTAAGCAAAAGTAAAAAATAAAGATAAAGCTAAAGAATAAGAGAATGGCTGTCTCAAAAATCCATCAGAAGTTACTGTAATAATTGTCATAGGGGACTTACAGGTTATTTAGGTAACCATTCTGAGCTCCGTCAGAGCGACCTGTTTGTAGCACATCAGGCACTAATCCCCTACTCCATGCCCCGTCAGGTCCGACATAAGAAAGAGTGAGGTCGGGAGAGCCAGAGTGAGAGAGGAAGCGGGAAAATCCAATGTCCAGGAAATAAATTACACCGTTCAAGTAATTACAAAAGTATATGAGATAGCATTTAAATTTGCGAAGCTTCCCGGATGTCATCAGGATATCAACAGGAGCCTGAAATTTATGGTCTCCGGATCTTAAATAATCCCGCACCCAGGCTATATCCGGGCGATGCGGGTGTAATATGCATATAATCAATTGGAAGGGGTTCATCAACACCAAGCAGGAGCGGCCTGTCATCATTACCTGTTAATCTCAATGATACTTCACCCTTTTTTATCACGTTAATCTCATTTAAATCAAATTTCCCGGGATTCAGACGCACCGTATCAGGTATCCCTGTATAATATAGATTGTTTACTATTAAACAATTAACTATTGAGTATTTTGTAGGATTGACATCATATTTGACCCAGACATATTTACAGTCGGAAACAATATTATTCTCAAATTTAAAATCTTTATCCGGCGATACCGTCCAGACGGCCTGAGATACACCATAAATTATTGAATTGGTAATGCCATTGCCATTCTTAATTCCATTGCCCGAATCCTGAAAAAACACTACACTATTGCGTAGTTTGTAAAAGACACAGTGGTCAATTTTTACTTCATTGCCATGAGCAATGACCCCTGCCTGGATTTGAGAAATATCTGCATCGCCGACAAACATACACTGCTCCACCGCCAGATCTGTTTTTGATTTATCAAACCTCGCAATGGGAAAATACCTGGTATTGGGATAAAAATAACCGTGAAATTTAATCCCTCTTATTGTTACGTGGCTTTCATCGATCAGGAAGCTGATAACAAAATTAAAATTTACCGGTATTTCTCCTTTCTTTGACTCAATTGAGATTACCGGCATTTTTTCCGGTGTCCATGATGTATCATCTGGTAAAATACTGGCTTCTATTACAATACGCCTGTCAATCATCTCCTTTTCAGTGGAAACTGATACATGACTATCCAGAACATAGATCCCGGGATTGATTTTCATAGTATAAATATTATTATCCCGGCTTCTGATTATTTCAGCGGCTTTTTGTATTGAGAAAACAGGAGCTTCTTTTGTCCCCGGATTATTATTATCTCCGGTATTACTGTCGACATATACAGCCTGTGACTGAACAATCGGTTGATAGATCATAGCTAAAAAAATTATAAATAATGTTTTGCTCATAAAATATGATTTTCAGTTAATTACCAAATCGTATGGAATTATTGCCGGCGACAGTGGAGGTAAGGGATCCGGTGCATCCAGAGGCATTTCCGGACTTTCGTACTTTCTGTTATTTGTTTCATACAGTGCAATATCACCGTTATTGATCGTCAATTCAATTATACTGCTGAGAAAACAGGAGTATAAATTTAAGATATTTACAATAAAAAAGGGAAATTTCTACGGAAATCAGAATCTGCCGAATATCGAAAACTTATTTGTATTGCAGAAAATTGACGAATAGAGGTAGAGCCCGTTTACATTTGTCTCCATTTTCCTTTCGAGATGAAGCACCGGCTCTCCTCTGACGAGATCGAGGAATCTGCCGATCCTGGCTGAGGCAGGTATTGCCTTTATCCTCTGCTCCCCTCCCGTTATTTCCACACGATATTTGTCCCTGAGTATCCGGAACAGCGACCGGTTCTCAAAGTTACGGGCGGTTATCCTGGGCAGATTAATACTGGCAATATAACTGATGTCGTAAAATATAGGGGCATCGTCAAGCAGCCTGAGACGCTCCATGTAGATGCATCCCGACTCTTTTTCAAGCTGCGAGAGGGGAAAAATAAAATCTTCGGGCCAGGGAATAAGGACCGGTTTTACTATAATCCTTGTTTTAAGGTTCCTGTCCCCTATCGCTGAAGTTGTTCCGGAAACGGAAAGGATGCCTATCTCCCTGGGAAGGTGATGGACAATGCTTCCCTTGCCCTGATGCTTTCTGATGTATCCGTCGTTTGCCAGAGTGCTTAATGCCTGCCTTACTGTCGGCCGCGTAAGCCCGTAAAGCTGACACAGTTCATTTTCAGACGGAAGCAGATCACCCTCACGGTATATCCCGTCATTGATATGCTTCCTGAGAACCTCATAAAGCTTCCTGTAATGTGGTACCGAACGGGATAAAGCCATACCGGATAAATTTACCGTAAATATATTACATCTACTTGTAAATACAAGTTAAATTAATTATTTTTGTATCCATTGATATTTAATTAAATCAGATAATTGAATGATAACATTATTATTACTTATTATTACAAGTTGTATTCTAAAATGTTCAGGCCGGCCGTTTAAGTTCCGGCAACGGTTATAAATCCCAGAACTAACATTAAGCGATCATAAAATGGCAATTCCGGTAATAATGCCCAGGCAGGGGCAGTCAGTTGAAACCTGCATTATAACGAAGTGGTTTTTTCAGAAAGGCGAAAAAGTAAACGCCGGAGATATTCTTTTTTCATATGAAACGGATAAGGCTGCATTTGATGTTGAGTCTCCTTCGGATGGGTTCCTTATTGAGATATATTTTGGTGAGGGTGCCGAAGTACCGGTCCTTGCCAATGTAGCTGTTGTGGGTACTCCGGGAGAAGAGATCCTTTCGTCCGGTCCCATGAAGAAGCAGGAGCTTGACAAAACTGAGGAGCAAACGGTAGCGAAACAGGTCCGGGCTGAAAAGGATGAAACGGCCATAAAGGAGGCAGGCGCTTTTCAGGACAGCACCCTTAAGATCAGGATCTCTCCAAGGGCAAGACGCATTGCCCGCGAAAAAGGAGTCGATTACAGTAACCTGACAGGTTCGGGACCAAACGGCAGGATTCTCTTCAGCGACATTGAAAAAGCTGCTTCGGGAGCAATGCCAGCAGGTGTGGCAGCAACCGGACCGGGACAGGAGTATTCTGAACAGCCTCTTTCGGGAGTTCGCAGGCTTATAGCAAAAGCAATGTACGACTCGCTTCAGAATTCAGCGCAGCTTACACATCATATGAGCGCTGATGTCAGGAGGCTCCTTGAGGCAAGAAGGATAGTCAGGGAGTCAATTGCTGAAGGAACGGGTGTCAGGGATATTACTCTGAATGACATGATCTGCTGGTGCGTGATCAGAGCGCTTGAGAAGTTTCCGGCTTTAAACAGTCACTTTCTTGACGACAGGATCAGAAGCTTTAAAAGTGTCAACCTCGGAATAGCTGTCGATACTCCAAGGGGACTGATGGTCCCGGTTGTAAAGGCTGCCGAAAGTATGGATCTCTCCCAACTCTCTGCAGAACTGAAATCAGTTGCCGAAGCTTCGAGGAAGGGAAATATTGATCCTGACCTTCTCCGGAGCACATCCGCCACATTTACTGTTTCAAACCTGGGCAGCTATGGTGTGGAAATGTTCACTCCTGTAATAAACCTGCCTCAGATTGCAATCCTTGGTGTTTGTACTATTATCAGCAGGCCTGCCGACCTTGGGAATAACACTTTCGGATTTGTGCCCTGTATGGGATTATCGCTTACTTACGACCACAGGGCTATTGACGGCGGACCGGCAACACTCTTCCTGAAGGAGATAAAGGAGGAGATAGAAAAAGGGGTGAGGCTTGAGGAAGAAAGGCGTGAGGCGTGACCCACTTACGCTGAAGCTTCGGTGGGCGAAGGGCGGCAGTTGGCAGTTGGCAGTTAAGACAAAAGGTAGATATAGGCTTAAGGATAGGCGGAAAGGCTGAAGGAAAGAAAAGCAACTGATGTGCAGATCGGAAAAAAGATAATTGAAAAAGTAAAATATAAAAAATGCCTAAGAGTCAGAACATTGAACCAGGGGTTGTAAGGAGACCTCAGTTTATTGAATTCGGAAAGATACCGGTAAATCAGTACAACAAGACCATTGAAGAAGAGAGGAAAAACTTCAGTAACGATGATTTTATAAGGATATACCACGATATGGTCGTAATAAGGGAGTTCGAGACGATGCTTAACCTTATAAAAACCACGAATGAGTACAGTGGAATATCCTATAACCATCCTGGTCCGGCCCATCTTTCCATAGGACAGGAAGCATCGGCTGTAGGAATGGCCTATAACCTCGGCATTGAGGATTTTATCTTCGGTTCGCACCGCAGTCATGGCGAGATCCTTGCCAAGGGATTGTCGGCCATCAGCAGGCTTGATGAAGACTCGTTGTATTCCATTATGTCGGGTTACTTTGGGGGGAAGACCCTTAAGGTAGTTGAGAAGGGGTTCTCGGGCAGCATAAAGGAATTATCGGTTCTATTCCTCCTTTATGGCGCCCTGTCGGAGATATTTGCCCGCGAAAACGGATTCAACAAAGGACTGGGCGGCTCGATGCATGCTTTTTTCACCCCGTTCGGAATCTATCCCAATAATGCCATTGTAGGCGGTTCGGGCGACATATCAGTAGGTGCTGCCCTGTTTAAAAAGATAAACAGGAAAAGAGGAATTGTTGTCTGCAATATCGGTGATGCATCGATGGGTTGCGGCCCTGTGTGGGAGGGAATCACCTTTGCCACCATGGATCAGTACCGGACACTATGGGGAGGAGAACAGAAGGGTGGATTGCCTCTGATTTTCAATTTCATGAACAACCTTTACGGGATGGGCGGCCAGACTATGGGCGAAACCATGGGGTATGGGATACTGGCACGTATAGGAGCCGGAATTAATCCTGAGATGATGCATGCGGAACGTGTGGACGGGTACAATCCCCTTGCAGTTATCGATGCATTCAGGCGTAAAAAACAGATACTCGAGGAAAAGAGAGGACCTGTCCTCCTCGACACTCTTACCTACAGGATAAGCGGCCACTCCCCTTCCGACGCGTCGTCGTACAGATCAAAGGAAGAGGTAGAGGCATGGCAGAAGGAGGATTCTGTCGAAGCATATGGCAAGGTACTCCGCGATGCCGGTATTGTTGATCAGTATCTGCTTGATGAGATACGCAGCGAAATAACCGGGATGCTCTCCACCATATTAAAGCTGAGCATTGATGACAGGATATCACCTTATCTTGACCTGGGGAGCGATCCCGACCGTATCGGAAAGATGATGTTCTCAAACGGATCGCTCGACCGGATGGAGGAAGGGACGCCCGATGTGCTTATCCCGATGGAAGAAAATCCACGGGTAAAATCCCTGAAAACCAGGGAGAGGTTCTACAAGGACAAGGATGGCAACCAGGTTTCAAAAGCAAAACTTTTTCAGCTTCGCGACGGAATATTTGAGGCTGTGATCGACCGTTTTTACAAAGACCCCACACTTGCCGCATGGGGTGAAGAGAACCGCGACTGGGGAGGAGCTTTTGCTGTGTACCGCGGTCTTACAGAGGCGCTGCCTTACCACAGGCTTTTTAACTCGCCTATTTCGGAAGGTGCAATTGTTGGAACTGCAATAGGTTATGGCATGAGCGGAGGCCGTGTAATAGCCGAGATAATGTACTGCGACTTTCTCGGCCGTTCGGGGGATGAGGTTTTTAACCAGTTGCCCAAATGGCAGGCTATGAGCGGGAACATAATAAAGATGCCGGTAGTGGTAAGGGTATCAGTGGGTTCAAAATACGGGGCTCAGCATTCCCAGGACTGGTCATCGCTGGTGGCCCATATACCCGGGCTGAAGGTATTATTCCCGGCAACACCGTACGATGCGAAGGGCCTTATGAACAGCGCTTTACAGGGAACTGATCCGGTAATATTCTTTGAGAGCCAGAGAATATACGATGTGGGTGAGATGTTCCACCCCGGCGGTGTACCAGAAGGGTACTATGAGATACCTGTCGGAGAACCTGATATTAAAAGGCAGGGAGACGATATTACCATACTTTCAATAGGAGCGACACTTTACCAGGTTATCCGGGTGGCGGATACCCTTAAGGAAAAGTACGGGATCGGTGCGGAGGTCATTGATGCCAGGAGCCTTGTGCCCTTCAATTACGAACCTGTTATAAGGTCAGTAAAGAAAACAGGCAGGATAGTTCTGGCAAGCGATGCCTCATCAAGGGGTTCGTTCCTCAAGGAGATGGCCCAGACAATTACCGAACTGGCGTTTGATGATCTTGATGCACCACCGGTGGTTGTCGGATCAAGAAACTGGATCACTCCGGCATATGAGATGGAGCAATATTTCTTCCCCCAGCCCGACTGGATAATTGATGCCATTCACGAGAAGGTAATGCCTCTCAGGGGACACCAGTCCAAAAATGATTACACATATGAAAAGTCGTTAAGACTAAACCAGGAGGGAGTATAGATCCTTTTTTTGATATATTTACGGCTTAAATCAGTTATATGGAAAGCATAGTTGAAAAAATAAGGAACAAGTCGGGATTTATAATCGACATGGATGGCGTTCTGTATCATGGAAATATGCTGCTTCCAGGCGTTAATGAGTTTGTCCACTGGCTTAGCTCATCAGGGAAACAGTTTCTTTTTCTTACCAACTCAAGCGAAAGGACACCCAAAGAGCTTCACGAAAAACTAAGGCGTCTGGGAGTCAATGCCGGCGAGGAGCATTTTTACACAAGTGCCCTGGCCACAGCCAGTTTCCTGGCATATCAGAAGCCCAACGGCAGTGCTTATGTTATTGGTGACGCAGGGCTTATTAATGCTCTTTACAACATCGGGTACACAATAAATAATGTTAATCCCGATTATGTTGTTGTTGGCGAGACACACGGGTACAACTTTGAAAAAATTGAGTTGGCTTTGAATCTCGTTCTGAAGGGTGCCAAGCTTATCGGCACCAATCCGGATATAAGCGGCCCTGTCGAAAATGGTGTAACCCCTTCAACCAAGGCGCTTATTGCACCAATTGAGATTGCTTCGGGACGAAAAGCCTATTTTGTAGGAAAACCAAACCCGCTGATGATGCGTATTGCCCTGAAGAAGCTGGGAGTTAAAAGAGAAGATGCTGTTGTTATCGGCGACAGGATGGATACGGATGTCCGGTGCGGCCTTGAGGCAGAGATCGATACCCTCCTTGTACTGAGCGGGATCACCTCACGCGACGAAATAAACAACTTCCCTTACAGGCCTCATTATGTTCTTAACGGAGTTGCTGACCTGATTCAGAATGTCTGATCAATGAAATACGAAAAAGCATTTAAAAAGGAACGTAAACAAGTCGCATCCTTCATGAGGCGACTTTATGAACATAATCTCACCACCACTTCAGGGGGAAATATAAGCCTGAGGCTGTCTGACGATATTATCCTGATTACACCATCGGCTACTGATAAAGGCAGGATGAAATGGAAAGATGTCGGAATAATGACAATACTCGGGGAGAATCTCACACCCGGACTAAAGCTCTCAATAGAGTCAGAGATGCATATTCTTATCTACAGGAAGAAGCAGGATATCTCTGCCATTGTTCACGCTCATCCCCTGTTCTCATCAGCTTTTACTGCAATGAAGTGTAAAATCAACACTAATCTGACCGCTGAAGCAAGGGCTATCTGCGGTGAGCCGTGTATGGTTCCATATGCGTTGATGGGTACAAAGGAGCTGGCTTCCCTTGCCGCTGCCTGTGTCTCAAAATCTGAGATACTCATGCTTGAAAATCATGGGATACTGGCAACAGGGTCGGGACTTCTTCAGGCATTTGACAGACTCGAAGTTCTTGAAAATGCCGCTAAAATGACCCTGATCACAGAAATGACAGGAAAGAAAAAACCTCTTAACAACCTTCGTATAATTGAGCTTGACAAGCTTTTCAGATAATGTTCCCGGGGAAATTATCCCCGTCATTTCGGCCCCGAAACAGTTTTCTGCCCGATTACAGATTATAACCGACTTAAAAACCAGCCTTAGTGAATAAACATTTTTTATCAGATTTCCCGTCACCCGAGGAGCTTAAAAAACGACTCTACAAAGCTGAAATTCCTGTTTACAGGGAGGCTAACGGGCACATTCACACCCCTTATTCCTTCAGTGCCTTTCCCGCGATGAAGACTCTGTTTGAAATGGCAGCCAGTGAAAACATCAAGGTACTAGGTATAAACGATTTTTTTGTCACCGACGGGTATGAAGCATTTGCAAAAGGGTGTCTTGATAACAGGATATTTCCTTTATTCAATATAGAATTTATCGGACTGCTTAAGCAGGAACAACAGCAGGGAATAAGGATCAATGATCCGAATAATCCCGGCAGGATATATTTCAGCGGAAAAGGACTTGATTATCCGTTCAGTCCCGGTTTTCTTAACAGAAGGAAGATCAACAATGTTGTCAGGGAGAGCCAGATTCAGATCAGGGAGATGATCGCAGGTCTGAACAGGATTATTGAGGTTGTAAATCCTTCTTTATCTTTAACATATGAGGATATCAGAAAAAGATATGCAAAGGAGCTTGTCAGGGAAAGACACCTCGCCAGAGCAGTCAGGGATCTTGCAGCTGAGAAATTCAGCGACGGTGATGAACAGCTTAATTTTATTGAGTCGTTATACGGAGGGAAAAAATCAAAGGCAGGAATAGAGAATCATTCATTGCTTGAAAATGAGATACGCTCCAATCTTCTTAAGAGTGGTGGGGCGGCCTTTGTCGAAGAGAAGGAGAGTTCTTTCATGGAACTTAAGAAAATCATCAAAATTATTCATAGTGCAGGAGGGATTCCATGCTATCCTGTTCTTCTGGATGACGCAGCCGGGAAACTGACCGAATATGAAAATGACCCTGAAAAACTCTATAAGTCCCTTTCGGCACTGAAGGTGGATTGCATCGAGCTGATCCCTGGAAGGAACAGCATTTCGGTTCTCAGGGAGTTTGTTGAGTTCTTTCATAAAAAGAATTTCCTTGTCACCTTCGGGACCGAGCATAACACGCCCGAACTGGTCCCGCTGACTGTAACTGCGAGGGGGACAGAGCCGCTGGGAGACGAGTTGAAGCAGATCGCATGGGAAGGCGTATGTCTTATTGCTGCACACCAGTACCTGAGGGCACACGGTAGACAGGGATATGTTCTGCCCGACGGTAAACCGAGCAGCAAACAAAAGAGGGAACTATCGCTCCTCGGGCAGATGGTTATTGAATACTTTTTACTTAATCACCTGGAAAATGAAAAGCCAAATAAGTGAATTACTGGAGATATCCCGATTTTACGGGAACAGTAAGCAGTTTGTTATTGCCGGAGGAGGCAACACATCTTTCAAGGATGACACGACACTATGGATAAAGGCAAGCGGGCAGTCTCTGGCAGATCTTGATGAGGATGGTCTTGTTGCCCTTGACAGGCAGAAGCTTGGTCTTATTTCTGATAAAATATATTCTGATGAACCGGTAAAGAGGGAAGATCAGGTTAAAAACGACCTTTACGCCAGCATCATTGAGCCGGGAAAAAGCAAACGTCCTTCAGTAGAGACATCATTGCATAACCTGATTCAGTACAGGTTTGTGGTTCACCTCCATCCTACCCTGGTAAACGGTATACTATGCAGCAGAAATGCCAAAAACATCCTTGCAAAGATTTTCGGTGATAAACTGCTCTTTGTTCCCTACACAGATCCCGGGTACACACTTTTCAAAAAGCTGGAGGAAGAGGTCCTTCTTTATCGCGGAAAATACGGAAAAGATCCGAAAATGATCTTTCTTGAGAACCACGGCACGTTTGCCGGGGCTGACTCTGCTACTGAGATAAAGGAGATCTACCATAACATCATTTCAGGGATTGAAGCATTTTTACAACCACTGCCGGAGATAACCTCCCTTCCATATAATCCGGTTATGCACAGGGTGTTGCCGGGTCTGAGGATGCTGCTGTCGGAAGAAAAGCCAAAAACCATCAGGTACAGGCATAATACGCTGATCGCAAATTATTACAGGAACCAGCAGGAGTTCCATAAGATATCGCTGCCCCTTACACCAGACATAATTGTCTATTGTAAAACAAGATACCTTTACGTTGAACAGTACGAAAGTGCCGAAAAGATCCTTGATTCGGTAAGGATGCAGCTGCCTCGTTTCATGCATGAATACGGTTACCAGCCAAAAGTGATCGTTATTAGGAATATGGGGCTTTTTGCTGTTGAAGACAGTGTGACAGCTGCAGATACAGTGCTGGATATTTACGAGGATCTGATAAAGATCTGCACCTATTCATCGTCGTGCGGAGGTACAAAGTCCCTTTCTCCCGAAGAGGTTAACTTTATTGACAAATGGGAGGTGGAAAATTACAGGAGAAAGATCTCTTTAACATCAAAACCCGGCAATAAGCTGGACAACCGTGTTGCAATTGTCACGGGTGGGGCCCAGGGATTTGGTGCAGGAATTGTACAGGGATTGTTCTCTTTATCGATGAATGTTGTAATAGCCGACCTTAATGAATCTGTTGCAGGCCAGCTTATCTCTGAGCTGATGTCACCGGGGGTCCCGAACCGGGTCATTTTTGTTAAGACTGACGTTTCTGATCCGGCATCGGTGAAGGATCTTATTGAAATCACTGTCAGCGAATTCGGGGGTCTCGACCTTGTTGTAAGCAATGCTGGTATTCTGAAGGCCGGAGGACTTGATGAGATGGATCCGGAGATGTTTTCAAAAACGACTGCAGTAAACTACAGTGGTTATTTCTATTGTGCCAAGTACGCTTCGGAGGTTATGAAACAGCAAAACCTGGAAAAACCCGGGTACTTTACCGATATCGTGCAGATCAATTCAAAGTCGGGACTCCGGGGAAGCAACAGGAACTTTGCATATGCCGGAGCCAAGTTCGGAGGGATAGGGTTAACCCAGTCATTTGCACTCGAGCTGGCTCCTTTCAGGATAAAGGTAAATTCAATCTGCCCCGGTAATTTTTACGAAGGACCTTTGTGGTCCGATCCGAAGAACGGACTGTTTGTCCAGTATTTGCATACTGGCAAGGTTCCGGGTGCAAGGAGTATCGACGATGTAAGAAAGTACTACGAGGATCAGGTCCCCCTTAAACGCGGGTGCCGTCTTGAAGACCTGATGAAAGCCCTTTTATACATTATCGATCAGGAATATGAAACCGGTCAGGCTATACCCGTTACCGGCGGACAGGTAATGCTGGGATAACCGGTTATCTGACTGCTATCATAGCCGAAGCTCTCAGGTCACCTGACGATGAACCAGCTGCCAGTTTATATTCTCCGGGCTCAACTATCCATTTCCCGTTTGTGGTATCGTAACAGGCAAGGTCGCTCACCTTCAGGCTGATATTGATCCGGCCTGACGAACCAGCCGGTATCATTACTTTCTTAAAAGCTTTCAGTTCTTTTGCCGGCTTTTCAAGTCCCGGATTCATATCGGTGACATATATCTGCACTATTTCTGCACCATCTCTTGATCCTGTATTCTTTATTTTCAGCGAGAGTTCAATAACATCATTGCTGCCATACTCTTTTTTACCGGCCTTCAGTTTCGAATACGAAAAGGTGGTATATGAGAGCCCATGGCCGAAGCAGTATAGCGGTTCAATATTCTTCGTATCGAACCATCTGTAACCTACCAGTAATCCTTCGGTATAGGTTACGGTCTGGTCGCCGGGAAATGCCTTAAGTGCATGGGCCGGTGAGTCGTCGAGAGCCACCGGAAATGTAAGAGGCAGCTTGCCTGAAGGATTAATATTGCCAAGAACAACATCGGCAATTGCGTTGCCGCCTTCCGAACCATTAAAACCTGACCAGAGTATTGAGGAAGCACATTTTGCAGTATTGTTAAGGTCAAAAGGAGAACCTGATACCACAACTACTATTGTTTTGGGATTGGCCGAGGTCACTGCACTAATAAGTTCATCCTGGCCAAAAGGCAGTGTCAGACTTGTACGATCGGTACCTTCAGTCTCATATTCACGGTTTGTCCCGGCAAAGAAAAGTACCAGGTCTGCCGTTGATGCTGCCTGCACCGCTTCGCTGAGCAACTGAGGATCAGGCTTGTTGTCAGTCTGTCTTCCGGAGCCTCTTCCTGCCGATGGAAGGTATTTTGGTTTATAGCCCTGAGCAAATGTGATTTCAACGCTGTTACCTATTTTCTCTTTCAGCCCTTCAAGGGGAGTGATCTCATAACGTGTCTTAACGCCAGCCCCGAAGCCCCCAGTTGCATGTTTCATTGTTGCATTATCGCCTATAACGGCAATTTTCTTTATTCCGGTAATATCAACAGGCAGCAGATCCGCGGTGTTTTTCAGAAGCACTATCGATTCGGAAGCGATTTTGTAGGCAGCCTTCATATGGGCTGGAACAGCAACCATCCCTCCCGGAGCGGTGACGCCCTTCTTATCGGTAAAAAACCTGACTCTCAGTATTCTTCGCACTTTATCGTTTATAACGCTCTCAGGTACTGTTCCTGCTTTTACCGAGTCGAGAAGAGGCTTGCTGAAATATGTTCTCCTTGCAGAGGAACCCATTTCAACCTCCAGCCCGTTCAGTGCTGAAGCAACGGTACTATGAGTCCCTCCCCAATCTGAAATAACCATTCCTGTAAAACCCCAGTCCCCTCTCAGGACCTGGTTCAACAAATAATCATTCTCGGCACAGTAAGAACCGCGAAACTTATTATATGCAGCCATTACCGACCAGGCTCCTGCTTCTTCGACAGCAGCCCTGAAAGGTGGCAGGTACATCTCACGCACTGTCCGTTCGTCGGCCAGGACATCAACAGAGCCCCTGTTCGTCTCCTGGTTATTCAGTGCAAAATGTTTGACACACGAAGCCACACCACAATCCTGCACTCCATTTACATAGCTGACAACAAGACGTGAATTGAGAAAGGGATCCTCACTCATATATTCATATGTCCTGCCATTGAGCGGGCTGCGCGAGATATTGACTGCCGGCCCCAGCAGAACATTCTTTCCCCTGGTCCTTGCCTCTTCGCCAAGCACCTTACCATATTCATAAGCCATATCGGGATTCCAGGTGGCTGCAAGCGCCGAGCCCGTTGGAAGGAATGTTGCCGAGTCGGTTGTTATTTTCAGGGGACTCCATGAATTGCTTTCCAACTCTTCCCTTATCCCGAAAGGGCCGTCGGAATAATTTATTTCCCTTATTCCCAGCCGGGGTATGCCTTCTGAGACAAACAGTCCCTTGCCATACAGCATTGCAATCTTTTCCTCAAGAGTGAGAACAGATATGATAGAATCAATCCTTTGCTCCACAGCTTTGTTCAAAACAAGCTTCCTCCCTTCATCCTCTCCTCCCGGAGTAACCTTATCAGCAGCCTGCATAGCCGTGGCAAAAATGAAAAACAATATCATAAGCGGCAAGCTCTGTCGCGTTGGAAAGCTTAAACCTCTGTAACCCTGAGTAAACCTTTTCATCATAATATATATTATTTATCCAGTTAATCCGTTTCATAATCACATGTAAATATAATGTCTTAAAGTGTAAAGAAAAATTTGTTATTACCCGGTAATAAAAAGTTTCTTTCCGATACTCTCTTTTAATACCGGATAAGAGTCTGAAAAATCAGTTTTTCATCAGTATATAATTTTTATTTTAATGGTCTGATGTAACCCACATGTCTGAATATTATATACATACGCGTTTGTGTTTACAATACATGTGAGTTTCATCATTCCTGATAAAAAAATGTTTTACTTTTAGTTCGGAAAGAACGGTAGGAGGCATTGCAGTCTGAAGCATTTAAGAGAGGCTGTAGAAATTGCCCGTTTTTAAGCAGGCTCTGACAAGGGACCATTCTGACAATTAAAATTATATTACGAAGAGACCTGGCAATAATAGCTTAAATATCAATAATATAACATATTAAATATGCTCACAAAAGCCGTCAGGATATATGGGAAAAAGGATCTTCGTCTTGAAGAATTTGAACTCCCCCGGTTAAAGGAGGATGAGATTCTTGCACATGTAATTTCCGACAGCATCTGTATGTCGTCGTACAAGGCGGCCCTGCAGGGTGCAGAACACAAGCGCATTCCCGGCGATATCCATATACATCCTACGATAATTGGCCATGAATTTGCAGGTATCATTGTTGAAGTCGGGAAAAAATGGCAGTATAAATTCAGGGCCGGGCAGAAATTCTCAATCCAGCCAGCCATGAATCACATGGGGACTCTTAATGCCCCGGGATACAGTTTCCGTTATATCGGAGGTGATGCCACCTATGTCATCATTCCCGGTATTGTTATCGAGGCTGATTGCCTGCTTGAGTATGAGGGTGAAGCATTTTTCCCTGCTTCACTTTCTGAACCGATGTCGTGTATTGTCGGTGCATTCCATGCCAGTTATCATGTACCACCCGGAATCTATGTCCACGAGATGGGGATAAGAAGGGGCGGTAATATGGCAATACTGGCTGGTGTTGGTCCTATGGGGCTCGGAGCCATTGATTATGCTCTTCACAATGAAAGGAAACCCGGAGTGCTTGTGGTCACAGATATAGATGACAAAAGACTTGCAAGGGCAGCATGCCTGTTCCCACCCGAGAAGGCTGTTGATGAGGGCGTGAAACTTATTTATGTGAATACCGGGAAAATGAGTGATCCTGTACGACATTTAAGAGAGATTACAGGCGGAAAAGGTTATGACGATGTTTTTGTTTTTGCACCTGTCAAACCGGTTGTTGAACAGGGTGATGCAATACTGGGATTTGACGGATGTCTGAATTTTTTTGCAGGACCTACCGATCCGGAATTCAGGGCTGAGTTTAATTTTTATAATGTCCATTACTCTTTTACACATATTGTAGGAACCTCGGGTGGCAACACCGACGATATGAAAGAATCATTAAAGTTAATGAGTGAAGGGAAAATAAATCCTGCTGTAATGATCACTCATATCGGTGGCCTCGATGCGGTAGCTGAAACCACTTTGAACCTGTCGCATATTCCGGGAGGTAAAAAACTAATATACACCAATATATCGATGCCGCTGATCTCACTCTACAAGCTGAAGGAGGCTGGGGAGAAAGATCCGTTTTTTGCGGGGCTGCACGGGATTATTGAGAAGAATGATTATATCTGGTGCCTCGAGGCTGAAAAGTACCTGCTTGCGAACGCCGCGGAAATATAATTTTCATAACTCAGGCACACATCTGTGGCAAAACTGACGCCGGCCGCAATCACCTCTTCCCACTCATCCTCTCCCATCATTTCAAGCTGATCGGTTATAATATGATTATTGTATAATGACATGATCATACCTGCGTTGAAGTTGTCCCCGGCCCCTATGGTACTTACAGGACGTATCGATCTGACAGGGAACTTACCGGAAAAGTTTTTTGTCCTTACATAAACACCCTCCGAATCAGCTGTGTAAACAAGGCAGTTGCAGTACTCTTTAACGATCTTCCAGGCTTCATCAGGGGTGGAGGCCCCGAATATGTTCCTGAAATCCTCATTTGATCCCCTTACCAGGCTTGCCTCTTTAATGTTCTCAATTATCAGGGGCAGAAGCTGATCAAGTTCCGCGGCATGGGCCGACCTGAAGTTCGGATCATAAATTACTATCGCCCTGTTATCTCTTGCAGAGCG
The DNA here is from genome assembly GCA_963736675.1 of uncultured Bacteroidales bacterium. Taxonomy (GTDB): domain Bacteria; phylum Bacteroidota; class Bacteroidia; order Bacteroidales; family VadinHA17; genus LD21. Next base: position 1,209,190 of record CAVTPT010000004.1, read on the forward strand.
GAGAAGGGACTTAAGCCTTTCCCTTACAGAAACAGTGATGGCATAGATGGAACCGAAAAGAAAAATATCATCGCCTGAAATTTCAGGAAGGCCGATATCGAGGCGTTTCTCCGGGTAATTCTTGTAAAATGTGTAGTCAGCGTCGTTTTTCTCATTCAGAAATGCCAGGGCAAGAGCGGTTGCTCCATCACTGAACCGGGACACATACCCTGTTCCGACACCATTATCATTTAGAAACCTGTCGATTAACCTGCCTACGTTATCGCTGGCATATTCGGTGATAAGCGATACTGGCAGACCTATCCTGCCGAGCGAAACAGTGCTGTTAAGCATGGCCCCTCCGGGCTTGGCGGTCTGGGGTACTCCGTTTTTGAAGATGATGTCGAGAACTGTTTCTCCTATTGCATAAATTTTTCTCATTCAGAAAATTTCAATATGAAAACCGCAAGTTATGTTAACGAAAACACTTTTAAATATGATTTTTCAACATGTGGGTTCGATCGTACCATTAAAATCAAGATTATATTTTGATGAAAAGAAAACCCGGGATATCATTATATTTGTTCTGCTAAAATAAATAATTATTGCATATGAAAGCGATGATGCTTACCGGGATAAGGCAGATGGAAATGAAAGAAATTCCGGAACCGGTTATTGTTAAACCTGATGATGTTAAGATAAGAATGAGTGTTTCGGGAGTCTGCGGATCGGACATTCACTATTATACTCAGGGACAGATAGGGTCGCAGATAATAAAATATCCTTTCCCGGTGGGTCACGAAGGGGCAGGCGTTGTTGTTGAAACGGGCATTGCCGTCAAGAATGTGAAGCCGGGTGATGTCGTTGGCATCGAGCCGGCGATGCCATGCTGGGAGTGTGATCAGTGCCGTGCCGGAAGGCATCATACGTGCCGTAATATTCGTTTTCTCGGATGCCCCGGTCAGGCTGAAGGATGCCTGAGGGAATATATTGTGCTGCCTGAGACAAGCTGTCTCCCTCTTGCTTCAAATCTTTCGGTTGATCATGGGTCAATATCGGAACCACTTGCAATAGGTGTCTATTCAGTCAAAAAAGCCGGCAATATAAAAGGAGCTGACATCGGGATACTCGGTTTCGGCCCCATAGGGATGAGTGTATTACTGGCAGCAAAGGTCGCCGGTGCAGGAAGTGTTTATGTCTCCGACAAGATTGATGAGCGTCTTGAAATTGCCATAAAGGAAGGGATTACAGCCTCATATAATACTCTAAAGGAGAATGTGGTCGGCAGTATACTCGAAAAGAGTCCGCTGGGCCTTGATGTTGTATTCGAATGTTGCGGTATGCAGGAAACAATGGATCAGGCTGTAAAATTATTAAAACCCGGCGGGAAGATGATTGTGGTGGGAATCCCGGAATTCACTGACTGGACGGTTAATGTTGAGGATACCAGAAGAAAGGAGATATCCATTCAGTTTATCAGACGACAGGTCGGTTGTGTTGAAACAGCTCTTGAACTGATGGGTTCGGGGGAAATAAATGTGAGCAACATGGTCACTCACAGGTTCCCCCTGGAAAAAGCAAAAGAGGCTTACGACCTTGTGGCCGGATACCGTGACGGGGTTATGAAAGCAATGATAGATTTCTGAAAATATTACTGCAGGTTCCCTGCCTGTTGCAGGAGCCTGTTGTATCGTGTAAGAGCCTCAATAAAATAGTAATCAGCGTATGTAAGAGGTTTGTCCACCTCGCTGCTGGCCGGAAACGATCCGATACTGTGTTTTAAAATGAAATTGCCATTTTCTCCCGGTTCAGCCATATAGTCCGGAGAAGCAAGTGTCCGGATCTGTCTCTCCGCAACTTTCAGGTATCCGGCACCTTTCTCTCCCCCGGCGAATCCGCTGAGTTCAATAAGTGCTGACGCCATGATGGCACCAGCCGAGGCATCCCTTCCGGCATCAGGAATTTCCGGGGCATTGAAATCCCAGTAGGGTATCATATCGGCAGGCATATTTTGATGATTTATCATAAAATCAGCAATATTAATCGCCTGATCAAGGTATCTCCGGAGCCCAGTTTCACGGTACATAACAACATATCCGTAGAGTCCCCATGCCTGGCCGCGCGACCATGCAGAGCCATCAGCAAATCCCTGATGTGTTTGTTTTACTTCAACAAGTCCCGTAATAGTATCGTACGAAACCACGTGCCACGAACTGAAATCAGGGCGGAAGTGATTCTTCAGAGTTGTGTCGGCATGGCTAACGGCAATATTATAAAATGACGAGTCGCCCGACTGTTTAAAGGCCCATATAAGTAATTCGAGGTTCATCATATTATCAATAATTACTGGGCATTGCCAGCCGGGCCTGCTTCCCCATGACTGGATACATCCTGTGAGGGGTCTGAAACGTGTACTCAGTGAACGGGCCCCGGTAAGGAGCACATCGCTCCAGGCAGTATCGCCGGTAAGTCTGAAGCCGTTCCCAAAACTGCAATAGAGCATAAATCCCAGGTCGTGAGTACCCTTATTATTCTTTTCCTTTTCTATCCTTGAGGTCATCTCTGTGGCAGCGTCCCTGATCGTAACATCGTGTGTATTTTCGTACAGATACCAGAGCGAACCCGGGAAAAAACCGCTTGTCCACCAGTCCGATCCGGCTGTTATGAGGGCTCCTGTAGTGTCGGTGGTTCTTGGAAGCTGGTCAGGTTTTGCATTCATAACCTCTGTCATCAGATTGTACTGACTTAGAGAGAGTGCAAGCGACTTATCAATAATTTCACCGATTGGTTTTTCGGCAGTACACGACGGGAATGCAAGCATGACCGGAACGATCAGAGCAGGAATAAAATTCTTCATAGCCGGATGATTTATAAGATGATCAGGTTAACTAATAAATAAAGATATAAAATAATTAAGATGAGTGTCGTTAATCATCAATGAAATAAAACACGTACAGGTTAAAGTATAATTGAACAATAATGATGAAAAACTCATTATGTTTTGCTACGATGAGTTTTACCTGAAAGCAGTTATTGAGGATACAAAAAGGAGAGAGGGATTCCTCACCCCGATTGCCCGGGGTTCAGAATGACAGAGCGTTAGCGAGGAATCCCATAATCAAGGTTTTAGGTTTATTATTGATAGCCGGTACTCATTTAAAATAAATTTTATTTTATAATGGGTGTATATACTTCAATATTGATATAAATAATGAACTTGTACCGGTCAATTTTTGACTGACCCGATTTACCATTAACGAATCTTTAAAACCTCATTAACCATGACCAAAAAAACAGTTTTTCTGACGATCTTTCTATTGGGCTGCCTTTATATTTCAGCACAGAATGTAGGGTCATCGCCTGAGTATATTAAGCTCCTCACATCCGACTGGAAAGGTGAACGTTTTCCCGATGGAAGGCCAAAGGTTTCTGACGCTTATCTGGAAAGGCTAAAGAATATCTCCATAGAAGAGGCCTGGGGTGTTTTACGGAACAAGGGATATCAGAACCAGTTTGAGGGTGACTGGACAATTATTCATCCCGACGAAGTGATGACAGGCCGTGTTGTCACTGCGCAATATATGCCTTTGCGTCCCGACCTTGACAAGCAGGTCAAAGCACAGGGCAAGACAGAGAACCGGGCACAACAGGGAGGAACCAACTCGTGGCCGATAGATGTTCTCACCGAAGGTGACGTATATGTGGCTGATGGTTACGGTAAAATTGCCGACGGCACTCTTATAGGAGATAATCTGGGCAACTCCATTTATGCAAAATCCAAAAGGGGGGTTATTTTTTACGGGTCAATAAGAGATCAGGAAGGATTGAGTGAGATCGAAGGATTTAATGGCTGGATAAAAGGATCCGATCCCTCGTATATAATGCAGATGATGCTGACTTCAATCAATGCCCCGGTAAGAGTGGGAAGGGCGACTGTTTTACCGGGCGATATTGTACTGGCAAAAAAATACGGTGTTATATTTATCCCGGCACATCTTGTTGAGGATCTGGTACTTACTTCGGAAGTAACTGCCCTGCGCGATGAATTCGGACACCAGAGGCTGAAAGAGGGCAGGTACAAACCCGGTGAGATAGACAGTCAGTGGTCGGAAGAGATCAGTAAGGATTTTCTTGACTGGCTGAATAATTACCCGGGGAAACTTCCCATGACCAGGCAGGAGCTTGATAATTACCTGAAGGAACGTAACTACTAGTCGCAACAAAGTATTTAAAAATCAACTCTAAAAATAACCATCATGAAAAGTGCACTCAGAACACTTCTTGACAAAGAACGTAAACGTGAAGAGGAGGAATTGCTCAGTCCGGCTGAAAACAGTTCCCCGCGGGATAACGGCCGGCGGAGTTTCCTCAAAAAAGCTGCTCTCGGAGGAATTGCCCTTGGCGGATTCATGCATGCATCAATAGAAGATACGATAGCGCAAACAACATCGCAGGTTAACAGGGCCTCGAGCCCTTCGGAGCTTAAGATCACCGACATGAGGGTGGCTGTGATAACAAATGTGGGTCGTACTCCCATTATCAGGATTGATACCAATCAGGGCATTTACGGCCTTGGAGAGGTAAGGGATGGCGCTGATGAGCGTTATGCCCTCGAGTTAAAGAGCAGGATCCTCGGACAGAATCCGTGCAATGTGGAAATGCTTTTCAGGATAATAAAGCAGTTCGGATATCATGGCAGGCAGGGAGGAGGAGTCTGTGCAGTTGAGATGGCTTTATGGGACCTCTGCGGTAAAGCATACGGTGTGCCGGCATGGCAGCTTCTTGGAGGCAGGTTCCGTGACAGGATAAGGCTCTATGCTGATACACCGGGAGCCCGGGATCCTAAGGCTTTCGCCGAAACCATGAAAAAGAGGATTGATGAACAGGGATTCACATGGCTTAAGATGGATCTTGGCATTCATGTTGTTGCTAACCAGCCCGACACCCTTGTCAATACAAAATTCTGGGACGGAGCAACAGGTCAGTACGACCTTCGCGAATATATGGGATATGGAAATACGTTGCACCCATTTACGCAGGTTCAGATAACCGATAAAGGTCTGGAAGGCCTGGCTGCCTATGTGGAGCAGGTCCGTAGTGCAGTCGGATATGAGATACCACTCTGTGCCGACCATTTCGGTCATTTTGATACAAACAACTCGATAAGGTTTGGCAAAGCGATGGAAAAATACAGACTGGCATGGCTCGAGGACATGGTACCCTGGTTCAATACTGAACAATGGAAGACAGTATCGGATGCTCTTGAGACACCTACATGCACCGGCGAAGACATTTACCTCCTTAACGGTGGATTCAAACCTCTGCTTGATGCACAGGCTGTTGATATTATACAACCTGATCTGGGCACTTCAGGCGGTCTGCTCGAAACGAAAAAGATCGGAGATTATGCCGAGGAGAAAAATGTTTCAATGGCAATGCACATGGCCGGTTCACCGATATGTTTCATGGCGAATATTCATTGTGCGGCTGCCACAAAAAATTTCCTGGCTCTTGAACATCACAGTGTTGATTCCCCCTGGTGGAGCAACCTTGTACGGTTGACAGGAAAAGAACCCATGGTTACAAAAGGATTTGCCAATGTGCCCCTTGATGCTCCGGGGCTTGGTGTTGAACTAAATGAAGAGGAAGTCAGAAAACATCTGCATCCAAAACAGAACGGATACTTCGAGCCTACTCCCGAATGGGATGACAAGCGGTCGCACGACAGGTTATGGAGTTAACAATATCATACAGGTCAAAAAGAAGCTGCCGGAAGATCTTTCCGGCAGCTCTGTTATAAGTTTTTATCTGACAACCCTTCCGGAGCTGTCTCCCTTCATCAGCTGCTCAACTTCCGGTACGGTAACCAGGTTAAAATCGCCATGAATGGTATGTTTCAGGCACGAAGCTGCCACCGCAAAGTTCAAAGCCTTCTGATCATCCCCCGGGTAGGCATTCAGTCCGTAAATAAGACCACCCATAAAGGAATCGCCTCCTCCTACCCTGTCAACAATATGCGTGATCTGATAGACTGGCGCCATAAAAAGATCTTCGCCGTCAAACAAGACACCTGACCATGTATTATGATCGGCATTTATTGAGCCACGTAAGGTTACTATGATTTTTTTTGCCCGTGGGAACTGTTTCTTCAGCTTTTCACATACCGATCTGTAACCGGATGCTTCCACTTCACCCCTTGAAATATTTCCCTCCTCAGGTTTAATTCCGAAGACCTTTTCAGCATCCTCTTCATTCCCGAGTATAATGTCGCATCCCCTTACAAGCCCGGGCATTACTTCAGCGGCGGGTTTTCCCCATTTCCAGAGATTTTTCCTGTAATTAAGATCACATGAAACAGAAAGCCCTTTTTTCTTTGCGGCGTTAATGGCTTCGAGACATACTGTAGCAGCGGCTTCGGAAATCGCAGGAGTAATCCCGGTCCAGTGGAACCAGGCTGCATCTTCGAAGACCTTATCCCAGTCGATCATTCCAGGCTGAATTTCTGCTATTGAAGAATGAGAACGGTCGTAAATAACCTTACCTGGTCTTGCGACCGACCCGGTCTCAAGAAAATAGATCCCGAGCCTTTCCCCTCCCCTGATAATGAAATCGGTACCTACGCTGTGCTTTTTCAGCTCCATAATTACCGACTGCCCGAGATCATTTTGTGGCAGACGGGTCACAAAACGTGTCTTCATTCCATAATTTGCCAGCGATACGGCAACATTGGCCTCTCCTCCCCCGAACGAGGCACAGAAAGAGGTGGCCTGAGCAAACCTCTGGTGTTCAGGAGTTGCGAGCCGTAACATGATCTCTCCGAAGGTTACTATATACTTATCCATAATTATACAGCAGGTAATTCAACTTTCTCATCGTCTTTAACAGGCCTTTCCCTCCACCAGTTTGCCAGCACTGAACCGGTAACATTCATAAGCGAACCGAATATTGCAGGAGCAAGTCCGACCGTTGCAACTTTTCCCATCATAAGTGCAAGGCCTGAAGCAAGGCCTCCGTTCTGCATGCCCACCTCAAAGGCAATTGTACGTCTGTCTCTCTCAGGCAGGCCTACGAGCCACGAGAAGGAGTAACCAAGACTGTAACCAGTGAGGTTGTGTAAAAGACTGGTAAGAATGAGCAGTCCTCCGACTTTCAGCAGATTGTCTCTTCCGGAAGCCACAATAATGCAAATGATCAATGCGATACCAATCATCGAAACCAGAGAGAGAATCTTCTCCATGAATTTTGTTTCGCCTTTAAGATACTCCCTGAGGAGCAGGGCGCCGATCATAGGCAGGAAGAAGAACCAGGCCATCGATTTTGAGAACTGAATAACAAATTCCCTTACTCCTGCATCTCTGACTTTAATAAATATCAGTGTTGTCAGTAATACAATAACCACATAGGAGGTAAGCTGAATAAGTTTAGACTTCAGACCTGTTTCCCTCCTGACAAAAATATTGAATACAAAACCTGCAACTATCGGGAATATTATCATATTCAGTATATCCAGCATCATACTCCAGAAGTTGACCTCGATATATTGTCCGCCAAGCCATTTCATAAGTGAAGGGGTTACAAAAGGAGAAAGCAGAGTCGAGATAGCCCCTACGGTAACGGCAAGTGCGAGGTTTGCACGTGCGAGGAACGACATGACATTGGAAGCGAGTCCGCTTGGCACACAGCCGATAAGGATTATACCAGCAGCAATCTCGGGCGGAAAATTAAATATCCGCGAGATCATAAACCCAACAAGAGGCATTATAAGATAATGCGAAACAACCCCTACAATAACTCCCTTAGGCATCTTAATTACTCCTGCAAAGTCGGCAAAACTTAGCTGCGAACCCATCCCGAACATAATGATCTGCAAAAGAGGCACCATAAGTGCTTTTACCTGAAAGTTGCCGATCGAAACAAAATACTTCGGGAAGAACATTGCTGCCGCAACAGCTGCAAAGATCCAGAGAGTGTAGGAAAATCCCTTAAGTTTCTGATATCCCCTTACTCCTGTGGCCAGGCCAATACAGGATAAAATGAGTAAAATTCCCGTCAATGTGACAGAACCGCTCAGATATGTGATCCCGGATGCCAGCAGCAAAACAGCCGAACCGATCAGAAAATAATTATAATATACCTTTTTCATGAGTTAAATAATATGTATTGAGATTCAGGTTTTAAATATAGAGAATTAGTTTAAACGGATTAAGCACTTTTAGGATTTTTAAATCTATTTTCCCTGGCAATGATTTCCTTCTTTACGAACTGGTAAAGAATATCTAATTTAGAACTCTTAATTTAATATCAGTTTTTCATTTATTTATTCATGAGCAAAATTATAGTAATAGGGAGTTCCAATACGGATATGGTGGTGAAATCAAAAAAACTTCCCACACCCGGGGAGACGGTTATAGGAGGTACTTTTCTGATGAATCCGGGTGGGAAGGGGGCAAACCAGGCTGTTGCTGCGGCCAGGTTAAACGGGGATGTAATTTTTATCACAAAAACAGGGAACGATCTGTTCGGGGAACAATCGAAACAACTTTTTGATAATGAAGGTATTGACACAAGATACATAATTAAGGATCCTAAGAATCCTTCAGGGGTTGCACTTATCGCGGTAGATGAAAACGGAGAGAATTTTATTGTTGTGGCACCCGGTTCGAATGCAGCCCTGTCGGCTTACGATATTGATGATGCCGTTTATCTGACCGACAAATCAGATGTATTCCTTATGCAGCTTGAGATCCCGTTGAGCACTGTTGAGTTTGTAGCTGAGAAGGCAGTTAAGAATGGCAACAGGATAATATTGAATCCAGCACCGGCCAGGCAATTATCCGGTGAGTTACTGAGCAGCCTTTACGTGATCACTCCTAATGAGGGAGAAGCTGAAGTCCTTACAGGGATAAATGTGCATGATGAGATCTCAGCCGGGATGGCTGCTGACAGACTTTTTCAGAAAGGGGTTAAAAATGTTGTTATTACCATGGGGGCTGCCGGTGCTTATGTTCGTTCGGAAACGATCTCAAGGATGGTACCTGTTGTGCCTTTCAAGCCGGTCGATACAACTGCTGCCGGAGATGTTTTCAACGGAGCTTTGGCGGTTGCCATTTCGGAAGGTAAAAAGCTTGTGGATGCCGTTGCTTTTGCCAATAAGGCAGCTGCAATCTCGGTTACCCGGATGGGAGCCCAGGCCTCAGCACCTTACAGGAAAGAGGTTCGTTAAAAAAGATTTTTATTGTCCGGAACTGAGGCAGGAGTAAAAAGTCCTGGCAGGCACATGATGAATCTCCCCCTGTGGGGTCAGACAAAGAGTCCTTCGACGCTCATATACCTTTCCCCGTTGTCGTAGGCGAACGTAAGTATCCTTTTATGATGAGGCAGCTCAGCAGTTAACCTTCTTACTGCTGCAAGAGAGGCGCCTGTTGAGATGCCAACAAGGAAGCCATCTTTAATAACGGCCAGTTTTACCATCTCAAAAGCTTCCTCCCTGGTAACCGTCATTATCGTGTCGGTCAATCCGGGTGAATAATTGGCTGGTACAAAGCCTGCTCCGATCCCCTGAATCGGGTGAGGACCAGGGTCCCCACCGCTAAGAACCGGCGAGCCGGATGGTTCGACAGCAATAACTTTAATTCCGGGGAAGCGGCTTTTCAGCACTCCGGAAACCCCGCTTAAATGTCCTCCCGTGCCAACACCGGAAACCAGATAATCAAAACCTTCAGGGAAATCCTGAAGTATCTCAGCGGCTGTTGTCCTGGAATGGATCCCGGGATTTTCGGGATTATCAAACTGCCCGGGCATCCACGAACCGGGTAATGACTGTAAAAGTTCACCGGCCTTTTCCACTGCACCCTTCATGCCTTTTTCGCGGGGTGTAAGGATAACCTCTGCCCTGTAAGCTTTAAGGAGGTTTCGCCGTTCAATACTCATTGATTCCGGCATCACCAGAATAACCCTGTATCCTTTTACAGCACCTGTCAGTGCCAGCCCTATCCCTGTGTTTCCCGAGGTGGGTTCAATAATGGTCCCTCCGGGCTTCAGAAATCCCCTTTTCTCAGCATCCTCAATCATTGCCAGGGAGATGCGGTCCTTAATACTTCCGCCGGGATTTCTCCTTTCATCTTTTATCCATACCTCATGATCAGGAAAAAGTCCGGACAACCTTATGTGAGGTGTGTTACCGATAGTATCCAGGATATTTGAGAATTTCATGGTCTTTGTTTTTAGAATTAGCTTGTCCTTTCCGGTCCCCTGCGTTCCCTCACTGTCATCTGGTGCTGATGATACACCAGCGAATAAGGAGGTACACTTTCGGTAAGCCAGACGTTTCCTCCAATAATGCTGTCGTGACCAATTATTGTATTACCACCGAGTATTGTGCTTCCGGCGTATATTATAACATCGTTTTCGATAGTGGGATGTCTTTTTGTGGCTGCCATATCCTTACAGACACTCAGCGCTCCAATGGTTACACCCTGGTAAAGTTTGACCCTCTCGCCTATTATTGATGTTTCTCCTATAACAATACCTGTACCATGGTCGATGAAGAACTCCGGTCCTATTGAAGCTTTGGGATGAATGTCTATTCCTGTCAGTGAATGTGCGTGTTCGGTCATGATCCTTGGTACTATCGGAACACCCAGACCGGCAAGGCAATGGGCCAGCCTGTAGATAAGTATTGCAAAAAATCCGGGATAGGCCATGATAACTTCATCCACATCGGTGGCAGCAGGGTCGTTGGCGGCAATAAATTCCGCATCACCATCGAGCAACCCTTTTATGGAAGGTATCTCTTTAAAGAATTCGCTGATAACAACTTCCGGCTCTTCTGGAAGTCTGGCTTTCAATGGCTCAATAAGGAGCGACAGCTGACTCCTGAGCTTCCGTTCGGTCAGAGGAGACTGGCCACCGCCTTCAATGACAGGGAAAATATAAAGTGCCATCTGCTGTGCAAACTCAGCTACCCCTTTCTTTGAAGGAAAGTCGAACCTTGAAAGATTACTTATTATTTTGTTCCCTGTTTTTGCCATGATCACCAATCTTTGCCGGTAGCCTGGTGCAATAAGCTCACCAGGCGAACCTTTTATTATGAATTTACCGTAATGATCTATCGCTGGTCAAGAGGTATATATCTTTTTCGGCCATAGACATTTTTAAAAGCGGGCCGGACTATTCTTTTTGCAGAGAATGTCAGTTCCTCCACACGGTGAGCGCACCAGCCGGAAACCCTGGCAAGAGCAAAAAGCGGAGTATAAAGTTCCTGCGGAATACCAATACATGAATAAACAAAACCTGAATAGAAGTCGACATTAATGCATATCACTTTTGTTGACTGTTCTCCCTTGAATTTTCTGAAAACCTCGGGTGTAATCTGTTCGACAATGTTATAAAGTTCAAATTCATCGTTTCTGTCGGCTTCGACAGCCAGTTCCCTGGCTTTTTCTTTCAGCAGGATTGCCCTTGGATCGGAAATAGTATATACAGCGTGGCCTATCCCGTATATTTTGCCTGAGAAGTCATTTGCTTCCTTATTCAGGATTTTAAGGAGATACCTTTCGACCTCTTCACTATCCTTCCAGTCTTTAACGTTCTCCTTTATGTTTTCCATCATATTCAGTACCCTGAGGTTGGCCCCTCCGTGCAATGGTCCTTTTAATGATCCGATGGCCGAGGTGACTGCAGAATAGATGTCAGTCTCTGTCGAACTTGTTACCCTCATTGTAAATGTGGAATTGTTACCACCTCCATGTTCTGCGTGAAGGACAAGTGAGAGGTCGACCAGGTCGGCCTGCAGCTTTGTATATGAGCCCTCTCCCTTAATAAGGTGAAGGAAATTCTCGGCTGTTGACAGGTTTGGCTGCGGATGACGGATAGAGAGTGTTTTTCCTTTATATGCGTGACGAAGAGCCTGGTATGAATATGCAATTATCGACGGGAATTTGGCAATAAGGTTCAGCGACTGCTTTATCATATTATTCAGGGTGATATCGTCAGGCCGGTCATCGAGGGTATATAATCCAAGGACAGCCCTGGCAAGCATATTCAGTACATCCTTGCCTTTCATCGACAGTATCATGTCGTTTGTGAACTGGTCTGGCAGCGACCTGAGTGACGCCAGATGGGCGGTAAAATCGTTCAGTTCTTCACTGTCGGGCAACCGGCCGGTAAGCAGAAGAAAGACAGTCTCATCAAAGCCATGCCTTCCCTCCTTCTGGAATCCATGAGTTATTTCATCAATATCAATTCCCCTGTAGAGCAGTCTGCCAGGGACAGCAATGACTTTTCCATTTTCCTTTTCATAACCTACAACATCGCCGATATTGGTAAGTCCGACCAGCACACCGGTACGGTCGTTGTTCCGGAGGCCGCGCTTTACATCATAAATATCGAACAGGTCGTTATCGATATCACATGACTTCCTGGCTAAATCCTCAATTTTTAAAAAGAATTCCTTGTCTTCCATAAAAAAAAATCTTACATTTTTGAAATTATAGTATCAGCAAATTCCGAAGTCTTAAGCAACCGGGCCTGTTCCATCAACCGGTGAAAATCATAAGTAACCTGTTTGTCGTGAATAGCATTCTCAAGTCCATTATAAATTTTTACGGAGGCTTCGTTCCAACCCATATATTCAAACATCAGTGCTCCCGATAAAATAACGGATCCCGGATTTACCTTATCCTGGTTTGCATACTTTGGTGCAGTGCCATGAGTAGCCTCAAAAATTGCATGACCTGTCTCATAATTGATGTTGGCACCTGGGGCGATTCCTATACCTCCGACCATTGCTGCCAGGGCATCGGAAATATAGTCGCCGTTAAGGTTTAATGTGGCAATGACCGAATATTCAGAGGGTCGTGTAAGTATCTGTTGCAGAAAAGCATCAGCAATGACATCCTTGATTATGATCTTCCCTTCACCTGCAGCCTTATTCAACGCTTTATCAGCTTCAGCCTCTCCTTTTTCCATGGCAATGGCTTTGTGTTGCTGCCAGGTAAAGACTTTATCTCCAAATTCTCTCACGGCCAGGGCATAGCCCCATTTCATAAAGGCACCTTCGGTATATTTCATAATATTACCCTTGTGAACAAGAGTCACGGAAGGTAGCTTTTTCTCAATAGCAAATTTAATAGCCTGACGGACAAGACGTTCAGTACCTTCGACTGATACCGGTTTGATCCCCAGCGAGCTTGTGGCAGGAAATCTGATAGATGTAACTTTCAATTCGTCGATCAGGAAATTTTTCAGTTTTTCTGTCCGTGGATCCCCATGCATAAATTCTATCCCGGCATAGATATCTTCGGTATTTTCTCTGAAGATATGCATGTTTACATCCTGAGGACGTTTCACCGGACTGGGAACACCTTTGAACCACCGTACAGGTCTGTAGCAGGTATAGAGGTCCAGCTCCTGGCGCAGCGCAACATTCAGTGAACGCATTCCCTCTCCCACAGGTGTGGTGAGAGGTCCTTTGATACCAACCAGATACTTTCTGAAATCAGCAAGTGTTTCAGCGGGCAACCAGTTGTTCTTCAGTCTGAACGCCTTCTCGCCTGCAAGTACCTCCTTCCAGGATATTTTACGTTTACCCCTGTAAGCCTTTTCCACTGCCGCATCAAAAACACGCACTGAAGCACTCCATATATCAGGTCCCGTTCCGTCCCCCTCAATAAATGGGATCACCGGATTATCGGGAACAATAAGTTTCCCGTCTTCCAGTTTTATCCTTTCATCTGTCATATTTTTATTCCTTATTTCTTTTTATAATATTAAGAGCACTTCCTGCCCTGAACCACATTATCTGTGCCCTGTTATATGAATGATTTGCCAGTATCTCTTCACTTGTAGCGTCGCTGTGATAAATTTTAAGTACTAACCGGATCCCCGGGGCAAATTTCTCAAGACCTGTAATATCAATAACATCATCCTCTGCGATCCGGTCATAATCACTGGCGTCGGCAAAAGTCAGCGTAAGCACTCCCTGTTTTTTCAGGTTTGTCTCATGGATCCTTGCGAACGATTTTACCACCACAGCACGCACTCCAAGAAATCTTGGCTCCATTGCAGCATGTTCGCGCGATGATCCCTCTCCGAAATTTTCCTCTCCCACCACTATTGAACCAGTTCCGGAATCCCTGTATGCCCTGGCTACCGCCGGAACTGTATCATAGCTGCCTGTCAGCCGGTTAAGTACTTTGTTTGTCTGATCATTAAAATAGTTGACCGCGCCAATCATATAATTTTCGGATATTTTTTCAAGATGCCCCCGATACTTCAGCCAGAAGCCAGCCATTGATATATGGTCGGTGGTACATTTTCCCCTGGCTTTGATCAGTAACGGCATATTGAGGAGATCCTTACCTTCCCACTCCCGGAAGGGAGTGAGCACCTGTAACCGTTCGGAGGAGGGATTGATTATTATCTCAGCCTTTTGCCGTTCGGGAGAAGGTTCCTGATATCCTTTACCAACCTCACCAAAACCTTGAGGGGGAAGTCCGTATCCCTTTGGTTCGGACAGTTTCACTTCTTTACCTTCAGTATTGACAAGAGTATCGGTGATGGGATTAAAAGTAAGTTTGCCTGCAATGGCAATTGCTGTTACAATTTCAGGAGATGCCACGAATGCGTGAGTATTTGGATTTCCGTCGGCTCTCTTTGAAAAATTACGGTTAAAGGAGTGAATTATGGTATTAACTTCTTTATTATCTGAACCTTTCCTGTTCCACTGACCGATACAGGGACCGCAGGCATTGGCAAATACCTCGCCTCCTATTTTTGTAAATAGCCCTGTAAAACCGTCACGTTCGGATATCCTGCTTATCTGTTCCGAACCAGGAGTAACCTTAAATCCGGAATGTGCTGTCAGATTTTTTGATAATGCATCACTGACTATTGAAGCAGCCCTGGAAAGATCCTCATACGATGAGTTAGTGCACGAACCTATCAGGGCTTCTTTTACGTCAACCGGCCATCCGTTACGGGCGGCTTCTTCCTTCATGCGCGAAACCGGGGTGGCACGATCGGGTGAAAAAGGACCATTTATATGAGGCTCAAGTTTATCAAGATCAATTTCAATAAACCTGTCATAGTAGTTTCCGGGATCTGATAATACCCCGGGATCGGCACACAGATGAACCCGGTTTTCAGCAGCCAGCCGGGCCACATCCTGTCTTCCGGTCGCTGACAGATATTCCGACATGTTATCATCAAAGGCAAACAGCGAGCAGGTAGCTCCTGTCTCAGCGCCCATGTTACAAATTGTGGCTTTCCCCGTACATGACAAATGGTCTGCCCCATCACCGAAATATTCAATTACCGATCCGGTACCTCCCTTTACAGTAAGTAATCCGGCGATCTTCAGTATTACATCCTTTGCAGAGGTCCATCCATTCATTCTGCCGGTCAGCTTAACCCCAATGATTTCGGGGAATTTAAGTTCCCAGCTCATACCGATCATTACATCAACGGCATCGGCTCCCCCGACACCTATCCCCATCATTCCAAGTCCGCCGGCATTGGGAGTATGAGAATCTGTGCCGATCATCATTCCGCCGGGGAATGCATAATTCTCGAGCACGATCTGGTGGATTATCCCTGCTCCGGGATTCCAGAATCCCATATTGTACCTGCTGCAGACCGAACTAAGAAAATCATAAACCTCTTTATTGACTGTCAGTGCTCTTTTCAGGTCCTCCGCGGCACCTGCCTCAGCAGTAATAAGATGATCGCAATGCACTGTCGAAGGAACAGCAGCTTCGTCTTTTCCCGTGACCATAAACTGCAGAAGGGCCATCTGGGCTGTGGCATCCTGCATGGCCACCCTGTCGGGGGCAAAACCGGCATAATCTTTTCCTCTTGTGAATCTGGTTATTGTTGTTTTATCATACAGATGGCTGTATAAGATTTTTTCGGTCAATGTCAAAGGCCGTCCGAGTTGCTTTTTTATACCGGAAATCCTGCCTGGCAGTTCATCATAAAAAGATTTTATCATGTTAAAATCCAAAACCATATGCATCACATTTTTGGAAGATTATTTTCTGATTTGTCCATTTCCGGTGATGATCCATTTATAAGTCGTCATTTCCTCAAGAGCCATGGGTCCCCGTGCATGAAGTTTCTGCGTCGATATACCTATTTCGGCACCCAGACCAAATTCTGCACCATCGGTAAAAGCTGTGGAGGTATTTGAGTATACAGCGGAAGCATCGACCTGTTTAAGAAAAAGATCTGACCGGACGGGATCCTCTGTAATTATCGCCTCGCTGTGTTTTGAGCTGTATTTCTCAATATGCGAAAGAGCTTCTTCAAACGACCCGACACTCTTCACTGACATTTTAAAGGAAAGAAACTCCGTACCGAAGGAATCCTGTGTCGCTTTGAAAAGAAGTCCTGACGGATAGCTGCCCCTCAGTGCTTTAAATGCCTTGGGATCGGCATATATCTCAACATTTGAGCCGGCACACAGACTTACAATATATGGAAGGTCACTCAGCCTGGACTCATGAATTATCAGACAATCAAGGGCATTACATACACTTACCCTTCGTGTTTTGGCATTATTGACTATCAACCGGCCTTTTTCTTTGTCGCCCGACCCGTCGAAATAGGTATGACATATTCCGGCCCCGGTCTCTATAACCGGGATTAAAGAAGAACTTCTGACAAAATCAATAAGGCTTCTGCTTCCCCGGGGTATAATAAGGTCGACATAATCCCGTGCTTTCAGCAATTGTATCGTTTCGTTCCGTCCGGCAGGCAGAAGGGTAATAAGGTCGCTCTCAAGTCCCTCCTCCACAAGCACTTTTTTAATAATGCTGACAATAACCCGGTTCGAGTTTATTGCATCGCTGCCACCCTTGAGAATACATGCATTGCCCGATTTCAGGCAGAGCGTGAATACATCAAATGTTACGTTCGGCCTTGATTCATAAATTATTCCGATAACTCCAAAAGGGACACTTATTCTTGAGATCTTCAAACCGTCAGGTTTATCATAGCTACTGAGGATACGGCCGAGCGGCGATGGTAACATTGCGACATTTCTTATATCACGGGCTATTGCACCGATTCTCTCGTCTGACAGAAGCAACCTGTCGTATCCCGGATCAGTTTTATCCTTTAAAGCAAGGTCCTTTCTGTTCTCAGCCAGGATTAATTCCGAATTACGTACGGCTGCATCTGCTATCTTCAGCAGCACTCCGGAAATAACCTTCGGATCAATCATGGTCAGCGTCCGGCTGGCTTTCAGAACCCTTTTGAATGTTGATGTAAGATTCATTTATAACAACTTAAAATCAATCACTTAACCTTAAACCTGGAAGATATTTCTTATATCCTCATTAATCACCAGGTAGTCATATTTAATCAGGGGTTTGCTTTGCTTCTCCCCTATAATCTGTTCAGCTTTTTTTGAGTCGTACATGGATTTCCCCAGTCCCAGCCCATTGCCATCCTCATCGAGTATCCTTATGATATCTCCTCTTTTGAAATTTCCCTCAAGTTTCGTTACCCCTATCATCAGCAGGCTGGTAACCTTATCACTAAGAAGTGCTTCCCTGGCTCCCTTATTGACATAGACGGCACCCCGGGCAAATGTATCAGAATGCGAAAGCCACTTCTTAACGCTGTTCTTCTTTACTTTTGCAGCTACGAAATGGGTAAATGGCACATCCTTGTTCTTGAGAATATCTGTTATGATGGCATCACGGTTCCCATTTGCAATGAAAACATCTATTCCTTCTGATGCTATCTTTCTCGCGGTCGAGTATTTGGTCTTCATCCCGCCCCTGCCAAACCCCGATTTCCCCGATGAGATGTATTTCTCCACATCATCTGAGTCCTGATGTATCTCTTTTATTATTTCCGCACCGGGGCTTCCGGGAGTTCCATTGAATATGCCATCCACATTTGAGAGGATGAAAAGTGCCTGGCAATCGGTCATTGATGATATAAGACCTGACAACTCATCATTGTCGGTAAACATAAGTTCGTTTACCGAAATAGTATCATTTTCGTTGACAATGGGCAGAACATGGTTATCGATCATAGCTGAGATACAGTTTTTCATGTTCAGGTAATGCCTCCTGTCCCTGAAAGCCTCTTTTGTTGCCAGAAGCTGACCCGCATGAATTCCATATTTTCCGAAAAGGAACTGATATGTGGACATTAGCTTGACCTGTCCTATTGCTGCCCATATCTGCTTTGCCGCTATAATATTAGTCTTCTTCGAGGGAGATATATCATTCCTGCCTGCTGCAACTGCTCCTGATGAAACAAGTATTACTTCGAGTCCCTGTTTTGAAAGTACAGCGACATCCTCGACAATCCTCAGCATCCTGCTTACATTAAGAGTTCCGTCACTCTGTGTAATCACGTTGCTGCCAACCTTTATTGCAATTTTGTTATATTTCCAATCGGTTTTTTTCAATCTGTTTTTTTTTATGCCTCTTACTACAAAATATGTCGCAATATTAATAGAAAATGTTAATATATTATAGTCAATTATTATTTTATTGAACCGACAGCTAATTAAATATCATATAAGCACATACTTACCGATAATGAACGTCCAACTGTCATGATCCGTCATCCCCCCGGGAAATAACAGGCAGCAAAGCAAAAAGTTATAAACTCAGTTTCAGGGAGTGTACGGAAAATCAATAAATGCTGCTTTTCATTCTGTCAATAAATTTATGAAAAATCATTGAGCACGCACTTAATGTTGTCTTGTGGCAGATGGTTGTGACGCTAAGATATATAATGACAGATTCTATTCCACCCTGATATTTTTACTGACTGAATATGGTTTACCATCGGGAGCCACGCCCTCTATTCTGATAACATAATCTGAAATATAATCAGATGACCAGAATTCGACAACAGCTTTCCCATCTTTGTCAGCGAGTACTTCGGGATTCCAGTAAAGTGTGTTCCTTAAATCGGGGACCCGGCTCTCTTTCATCTGTTGGGTTTCATACGCAGGCGGAACAAAGCTGCCAACCGGATCAACAGCCCTGTAGGAGAGCCTCACTGCATATAACGGCAGTTCAACGGCACTGAAATCGCCTCTTGAGGTTATTACATTAACAAGACCATAAAACAAATAATCACCAACAAGGTATCGTACCTTGACCATATCGATCCTTTCGACAATTTCAGGATTAATATTGGCTATTACTCCGGCATCCCTTACTACGACACCGTCTACAAACAGGACAGGCGGGACGCTAAAAATCCGGTTCTCAACAGGATCGGCGATAGACATTTCGTAGACCGACTTCTTTGCCTTCAGATAAACCCCGGGAGTAAGCTCAAAAAACACTTCCTGCATCACCGGCAACTTGATATAGTCAGCCATAACAAGCTCTATATCCGGTTTGCCATAAAATCTCCCCGACCAAGTCTGGATTTCGGGGTTGTTCACCGGAGCACTGTAGTACGTTGTTCCATAAATCCGTCCGACCTGGTAATTGACACTCCTCTCGTGATCAGTTGAAAGAGCATTTTTTGACAGGGTTCTGTTAATACCTGTTTTATCCGGATAAACTTCGGAGAATGCTGATTCAAGTCGGACATAGTAATTCTTTTCAGGCTTTTCGGGTTGAATAATAAGGTTGTTCAGTTTTTCATTTATTGGTATTTCAAAGGAGAACTTACCATTGTTGTCGGTCCTTGCATATTGGAACGTTGCCACTTTTGAGGGTGTGGAAAGAAATACAAATTCGGACGGGACCGGAGCTTTCGAATCACGGTTTATCAACTGTCCCGAAAGATAATGATTATCATCTTCCCTTAAATACTTTAAATCAGGGTTGCTATCCGCAAGAATTTTTTTCCAGTCGATCCAGTAGCTTTTTGCCCTGGAAAGGAATCTATCAATGACCTCAGGCGGGATCTCTCCCGGTTTTGCTTCTTTTATTTCGCGCGGCAGGATCCCGAACTCCGATCCAAAGATCAGGTGATCGCTGATATCCTGTCCGGCAGGTTTTCCGGTCGATGGAGACACCGATATACTTAAAGATGCCTTATCAATTGCTGAACCAATCCCGGCGGAACATTCCATATTGAGCTTTACCAGGCTTCTCCTTTCGAATGTATCGGCTGAATTAAGTTTAATATCCTGCTTTGAGATACCCTGAGTATAGATATATTTTTCAGCCAGCGGCTCACCTGCTGAAGAAAAAAGAGTTATCTGGTTAATTCCGGGACTGAGTAATCTCCTTTCGAAAGTGAAAATATTAGTCCCGCTGGTCAGATTCAGGGATTTATTCATGTCGACGATCCCATGAGTCTGAATAAAAATGTAACAGACTCCGGAATTTCGTAACCGGCTATCTGCAGCAGGGTCAATAATAATCTCAAGAGTGCCGGTCTTTAAGTCATTTACTTTCAGCAACCCTGGTTCAGGGTTTCCTGCATCCCTGCCTGCCGTACTATTTTCCGGCGATAGTACAGGTGAATAGGAAACATCGGCCAGCACCCGTTTATTCAAAGCATTATTAATCCGGATCTCCTTCATAAAGCAATTGGCAGGAAGAAAATTACTCATCCATTTTGTATATGCCCTGATATTATATTTCCCGCTACTTAAAGTATCAGGCAGTACCGCATGCCCTCTCCCTGTTCCTTTATCAATTTCAACCCGCTGCTGAACAACCGGCCTGTTATCGGGATTGAGGATCTCAAAATATATTATCCTGCTTTTACCGTTCAGCTCAGAGCTTTGCCTGTCAAACAGATAAAGGGCAAACCACACATCTTCTCCCGAAATATAATCTTCCCTGTCGGTATGGATAAAAACTTCCTCCCAGGGATAATTATTACAATACTGTCTGAACCTCTGCTCTATCCTTACCGAAATATCTGATAATTCCTGACTGCCAGCCTGAGGTATTCCCAAAAGGAAGAAAAACAAAAAGAGTAAATGGTTTAAGTATTTTGTCATATCAGAGATTTGAAACGCCTTGAACTAATTCTCATCTACCCAGAAGTCAGGTTTAACATTTGATCCTCTCACAGTGCAATCGGCACATCCTTTCTCTTTGGTTATGTACCTGTAAGGAGGCCTTGCATCCAGGTTCTCTTCGAGGAGCCAGACTGACACATTCAGGTAAGGAATAGGGTTGGTACCGAACACGGTGTCAACATCACAGGCTTTGTAGGGATTCACGACTCCTGAAAACCAATCGCTTATGAAAAATCTTTTTGACGATTTGCCTGATACACTGAAATATCCCAGCACCTTTTCATTTGGGTTTTCAATACAGAAAATATTGCCCGGGATTGATGCAGGGGTAATATCATAAAGGCTTCCGACATCTTCCGAAACATTCTGTAACTTTTCCCAGTACGAAAATTCATCCTGGTTTAGTGAGTACTGGTTAACAAGAAGTGAGTATCTCTCTTTAAGTCTGTCAGTCTCATTTGAAATAAAGCAAAGGGGATATTTGCTGATCCTGTTTTCCGAAAGTATTGAAGTGTTCTTGATATTAATAGTCCCCGAATTATTTGTGACCCAGCATGTATGGTTAGGTACACCAAAAGGGATCCTGACAATCCATGTTTCAGTGAAGTCCCACCGGTAAAAATTAGTATTGCTTTCCGGATCGGTGGTATTAAGATAAACCTGGCATCCTTCGAGTTTCTGGAAAAATCCTTCCTTCTCCCTGATGAGAACTTTTGTGTAATAAAGTGAATCTATCGGAGGGACTGACTTCATTTCGATAAAAGGAGATTCGTAGGAATAATTTGAGAAGCTTGTGTTATTGGAAAATATCCTCAGCTTGTATTTTCGTCCGGGAATGCCCCTGAATTCAGATGTATCCGTATAATAAGTGCCCGGCTCCTTCTCGGTCAGGTTAAAAATATTTCCTCCGTCATCTTCAATAGTGACAACAGATCCTCTCACCGGTTTTGCAATATTCTTTTTGCCAAGCGGGAAAGATCTTGAAAGTTTTATTGTATTAAACTCAGGCTGGTCTGTAATTAATCCTTCGACAACCAGCAGTTCCTCATCTTCGTCAGTTTCGGGTATAAACTGTGTTATACAGCCACTGGCAAGCAGTATGATCAAAATATATAATATGTACTTTCCCGGTCTCATGTCATTTAAAAATCAAAGCTGAAAGTTACTGAAGGTATTGCCTGTCCGAAGATAGATAGTTTATATCCTGTGATTGTATTCTTTTCATTTCTGAAATATATGGAATAAACGTTCTGCCGGCCCAGAAGATTATAAACCGAAAAGGTCCAGTTGGGATGAACAATTTTGCGGGAACGCAGGTTACCGCTGAACTGTAATGAGATGTCCAGTCGGGAGTAGTCAGGGATCCTGTATTTATTTCTTTCGGAGTAGTGAATAAGCAACTTGTCGCCCATATAATATGACGAGATAGGATATGTAATAGGCCGTCCGGTGCTATAGGTATAGTTTGAAGAGAAGCTTATACGGCGTGAAAACAGGTAGTTAAATGTCAGAATAAGATCATGTGGTTTATCAAAATTAGCAGGGAACCACTCCCCTGAATTTATTATCTCGTCGCTGAATTTCCCAGTGCTCTTCAGAAATGTTCTGGAATAGGTATATCCGATACTGTAACGCACGCGGCCTTCTGTCTTTTTTATAGACAGTTCGACCCCGTATGATTTTCCCATCACCCCGACCAGGGCCTGTTCGATACTTTCATTCATTACCAGCTTTGTTCCGCCTTTATAATCGGCTATATTACTTATTCTCTTGTAATATATCTCGGCTGATGTTTCAATAGTGTTCTTCCGTAACATCTGGTAGAAGCCCATGGCGAACTGATCCCCGATCTGGGGCTTGAGGTAATAATCGCTCAGCTTCCATGTATCGGTGGGAGATATTGATGTTGTGTTTGACAAAAGGTGAAGATATTGCCTTGTACGGTTATAGTTTATTTTAAAGGAGCTTCTGTTTGTCAGCCTGAAATTCAGCGACATCCTGAGCTCGGGGCCATAATATTTCTTTATGATCCTGTTTGATCCTGATTCCAGAGTGTCGATAACACTCGATCCGCTCCTGGGAAAATCCGGATCATATAATTTTACCGGGTTATTGCCGTAGGTGAAAAAAGAAGAGAATCTTACTCCCGCGTTTACCGATAAAAAATCATTTATTATAAACTTATCGTCGATATATAATCCTCCTTCCAGTGCTTTTTCATCAGCGATTATTCTTTTCATAACGAGAGACGAGTCGCCGGCGGGCATGTAGCTGCCGGGGTTTACCGAGTACCTGTTCAAGTCAAATCCGAAATTGACCTCATTCCTTCCCTGGTATAGATTAAAATCTGCCTTTAACCCGGTACTGTTTATTCTGTGCGAGAGAACAAATCCTTCCTCAGGAACGCTTTGACTTTCGACATCATAGTTATAGTTGCTGTTATTGAGGGAGACGACCGAAAAGAACCTGCTGTTAAAGAAGTGGCGCCATCTGAGTGCAACTATATTATTATTATAGCTGTAGGTTGTATCGCTGTTGAACCGGAATGAATCGTGACTGAGATAAGATGAAATATCAAGCTTGTCATTGGCGGTAATATCCCAGGCAATTCTTCCGTTAAGGTCGTTAAATGATGCCCTGCTCTTTTTCAGAGAAGGATCCTCCATAAGCTGAAAGATCCAGTTGGAGTATGTAGTGCGTCCGGTCAGAATATATGTACAGGTATCCTTTTTTATCGGACCCTCGATCTTCAGATGTGTTGTTATCGGGCTGATGCCTGCTTTTCCTGAAAATTCATTTCTGTCACCATCTTTTGAAACAATGTCCAGTACCGAAGATATTCTGCCACCGTACCGCGATGGTATTCCTCCCTTGTACAGAGTCACGTCCTTAATCAGATCCGAATTTACCGCTGAAAAGAATCCGAAAAAATGAGAAGAATTATAGACCGGGGCACCATAGAGAAGGATGAGGTTCTGGTCCGATGACCCTCCTCTTACATTAAACCCTGCCGCTCCCTCTCCTACTGACTGAACTCCAGGGATCAGAAGAATACTCTTGATAATGTCCGATTCTCCCATCGAAGTAGGCATCAATCTGAATGATGTTATGTTGACTTTTTCGACACCGACCTCAAAACGCTGAAGGGTCATATTGCGCTGGGCAGAAACAATAGTCTCTTTCAGAGGTATGAGCGTACTGTTCATCTCTATGTTCAATTCACCCTGACCATATAGATTGATATTAACAGGTTTTTCTTTCATGCCTATAAACGAGAATTGAAGCAGGTGGCTCCCCCGGGGAAGCGATATGGAATAAAACCCGTAACTGTTTGAAATTGCTCCGGCCGAGAGGGCCTGATTATAAACCGTAACCCCGGCTACGGGATCTTTTGTGTCCCTGTCGGTAATGTAGCCTGAGACAACTACATTCCCGCTCCTGTTCTTTTCAGCCGGATTACCAATATCTACCACAACATTCTCAGACTGAATGGAATTATCCTGATCGCTGTAATCCGTCGGCGGAATAAAACTATCATCGTCTGCCGGTTCCTTCCCGGGGATATTTACTGTAAAATGCTGGGTAATTACAATATTACCTGAATTGTCGATGTAATAAAAAAGTGACCTTCCCCCGAACAGGTTGTCCAGCAACTCTGTCAGAACCTGCATCCCGGGGTAATTTCCCGGTTTAAGATCCTTAACCCACTCCTCCCTGTAAAAAAATCTTATATCATTAAGACTCTCAGCTTTTTGTACAAATCCGGTGAAAGTCATATCTTCATAATCCCAGTCAATTCTTATTTCTTTCTGAGCATACAGGGTATTGAATAACAGGAGAACCGCGATCAGGAGTAAATATCTTTTTTTCATGACTGACTGGCTAATACCCCGATTTATTATAAAATTCAATAACAGGGACAAAACTTTCAGGATTATTCTTTGATAACTTCAGTTTGTTTTCTTTAATAAATCCGTTTATCTCCTGCTTCCTGTCACCTAAAAAAGACAGAAGTGCTTTTTTGCTTTTAACAGTGTGCAGTATTCCATCCTTTTTAATGAATATCTTATGCGACTGTTCAAAAGTGTCGTACTTTTTATCGACTGCGAGCAGTAGTATAACTTTTTTGTATCTTACGTATAACGAAGTCTTTCCCTGGTACAATACTCTAAAATAACCATTCTCCCCATTGAGAGTGTCAACATCAAATCTATGAAACAGAAAAGTCCTTTTATTATAGTCGAGAGTGAAGGAATCCACAATCTCTTTATTTAGCTGAAGTATAACTCCCAGTTCAGTCATTGTCAATAGCTCGTCGGTATGAATATTATACATCAGGTCTATGTCATCAAATGTTTTAGCTCCAACAGAAACAGTACCGTTCAGAAACTCATCCGAAAGCAGGAATGGATTGCCGGTTACCCTGCCATATATGTTGATCCATACTCTTCCGTTATAAAGGATCTGCTTCTCAATTGAGTCCTGCATGCTGACTGTCGGGCCTCCTTTATAGGTAAGACCAGTATGATTAATGCAAAATGCCGGACCGGAGAAAATCAGGAGAAAGAGTAAAAATGTCAATGACAGATAAAAATATTTCAGACAATACTTCATAGGTTCTCGCAGAAATCACGTTAGTACAAATTCCGGATCATATAATGATCTCTCAGGTTGCCAATAATAAAAAGATCTTTACAGAACTTTTTTTTATCAGAACAGGCTTATCAGATATGACAATCCGTAACGGCTAAATATTCCACCTGATCTGGAAATTTTTTAAAAAAAGTTATCCAATACCTTTAGGGAATATTTTTAATACCGCCAACCCTGAAAACATAGGCATACTGAAATGAATCGGGTGTCAGTACCGGCAAATTTATTATCAGATTACCTCCTGATAATCTTGAATTTACTTTCAGGTTCTCTCCAAGAAGGGTTACGCCGGGAGTACCTGTAGTCTTTAATCCCTTCAGAACTATGTTGCCGGCGGGCCAGCCGAGGCATATTACATACAGATCATTATTCCTGCGTGTGAAAAAAATACTCTTGTTAGCCTCAGGGTTTATTGACTCATCTTCTTTAGATCTTATGAAGGCACGGGTTCCGTAAATAGCTTCACCGTTTAACTTAAGCCATGATCCTATTTCGAGGAGACGCTGCTGCATAATTACCGGTATTGTTCCGTCAGCAGCCGGACCAATATCAAGCAGTAGGTTACCTCCTGCGGCTACTGTCGAAACGAGTATTTTTATCAGCTCTCCGGCCGATGAATAGCTGTCGAGATTCTCAGCCCTGTTGAAGCCGAATGATGTACCGATGCCCCGGCACTCCTCCCATGGTCTGGGATTTCCCTCTTCCAGACCTTCCTTCTCACCTACCAGACCGTACTCGGTTGTAAAGAATCCCCCGTGTTTGCTTCTTGTTTCACTTCCCCACCTGTCGTTAACCACCACGCTTTCTTTTACCGGAGATTCGTTGTAGAGCCAGGCAAGGAACTGTTCACTTTTCCAATCTTTGCTTTCTTTGTCCCATTCCCCGTCAGTCCAGACAATATCAGGTTTATATCTTGTCACAAGATCCTTCATCTGTGGTATCATATGATTATCGACATAACTGTCCGGATCACTTTTATACAACGGATTGTACCACTCGTACAATGAATAATAAAATCCCATATGCAGATTTTGCTTCTTCACGGCAGCAGTCAGGTCACCACACAGATCACGATGGGGACCTATATCGACACTGTTCCAGTTCCAGCTCTGTGCACTTGGCCAGAGGGTAAATCCTTCGTGATGCTTCGATGTAAGGACTACATATCTGGCTCCCGATTCCCTGAAAAGGGCAGCCCACTGGTCGGGATCAAACAACTCAGCTTTAAACATCGGAGCAAAGTCCTGATATTTGAAATCCTTACCGTAAGTCTTTTCATGAAAATCACGGAAGTATTTGTTAACCTTACTATTAGAATTAACCAGTTTGTTCCAGTACCATTCGGAGTACTTATCGTACACTCCTACACTGTCGCCGGTTGGTCCCCAGGAGGGAACTGAATAGAGGCCCCAGTGTATAAAAATTCCGAATTTTGAATCCTCGAACCAGGCCGGAACAGGACGTTTATCGAGGGATCCCCACTCAGGCAGGTAATTTTGGGCCTGTATACTTACAGTAAAGATTAGCAGGCAGAAAAAAAGTTTAATTCTTAACATATTGAAAAGATTTTAAAAATTTATTACAGATCCCGGTGTCAATAAAAATCGCAAGTCATAACTGGCGGAGGATAGTTTCCCCTTTCACCTTTCACCTTTCACCTTTCACCTATCACCTATCACCTTTCTTCCTGTATACTTAAGATCTCGTTGTTATATTTCCTGTTCTCCAGGATCCTGGCATATCTTAATCCGGGTTTTATCCGGTACTCTTCCCAGGCTTTCTGAGCCCATGCCAGTGCAACATCCAGATTTCCGTTGATCTCATTTATTATGCCCATATTGTAGCATGCCATACCTGCGATTTTTCTTTTAGGATTGCCGGTTTCCGACTCCCATAGTTCTCCTGCCTCATCCCACTTGCCATTCTGGGCTTTGCGTTTTGCTGTTTTAAAATTTTCAGTTCCTTTTACAAAATAATCTCTTGTCACATTGAATCTGAAAGGGAGTATTCGTGCGGCGTAAGTATGACCGGCATTCAGACTCGCTTCCCTGACCGCCTCCTTCCTTCCTGCCAGGGCAGCAACAGCAGCAACGGGATTGATACCTCTTCCAGAAAATACCAGCGATTCGGAAAAGCTGAATTCATCAAGTATTACTTTTGAAGCAGGATCATAAATCCTCCATCCGGTATTAATGATCGTCTCCATGGATGTTTCGATGGCAGGGATGTCACCTAGTGGAGTTTTAATATTCGCTGCACCTTTTGAAGTATTAATCCGTGTATCAGTATCAAATCTCTCAAGGGCAAAGAGAGCATCGGTCCCGCTCTCGCGGCAGACCATTTCCACGATATCCCACGACAGTGGCGGAGGGAGGATCCCTATCCTGGATGCTCTGAAATCCAGATCGCTAAGAAATTTAACCTCAGTAAACCTATCGTTATCAAGCAGTTCTTCAGTCAGGCCTCTTATACTTTCCCGTGCACCATCCTTGTCGAGGTCGGCACCTTCAAGAGAGAGTGCCTTATCAATTACATCAACAATTTTTGTTTCATCGGTCGGGATGCTCCTGTTAATGATTCCTGCTTTTTTTATTGCGGGTGACATTGTGACCGGGGCAGGTTGCAGAATATTTATATAAAGTTCATTGGTTTTACAGGAAACCATGCCTGCAGCCAAAATAAGTAGTATTAAGGTCTTGTTCATTTATTTATTTCTGATTATTACGTTAAAATATCCGGTTAAAAGCCTGAGCATGTCTGGTGCCTCAGGACAGCTATATGGGTGATTCGTGATAAAATTAAATATACTGGCCGGGAGTGATCCGGAATTAAATTATTCAAGGTATTTCAGTTTAATATTTCTTATTGCCGCCGTTGTTCTCCACGAAGCTATCCCAAAGGGTTTTGACAATTCAACTTCGGGGCGGGTTGAGAGTTTCTTCTCTCCGATTGTCAGATTTACCACCTGTTCGTTGTCGATCCAGGCTTCTATTTTTTCATCTGTAACCCGGGTCCTTATTGTATACCACCTGTTTTTTTCAAAAACCCTGAGCGAAGTAGTCTCGTTCTCTGAAGCATCCATCCTGTTTATGCTGCTTATACCAACCGTTGTACCTGCCCAGCCGCCAACAATGAGGGAGCAGAAGCTCTCTTTTACGGGGAATGTCATCCCGCAGAAGAAATCATTTCCTTCCACCCTTTTTGCTTCAAGAGTAACCTCATAATTGCTTTTGGGGAAATACCCCTTCCTGGTCACACCTGTGCAGCCATCGCCCATGCCAAGCATGATATTGCTGCCCGAGACATATACGGGTCCCTGCGGACCGAAATTAGTTATTTCCCAGCCATCGAGCGTTTTTCCGTCAAACAGAAGACTTGTATCCCTTACGGCGTTAACCGGCGCTTCTTCACCCGATACGGTGATCTGTCCTGCTGCCTTTTCTGTTTTACGCCCTGAGCAGGAGTAAACCATTGCAGGTATCAGAAGGATACCCGCTATAACACGTATTACCATTCCGGCGGCCATTCCGACAGATTTTTAAAGAACATTATCTCTTTGTACCAGGGCTTTGTCTTTTCTTCAATAGCCAGCATCTGGTCAGCCGAAAGAGGTTTGAAATTCTCAGCTATTGAAATATTTTCTTCAAGCTGGGCTATATCATCCAGACCGATTATTATTGTGCTTACAGGGAGGCTCATCACGTATTCCATTGCTTCCCTGATCGTTATTATGCCTCCGTGGGCAAATATTCTGTCCCTTGCCGGGATCTTCATCCCTACAATGCCCATTTTCTTTGAAACAGCTGAGGGGAGGAATTTCTCAATAAACGGATCGTGATGCTTGTCAGCTGCATTTAACGCAACCAATACATTATCAAACGGATACATATCAGAAAGGGCATTCAGGACATCAGGGCTCTCGTGCCCGGTGAATCCGATAAAACGTACTATTTTCTCGTCGCGTGCCTTTTCCATTGCTTTTACGACACCGCCGGGGGCAAAAAATTTATCGAGATCAGGTAATTCGGCGGCCCGTACATTATGTATCTGCCACAGATCAAGGTGATCAGTCTGCAGGTTTTTCAGTGTTTTTTCAAGAAGCCTCATTGATCCGTCGTAGGTCCTGTCGTGGGTCTTGGAGGCAAGGAACACCTCTTTCCTGCGGTATTTCATCACCTGGCCCATATTCCGTTCACTTGTACCCATGGCATATTCGCGGGTTATTGTATCATTTGAACGTCCGTAGGCGGCAGCAGTATCTATATAATTTATTCCCAGATCAATTGCTCTGTTGATGATCTGTACAGCAAGTTCTTCCCGTCCCGGAGTTTCAATTGTTGCCTGTCCGCCCAGGCTGTAAATACCTACCATATGCCCGGTCTTTCCCAGTGGCCTGCGGGGCATTTTGCTTTTCTTCTTTTTAACATCGGGATCATCTGCCATAACATTCAGATAGGGATAGAATCCTGCAAGTGCCGACGCTGCAAGCATCTTTTGCAGGAACTCTCGTCGTGAATTTTTAGGTGATTTTTCCATGATTCTATTTTTTCTATAAATATAACAAATTTTCTTTTTACGGGATATCCCTGAAGCTTAAAACAACCTCTCTTAAAGGTTGTTCGATGCAAGATCATAAATAACTGGTATCATTTTAGTTGCAGATAAATAAATAAAATTTTACATTTGATCAGTAAATTCAAAACCATGCAATATTCCTGGGTTCTTGAATATAAAATCAAAATCAACCGTTCCGGGCTCTGCTGAGTTTTTTACGGACTCAGACTGATTTACTTATTTATAAATTTCCCCTGCTCCGGCAACTTTTGCCATCATTCATTTATGGATGCCACAGGAGTGGTGGAGTAAGGTGATTATAATTTACCCATTTTAAAAAAAAGAATATGGAGAATCTAATTATAAAAGGTGAGGGTTTACGAATAAACGATGTAGTAAATGTTGCCCGTCACGGACAAAAAGTTGAGCTTCATCCCGGAGCCCGGGAAAGGATCAACGATTGCCGGGCGATGCTTGAAAGGAAGATCGCGGCACACGAGATAATGTATGGAGTCAATACAGGTATCGGCGAGTTCTCGGAGATTGTTCTGAATGATGATCAGATAAAAGATTTCCAGAGATATTTAGTATATAACCATGCTGCCGGGATTGGAGAGCCGGCTTCCCCCGAGACTGTCAGAGGGGCAATCCTTGGAAGGATCAATGTCCATGCCCATGGCAATTCAGGCAACAGGCTTGAGATTACCGAGACTCTTGTTGAGATGCTGAATAAGGGAGTTACCCCGTTCGTGTGTCAGAAAGGCTCTGTCGGAGCTTCGGGCGATCTTGCTCCCATGTCGCAGATCGCCCTGTTGCTGTTAGGCGAAGGGAAAGCCTACTATAAGGGTGAGCTTCTTGATGGGGCAGAAGCCATGAAAAGGGCCGGAATAAGAGTACCGGGGCTGCAAGCCCGTGACGGTCTGGCAACGATCAATGGTTCCAACATGCTCACTGCAATGAGCGCCATATGGCTTGTGGATGCCAATAACTGGCTGAAACAGGCCGAGATAGCTGCATCAATGTCGCTTGAAGCGCTGAAAGCCAACATGAAACCATACACCCCGCTTCTTCATGAAGTCCGGGGATTTAAAGGCGCTGTCAGGAGTGCAAATGCCATAAACAAATGTGTTTCGGGAGGAGACCTGAAGGAAGGCAGGGTCAGGTCGAAGGTCCAGGATGCCTATTCAATGCGGTCGACACCTCAGGTTATTGGCTCTGCCCACGATATGCTGGCCTATGCTTTGTCGCAGGTCGAGATTGAACTTAACGGTGTGGGAGATAATCCTGTTTTCTTCCCCGACAGAAACATTCAGCTTTCGGGAGCCAATTTCCAGGGATCACCGGTATGTGTTCCGATGGATATGGCAGGAGCCTGCATCACAATGGTCAGTGTTATGTCGGAAAGAAGAATGAACCGGTTGAACAACCAGGCGCTGAGTGTTGGATTGCCTGATTTCCTGACAAAAGGGGCAGGAATGTTCTCGGGCATGATGCTGAGTCAGTATACTGCCGATACTCTTATTGTCGAGCAAAGGATTCTGTCGGTCCCGGCATCAATACAGTCAATACCGGCAGCTGCCGACCAGGAGGATTTCGTTTCGATGGGGATGAACACTTCCATCAAAAACAACCAGATCCTCGACTGCGCTTATGGGATCCTGGGTATAGAATTTATGGCCGCAGCCCAGGCTCTGGATTTCAGAAAAGAAGAGTACAGCTTCGGAAAAGGAGTACAGACCGCCAAAGATGTAATAAGAAAACATGTTGATTTTCTTGATATCGACCGGCCGCTATATCCGGACCACACGGTAATGAAGGAGCTGGTCAAATCGTGCGAAATTCTCAACGAAGTAGAAAAAGTAATTGGTAGTCTTGAATAAAAATCAAACTATATTTGTATATACAAACAACAATTTTATGAAACCCACATGTATTGCAACCACAAACACGCATATATATAATTTTCAGACATGTGGGTTATATCATACCATTAAAATAAAAATTATATAATGATGAAAAAGAGATTACCATTTATCATTTTTGCAATGGCCATAACATTGCTGTGGTCGTGCACCTCAAAACAGGAGAAGACTGAAAACCGCCTGAGAGAATTTGTTTCCTCATATGAAGCCACTGTGATTCCCCTTTACAGGGAATCAGCGCTTGCCAGCTGGGACGCTGAGGTCTCGGGTACTGATGAAAACTGGGCGAAAAGCGAAAAGGCTTCCTTCGAGCTTGAAAAAGTATTTTCAGACAATGCTGCTTTTGAAGAGCTTAAGGAAATCAGGGAATCAGGTCTTGTTAAAGATTCTCTTCTTGCACGCCAGCTTGAGATACTTTACAATGCATACCTCGAAGGGCAGGTCGACACTTCACTTACTGCCCTCCGCATCAGGATGGAAACAGCAATAAGCAAGAAATATTCTAACTACAGAGCAACTGTCGACGGGAAAGAATTGTCGGACAACGAGATTGAGGAGATCCTGAAAAACTCAACCGACAGCAAAGAGCTTCAGACCGCCTGGGAAGCTCATAAACAGATAGGGCCTGTTGTGGCTGACGATATCATCGAAATTGTCAGACACAGGAACCTGATAGCTGAGAAACTTGGATTTAACAACTACCACGAGATGAGTCTCAGGCTGTCGGATCAGGATCCGGCTGAAGTGACCGCTATTTTTGACGAGCTCGACAATCTTACGAGGGAGGCCTTCGGGCAACTGAAGGGTGACATCGATACATTTTTTGCAAAACGCTATAATTTGAACCCTTCCGAACTCAAGCCATGGCACTATCAGAACAGGTACTTCCAGGAGGCTCCAAAGATCTATTCCGTTGATTTTGATAAATACTACGCCTCGCAGGACCCTGCTAAACTTGCAGCAACATTCTACGACGGGATAGGCCTGAATGTTGACGCGATACTTGCGAAAAGTGACCTTTACGAAAAACCGGGGAAAAACCAGCACGCTTTCTGTACCGACATTGACCGTTCCGGCGATGTCCGAACCCTTGACAACATACAGCCTGATCATAACTGGACCAACACAATTTTACACGAACTGGGCCATGGCGTATACTCATATTACAACGATATGAGCCTCCCCTTTACTCTGAGGGATGCAGCACATACCTTTACCACGGAAGCGGTTGCCAATCTTTTCGGATTCCTGGCAAGCGACCCGGTATGGATGAAGGATATGGGGATCATCGATGAGGAAGAGAGCCTGAAAATTGCTGATGATAGCCGTAAGGCCCTCAGGCTTGAGATGCTTGTGTTCAGTCGCTGGGCTCAGGTAATGTACCGGTTTGAGAAGTCAATGTACGAGAACCCCGATCAGGATCTTAACCAGCTCTGGTGGGATACCGTTGAAAAATACCAGATGATATCCAAACCGGAGGGCAGGAACATGCCTGACTGGGCAACCAAGATCCATGTTGCACTTTACCCCTGTTACTATCATAATTACCTCCTTGGTTATCTGCTATCCTCACAATGGCTGGCATATATAAATGCAAATATTGCTGATAGCCAATCATTTGTTAATAACAAAGCAATTGGTGACTACTTCAGGGAAAAAGTATTTAAGCCCGGAGCAAGGTACTACTGGAACGATATGATCGAGAGATCGACAGGAGAAAAGCTCACGGCAAAATACTATGCTCAGCAGTTTATACAATAATCTGCCTGAATTGCATTAATCACAGTATATGCCCGGGTATAACATGGATATTAATTTATCCGGATAACTGCGGGCTGTTAAAAAGTAATTTAAAAATCTGGCATATGAAGAAAGTATTTATTTTATTATTGGCGGTATTCACTGCCTGCTCCGCACCTGAAACAAAGAAAGAGGCTCCTGTTACAGAGGCTGCTTTTATCAGCGCGGATGTCATTACTGCTGCTGCAGATTCGGTAAAAAGTAAATACCCGTCGGCCGATCTTTCAGTTATAACAAGAGGAGTCAGGCATGCCGCTTCACTATGGAGGCAGGATGACGGTACATCTGAACAGTTCCTGGAATTTGTCAGTCAGAACTATATCGACCCCTTAAAGCGGAGAGCAGTATTCGACAAAGTCAGC
This sequence comes from uncultured Bacteroidales bacterium, assembly GCA_963736675.1. GTDB lineage: Bacteria > Bacteroidota > Bacteroidia > Bacteroidales > VadinHA17 > LD21. The sequence continues at coordinate 1,243,425 of CAVTPT010000004.1, forward strand.
AGCTATTTTGAGTCGATCGGTGGTAATTTTAACGAGATAACCCTTGACCTGAGAAAGATGCTTGATCTCTCGCTGGGCGAAATAGATGAAATTGACCGTATGTTCGGTAACTATTCGGTGGATTCCCATATTCAGGAGGATTTCTATTCCAATAAGATCGCTTTTACCGTTGCACTTAACTTCCCGTATTATTCCCTTGCTGAAAAGGAGGAGCTGGGACCGGGTTGGAGCCGTGAGGAATGGGCCATGGCAAGGCTGGGTGACCTGTTTGTGGCACGTGTCCCTGCTGAACTGAACCAGGCTCTTGTCGAAGCCACCGGAAATGCCGAGATGTATATTGCCGAATACAATATCCATATGGATAGGCTTCGTACCGACGATGGAAGGCAGATCTTTCCAGATAATATGGTATTGCTGTCGCACTGGAACCTTAGGGATGAACTGAAGGCTGACTATGCCGACCCTGAAAAAGGACCGGAAAAACAGGAGATGATATACAGGGTCATGGAACGTATAATAAGGCAGGAGATACCCGGGGCAGTCATAAACAATCCTGATTACGAATGGCATCCGTATTCAAACAAAGTGGTCAGCGATGGTTCTGATGTCCAGGTAACCGAAGAGGGCGAAACGAGATATGCATATGTAATAAACATCTTCAATGCCCAGAAGGATATCGACGTGTACAATCCTGATATGAACACTGCCATATTGCGTAAGTTCTCGGCCGAGATGGAAATTGCACAGGATGAGGTGGAGGAACTGTTTGATTCGTATCTCAGTTCGCCCCTGCTCATCAGCCTGGGGTCTGTAATAAAGGAGAGACTCGGACGCGACCTCAGACCTTATGATATCTGGTATGACGGATTCAAAACACGAAGCACTATCCCTGAGGAACTTCTGACATCAAAAACCTCGGCGCTTTATCCCGACCCTGCCGCTTTCAGATCAGGGATGCCTTCTATCCTGAAAAAACTCGGGTGGTCATCCGAACGGGCACAGTATATTGCCGACAAGGTTGTTGTCGATCCGGCCCGTGGCTCCGGGCATGCCTGGGGAGCAGCCATGAAAGGTTCTGTTTCTCATCTGCGTACCAGGATCTCAGACAATGGCATGGATTACAAGGGGTATAACATCGCTGTTCATGAGTTTGGACACAATGTTGAGCAGACCATATCGTTATACGATGTTGATCATTTTTTAATGTCGGGTGTGCCTAACACTGCTTTCACCGAAGCACTGGCATTCATTTTCCAGAGCCGCGACCTGATACTGCTGGGAATGAAAGATGACAATCCGGAAAAAGAGAAACTTCAAAATCTTGACCAGGCATGGTCGCTAATGGAAATAATGGGAGTCGGCATGGTTGAGATGAAAGTATGGAAGTGGCTTTATGATAACCCGGATGCAACCCCGGCACAACTGAAGGAACAAACCATTTCAACGGCCGTGGAAGTCTGGAATAAATATTTTTCACCCGTGCTTGGTGTGAAGGATTCACCTCTCCTCGCGATCTATTCCCACACTATAGAGGTGCCTCTCTACCTGCCAAACTATGCATACGGTCAGATAATAGAGTACCAGATCGAAGAGAACCTTAAGGGGAAAGACTTTTCCGATGAGATCGACCGGATCTTTATGCAGGGATGCCTGACCCCACAGCAATGGATGATGGGAGCTGTCGGGAAAAAAATATCGGCTCAGCCTATTCTGAATGCACTTGAGAGTGCCCTTAAATAATAATTACTACGCGACTATGAAAATAAAAATCAGCGATTATCCAACTTTTGTTGAAGATTGGGACAGAGAAAAAACTGAAGAGAAAACCAAAAAGATCCTTAAGAAGATCGGGAAATTACAGAATAAGATGTATGCCCAGAATAAGTTCAGCCTCCTGGTAATTCTTCAGGGAACAGACGCCTCAGGAAAAGACGGGCTTACAAAGGGGCTCCTGAAATATTGCAATCCCATTGGACTGAAGATTCACAGCTTTAAAAAACCTACCGAGAATGAGTATGCCCATGATTTCCTGTGGCGGGTCCATGAGGTCGCTCCACGGAAAGGAGATTTGCAGGTTTTTATCCGTTCTCATTACGAAGATATCCTGGTGCCCTCAGTCGAAAAATTCGTACCTGAGGATGTAATTGAAAAACGCTTTGAACTGATAAACGAATTTGAACAGCTCCTCGAACATAACAATACCACGATTTTGAAATTCTTTATGAATGTCTCCATGGAAACCCAGGAGGAGAGACTAAGAGAGAGAATAGAGCTGAAGGAAAAACACTGGAAACACAAAGACGGTGACTGGGACACTCGCGAGAAATTTGGTGAGTATATGAAGATATACGAGAAGATCATAAATACCTGCGGAACGATCCCATGGCATATTGTACCATCGGACAAAAACTGGCAGAAGCTCTATTTTGTCGGGGATGCAGTGCTTAAAACCCTTGAAGAGATGGATCTTAAATGGCCTGCTCTTATTTCGGAAAGGTTTAAAACGGAAGATAAATAAATCAGATAAACCTTTCAGTAATAATTTCAAGAAGGTCTTCTTCCGACAGACCGACAGGATTGTTTTTTATGTCGGTCTGCCGGCATATCATTTCAAGATCGCTTTTTTTCATCCCATATCCTCCGAGCCCGGGGATATTGAGGTCATCTGTAAGCCCTTGAAGGTAATCTATAAACCCGTCAATATAATAGTCAGGGTGCTTCCCCTTTTCATCAAGGAATAACTCTCCCAGTTCAGCATATTTTCTGAGGCCGGGATGCCGCGTGTCAATTTTCCGCATTTCCCTGACATTAACTTTATTAGCCTTTGCCATCAGTGTTCCGCACACAATCCCGTGAGGAATATCAAAAATCCCCCCTACTGATCCAGCCAAGCCATGGACCACTCCAAGTCCTGCATTAGCCAGGCAAATACCTGAGGTAAGAGCAGCAAACGACATCCCCGCTCTGTACTCTCTGTTCTGCCCATCGCGATAGCATCCTGCAAGTGATGTTTTCACCGCTTTTAAACCCTCCTTTGACAATGCTTCGGTATACTCATTTGATTTTACCGATAAAAAGGCTTCTGTGAGTTGTGTAAATGTATCCATTCCACTCGAGGAGGTAATGGCCGGAGGACAACTGACAGTAAGCAGGGGATCAACAAGAGCTATATCGGGAACGAAATTATCGTGCCGCAGGGATCTTTTGAATCCCCCTGCCCCTGTTTGGGAGATTACGGCATTTTTGGTAGCCTCGCTCCCTGTTCCGGAAGTAGTCGGGACGGCAATAAAAGGGATTTTTGTACCCGGATGCTCACTGTCTCCAACACCTTCAAGATATGATCTGACAGATTCACTTCTGTAAATCATTGCAGAGATGGCTTTTGCGGCATCGAGGACACTTCCGCCACCAATCCCCACAACTGCATCAAACTTTTCAGCGCCGCATTCCGCTACAGCCTTATCTATCATCGACGGTGAGGGTTCCCCACCGATTATAATGTGGTGGAATAAAATATTCTGTTTGCTGAAAGCTTCAAATAATTCACCTGCCTGTTCCGATCCTGAAAAAGATTTTGAACCTGTTACAAGTATTACTGATGTACCATACTTTCCAATCAGTCCGGGAAGAGCCGAAACTTTACCGTTCCCGAAGATGATAAGTGGTAGCCGGGAAAACTGAAAAGATTTAACCATTCTTACCTCTCTTTTGGTTCAAGGATGAAATATCTGATACCCGTGCGGGGTTCAGCCATCATATCTTTAACAGAATCACGCCATTTAAGGTAATGATCGCTATTTTTATGACTGGCGGCAGCCTCTTCCGAATCATAAGCCTCATAAAGAAGGAACCGGCACGGATCATCTGCCTGCCGTGAAAAATCAAAACGGAAGTTCCCGGGCTCTTTCACCGATTTATTGCAGTTCCTGGTAGTTGCTTCAATGAACTTTTCAATTGCATCGGGTTTAACATGTACATAAATGCAGGTCACTATCATTATCTTCTTTTTTCAGGTAAAGTTAACCTATCCTGATAAAACTCCCAAAAAAGTACACCAACAGCTCATTTAATTAATCCCTCCTAATCCCGACGCCTGAATTTATTATCACTCTTTGTGGTGGCATAGCCTGTTGTGCCCTTACCGGGGAAACACATCCGGTTGAGAGTGGATAATATCCATCTGTGCATATGATTAAATCAATCGTGAAGGGTTCATCAGTTCTTCATCTTTATTGATTATTTTTGCATTCAGGACCGGAATAATCTGAGCAAAAATCAGTTATAAAAAATAACGGTCATGTAAATAAAGTGTTATTAAGATTAAGATATCATGAAACCCACATGTATTGCAAACATAAATACGTATATATATAATAATCAGACATATGGGTTACATCATACCATTAAAATAAAAATTATATAATGATGAAAACAATAAAGATCCTGATAATTTTTCTGACTCTATACCTCTTTTCCGGTCAGATTGGTTCTGCACAGCAGCCGGTAAATGCCGGTCAGGATACTATCCGGACACAGACTGCCGGGAGTGAGTCGGCAATTTCTGAAGGTGAACAGGTACAGAACAGGAATGGAAATATGCAGTCGGGGAATGAGGCTAAACCCGATAATGCCAGGGCAGTAAAACGTATCAGGGGAGGTCGTCCTGACATGTCGAAGGCAAAGGGTGCGCGTCCTCCTTCAATAGTCAGGCCTTCAGGTTCGGGAATACCAAAAGGAATCGGGAAACCCGGTGGTGCCGGAAACCGTGGCGGAAGATAGACATATATACAAGGTTATGACAAAGTCAGGATTCATTTCAGGTTTAATATTTTCCGGCGCGCTGTTTTTTATCCCGGTATTTTCCACCGTTGCTTCTTCACAGGGTAGTTCAGATACAACAGGAATAAAAAGCAATACCGATACTACATTTGCTGATAAAGACCACTCACTTTATGCGGGTGCAGGATATGGAAGCAATATGATCTACCTCGGTTCAACAATATCTCAGGACAAGCCCTTTAGCTATGCATCGCTGACCTATGGTTTTAAAAACGAGATTTTTGCATCGGTTTCAGCAATTCATCTGTCGGGTCTTGACCCGTTTATGGCCTTTTACACCGCCTCATTGAATTATTCGCATGTTTTCAACTCGTGGTTTGATATCTCGGCAGGGATTTACAGATATAATGTCTCCTCAGTGCTTACCGACACTTTGTTCAACAGTTTCACTTATGGCGATGTGACCGCTGGTTTTGACTGGAGGATTCTCTATACAAAACTTTCAGCCGGGGGCCTTATATCAGATGAAAGCAGTGGCTATTTCCAGGTAAAGAACTCAAGGTATTTCGAGACCCGGGAGTTTTTCAAAAACCGGTTTTATGTCTCCGTTGATCCTTATGTAAATCTCCTTTTCGGAACACTTATCTCTATCGAAACCACATCGGGTACAAACGTCATCATCACACAACCCTACAGGCGATGGAGAAATGATGGACTGGGGACGACCGGGTCAACGACCTATACAAAAAAATTCGGCATCATGGAAATTGATTTCGGAATTCCTGTCGCTCTTAATTCCGACTTCATGACAATTGAGGCTGAAGCCAGTTATCTTCTCCCCCTTAATCAGGATTCCGGACTATTTGCACCTAAAGGTTTCGTACTTATGATAAGCGGATTCTTCAGAATTTTTTAAATTAGCGCTGATGAATGTACTTATTGTTGAAGACGAAAAGAGCCTCGCAGGAGAAATTGCTTCATTCCTCCGGTCCGAAAATTTTCTTTGCGACCTGGCATATACCGGTATGCAAGCCTCCGAAAAGATTGCCATTAATCTTTATGATTTTGTTCTGCTCGATCTTGGCCTGCCCGATTATAATGGTCTTGATCTGATCGGTGAAGCGCGTAAAAACAAGAGTGAGGCTTCGTTTATTATAATTACGGCCCGCGGGGCAGTTGAAGATAAGGTAAAGGGTCTGAACCTGGGTGCTGATGATTACCTTGCTAAACCGTTTGCACTGATCGAGCTGCTGTCGCGCATTAACGCCGTTGCACGAAGGAAATTTAAAGTAACAACCCAGGATATTGCCCTGGGAAGCTTTCTCATGCAGATAGGGTCGCGTAAACTTTTATGCAACGAACGGGAAGTTGAACTTACAAAAAAAGAGTATGACCTGCTACAGTACCTTGTACTGAATCAGAACAAAGTATTAAACCGTATGCAGCTTTACGAACATATATGGGGAAATATTCTTGACGATCAGTACGACAGCAATTTTATTGACGTTCATATAAAAAACCTCCGAAAAAAGCTAAATTCACATGCTCCTACTCCATGGCTTGAAACTGTGAGAGGAGTTGGCTACAGGGTAAGCACCGAACAACCGAAAGCATGACCACGCGACATGGTTAAACTGAAAGTTAAACTTGCACTCTTCAACCTGACTTCAAAGCTGGTCTTTACCTCGCTCTTCCTGCTGTTTATGCCATGGATAACCGAAAGGATAAACCTGAGACAGGTCGACAACGACCTGATCCAGAAAAGGGAATCTTTCATCAACCTTATCTCAACAGTAGGTATTGAACCATTTATTTCTTCTGATGCAACCGATGCCTTCGGTAGTTTTAATATTCTTAAGGAGGAATTTCTTAGTCTTGAAAAAGCTGACATTGAGGAAGATCTTAACTATATTGAGGTAGCTGACCGGATAATTGATGACGACGAGATCACTTACCGTGTGCTTAATTATACCTTTCGCATCGATGGGCAGATGTATCTCCTTGAGATCGGGAAAAGCCTTACCAGCATTTATAATGCCCGGAGAAATATATCAAGGATAATAATTCTCTTTCTGGCATTGATAATAATTGTCACTTTTCTTACAGATATGCAGTATAACCATTTCCTGCTGAGACCTCTCGACAGGATTACCGGTAAACTGAAAGGGATATCCACCCCTTCCCTTTTCGACAGAACTCCTGTTGAGACTTCAACATCTGATTTTCATCATCTCGACCAGGCCCTTTGCGAACTGATGGCCGATATTGACGACCTTTTCCACAGGGAGAAGGAGATCACTGTCAATATCTCTCACGAGCTGCTGACCCCTGTTTCCATTCTCAGAAGCAAACTTGAGAACCTGCTTATGAACGATGACATTGAACCTGGGATCTCTGTCAGGGTAGAGGAGTCGCTTAAAACACTCCACAGGCTCCAGAGCCTTGTTAATTCACTCCTTTTTATTGCACGTATTGAAAGCCACCAGTATCTCAGGGAAGAGACATTCAGCATAACCGAAATTCTGAGGGAGATCACAGCCGAATTGAATCCCATTGCTGAAGATGCCGGAATAGTTATAAAGGAAGAATACTCCGGCGACTTTGAATTCAATGACGCAAACAGATCACTGATTTTTTCGATGTTATATAATGTTGTCAACAATGCTGTAAAAAACACTCCGGCAGGAGGCACAATAATTTTAAAGAGCATTCATGACCTTAAAAGGTATACAGTACTTGTTTCGGATACAGGAAAGGGGATGACCAGCACTCAGCTCGACAATCTGTTTATGAGGTTTAAATCCAGAACCAACAGTGACTCTGATGGTACAGGGATAGGGCTGGCAATAGCAAAGACGATCGCTGATTTTCATAACATTGAGGTTTCTGTAAATTCTGAACCCGGGAAAGGGACAACATTTTCTTTTCTGTTCCCTGAAAATTCATGAGAAATTCATCTTAGTGAACTTATATTTGATCATAAGTTTAATAAACCATAAAAACATGATCATATGAAAAAGTTATTTATTTCAGTAATTACCATTGCTGTCATTGCACTTTTCTGGAGCTGCAGTAAATCATCAGACAGCAGTCAGCCGGGCCGGTTGATAATAAAGGTGACCGACAGCCCCTTCCCTGTTGACACAATAGAGTACGCAAATGTCACAATAACAAAGGTTGAGGTCAGGAAGACCGGCGATGGAATCAGCGATGGCAATCCTTTCATCGTGATTTCCGAGGAACCCGTCACATTTAACCTGCTTGAACTGCGGAACGGCCTAGTCGAAAAGCTGGCCGATATTGAGATCCCCCAGGGAAGCTACGACCTTATCAGACTTTATGTTGATGAAGCAAGCTTAAAAGTAAAAGAGGGCGAAATATTTAACGTAAAGGTGCCCAGTGGCCAGCAGACAGGGATAAAGATCTTTATCAGACCCGAAATAACTGTTGAAGGGGGTGTAACCTCTGAATTACTGCTCGATTTTGATCTTTCCAGATCGTTCATGCTGAGGGGCAGTTTTGCCAACCAGTCAGGGATCGAAGGTTTCATTTTTAAACCTGTTATAAGGGTGACCAATATGTCGACGGCAGGCAGAATACAGGGTGTAGTATCAGATACTACCGAAGCCAAAGTTGAAAATGCAGAGATCTGGATCAAACAGGATACTGTAATATCTACTGCATACTCCGATGTTGATGGAAACTACGCCTTTATCGGCGTACCAGCCGGAACATATTCAATTTATGCAACCGGCGTAAATTACGATACCGTATACTATGAAGGAGTAGAGGTAATAGAAGGGAACAGGACAATCAGGGATTTTATTCTTAGTGGTAAATAATGCTCAGAGTTTGTTAACAAAAAAGGGGGTCGTTGATCCCCTTTTTTTTATCCTTTACAAGTCAGTCTGAAACCCGCATATTATTTCAAACGCAGAAACGAACGAAAAGAAACAGGTAGCCGGCAGAACTATCCGAGTTCCCTGGCTATGGCCATTGCAGCAATCGTCCCGTCAGCTACAGCAGTAGTTATCTGCCTGTATTTCTTGCTGATAACATCCCCTACCGCATAAACTCCAGGGATACTTGTCTGCATATCCTCATTGGTTTTAATATATCCCCACGAATCCAGAAGCAGCTCATCCCTGAAAAGTCCGACATTAGGTTTCATCCCAATAAAAATAAAGACTCCGTCGCTTACAACTTCCCTCTTCTCCCTTGTATTAAGATCTTCGATCACAGTTATTACTTTGTCATCTTTTCTGACAAACGACCTCGGTTCGCTGTTGAACAAAGTATTTATTTTCGGATTTTCAAGAACTTTATCCTGTGCTTTCTTATTTGCAGTGAATTTGTCGAGCTGATGCACGATGGTTATCCTGCTGGCAAACCGGCTGATGAAATCAGATTCCTCAACTGCCGAATTGCCTCCACCTATCACAACAACATCCTTGTTGTCAAAATATTTGGCATCGCATGTTGCACAATAGGAAATCCCCTTGCCTTTAAGTTCTTTTTCACCCGAAGCACCTGTAAGGTTGGGTGTTGTACCGGTAGCAATTATTATCTTTTTAGCCCTGATTGTCTCATACTCATCAACAACAACCTCTTTCCCCTGAAGGTCAACTTTTGTTACATCAACTGCTACTTTGTATACCGTACCGCACAATTTCGTCTGTTCACTCATATTGTGCGAAAGCATATATCCGGGTTGAGGCTGGATAAATCCGGGGTAGTTTGAAACTTCATGTGTGGTCGAAACCTGCCCGCCGGGCAAAGCTATATCGATCAGTACAGTATCGATCTTCGACTGGCAGAGATAGAGTCCGGCCGTAAGGCCTCCGGGTCCTGCCCCAAGAATAATAACATCATGCTCCGACACTGTAGGTTTTATTCCGGATTTGATCTCTGCTGCCCGGTTGCCGGGTAACATAGCATCAAGGTTTTTGATGATCTCACTCCTTTTAATCCCTCCTGTAAGCTGTGGTGCCACCTCCTTGCCTCCATCAAAAAAAAGTAGTGTGGGCGATGATCTGACACCCAGTTTCTGGGCAAGTTCACGATTATCCTGACGGAATATCTTCAGAAATTTTATGTCCTCTCCATAGAGTTTTGACAGATCCTCAAATTTTGTTGCCAGTGCTTCACAGGGCGGACATTCTGTCGAAAAAAAATCAAGTACTACTTTACCTCCCTGCAATACTTCCTTTTCAAATCCGGCTGAGTTAATTTCTTTCATTAGTTTATTAATTAATTATTTACCTGTGTATCTCACTTTTAGCACCATTTATACAACCGATGGTGATTTGACTGCAAAGGTACACAAAATATAATTAAATCGCAATACTATCACCCATGAATCGCAATAATATCACTTTTCCTTTCATAACTTCTACTGGAAGTAGGCTGAGAAGCCGAGTTCCAACAACTCAGTAACGGGACGGCAATCAGGGGAACAAATATTGCCATTTTTGTTTTTGGCAACAGAGCCGCAACCTCCTCCGCATGCAAGCTGAAGGTTACACTCTCTGCATCCGGGAATGGATGTTACATCCCTGGCTTCCCATTCGCCGATCCGATCGTGAAGTTTAGATACTGAAGGGTAGAATGTTCCTATTGATTCATCTGTTTTGCCGACAGTGGCTGTACAGGGATAGATTTTACCTGTATAGTCAAATGCGAATTCTGTCTTGCAGGCCGGGCATGAGTCAAAAAGCGGATCGGGAAGATCACCGTTTTCAGCGAGGAACCGGCTGACTGAGTACGCCGGTTTATAGAATTCCTCTATATATGGATGCGTTTTATTAAGCTCATATATCTTCTCAAACAGTGAGATCCTTGTCATCAGTTTTTCGGAAGCTGACTGGCAATGGTGCAATTCATAGTTCCTGCCGATCTGTGTCTTGAACAGCGGACTTGAAGTCCAGCCCGCGGATATCGCAAAACGTGCCAGTTCGGGAAGATTTTCAATATTACCGTAATCGGCCACCATTCTGAGATTTACGGGAATCGCATTTTTAAGACAGGCATCAATGCCCTTCACTATCTTTTCGAAAGTGCCGTCGCCACTTTTAAGAAACCGCCGGCTGTCATGAACCGGTCCGGTACCATCAAGTGTGACCTGTATCTCACGGATATTCTTCTCCTTCAGAATATCCGCATACTCCTCAAGGGTATACCCATTGGTTACAATACATACATCTGTGCCTGAAGTTGCAGCCCGTGAAATAATATAACTGATTAACTCTTTTTGTTTTCTGCCCGGAAGAAGTGGTTCTCCTCCAAATATTGTAATATATTTCTTCCTTCCGGCAAATTCATTCTCAATATAACTGAAAAAAGAGTCAACGACTTCCTTCTCGGGAGGACGGTCCGGATTGTCGTACTGATCCTGGTAACAATATGTACATGCAAAATTACAGCTGTAGTTAGTCACGAAAAAGAGCTGTATCTCGTCCTTCTCGCGAGAATCCAGGAAATCAAGGTATTTATTCCTGTAGAGTATTTCTTCACCGGCTTCATCGACCAGATATCCTTTCTCCTTCATCTCCTCAACAAAAGCATCACTCGTACCGGGAAGCCCGTTTTTCTGATCACTGACCTTTGCTGCTTCGTCCGGGGTCAGGATATCGGCGTTTCCTGAAAGAAGATTGACTATAAAAAAGTTTTCCGAATCTCTTATCCCGGAGAAGATATTATACCTCGAATATTTAAGCACGGTGTTATTCTTAATTTATAAAAAGCAGTAGTGTTCCGAAAGATTTTTATCCACGATCGTGGCAAGGGATTATTTATGTATACACCTGATAATCAAAATGCAGCCTTACATGGATTAATCTTAAATATGACACGCTTCTTTCATCAGTCGTGGCATCCGGCCACATTTTTGGAAGTTTTGGCACAGCACTGCGCCTCTTTTGTCTTAAGCTTCTTTTCTTTTCTTTTAACTAAACTTTTCATGAAGTCAATTTTAAATATTAATAACACTTATTTGTAATTTCATTTTTTTGCTGTCGCTGAAATTAGCAGGTTCATGTTTTTCAGGACACTATACTGCAAATATAGAATCTATTTTTCACCTGAAATTGTCCAGCTTGCAACTATCACTTTCCCTTTTTCATAAGGAGCTGACTCCTCAATTATTTTGACCCGGGTGAATCCCGCATTATCCAGATGGGCAAGATATTCGCTGCGTGTAACTGATCCGGCCCAGCATTCCGATACTGCAACAGGGTCGTTCATGAATTCAGAAGGAACTGGCTCCAGGGAATATATATCACTTACCACAAACCTGCCTCCCTTTTTAAGAAGCCGGTATACCTCATTCCATACATCCTGCTTGCATGATGAATGGTTAATAGTGCAATTCGAGATAACAAGATCGGCTGTTTCGCTTCCCAGCTCTATCGTCTCGAGTGGACCATGAAGAAACCTGACATTTTCAACGTTCAGCCTTTTTGCAGTCTCCACAGATTTTCTGATCATACCTTCTGAAATGTCGACTCCGTAAACAAAACCTTCAGAGCCGACACTTCCGGCAAGACGTATTGCATCGGTGCCCCTTCCGCTTCCAAGATCAATGCATATCTCCCCGGGACCGGCTCCCGAATAGTTAATGGCGCCTCCACACGAGAGGCAGCATGATGTTTCGGCAAGAGAAGTGTACCTCTTATCAACCTCGGTATATATCATTTCAGATAGATTTCAGTAACAAAATTAAACAACTTTTTCCCTGGCGCAAGACCGTGATCGGAGACAGGGGGAACTGGTTATATATAAACCGAGCAGAGTGCCGGTAATAATACTTCCGAAGGGATTGCTGGTGATGACACACGAACCCGAGTTGCATCCGATAAAATGGTAGTATAAAAATCCAGCTGTTCCACCGGCCAGTACTCCAAGAAAAGGTCGCCAGAACGACCACGATCTGAAGAAATCTTTTATCGATTTCGGCTTTGTTTCAATATTACAATTAGAATCCATATATCTATATATTTATATTTTCGCGATGCAAACATATATAAAAAATATTTAAATCGCAATAGTATCACTTAAATCTTTTAAATATCACTATTATTTTGGTACATTTGCATATTATCCGACAGTATGAGCAGAATGTTTAAAAAAGATCTGGGTGAAGAACAGCTGGCTGAACTTTTTGGTAGTGATGACAAATGCCTGGAGTTTCTGGCACAGATGAAATGGGAAAACGGTTTCACCTGCAGGAAATGCGGAAACACCAATTATTGTGCGGGCAAGTCTCCCCATTCCCGAAGATGCACAAAGTGTAAAACAGAAGAATCTGCTGCTGCAGGTACAATCTTCCATAACTGTAAGTTTCCGGTAAGTAAAGCTTTCTATATAGCATATAATGTGTGCAAAGGCAAGGAAGAGTTGTCTACCTACGAATATGCACGCCGCCTTTCGCTCAGGCAGATGACATGCTGGAATTTCAGGAAGAAGATAAAAGATGCCATAAGTGACATGGATTCGCTCAGTCCTGTGGAAAAAGAGTCTATTCTTAAAATTACTGCAGGCTGAAACGCAGCCGCGATCACCAATTCTCTTTTCCCGGGGCCCTTTCAGATATATGCAGGATAATCGTTCACCATGAGGTGAACCGGGGGAGTATCCTCTTCAATACCCGGAAACCGGCCGGTCTCTTCATAAAACCGGTTGTCGCCTGCATCATCATTCACCATGCTTACCTCTCCGATCAGTACTTTTCCCATGCCCTTCTGTCCATAAAACCGGTGATAAACCCTCGACTTCAGGCAAATACTCTGTCCGGGCCTCAACACAAGCTGTTCACCTGCGTTGACAGTTGTCATGATTCCATCTATGCTGACGGTTACGGGTTCGGGGGAGAGCATATCATCGTCAGTCGAATAAAAAAGTTCCATTACAAGGTTACCCCCTCCCCTGTTGATGATATCCTCAGTCTTGCTCCAGTGAAAGTGCAAAGGGGTCTCCTGTCCCTCATCGGCTATCATTATCTTTTCGCAGTAAATTTTATCTTTTTTCGCCAGGTTTCCGTTCCTGACGGTAAACAGGGTCAACCCGGTATCGGCAAACCGTCCGCTACCGAAGTCCGTTATATCCCACCCCAGTTTATTATCGATAATCTCAGCACACCTGCCATAAGCTCCCTTCCATCTGTCGGGCGACCAGTATGCCCATTCAGGGAGCATGAACATATTCTTTTTAAAAAAACTTTTGGCATCGGTGATAATGGAATTCAGTTCACTTCTTTTCATCGTCCCGTTAATTATTTAATACAACTTCAAGCCTGGAAGATCATTTATCAAATATAACTCACTGGTAACAAATAACCATATTCATTGGCTGATACCTTTCGCACGATTGGCGGATATCTTAAAAAGAGCTTCGGGAGTTGTGATAAGGCAATAAATCTCAGATATTGAATCAGTAAAAACCCTGCCCGGACATTTTTCAGCATAATTATGCTCCGGCTTTTAGCCGAAATAAACCCCCCGGTCGATGACCGGGGGGTGAGAGCCCTAACTTAACTCCTTATACCGAAAAGTATTTCAAAACTAATAAAAGATTAGATATCAAAATGTTAAAAAAACTTAAGAGTAACCCGTGCAATAACAATAAATGTTATCAGGTCTGAAAGGAATTATTTTACCGGATTTATTTTGAGTATATCCAGGTTTGCAGGTCGGATTTATTTTGTAAATCGGTCTTGTATCGGACAGCCTCATCATGGTTAGTGAAACTTTTTATCGATACGAGCCGGGATATATCACCCCCGGGGTTTGTCCTGTTTACAACGCTTGTCTGATATCCAAGCCGGTTGTATTTTTCAGCAGCAAGATCAGCATTTTTCACATTTGAGAAACTACCGGCGATAATGTGAAATGTTTTCCCTTCGTCTGCCGAAGGTAAAACCTTATTATCAGCTATCCCGGCAGGATTATTCTGTGTAGCAGTGAAGTCCGGCGAAGAGATGACCTTATTATCAGGTATCACTGCAGGGTTATCCTTTGCAGGTGGTGTACTTTGCATAGAGATAACCTTTTTATCAGGTATGGCCGCAGAATTTTCAGGAGCCGGAATGGGGTCATTCGATGGGTTGATGCTCATAGTCAACTGTCCGGCAAGACGGATACTGTCCTTTTGCCTTTCCCACAACTGAGCTTCTATACGGGCTCTTTCCTCTGCATTCCTTTCTTCACCAATAAACCAGAATATAAGAAGATAAATGACCATCGAAACAATAAACAACACCGGTAAATAGCGTTCTCCATGATTTGGTTCCCGAATCATTGCTTTCCACCACATATCTGATTTTTTTCTCCAGCCAACATTTCTGAAGTATTATCAAAAATAGAATTTTATCTGACTTTATGCAATAAACGGGCTGTATAATGCAGCACCGCCTGCAGAAATTTTCGCTTATACCGGTATTGACCTTTTGTTTTGACCGTATTTTTCACCTGATCCGCGACCGGCTGACCATATCATTTGCAGTTCTGTTTTGGGCTCAGAAGCTATTCTGCATACTCATAAGCACCGATATCAACAGACCTGTCCCTTTTTACACCGTCAAAATCATCTTCAAGGCCTGTGTCAAACCCGGCATTAATCGCGGGGGAGCTTTTTCTCAGATGGAAATCGACGGGAGATACAAATAAAGGATCATCATCAGAGGAATGTAAATCAGCGCCCGAATAAGCCTGCCATTGTGCCAGGGTGTACCTTGCTCCGGTCAGTCCGATATTGATTGCCATATCGTTGTCGTAAATATTATTATCCCATTCTATCAACGAGAACAACAGCGAAGCCGGATTGGTAGCTCCCCTTACCGCGTAGTTTCGGGCTTTTGAAAATATGTTATTTCTGATGAATAAATTCCTGGTCTTTACCTGATGCAGAAATGAAATATAGATATCTTCGTTATGCAGGTTGGCTGTTTTCTGGGAATGGGACCATCCCCTTCCGGCTTCGATGCAGGTATTATTTTCAAAATACAGATTGCTTATTGTTCCGGTACAATTCATATACCACCATTCAAAGTGGAAGTCATTTCTGTAAAATATATTGTTCCTTATCGTGATATCCGATACAACAACTGAATCTGACATATACTGTGAGGTTACCCCGCTGTCGTAACTTTGGGAAATATAATTTTTCTCAATAATGATATCTGCAACACTGCCCCACATCTCAATCGCATTACCCAGTCTTGTTGACCGTGGCAGGGTGCCCCCGAAAAAAGAGACGTTGCAGTTTTTTACTGTAATATTGTCTGATCCGGAGATAAAAATACCATGCCTTGCCCCATACCTCAGGTCAAAACCATCAATTGTGACAAATCTACGGTTTCGTGCATGTATCAGCGCCGGTTCGATAGTCAGGGCAACTTCGATATCGGTATAATATGCAGCCGGGTTCCCGGCTGAGTACAGAATAACGGATTTTTTAACCGGATCGTAAAAAAACTCACCCTGCGAATCCAATGAATCAGGGGAGGTTGTTCTTATCCCACAGCTATTCCCTCCGTTGAAAATAATATTACCGACCTGGGTTGTGAATAAGGGATCACTGTTCCTCCAAAGGTTACCCCGTATTTGTAACCAGTCGCTGGTGTTATTCTCTTCTTCTGATCCCAGAATCAAAGGTTTTGAGCCTGTGCCGTACGAAGTGTAAACCACTCTGCCACGGGTGGTACCTGATCCGCAACGGAGAGAACTGGTACTCTTTGTTATCCTCCAGGTACCTCCGCATTTAAAAAAGATGGTATCGCCCGGCCCAAAGCGCATGGAATTGACTTTATCCGTTGTAGCCCAGGCGCTGCCATCAGATCGGCCGTTAGCCATGTCATTACCTCCATCCCTCACATAATAGTTTGCTGCCGATACAAAAAGAGTGGTGTACAAAAACGGGATAACCAGTAATTTTTTTAAAGGTATGTTCAATATCTGACAGGCAGCGGTACTCATGCATATGTTTAAATTCCGGTTAATATCCGTATCTGTATACTTCGCTTATCTGAAAACATACTTTCCCGTTATGTCTACGGCTTAACCGGATTTATAATTACAAATATATTCCTTTTACAATTGAAAAAATTTCAATCTTTTGAAAAGCAGGTTCAACCATCGTTTTTGCTGTTTCACTTTTATTCTCACCGGATGGTATTTAAAAAAGTGTATTTTTGAAAAAACAGGAAACATGAAACCCACATGTTAAGCTTAAACAAACACGTATTTATGTAATTTTCAGACATGTGGGTTACATCAGACCATTAAAATAAAAATTATGTACTGATGCAATCCAAATCAACAAGAGAGTATTTTGTAATTGCCTTTCTGCTGTCACTGGCTATTGGGATAACAATTCATTTCCCGATGGTAATGCAGTACTTTTTTGAGAATGAAGGAGGAAGAAACAGGGATGGATTTATACCGAGCTTTACCCACCTCGGTACCGAGCTTCTTATCACCTTTATTATCGCATGTCTGATGTTTACTTTGAATTTCTTTATCCTGAATCCGGCAGATAAACATGGGAAATTAAAATTTATAAACATTTTTCTTGCTGTTGTACTGACCGTAATTTCAGTACATATACTTAACGAATTACTTTATTCTGTAAAAAGCTTTATCGACACCGAACCTCGTCAGGTAGGAAGAAGACACCGTGATGAATTTGACTATACTAACTTTTTTGTTTCAGGTCTTGTTATAGGATGTGTCCTGGTCATACGGCTCATCTTTCAGAAACAAACCATTTCGCTTGAGAATGAGGAGCTGAAACGGGAAGCTCTTCAAAGTCAGTTTGAGTCTCTTAAAAATCAGCTGAGCCCGCACTTTCTGTTCAATTCGCTTACAGCTCTTAAGATACTCATCAAAGAGGCTCCTGATACAGCCCAGAATTATGTAAACAGCCTTTCGAGAGCACTCCGGTATACCCTCAAGAGTAACGAAAAACAACTTGTCTCTTTAAAAGAGGAAATGGAATTCATGGAATCTTATTTATTTCTCATCAGAATGAGATATGGGAACAATCTTACAGTCAGCACTACGATAAACGGAGATCTTTTAACATATAATTTACCTCCGCTTACAATTCAGACCCTTGTGGAAAATGCGATCAAGCATAATGAGATAAGTAAACGGCACCCGCTTGGGATCAATATTATGACCACCGGAAGTGAAAGTCTCATTATAGTAAATGATTTTCAAAAAAAATTAACTGAGGAAGATGGAACCGGAATTGGATTGATAAACCTCTCAAAACAATTTCAATTACTTGTCAGTAAAGAAATTATTATTCGTAAAGAAAATAACAAATTCAGTGTGGAAGTCCCTTTAATAAGACCATAACGAATGAAGGCATTAATAGTTGAAGATGAAATTTTTGCATCTAAGCATCTGCTTCAGGTACTTGATGAGGTCGGAGATTTTTCGGTTATAGCTGTACTTGAATCGATAGCTGAGACTATTGAATGGTTCAGAAACAATCAGCAACCGGATATTGTCTTTATGGACATTCATCTGGCTGACGGATCTGCATTTGAGATATTCAGACAGATTAATATCGCCTGTCCGGTAATTTTCACCACTGCTTTTGATGAGTATGCCCTGAAAGCATTTAAAGTCAACAGCATAGATTATCTTCTTAAACCTGTTGAAGTTACGGATGTACAGAATGCTTTGAAAAAATTGAAAGGTCTTACCGGGTCAGATAGTTTTAAAACCGCAATTAATAATCTCATGTCGGTTTACGGTAGGACGATAAAATACAAGACACATTTTCTGATCCCCTCAAAAGGAGATAAGCTGATACCGGTCAGGACAAGTGATCTTGCCTGTTTCATGATAGATACCGGAATCGTTAAAGCTATTTCGTCCGATGGCAAATCTTTCAGGTTTGATTATACCCTTGATGAACTGGCAGAGCTTCTGGATCCTGAATTATTTTTCCGTGCCAATCGCCAGTATATCATTTCAAGAAGTGCCATAAAAGATATTGATATCTGGTTCAACAGTCGCCTGTCTGTAAATCTGAAAGTAGCAGTTCCTGAAAAAATCATCATAAGCCGGGTCAGGATCGGCGAATTCAAAAAATGGTTCGGGGAATAAGGAATTTCATCCTTTAATGGAGAAAGTTCAAGTTCAATTTAAGCTGGTTCGACATGATTTTTAAACATTGTGGTACCATATCCAATAAATTTGACCATGTGATAATTTTAACACCATATTGACTGATGACTGAATTTACAGCGAAGCTGAATAAAGGGATTTTTAGCTTACTAATGATTGTTTTATCATTAAGCCTCCCAGAAAAGGCAATAGGCCAGGAGCCAGTAAAATTGAAGAGGATAACGGACCCTATCGTATTTGACGGCATTCCGGAGGAACCAACATGGACGGTTCTTGATGATTTTGCCCTTACGATGCTTAAGCCAAACTACGGATCACAACCTTCGGAAAAGAGTGAAATAAGGATCGGATATGATGATGAATTCCTCTGGGTGGCTGCCAGCCTCTACATGAAAGACGCGTCGAAGATTTTCGCTTTAACAAAGAAAAGGGATGAACGTCTCTTTGACTATGATGCTTTCGGGATTATTCTTGACACATATGATGACAACGAGAACGGCCTGGCCTTTTTTACAACTCCCACAGGTCTCAGAACTGATTACACTATTTCAAATGATGCCTCGGGAAGCGGCGGCGGACCAGGAGGATCATCAGATTTAAACTTCAGCTGGAACACATTCTGGGATGTTAAAACAACGAGGGATGATAAAGGGTGGTACGTGGAAATGAGGATCCCTTTTTCGAGTCTGAAATTTAAATCTGAGAATGATATAGCAACAATGGGTTTGATAATAAGCCGGAATATCAGTGCAAATGATGAGACTGACACCTATCCGTCCATAGATCCCAGATATGGCTTTCTGGCGGCCAACAAGCCTTCGCTGGCCCGGACGTTAACAATAGAAGGAGCGCGGCCATCAAAACCATTGTATGTCTCCCCTTATGTCATCGGTGGCTTTTCGCGCGACTGGTCGCTCAATGAAGATGAGACCGGTTATGTCAGGATGGATGATCCTGAATATAATGCAGGCCTCGATATTAAATACAATATCAACAGCAATCTTACCCTTGATCTGACTGCGAACACCGATTTTGCCCAGGTTGAGGCTGACGATCAGCAAGTAAATCTCACGCGTTATTCACTTTTTTTCCCTGAAAAGAGAATGTTTTTCCAGGAAAGGTCCAGCCTGTTTGATTTCAGCCTTGGCGGACGATCAGATAATCTGTTTTACAGCAGGAACATTGGTATAGCCCGGAGAGAGCCCGTAAGGATACTTGGAGGCGCAAGACTGACTGGCCGGATAGGAAAATGGGACATGGGCTTTCTTGATATGCAGACAGCTGAACATGAAGAAACGACAGGAGAGAATTACGGTGTTCTGAGGATGAGAAGGCAGGTTATCAATCAGAACAGCTATGTCGGAGGGATTTTCACTTCAAGGCTTGGGATGAATGGCTTTCATAATCTGGCTTACGGTCTTGATGGAATATTCAGACTTTTTGGAGATGATTATCTGAATGTCAAGTGGTCTCAAACCTACGACAGCGAAACAGGAAATAAAATAAATTCCCTTGACCCTTCATTTATAATGCTGGACTGGCAAAGACGTTCGGAAAAAGGATTTGCCTACAGTCTCAATTATACCTATTCCGGCCTGAAGTTCAATCCTGGTACCGGATTCATAATGAGGGGAGGTATTCAGGGCTTTAATGGAAGCATGCTGTACGGATGGATGCCGGGTGAGAAATCAAAACTTTTCAATTACAGCATAAATATCAGGGGCGAAAGGTATTCGCGTCTTGAGGATGGTAACCTTGAATCAATGCAGATCTCCCCGGAATTTGAACTTATAACCAAAAAAGGAGTACGCGGAGCTTTATCTGTTGAATTACAGGAAGAAGGGGTACTTTATGATTTTAAATTGTCGGACAGCATTACTGTTATAGCCGGAAATTATTCGTTTACTGGTTTCCAGGCCCAGATATCAACGTCCGATGCGAGGATGATCTCCCTCAGTGCCGACATTAACGCAGGTAAGTTTTATGACGGTAAAAGAATTGGTTTCGAAACAGAATCCAATTTTAATATATCCTCCAGCCTGAATCTATCGGCCGGATATGAATTCAATGCGATCCGTTTTCCTGACAGAGCAACTAATAATTCACTTAACATCCACTCTGCCAACCTAAAAGCATTATATATGTTCAGCACAAAACTCTCCGCAACCATATATGTTCAATATGTTAATACTGAGGATGAACTTATCACCAACTTCAGATTGAGATATAACCCCCGTGAAGGGAATGATTTCTTCCTGGTATTTAACGATTTCAGGGGTGTGGCCAGGCTCTATTCTGTTCCTGAAAAACCTGATTTCTTCAACAAGACCGTCATGGTCAAATATACGCATACTTTTATTTTGTAAATTCGTAATTATTTAAATACAGGAAAAATGTTATTTATGGAAACTAAAGAGAAAAAACCGATCAATTATTATATGCGTGTCCTGCACAGGTATATTGGCTTCTTTATCCTTGGATTCGTTTTAATTTTTGCTTTCAGCGGAATTGTTCTTGTGTACAGGGATTCTGATTTCATGAAGTACGAAAAAATAGTTAAAGTTAATCTGCCAGCAGGAACTATTGCTTCTGAAATTGGTACCTCACTCAGGCTTCGTGATTTCAAGGTAATTGAAACCAAAGGAGATTTGGTCTATTTCCAGGGCGGAAAATTCAATACAAAAACAGGAGAGGCAGAATATACGGTAAAAGAACTGATCTTCCCCTTCGGCAAACTGACCTCTCTTCATAAATCACCCAGCAATAATCCGGTTCACTGGTTTACACTGGTTTTTGGGATTTCCCTGCTTTTTATGGCGATCTCATCCTTATGGATGTTCAGACCGGATTCAAAACTATTCCGGAAAGGGATGATAACAGTTTTGACAGGTGTCATTGCAGCGGTTATTATCCTGATTTTCATTTAAAAAAAAGCCACACTCTACATTCTCTTCACAGGGAGTTCTGTTACAATAAGGAAAAGCCAGGCTGGCTGGCTTTTCCTGTAAGTTTTGATCAAGTCAACAATATCCGGTATATTTCAATGATGAATTTCTAAAACGAATCAGATGATCTATACAAATAAAGATGTCAGAAGACAGGACAGGTTGCTTGATGAACAACAGGCATACAGATTACTAACAGACAGCGAATATGGGATACTCTCGATGGCGGGCGAAGAGGGAGGTGCGTACGCGGTACCTGTAAATTACGTATGGAATGGTAACGGGTCGCTTTACTTCCATTGCGCCACCGAAGGCCGGAAGTTGCGTTGTATAGATAAATGCAACAGGGTCACGTTCAGCATAGTCGGCATGACAAAGGTAATATCTGATAAATTTACAACCGAATATGAGAGTATTTTCCTCGAATGCAAAGCTTTCAGGAACCTGACTGATCACGAGCGGTTAAAAGCCCTTGAACTGATACTGGATAAATATTCACCAGCGGATAAGACAGCGGGTATGGAATACGCTGAAAGATCATCCGGCAATACAGAGGTTGTAAGATTAGATATTGACCATTGGTCAGGAAAATGCAAAACAGACCTCTTTTAACATGTCATAATCCTGTAATTTCTATTGAACCTCCCTTCCTGGTTTTTATATCATACTCAAATACTTTCTGAGCTGATGTCAAAACTCCGGTACTTTCAGAATTGTTCAATGGCTTCGCAATTTCAGGAGTAACATAGAAAGGATTTGAGTTCTGACCTTTTGCAGCTTTAAGTCCTTTACCTTTCAGAGGGGTATAAGAGCGGATCCTGCAATTTCCTCCAAGTGACGATTTGATCAGAGCAGATGTTATTTTGCCGTTCCCCCATTCAATATCTACCTCAAAGCCACCCCGGGCCTTTAATCCTTTTACGGTACCTGTTTTCCATGCACCAGGAAGGGCAGGTAAAAGGTGAACAGCCCCGTCGTGGCTTTGCATGAGCATTTCAGCAATCCCTGAAGTACATCCGAAATTTCCGTCTATCTGGAACGGAGGATGAGCATCAAAAAGGTTAGGATAAGTGCCTCCTCTTTGCCGTCCATTTGGCTGTATGGATGGAGTTAACTGTTCTGTGATCAGTTTATAGGCATGGTCACCATCAAGCAGCCTAGCCCATAAATTCACTTTCCAGCCCATTGACCATCCTGTTGATTCATCACCGCGGGCTATCAGGGATGTTCTTGCTGCGGAGAACAATTCCGGTGTTCTGTAAGGTGAAATCTGGTTTGACGGATAGAGTCCGTATAAATGAGATACATGTCTGTGGTTGTCCTTTGGATTATCCCAGTCCTCCATCCATTCCTGCAACTGACCCCATTTCCCTATCTGCATTGGGGGAAGGCGTTTCAATGCTGTCTCCAGTTTCGCGGTAAGTTCCTTATCCGTATCAAGGATTGTGGCTGTCTTTATTGTTCTGGAGAACAAATCGAACAGTAATTGATTGTCCATAGTAGTGCCTGCAGATATTGAGTATGCCGAATGTACTGCCGGTGCATTCTCAGGTGATACTGACGGACTCACCACGAGCCACTTATGTACGGGCTCCTCAACCAGGAAATCGAGGAAAAAAATGGAGGCCTCCTTAACAACCGGCCAGGTTGCTTTCAGAAACTCCATATCACCATTGAAGTCGTACTTATCGAACAGGTGCTGTGAAAGCCAGGCGCCACCCATAGGCCACATTCCCCAGAAAGCTCCGTCGATCGGACCATTGATCCGCCAGATGTCCGTATTGTGATGCAAAACCCACCCCCCGGCACCATACATATCCCGTGCCGTTTGTCTGCCTGTCTGTGATAAATCGTGTACCATCCTGACAAGAGGTTCGTTCAATTCAGTGAGATTGGTAATCTCAGATGGCCAGTAATTCATCTCAGTATTTATGTTCACTGTGTATTTACTGTCCCACGATGGCGTGAGCTGGTAGTTCCAGATGCCCTGAAGATTAGCAGGTTGTCCACCGGGCCTTGAAGAGGAAATAAGCAGATAGCGGCCGAACTGAAAGTACAATGCTACAAGTTGAGGGTCGTTACCCTTTGCAAATTGTTCAAGCCTGGTATCTGTAGGATTTTCAACAGAACCGGTTACTCCGAGATCGAGGCTTACCCTGTTAAAGTAGCTTTGATAATCAGCAATATGATCACTTACTGCCTTATCATAGTCTTTCTTAAGTGCACCCTGCAGGTATGAGTTTACCCTCTCACCGGCATTAGCTGTTAAATCGTTATAATTATTAAAGTTCGATGCGATTGAAATATAAATTGTAGCTGCATCGGCGCCAGTAATATTCAGGGTTGTGTCGGTTGGTGATATAGTACCTCCCTCAGTTAAGATCTTTACTTTGGCTTTAAATTGCACAGCCCCTTTGACCTTTTCAAAATCGCTTGTGGTTCCCTCAAGGATTAGTTCATTATTTCCCATTGTCGAGATATCAACTTTTGAAGGTCTCTCCATCGAGGCTGTAAAACTCACCGTCCCGGGTTTGTCTGAAGAAATCCTCATAATAATTACCTGATCGGGATATGAAGCAAGAGTGGTGGTTTTGTAATTTACTCCATTCAGCTTATAGCTGGTCGACACCATAGCCTTTTCAATATCAAGTTCCCGGTAATATTCTGAGTAGCTTTCATGCCCCGGGAATGTCAGTTTCAATTCACCAACAGTCTGGTAAGCCATACCATGCGATGTTTTGGTGATAAAATTCTGATTAACAAGATCCTGAGCCTCCTTGTACTTTCCTTCGAAAATCAGTTTTCTGACCTCGGGCAGTGCTTCTTTTGCACCCGGATTATCATTACGGTTTGGCTGTCCGGCCCAGACTGTATTTTCGTTAAGCTGTATGACTTCGTTAGTGGGGTCACCGAATACCATAGCACCCAGCCGGCCATTACCAACGGGCAGTGCTTCAACCCATTGCTTAGCAGGTTGTGCATACCATAGTTTCAAATGGGAGTCATCCTGGGCAGTGATATCAGTTATCAGAACAAGGCTAAGGATACAGAGTAGAATAGTCTTCATATAAAATATTATTTGTGATTTACCTGCTAATTTAATGATCTGCTTTTTATTTACACCCTTTAATAGGGTTTTTTTAACATCTCAATTCATCGTAAATTTAATCAGGCTGCTGGTATAAAACTAATAAATGTCCATTTGAAACCAGCACTATTATTTAAAAAATGTCTGAACGGTTTCTGACAGATAATGTCTGGCATTCATCCATGTATGACCTCCTGAAGTGTATAGATTCCTGTATTCAATATTCTTGTCCTTAAGGTAGTCAACAAACGTAACAGTCGGCTTATAAAGTGCGTCTTCGTCTCCGACTCCAATCCATAATAGTTTCAGCTGTTTGTTGGTCGTTTTCGGATCAGCAGATATCTTCGGAAAATTTTGTTCGAAAACTTCCGGTGTCAGATAAGCGCTATAGCCACATATCCAGGCAAATTTGTCGAAATTGGCAAAGCCTGCAAACAATGACTGACCTCCACCTCTTGAGAATCCTGCAATTGCCCTGCTGTTTCTGTCGGTAATTGTACGGTAATTCTCCTCAACATATGGCATAATGCTTCCGATGAGATCCTCGTTGAATACTTTATACATGTCGGCAGCTCCGGCTGATGATGGGGCCGGGATACCTGCTGAAGGAGCTGCCGCAGCAGTTGCAGTGGTTCCGGTAGCAGTATTTCCATAGGGCATTACAACAATCATAGGCACAGCCTCCTTCCGGGCAATCAGGTTGTCGAGCACATTATTCACCCTTCCAACCCTGAACCAGGTTTCTTCCGTATCAGTAGTGCCGCTTATAAGATAGAACACCGGGTATTTGGATTTGGATTTGCTTTTATTATACGAAGGTGGGGTATATACTATCAGCGGACGGATCTGTTTCAGCGATTTGGAATAGTAATGACAATAGGTCAGTGTACCGTGGGGGACATCCTGAAGGGAATAAAGTGAAGTTTTCTCTCCGGGGATTTCAACCAGGCTGTTTTTGAATCGTTCGTTTGGAAAGATCATTACATTATTTGGATCTGCAACTGATATGCCATCTACTACAAAACTGTAGGGATAGATATCAGGCTCTACCGGTCCCAGTGTAATACTCCATGTCCCTGAAGCGTCCATAGTGAGTGCCTGATTACCCTTGACAAACTGGGTACTGAGTTCAACCTTCTTTGCATTTGGTGCCCTGAATGAAAAAGTAACGGTTTTGTCAGGATGTACGACCGGTGATTCGATCCTGCTCCCCTGTGCAAATATAGTAAGTGACAGGGAAAGCATGGAGAATGACATTGATAGTCTGTAAAATAGTTTTTTCATATCGGAATAGTCTGGATTAAAGTTTTTGCGTTAATTTGTTCTCAATGCGGAAATAATCGAAATCAACAAATCCTCCCGGGGTTTTTGCAGAATAATTGAAAAGACCGTAACGGTAACCCATAAAGTGAGGCATGGAATATTCCATTTTTAGTTGCGATCCGATCTTTGTCCAAGTTTTGCCATCAAGGCTGTAAAAGAAATCTGAAACGTCGGCAAGATCTCTGAAATTACATTCAGCTTTAAGATAGACTACATTCTGGTTTAAAGGTACTTTTTCGACTTCGACAGGTTTATTTGTCTGTGCACTGACCATAACAATTGATTTGGCGCCGTTAAGGAACTTTACTCCAACCTGGCCAAATTTCCTTTGCAAAAGAGTAAGTCCTGCAAAGTCGCCTTCCTTCATATTTGTTACATCAACAGATGTCGAACCTGAGCATTCGGGACCAATTGTACGCTGGGTCAGAGTATTTTTTGCAG
Organism: uncultured Bacteroidales bacterium; assembly: GCA_963736675.1. GTDB lineage: Bacteria > Bacteroidota > Bacteroidia > Bacteroidales > VadinHA17 > LD21. The sequence continues at coordinate 1,270,136 of CAVTPT010000004.1, forward strand.
TTGTAAGAATGGTATCTATACGGCCTGTTGTAAGCCGCAGGTACCCCTTCCTCTGTGTGACCGACCATAGTTTGTTGTCGGGATAGTGGTTCCACTGCCAGACAAGCGGGAGAGCAGGGTCTTTCTTCCGGCGTGAGAATTCATCTGATGCAACTATACCTGGCATCAGGCCCTTGCTTGCAGGCAGATCAAGGAGATCAGGCACCTTGCCATCGACACCTATTACCGGCCAGCCATTCTCCCATTTCATTGGAACAATATAAGGCATACGTCCCACTGAACCATAATCACGGAAGAGATAAGCGAACCAGTTACCATCGGGTGTATCAACCATTCCGCCCTGTGCTACACCTTTATCCTGGAAGACAAGTTTCCCTTCCCATGGACCGGTAATTTTATCTGCCCTGTGAATAACAACAGAACGCATGCCTCCTTTTGGCCACGTAATGTTAAAAAGATACAGCTTACCGTTAGCCTTAAATAACTGTGAGCCTTCTCCCAGGCCGCTATCGGGACCCGACGGGGCACTTGAATTTTCGATGATGACCTGATTTATTCCACCTGTTTTTACTCCTGAAAGATCAGCGTTAAGTTCAACAAGTGTCAGTTTTTTATTACCGTATATCAGATAAACACGGCCATCATCATCGAAGAATAGCGTATGGTCGTGAAAACTTGGGCTGAATGATATCTCCTTCCATGGTCCTTTCTCAATATCTTTTGTTGAAAAGATATATGTTTTACCTGTTGTTGATGAAAAGGTAGAAACATAAAATGTGTTGTTGTGATAACGTATGCAGCTGGCCCAGGTGCCTTTCCCATAGGCGTTTTTGTTATTTACCAGGTTCATCGCATCATTATCGCCAAGAGTTTCGTATGCATAGCTGATTGTCTGCCAGTTTACCAGATCTTTTGATTTCATTATCGGGACACCCGGGATCATGTGCATGGTTGTACTGCTCATATAATATGAATCACCCACCCGCATAATCGAAATGTCAGGTACATCGGCGAAAATTACCGGATTCTGTGCCTGTTTAACCTGTGCTGAAACGACAACAGGTAATATTAAGGCGATAAACATTATAAGACTTAAATAACCTCTTTTCATGGAACTAATGTTTAAAATATAATGTAATAAATCAGGTCATCAATTTATTTAAGTTTCCCACGGATCATCGTCAGGGAATGTGCAGGAAACGAATATGTCACCATATTCTTGTCAGGCTTCAGATCCGGCTTTGATACAGTCCTGATGTTTTCGCTCCCAAAGTCATTTGTTGCCTTGATATCTGATCCGTTAATTTCAGAGACCTTCAGCGCACCGTTAAACTCGCCCGACTGGCAGATGATATCAGTACTGACAGGATTATCCTTATGCCTGTTGACAACACAAATTACAACCTCTCCATTGTCGTAAGTAGCTGATACATCAAGATAGGGCACGTCCGATTGCTTTGTCGTTGCCTCACCCAGTCCTATATTAAATTCTTCAGTATTATATGTTGGACAATCAACCAAAAGATCAAGAGATTTTCCATGCATGTTTTTAGCAAATAATTCCAGCGGGAAATAGATTGTCTGCCTGAACATACCTTTTTCTTCAGCAAAGACGGGAGCAATAACATTCACCAGCTGAGCCATATTGGCCATTTTAATAATGTCGGCATTACGGATAAATACATTCAGAAATCCTCCTATAACAAGTGCATCCTCGAGATTGTATCTCTCCTCCAGAGCTCTTGTTCCCTGCATTGCTTCGGTTGTTCTGGCCCTGTACCATACGTTATATTCGTCCCATGCAATATAGACAGGTGGCCTGTCGCCTCTGTCAGCTTTTTGCATTGCCTCATCAATCATTCCCCTTACGATATGAGTCCTCTGTTCCATAACCAGTGGCGTTGAAAGGAAATTATAATAGTTATTTTCGGGATTGCCAACATACATATGAAGAGCTATATAGTCGATAACATCTTTCAGGTTAGTTATTACTGACCTGTTCCAGTAGTCAGGATCGGCATGGGGTCTGTAATTTGATGATCCTGCTGCAATTAGCTTAATATCAGGAGATGTAAGCCTCATCAGCTTGGCAGCTTCCAGGGCTTTCTTGGTATAATCTTCGGCATTCAGGTGTCCCATCTGCCATTCACCATCCATTTCGTTGCCAAGACTCCAGTATTTTACATTAAAAGGCTCCGGTGAAACCATGTTTCTTCCTGAGCTCTGCATAATACGGACCCTCATTCACATTACAATATTCAACCCATCTTTGTGCCTCTTCGATGGTGCCTGTTCCCATATTAACCGACAGATATGGTTCGCTCCCCACAGCCCTGCAATACTTAACAAATTCATTTGTTCCGAACTCATTGGTCTCAAGCCGGGCCCAGGCAAGTTCCATCCTTGGTACTCTTTCATTCTTTGGCCCGACGCCGTCGAGCCAGTGATAATTTGATACAAAATTACCGCCGGGATACCGGATAAGCGAAACATTCAGTCCTTTAACAGCTTCCAGTACATCTTTTCTGAAACCATCAGCATCAGATAGCGGTGAACCTGGCTCATAAATCCCACCATAAACGCATCTGCCAAGGTGTTCAACAAAATTTCCATATAAGTTCTTATCAACTTCTCCTATAATACGTTCGGTATCAAATTTAATCCTGGCATTCTGCCCTGTTGCAACAACAGAACTGAAAAGGCAAAGAATGATGATAAGGAATCCACTATAAACTTTTACTTCTTTTTTCATATTCATCTCTTTTAGATTTTATTAGTATTTTAAAAAACTTAAGATCATTTTTAATCAAATGTTACCCCTGACAACGAAACAGGGGAATTAAGTCCCGAACTCAGTATTTTCAATTGTACTCTTTCCCCGGGTTTATTCTTCACTACAACAGGAGGAGTCAGCAGTTGGGATTCATTGTAAATACCTATTTCAGAAATCAACGGGCAACTTTTCGAACCGGTTATTGTGAAACGGACCTGTGATGCCTCAACAGCCGGGAAACGGAGAATCCGCTTATATCCAATAGTCGTTCCTTTTGCCAGTTCCTTCCAGTTCCCATCAACAAAAGCCTCAACAGTAAAGGCTTTCACGCGTTGTCCCAGACGAATGTACTCCTGTGCCAGGAAAAGATTGAAGATGGTAGTTTTTCCCAGATCAATCGTCAGGGAAGCTGTTTTTATATTATCATCTGTAACCCAAAAAGTGTTCTTATCATTATCAATAACTTTGTCAGCACTGAATTTTTTGCTTTTGCCACGGACATTGGAAGCACTTGCTTTTTTCTTTTCTGCAAGGTTCACGGCAAAAACTTCTTTGACGGTCCTGCCAAATTCAACAGCTGCTTTTTCGTCGTTGGGATGGATCAGTCCATTTGGCATTACCGGGAAGTTAAGCAAAAGTGTTCCGTTACGTCCGATTGAGTTGTAATAAATGTCCATCAATTGAGGTAAAGTCTTAACCTTCGTATCTTCACCCGGGTGATAGAACCACTCCGGACGAATAGAAGTGTTTACCTCGCCCGGGACCCACGAATCACCATTTTCAACACCGTAGCGTAACATATTTTCAGGTACCTCACCGGTGGCATTCAGTAAACTCCAGTTTGTCTCACCAACATAACCGGCTTCGGTCCCGACCCAGCGCAGATCAGCTCTGTCACCTCCGTCGTTCCATATTACGATGCCGGGCTGCAGTTCGCGAATCATTTTATAGGTATTTTTCCAGTCATAATAAGTTGTCCGGTCTATTTTGCGGGTTTCCCTGGCACCACCATAATATCCTGAACCACCATTGGCTCCATCGAACCATATTTCGAAAATATCACCGTAATTGGTCAGCAGTTCCCTGAGCTGATTCCTGAAATATGTGATATATTCCGGTTTCCCATAATCAGGATGGTTCCTGTCCCATGGCGATAGATAGATACCTAATTTCAGACCGTACTCTTTACAGGCATCAGACATTTCCCTGACGATATCGCCCTTGCCATCGCGCCAGGGACAATTCTTCACAGAGTACTCTGTGTATTTTGACGGCCACAGACAAAAGCCGCTGTGGTGCTTTGCTGTCAATATTATGCCTTTCATCCCGGATTCCTTGCAGATACGGGCCCACTGGCGGCAATCCAACTCTGTGGGGTTAAAGATTTCCGGATCTTCATCTCCGTAACCCCATGACATATCTGTATATGTATTTACTGAGAAATGGACAAATGCATAATATTCCATTTCCTGCCATCTGATCTGGTTTTCATCCGGAACCGGACCATATGGCTCAGGCGCCTTTTTTTGGGCGAAGGCGGAACTGATCAAAACAGAGGAAATCATTGTCCCCCATAAAAGTCTCCTGATCATATTGATTGTATTAACCGTATAAATTTAATTCCAGATATCAGAATCAGAGTCAGATAAACGGCGGTGTAATGACCGTTAATTTTAAAAGTCTGAGAAACGTGATTTTTTGCAGTTAACAGTAAATTCATACATTTTGTTTTTCCTGACCAAAGATAGTTTATGACCGGACTATTTCTTTATGTATCCGGCTTCCCTGTAATATTTCTCAGCGCCGGGATGCAATGGTACCCCAAAATTTTGCCATACACTCTTAGTATCGTAAGTATAAACCCGTATAAACCATTTTAGTGCTCCGTGATTTTCATCAATTGCCCTGGCAAGGTCATATGCTGCCTGTTCAGGTGTGTCATCACGCGCAAAAACCGATTCACCTGACCTGCCCAACGTTTTTATCCGGCGGTTAACTCCTCTAAGTAAACCGTTATGAGCAGTAACGTACTCAGCATCTACATTTTGTTGAGCAATAAGTTTTAGCAGGTCTTCAGGTAATTCCAAAAAATAGAGATCAAATTTCTGGCTTAAAGTTGTCCACGAAGAAGATTCCGGGTTTAGGGACGGACTAGCAAGAAATCCGGCAATAATATCGAAGTCACCTTTAATGGCCTCTTCGGCAGTAACGCCTGTTTTCCCACCCCAGGTATTGATGTCATCAGTAGTTATACCATAATACTTCAGGATAGTTGACATGTTACCATCTGCACCCATAATCCTGACAGGAAGACGATGCTGTTTAATATATGCAAAATCTCTTATGCCGGATTCTTTTCTTATAGCAACCATATAATAGAATGGATCTTCAATTTTTGCAATAAGACGCAGATTGGAATAAGTTCCCCTGTAAGCCGAATACAGCATGGAACTCGATGTCACTCCGAAATCAACACGTGCATCAACGCGTACGTTAACGCCGTCATTAAGATTGATTTCGTCAAGTGGTGGCGGATAGTCATGCTGGGAGACAAGGCGTGCACCGTACGACCTGTTACAGTTACGGCAAATAATTACAGAATAGCCTAATGGCTTCATAGATTCCTGAACAAAATCAGCCAGTTCTCCCCACGGACATCCGTTATCGCAGGCACCGGCCATTACCGGCCTTTTTGCCTCCCAGCCTGTTATTCCGACATCAATATCTTCCTGAGCCCGGATGATATTTGCCGGCAGGAACATTATTGAAACAAGGATAACAGGCAGTAAAATTCTCTGTCGTACCGGTAGTACTGAAGGTAATATTCTCATTATTATAATAATTACTTAGCCCATGAATCGCCTTCCGGTGTCCGTCGCCATGCAAAATAAGCATCAAGGCTCTTTAGTGATGCGGCGTCCGGTACAGGACCAGTATGCGGAGTCTTGTTAAAATGCATAACAACAGGGTTTTGATCGCTGAAAGCCGGCCATACCGGTACCCCGGGGCCACTGGGATCACCATATTTCGCAAAGTTGGTCCAGTAGGTGGCCATGGCTTCTGATATCTCCAGGTCGTTCTTCGTTACCTGAGGGTTTGAAGCATTAAGATGCTGGAATACATATGCCACATCCTGGCCATGGGGAGATCCATATCCGGCCCGTGGTGAATCGGCGGGATAGTCGGGGTGCTGATCAAAATAGTAATAGAAAGCTTTGGATTTCCCCGTCCCTGACTGTAATCTGGCCCATATCCATGTATGCCAGCCAAAGGCTGCATCACGGGCAAGGTCGCGTGCGGTTTTGGGAACCGTGTTGGTACCGGCAGGGTAAGCTTTCAAGAGGTCTTCGGCAAACTTTCCATAACGGGCCCTGACGCCGGTGATATAATCTTCCGGAGTTTTGGGTGGTGAAAAGCTCGCTCCTTCATCGGAGTTATAACCTACAAGGATCGGTGTGTCATTAAATTTTCCGGCCTCATATAGTTTATATTGATCGTCAGGGATCACCCAGCCATCAATAATCGGCCATGACATCCCTCTCACTGCCGGCAGTTTACCGGCTTCCAATTTCCTGAGTTCAGCTATTGACGATACCCCGGCGTTTTTGAGATATGTTTGTCCGTCACGTTCTGCATCTGCGAGGCGTTTCTGGTTCTCGCCGGGATAAGTTGTCGGACGTGGCGGTCCGAATGAACCACCGCTTTGTGAAATAGCACCTTGGAACACTCCTTTTGCCAGTGGTGATGCGCAAAGCATACTTACCGCTATTCCCCCTGCCGATTCACCGAAAATAGTAACTTTATCAGGGTCACCACCAAATGCAGCGATGTTTTTGCGGACCCATTGCAACCCGGCGATCATATCAAGAAGGCCATAATTCCCCGACACGTGATTCTGGCTCTCGCTGCTCAACTCAGGGTGTGCAAAGAATCCCATCAGGCCAACACGGTAGGCAATACTTACAAGCACCACACCCTTTTTGGCAAGATTCTCCCCGCTGTAGTTAGGTTCTGATGTGGCTCCTCCTCCAAAACCGCCACCGTAGATCCAGACAAGTACAGGGATACTTTCACCTGCAGATTTCGCCGGGGTCCAGATGTTCAGGTAGAGACAGTCCTCACTCTTGCCGGAGGGAGGATTTCCGCTCTGTATGGGTCCGGGAGCAAATTTAGTTGCCTGAAGCACTCCATCCCATTTTGCCGGGGGCTGAGGGGGGCGCCACCGGAGGTCACCAACAGGCGGGGCGGCAAAGGGGATCCCTTTGTAGACTGTTAACCCGTTTTCGGTTGTACCCTGCAATAACCCGCCATCAACTTTTACCGGCGAAGGTTGCTGGGCATTGATCACTCCACCGCAAAACATTGCAAACATCGTAAGCAGAACTGTAATCTTCTTCATATGATTGGCTTTGTTTATAAAATATTTTCTTCAAAATGTTTGTTTATATCCGGTGTCAGTCTCCTTTGGCCGGTACCGGATACAGCTACTTATCGTTATCTTCCTGACCTGTTATGCTGTGAAATAGATTTATTTGCCTTAGTCCTGTCCTCAGGTTATTCAGGTATTGAACTGTTATACCCCATAAGAGAAAGCATTTTTGCTGCATAACGTGTTCCGAATTTCCGGTATCCTTCTGCATTGAAATGAAGGTTGTCGCGTGAATCGGTACAACCGTCAGAAGGGATCACATAAGAATTAGGAACAACCTGAGGCAGAGTTGCAATTATTGAATTCATGCTTGCGCAGACTCCTCCCTGATCAGCATTCACAACCTCACCTGCCAGCAATGGAACAGATTTCGGGTCGAGATTCAGGTCTTTCAACAGATTCTCATATATCACTTTTACCTTCATGGGCCATATTGAATCGTTGGTATTTGACTCACCCTGATGTAACAAAATCCCCTTTATTACACCGGCTTTCTGAGCCAGTTTTCCCATTTCAACAAGATGCTGATAAGGATTTCCGCTGTATTCGTTGATAATACTTGTCATCCATGATGGTGCAGTTGCAGCATACGACTGAAAAGTATCCTTATCATAAAGTTCAATTTTACAGCCGGCTACCGACACATTAACCACACCTACTTTTTTATCAGCCGGAAGGTTGGCAACCATTGTCCTTCCAAAATAATCGGAAGGCGTCAGACCTGTACGGCAGCGGCACAACGGAGGGACTGCAGTGTACCAGTTTCCCTTTGTCCTCCCCAGATCGGGGCAATCAACAGCTTCCAGAACCTGAAAACGACTGTCAACTATGGTATCCTGTGGCTCAATCCGAGCATTCCCTTCCATGTTTGACTGCCCGAAACAGAGGAAGATGTAAAAATCCGGGTCCTGAGAAAATGCATTGACGGATGATAAAAGCATTACTGCAATCAGAAGTGTAACGGTTCTTAGTTTCATTTTATAAAATTTTAAATTTATTATGAGTGTCGGTTATTAATATTAAACTTTAAACATTTATTATGGTATTCATTGTCGCTGTTTACCAGTTCTGCGTGCTTACGGTCAACAAAACTGCCGGAGGTGAACCCGGTGATTTGTTTATTTAAACAACAACCGGGCAAAATTATAAAGATTGTTTCTCCATACCGGCCAGGTATGACCTCCCGGATATTCACTATAAATGTACCTGATCTTCAATTCGTCATATCTGGCAATCATTGCCTTACTATTCGGATTTGCTCCATCTTCCTTACTTCCCGTGGCAATCCATAAGCAGCTTCAGATTATTGTTGACTTTATCAGCATTTTTGCCCAGAAAATCATATTGAGCTTCGGCAAGTTTATTGTCAGAAGGGATTCTCCAGCCCGAACTGAATATTCCAAGATATCCAAACAGGTCGGTATTACTAATTCCGGCATAAAGTGTCTGAATTCCTCCCATTGACAAGCCGGCCAGTGCCCTGTTTTTTGAATCGGTTTCGGTCCTGTAATTTTTTTCAATAAAAGGAATAATGCACTGTTTCAGCTCCCTTTCAAACATTCTCAGACCGCTTTCGACACTACCCTGGGCATTCATATTTCCGTCGGGCATAACTATCAGCATTGGCTTAGCCTCATTCTCCGCGATCAGATTATCAAGAATCAGATCTGTTTTCCCCTGCGAATACCATCCTCTTTCATCCTCACCACCTCCATGCATTATATATAGTACCGGGTATTTCTCATTTGTATTAACGTCGTAACCGGCTGGTTTGTAAATATAAAACTGTCTCCATGTATTAAGGACAGTGGAAAAGTAGCGTTTAATACTTATTTCGCCATGAGGAACATCTTTTACTGAATAGTAATCATCGCCGCTAAAGGGTACCTCAATACCACTTGCCATCCTGCCCATCCCATAATATGTTTCACTTGCAGGATCGGCAACTGCCAGGCCGTCAACCAGCAGGGAATAATAATGGAAACCTTCAGTTAAAGAGTCAGTTGTTACCTCCCACACTCCGTCACTATTCTTTATCATTTCGTATCTCTTTCCCAGGTCGAGTTGTATAGTCTGTGCTCCGGGAGCTCTTACATTAAATATTGCACGGCTGTCGGGCATTATCTGAGGAAACATCGCATTCCTTACATTTGAAGCAGCCGGAGTTCCAACCACGCTGTACTTATTAAACTTCGAAACATCGACCGGTTTAAAGATGAGCTGGGAAAACATGTAAAGCGAATTCTTCCAGACTTTAAAATCGTGTACCCCGGGTTCAATATAATAGATATGAGGTACATTGTTGACACTCAGGTAATCGTGCGTGCGCTTACTATATGTGATAAGTCCGTCAGCATCACCACAGGAGATCCAGATCAGCTTCAGTTTTTTTATGGCTTCCCCGGGGTCGGGCAGCAATTCCTCAGGTACTTTCGTATTCGGGGCAGAAGAGAATCCACCAACCCATGCAAACATGTCGGGGTTACCAAGGCCGAAGTTAAGCGACTGGCCCCCTCCCATCGACAAACCGGCAATAGCCCGGTGTTCACTCTCCTTCAGAACAGGATATTTTTTTTCTATAAACGGGATAAGGTCATTTAACAGGTCTTTTTCAAATGTAGCAAACCCGGCCACCTTTTCAGGCGACATGGTATTTCCTTTAGCACTATCATCCTTTGAAGCCCTTCCGTTTGGCATAACAACGATCATCGGTTCTATTTTCTTATCGGCATACAGGTTATCAAGAATAACCTGTGGCTGGCCTCCGTTAAGCCATTCCTTTTCATCGCCACCGATCCCGTGTAAAAGATATAAAACCGGATATTTTTTACTCTTTGTATATCCCGGGGGAGTATAGATCAATGCCCTTCGCTTTGTACCGACTGTTTTTGAACTATAGGTAATTGTATCTATTTTACCGTGCAGAACATTTACCCGAGGGGTATCAAATCCCTGAGGAGCATGCTTCTCAACATCCTGTGAATTTGCAGGATAGTTAATAGCAATCAATACGATTGACAAGGCAATAAACTTCTTCATTTCTGGTTCGTGTTATGTTAAAACAATATTATTCTACTCGATGAATATCTGTTGAAGGGTCTTTGCCAGATATTTTTTGCAATTCATCCAGGTATGGCCCCCATCGACATAATAAGCCTCAAGGTTAATACCCTTCTCCCTGAACATAGCTACATTCTGTTTAACACTTTCATAAAGGAAATCGTCGGCCCCGACACTTATTGTGAATAGTTTCAGCTGTTTATTCATTAAATCAGCATCGGGAGACCAACTGGTAAAAATCTTTCTGAATTCCTCAGTTGTTGTATAGGGTGCATAGGAACATATATAGCCGAATTTATCGGTGTTGGTCAGCCCGATATTGAGTGTCTGTCCTCCACCGACCGAAAATCCTGCAACGGCCCGGTGTTGGCTTCCGGTCAGTACAGGGTAATTTGTCTCAATAAACGGAATAATATCATTAACAACATCCCTTGTAAAGTCGTCCATCGGTTTGGGCCTTACATTGCCATAGGGCATAACAATGATCATTGGTTTTGCTTTTCCCTGGGATATCAGGTTATCGGCGATCAGATTGGCACGACCTACTTTTGTCCAGGTCTCCTCAGTATCTGAGCCACCATGAATAAGGTAGAGCACAGGGTATTTGATTTTCCCGTTCACATCGAATCCCGGGGGTGTATAAACAAGTAAACGCCTTGTTGTTCCCAGCGTTTCAGAATTGTAATAACGATAGCTTATTTTTCCGTGAGGCACATTCTGCAACGAATGGATCAGAGGTTTATCACCCTGAATATCTACCAGACTATATTTAAACCGTTCGTTGGCAAAAATAAGTGTGTTATTTGGATCAGCCACCTGGATACTGTCAACCCAGAAACAATAAGGGTAGATATCAGGCTGTACCGGAGCGACAGTGATGCTCCAGATACCCGAGGCATCTTTTACCAGGGGAAGGTTTTCCTTTAAAAACTGAGCTTCGAGTAACACCTTTTGTGCATTTTGTGCTGAGATCCTGAAGGTGACTGAATTATCAGGATGCACTTCGGGTGATACAGGAGCCGGAGCCCTCTGGCCAAAAGAGTCTGTTGACAAAAGGATCGGTATGGTAAAAATCAGTAATAACTTTTTCATGGTATATCTTAATTATTGAAAGAGTAATTGTGCCGTTTCAGTCAGGAAAACTTTTGTATTCATCCAGGTATGACCGCCGGAAGTTATCAGGCTTTTGTAAGTGACATTCTTTGACTTGAGATAATCCATGAATTCGACTGTGGATGTATAAAGGAAATCTTCGTCGCCCACGCTTATCCATAATAACTTTAATTGGTTATTGGTTTGCCGGGGGTCGGAGGATACATGTTTATAATCGCTTTCCATTTCCTGAGGAGTCAGGTAAGCACTGTAACAACATATCCATGAGAATTTGTCCATGTTACCGAAAGCGGTCCTGAGGGTCTGACCTCCGCCACGCGAAAAACCTCCAATAGCCCGGTTATCTCCATTATTAATTGCACGGTAGTTTTTTTCAATATACGTGATTACGTTTTTTACCAGGTCGTCTCCAAATGTTTTGGCCCTTGTTACAGCATCTGTACTTTCCCTGCCAGCAGGGTCAGCCGGTTTAAGTCCGCTTTTCTGTTCAGCGATCCTTGCTTCCACATTCCCATAAGGCATTACAATAATCATAGGTTTGGCTTTACCTTCAGCAATCAGATTATCAAGAATAAGATTGGCATGGCCAACTTTAAACCAGGCTTCTTCCGTATCTGTTGTACCGCTTATCAGGTAAAAAACAGGATATTTTTCTGACGGATTCTTTTCGTAAGCAGGAGGAGTATAAACTACCAGAGAGCCTGTTGTTCCTTCAACAGAAGGATAATATTCATAAGTTACTGTTCCGTGAGGTACATCTCTCATCGAATGGATCAACGGAGTTTCACCCGGGACATCAAGCAGGCTTCCCTTGAATCTTTCGTTGGGAAAAAAGTCAACATTTCCCGGATCCATTACCTGGATACCATCCACAATAAAACTGTAGGGATAGATGTCTGGTTTTACCGGTCCTGCCTGTACACTCCAGACCCCGGAGGCATCTTTTGTCAAAGCTACGGGACCCTTTTCGAACTGTGCGCTCAGCCTTACATCTTTTGCACCTGGGGCAATATACCGGAAAATGACTGTTTTATCAGGATTTACCTGGGGTGAAAAAGCCAATGGTCCCCTGGGCGGCTGACAATCTGTAATTCCGGGAAAGGAAAGCAATACCAGAATAAATAAAACAAGAATTGCAGATCTCTTATTCATATCAAATATTAGTTAGTTAAAATTTTCGAATTTTTCATCCATTTCAAAATCGGCATCATAAAATCCTCAGCCGGTTTTGCCAATACGAATCCATGCCCGCCTTTTGGATAAATATGCATTTCGACAGGAACATTATGATGTCTCAAAGCTTCAAAAAAGGTGATACTGTTATCTACATCTACCAGTTTATCGTCGGCGGTATGGGTAATATACGTTGGCGGAGTATTTTCGCTGACCTGTAATTCATTGGAGAACAGATTTATAACTTCTTCTGTGGGTTCAGGTCCCAGAAGATTTGTCCTTGAGTCTTTATGGGTCAGATTATCCTGCATGCTTATTACCGGATAAACCAGTATCAGAAAGTCGGGACGCAGGTTTGTGTTATTGGGATTTTCAATTAAGGCTTTTTCAAAATGAGTAGCTTCAGTCGAAGCTAAATGTCCGCCTGCAGAAAAGCCTGCTATTCCGACCCTGTTTATATCAATTCCCCATTTTGAGGCATTTTCCCTTACTACTTTAACAGCCTGCTGGGCGTCCTGCAGCGGACCGATTTTTTTATCAATCATAATTGCATCATCAGGGAGCCGGTATTTGAGTACAAATGCAGCAATCCCGTTTTTCATAAATTCCTGTGCAGTTCGTATTCCTTCGCCCTGATATGACAATACTGTATAACTTCCTCCCGGACATATCACAACTGCTGCCCCGGTTGATTTTTCTTTATCAGGCAGATAGATTTCCAGTTCAGGGATTGTGACGCCGGAAATTATTCCGGGACGGGAATTTCCTGCTGCCGGTTTATTCAGGATTTCTTTCGAACCGGGTATAGTACCGGGATAAAGAGCAATAAGCTCCTGTGCTTCAAGGTTGACTGAAAAAATAAGCAGTGCAGCACATAAAATTTTAAGAGTTTTCATTCTTCTTTATAAGTGGGTTTAATTAAAATATCAATCTTAAAACTAAGTTACGATTTTATACTATACTATTGAATTTAAACTACTCCTCAATTATAGTATCAGATCATTCCCGGTTAATATGATCAAAGAGATGCCGCAGTACAGATTTGATGCTATGATGATCGTAAAAGTCTCAATAATATATTAAAGAATAGTTTAAATATTATGCAAAAGGTGACTGAAAATTGAAAGAATAAGTTGAAATCCAAATGACTGACCACAATCACAGGCATTAACTTGTTCATACGGTTTCTCCGGACTTAACCTTGCTGCGAATCCTATGCTCTTCTGCAGAAGATGAAATCAATTTTCCAGAAATTCCAAAATTCCGAACCGTGAAGGTTGATGAACATCTTTACGTATGTCATAAATAGGATATAAAGTAGATGTAGAACGGAATCTGTCATCCACAAAATTCCTGTCCTGCCTGACAGCCTGGAAAGCCCATTTTACTCCGGCTTTCGGGCGGCCGCTGAAATTGCTGAATGCCACAAATGGGATTGAAATCTCCATTTGCCACATTTTATCCTTGTCTTTATCGTTATTTACTGTCCCGTCAAATATAACTTCCGCTTTATATGGGGGATTGTAAGACGGGACAAAGAAACTCCGTTTGTTGTAATAGCTATATAGCATTACATAATCGTACGCAGCTTTGATTATGTTGATCTCAAATCCAAAATGAAAGTTGAGGCTATCCGGTATCGGGAGGCAAAAAAATTCAGCGCAATCGTCAAGATAAGGCCTGCCGTCAGGTTTTGTCTCACGCGCTGTAAGAGAAGTGTCCTCGCATTCATAGTAGAGATAGAGATTTTCGTCATCCCATAACATCCGGAATTTTGTATTCTGTTTTTCAGGAGTTTTATCTCCTCTGTAAAAATAATCCAATGTCCGGACCTCAGCATTCTTCCAGCTGGCCTCATCCATTTTACCATCAACTGAAATGGATTCATGGGCCTTTGATACCTTATATTCCGGTAATTGCCCGATCACAAATTGCTTTTCCGTCTGAGAAAAGAGAGGCAGACATGTGCCCAGATAAACTAAAACAGCAAGAATGCTTTTTTGTCCTGAATGATTAATGTTTTTAAATTTCATATTTTAAATTTTTAATAATGAACGAATTAAATAAATTCCTCATGAGATCCTTAACCTGTTGATGAATGATCAGTTAAAACAGCCCTCCTGCTTCGAAATTGTGCCGGTTGGATAATGCAATTTAAGTTTTTTTTAATTGTTTTATTACCTGAAAAAAATGAATTCGCGACATTTAAACAATAAATCATAATTTTATATAATATTATTTCTGTTCCTTTCAATTTATCAAACCCTACCCAATGAAAAACTTTTTAAACAGATCATCGCTTTCAATAATCATTCTATGTCTGACTATCATTTCATGTACACAGAAACAGGTACCCGCTTCGCTTCCGGAAAGTGACCCCGAAGCTGAAGGAGTTTCGTCAAGGGCAATAATTACTTTTCTCGATTCTGCCGCAACCAGCAATTATGAGTTTCATAGTTTTATGTTTCTGAGGCATGGCAAGGTTATAGCCGAGGGTTGGTGGAATCCTTATGCTCCGGAACTAAAGCATACTCTTAATTCGGCCAGTAAAAGTTTTACCTCTACTGCAATCGGGTTTTGCAATAAGTGAAAAGAAACTTAGTCTGGACGATAAGGTAGCTTCATTTTTCCCGGAATACCTGCCTGATACAATAAGCGTTGAATTTATCAAACCTCAGAATAAGGGATCTGCTCAGTATGTCGACAGGTCAAAGACGTGAGCCACAGCTTACAGGTGACGATATATGGGTTAAATCATTCCTGGCTATGCCTTTCTTCAGTGAACCGGGTACAATATATCGTTATAATTCAGTAGCTTCATATATGTTGTCGGCAATAGTTACGAAAGTAACCGGACAAAAAGTTATTGACTATCTGACTCCCAGATTCTTTGAACCGCTTGGGATTGAAGGGATGGATTGGGAAACAGATGCTTATGGAATCAATACAGGTGGATGGGGCTTAAGATTGAAAACAGAAGATCTGGCCAAATTCGGACAGTTTTATCTTCAGAAAGGCAAATGGAATGGCAAACAGCTTCTTCCAAAAAAATGGGTTGAAGAAGCTACATCCGTGAAAATATATCAGAATCCTGATATGACACAGTCAAAAAGAGATTCCTCCAATGATGGCGTTCAGGGCTATTGTTATCAGTTCTGGCGTGCACGCCACAATTCGTACCAGGCTAACGGGGCTAATGGTCAGTTTGTACTTGTTATTCCTGATAAAGACGCAGTTGTGATATTTACTGCCGATTCTCCTGATATGTGGGGTGAACTGGATATGGTTTGGAAATACTTATACCCTGGTATCCAGGATAAGGCATTACCACCTGATGAAAATGCATCTGCATGAGTTGAAAGAGAGACTGGCTTCTCTTGCTCTTCCGGTTCCTGCAAAAAACAGTAACGAATCTGTCTCATCTCATTAGTATCGGGCAAAACTTTCACTTTTGCACCGAATGATAAACATATTCAAGAGTATCTACTCTTGAGTTTAAGGATGATATGTGTTTACTCAATCTGAAAACAGATACGGCTTCTTTTGACTTTTCATTTGCTTCGGGAAGATGGCAACTAGGTGAAACGACCAGACATGGACCTTCAATATTTGCACAGGCAAAGAATAATCAGAATGGATTGCCTCCCTTTAAAATTGCTCAGGCCTATACATGGGTGGATGATCAGACTCTTGAACTGACTTTGCGGTACATTGAAAATGTTCAGTCTGAAAAGATTGTTATTAAGTTCGATGAAATTGGTAAGGGAAATATCCTCCTCGATCTTAAAATCAACAATTCCAGGTTTAATAAAGCATTACCCCTGGAAGGTATTATGAAATAGTTTTTTATAATAATTATCCTGGTGCGGGCAACTGTCAGGATCAGCAGTCTGAGAGCTTATACCTTCTACCGGGAAACAACCCGGGGAAACATCCATCAGCGATTCTTACTTAAATTCCTCACAAACTGGGAAGGAGAGATCCCGAATTGTTTCTGGAAACTGGTTGAAAAATATGAAGGAGAAGAGAATCCGACGAGGTATGATATTTCGTTGATCCTGAAGTCGCCATCCGACAATAATTCAGCAGCCTTTTTCAACCTCACAAGTCTTATATATTCAACCGTATTAAGGTCGGTCAGTGCTTTAACCTTTCTGTAGAGGGTTGATACGCTTACTCCCAATAACTCACCTATACGTTCCACACTGAGGTCATTTTTAGAGAAATTGTCAGTAAGGGTGGAATTAAGTTTTTTAAGGAACTCCTCATCAGTCTTATTCATTGCAACCGATTTGAAAGGAGTAAGAGGTGAATTAATGAATTTTTGCCGGTCGAGGCTTCTGTTTTTAATGAGGTTAACGATCTGGGCCATCAGAAGATCAGTAGTGAAAGGCTTTTCAATATAGGCGTCTGCGCCTGAATCGAGGCCCTCAATCCTCGCATTCAGATGGATGGTTGCCGTCAGAAGGATTACAGGTATATGGCTGAATTCGATATTGGATTTAATCTGTCTGCAAAGTTCATATCCGTTAACGGCCGGCATAATAACATCACTTACGACGACAATGATGTTATATTTTTTCAGCGCTTTCAGTGCTTCGTCCCCGTTGTGAGTCAGAATAACATTATATTCACTGGATATCTCTTTTGCTATGAATCTCCCCATCTCTATTTCGTCCTCGACAAGGAGTATATTAAGGCTGGAATTATCAGGAGCCCCGAAAATCTCAAACTCATGATGTTCACCTGTACCAGTGACATCCTGAATAATATCCCTTGTTATTGTCTCTTCCTGGATTTTAGTCAATTCCAGGACAAATGAATTGCAGGTTTTTTCTGCAGTATCGAGAAACAGCCGGCCATGATGAAGTTCTGCCAGCGACCTCGCCAGCGAAAGTCCAAGTCCGGTACCTTTTTCTCCGGGTTTATCAAAGTCAATCTGGTAAAACGGCTCGAAAATCTTTTCGTTGAACTCCCTGGGTATTAATTTTCCGTCGCTGTTTACACGGATAATAATCTTATCATCTTTCTCCGTTCCGGGATCAAGGAATAAGTCGACCCCCGATTCGGCAAATTTCATGGCATTTGAAAGAAGATTGCTTAATATCTTTGTTATCGCTTCCCTGTCGACAGGGAGGCTATAATGATCTACAGAGGAATGTAACTGCAATGATATTCTTTTCTCAGTACCGTACGGAAGGAAAAGGTTGTATGTCGATTTAACCAGCTCGTACAGGTCAGTTGTAATGAAATTAAGCCTGAACATCTCTTTCTCCGTTTTCCGGAAATCAAGAAGCTGGTTTGTCAGGCTCAGAAGCCTGTCAGCATTTCTTTTAATAATGAGCAGATTTTCTTCCGTATCCTTCGAGTTTTTAATGCCCAATTTTAAAATCCTGTCAAGAGGTCCCTTTATCAGAGTTAAAGGGGTGCGGACCTCATGGGTAATGTTGGTGAAAAAGCTGATCTTTGCATTCAGTATCTCCTTCTCCTTGTTAGTCTCTATAATATCTATTCTGCGTTGTTGTTCCAGGGTATTCTTTTTTAAATAGAAACTCAGCAAAGTGTAGATTATAAATACCGAGATAACAATATAAAGTGCATAAGCCGGCAGGGAGAGCCAGAATGGCGGAGAAATTTTTATATCCAGGACGGCTTCATCCTGACTCCATATTTCTCCGTCGGGGGAAGAGAGGACCCTCATCCTGTATTCTCCGGGTGAAAGATTAGTATAGTAAACCTTTCTGTTTCCTGAGATCATCACCCAATCCTGATCAGAACCTTCCATTCTATATTTGTACTTTGTCAGATTGGGACTGGTAAAACCTGGAGATACAAAGTCGATGCTCAAAGAAGATTGATAATGCTTCAGCGAAATACGGTCTGTAATAAAGATTGATCTGAAAGTTGAGGAACCTGACGTATTATCAAAGTATTCTTTACCATTTACCTGGAATCCGGTAAAATATACAGGCGGATTATAAGTGTTTTCCTTTATATCGGCAGGATTAAATGAGACCAGGCCGCTGACTGTCCCGAAATACATTTTACCATTTTTATCCTGGTAAGCTGAGTTATAACTGAAATTATTATCAAGAAGTCCATCGTCCTTTGTATAAGTTATGAACTTATTTGTTGTGGTATTAAGACGAAGGAGGCCCCTTGTGGATGTTATCCATAAATCTCCGGTGCCATCCTGCAGCATGGCACAAAATATGGCAAAATCAACGTCCTTCCCTGGGACGTATCTCACAATCTGATCTGTCGGCCCCTCAATAAAACCGAAGCCGTTACCTTCGGTTGTAAACCATATCTTATGATCATTATCTTCCAGGAGAGAGGTTATCTGCTCATTCCTCAGACCCTCATAATCTCCCTTGTCAGATAATATTTTTTTACAGATCCCTGCCGTTCTGTCATATTTATACAAACCTCTTCCATAGGTCCCTATCCAGACACTCCCCCTGCTATCCTCGTACAAGGCATGAATAAACGTACCAGCCGCAACATCATCCAGAAAACTAAATGTCGAAGTCTTCCTGTTAAACAGGTATAACCCACTAACACTTCCCGCATAAATTGTTCCATCAGAAGTTTTTAGGAACGTTATAAACGAATTTGTCCTGAGACCACTTCTGCCATCATTTATTTCAAAATGATCAGTTATCTTTTCAGAAGGGATGTCCAGAATATATATTCCTTTATCATAAGTTCCTATCCAGAGTTCATCATCATCAACAAGTACTCCCTGAATATTCCTGCTGTCTATATTTGCTTTGTCCTGATTATGATAAAACCCCGAAAAAAAGCGGGTTTGCAGGTCAAACTTAATCAGACCTGCATCTTCTGTCCCTGTCCAGATATTGCCAAATGAGTCAGCGCGGATCTCTCTTACAACATTCCCGTTAAGTGATCCCGGCAAGCCGGTGGGGTAAAACTTTTCAAATGGTTTATTCTCCTGGGGAAGATAATTAACACCCCCATAAAATGTTCCGATCCATACTCCTCCTTCCCTGTCCTTTATAATTGTCCGGATTGCATTGTTTGAAACTGAAAACGGATCGGTATTTACTTTCTGGAGATTTGCGACAAAACCTGTATTAAGGTTAAAAATATAGACTCCTGATTCAGTGCCCAGCCATATTTCATCATCCTTATACAAACATGTTGTCCGTATTATGAGATTGGAAAACAGTTCGTCATTCCCGAATAAACCTGTAACCTTACCTGTATTTAGATCAATCTGCCTCAGTCCCGCTTTGTCGCTCGAAATTATCAACCGGCCGTTACCTGCATCCAGTATATTAATAAGACGAACAGAAGAAGATATCTCCTGATCGGTAAGAATTTTGTAACCGGTAAAATCATCGGTTTGGGGATCATATTTATAAATCTTTCCATCGGTACCTGTTAACCAGATCTCCCCGGTATTTGTTGAATAAACATTTCTGGGAGTAAAATATTTATTTGCAGGATAAATACTGAGTTTTTTGCTCTCCTTATTGTATTTTAAAGTACCTGAAAAAGTTACTACCCATATACAATTATTATTATCAGCCCTGATGTCAAGAGGCAGATCTGTAATTTTGATATTACCGGGATCAAATGTCCCGAAACAATCATTATCAGGTATATAATAACATACTCCTTTAGATGTTCCTATCCAGATCCAACCATCTTTATCTTCACATAATGATGTAACAAAATTGTCAATAAGACAGTTTGTAGCAGACGGATTATGAAGAAATACTTTATTCTGGAAACCGTCAAACCTGGTCAGTCCTTCCTTGGTACCAAACCAGATAAATCCCCTCCGGTCCTGTATACATGCAACAACCGAATTATTCGACAATCCGTTATCATTCCCGTAATGCCTGAAATAATAGGACCTTCCACTGGTCACAGGTGATAACAATGAAATAATAAAGGATAAAATAAAGAATCTCATTTTGATAAATTATAATCTCCTTAAGAGAGCGGAAAATTATTCAAAAATAGTACAGCCTTATATAATTTTTAATCAATTCCTTTTGAATTTCGCTCAAATCGAAACTCAAAGGTAACTGAATAAGTCATCAGCAGGAAATCCGACGAAATTTACTGATCAGTTCACGGGATGTAACTGAGCACTCTTATTCTGACAATAAGGTAAATCAGAGTGATTTACTGTTACTGGATATAAATGCAGGCAGGCTCTGAGTGAAGCAAATTATGATTATCCTGATATTCATTGAAAGCAAGCTCAGAAAACACTTCCTGCTTTTATCTTATTCTCCTGAAGATCCTTCAGAGTAACAGATTTGAAGTAATTAATCACAATGTCGTTGAGATTATGCCAAAATCCCTGTGCCTGGCATTTTTCCATAAAGTCGCACCTGTAATTATCACTCACACAATCGACCAGACATATGTCTGGCTCAAATGCACGATGAATATCAAAGATTGATATCTCCCCCGGATCACGGGTCAGTACATATCCGCTCTTGTGCCCCTTTGCATTTGTTATGAGGCGGGCTGTCTTAAGGGCATGAATTATATGATCAAGATATTTAAGAGAAAGATTCTGATTAACCGCAATATCCTTTTGAAATACACCGCTGTTATTCTTTGCAAGTGAAATTTCAATCATCGCTCTTACTCCATACCTGGTTCGTGTACTTATCTTCATTTTAGAATTGATAGCGACTGTTCATCTGTAAAATTAAGAATAAATCCAAAATTTACACTTACTTCATTCTCTACCTTTACAATTCCTTTCAACCTGACAGGAGGAGTGAGTTTAAAATCCGTCAACCTGACAGTCTGCTCTCCCTTCAGAATTAGTCTGTCGTTGCAGTAGGTCAGAGTACAATCTACAGAATATTCTCTTGTCACACCTGCCAATGTTACCGAAATCCGTTCTTTATCAGGAAATGATAAATTCCCATCTCTGCCCGGATCACCCGGAAGGAGACTTATCCTGAAATATGGATACTCCTCTGCATTCAAAAGGGTAAGAAAGTCATCATACATCCCGGGGTTGCTTGGTTTAAACATGCGCACCGGGATTTTTAAATCAATTTTTTCGTTTTCAGTTTTATTCGTCCTGCTGTCATTGTTTATAAGAGAAGGTATGTATGAAAAACTGAATTTATTAATATTTGATTCACCATTAATTACAATAAAATTTCCACAGGCAGGACTACCCTTATCATCAGGCCTCCCTTTGGAGTTAAGAGGTATACTCCCCGTCACGACGGGGAGTATTGCAAATGCAAGAAATAATATCTTTATCTGGAGTTTCACTTTCAGAATGAGATAGCAGATTCAAACATCACGCCTTGGAATCCGGCATCAGCGCCATAATTGGAAATAAACTCATTATAATGCTGATTGACATACTCAAGTTTTAATATTATTGACCCGGTCATAAACCAGCCTGCGCTGCCCTGAAAACGCGAAACAGACTGGTCAAGATCATTCAATGCGTTGTTATAGCGGACACCGGCAAAAAATTGCTCGTTGCGGCCCAGCCTGTAAACTAATTCAGCCGCATACTGACTAAATTCAGATTGTGCACCTGACATCAGATTGCCTTTAAATTTTTCGTAGGTACCGAAAAATTCAAGTCCCTTGTACTGTGCAAACAGGTTCAGCATTAATGAATTATCTTTTTTGGTCAGGCCTGGCCCCCAGTTTCCGCTGAGATGATTTTTGGTTATGTCAACATCATCTGCTTTATTGGTTACCCTGTTCATTACCAGGTAATATCTCGATCCTGTCCGATCGCCATAATAGAGCGAGCCGAAATGATGTTCAGGGCTGTGATACCCCGAAAGAGTAAGCCTGAGTCTCAGATCTTCTGTAAATTGTTTATCGTAACCAGCTTTCCAGTACCAGGCAAGCTCCTTATGTGTATCATAGGCAGTATATCCTGATGTTGGACTATAACCTGCAAGTGATGGTTTCAGTGTACCATTTGAGACAGCCCCCATCAGTAAAACCCCGTTTCGTCTGAACAAAACTTCAGCAGCAGTCTGTGTTGAGAAAGCGTCAATAATATAATTGCCGACAAAGGGATTGTGAGCAACATTGCCATTATCAGAACGCCGGTAATGAGCATCACCATAGTCTATTTCCATATCACCCACCTTTATGGTAAGAGACTTCATGATCCGGTCAACGACATCTGAATTAATGAAAGGTAATTCATCAATAAGAAGATAACCACCCTTGACCCATGCTTCATTATGATGACGGGCAGAGAGGTAGGTTGTAAGGTTTACTTTAATTCCCGGGGCAAGAATTGCTTCTGTCACGAGGTTTGCAGTAGGAAGATTAAATCCTGTTCCCAGTGGGATCAGCAGACTATCAGCATAATGATTAAGGATTTGATACTGCAATGCGAAATCAGCTCCTAACCGGACCTTTATCTTTTCAAATCCTGCAGTATCCGGTTTCGGTTCTTCAAATTGAGCAAATATGCCAGACGAGAGAAGTAAACCGGTCAGTAGTAATAAGAATTGTTTGTTCATTTTTTCCTTTTTTAATATTGAGTTGTTAATTATATACAATGCTGGCGGAGGGTATTAGAAAACTGAGGGTAAAGCCGACTGTAACCTTTTCACCTGTTTTCAGGGTGCCAAGCAGAGCTGTAGGTGGCCTGATATCGAATTCAGACATTTTTATATCTTCCAAACCTTTTATAAGTATTTTATTTTCTGATATTTTACCTGAAAATGAGACAGAAATTGCTCTTGAAATACCTCCGATAAAAAGTTTACCATCTATTGTACCGCTAAATTCCCCATCCTTCTCAATAATATTATTCATTCCGTCGGAGGTAAAAACAATATCCGGATGTTCTTTTACTCTAAGTGCATCATAGGTCTTCCCATTCATTATTTTATTCCCGCTCGTTATCGAGGCCCCGGAAAAAACGGCTTTGATGTCATTTATGGATATGCTTTTCGTGTCTTTATTACTTATTAAAAACCCTGCTTCAAATTTTTCAACCACCACCTCCCAGTCATGCACCGATGATGTGCCTTTTATATAAACAGTGCTTTCCGGAAGAACAAGTTTCGCTTTTGTCTGGCTAAGAGATACATATGGTGGATAAAGTATCAGTAATGCGATTGTCAGTCCTGTTATTAAAATGTGCTTCATAATACTATATTACAATTATTATTAATCTATACTACTTATCCTATCTTATTTATAGTATAAAGTAAACAATTTAAAATCTAAAAGGGAAGATACTATTGCAATTATCATCTTTTCGGAAAAAGCAGGCAGTAGGCAGTTGGCAGTAAGGTTCCAGAGTTCCAGAGTTCCAGAGTTCCAAAGTTGAAGAACTACCTTAACATGGATAACCTTGAAACCCATGTTCCAGAGTTTCAGAGTTCCAGAGTTCCAAAGTTAAGAACTACCTTTACATAGATAACCTTGGAACCTTGCAACCTTGGAACCTTGCAACCTTGGAACCTTGGAACTTTGAAACCCATGTTCCAGAGTTCCAGAGTTCCAAAGTTAAGAACTACCTTTACATAGATAACCTTGCAACCTATCAACCTTGCAACCTTGCAACCTTGGAACCTTGGAACCTTGGAACTTTGAAACCCATGTTCCAGAGTTCCAGAGTTTCAAAGTTGAAGAACTACCTTAACATGGATAACCTTGAAACCCATGTTCCAGAGTTTCAGAGTTCCAGAGTTCCAAAGTTAAGAACTACCTTTACATAGATAACCTTGGAACCTTGCAACCTTGGAACCTTGCAACCTTGGAACCTTGCAACTTTGAAACCCATGTTCCAGAGTTCCAGAGTTCCAAAGTTGAAGAACTACCTTAACATGGATAACCTTGAAACCCATGTTCCAGAGTTCCAGAGTTCCAGAGTTCCAAAGTTGAAGAACTACCTTAACATGGATAACCTTGAAACCCATGTTCCAGAGTTTCAGAGTTCCAGAGTTCCAAAGTTAAGAACTACCTTTACATAGATAACCTTGGAACCTTGCAACCTTGGAACCTTGCAACCTTGGAACCTTGGAACTTTGAAACCCATGTTCCAGAGTTCCAGAGTTCCAAAGTTAAGAACTACCTTTACATAGATAACCATGCAACCTTGCAACCTTGCAACCTTGGAACCTTGGAACCTTGGAACTTTGAAACCCATGTTCCAGAGTTCCAGAGTTCCAAAGTTCCAAAGTTCCAAAGTTCCAAAGTTAAAGAACTACCTGAATACTAATGGGTTTAAGAATTTCTTAGATTCCAAATTTGTCGATGTAAACTCCATCCCTATGCATTGCGGGTGGTAAAACCGGAAAAGGTGCGAACCACACCCTTTTTTGTAGCGGGGAGCCGCGTGTAGCGGGCGTAAAAAAAGGGTGGGGTTGGTTTTTCCGGCCACTTTTTCTTTGTTACTTTCTTTTTTTGGCAAAAAAGAAAGTAAGGACAACAAAATATATAAGGTATATCAAACCTATTCTTGCAGGAACTTACTAGAGTTGTATTAGACAAATTCTCTTAATTTATTGATGTTAACATAATCATTTTGCAATGCGGGATGCAAACCCGGAACGGGTGCGAAAAGAAATTACCCCTCTATCCTCCCCTGAATGGGCGGAATAAGAACCAGTGTGAGAGTGAGAGTGAGAGTGTGAAAATCCATTTCAGATGAAGATTTCACCTCTGTTGATACGGCCTGTTCGTAGCAATCCGGTCAAAATTGGTTTTGAGCTCCGGAGGAGCGGCCTGTTTGAAGCAATCCGGTCACAAACGGATTTGAGCTCCGGAGG
The DNA here is from genome assembly GCA_963736675.1 of uncultured Bacteroidales bacterium. Taxonomy (GTDB): domain Bacteria; phylum Bacteroidota; class Bacteroidia; order Bacteroidales; family VadinHA17; genus LD21. The sequence goes on from CAVTPT010000004.1 coordinate 1,295,457, forward strand.
AGCGACCTGTTTGTAGAAACGCCTGCTCCCAATGGAAATGAGCGCCGTCAGCGCGGCCTGTTTGTAGGACTGCAGGAAAATATTTCTCCCACTACGGGACTTGAATATCAATTGGTTGCCAATAGGACGGGCTTCGCCCCTCCCTATGGTTTTTCAGACCTACGGCCTGCAAGAATCAGAGTGAGAGCGGGAAGAAGGCGTGAGGCGTGAGGCATGAGCAAGAAAAAAGACCTGTTGGGAACGAAGTGACTTAATCCCGAGAACGCGGGAAGGGCAGAGGGCGGAAGGCTGAAGGCAGTTCCAGAGTTCCAGAGTTTCAAAGTTTCAAAGTTCCAAAGTTGAAGAACTACCTGAATACTAATGGGTTTAAGAATTTCTTAGATTCCAAATTTGTCGATGTAAACTCCATCCCTGTGCATTGCGGGCGGTAAAACCGGAAAAGGTGCGAACCACACCCTTTTTTGTAGCGGGAAGGCATGTGTAGCGGGCGTAAAAAAAGGTTGGGGTTGGTTTTTCCGGGCTCCTTTACTTTGTTACTTTCTTTTGGAGAAGCAAAGGAAAGTAAGAAAATAGAATAGATAACGAAAATCAAACCTATACTTCCAGAACTTGACTAAAGTTGTATTAAACTAATGATAATCAATTTGTTGATGTTAACAAAATCATTTTGCAATGCGGGACGCAAACCCGGAACGGGTGCGAAAAGAAATTACCCCTCTATCCTCCCCTGAATGGGCGGAGTAAAATCCAACATGGTATTAAGTCCTTAACCTCTGGATTTGAGCTCCGTGGAAGTAGAAGCGGGATATTATAACAATAGAGAGAAAAACTCAAAATAACCTTTATTCAGGTAAAATATTTACAATTACCCGTTTATATCGCGACAGGGCTGGTGTTCCCTTGTCTGTAACTTTCAGAATAAAATGAGCAGTCTCTTTTTTCTCAACCTGTGGAGCTATCACACTTGCCACATGGGCGTTCTCAGCTCCTTCGACGGCTATCAGTTTTTTATATGAACCAGCCTCAGGGTAATTAAACCACAAAAAGCTGAGATTATCCCCGTCGGGATCGGTTGAGTTGCTGGCATCCAGGCTAAAGCGTTCTCCTGATTTTACAGTAATTTCATCGGGATTCCCCAATACCGGAACCGGCGGGTGATTGGCCTCGTGGTATGATAATGTGCACCAATCCATCCTGGCAGCAAAATCATTTTGGAAATCATCGCGCCAGCGCCATAAAGTCACCTTGAACCCGCTAAAGGAAACAGTGTCCTTTCGAACTGCTCTTCCAAATTCATTATCAATATAAGGAGTATAGGTATCAGTTGCATTCGTCCAGATTTCTCTTGTCTCGGGTCCAATCGTAACTATGGATCCCCCTTTCTTAACATTCGAAAAATCCGGCTTATATAACTCATAACGGCCGCCCCAGGCTCCCCACTCAGGATGCCCGGGCTCATTTAGTCCGTTCGGGATCAACGACAACCATGATGGGGTATCCCCTTCCATCCCATAAGCTACATCGGGATATTCGGCGCCGAGAGGACCGTGACCCTGCTGAATATTTTTCTTTATCCAGCCGTTACTGATCTTCTCATTATTAATACCTCTTATAAATGTGTTAATAGCTGACCATGTTGCACTTCCATAATCATCACCAGGGGTGACCACATAAAACAGATCAGGAAAGTTATTTCTGATCCATAATCCGCTGTCGTCCTGGTCCGATATGGTATATACCCTGAGTTTTGCAATTAATCTTTTTGCCTCTGCCGCACTTTTTGTGTGTTCAATTTTATACAATGCCTGAGCAAGAGTATTTGAACCGCCCCAGACTGAAATCCATAACGGACGCTCATCATTTTCTTCAAGCACTTTAATAATCCAGTCAGAACCTTGAGAATCCATTCCGTCGCCAACTCCCGACATACCATATTTTGCCACTCCCTGCTTTACGAGCATTAAAAGCTCCTCTTCACCGGGGAAGCCGGCCTCGTGCTTTAAAAGGGCAGGCTGTATTTTACCATAGGCCCGGATAATTCTTTTGATGGTTTCGGGAGCTATGCCTGTTTGTTTCCAGCAGGAGGTTGTGGCAATTAATCCTTTTATATCAATGACATTTGAATATAAAAGCAGGCGGACCATCGATTCTGTATCATCAGGTTCATTCTCAATATCCGACAATACGATCATCCGATGTCGCATAAGGGGTTCAGGGTCGTTTGAAGGACTTGCTGAAAGGCGATCAGGGGAAGCAATAATTAATGTCCCGAGCAATGCAGTCAGATACAATTTTTTAATCATTGTTTATGGATTTTCGTTTACACGTAAATATGTCCGATCAGAAATTTAACCTGTCATTTAACTACTTTACTGGCAGCAGTTACACCTTTGTTACAGCAAGATAACTTAAAATTCCTGAATTTGTCAGTTTTCCCTCGAATTAAACTTTTCCATAATAACAGCCAGTAAAATCACCAATCCTTTTACAACCTGTTGCCAGAAGGGGGACACATTGAGCAATACCAGCCCATTATTCAGTATTCCGATAATAAGTGCTCCCTGGACAGTTCCCATGATTGTTCCTCTTCCTCCTGAAAGGGATGTACCACCAATTACCACTGCCGCAATTGAATCGAGCTCAAAACTTGCCCCTGCATTGGGTTGTGCGGAATCAAGACGCGAAGTGACAATGATTCCTCCAACTGCTGCACATGTACCTGCAATGGAGTAAACTATCATTTTAATTCTTTTGATTTTCACGCCCGACAGTTTCGAAGCAGTTTCGTTTCCTCCGATGGCATAAATATAGCGTCCCAAGCGGGTCTTATTTGTCATTATCACTGCTGCCAGAACCACGATTGCCGAGATCCAGACAGGCATGGGAATTCCCAGGAACCATCCGGTTCCGATAAATGACATCTCACCGCTGAATCCGGTAATGGGGAAGCCACCTGTCAATAACATGGTAAAACCGCGTGCGATAGTGAGCATTGCCAGTGTTGCAACAAATGGAGGGACTTTAAAGCGGGTAATAGTAAATCCGTTAAACCAGCCCAGAAATGCACCAACCAGGGTACCACCGGCCAGGGCGCCTAACAAAGTGAAGCCTACATACAAATTCCATCCGTTAAACTGGGCATTGAATTTCAGCATCAAAGCAGTAACAGCACCGGCCAGTGCCAGCACAGATCCTACTGACAGGTCAATGCCCCCGGTCAGGATAACCAGGGTCATTCCCACTGAAATGATCATATTCACAGATATCTGTCTCATCACATTCCACCCGTTGTCGGCTGTAAGAAACCTGTCCGAAAGAAAACTCAGGGCAATACACATGACCAGCAGTGCTATGATCGATTGAAATTTTAACAGCTTATGTTTTAGTCCCACAGTATTCATAATTTTTGTTTTATCCCTTTTCACAAATTGCAGCTTTCATAATTATTTCTTCGGTGGCGTCTGCTCCCGGCATCTTCGCCGTTTGTTTCGATTCGGACATAACCAGGATGGTGTCGGAAACAGCAAGAATCTCAGACAATTCAGAAGATACCACTATAATACCCATACCCTGTTCAGCAAGTTCATTTATGAGCCGGTAAATTTCTGTTTTAGAACCAATATCAATTCCCCGTGTCGGTTCGTCGAGCAGTAATACTTTCGGACGGGTAGCCAGCCATTTTGCGATAACTACTTTCTGTTGATTTCCTCCACTCAGTTTTTCAACCTCCATTTTTGGTGAAGGAACCTTTGTATTCAGTTTTTGAATATAATTCAGACTAATCTCCTTTTCCTTTTTCTTATTAATGAAACTAAACCTGGATATCATTCCCAGACTTGCCAGACTGGTATTCCGGGTCACATCCATATTCAGGATAAGACCTTGCAGCTTGCGGTCTTCCGGAACCAGGGCGATGCCAGCCGAAATGGCGTCCGAAACATTTGTGATGCATTTTTCTTCCCCGTCAATCACAATTTTTCCTGACACAAATTCAGAATGTAAGCCAAAGATGGCTTCGAGTAATTCTGTTCGTCCGGCTCCCATAAGTCCGCAAATACCCAGGATCTCACCCCGTTGAAGCGTAAAATTCACATTATTCACCAGGAAATCACCGGGATTTTCAGGATTCCTGAAACAGAGGTTCTCAACCTTTAAAACCTGCTCTGGCATAATGTTACCTTTGTTCCTGTAACTTTTTGCCAGGTTCCGCCCGACCATCATTTGTATGAGTTGTTCGCGCGATATGTCTGACATGGTGCCGGAACCCACTTTTTCCCCATCGCGTAAAACGGTGAACCTGTCTGCAATTTTATATAATTCATTTAGTTTGTGAGAAATATAAACTATCGCAACCCCTCTGACCTTCAGGTCGTTAACAATTTTAAACAGGATCTCCACTTCGTGGTCGCTGATTGCGGATGTAGGTTCATCCATGATCAGCACTTTTGAATCGAGCAACAGCGCCCTGGCAATTTCAACAAGTTGCTGCTGGCCAACACGCAATTGATTTATTATTGTATCCGGATTTATATCAAGATGTAACCTGCCCAGCAATTCTTTGGCCTTTTTATGCATTTTCTGTGTATCGAGCAGTCCCAGACGATTGATTATTTCGTTGCCAAGAAAAAGGTTGGCGGTAATGCTTAAATACGGGACCAGGTTTAATTCCTGATGAATTATTACCACCCCATGATCGCCTGCTTCCCTGGGATTTTTAAAAATCATTTTTTTGCCATTCAGGATCACATCCCCTTCATAATCGGTGTAAACGCCTGATACAATTTTCATAAGGGTCGATTTGCCGGCACCATTTTCACCAATGACAGCCGTCACTTCTCCGGCGAAAACCTGAAGGTCTACATTTTTCAGGGCATAAACGTCTGAAAACTCCTTGGAAACATTTCTGACTTCCAGAACAGGAACAACAGGTTTATTCTGTTTTTCCATCGGAGAATTTTATTGAAACAGGAATAAGAACAACCTCTGACAGATCAACATTCCCCTCACTGATTTCCATGGCTCCCGCAAATTCCAGTGTTCTGCCGGTCATAGCAGAATCGCGCAGGGGTTTGACCACATTCTCTTTAACCAGTTTGTTTATGGCTACCGAAACATCATTGAAGTCAGTCATGTTCGTAAAATCGTTGATATTTACTTTCCCTGATCCGTCACGGACAGCATTCCCAAAAATAAAATCAATGGCAATTTTTATTTTCTTCTGATCGTCAAGATTAACAACTATATATTCGGCTTCAATCCTGTCTATTATACCTTTGTCTCTGACCATAAAATAGTACGTTCCGGAGATGCCCAGTTTGCGACCATATTTTTGGAAGGCGCTTTCGGGACTATCATTTAGCAATTCCAGCAGACTTCCGAGCTCAGTGGCACTGGTAATACAAAGGGGGAGAGTATTGTTCCAGAATTCTGTGGCGTAATCAGTCGCATTTTTTACCACTGGTCCGGTGGTGGCCCTGTATTTTTCCAGATCGCGGATATCAAGCGATAAATAACAAAGTAAAACTGCAGCAGTAATTCCTATTATATATTTTAAGGATTTGCTCATTAGTATTGATTTTCGGTTTGGTAATCTGAGACGTTTCCGGAAGTAACCAATATCACTTCAACAGGTGTTTTCGCACTGAAATCGCGTTTGCCTTTAAGGTACTGGTCGGCCAGTTCGGCCGAGGTGCGGGCCATCATAACAGGAAACTGCATTACTGTTGCTTCAATTTTACCGGCAGCAATGGCATCAATGGCATCTTTGGATCCGTCAAAGCCAAATATTTTCACTTTACCTGCTTTCCCGGCAGCCAGAACTGCCTGATAAGCGCCCAGGGCCATGGCATCGTTTCCACAAAAAACTGCATCAATATCGGGATTGGCCTGCATAATGGTTTCCATTACATCCAGGGCCTTGTTCCTGTCGAAATCGGCGCTCTGCCGGGCTACCATTTTAAGGTCAGGGAATTCATCAACAACACTGTGAAATCCATTCGACCGGTTCCATGTATTGTTATCACCTGAAAGTCCCAGGATTTCGACATAGTTCCCTTTTTTATTCATTTGCCGTACAAAATATTGGCCCAGTTTTACACAACCTGTAAAACTATCAGACAACAACTGGGTAGTAGCGGCGTCGCGTGAATTAATTTCACGATCTATGCAGAAAACCGGGATACCTGCATCTTTTGCCCGTTTTACATTCAGTACCGAGCCATCGGCGTCGGTAGGATTAAACAGAATAGCCTTGTAGCCCATTGCAATTATGTTATCAAAATGTTCTGCTTCCCTGGCAGAATTATTCTGCGAATCGAAAATCTGTATTTCGTATCCGAGCTCACGGGCCCGTTCGGCTGCAGACTCTCCAAGTACAACAAACCATGGATTATTAAGCGTTGAAATGACAACGGCGATCTTATCCGTTTCCTGTTTCTTAGTGCCACCGTTACAGGCATTAAAAACCAGGATCATTGCTGAGAGCACAATAAATTTACCAGTATTCTTTATTGACATATTTTCGATATTTTAATGAGAACAAACCCTGTGGTTTCCGGATGTTTTTTTCATCGTTCCACTTTTTAAGATATCTATACCGGGTCTGTTTATCTGTTGTGATTATATAGTTCCCAACCCAGGTAATTTCCTATTGCTTCTTCCAGAATCTCAGCCACATGTCCGCGAACCATTGCAACGTGATGTTCAAACCCGTTTTTACACATGAATTTCATAAGTTTTTGAAGGTTGGATATTTCACAAACTGCAATACCCCCATCCATTCCGTAGGGATCATCAGTTATTTTACCCTCACCCAGGTACGATTTGATCAGGCCTTTGGTATCGTCGGTTGAGATACGAAAGTAGGTCATGTCGCCGGCAGCAACTTTACCTTTCACGGCTCCAAACGTGTCTTCGCTGCCCAAAACAGTACCCAATACATCGAGGCTTCCAATTTCGATTTCGTTCCGGAAGAACGATTTCGGATAATTGCTGCAGTGTGTACAAACCACTTTATCACGGTTTTCCGAAAAGTTGTTGTTCCAGTCCAGCAGTGCCGACGGGGTCATTGCCGCCAGGGCAAGAGCATACATTGAAACAGCTCCGGCCACATCGACTTCACATGCTGAAGGCATCATTTTCTCACCCATCATGCTCATGGTCACACATGCTGCACATCCGTAATTTTTCTCGATTGATTCCCAGCACTGCAGAGCAGAAATGTCGATGTTGTTATCCTTTATCCAGGTTTCAACGGCAATTCCAAAACGCGCCTGCCTCGCAATCTTCCCTTTTTTAACGGCACCACAGGAACCATAATTTTGAATTTCATTAATCTTATCTGTCACGACAGGATCGTTCTCATCAATTTTTTCAGCTGCAGCAATAATTTCCGACATATCGACCGGCACCACCGTAATTCCATATTTCTGCAATAGTTTTTCACTTATTCGCATGGTCTGGAAACCAATCGGGCGGGTACCAATTGCTCCTACCCGCAGGCCTTTCATGGCATTTACAACCCGGCATATACCTGCAAATTTTAAAATATCCCCGGTAAATTCAGCACTATCGAGACTGTATGTATGATAAACCGTATCGGTGAATTTAATCCCATACTGATAAAGGTTATTGCATACCGATAACTTTCCGCAAAAAGCATCGCGGCGGCTTTTCACATCCACTTTGCTGTTGTCGTCATCACATGCCTGAACGAGGACCGGAACATCCAATCCCGAAAGTTTAATGGAATTAACCACGCCCAGCTCATCACCGAAATTGGGAAGTACTACGATAATTCCGTTGATGATGTCGCTGTTCTTTTTAAAATAAGCTGCACATTTAACTGCATCGGCATATCCTTCGATGTTACCGGTCGGGGTTTCATTCTCCGGCAGTATAATATAACCAAATCCCAGTGATTCGAGTTTTTTCAATACCTGCTTACGGGCATCAACTGCCAGTTTGAAGTTGAAAATATTGCGGGTGGCAATGATTACACCGAATGTTTGTTTTGAAGTTTTCATATGGATAATATCATTTTAATAATAGTTTAAACCTGACCCGTATGCGGAACTTATAAAGTCAGTTAAAAATTAAGATCTTGTTCTTTCCACTGCTTTTTTCCATCCGGAATATAATTTATCATTTTCCTGCGAATCCATTTCAGGTACAAAGGTGCGGTCGCTGGAATAGCACGATTCTATCTCTTCGGGGCTACCCCAGAAACCAGTAGCCAGTCCGGCCATAAACGCTGCCCCTAATGCTGATATTTCTTCGATTGTTGAGCGGACCACCCCGCGTCCAAGCATGTCGCATTGGAACTGCATCAGGAAGTTGTTACGTGTAGGGCCTCCGTCAACACGCAGTTCTTTCAGCTCAATCCCTCCTTCGCCTGTCATCAGGTCGATCAGATCTTTAACCTGATAGGCAATACTTTCAAGGGCAGCACGTACAATATGGGCCCTTTTTGTGTCACGCCCCATGCCTGTAAGGCTGGCCCGGGCTGAGTTGTCCCAGTAAGGCGCACCCAACCCTACAAATGCCGGTACCAGGTACACACCATTGTTGCCCTCCACCGAATCTGCCAGCTCTTCCGATTCAGATGCACGGCCGATCAGCTGCAGATCATTTTTTAACCAGCTAATGGTGTCGCCGGTGCAGTGTATATTGCCTTCAAAAACATAGTCTATCTTCCTGTTTCTGCCAAAACCGATGGATGTAACCAGGCCTTCGGGAGCATTCAGCGGCTTATTGCCAATATTCATCATTATTGACGAACCCGTACCATATGTTGCTTTAGCCATACCCTGATCAAAGCAATTCTGCCCGAACAATGCGGCGTGAGAATCTCCCATAAGTCCGGCAACGGGAATGGGAATACCCGGCAAGACTCCGGAAGAAGTGTACCCAAATATTTCGTCACTGTACTTCACCTCCGGAAACATGTTTTTGTGTAAGCTGAAAAGTTCAATAAGTTCATCATCCCATTCGAGTGTGTTGATATTAAACAGCATTGTGCGGCAAGCGTTGGAAAAGTCAGTTGCATGCACCTTTCCTCCCGTAAGTTTCCATAACAACCACGAGTCGATAGTACCCAGGAGTAAATCGCCGTTTTTTGCCTTACTTTCAGCCTCTTTCAGATTTTTCATCATCCAGTGCAGTTTGCCGGCCGAGAAGTATGGATCTATGACCAGCCCTGTTTTCTTTCGGATTGTTTTGCCATACCCTTCGCTGCGAAGATGAGAACAAAAATCAGCTCCCCGCAGGCACTGCCAGACGGCGGCATTACATACCGGAAGCCCGGTGTGTTTATTCCAGATCAGTGATGTCTCGCGCTGGTTTGTTATTGCGACAGAAGCGACAGATGAATTGTCAAGAGAGGTTTCAGCAAGAACCTGCCTGATACCCGATATTGTATTTTCAAAGATCTCTATCGGATCGTGTTCCACAAATCCAGCCTGTGGGTAATACTGCTGATGCGAAATTGATACCTTGTGTTTCAGGATTCCTTTTTTGTCGAACAGTATAACTTTTGTAGCAGATGTGCTTTGATCGACGGCTAATATATACTTCTGTGGTCTAACCATTTAATTAAATTTTTCAACACCAGCACATCCTTCCGGTAACCCTGACGACCTCGGAAATTTTACTCATTTGCAAAACTTTTGCCTGACGGTCCTCTTAAATGATCTCCTGATTTTTTTCACAGTGTTGATGTTTTAACATATTGAAGATATAAAATTGGATTTTTCTATAATCTGCCGGGCCGAAATAATCCTTAAATATAACAGAAGCATAAAATATATCAAATATTTACCAAAGCAATTAACCGGTTCCATGAACTGGTTCCCGGTTCAATAAACAAAAACTGTCAATAAATTTTACACGAGACGCAAATTATTAGACATTTAAACAAAGCGGCAATTACATAAACAGCTATCTTGCTAATAGATATAAAAATGGAACATTAGTTGTACAGAACAGGAATACAGTTCAACAATAATTATCAGCTATGATTTTATACAGTTTAAGGTTAGCTTTTAGAAATTTATTAAGATTTAAAAACCATACTGTTACAGGACTGACAGGGTTAATAATCGGATTGGTATGTGTATATATTATTACTGCCTGGACAATCCAGGAACTCCGGTATGACCGGTTTCATAAACAGGCTGAATCGGTTTACATGGTCATTACGGAAATGAAAGACAGCAATGGCAATCCGGTTCCTTTAGCTGAAACACCACCGGTATTGGCTCAAAGCCTGAAGGAGAATGTACCTGGCATTGAGAACAGTTTTCATTTTCTTTATTTATACGGGGGACGGCTGATAGAAACTAAAAACAGTAGTTTTGAAGAGACCGGGATTGCTGCTGACAAGGAAATGTTGAAAGTATTGAACTTTCCTCTGACAGAGGGGGATATCAGTTTTCTGGACGATCCTGGTTCCATTTTTTTAACCGAAAAACTGGCAGTAAAACTTTTCCCCAATGAAAAGCCAATAGGGGAAGAAGTTGTTTTCAATAATGAAAAGGTATTGACCGTAAAAGGAGTTTTGAAAGAGATCCCTGAGAATTCGAGTTTAAAGTTTGATTTCATTGTTCCCTATCAGATAGTTATGGGAGCACCAACATCGTGGTGGCCCCTTTCTGACGCGACCTTTGTTAAATTAGCCCCGGATGCTGATGCTGTCAAAATAAAACAATTGTCGGTAAATGTCTGGGAGAGGAATGTTTCCAATAAACAATTCAGCATTAATTTCGTTCCTCTGACAAAATTCAGATATGGGGCCGGCTTTCAGGCTTTTAACGCCCAACATGGTAATTTCCTTAAGTTATATTCATTTATTGGAATAGCCTTGTTAATACTAATAATTGCCTCTCTGAATTACACCAACCTTATTTCGGCATATTCCATAAAAAGAGCCGGGGAAGTAAGTGTCCGGAAAGTCAATGGAGCAAGCACAAACAGCATCCTGAAATATTTTCTGGCGGAATCAGTTTTACATTCAGTCATTGCAGGTATCGCCGCCATTTTCCTGTCGTTTTTGTGTGTACGCTTCTTTCAACAGATCGTGGATGTTACTATTTCTTCGAAATATTTAATAATCAGCTGCGTTCTGGGAGTAGCCGGTGCTGTAATAATCATCGGATTTTTATCGGGACTGTACCCTGCACTCATTGCAAGTAAATTCCTGCCCTTCTTCGAAAAGCAGGGGCAATATCAGACATTTCGTCCGCAAAAAAAATTAAGGAGCGTTTTCATTTTCGGTCAATTTGTACTATCCATTACATTAACTATTATCTGCCTGGTTATTATCAGGCAAACCCGCTACATGGACAATTTCGACGTGGGTTATAATCCGGATGATGTTGTTCATGTATTTATACCTCAGGATAAATTCAATGATTTTGAGAGCATTAGAAATAGTCTTTTATCAGATGCAAATATCACGCAGGTTAGTTATGCGACTGTATCACCGGTCGATCTGCATCCGTTTTTTGCTACCCCTGACTGGAAGTGGGATGGATTAAAAGATGAAAAGCCGGCTTCGATATACAGTATGGATGTTGATCAGAATTACCTGGATGTTTTTCAGATTCCACTACTTAAAGGAAGGTTTTTTTCCGCTTCGCAGGCCGACTTTGACAAGGTCGTGATAAACGAAAAAATGGCAGCATTATCAGGCTTTGACGATCCGGTGGGAAGAATTCTGTGGCAGGGCAATAAGAAGTTTGAAATAATCGGCGTGGTCAAAAATTTCCACTTTCAAAACCTGGCCAATACCATGCAGCCTTTATTATTCAGATACAGTGACACAAAAAACAGGATGTTTGTGAAGATAAACGGGAACACGGAAGCAGGGGTAAATGCGATAAGAAACCAGTTTGTCAGGATAACTGACAAACCGTTCAGTTATTCGTTTGTTGATGATGAACTAAGGAGCCTGTATAAAAATGAAGGACAGATTTCAATCGGGATCATAGTATTTACAATTCTGGCAATTTTTCTTTCATGTATAGGGTTACTTGGCCTGGTAACATTAAACACCAAAATGAAAATTAAAGAAATAGGGATCCGGAAAGTGTGCGGTGCAAAGATCAGCGAGGTTGTTGTGTTTCTTAACAGGGGCTTAATTCTCTGGTTTCTGGCAGGCAGCCTTATCAGTTCTGTCATTGCGTATATTATTACGGACAAATGGCTTGAAAATTTTGCCTTCAGAGTGCATTTGAGCTGGTGGATCTTTATTCTTGCGATGTTCCTCGTATTTACAATTACCACCATTACCGTGAGCTGGCAAACCATAAATGCGGCCAGGACAAATCCTGCTGATAGTCTGAAATATGAGTAATTTATGTAAATGGGGGTGACTGATTTTATCAATTGGTTTCTCTGAGAGTAACCTTATTTGCCTTAATTTATGGTTTTTAACTTTCCATTAAAGCTAAAAACCATATCTTTGTTTCAAACCGGAACGTAATAAATAGAACCTCCTACCTTAATGTTTCCCATATTTCAAAGAAAGAAATTCAATTTTAGTAAATACTAATAGCCTGAAAGCCAGACTAAATTCAGTTAAAAGTAATCCAATATGAAAATTTTATGTTCCCTGTTATTAGCTGTAACTATCTGTTTTTCTTCGTGTAATAAGCCGGGCGATCCGGTTCCCGAAATCCCCACAGAAACCAAAGCGCTGGTTGACGGAGAATCATTTTCTCCTACTGAAAATATTGCATTAAAAGCGGGCGATGGTCTCGTAATTATTTTCACCGGTGAGGGAAAATCAATCACTATCAAGACTAATGATAATATTACCGGAACATACGACATTATCTCCGAATCAATTAAAACATCTTTAATTGCATACATAACATACCAGGATGTAAATGGCACATACAAAGGCACCACAGGATCGTTTACAATCAGCAAAAAAGAAGGGAACCTTATTTCCGGTCTCTATAATGCAAAATTAGTCTCCGAAGAGGGTACTTCAATAAATCTGGAGGAAGGCTCATTTGCTGAAATCAGGACAATTCCCCTGATCGCGACTGAACCGGAAATCAATGACTCACTTTTATTATGTTATTCAAAATTGAAAGAATATATTGAACTCACATATGTTTTTGATGCAGTTTACTCTAACACTATTCCTGCACCTTCCGGTGTATGGGCTGAAATATATAATCATACACAATCCCAATCACCTGAAAATGATAAAATACTTGCTCTCTGGCAAAATGCATACGAAATTATCCGGATGACGAATCTGATAACTGAAAGTACAGAAATATTAATATCCGATGAATCTGCCCGCAATAGTATTATCGGACAGGCAAAAGCAATCAGGGCATATCTTTTCTATAACCTTATGTACTGGTTTGGGGAGATACCTCTCGAAAATGAAACATCTGATTCGCTGTTACCCAGGAATACCTTAACTGAAGTATTCACACAAATAAAGGACGATGCCACTATTGCAAATAACCTCCTTCCCCTTAGCTGGTCAGCAGCCGACGGCTTCAGAATACCTAAAAGCTTCATGTCAGGGTTGCTTGCCCGTATAGCCTTAACTGACTTCGGACTTCCGGTTATATTGCCTTCACAGCCCGGCTACCCTGTCAGTTATAGTGATGCTATTTCATCATCCCTTCAAATCATAAATAGCAACATCTATACTTTTGGTAATCAGTCTGACCGATTTACTGAATCAGACCCGGAAATAATCTGGGGATTTGAAAAAACAAGTAATAACGAATTTAATTCTGTTTTTACAAAAGGAACTTTTGTCCCGGCATTAAGGCTTACAGAGGTATATCTGGTTTTAGCAGAAGCACTATACCGGACGGGCAATATAAATGAAGCAGTTTCATATATTAACCAGATAAATCTCCGTAACGAAAATGAGACTGTCTCTTCAACTACAGCTGATGAGATTTTTCAACTCTGGAATTCAGAACTGTCTTTTGAGGGAAGCACTTTTGTTACATTTAGAAGGTTTGACAAAGCTTTGGAACTGGTAAATGACCAGATGGAAAAGTTATTGCTTCCCGTTCCCCTTTCTGTAATAATCAGCAATCCCTATCTTACTCAGAATGTAGGTTATTAAGAAGATTAGCGGAATTAACCTCCACATATCTCTACTTATCTGGAGAAACAATAATCAATACAGGATTATCAGTCTCTTTTATTGATTTTATTGTTAACTCCAAGGCGTTTCTCTTTTGCGGACTTTTTACAATTAAGGCTTTAAACTCATCCTTAGAGATTTGCTTTTTTAGACTTAGTGCATCAACCCATGAATAGAGGTACTTCCCATCGGAGTAATTAAATGGCATAAAGTCCACACCGCCGGCAATATCATCTGTCAAAAATTTCTTTGGATTGATCCCTAATATTTTTTTCAGTTTTTTATCATAAATTTTAATATTTATCTCCTTTAGATATGTATATCTGAAAAAGAAATAACGATCGGTCTCTAAAATTAAGTTAATGACCACATTTTGAGCTGTGGGACTGGTAGTCATCATTGTTGAGATATCTAAATTTAAATATCTGGTAAAATCGCCGGGAGTTGGTTGCTTTCCTTTAGTATCCAGTACAATATGTGGTTTGATATTATTCATTTTATCAAGCGTAAAAACTGTATCGCTTTCCCATTCTTTAAAAAAGAGGGAATTGTTATAAATAAAATCTATATTCTCAGACCCGGAAGAACCCATCATATTTTTTTCGTTAATGAATTTGTAATAGTTAGGTCTATTATTGAGAGTATCCCCATTCAAATTGATTATTAAATTGCGGTATGTTTCATTACCAAAACAATCGTATGAAATAAGGATATTATCCCGCCCTGGAATAAACCTGATATTGGATATTGGATTAGTAGCTTCTGATTTAATATCTATTAACTTATTAAAGATGATTTTATTACCTGTAACATTATATAGCATTATTGTATTATTTGTCAATAAAACCAGGCGATCGCCATCTGAATTAATGTCAAAATTTCTAAAATCCTGGTATTCACCGGGACCCCTCCCGGTTTTATTAAGTTTATAAAGGTATTTTCCTGTTTTATCAAAACAAAACAGTTCCCTGCCTGCCCTGACATAAACAATATTCCCGGAAACTTTTATCTCAGATATTCTGCCAATAAGAGAACTATCTGATGTCATTAGTGGGATATATTCAATATCAGAGGTAAGTTCAGATAGATTTGATATTTCTGATTCAGGAGGGGAAAGTATGTCTATTGCATTATTTGAAGTAGAACTATTTCTACCACATGACATAATAATTAATATAATTAATAATGAAATGCTTTTTCTCATTTCTGTAACATTCTTAATATCTATATATTACTAATTGAATTTAATTATCTAAGTGCCGGTAATTATCAATAGACTGATTATATTAGTAGGTAATAAAGATACACGAATATAATCAAACTTATTAAATCTTTACCTGATGAATCCTCATGCAGGATAAAATTAAAGTAATTTAGGATGATATTTATAACTTAAAGTGCTAGATATTAATCTAATCATTGATTTGACATAAGCTGACTATAATATTAGCCCAACAAACCTTTTATTCTAAATTTTCCTTGCAGGTTTAGTGGAAAAAAATTATTTTAGTGATTAAAATATTTCATATGAAACCCCTGGTCTTATCGATACTACTCATTACCAACATTCTGGTTGCTTACAATCAGATCGTTGTGCCAATACCTGAAAATGATTCTGACAATAGAACTACATATGCAGTAAAATCTGCCGGTGTATCAGACACATCCATTGCTGCCGGCTTTCCCCAACTGATCGAGAAAGTCTATCTTCACACCGACCGGACTTACTATTTCCCCGGCGATGATATCTGGTTCAAAGCTTACCTGATCGATGCCTGGTACAACAGGCTCTCAGGCGTCAGCCGTAATCTTCATGTTGAGCTTATCGCACCCGCCGGAGAGATCATCACAGATAAAATAATATCCGTCGAGGGCGGCCTGGGGAAAGGCGATTTCAAACTTTCCGGAAGTCTCAGTGCAGGAAAATACAGGATCAGAGCATACACCAACTATATGCGTAACTACCCTGATGAGATTTTTTTCAATAAGGAAATCAATATAATAAACTCCTCCGCTTCTGCCCCTATTTCCTCCGGTGAAGGCAAAAATGGACAGGGCAGTATTGAAATTGATTTCTTCCCTGAGGGAGGTTCCCTGATCGATGATGTAAATTCCGTTGTTGCTTTCAAAGCCGTTGATACCGAAGGAAAGGGTTGTGATGTGACAGGGGTTATATATTCATCATCCGGGGAGATGGTCACTATGTTCAGATCGTCTCATCTGGGAATGGGTATATTCGAATTAAAACCGTCACCCGGTTCAGAATATTATGCCGTGGTGAAAGGAACTGACGGCACTGAGACAAGAGCAGAACTGCCGGAAAGCTCTCCCTCAGGAGCAACCCTGAGCGTTGCTGTAATAAACGAAAAGGAGCTGTCGGTGATTGTCCGGACCAATGACCGGACGCTCCCTCTCCTGGCGGACAAAGATCTTAAACTTATGGTGTCGGCCCGCAAAGAGGTAGTAAAAACAATCATTCTCAGAATAAATTCACTCTCAAATAATCTTAAACTACCCATTGATGATCTTCCCGGGGGAATAACCATGTTAACCCTGTTATCGGCAGAGGATCTCCCTCTTGCCGAACGGCTCATTTTTACCGGCAGGGGGCCGGAAATGAAAATCAGTATCAGTCCGGGTAAGTCAGAATATAAAAAAAGGGACCCTGTTTCAGTAAAGCTCTCTTTTATGGGAGATTCAACCGATCAGGATGCCGCCTTCCTGTCATTTTCAGCTGCCGAGGGTAATTTTATGGACAGGATCGGGGAATATCCGACAACCATTGTCTCGTGGTTCCTTCTTGAATCAGATGTTCATGGAACAGTTGAGGGACCATCGTATTACTTTGATCCGTCGAATCCCGGCAGGTATAAAGATCTTGACCTGCTTCTTCTGACACAGGGCTGGAGGGATTTCTCGTGGAAATCTGATTCATCCGCATACTTTTCACCTGAGACAGGTTTTTCAGTATCAGGCCGGTTAAGGAAGATAAACAGGGACAGACCACTGACCTCTGCAAAAATCAACTATACAATCTTTCAGGAGAGCAATATAATAAACGGGACCCTGCCGGTTGATTCTTCCGGAAGATTTACCCTTGATAACATTAATATAACCGGGGAAGCAAGACTTGTTTTAACTGCCGTCGACAGAAATGACGGGCCAAATGGTTTATTACTGCTCGATTCAGCCATATACATACCACCGGTTATCTCCGGGTATAAAGCTGCCCCAACAGTGGTAAAGAAAGAAGAAACACTTTCACTGGCGGGTGACGATGAAACAAAAGAAAGAGAAACGGTACTTGTAAGGGACTATGTGCTAAAAGAAGCCATCAGAAAAAAATATAAACTGTCCGATACGATAGAAGTCGGGGAAGTCTTTATAACCGCTCAGAGACCCAGGGATATCCAGGTGGCCAAAATAGAATCGGCTCGCTGGATGTACGGAGAACCAGATAGAGAAATAATTGTTACCCGCCAGATGGAATCTGTCCCTGCTGCTCCCCTTTTACTAATGTCAGCGGGAGTCATGGTTACCGGGCCTAACTCAGGTGGAGTTTACACAATCAGAATGCGTAGCGGAATAGACAGTAACAAGCCTCCTCTCATTCTTATCGACGGGATTAAAAGAGATATTAATATTTTCAGTACAATGCCTGTTTCGATGATTGACAGGATCGATGTACTTAAGTCAATCGGAAAAACTGCAGTATATGGTCTGGACGGAAATTTCGGAGTTATTTCGGTTATAACGCGATCGGGAAACAGGACGACGGAATCTGAACCGGCCGGACATACTGTAAATACACGGTTCTCAGGATATAATTCCCCGCGAGTCTTTTATTCACCCCGTCACGACAATGCTGACCAATCTTATAACCCCGATCTGAGGACAACTCTTTTCTGGGAACCTGATATCGTTTTACAAACAGGGGAAGAAGTTGTTATGGACTATTATAATGCCGACAACGCATCAACGGTCAGGATCATTGTTGAAGGGATCACATCGACAGGTATTCCATTAACTTCAACAATCGAATATCAAATTAAAGAATGAAACTGATATTCAGGTCTATCACAAAAGTGTAAGCTGTCATTTTTCCATAACAGATTCAGCATGTGGAGAGAAAATTTACGATGGTAAACCGCAGCCTTGATATTCTCCCGGGTGTGTTTAAATCAACCTGGGATATTACTGCTTTCCTTCTCGCAGGTTTGTACAGTGTTTGTTGGACAGCTTCAACCATTTCTGAGACTTGCAATCATCTGTTTAATCCCTTCTGATGGCGATGTGGCCTGAATCCCAAATCTTTTCTCAAATTTACTGCTGTCTAAAATATAATCCTGTTCAAATTGGTACAACATCTCCGGAAATTCTCTCATTATTGGAATAAAAAGTCCCAGAGCATTAATCATAAAAGCTGGTATTTTCTGAACCTTTGTTTCTGAATTCAGTTCCTTAGCGATCAGCTCAATCCAATCATTTGTGGTGAGCCTTTTGTTGGTTGTGGGAACATGCCATTCCTGATTAAATGCATCAGGTGTATTTCCAAGGATTGCAGTAGCTCTTGCTGCATCGGGGGTGTAAGTATATGTATGAATTTTATCCGGATTTCCGAATACCCGGGCTTTTTTCCCCTTCATCATATCCTGGGCAATCATGTTCAGGGCGCTGTTCTTGCTTTCAGGTCCATAAAAATCTGCTGCTCTTGCAATAAGTGCGGTAAGGTTTTTCTTCTCAACTTCATTGATTATCATGTCCCGGACGATCTTCCTTACTTTTCCCTTTTCGCTTGGCGGCATAACAGATGAATCCTCTGTCATAAATGGAACTGAGTTTTTAGAATACACATACATATTGTCAAAAAAGACCAGTCTGGCATTGTGTCTTTTACATGAGTTGATTACTTCCTGCATGAATGGAGGCCATGTGTTCTTCCAGACTTTCAGGTTGTAATCAAAACCTATGGTAACATAAACCACCCCGCTTCCGGCAATTGCCTTGTCAACCTGGCTAAAGTCACGTACATCAGCCGGGAATAGTTCGTCAGTGTTATTTACTTTACGTGGATTTCTGCTTACAAGGCGAATCTGATTTGTATATTTCATTAACTCCCTGGCCAGGGGAATCCCGATACCGCCACCTGAGCCTAATATTGTCTGCATCATTTCGTTACTTATTATCTTAATTGAATATAAACACAGGCCCTGACATTTTGTTCAGATAAAAGATTAATCCCCGGATTTGAGTTTCAGGGCATAGTCTGAGTGCCAGATCAGGTTTTCTTGTATGTAAAATCATTATGATGTAAAATCAGCCCGTTTATGATCTCTTTAAGACCTGCTATGGTCATAAAAAATGAATAATTACTGATTTTTCATCTTTATCAGAAAGCTATTCGTCAAATCTGTTATTTATCAGATAACCCGGGGAATTTCCTGAGAGCGCCCTTATAACGTCCTTATAACCTTTAATTTATATTAATATCAATTTTTTAACGGAAGAAATATTTCTTAAGTTAAATCCAATATCTGGATTTCTTTTGACGAATTGTATTCTTATTTCTGCCAACAGAATAATTCTGTCAACAGTCATCAAAAAAGCAACGACTAACAGTCATTTATCGCCACTAATTGATCACCAGCCACTTGCGAGTACTTCTCCGTGATATTACTTTTAACATTCAAATAAATGATTAACGCTATGGAGGTTTATCAGATTTCAATGGAAGAGACAGGTAAGGTTTTAGTTATGTACAGGAAGATTGCCAGAGCATCAGGTTGCAGGCTGCGCGAAAATGAGAACAAATTTATTATGTCTAAATATTAAATCAGATAAGACCTCCTGATTTGTGTAGCAATGGATATCATTCATAAATAGCGTTAAAAAATAAATAACTGACTAATAATAATAAATTTAAAAATCGGTTTAAATGAAAAAAATCAGATGGATTTCAGGAATCATCCTACTGTTTGTTGGATTATCAGCATGTGACAAAAACTACTTTGAGACTAATCAAGGGTTAGAAGGCATGGATCTCAAGGGAACTGCTCTGGAACCTGATGAACCCGGAAGTGCATTTGCATACGGAACTCATGTGTTCACAACTAATCCTAAAGCCAATCCAGACGGATTGGTTCCATTAAGTCTTACGAGAAATCGTTGGGGATGGGCAAATTATTTACCGAAAACTTTTGTTCAGGGAAATGAATTTATTAATACAATGAGCACTTTTTACTTAAATGGTTATGTAAATGGTTCTATTGTAAATGTGGGAACTGTACTTGTCAATTATGATGAACAAAATCTTATTTTCAAGATTATTTTCCATGACGGGTATTCTTTTCCGGAAACAGGAACGAATACTCCCTTGTTGACTGTAAAATTAAGTGTTCCGGGAAGCAATTGGAAAATATTCCAATACAATTATGTTTATACAAATTATGTCTATGTCAATAAGGAATATACGCTTCCTTTGTCCGAGATTCCTTCTCCAGGTTTTACATTAGGAAATCCGCTATATCTTATTATTGAAGGATATGTTAATTCAAATTTAGTACCAATATTTTTGTCATCAACAATTGGTGGTAATAATATTGGGTACCAGGCAATAAATACGCTGGCTGTTCCCAGTGAACATTCTGAGAAAACTTATTATGATTATATAGATAATTCAAGTGGAGGTATGTACAGTGTTCCGTCAGCATTTGAAATTTACAATGATGGAAATTTTCTATATTTTAATAAACTAGGTACTGGATTCCGTACACTTTCTTTACAGATTAATGGCATAAGTGTTTATGATTGTTATAATGGTTCAATTAGTGAAATAACTTCGTGTAAACTCGCATTATTTAAAATACCCGGATATGATGGTAATGGAAGCACCGTAAATGTTCTTATACATTCAGAATCTATTGCTCATGGGGGAACTATTTACAATACCGGAACATACATATTTAATTTAGGCACTCCTTCAATCATAGGCAATAAAGTTTTCCCAATATACATTGGCGCTGCTCTTAATGATCCCCAAAAAGGAATTCAGGTTGGAAATGCAACAGTTACCTATGACGGTAATGAACTTAAAGTTAAATACGACCTGTTTGATGAATATCTCATGAATGAAGTTCATGTTTATGCAAGCGATTTGCAGCCTGCAACAATAGCACCTGGCCAATATGGATTTACGGAAATGTTTAATGAACCTGTCGGCGAATTTGAAACCATATTCAATATTGAGGATGCTGAAGATGATGGTATCTGGCTTATACTTCACGCAGTGATCGCATTATAATTTCATAAGTATGAGCCGCTGTGAATTCTCTTTGGGAGTTTTTGACAAAGTAAAGCCCAGGCACAGGACTTTACCTTATAGCAAGAGGTGGAAATGGCCTGCCCCGATGAAATCGGGGATCCCCGGATCTCCGGGGAAAGTCAGGGTAAAATTAAATGGAAATGAAATTTTGTATTAAAACAGATAGATTTGTATAACCACTGTTTATGATGAACAAACTCTTTAAAAAATCAATACCTTGGATACGGCCTGTTTAGCCCGGCCAAATGTGGTAAGGTTGTCTGGCTTTTAAAATGTTACAGTCAGGAAAGCTTTATATTGTTAATATTTATAAAAAAAAGTTATTATGCAGACTAAAAAAGAGATCCCGGAAATAATATATTATGATTTTGGAGAGGTAGAAAGGATTAGTTTTTATATCAATGGTTTTTTGCATAACCAAAAGAAATATAACTATAAGTTCTTAATTAAAAGAGAGAAACCAAATTTTATAAAGGAATCCTCTCTAATGGAAGAATGGCACAAATCTGAATTGGGATTTTTTGAATTAAAAAATGGGAATGATAACTTTTTCTTTTGCATCGACCGTAATGATCCCTCATCAACCTATAAGAATGAAGGGTATATTATTTCAGTACTTGAAAAGGTAAAATACTATTTTAAAGTAAATTATAATGTGGTTGATATTGAAAAGGATCCCAGACTAATAGAGTACAGGGAAAAGATAATTCCACTTGGTCCAAGTTTCCCTTTACATATTAAAAACATGATCAAATTTTTGTCCCGGATTTTCCCGGGTAAAAAAAATAACTGGACCTTTCAGATTCTTGTTGAACGTCTGAATCTTATGTTCAGATTTCCAGGATTAAGCTATTTCAGACGTCTTCGTAAAATAAAACCTGACCTTAATTTATTTTTTGTCGTGCCTTATTATTCGAGTCAGAAAGAACTTAATGATTTTCGCTTTGACCTGATGAAGGCAATTGAAAATCTGGTAAAAACAAATTTGATTATCGGCTTTGCTTCCAGGAGAAAATTGCCGGATAAATATCAATACTTTAAGCAACCGGTATTTGAAATGCGTTCATATTTACGCCATTTAGCCAGATCAAAAGTAACAATATATATCAGGGGCCCTCATAATGGTATTTCATCAAAGTTTGGACAGCTTTTAGCTCTGGGGAAACCAATAATCGGTCAGACTATTAATAACAATAAAGAATTGTATTATCAAAACCAATTCTTCAATGAACAATTTGCCTATGATGAACCTGAAGAAATTGCCAAACAAGTATACGGGTTATTGCAGGACCCCGAAAAAGCAGCATTATTTGCAAAAACTAATGCAAATACTTTTGACACAAGATTTTCACCTGAAATAACAGTATCGCATATTATTGAAAAAATATTCAACTAATGTTAAAATATATACAGGAGAATTTTCAGGAACTTCATTAAATTTAAATTTAAAATATATTAATCAGGGAGGATACATATGTTTGGATTGTTAGATCAACTAAAACAAGTAAAATCTCCAATAAAGATTGGGATCGTAGGTATCGGTTCCATCGGGAGAGGAATGGTGCTTCAATCTTCGCTTACACCGGGGATTGAGTGTTCGGCGATTGCCGATATTAATTTAGACAGAGCTGTTGAAGTTGCAAAGCAGTTTAACTATAACTATAAGATAGTTAACACTCTTTCAGAAATGAATGAAGCAATTCAGAAAGGACAGCTTGCGGTATGTGAAGATGGAGATCTGATAGCCTGTTGTGAACAAATTAATGTCTTTATTGAATCCACAAGTTCCATAGTTGGAGGAGCGCTCTTTGGGGACAAGGCTCTGGACCATAATCAACATCTGATAATGATGAATTATGAGGCAGATTTGATGTACGGGAGTTATTTAATGTTAAAAGCCCGGAGAAATAACCTGATTTATACAGTATGTGATGGAGATCAGCCAGCGGTAATTAAACGTATTATAGATGAAGTTGAATTCATGGGATTTAAAACCGTGATGGCAGGAAATATGAAAGGATTTCTGGATCGGCATGTAACCCCTCACTCCATGAAGGGAGAAGCCGAAAAACGTGATCTGGATCCGAAAATGTGTTCATCTTATTCTGACGGCACAAAATTATGTATTGAAATGGCTGTAATGGCAAATGGAATTGGAGGTTATGCCGCAACGCCAGGAATGTTTGGACCGAAAATGTCTGATATTCATGAGATATTTGACCACTTTGATTTTCAAAAAATCTGGAATGGGGAAAATCCAATAGTTGATTTTGTGCTTGATGCCAAACCAAAAGGCGGTGTCTTCGTAGTAGGATATACTGATCATCCTTATCAGAAAAGTACTCTGAACTGGTTACCCCCTGATATGGGTCCCGGTCCATTTTATCTGTTTTATCGTCCCTATCACCTGTGCCATTTCGAATTTGCCGCTACCGTTGCTGAAGTAGTCCTTAACAAAAGAGCAGTTCTGAAACCCGATTTCGGTTTTAAAACGAATGTATATGCTTATGCAAAGAAGGATCTGAAAAAGGGCGAAACCCTGGACGGGCTGGGTGGTTTTGTTAGTTATGGATTAATAGAAAACTGCACAGATAATAAGTTGAAAGCCGGTTTACCGATTTGCCTTGCTGAGAACGTTTTATTGAAGCGAGATATCCCCAAAGACGAGAAAATTTATCTTGAAGATATTGAATACGATGAAAATAGTGATGGGTTTGCTCTTTTTTCAAAATCGTTAAAGGCACAATCAGGTATTTGAAGCGATATTAAAAAAAATGAGTAACGGCTATCAATAATAAACCTAAAACATTGATTATGGGATTCCTCGCTAATGCCGGAATGACAATTCATTTTAGTGAAGGGGAGAATTACGGCGGTAGCCCACCGTGATTCTTTTAGGGGAGAATTACGGCGGTAGCCCACCGTGATTCTTTTAGGGGAGAATTACGGCGGTAGCCCGCCGTGATTATCTTTGGGGTGGTTTACCTTGTAGCGAGAGGGGGGAATCGATCCCCGACCTCATGATTATGAATCCTAACTTCTATGTTTTGGTCACTTTTTGAGACCTACACAATTACCACTATTTATCAATTGATTACAGTTTTTTACTTATGATTTATTTTTGCTTGTTTTTGGAATTATTATTATTTTTGTATGTGCAATTGCATGTGCAAATAATGTAAAACTATAAATCCATGCAGGCAACCGCTCAAATATATTTCCAGAAAACCAAGTCAAAAAGGACTAAGGAGAACTTAATTCCTGTTAAACTCGAAATTATCCATAACCGAGTACAGAAGTATTATTCAATCAGTAATATCATCAAAGACTCTGACTGGTTGTTTTTGTCTGAAGCTGAAATTGAAAGGGTGACAGGGGACAGTCCCCGTGGTAAATATCGGGATATTGCTTTTGAGTTTAAGAGAATAACTGATGAAGCTGAAAAGGTTATCAATGAGATTAATACATTCAGTTTCAATCAGTTTGAGGAAAAGTTTTTTCATAAGGCAACCGCATGGGATAACGTATTTGTGGCAATGGTTGACTTTATCAAAGGCTTAAAAGTTGAAGACAGGTTCGGTTATGCTTCATCCTTTGAAAGCACCCTGAGAGCTATAAAGGAATTTCATGAGGGGAAAGAGCTTGATTTCAATTGTCGTCAAAAAGTTGAAACAAGGTATGAAGATTACACCACAGGCAAACCCCTGAATTTTGTTGACATAACCCCTACATGGTTAAAATCCTTTGAATTGTGGCTTCATAAGAAAGGTAAATCAAAATCAACAATCGGGATTTATGTCCGTAACATCAGGGTATTGTTTAACATTGCCTTAAAAGTACACCAAATCAGGGCTGAATATCCGTTCACCGTTCACAAGCCTAAGACAGCAAATGGACGCAAAACAGCATTGACAGCACTCCAGATAAGCATGATTGCAAATTATAAGACTAAGCACCCTCAGGAACAATTTTACAGGGATATTTTCATGTTTTCATTTCTGGGTAATGGAATGAACCTTTCCGATATTGCAAGGCTCAGGTATTCAAATATTGTTGACGGTGAAATCTGGTTTGTTCGTGAAAAGACTAAGGGTGAGGAGGCTGATGAAGATAAATTGCACGTCCCTATTACAAAGACAATGCAGTCAATTATTGACAGGTACGGTAAAAAAGCTGTCGGATTCGATTCTTTCATATTTCCGATTTTAGAACCTGACTGGAGTGAACAAAAGAACTATGCTGAAATTAAGCAATTGACTAAACAGGTGAATAAGTATGTCAGGCTCATTGCCTCAGCTTTAGGCATCAAAGAAAACATTTCAAGTTATGTCGCTCGTCATAGCTGGGCAACCATTGCCAAGAATAGCGGGACTTCAACGGAATTTATTTCCGAATCGCTTGGACATAGTTCTGTTATTGTGACAAAAAGATACCTTAAGAGTTTTGAGAAGTCAACCAGAGAGGAACACTCCGGGAAAATGGAAGATGCAATATATAAGCAAAATGCTGTCTGAATAACAGAAAATTAAGTTCAATTTGAAAAACAATAATACCTAACCCCATGGAAAAATATAGTTCTTTTATAGCTTACCTGAAAGATAATATGATATTTAATAAGCCTTCTGCTAATGAACTTAAAAACTTGGTTAATAGTAAGATCACTGGGATACAATCTTCAGAGGCAAGGGTTTTGTTGTTAATCGAAGTACTCAACCTTTTTGAGTCACGGGATATTGATTTTTATTATAAAGGGGGAATCATGGATTTCAAATATTATGCTGAATATAAACTTAAGGAGGCAAAGGTTGAATTAGAAGAAAGTTGGAATGAGCTTTATAATGACCTGTGCAATAGATATATCGATGGTGTAAATTCTTATGACTTTAATAAGGTAATGGATTACAAGAGGTTACCAGGAGGAAAAAATAAAATTATTTGGCTAACTAAGAAAACAGAGGCCATGTATTTTCAAGAACAAATGGGCTTCACCCTTCCACAATTTAACGATTGCTTTGTCTGGAAAGGAAAGACTGCATTCGTTGAACAGAATCGTCATGGAGATCCTAAAGTAGAATTTATGGAATTAATAAAAAAGCATAAACGTTAGTAAAAAAAAATGAGATAATCTAAAAGGCTGACAATCAGTCTTTTTTAGTTATTTATTTTGATTTGCGATACTTTGCTACATTTTTGCGATACTTTCTATCGCATCATATAGCTGTATTTCTGATGCTTACCAAAACAAACTCCATACTTTTGATAAAAACAATATAAAAGTATGGAAGCATTTACATTTGAAACATTACCAAGAGCTGTAAGTGAACTTAACCGCAAGATGGATTTGATCCTCTCACAGACTCAAAATCAAAAGCAAGAGAATCAGGATAGGCTATTTACGATCGAGCAATTTATAGAGTACTTACCTGAACATCCTGCAAGACAAACAGTATATGGCTGGGTAAATGACAGACGTGCGCCTTATGAAAAATATGGCAAACGGTTGTATTTCAGAAAATCAAGCATCGATACATGGCTAGCTAATGGTCGTATAATGAAATAAGATGCTGATACTACCTGAAATAAAAAAGAAGTCACGAGGTCAATCTTACATTAAGCCAGACTCCGTGAAGCTACTGGAAGCAATGGCAACAACCAATGCACGGCAAAAATACCCTACTATTCCTGCACATGCGCTAGCTCCAAGAAAATTCAGGGATGACACTGCAAATAATTTAACAACCTGTATTGTTACTTACATCTCGTTGAATGGGGGCTTTGCATCTCGGATAAACAATCAGGGAACATATAATACCAAACTAAACAGATTCATTCCTGGAACCTCCCGGAAAGGTCTTGCTGATATTATTGCAGCTTATAGGGGATTATCCCTTCATATTGAGGTCAAGATTGGAAGAGATAAGCTTAGTAAGTACCAGAAAAGTGTGAGAATAGATGTGGAAAGGTCCGGAGGGCTATTTTATGTAGCTCATAACTTCAGTGAATTTAAAGAATGGTTTGATAAAATTGATAATTAATGAGGCCCGCCCGGATTCCTACCTTGCAAGTAGGGCCTCTGATCCGGGCTGTGGTCTCTTAAATCAGAGGATAATGGAAAACAAGAATGGATATAACCTAGAAGATCAATGGTGGGATTTCACTGAGAAAACAAGTGAAAAAGTATCACCAATTCATACAGCACTATATTTTCGTTTAGTCAGGCTGAACAATCGGCTAAACTGGGTAGAAGTTTTCGGAGTGTCTACCGAGTACACGATGTTTTCTATAGGAATCAAATCATATAGATCTTACAAGAGAGCTTTTGATGACCTATTAAAATGGGGATTTATCAGGCTAGTTGAAAAGTCCCACAATCAACACAGTTGTAATAGGGTTGCTTTGGTCTTAAAAGCAAAAGCAAACGAAAGTGCTTTGGTCTTAAAGGCAGAAGCAGAGGAGAAAGCAAGTGCCAGTGAGATTGCTTTAAAAGCAAAAGCAGAGCAGGCATATATAAACAATACAAACAAGAAAACATATAAACAGGAAGAGAAAGGATTTATTCCTCCATCCCTTGAAGAAGTAAAACAATTTTTTGATGACAACGGATATAGTATTGAGACAGCAATAAAGGCATATAATTACTATTCTCTTGCAAATTGGCATGACAGAAATGAAAAGCAGGTATTGAACTGGAAACAGAAAATGCATACAGTCTGGTTCACACCTGAGAACAAAAAGAAAGTGAGGCAACTGGCATGAAAATACAATCATCAATAACAAAACAGATTTATTCATTTGAACCTGGGAATAAGGGAGAAGAAAGACATATCTGCCCGGAGTGTTCTCATCATCGAAAGAAGAAAACCGACAAATGCCTGGCATGGGACAATAAAGGGAAAAGAGGCTATTGTCATAACTGTAATACTTCATTCTTTGAATACTCTCCTCATGAGCCGAAGCAATACACATACCCGGAATGGAAAAACCTGACAAATCTTTCAGACAAGGCAGTTAGGTATTTTGAAAGCCGGATGATAAGTCAAAAGACACTAATAAAAATGAGAGTGTATTCTGATGTTGAGTACATGCCTCAATTTGAGAAGAAGACAGAAGTTGTCTGTTTCCCATATTTTATGAGTGATAAGCTGATTAATATTAAATATAGGGGCCCAAGGAAATCATTCAAACTTGTTTCTGGTGCGGAATTGATCTTCTGGAATATTGATTGTTTAAATGAGTTCAAAAGCATAATTATAACTGAGGGTGAAATTGATGCTTTAACATTCGTTGAAAATGGATTCCCCAATGTTTTATCTGTTCCAAATGGAGCAAATAAAAATCTTGAATACCTAGATAACTGCATAGAACTCTTTAAGGGCATCGAGAAGATCTATATTGCTTCTGATCAGGATACAAAAGGCATAGAGTTAAGAGATGAACTTATCAGAAGGCTCGGAGCTGAAAGGTGTTACATTGTCTCCTTCAAAGAGTGCAAAGATGCAAATGAATACTTTCAAAAATATGGTGACCCTTTTAAGGAAGTTATAGAAGATGCGAAAGCAGTTCCCGTGAAGGGCATAATAGAGGCAGGAAATTTTTATGCTGATATACGAGATCTCTATCTGAATGGTATCCAGAGAGGCAAGGAATTAGGTGTAGAGGCTATTGATGACAAGATAACCTGGGAAACCGGACGTTTAGCAATCGTAACAGGGGTGCCATCTTCAGGAAAATCTGAGTTCGTTGACTATATAGTTACAAAACTAAATATAGTACATGGATGGAAGGCTGCATACTTCACTCCAGAAAATTACCCTTTGAAATTTCATTATGCTAAAGTATTTGAGAAACTCATCGGCAAAAGATTTGATAAGACCAAGGCAAATGAGCTTGAATACGATTTAGCCTATGATCACATCAGAGAGAATATCTTCTATATTCTAAATGAAGAGAACTTCACCATCGATAGCATCCTTGACTCGGCAAAGATCCTCGTTAAATCCAGAGGCATTAAGATACTTATTATTGATCCATACAATAAGTTGGAACATAAATACTCCGATTCTGAAACACAATACATTAGCCGTTTTTTAGATCAGATAATAACCTTTGCCAAGTTTCATGATATTCTTGTGTTTCTTATAGCTCACCCTGTCAAGATGCAAAAGAATAATGGAAGATTCGAAATACCTTCCTTGTATTCAATATCAGGTTCTGCGAACTTCTACAATAAGACTGACTATGGCCTGACTGTTCATAGAAAGACAGGGGAGGATGGAGTAATGATCAACGAAGTAGAAGTTCATATCCAAAAAATAAAATATAAACACCTTGGAAGCCAGGGAATAATTGATCTGAAATATGATTATGAAACTGGTCGCTTCAATGCTGGTGCAACGAACGACCTTTCTAATTGGCTTAATCAAGCAACACAACAAGTGATGAATACCACAGATCATATACACGATCTTACATTTGATGATGAAAATCCTCCATTTTAATATGAAAAAAACAAGTATAGAGGACCGTATTAGAATAGAACAGTTCACTGATGAGTTCATTCCTGAAGGCGTGATTGAGGCACCTGGCGAAATTAGGGATGTTATAACATTTTTTCAAAAGGAAAAAACTTCGGCGACCCAATATATATATGTGGTACCGATTCCTTCTCTGGATGATATAGCGTTTGCAGAGTGTTACAATGTGGAGATCCCATTTCAATACATAAATAGGGGTGACTATATTGTATCATTACTAGGGAATTACTCCTGTGTCATGAAGAAAGAGGAACTCATTAATTGTTTAGATCCCAAATTCATGTTACAAAAGCCGAATGAGCAACCATCAAATGACTTCAAGGACGAATAAACATAATTATCATATTACTAATATTTTAAAAATCTAAAAATGAAAAAAACAATAATCAATCAGTGCGATTTTTGCACAAAAACATCCTTTAACAAGGCATCAATTAAAGCACACGAAAAGAAGTGCTTTTATAATCCCATTACCCAAAGCTGTGCTACCTGCTTATGGTTCAGTAAAAACCATGTAAGTGGGCTTTCGGTTTGTTTCGTGGGGGAATCCTTTGAATCAGTCAAAGGGGTGAACCATATTCTAAGGACTAGATGTAATAAATGGATAAATACTGCAGTCGTTGAGGACATAGATGTCATGGAAAATGAATATGGTATACTAAACCAAATTATAGCTGGGGATCCCAAAACTCTTGAAACTATTTCACGCATTAAAGCTGGAGGGGAGAGCTATTATGGGGAGAATAAACTACAATCCAATCACATCTAAATTGATTATTTAAGCTTAAGACATTAATAATTAATGTCCTATTTAAAAGCCTCGTATTTATACTGGGCTTTTTGAGTTATTCTCCAGCATCAAAACTAACTTGCATAAGCCAGTCGCCTTGACCACATTACGCCGGCAAACCGGAAATTTATATATTTATCTATAGATCATGAAATTACCTCCGTTTTAAAGTAGTCAATGCGAAGCGGGAAGAGGTGGTCTGGCGCACCGGTTTATGCACCTGGTAAGTATGCAAAATTAAATCATAGGAGGATTGTGATTCGTGACCGGTGTTTATATGTAAGCTTACGTGTAAGTGCATATGGTTAACCTCGGGAACAGAGCAGCTTTCGGCGGGAAAAAGCGATGGTAAACAGTTCAAAATCGGCTGTCTTCTTGAACAGTAGAAGGATTCGGAATTAATCTTCAGTTTATCGGCGGTGATTTGGTTGCAATTGTCTGGAACAAAGTGTATTTTTGAGAGTACCGGACTATTATAATATTATTAAATGCCCTGCCATGAAATATCTTGTTAGAAATTTATTAGTTCCCCTACTTTTTATCAACTTAATTCCAATAACAAATTCATGTAAGAAACTTGAGGTACCTACTATAATCACTTCAGAAGTAACCAATATAACGGGATCATCTGCGACATCTGGTGGCGAGATTACTGATGAAGGATCGGGT
Organism: uncultured Bacteroidales bacterium; assembly: GCA_963736675.1. GTDB lineage: Bacteria > Bacteroidota > Bacteroidia > Bacteroidales > VadinHA17 > LD21. The sequence continues at coordinate 1,326,899 of CAVTPT010000004.1, forward strand.
ACGGTTGTTGAGCGAGGTATTTGTTGGAGTAAAGGAATTAAGCCCACAATTACTGATAATTTCACTCTGGAGGGCGGTGGTGTGGGCACCTTTGTGAGCAACATAGCAAACTTGGATGCTGCAACAACCTATTATGTCAGAGCATACGCTAAAAATGAGGATGGAGTTGGTTATGGAATGGCAGTTTCCTTTGTTACACTTGGACAAAAACCTAGTGCAACAACAATATTAACTTCCAGCCTTACCCCAAATTCTGCTGTCTTGAACGGAGTTATAAATGCGAACCATTTATCAACTACCGTTTCTTTTGAGTATGGAGAAACAACTAGTTATGGAAGTTCAGTTGACGCAACGCCAAGTGTAGTTACTGGAACAAATTCGACTGAAGTAAGTGCAAATATCACTGGATTAAGTGCGGTTACTACATATCATTACAGAGTAAAAGCAGTCAATAGCCTTGGTACAACTTATAGTAATGATGATACTTTTACAACCATACCTTTTACCCTGGGTCAAACCTTTGGTGGAGGCTTAATTTGCTATATTGATAATACTGGGAAACATGTATTAATTGCTGCTCCTTCCGATCAAAGTACTGGGACTACATGGTACAATGGTACTTTTATAGTAACTAATGCCTCGGGAGCCACAATTGGAACGGGAAGGTCAAATACTTCTGCTATTATAATTACTCAAGGGGCAGGTAATTATGCTGCCAAAATATGTGATGACTTAGTATTAAACGGATTTGATGATTGGTTTTTACCATCAAAGGATGAGTTAAATACCATGTTCGAGAACCTGAAACTTAACGGAATTGGGGGATTTGCTGATTTACACTATTGGAGTTCAACTGAGAATAGTATAAATGGTGCATGGGATCAATATTTTGTAAATGGAGCCGCTGTTGGGAATGACAAAAGTTACAGTGATGGGCATGTAAGAGCCATGCGTTCTTTTTGAGTAATGGATGCCAAAGTATGTGACTTTGTTTCAACTTTCAATTTTCTTACATAAGTACGACCGGTCCTCTATTGAGATAAACGTCCTCCACAGGGCAAATTTTGACTGGTTTTTCCACTAATACTGTTAAAACGTATGTCTTCGGCCTGATACCGAGAACTACCCGAAGCGATTCTATGGGAAAGTTGATCTCTTGGTTCATCAATCCAGAGTGAAATCGAAGGTAAAGCTTTTGGCCCCTTTGTAAAATATTTTATGCATTGTATGCGCAGTTAATACTCATTACATAGTAAGCTATAAATCTGCTATTTGCGAAAAATATATTCATAAAATTTCATGTAATTATTCAACAATTAGTTATGGAAGTACGTATATACCTGCCATTTCCCTCCTTCCAAACATGATGTAAGGCAATAGAGATGGCGTTTTGCGTCAATTACGTGTTAAACTGATGGTAGAATAGAAGGTTGCTATGTCGGATTCCGATAAAAAGAACAGGTATCAACTGACTTTGTTGTCCATTCCGATGGGGTAGGGAGAAGTAATAACAGGACCTATCATAGTGGGAATTGACCTATATTTTGTGGGTTCCCTGGCTGATTGATAACTACCCGTTATTCTATTGACCTTCAATGAAAGGCTTCCCCTCTTGACTTCTCTGCCGGACTGAACCGGAGCTTGTTCGGGAAGTCGTCCAGGTTTTCGCTCATCGACTGATACAGAAGGTCCATTATCAGTATTTCCCTGAGCTGTTCCTCTGTTTTTGCCTGTTCCAGTTGCTGTATTAACTCCTGTTCCCTATCCTCCTTGTGAAGGCCCAGCATCACTCTGACTGCCTTGTCCGAATAAGTCAAGAGAGCCTGTACTTCCTGCTCCATTTCCTGCCGGTCGTACATGTTTAACGGGAGGTTGTCCGGAATCTCCTCGTTGAACACCGTCATCATCAGCTGTGGGAGTATTGACCAGCCCGGAGTTGGGTATATCCCCAGCACGTTTATCAGCTTGTCGTTTACTACTTCCTGAAGTGTTTTCATTTATCCTGATATTAAAAGAATGTTATCCTGTTTTTAAGCAAAAGTCAGTTTTTCTGATGTAAAAAATTATACAATAAGTTTTTTGGAGTGGATCTTCGGATATAGGGCACTTCCATTTCTCCATCCAATTTGTCGACGTTGGAAAGGTCGATTAGAGGGACTTCCCTTTTCGGCAACAGCTGAATGCATTTTTTATTAATTTTTATACCTGCCGGATATTTTGTGGTGTTGGAACCTGGATTTGTCATGTTACTATAATATTTGGTTTCAGGTATTCAAGTTACTGTTAATTTATCTCTATTCAGACCCTGATCCTGACAATGCCCAGGGCTTTTAATAAGTGATCATTAATCCTTTACACATCGAACAGAAAGTCCCATTTCTTTTTCCTGAAGCATTGACATTGGTGAATGTGGCCAACTCACATCGCGAGGTATAGGATAAAAGGCCCCCACGCAACCATACGTTCCACCACTATCCCCAGGTATCCAGTACCACCCCATTGATCCAATTCCAGTAAATTCAATTTTATTGAAGTTGAACCCAATAACGGTGCGATAGCCTCCTGGCAGGGCAGTAAACCCGGTTGAATTGGTTATGCAGGGATTAATGATATTCCAGTGAGTCGTGCCAGTCTCCATAAGATCTCCATCACATAATCCGCCTGAGTCAAAACAGGGACAGTCAACCGCTGCATGTAGGAAGGGGCCACGTTCTGGTACATGCCAACCTGTTGGGCATAGCTTGCCAGTTTCCACAGCATACCAATTATATAATTTTCCGTAGTCACTATTATAGGTGGCTGAGTCGTTGTCATACCAGCAATAAGCTCCAGTTCCAATACATGTGCCTTCGTCATCAAAATACGTAGTCAAATTAGCCCATTCGTTATCGTCCTCTACATTTGGAATCTCAGTGCCATCATTATAATGTGATGTTCTCAGGTTTTCTGCCATCCAAATCTGGTCTCCTATTTTTATCGTCTTGTATACATTACCATCTATGTCCGTAACGACACCTGCAAAGCTATCTTCAACCAGTCCCAGGGCTTTAAAAACATTATCAACGTACTCTTTTGTAGCGGCGTCAAGATTATTTTTTGGATTAGCCAGGTTGGTTATATTATTACTGCTGGCATTGATAGTCCCGGTAAAGGTTTTATTTCCTGCGATCGTCTGGTCTCCTGAGATGGCAACAGCGTCAGTAATCCCATAACCTGCTACTGTGGTTGGTCTGTCGGTAATTTCATCCCAGGAAGGGATCCATGAAACAGGGCGATATAGCCCATTATGATTGCCCCAGGAATAAGCCACACTCCAGTTTGATATATTGGTTGATGTAATTGTATTTGCAGGATGTGATGTACTCATGGCATTTGTAATACCATAACCTGCCAGAGTTGTTGGTCTTGAAAGAAGGTCAGAGAAGAGTCCCGATGAAGCAACAGCTGAGAAAACGGGTTTCCCTGTTATTTCAGCCCATCCGGGGGTATAGGATGACGCCTTGTACAAGCCGGTATGATTACCCCATGTATAGGCCGTATTCCAGTTGTTAATTAATCCGGAGGTGATGCCGTTAGCAACATGTGCAGTGCTGATAGCATCTGTTATTCCATAACCAGAAAGAGAGGTGGGTTTCGCTGTAATGCCGCTCCACGTTCCATTAAATAATTCAGGTTTATTTGTCAGATCATCATAACTTCCACTAAAACCATCTCCTGACTTTTCTGCATACATTGCGAAGGGGACACTCAACAATTGACTTGTTCCTTCGATAGTATAATTTGTGCCACCATCAGGATCAGTCTCTGTTTTAAGAAAATATGTTCCAGCTGACCAATCTATGGCAACAAAATTTCCAAATGACACAAGGCCGGTTCCTATCTCGACAGTTACAAGCCCATTGGCATTGGATGAAGGAGGAGGGCTAAAAGTCTCTGAAAAGACCAATGTGCCTGTCGCAGATCCCTGAAGGATGCTTATTCGCATTCCAACCGGGTGATTTGTCACCAAAGCCCCTGATGCATTACGTACAACACACTGATAGCTCATTTTCTGAGGTACCTGAGCAAGTAGGTTTGCTATACATGCCGTTAATGCAAATAGTGTTATTAGTCTCTTCATTGCATTTTACCTTTTTATTATTTTAAATACTTTAACTTCCTTGTTGTCCCTGATCACTTTTAGAAAATACATAGTGTACGAGTATTGGTCAAGAGAAACGTCCGTCTTTTCGCTGTCGATATTATTTTCCTGAAGTACTATTCCAAGCTGATTGAGGAGTTGATATCTGAGGTCCTTCCCCAGGGGAGGTTTTACGAGAAGAGTAAATAAACCTGTTGTTGGATTTGGGTAGATTTTGTATCCTAAAAGTATATCTTCAGTATGTTCGATGGCTGTCACTATCGAAATCTCGTAGGGTTGTTGTACTCCCTGAGCAACGGAAGATCCTTCATCCCCCACGAAGTAATTAAAGGTAATTTGTCCCACTGAATAGCTTAGAGAACCTCCAGGGTTTGATGCATCTCCCCCAGATGCAGTAACGACCTCCTGCCCCTGAAGAGATCCCAGGTAACAGTTAAATAGGAACACAAAAAATAGGATCTTTCCTCTATGATGCATTTTAAAACGATTTTGACTTTCAATAAAAAAACTAATGAAGAGTTTAGTCGGTTCAAATTACTAAAAATAGTAATACAAGTCAAATGCAAAATTCTTCTTTATGTTCTATTTTGTCGGCTTCAGACCAACATGGTAGGGATCGAGTACATCATTTTGGTCTGTTCCAGGCGCTCTCTTTTCTCACTTATAGATAGTTTTTGGTTAAAACAGAGGAATAAATATGTTTAACAATTTATTCTCATTCATCGTCGGAAATGCGAGGTAAGTATATGGTTAGTATGGTAATAAAGATCTGGCTTAATTTGCCAGGGAATGATTCGGATGTTAATTATATAAGATAGTATCATCATTCATGGGATTTGTAAAGCAGGATTCCCGTCGGGATTTTTTAAAAATTTTAATGATGTTCATCCGGATAGAATGGTAAAACATTTTTCGTAATTTTAGATTTCTAAGTCTACTCATAACAGACCACAATAATGTCAGGAAACAATAGTATTGAAAAGACTCTCTGGCAAACTGCCGACAAGCTCCGTAATAATATGGATGCCGCAGAGTATAAACATGTAGTCCTTGGATTGATCTTCCTCAAGTATATCTCCGATGCCTTTAACGAATTATTCATCAGACTCACGGCAGAACAAGATTCTACGGGAGCTGATCCGGAGGATAAGGATGAATATACAGCTGAAAGAGTGTTCTATGTTCCACCTTCAGCCAGATGGACATGGTTACAGAAACGGGCCAAACTACCAACAATTGGTAAGGATGTTGATGAGGCGATGGATGCGATTGAGAAGGACAACCCTACTCTAAAAGGTGTTTTGCCAAAGGACTATGCCAGACCGGCACTCGATAAGCAAAGGCTCGGTGAACTCATTGACCTTATAGGTTCAGTAACACTCAGTGGGAATGGTACTGGTAAAGGAAAAGGTAGAGATGTACTGGGATTCGTCTTTGAATACTTCCTTGGACAGTTTGCCGATGCCGAGGGAAAGAAGGGTGGCCAGTTCTATACTCCTCAGAGTATCGTCAAATTGCTTGTTGAGATGCTGGCTCCTGAGGCTGAAAAACGGGTATATGACGGATGTTGTGGAAGCGGAGGTATGTTTGTCCAGAGTGAAAGGTTCATTGAAATGCATGAACACCGTAAAGGCAAGATCAGCATCTTCGGACAGGAGAGTAACCCGACTACCTATAAACTAGCTAGAATGAACCTTGCTATCCGGGGCATTGAGGCAAAGATAGAACTAGGTGATACACTCATGAATGATAAGTTACCTGAGATAAAGGCTGATTATATACTGGCAAATCCACCATTTAATGTCAGTGACTACCAGATCCAGAAAGACGATTATCGCTGGAAATATGGAGTACCTCCTCCTGGCAATGCAAACTATGCCTGGCTGCAACATTTCATAAGCAAACTGGCTCCGGGAGGTACTGCCGGTATTGTTTTGGCTAATGGAAGCATGAGTAGCGATACGACCACCGAGGGAGAAATCAGGAAGAATCTCATCGAGAATGATCTTGTGGATTGTATGGTTGCACTGCCAACACAATTATTTTACAATACCCAGATTCCTGCCTGTCTTTGGTTTCTTGCTAGAAATAAGACTAATGGCAAATACAGGAATCGAGTTGCCCAATTTCTCTTTATTGATGCAAGAGAGATTGGAACAATGATCAGCCGTAGACAAAAGGAATTGACTGATGACGATATTGCCAGGATCGGAGAAATCTATCATGGTTGGAGAAGCAAAAATTGGGAGAGCAAGTATAAAGATGTGCCAGGACTATGTCAATCAGTACCTCTTGATATGATACGTATAAATAACTATGTACTCACTCCCGGAAGGTATATTGACTTTAAAGAGAATGTAGATAATGGAGATGTGTTTGAGGAGAAGTTAAAAAAACTTACTGCCGAACTTTCTGAACAGATGGCAAAAGGCTCTGAATTAGATAATTTAATTAAGAAGAACTTAGCATCAATAGGGATAAATTTTTAAGGATGGAAGTTATGGTATTAGAAGAATCTAACGTATTTACTCTCGGCGATATTGCAACATTTAAGTACGGAACATTACCTAAAAAAGAGCTAATTGAACCTATGGCTGATTACCCGATCTTTACTGGCTATAAATTTTCAGGTAAATATCCGTTTTCAAATTGTGAAAAAAATGATTTAATTGTTGTGGCAAGGGGTGTTGGTGGCACAGGTGATGTTAAACTATCTCCAGCTAGGTGTTGGCTAACAAACCTTTCAATAAAAATAAAAGCAGATCCATCAAGATTGAACAATAAGTATTTCTATTATAAATATTTATTAAACAATTTAAGGTACCTAGACAGTGGGTCTGCTCAATCTCAAATTACTATAACTGATTTACAAAGAATCGAGATAACTCTTCCGATATTAGCAAAACAGAACCGCATCGCCTCCATCCTCTCCTCCCTTGACGACAAGATCGAACTCAACCTCCAAATGAACAAAACCCTTGAAGCCATTGCCCAGGCAATCTTTAAGGAGTGGTTTGTTGATTTCAGGTTTCCGGGATTTGATGGGGAGTTGGTGGATGGATTGCCTAAGGGGTGGAAAAATGATGAATTTATTAACCATATTACTGCTGAAAGGGGATTAAGTTATAAGGGGAGTGGTTTATCAGATGAAGGAAATGGAATACCTATGAACAATTTGAACTCCATCTATGAAGGAGGTGGGTACAAATATGAAGGCATCAAGTATTATGATGGGGAGTACAAAGAAAGACATGTTGCAAGGCCAGGCGATATAATTGTTGCTAATACAGAACAAGGCCATAAATATCTTCTGATTGGTTATCCAGCGGTGGTTCCTGAATACTTTGGAGAAACAACCATATTTAGCCACCATATTTATAGAGTTAAACCAAAATCGGAATCCAATTTGACCTCCCAATTTGTTTATTACTTACTTCTACAACCTAATATTAGAGATCAAATTGTGGGTTGCTGTAATGGAACGACTGTTAATATGCTTAAAATAGATGGGCTGCAAAGACCGATGTTCATCCTTCCTCCAGTTTGGTTAATAAAGAAATTTTCTGAGTTGGCTCAAGGTCTCTGGCAGAGGAAGGAGACCAATTTTATTGCAAATCAAACACTGATCCAACTTCGTGATGCGCTTCTTCCAAAGTTAATGACTGGTAAAATAAGCTTACAAAAATGAATCAACAGGAATTGGAAAAATTATTACTTACACTTCAATCCTATTCTAAGGAATGTGAGTGGGTTGAGTTTAAAATAAATAATTCTGACCCCCAAGAGATTGGGGAGTATATTTCAGCTTTAAGCAATAGCTCTAAATATCATAAACAACCATATGGTTATCTTGTGTTTGGAATTGAAAATAATACACATAATCTTATCGGTACTAAATTTCACCCTCATTCAGAGAAAATAGGAGAACAGGAAATAGAGAACTGGCTTGCTACCCAACTTAATCCTAAAATTGATTTTAATATTTTTGAATTTAATTACCTCTCAATGCATTTTACAATTCTCCGGATTGATGCTACCAAAAATAGACCAATTAGTTTTAGGGGAGAAGAATTCATCAGAATAGGTAGTTATAAAAAAAAGCTAAAGGACCATCCAGAAAGAGAAAGAAAGCTATGGGTCATTGATCATTCTCAGACATTTGAATGTGAACATGCCCAAATGGATAAAACTGAAGAAGAGATTTTACAGTTAATAGACTTTCAAAGTTTTTTTAAATTACTGAAGTTTCCTATACCTGATAACAAGGATGGGATTATCGAGAAACTCAAGCAAGAGAGAGTCATTTCAAATTCGCTTCATGGGTTTAACATTTCTAATCTTGGAGCAATTCTTTTAGCCAGGGATATTGAGGAATTTCCATCGATAGCTAGAAAAGCGATAAGGGTTATCTTTTATGATGGGAATAGCAGAATAAAAACCAAGAAAGAGCAGGTCGGCAATAAGGGATATGCCATAGGATTTGAAGGACTTATGAAGTATCTTGATGAAAATCTTCCATCTAATGAAATCATTGATTTGGCACTTAGGAAAATAGTCCCTCTCTACCCAATTATTGCAATTAGAGAACTAGTAGCCAACGCTTTAATTCATCAGGATTTCAATGTTAAGGGTAGTTCCCCAATGATAGAGATCTTTGATAATCGTATTGAAATAACTAATCCTGGAATACCCTTAATTGATCCTTTGAGGTTTGTTGATCATAGTCCTGAAAGCCGGAATGAATCATTAGCAAGGTTCATGAGGCGATTAAATATTTGTGAGGAGAGGGGAAGCGGAATAGACAAAGTGGTTTATGAATGTGAATATAATCAACTTCCAGCTCCTGAGATTATTGCCGGAGAAAATTACACTCGCATTATTCTCTATGGTCTTAAAAAGTTTAAAGACATGGATAAGCAGGATAAAATTAGGGCGTGTTATTTGCATTCCTGTTTAAAAATTGTTTCTGGGGAATATATGACGAATCAAAGCCTACGTGCCAGATTCGGCATTGAAGAACATAACTATTCAATAGTTTCTCGCATTATCGGTGACACAAAAAGTGTCAAGCTTATTAGAGATTATGATCCTGATAATAAATCCAGGACCTATGCAAAATATGTGCCTTATTGGTTTTAATTTCTTATGTGATGGTTATGTGATAAATCTTGGACTAATAGAAATCCTGGATCTGTAATATCTTAAAAGTCTATGGCTTACGATCCAGATCTTATATGACGCTCAAGAGACGCAACTAAATTGAAATATAGACTCCATTAAATGAATGCCTTAACAGAATCGGAAGTCGAAAAAATCTGCCTGAAGTATCTAGATGAGCTGGGATTTGAATTTTTATATGGTCCTGATATTTCACCTGATGGATTGTTTCCAGAGAGACTTTATAATGAAGTAATCCTGGCTAACCGTCTAAAGAGTGCTATTGATAGACTAAATCCTCTGATCAGTACTGATGCCAGGGAGGAGGCTTTAAAAAAGGTTCTCCGTACTAACAGTCCTGACCTTCTTATCAATAATGAAACCATTCCACCAGTACCTTACTGAGGGTATTGACATTGAGTACAGGAAGGATGGTAATATCCGGGGTGATAAAGTATATCTTGTTGATTTCAATAATCCGGACAATAATGAGTTCCTTGCCGTCAATCAGTTCACGGTTATTGAGAATAACAATAATAAGACGTCCTGATATAATTCTGTTTGTCAATGGACTGCCTCTTGTAGTTATTGAACTGAAGAACCCAACTGATGAGAAGGCAACGACCAGGACTGCCTTTAATCAGTTACAGACCTATAAGCATCTTATCCCATCTCTCTTCACTTATAATGCCTTACTTATTGCCTCAGATGGCTGGGATGCCAGGTGTGGAACTCTTACAAGTGATTGGAACAGGTTTGTCCCCTGGAAGTCAAAGGATGGAAGGACAACAGCTGAATCAACTGCACCTCAGATTGAGGTCATGTTCAAGGGGATGCTTAATAAATCGACCCTTCTGGATCTTATCAGGCACTTCATTGTATTTGAGAAGAGCAAGGAGCAGACACTTAAAAAGGTTGCTGCCTATCATCAATATTATGCAGTTAATAAGGCAGTGTCAACAACCACTACTGCATCAGCCTTTACCGGAGACAGACGTGCCGGTGTTATCTGGCATACACAGGGTAGTGGTAAAAGCCTCTCAATGGTATTCTATACCGGGAAACTTGTACTTTCACTTGATAATCCAACAATAGTTGTACTGACAGACAGGAATGACCTTGATGATCAGTTATTCGATACTTTCACAGGATGCAGACAGTTATTAAGACAGGTACCTGTTCAGGCAGAGAACAGACAACATCTCCGGAAGTTACTTAATGTTGCCTCAGGAGGAATTGTCTTTACTACAATTCAGAAGTTCTGGCCTGTCCTGGATAAAGATGAGGTCGAGGTTGAGGCTGAGGTTGAGTCTGAGATGATGGAAGAGCCGAATCCGGATCTCTATTTCGTAACAAATAAACCATTAAGTGAGCGAAGGAATATAATTGTCATTGCCGATGAGGCCCACAGGAGCCAGTATGATTTCCTTGATGGATTTGCAAAACACATGAGGGATGCTCTACCTCAGGCATCATTTATTGGCTTTACAGGTACTCCTATTGAGACAACCGATAAGAACACACAGGCTGTTTTTGGAGATTACATTGATGTTTATGATATCCAGCAAGCTGTTGCTGATGGTTCAACTGTCAGCATTTATTATGAAAGTCGCCTGGCAAAGGTGAACTTCAATGAAGCCGACAAAATTAAGGTTGATGAACAGTTTGAAGAACTTACCGAGGCTGAGGAACAGACCGATAAACAGAAATTCAAATCAAAATGGACAAGGCTGGAAGCTATTGTCGGGGATGATCACCGGATAGCCAAGATTGCAGAAGATATTGTCAATCACTATGAACAGCGAAGTTCAGTACTTGAAGGAAAGGCAATGATAGTTTGCATGAGCCGGAGGATCTGTGTTGAATTATACGATGCCATCATTAAGTTAAGACCTCAGTGGCATGATGAAGATGATACAAGGGGAGCTTTAAAAGTAATCATGACAGGCAGTAACACTGATCCTGTTCCCTGGCAACAACATGTCAGAAACAAACTAAGACGTAAGGCTATTGGAGAAAGGATGAAGAATCCTGATGACCTGTTAAAACTCGTAATTGTAAGGGATATGTGGCTTACCGGGTTTGATGTTCCATGCCTGCATACTATGTATATTGATAAACCCATGAGGGGACATACCCTGATGCAGGCAATTGCAAGGGTTAACAGGGTGTTTAAGGATAAGTCAGGAGGATTGGTAGTTGATTACCTGGGGATAGCCCAGGACCTTAAAGAAAGCGTTGGCAGAATATACAGCAAGTGGAGGTGAAGGGAAACCTGCATTTGATCAGGAAGAAGCTGTGAGAACAATGCTGGAGTACTATGAAACAGTTGTACCGATGTTCCGGGGCTTTGATTACAGACAGTTCTTTAAGTTACGGACACCTGAAGAGAAGTTCAGGTTCCTGCCGGTGGCTGCTGAACATATCCTTTCAGTACCTGAGGTAAAGGGTAAGTTTGTGAACAAGGTGACCGGGTTATTAAAAGCTTTTGCTATTTCAGTACCTCATGAGGATGCTCTTGCTATCAGGGATGAGGTGGCATTTTTCCAATCTGTAAAGGCAAGAATTGTTAAGATAATAGATGACCCTAAGCAAAGGACAGATGAAGAGATTGAAACAGCGATAAGGCAGATCATATCGGAGGCAATAACCTCAGATGAGGTAATTGATGTTTTTGATGCAGCCGGGTTAAAGAAACCCAATATTGAGATCCTGGATGAAAAGTTTCTGAATGAGTTAAAGAATATGCCTCATAAGAATCTGGCGGCCGAACTTCTTAAACGGTTACTGAAGGACGAGATCAGGGTAATGATGAAAGTTAACCTGGTACAGAGCAAGAAGTTCTCTGAGATGCTTGAAGAGGCAGTCAAGCGGTACCATAACGGGATGATTGATTCTGTTACCTTCATTGAGGAGATATCTGATACCTATGGCAAGGGAGATGAGGGATGCTGAGAAGCGAGGAGAGAGCCTTAATCTTGATTTCCGGGAGCTGGCCTTCTATGATGCCCTTGAGACGAATGACAGTGCAGTGGCCATCCTTGGAGATGATATCCTTAGAACAATAGCCAGGGAGTTGTTGCAGAGTGTTCGTAATAGTACTACCATTGACTGGACCATCAAAGAGAGCGTTCAGGCTACTCTGAGAAGAAACATAAGGCGCATACTCCGAAAGTATGGATACCCTCCTGATAAGCAGGAAAAGGCTATTCAGACGGTTATGGAGCAGGCGAAGTTATTGGCGGAGGAGTTGGTGTAAGAATTAAACAAACTAGAAATTAAAGATAATGGAGTATATTTCAACAACAATCCTAGCGACAAAACTAGAAATAAAATCAAGTGAACTTTTTGAGAAGTTTATTGATCTCGGATGGATCGAGATGAAGAACAATAAAAGGATACTGACCGATTTAGGGAAAATCAAGGGCGGGCAGACAAGAACTCATCCTCAGCACGGTGAATATATAGTTTGGCCTGAAAATATTATAATAAGTGATGAGTCTCATAAAGGAAAATCAAGACTTATAACAGCCACAGTCATTGGCAAACATTTTGGCATTTCATCACAACGATTTAATCTATTAATTAATGAACTCGGCTGGGTTGAAAAGACAGTTGCAGGTTGGCGACTAACAAAACTCGGCAAAGCATTAGGTGGTTGGCAACATGAACATGAAACGTCAGGCGGAACTTACGTGGTTTGGCCGAACAATATTGTTGAAAACAAAGACTTGAAAGAGATGTTTCCTGAGGATCCCGATGAAAGGACTGTACATAAAGGGATCCAAATAGTTGAGAAGGCTGAAACCGATACAGTAGATGATTTTAGGAAGAAGTATCCTGCTGATTATCGAACCAAAGATGGTCATTATGTGCGTTCAAAAGCTGAGTTGACAATTGATGATTCTCTCTATCTATGGGGAATAGCACATGCTTATGAGAAGAAACTTCCTAATACCGAAAAAAATGTCTACTCCGACTTTCATATTCCATCTGGAAATGGAAGACCCAAGGCTGTATATATAGAATACTGGGGTATGGAGTATGATGAAAAATATAATGAGAGGAAAAAAAGGAAGATTGATATCTACAATCAACTTGAACTTGTATTGATCCAACTGAACGATGCTGATATAAAAAACATCGAAGATTCTTTACAGAAGTATTTGCTTCAACATGGTATCAAAGTAAACTGAATTTAGTGTGTTATAGAGAGCGCTTTAGAGTTTGTAACTATAAGATTAAAAAGATGAAGTTAACTTTCGAAAAAATTACCAAGAGACTGACAGGAATATCCATTCCCGTATTTGGTGTTTCCTGGAATCCATCTGAACCCGATAGAGATGTAGCAAAAAAAATTGTTTTCTACCTTGAAGACAGACGTGCTCTATTTCATCCATACGATACGGAGGTACCATATCATGTAATAGAATCTGTGATGCAGATCAGAGAGTATTTAACTGATCTTCTGCAAAAGATCGAAACGGATTCTGAATTAGTCTCAAATATTAGAGTCATGCGAGCAGCGTGCAGAAAGTATCTTGATGAGAACCTCAACTCAGATAAACGGAGAAGACACTTTGGCCCAGTAGATGTTATATCGTTGGGTGAACTAAGAGGGGTTTTCGGAAGAAATCTTGCTGAAATCTGTGTGAAATACGGGATTAGCATAGACAGCGACCTCTCTGACATTTTGCCTTTTGAAGATATTGATTGATATTGTTGGCACTTGTTTATTTTAAATTAGAATAAACCATAATTATTAACCTAAAAAACCTTTCAATTATGAAACAGAATGTCGGTACGATTCGATCCAAAAGTACAGGGATAATTTATTCTGTTCAATGGGATTCTAAAGCAAAACTGGCTTGGTTCAGAAAAAACGGCGACGCTGGTTGGACTCTTGCTTGTGAAGATGTACAGAGTGCCGCTGATGCAGTCGCCTGCGCTCAAAGGTATATAGATGGGCAAACTAGCTTATTTTAACAAGGTAGTCTGTAAATAGTTTTTTGATGATTATATAAACCACGATAATAAGTTTATGTCATGTCTTTAAGCAAAGAATGCCAAGAGTACCATTTAACTCTAAAGGGTTGGGTTCATGGATCATTTCAAAGTGATCCGCTAGGGAGTTCAGAAGAAGTACAGATTCCTACAGATAGGGTTTTGACTATCGCTTGTTATGATGAGTTGCCGTCGGCTTTTTCTAAGCCTCATTATTATGATCGAATTGTGTGGCAATCAAGTGATGAGAAACTTATTAGGGAACTTCAAACAAAATGGGGGGAAAGACCTCCTTGGTTTGGATATAATAAATGACAACATAATATAATACCAGATTTCCAGTCCATCATGTTGTCTATCATGAGGTATTTCTCCGATCATAAAGAGCATACCTTCAGGGAAGTTGTTGAGGGTGAAGCAACGACTCTCAATCTAACTGATGAAGAGAGAACTCAAAAGTTGCCGAGTGGATCTCAGAACATGTTCGACAATCGTGTCGGCTGGGCAAGAATCAATCGAAGAAAAGCAGGGCTCTTGGATCCGCCGAGTCGTGGTAATATGATTATTACCAATCGGGGTCTTTCAGTTTTAGCACAGAAGCTGGAAAGGATAGATGCAAAGTGCTTGAAGCAATTTCCTGAATTTCTGGAATTTTACGCCACAAAGATAACCTTCGATGAAGAAGTACTGGAACAACCTGGGGATAGTGAAGAAACACCTGAGGAGATTCTTGAACTTGCTTATCAAAAAAAAGGAAATCGCTCGCTCAGAATATCTTGAATAAAGTGACACAGCTGACACCAGCCTTTTTTGAAAAACTCGTAGTGGACTTGCTGTTGAGGATGGGCTATGGCGGTTCGATTCAGGATGCAGGCAAGGCTATAGGGAAGACCGGGGACGAAAGAATTGATGGCACCATTAAGGAAGACCGGCTTGGTCTGGATATAATCTTTGTACAAGCAAAAAGATGGCAGGTAGGAAATGTTGTAGGAAGATCTGAGATACAGAAGTTCGTAGGGGCATTGGCCGGTCAGGGAGGGAAGAAGGGCATTTTCATTACAACCTCTTCCTTCACCATGGATGCGAAAGAATATCAACCCAGAAATGAAACCAAGATCGTACTGATCGATAGGGACCAGCTTGCTCAGCTAATGATTGATTACGATCTGGGTGTTTCGACCTTCGGAAGGTATGAGGTTAAAAAGATCGATAATGATTACTTTCGGGAGGAATAAAAGTAATATATAATGATATGAAGAAAAGGAAAGTAAGTGTCAAATCCATTGGGATCTTCTTAAGAAAAATATGGAATGATCCCGTAATCAGCTCGGTTATAGCTTCAGCGATAGTTTTATTAAGTCCTTCCATCTGGGCTTTAGTAAAACGACATTCAATTTCTTTGCTATATAAAAACCTATTGATGGTGAAAATACCTCTGTATTGTGTAATTCTGGCCATACTTGGTATTTTCTTGATGAAGAGGCTGATCATGCCTCTTCTGACTGTAAAAAAGGATTCAATATGGGATGAGCAAATAGGAAATTATAAGTTCAAGGAACTGTACACTATCCTAAAACGACAAACTTTGCCTGTCCAAACAACTGGGATGCAGTGGGCAAATCGGCAAGCCCCAACGGATGATCTTCTTCACCAATTCTGCACGAATAAAATCTTCCTTAACAAGGGAGTAACAATGGACTCACCGCTTGAAGATGGTGGATATATTTGGAGTGTGTTTTGTCCAAAGATGATGGATTATGGTCTTGTAAGTAAGACTGATTATATAGATGAGAGGACAAAATATTCAATGATAAAATATCAGATTACTGAAGATGGGAATAAATTTTATAGTCTTGTTGAAAAGATAATGTTGTATGACGTTGAACATACCCAGAATGAAAAGAAGTCAGGAATGAGTATCGAAAATGATGGGACAATAATGGGACAAATCAGTCAATAAAGAACTTACTAGATTGATAATCACTTCTGATAGGGTTTGTAATTGAGGTCGGTGGCCAATATCAAACTCAACACTATTATTCACCTTAAAACAGCTTTTGTATGTGCAATTGCATGTCAAATAAAAAAGCAGCTATGAATCGTATTGTCATAACTGCTTGATTTACTGCGTAGCGAGACGGGGAATTGAACCCCGGACCTCATGATTATGAATCATGCGCTCTAACCAACTGAGCTATCTCGCCTTATTTGAATTAATGAACATTATTTCACCAAACCGGTCTGCTCTTTTTACAAAACAAAGAGGCTCTCTTTTGCGGGTGCAAATATAAAGAGTTAATGCCAAAAAATCAACAGGATTTTTTATTTTAATATTTTTTTCTATATTGCAAGACAGAAACGTCAAAATCACAAAACGTTATCATGATCCTTAAATACGAGCTTGAATATACCCTTTACTGTTCCCCCAAAGTACTTTTTTCCCGGCTCTGTACTCCCGAAGGACTAGGCGAATGGTTTGCCGATGACGTTAACGTTGAAGGCGATATCTTCACTTTCTTCTGGAACAAGACCGAAGCCAAAGCCAGACTGACCTCCATAAAAGAAAACAAACTGGTAAAATTCACATGGCTCAACATCGAAGCAGACATAGATTCGAACTACTTTGAATTTAAAATAAATGTACATGAACTGACAGGCGATCTCGCCCTCATAATAACCGATTTCGCCGAAGCCGATGAAAAGGAAGATGCCATTTACCTGTGGGATACACAAATCGGCGATCTTAAAAGAACCCTGGGAATTTAACACTATACCTTTTTACATCCCTTCAGAAATTTGGGCCTCAGACCGGTGTGATTTTTGATAAAAATCAAGTAGTTTTGCGATCAAAACAGAGCAGCGAGTGAAGAGACTTGACAGATTTGTACTGAAATCATTTGCCGGCCCCCTGGTACTCACATTTTTCATTGTGCTTATCATACTTCTTTTGCAGTTTCTCTGGATGTACGTTGATGAGCTTGCCGGCAAAGGTCTTGAAATGAAGATTGTCGCTGAATTACTGCTTCAGTTCTCACTCTCATTCGTTCCAATGGCACTACCACTGGCTATTCTGCTCGCCGCCCTGATGACCTTCGGCAACATGGGCGAATTCAGTGAACTTGCTGCTTTAAAATCGTCAGGTATACCCCTGCAGAGAATAATGAGACCTCTGGTAATCCTGATTATTTTCATCTCGGTGATCTCATTCTTCTTTTCAAATAACGTTCTGCCCTATGCAAACAATAAGGCCAAAACACTGCTTTACGACATCAGGCGAAAACGGCCTGATATTAATATCCAGGCAGGAACCTTTAATAACGATATCGAAGGTTTCAGTATCAAGATAACCTCAAAAGATCCCGTTACAAACCGTCTGGACAAACTGTTTATTTATGATCATCGCGATAAGAGAGGGAATGTGGCAGTAACCTATGCCGACTCAGGTTATATGAATGTAACACCCGACGAAACAGCTCTTATCATGGAGCTTTACAGTGGCTTCTCACATACCGAAATGCCCGAAAAGAGCGTTCCGGATGACAAAAAGAAACATCCTTCACGTAAGGATTATTTCAAGGAACAGAAACTTGTACTCTCTCTCTCGGGTTTTGATCTTGAACGCAGCACCGAAGATCTTTTCAAATCAAATTCTGCAATGTTAAATATTTCACAATTAACATTTTACATTGATTCGCTCAATAGCAATTATAATTCAAGAGTGGAGGAACACTTTACGGAATTCAATAAATCAAAGCTTTATGTGGAGAGATACTTTATCCACGACGCCGGTATCGATCAGGAAATCGTGCCAGACCCTCCCCAAAGAAAATTTGAAAATACCCGCCTCTTTGATTCACTGCCCGTAGTAGATAAACTAATGGCTGTCTCCAGAGCTATAAACAATGTCAAAGATGGGAACAGTTTTCTGCTTCAGACATACGAATCGAACCATTTCGAAATAAAACATATCAAGAAATACGAGGTGGAATGGAATAAGAAACTGACTCTGTCGTTCGCCTGCCTGGTATTCTTCTTTATCGGAGCACCCCTGGGTGCAATTATCAGAAAAGGCGGACTGGGTACACCTGCAGTAATTTCAATACTGTTCTTTGTGATATGGTATGTAATTTCGCTCTCGGGACAAAAACTTGTCGAGGAGAACAAGCTCAACACAGTGGCAGGTATGTGGGCTGCTTCGTATATACTCCTGCCTATCGGGGTGTTCCTCGCGTATAAAGCTTCCAACGATTCGGTCATTATGAATATTGATACGTATCTGGCATTTTTCAGGAAGGTTAAAGATCATATATATAAAATTATAGTCATTGGTCCAAGGATCAATCCGGCATTTGAAGAAAAAATAAATACTGAAATATGAATAACATCAAACTAAACACAATTCAGGAGGCCATAGAGGACATTAAGAAGGGAAAGCTTCTGATTGTTGTCGATGATGAAGACCGTGAAAATGAAGGTGATTTCATCTGTTCTGCTGAGCTTATCACTCCCGAGATCGTTAATTTTATGGCCAGACATGGCCGTGGACTTATCTGCGTTGCTCTTCCCGAAGAGAGATGCGAGAAACTCGAACTCGATCTTATGGTCGGGAACAATACTTCCATTCACGAAACCCAGTTCACCGTCTCTGTCGATCTGCTTAGCAGTGAGACATCAACCGGAGTCTCGGCCAAAGACAGGGCACTGACAATAAAAGCCCTTGTTAACCCGGCAACACAGCCTTCGGATCTTGGTCGTCCGGGACATATTTTCCCACTTAAGGCAAAATTAAAGGGAGTGTTAAGACGTGCCGGGCATACAGAGGCTGTAGTGGACCTGACACGCATGGCGGAACTTCTTCCGGGAGGAGCACTTGTGGAAATAATGAACGAAGACGGCTCAATGGCCCGCCTGCCCGACCTGATTAAACTAAAGAAAAAGTTCGGCATCAAAATAATCTCTATCAGAGACCTGATAACATATACACTCGAAAGAGATTCAATAATCGAAAAAGGAGAAAGAGTAAAACTCCCGACGGAATTCGGAGAATTTGAATTCATCCCGTTCAGGCAGACCAGCAATGGCCTCGAACATGCTGCCCTGGTCAAAGGGAGCTGGACGAAAGATGAACCAATTATGGTGCGTTTGCACTCATCATGCTTTACAGGCGACATCTTCGGATCGCTGCGATGCGATTGCGGATCACAGCTTCATAAGGCAATGCAAATGGTAGAGGATGAAGGCAGGGGCGTAGTGATCTACCTGAACCAGGAAGGAAGGGGGATCGGACTTCTGAACAAGATAAAAGCTTACAGACTTCAGGATGAAGGGATGGATACCGTTCAGGCAAATCTGAAACTTGGTTTTGGCGAAGATGAAAGAGATTATGGCGTTGGAGCAAGCATTATGAGAGAACTGGGACTTGGCAAAGTAAGGCTGATCTCCAATAATCCTGTAAAAAGGGCAGGGCTCGAAGGTTATGGGATAAAGATCGTTGAGGTAATACCTCTCGAAATACCATCCAATCCTTATAATGAATTTTACCTCGAGACCAAAGCCAATAAAATGGGACACAACCTTACATGCTACAAGCATATCGTTAAAGGTGATTTACATTGAGGCCCGTTAAAACCATGTGACCTGATATGAAAAACCTCAGGATAGTTTTTATGGGGACTCCCGGATTCGCAGTGGCCACACTGGGGTCACTTCTTATGAATGGATTCAATGTAACAGGTATTGTGACTGCACCCGACAAACCTGCCGGAAGAGGTCAGAAAATAAAAAGGTCAGCCGTACGACAATACTCAGAGTCGTGTTCAATCCCCATTTTCCAGCCTGAGAACCTGAGAGATCCCGGCTTTGCAGAGAGTTTGAAAAAACTCAGTCCGGATATCTTTATAGTAGTGGCTTTCAGAATGTTGCCCGACGTGATCTGGAAGATCCCGTTAATCGGCACGATTAACCTTCATGCTTCACTTCTTCCGCAGTACAGAGGGGCTGCTCCTATTAATCATGTCATAATAAACGGCGAGACCAGTACCGGAGTGACCACATTCTTTATTGACGATAAAATAGATACAGGTGGTATCCTTCTCAGGGAGGAGGTTCATATTTCACCCTGTGAGAATGCCGGGGAGCTTCACGACAGGCTTATGAAATACGGGGCAAGACTGGTAATACAGACTCTCACGGCAGTTTCAGAAAACAGGATAATGCCTCAGCCACAGACAAACTTTATGTTACCCGGGGAAATTCTGAAGCCGGCTCCGAAGATCTACCCTGAAGATTGTATTATTGACTGGAATCAGGATCCCCGTAAAATATATAATCTGATAAGGGGCCTTTCCCCCTACCCCTGCGCAAGATCATTTCTGAAAAAGGGTTCTCTGAACCTGATATTGAAAATATTTGAAGGAGAGATCGAAATGGCGGGCCATCTGACAGAGTCCGGTAGTTTTCTCTCCGACGGCAGACACTATTTAAAAGTTGCGTGCAACGGAGGCTTTATAAATATTTTATCCCTGCAACCCGAAGGTAAAAGGAAAATGAGTACGACTGAATTTCTCAGGGGCATCAAAGTTTCGGATTTTGACATTATGATCAGTTGACGGGTTTTAATCCCCTCAGCCATATTTTTTCGCCGGGAGCCGGATTTGTCCCTTCCCTGATCCTGTTCATCTCGTTAAGGCTATTAAGACTTATTCCGTAAATCTGTGAGATCTGATACAATGTTTCCCCTCCGGTGACGGTATGGAACTCTTTTCCAACCTCAGCCTTGTCTCTTTTGGGCTGAAGGTAAAGGATCTGGCCCGGTGATATTACAAAATTGGAAGGCAGATCATTATACCGTGCAAGTTCAAATTTCAAAAGCTGATACTCCTTTTCAATTTTCTCACGGGTATCACCTTCCTGTGCAATGATATACCTGATCCTGTTGTTTTCCATCACCCTCGAACCACGGTCCATTATTGAACCGAAGCTTCCCTGCTCCTCCGGAGGTGACGCTGCTACGGATGAGGAAGTTACAGTGACAGGCTTTGCTGTATCCTTAACAGGTTCCGGGACTGTGGGTTTAACAGAAGTAACGGCGGCAGTCTGTCCCCGGTCAAAATTATATAGTGCATTTTCTTCGATCTTCCTGATAAGCATATTTGCATAATCGGGATTAGTCGCATATCCGGCTTTCTTTAACTCCCGTGCCCACGACTTGTAGTCGGTCTGGTTTAGACTGAAAAGTGAACTGTACCGCGATCCCGTTCTCAAAAAGTCAGAATGATCCCTGAAAGAGTCTTCGGCATTCCTGTATTTCCTGAAACATTCATTTCTGCGATCATCATGGTATCGTACAGTGGCTCCCTTCCAATCGTTGTGGCACTTTATCCCAAAGTGATTGTTCGCTTCCCTGGCCAGAGTGCTCCTCCCGTAATCGGACTCAACCATACCCTGGGCAAGTGTTATGCTTGCCGGCACTCCTGTCCTTCTCATCTCGCTAATAGCAAGATCTTTATATTGTTGTATATAGGAAGAGACTGATCCGTTGAAACCTGCTGTTGAAACTACAGGCCGCGACGACCGGCAGGAGAAAAGCACAGAGAACAGCAACAGCTGGAAAACAAAAATTGTTATTTTTTTCACACCATCCTGATTTGGGGCAAAAATATAAAAAAGTGAGTAATAAAGCATCCCTGCCGAATTAACTCCTGTATAAGAATTAATTGAATAAACGCCACAGAAACGATAAACATACTGATATCCAGACATTTCATCCTATTTCAGGCTCTCTTTATCAAATAATTATACTCCCCGGATAATTAAGCGAGAATTATTAATTTTGTAACTCAAACTGAATAAGAGTGTTATATGGAGATTAGAAATATATCATTCAGCTACATGGAATATTCGGGAGAAGAAGAACTTCCCGCGGAGGACAGGGACCTGGTAAGTGAAGCCAGAAGTGCCGCTATGAATGCATATGCACCATATTCAGCTTTCAGGGTTGGTGCTGCTGTCAGACTTGAAAGCGGATTGATAATAAGAGGGACAAATGTTGAAAATGCAGCCTTCCCCTCCGGCATATGTGCAGAAAGAAATGCCATTTCAAATGCCATTTCAAATCATCCCGGAGATAAACCTGTAGCAATTGCCATTGCAGCAATGAACGATGATGGGTTCACCGACGATACGGTCCCTCCCTGCGGTAACTGCCGCCAGGTAATAGTGGAAGAGGAGATGCGGAACGGAAAACCCGTCAGGATAATACTGTATGGAAAATCAAAGATCCTGGTTCTTGCGAAAGTAAGCGATCTGCTCCCCATACAGTTTAATAAAAATAATCTCAGATCTGATTTCCGGAAATAACAAGCTGAAAGCCGGCTCCATGTATGTTCTTGATATTCAGCCTGGGATCTTCGGAAAGAAACTTTCTGAGTTTGGTAACATAGACATCCATGCTCCTGGCAGTAAAGTAATCGTCGGAACCCCAGATCTTCTTTAACGCCATTTCCCTGCTGATGAGCTCGTTGGGATTTAAAGCCAGCAATTCAAGTAACTGTGCCTCCTTTGGGGAGAGCTTCTGTTCAGTGATCCCGTCAGACAGAGTTCGCAGTTTTGCATTGAAAACGAATTTGCCGATCTCAAAAATATCCTTCGTGCCCGACTGCATATCACGGCGGGCAGCAATTGCCTTTATTTTTGCGAGCAGGATTTCAGTATCAAATGGCTTTGTTACATAATCGTCCCCTCCTACTCCATAACCTTTAAGCACATCCTCCTTAAGTTTCTTTGCCGTCAGGAAGATGATGGGGACAATATTGTTTATCTTCCTTATCTCTGTCGCTATGGTAAATCCATCGACATGAGGAAGCATAACATCGAGTATGCAGATATCGAAAGTCCCCTTCCGGTAATGATCGAGTGCATATTTTCCATCATCCACCCATTCAACCTGGTAATCATTCAGTTCGAGGTATGATTTCAGAACCGAGCCGAAGCTCAGATCGTCTTCAACAAGAAAGATCTTTACTGCTTTCATGATTAAATTTAGTTTTCCCAGTTAAATGGCAGAAATACATCAAACCGGCTTCCTTTTCCCGGTTCGCTGAATACATCAATTGTACCCCTGTGGGCATCAATTATTGCTCTTACATAGTTAAGCCCAAGTCCAAAGCCTTTGACATCGTGCACATTACCCGAACTCTGCCTGTAGAACCGTTCGAAAATCTTACTCTGAACACTTTTTGACATTCCGATCCCCTTGTCTTCGACCGACATTATTACGCCCCTGCTGTTATTTTTTGTCTCCACTGTAATATCCGGAGCATCAGTGGAATATTTAATGGCATTATCAAGCAGATTGTTTACAAGGTTGGTGAGATGTTCGGTGTCGCAGTAAACAAACGGGTCCTCAGCCTTCAGGCTTAGCCTGATCGTTCCGTTCCGTTGCTGAGCCTGTATATCAATAGTCTCAACCGCTCTTTCTATTATCGAATGAAGCGAATGATTCTCAAACCGGAAGTCAATCTCCTTTTTATCGAGCGATGCAATCTGCAGGATAGTTTCTACTTTCCTGTTCATCCTCGTGTTCTCCTTTTTGATCATGCCGACAAAATGCCTTATCCCCGTCTCGTCATTTATGACTTTCGGATTTGTAATTGTATCTGCAGCAAGGGAAATTGTTGCGATCGGAGTCTTGAATTCGTGGGTCATATTATTAATAAAATCCGATTTCATCTCCGAGATCTTTTTCTGCCTGATTATCATAAAAACGCTCAGTGCAAATGTAGCCAGGATGATAAGGGAAAACAGCAGTGACCCGCCAAGGATCCAGGCAATTGAACCAAGTACATAGTTTGTACGGTCAGGAAATACAACTGAAAGCAGAACATCCTGCCTTAATATATTATCGGGAAACAGCCTTACAATATAATTGCTCCGGAGAAAATCGTTTTTTGCGGCTTTCTTAAATGTGCCTTCACGTACTGCACCATCTTTAATAACGGCATACTCAAAAGGGGTACGGATTCCTGCAAATAGTAACGACTGCTGCAGTGCATATGCAATCTCATTATTATCAAGTTCCAGAGTCTTCTCCCATTGATAAACCTCCGCTATCATCTGGTCGCTCATATTCTGGAACTCACTTGATCGTTTACGGATCCAGTTCATATATTCATCCCTGTTCAGGAAAACGGCACTGGTATCCAGGTTTCCTGTCTTTCCCTGACTTATGATTTTTATTTCACCGGGCTTTTCAATTGAAGATGACAGGTATCGTACTGAATCAGAATAGTAGGTTGTATCACCCGATATGGTTACCGATTTGCTTGTCTCCTTTCCATAAATGGAGTCAGAAGTTCCTGTAACCGACTGATTTGTTATTCTCATGCTGAAATCTACACCATCGGGTAACAGATTGCTGTCGAAGCCAAAAAATCCTTCGATATCGCTCTGTGAATTTCCAAAAAGAGAAGGATCGTTCAGAATAAAGTTATGGAAGAAATCCATTCTCCTCGACGACTCTATATTCTGCGCTGCATTATTAAGGCTTATATTAACTGCAGCATTGAAATTTTCGTTTCTTATACCGACAGCATTCCTTATCCATATTATCTGAACCCAGATAATCCCTGTCAGTGATATCAGCATCATCAAAATAAGTCCGGTAAACTTTTTTCTGCTCATGCAACAAAAATAATTCTAAAAGCTGTTATTTGTAGCAATTTAACTTTTCATTAACTCTTATTAACCTGATTTTAACTCGTTCTGCCCCGGGGAAAAGCTTTCTTTGTATAAGTGTTGACGGAACTGGTTTCAAAAGATAAAAAAGGAAAACAGGGTAAAATATTCCGTTAGGCTTTCATGACAAACCCTTAATATGAGTCCGGTATCCCCGGGCTCTTTTTTTATATGTCAGCATTCCTGAAGGCTTTCCAGATATCTCCTTCGGGCATGTTTGCTGTGATGACCACTTTCTCCTTTCTGACAGGATGAACAAACTCAAGTCGTCGTGCAAGCAGACTTATGCTGCCGTCTTCATTTGACCTGGAGAAACCGTATTTGAGATCTCCTTTTACCGGGCATCCTATTTTGGCCAGCTGTGCTCTTATCTGGTGGTGCCTGCCGGTAAGAAGCTTAATTTCCAGGAGATAATAACGATCGGATCTTCCAACAATACGGTATGTCAATTTTGCCTCTTTCGAACCTTTCACTTCAGTGTCGTAGACATATGTCTTATTCTGGGTTTCATTCTTCTTAAGATAATGAGTCAGAGTACCCTCATCCTCTGGCGGACGTTCCCTGATGATGGCCAGATATATCTTGGTCACCTCCCTGTCCCTGAACAGTTCATTCATCCGGGCCAGGGCTTTGGATGTACGTGCAAAAAGCACAACACCGCTCACCGGCCTGTCGAGCCTGTGAACAACGCCAAGAAATACATCTCCTTTCTTTTTATACTTCGTGGCAATATATTCTTTCACTTCAGTATCAAGGGAAATGTCACCGGATTTATCTCCCTGGGCCAGGTCGGAAGATCTCTTGTATACTGCAATCAGATGATTATCCTCGTAAAGAATTTCAGGCATATCAGTTTTTTTAATATTGTTCCTTCTCATTCGGGAACTCCTGAGTTCTGACATCATTAATATATGTCTGAACAGCACCCTTTATTTCAGCGTAAAGATTATGGTACCTGCGAAGAAAACGGGGGGAGAATTCCTGGGTAATACCCAGCATGTCGTGCAGTACAAGAACCTGTCCGTCGGTTTTCCCTCCGGCACCTATACCGATTACCGGTATCCTGAGCGAGTTTGTCACTTCTTCGGCAAGTCTGGCAGGAATTTTTTCAAGTACCAGTCCAAAACATCCTGTCGTTTCAAGAAGCTTCGCATCTTCGATAAGCCGCCGGGCTTCCTCCTCTTCCCTTGCTCTTACAACATATGTCCCGAATTTATGAATTGACTGCGGAGTGAGTCCAAGATGGCCCATCACCGGGATACCTGCTGATAAGATCCTTTCCACCGACTCCACAATCTGTTTGCCTCCCTCAAGCTTCACTGCAGCAGCGCCAGTCTCTTTCATTATCCTTATTGCCGAAACGAGAGCCTCTTTTGAGTTGCCCTGGTAAGTTCCAAATGGAAGATCGACAACAACAAGAGCCCTGCTGACACCTCTGACAACCGAAGCTGCATGATAAATCATGTTTTCAAGGGTTATTGGGAGAGTGGTATCGAAACCTGCCATAACATTTGAAGCTGAATCTCCGACAAGGATAATATCAATCTCTGCTTCATCCAGTATCCTGGCCATTGAATAATCGTATGCTGTCAGCATCGCGATCTTTTCCCCTTTTAACTTCATCTCATTCAGAACATGAGTTGTAACCTTTCTGACAGAATTATGTATCGACATATGCCGGTTGATTTAAATATTGAGGACAAAGCTACAAATTTGGAACGGATGAATCATGTTCCCTGAATCTTTTTGTCATGTCAGGCCAGATTTACTTACTGTCGTTTTGTCACCTGAAGATATTCAGCCGGTAAAACCAATGCCATAATTGCATAAAACCCGTGATTTCGGTCAATGGCATAATCATTGCTGCTTATTCTGTCGTAAAATGAAATTTTTAAAAAATATCATAAAATGGGAAAAATAATAGGCATAGATCTGGGAACCACAAACTCATGCGTTGCCGTAATGGAAGGTAATGAGCCGGTAGTCATCCCTAACAGTGAAGGGAAAAGGACCACCCCTTCTATAGTTGCTTTCGTTGAAAATGGGGAGCGTAAAATTGGTGATCCTGCAAAACGTCAGGCTATTACCAACGCCAAGAAGACAGTTTATTCAATTAAGAGATTCATGGGCGAAACCTACGATAAGGTAAACACTGAAATAAAAAGAGTTACTTACACCGTAGTAAAAGGTGACAATAATACTCCGAGGGTCAAAATTGACAACAGGATGTATTCTCCTCAGGAGATATCAGCCATGGTACTTCAGAAGATGAAAAAAACTGCCGAAGATTACCTCGGGCAGGAAGTAACAGATGCCGTCATAACGGTTCCGGCCTATTTCAGCGATTCGCAGAGACAGGCTACAAAAGAGGCTGGTGAAATTGCCGGACTAAATGTTAAAAGGATCATTAATGAACCTACAGCTGCCTCCCTGGCATACGGACTGGATAAAAAATCACAGGATCTTAAAATAGCTGTCTTTGACCTTGGGGGAGGAACCTTCGATATTTCCATTCTTGAACTTGGTGATGGTGTTTTTGAAGTTAAATCGACTAACGGTGATACTCACCTTGGCGGAGACGACTTTGATCATATGATAGTCGACTGGCTGGCCGAGGAATTTCTCAGGGAAGAGGGTCTTGACCTGAGAAAAGATCCGATGGCAATGCAGCGTCTCAAGGAGGCTGCCGAAAAGGCTAAGATCGAATTATCAAGCTCTACATCAACCGAGATAAATCTCCCGTATATAATGCCCGTTGACGGTATTCCAAAACATCTGGTTAAAACATTAACAAGAGCGAACTTCGAAAAGATATGCGACAAACTGATACAGGCATGTATTGAACCATGCCAGAAAGCATTAAGCGATTCGGGACTAAAAGTTACTGATATCGACGAAGTTCTGCTTGTCGGAGGATCGACACGTATACCGGCTATCCAGCAGCTTGTTGAAAAATTCTTCGGAAGAGTGCCTTCAAAGGGAGTAAACCCCGATGAGGTAGTGGCTGTGGGAGCTGCAATACAGGGTGGTGTTCTCACCGGTGAAGTAAAAGATGTTTTGCTTCTTGATGTGACACCTCTTTCGCTCGGTATTGAGACCATGGGTGGTGTAATGACAAAACTTATCGAATCCAATACCACTATACCGACCAAGAAAACTGAAGTTTTCACTACAGCAGCCGACAGTCAGCCTTCTGTTGAGATCCATGTTCTCCAGGGAGAAAGGCCAATGGCCACCGGTAACAAAACAATCGGCAGATTCCACCTCGATGGACTGCCACCAGCCCCCAGAGGCGTACCTCAGATTGAAGTTACATTCGATATCGATGCAAATGGTATTCTTCATGTAACCGCCAAAGATCGCGGAACAGGTAAAGAACAGAGAATAAGAATTGAAGCATCATCAGGTCTCAGCGAAGATGAGATCAGGAAAATGAGAGATGAGGCCAAAGCCAACGCTGAATCTGACAGAGTGGCAAAAGAGAAAATAGAGAAGATCAATACTGGTGACAGTATGATATTTACCACTGAAAAACAGCTTAAGGAGTTTGGTGATAAATTGCCGGCTGATAAAAAACCTGCTATTGAGAATGCTCTCTCCAAACTGAAGGAGGCTCACAAATCGCAGGATGTAGCAGCCATCGACACTGCCCTGGCAGAATTGAATTCAGTATGGCAGGCAGCTTCAGAAGAGATGTATAAAACAGCTCAGAATACCGGGCCCACATCCTCGCAGCAGGCTGATCCGGGTCCGCAGGACAATGGAAAAAACAAGTCAGGGAATGACGAAGTTACTGATGTCGATTTCGAGGAAGTAAAATAAATACTTTCCCATAAGATTAATAATGAAGAGGTTGATAAATACGTCAACCTCTTTTTCATTTTAAGCTTTCTTTTGTTCCTGCCCCGGTTTTTTGTATTTTTATGACAATTTTTTTTGCGATATATGAAGCTCAGAATTTTATTTACATGCCTGTTTATAAGTTCAACGGTCATGGTATTTCCGCAGGTTGACCCGGAGATCAACCAGACTGACAAGGATGGTAAAAAACAGGGGCGGTGGATAAAGGAATATCCTGGCGGAAATGTCATGTACGATGGTTTTTTCCGGGACGATCAGCCGGAAGGTGAATTCAAAAGATATTATGAGAATAAAACACTGAAATCGGTCCTGGTCTTCAGCAAAAATGGCACTGAAGCAATAGCTTCACTCTATTATCCCAATGGTTTCCCGGCATCGAAAGGAAAATATATAAACCAGCTGAAAGAGGGTAAATGGCAATTTTTTTCGGAACAGACAAGCGGCGCTCTTATCAGTGAGGAAGAGTTCTCAAAAAACCTCCGGGAGGGTATCTCAATAAAATACTATTCTGACAGTACTGTTGCAGAAAAAATTTATTATACCGGCAACATAAAGAATGGCGAATGGCTGAGGTATTATCCCGACGGTACGTTAAATCTGAGAACATCCTTCACAAACGGGAAGATAAACGGGAAATTTGAGGCATATTTTGAAAACGGTAAAACCGAGTTTTCAGGATTCTATAAATATGATCTTAAAGACGGATTGTGGAAGATTTATAACCCCGGCGGTTCAATAAAATATGAAATAGAATATGCCCTTGGAGAGACTAAAAACAGGGTACTGGATATCCAGCAATCAGAATATATAGATTCCCTTGAGAAAAACAGGATGAATATTGCTGATCCTGAAAAAAATCCTGGTATATGGCAATAAGACTGAATCCTATTCAGGCAGCCGGCAAAGTGATAATTGCCGTCATTTCAGTCTTTTTTTTATCACTAAATCTGCAACCGGACAGGAGACAAATTAGGTAATTTTACCTCTGAAGTAATTAAGAGCAATCACTGATCATGACTGAAAAGATATCATTAACCGAGCTGCAGCTGATCATAAAAGATTCTCTTTACCTGTCGATGCCTGGCATGTACTGGGTAACCGCCGAGATAGCCGAGATAAAAGAGAATTTTGCCGGCCATTGTTATCTTGAACTTATTGACAAACAGTCTGACGAAAAGAATATAAGAGCCCGGATAAAAGCAATAATCTGGAGTAACCGCTATTCATTCCTGAGATCATTCTTTGAGAATATTACCGGGCAGCCCCTCCGGGAAGGGCTTAAGATCCTGGTAAAGGTAAAGATTGAGTACCACCAGATATATGGTTTAAGCCTTATCATCTCCGATATTGATCCGGCCTTTACTATTGGAGATATGGCCATGAAAAGGCAGATGATAATCAAGAGACTCGGCGATGAAGGGATCTTTGACATGAACAAAGAGGTTGAATTCCCTGTTTTAACACAAAGGATAGCAATCATTTCTTCAAAGAATGCTGCCGGATATACCGATTTTATAAATCATCTCAAAGGGAACAGTTACGGTTACGTATTCTTTACCGCATTATTTGAATCAGCAATGCAGGGAGCTGATACCGAAGCTGATGTGGTTAATGCTCTTTACAGGATCTCGGAAAATATTGAGCTCTTTGATGCTGTGGCCATAATAAGGGGTGGAGGATCGCAAACCGACCTGAGCTGGTTCGATAACTACAATATCGCATATCATGTAACCCAGTTCCCCCTGCCTGTATTGACCGGGATAGGACATGAGAAAGATCAGTCAGTAACGGATATGGTCGCATACCTTTCACTTAAGACTCCGACAGCGGTTGCCGATTTCCTGGTAAACAGTATGAGTGAAGCTGAAGGCCATCTGACAGAAATGAGTGACAGGATTATTGAAAAATCCAGGATTATCATTGAAACATACAGGACCCTTTTAGAGTCGGACCGGATGAAACTCATACCTGTCGCAACACTGATGATCTCGGAGTTTAAGGCACTTCTCTCAGGTAATATCATCGAGCTGATCAATACCGGGAAAGAGCTGATCTCCAAGGCAGCCAGAGTGCCTTCTAACCAGCTGACAAGGCTGACCCATTCAGCCAGATCGCTGATATCGGGGCACAGATCATCAATCGATATAAAAAAACAGAACCTTAAGAGCAGCACCATTGGTTTGACAGGCCGGATTAATGTAAAGATTCAGGGACTGGAAAATTCTCTTGGAATACTAAGTCCGGAAAATGTTCTTAAACGTGGTTACACTATAACATCCCTCAATGGGAAGATCATTAAGCAGAGCGCCCTCCTGAAAGATGATGACCTGATAGATACAATATTCAGAGACGGGACTGTAAAAAGCAGGGTGACCGGAACAGGAAAACCGAAAGGGAATTGAGATAATGGTTTTTTCGAAATTCATAACAGCAAAAAATATTGAACATGACAAAAAAGGAGTTTTCATTCAATGAATCGGTTAAGGAAATTGAAGAGATTCTTGGCAACATAGAGAGCGGAGAGCTTGATGTTGACAAATTATCCATTGAGGTTAAGAGAGCAGCAGAGCTTATCAGGCAGTGTCAGAAGAAACTGAGATCCACCGAAGAGGAGATCAACAGTATATTCAAGGATCTGGTATAAATGATTATGGGACAGGGAGCGTTCAGATTTTCCTGACAGAATCTGATTAAAGAGAATCAGCAGATAAAAATAGATAGCAGTGTAATAGGTTAATTTTTAAGATGTTCCATAAAAAAGGCCGTCTCAATCTACCTTGGGACGGCCTAAACTACTTTACTACCCTAAACCTAAATCTATGAAAAAAAACCAATGTAGCTGATAACTACACCTTCTTGTCAGTATAACGTATTAAATATACGAAATGTTTCAAGAAACATGAATTTTTTTTTAACAGGATGTGTTTTTAACTGCTTATTTTTCCACACCAAGTACATCCTTGAAAGCCTTTATGAAAGTCTCTTTTGGAAGGGCTCCCATTGCCATCTGAGGTTGACCTTCTGAAGGGACAAAAAGGAAGGAAGGAATACTTCGTATCCCGAATGCAGCTGCAAGCTCCTGTTGCTCTTCGGTGTTGACTTTGTAAACATCAAGCTTACCGTCATAATCCTTTGCCAGCTCTTCAAGAACAGGGGCAACCATTTTACATGGACCACACCAGTCTGCATAAAAATCAATAATACAGGGTTTCTCCCCTTCATATTTCCAATCCTTGTTGGTCTCATAATTAAATACCTTGCTCAGGAAGGTCTCTTTTGTCAAATGCTCTATCATCTCAGTTATTTTTACTTATTTAACATCCAATGCCCATATTTGTTCACTTATAGGGCAAGCATTATGCCATTTAATGCTTGCGACCATAATTTACAAAAAAATTGAGTATTAATTGTAACTTTGTCATGAATTGATAACAAATTGTCATATTTATATATGTATATATGTCTTAATGACAAGATTTTTAGCCTGGTCTCCGAAGTAGTGACCAGGGAAAATGTTAAAGCCTGGGTGATAGGAGGATATGTCAGGGATCTGATTCTTAAACGTGATCATCCTGGCAAAGACATTGACATTGTTGTTATCGGGAACGGTATAGATATAGCCAGAAAAGTAGCAAAGCATCTGGGCCCACGCATTAAAGTAAGTGTTTTCAAAAACTTCGGGACTGCGATGCTAAGGTACAACGATTACGACCTGGAATTTGTCGGAGCCAGAAAAGAATCATACAGTAAAGACTCGAGGAAGCCTGCCGTCGAGAGCGGTTCGCTGCGAAGACGACCAGAAGAGAAGGGACTTCACCATTAATGCTCTTGCTGCCTGTCTTAACAAAGAGAACTTCGGAGAGTTTCTGGATCCGTTTAATGGTTATGACGATCTTAATAAGAAGATAATACGTACACCACTTGATCCCGACCGGACTTTTTCAGACGATCCTTTGAGAATGATGAGAGCGATAAGGTTTGCCACCCAGCTCAATTTTATCATAGAGGACAGAACATTCCGTTCAATTTCCGAAAATGCTGAACGGATAAATATCGTATCAATGGAAAGGATCGTCACAGAACTGAACAAGATCATTTTATCGGACCATCCTTCACATGGTTTTATTCTTCTTGAAAAATCGGGTTTGCTGGCGCAAATTTTCCCCGAACTTGATAACCTGAAAGGGGTGGATAAGATAGAGGGGAAAGCCCATAAAGATAATTTTCTTCATTCGATAAAGGTGCTGGACAATATCAGCAAACATACTGATAATCTTTGGCTGAGGTGGGCTGCCCTGCTGCATGATATAGCCAAGCCGCTTACCAAGAAATATACAAGCGAGGCAGGATGGTCATTCCATGGGCATGAGTTTTTCGGCAGCAAAATGATCCCTGAAATTTTCCGTCGTCTTAAGCTTCCTTTGAATGAAAAGATGAAATATGTGCAGAAGCTTGTGGATCTTCATCTGCGTCCGATTGCCCTTTCGCAGGAGATAGTGACAGATTCTGCTGTCCGACGGCTTCTTTTTGAAGCAGGTGATGATATAGACGATCTGATGATGCTCTGTGAAGCGGATATCACATCAAAGAACGAAGCAAAAAAAACAAAGCATCTCGAAAATTTCAAGCTGGTAAGAAGCAAGCTGAAAGATATTGAAGAGAAGGATGCCGTCCGTAACTTTCAGCCTCCTGTGGATGGTGAAGAGATAATCAAAACATTTGGAATAAAGCCGGGAAGAGAAGTCGGGATAATAAAGAATAGTATCAGGGAAGCCATTCTTGACGGGATAATTCCCAATGAGCATGAAGCTGCCCGGCAACTTATGATTAAAAAGGGGAAAGAGCTGGGACTTACACTTTCCGGTGATCTTACCTGACGATCAAATCGACCATTACCGGAAGATGATCGCTGTAACCACCCTGGTACCTGTATCCCCGATATGTAGAAAAGGGTGTTGCACCCGGAAATTTAGCATCCTCTGCGAGAAGAAAGTCATGCTTTACAATCCTGAACCGGTCCGGATCCGTTGTTAATCCTGAGGGGCAGTTCAACAACCAATCCGATACAATTAACTGGTCGATCATTTCCCATGTACCCATATAGCGGTAGGTTCCAGAGCCATCTGAGTCAAATTTGCCTGCCAGG
Organism: uncultured Bacteroidales bacterium; assembly: GCA_963736675.1. Taxonomy (GTDB): domain Bacteria; phylum Bacteroidota; class Bacteroidia; order Bacteroidales; family VadinHA17; genus LD21. The sequence continues at coordinate 1,360,942 of CAVTPT010000004.1, forward strand.
TTAAAGAGACGGCAGTTTATTGCCTGAGAATCAGATCCTCCCGGATTAACCAGCGATTGCATTACCCTGTCGTTTGGATTACAGTTAAAATCTCCTGTTACAATGATCTTTGCCCTGCCCTGGTTTATGCGGCATAAAGAGTCAACCCGGCTCCTGACCATTTCCATGATCCCTGTCCTCATCTCTTCTCCTGCCAGCACTCCTCCCCTTCTTGACGGCCAGTGATTTACTATCAGATGTATTGTGTCGTCGCCGATACTGCATTCGGTATACAAAATAGTTCTTGTGCTGAATTCTTCATCATTACCGGCAACCGGTTTCCAGTATTCATGTTTTATTATTCCGACAATATCCTTCCGGTATATAAGACAGACATCTATACCCCGCCTGTCCGGCGATTCTTCATGCACAATTCCGTAATTATACTTTGAGAGGTAGGTGCCATTGATCAGATCTTCCACTACATTACGGTTCTCAATTTCACAGAATGCCACAATCTCAGGAGGTATCCACTCTCCCGCCGCAACTATTGTCCTGTAAACCGAACTGATCTTCCTGTTATACCTTGTTAAGTTCCATCTCATAACTCCCCGGGGTGTGAAATCGTCATCTTCGGTCAATGAATCATTCCGGAGATCAAAGAGGTTCTCGACATTATAAAACATCACTCTCACAGGCTGAGAATCTTCAGCCTGTGCCAATCCTTTCGAAACGGGAAAATTCAGCAGCACGAGGATGCCGGTTACTTTGATAACCTTTCTAATATGCATTAATCCATCGGTACCTCCGGGCACTTTCTCCGAATTTTACAGCGACAGTCAATTCGTGAGTTCCCAGACTTTGTTTTCGGATATCAGTTAATGTAAAATCAAAAGCGTATGCAAAATAGAATCTGTCGTACTTCAGGCCAAGCATCATAATTACAGCATCACCAGTTCTGTATGAGATACCTGCCCAATAGTCATATTTAAAATAGACCCTGGTTGTAAGGTCAGCCTGAATGGACTTGAAAAACAGGTCCGACGTTTTCAGGAATCCCGATGGCTCAATTATCCATTGGGGAGCAAGAGGGATCTTGACGCCGGCTGTAAGGTAATAGTGACCCAGTTCAGAATGTTTGTTATTTGTTGAGTTTGAGAACATGATACTGCCCCTGAGAAGGTTGGTCATGGCTAATCCGACGTAATATCTGGATGTGGTATAGCTTGCACCAAAATTAAAATCCGGGATAAAAACCGACCTGTCATAATTGTTCAGATAAGGATCGTTTTTATCATAATAAACAAGTCCCCCTGTGTTTACAGCGTACTGATAGGCAGTTAATGCGAGTCCGAACGACAGATCGTTTGTCGTTCCTTCTGTCTCCCCCATAGGTATGTGATAAGCATAGGCTGCCTGTAATCCGGTTCTTCTCATGATGCCGTTGTTATCGTTGAACAGGTATCCCCCGATTCCAACCCTTCCCCCTTTTGTCGGCCTGATCAGTTTTTTTCTTACCGAGGTGGCCTTCGATATATAGCTGTCGCGAAGGATCCTTGTCTGAAAGCTTGCAGCATACGTACTTGGAGCCTGTTTTAATCCGACCCATTGTTCCCTTACCGTAAGGTTTACCGTAGTATAACCATCACGTCCTGCAATAGAAGGATTCAGGAGGAACCCATTCATCGTATACTGGCTGTACATTGGAACCTGCTGACCTGAAGCGATTCCTGTAATGAGACTGAGAATAACAGCCGTTAAAATCGTCTTGAATTGGCTCATATCTTTGATATTCAATATTAATAACAAATTATCTAATAACACTTATCACACCAGACCTTGGCTCTGACCCATCATTAAGGTAAAGTATATAATGATATGAATCAGTCGGAGCAAGTGTTCCGTCTTCAAGCCGCCCATCCCATGGATTTGCCGAAATGTTCTTTGTCCGGAATACGAGTCTTCCCCATCGGTTAAATACAAGTACTTCGGCATCAGGATACAAATCAATATTCTTCATTGTCCACTCGTCGTTATAGTTGTCGTTGTTGGGTGTTATGACCTGGTTAATCTCGACACAGCTGAACGATCCTTCAGTCTCAACTTCAATATTCAACGATTTCGCACAATCATTTTGATCAGTCACTACAACAGTGTAGCTGCCCGCCAGGAGATCCGGCCGGTCATGTGAAATATTATAATCCGACCATATAACACTATATGGAGAAGTACCGCCGGTAATTGTAAGATCAACATTTCCGTCGTTGATATCCGGACAGGTGGAGGGTGTCATTACATAATCAAGTTCAAGTTCATCCGGTTCGGTTATCTGCACCGAAGCTGTTCTGGAACAACCGTTCAAATCAGTTACCGTAACTATATAGGTACCTGCTGACAAACCTGTTACAGTTTCGGTTGTGGTTACCGGTATTGTATTCCACGAATAGCTGTACGGTTCAGCTCCCTCTGACGCCGTCGCTGAAGCACTACCGGTTGAGCCCCCGAAGCAAAGAACATCCGTATGTGTGGTTTCAACAATTATATCATTCTCCGGTTCGCCGACAATAACTTCACCCTCTGCAGTACATCCGTTAAAGTCGGTCACGGCGACATGGTAAGTTCCTGCAGGAAGGCCAGTAGCCGTCTGGGTTGTCTGCACCGGAGTTGTGTTCCACGAATAACTGAAAGGAGCTGTACCACCGGTGACGGTAGCCGAGACCGATCCTGCCAAACCACCAAAACAGAGATTATCTATACTTGTGGTTGTAACTGCAAGCAAATCAGGCTCGGTTATGATTACCTCAATATCGAAGGTACTCATCTCAGCATCGCGAACAGTAATTGTATAGGTGCCTGCAGCCAGAGAAGAAAAGGTGCCCGACTCCTGGTATGTACCTGAATTAAGACTATACTCAAATGGTATTGTCCCTCCCCAGCCTTCAACAGTTACGCTTCCATTGCTTTCCCCGTTACACGATACATTAGTCTGGGATATTATATTGGCGGTAAGTTCCTCATCGGGTTGGATGATGGTGACAGTGAGTTCAAAAGTACAAAGGTTAACATCCTGTATCGTTATGGAATAAATGCCTGCGGCCAGTGAACCAAATTCACCTGATGATTGAAATTCTCCTGATCCGATCCTGTAAAGGTAAGGAGCCGTCCCTCCTGTTCCTTCAACAGTAACTGTACCGTCACTTCCTCCCCAGACTGACACATCTGTCTGTGAAGCAATATTCCCTCCCAGAGCTGACACAGGCTGGGTCACTGTGGCTGTAACTGTTATTTCACAATCATTTGCATCCTTAACAGTAACAGAATAGAGTCCGGAAAGCAGGTCAGAGATATCTTCAGTGACTTCCCCGTTACTCCATATGAATGTATAAGGTGATGTTCCTCCTGCGACAGTCAGGTTTACAGAGCCATTGCTCTCTCCAAAACAGGCGACACTGGTTATTAAAACAGTTCCTGTGAATGGTTCCGGTTCCGAAACAGTTGCCGACGAAGTTGTTGTACAGCTTCCGGCATCAGTAACAGTTACCGAATAAGTTCCTGCCGGCACATCTGTAAGATCTTCGGTAATTGCACCGTTACTCCATAAATATGTATAAGGTGAAGTACCTCCCGTCACGGTCAGGTTAACTGTCCCGGTGGAGTTCCCGTTGCAAAGGACATCGGTCACTGCCGCTGTTGCGGCAAGTGCTGCCGATGGCTGTGTTACCGTCCCCGTGGATGTTGTTGTACAACCGTTTGCATCTGTTATGGTAACATTGTAAATCCCTGCCGGGATATTAATCAGGTCCTCAGTTACAGCCCCGTTGCTCCATAAATAAATATATGGAAGGGTGCCTCCGGTAACTGTCAGGTTTATGCCTCCCGTCGGGTTCCCGTAACAGAGAACATTTGTCACTACAGTTCCGGCAGCAAGTGCAGCCGCAGGCTGTGTTATAGTGCCTCCTGAAGTTGTTGTACAACCGTTCGCATCTGTTATGGTTACAGTATATGTACCGGAGGGTATGTCTGTCAGATCTTCTGAGGAGGCTCCGTTGCTCCACAGGAAGGTATATGGTTCAACACCGCCTGTAACAACCAGATTTATTCCTCCGGTGGATTCGCCAAAGCATAGGACATGTGTTAAACCGGCTGTTGCCGAAAGAACTTCAGGCTCGGTTATAACTGCAACGGCTGTCGTTGTACAGTTGTTTGCATCGGTCACTGTAACAGAGTAACTCCCTGCCTCAACTGCCGTCAGGTCTTCGGAGGTGGCTCCGTTGCTCCACAGGAAGGCATAAGGTGATGTACCTCCCATCACGGTCAGGTTAACTGTCCCGGTGGAGTTCCCGTTGCAAAGGACATCGGTTACTGCCGCTGTTGCGGCAAGTGCTGCCGATGGCTGTGTTACCGTCCCCGTGGATGTTGTTGTACAACCGTTTGCATCTGTTATGGTAACATTGTAAATCCCTGCCGGGATATTAATCAGGTCCTCAGTTACAGCCCCGTTGCTCCATAAATAAATATATGGAAGGGTGCCTCCGGTAACTGTCAGGTTTATGCCTCCCGTCGGGTTCCCGTAACAGAGAACATTTGTCACTACAGTTCCGGCAGCAAGTGCAGCCGCAGGCTGTGTTATAGTGCCTCCTGAAGTTGTTGTACAACCGTTCGCATCTGTTATGGTTACAGTATATGTACCGGAGGGTATGTCTGTCAGATCTTCTGAGGAGGCTCCGTTGCTCCACAGGAAGGTATATGGTTCAACACCGCCTGTAACAACCAGATTTATTCCTCCGGTGGATTCGCCAAAGCATAGGACATGTGTTAAACCGGCTGTTGCCGAAAGAACTTCAGGCTCGGTTATAACTGCAACGGCTGTCGTTGTACAGTTGTTTGCATCGGTCACTGTAACAGAGTAACTCCCTGCCTCAACTGCCGTCAGGTCTTCGGAGGTGGCTCCGTTGCTCCACAGGAAGGCATAAGGTGATGTACCTCCCGTCACGGTCAGGTTAACTGTCCCGGTGGAGTTCCCGTTGCAAAGGACATTGGTCACTGCCGCTGTTGCGGTAAGTGCTGCAGGTGGTTGTGTTACCGTTCCTGTGGATGTTGTTGTACAACCGTTTGCATCTGTTACGGTAACATTGTAAGTCCCTGACGGGATATTAATCAGGTCCTCAGTTACAGCCCCGTTGCTCCATAAATAAGTATATGGAAGGGTGCCTCCGGTAACTGTCAGGTTTATGCCTCCCGTCGGGTTTCCGTAACAGAGAACATTGCTTACGGTAACTGTTGCGTAAAGAGGAGCTGAAGGCTGAGTAACGGTAACCGGTATTTCTGTTTCGCAATTGTTATTATCTCTAATTGTTATAACATACGAACCGGCAGAAAGTCCTGCGAAGACATTTGTCCCCGAAAAAGGATCGCCGTCGATGCTGTAAGTATAAGGAGACATACCACCTGAAGCGTTGATTGTCACGATTCCATCAGTTCCTCCAAAACAGTTTACATCGTTCAGCGATGCTATAGTTCCTGAAAGCAGAGGTGGTTGTGAAATTGTAAAAAGTGCCTCATATGTACAGCCAAGGGCATCTTCTATTGTGACAGAATGGTTCCCTATCGGAATTCCGGTAAATGTGCCCGATAACTGAAATGCTCCTCCGTCGAGAGAATACTCATAAGGAGGCACCCCGCTGCCTGCATCTGCCGTAACTGTCACAGTGCCGTTCACGGCACCATTGCACGAGATATCGGTAAGCGAAGTAACTGTACCGCCAAGATTATGAATTACAATATCTTCAGAGATCTGACCCGGACAACCATATTCATTGGCCACACTTACGCTTACATTACCGGCCGGACCATTATCCCAGAGGATTGTCACATAGTTATCGTCCGATGCACCTCCTGCTGAGATCCTGCCACCGGTGACTGTCCAGCTATGAAAGTCATAATCCTGGGTAAGGGTATATGTGTATTCGGAATCTGAGCATACCGGAGTCGTAACGTTAATGAATTCAGGAACAGGTACCGGATTAATAGTTACTGTTTCAATTACCGATGACTGACACAGTCCTATCAGGTCCTCTTTCTGAATGGTGGCAGTGACCACGCCCTGGGGCAGAGCTATGTCCCAGAGAACGCTAATCCTGCTTGTATCAAGGTCGCTATTCAGAATTGTGCCATTGGTGACATCCCAGTCGTAGATAGCATCCTCCAGATTATCAACTGAATAAATTACCACATCTCCCAGACATGCTTCAGAGTAATCATAGGTAAGGTTATTAAAATTAGTACCTGTCTTCTGAATTGCCATCTCCGATGTATCGGTGCATCCGTTCGCATCAGTAATAACCAGCCTTATGCCATATGTGCCATCAGGCATTGTTGCATTATTAAAGAAGGGCATTGCAGCATTGCTTGTATTACTTGGAACGAGTGCCGGCGGATCCTGGATAATGACCAGAAAAGGGTAGCTTGTTTCACTTATTCCCTTCCAAAAATAAGAATACGGGCCTTCTCCTCCCTCTACTTCTGAGGAAAAGAGGGCAAAAGGAACAGTCAGATAGCAGTTATTAAGTTCCACACTTTTGATTTGAAGAGTGGAAGATATCATTATGTTCACGGTACCTGAGGAAGAATTTCCATGAGAATCTGTTGCCGTCAGGGTAACCTCCTGTTCTCCCAGGTCAGAGCACGAAAAGGTATCCGGAGTTACCGACAGAGTAAGTGCACCGCAATTGTCGTATGTTCCATTATCAATATCCTCAGGCAGCAGGGAGCCTGTTCCGTCAGCTCCGAGAACAAGTTCATAAGTTTTCAGGTTAACTTTCGGTGCAATATTATCTACCACAGTGACATTTGCCATGCAGGTCGATGTATTACCTGAAGCATCTGTAGCTGTGAGTGTTACAGGCACAGGACTACCGATATCTGAACAACTGAAAGTTGTCCGGCTAAGATAAAACCTCAGCGTCCCCGGGCAATTATCCGAAGCACTGTTAATAACATCCGCGGCAACAATCCTGGCCATTCCGGTATTATCAAGAGGTACTGTAATATTCCTGCAGCTGACTGTAGGTATGATCCTGTCCTGTACAGTAACAGTTGCATTACAGATAGCAGTCAGTCCAAGGTTATCAGTTACAGTCAGAGTAACCGTATTGGGACCTATGGCAGAACAAGTAAATGTATTTGGGAAAGCGGTCAGGCTCATTATTGTTCCGTCGGGATCATATGATCCCCCGTCAATGTCAGCTCCTGTAATTGCAGCCGAACCTCCCGTGGTTAACTGAACAATAATATTACGGCAGATTGCCACCGGGGGCAAATTCTGCAATGCTGCAGCATCTTCACTGTCTGCTGCATAGCCGATTGAGACCCTATCTTCGGATACTTTCTTTTCTGAATCAGCATATCCGTTATTGGCTGTGGATGCCAGGGTGCAGGTCAGAAGAACTGCAAAAAGGATGGAACGCCTTACAATTACCGGCAACCCTGCGATGCATCCTGATTCTTTCCCAGGATGCGTTTTAAAAATTAACTGATCATATCCTGAAAACGATTCAGGGTTCCGGATCAGTTCAGTAAAACGGCTCATATGTTTCATATAGGTCAGGTTCGGTTTTCTTAGGTTAATTGCAACTAACAATACATCAATACATTAGCAAGAGGTAGTACTTACTCTCCCGTTTTTACCTGTAGATTATATCATTTTAACACTTTAATATAGCGAATGTATGAAAATTTTATACACCTGTAATCTTATATTTTCCAAGTGTTTTCAACATTCTCTGGTGTTTTCAACATCGTGGCCGGAACTGAAAATGGATTAAACTGGTTAATTTATGGGGAATTGAGGGGAATAAACGAGGGTAAAAGTGGGGATTAAGGATATAGCAGCACAAAAGAATGTTGATTTTTTTTGCAGAAAAGAAAATGTCGTCTATATTTGCACTCGCTTTATAATTCTTAAAGTCCAAAAGGGGGTTTAGCTCAGCTGGTTCAGAGCATCTGCCTTACAAGCAGAGGGTCGGCGGTTCGAACCCGTCAACCCCCACAATTCGGGAATAGATATGGTTCAGAGCATCCCGACTGAAGTCGGGAGGGTCGGCGGTTCGAACCCGTCAACCCCCACAATTCGGGAATAGATATGGTTCAGAACATCCCGACTGAAGTCGGGAGGGTCGGCGGTTCGAACCCGTCAACCCCCACAATTCGGGAATAAATATGGTTCAGAGCATCCCGACTGAAGTCGGGAGGGTCGGCGGTTCGAACCCGTCAACCCCCACAATTCGGGAATAGATATGGTTCAGAGCATCCCGACTGAAGTCGGGAGGGTCGGCGGTTCGAACCCGTCAACCCCCACAATTCGGGAATAAATATGGTTCAGAGCATCCCGACTGAAGTCGGGAGGGTCGGCGGTTCGAACCCGTCAACCCCCACAATTCGGGAATAGATATGGTTCAGAGCATCCCGACTGAAGTCGGGAGGGTCGGCGGTTCTAACCCGTCAACCCCCACAATTCGGGAATAAATCAATTTGTTTCTGCAATCCCATTAATGATCGTATTTTATTCCCTTCTGTGATTTACTGGAGGGCCTCTCATGTTTTCTGTGTATATCATATATTCCGCAAAACTTGATAAATATTACATCGGTTTTTCTTCTGATGTAAATCAAAGACTCTTAAAACATAACAGAAAATCTAAGGGCTTTTCTCAAAACGGAAAGCCGTGGATTCTTTTATTCACCGAGGCTTTTGAAACTAAAAAAGAAGCCATGATCCGTGAAAAACAACTTAAGAGTTGGAAAAACAAAAAAAGAATCGAAGACCTTATCAAAGCTGGTTCAGAGCATCCCGACTGAAGTCGGGAGGGTCGGCGGTTCGAACCCGTCAACCCCCACTAAAAAATTCAAGCTCTTACGGTACTTTATGACTGTAGGGGTTTTTTGTTTGTAAACACAATTTTAACACTCCCGACTGAATTATTCTCCTATTTCGGTCTCCTTGATCTGTTATCTTTCCGTTCATTTTAAACCGGTTAAGCAGTTCCTTTTAAGCAAAGGTTTCATCATCCCCGATTGGAAACCTTAAAATCATTTTTAATTTGAGAACTCATTCACATGGAAATTAAAATTTATCTTTGATAAAGAAGCGTCAATCCGGTAAATATTTGTTCTGAATAATAAGTAACAACGTGACATACAGCGATAAATATAGCTCAAGTGAGAAAATATTGCTATATAAGATCACCGTTAAAGGCAGGGTCCAGGGAGTCGGATTCAGATGGAATGCTGCAAAAGAGGCCATGAGCAGGGGTATCACAGGTTACGTCAGAAATCTGAATGACGGAAGTGTGTATATTGAAGCTGAAGGTTACAGGGAGCATCTTGATGACTATATTAAATGGTGCAGGAAGGGACCGGCATATGCCTTTGTTGAATCAGTTGAGGCGGAATCATTTCCTCCATCCGGATATTCTGATTTCCGGATCGGATAATTAAGTCCCTATCCCGGGTTTTCCAATATTATTTTTATATCCTGACTGCTGGTTTTGTCAACGACCAATGATAGACCCGGGAGCCCTTGTACTACTTATCGGCGTTCACCATTTTTCTGTAACGTGACGGGGCCGGTAATTGAAAATCCACTTCTGAAAGCAGATTCATTGCCGCTTCAGAGAGCTTTGCATATTAATATCTCAATTACCGGGAACTAATATATTACCGCTTATTTATTATTTATGAAGGTTGGTCTCATGTGAATAATAGTTCATCAAAATCATAATAACAGATTGTTTGTAATTCAGAAATAATAAGTAATTATGACAATCTTTTCCCATGGGAAAGTGTATAAACCGGATCAATGAATAAAATGGATCCGCAACAGGGGAAATTGTATAGAATTACAAATTGAAAATGAGACAGATGAAAAAGTTAAGTTTCGTGCTTGCCTTTGTGGCTGCCATGTTGCTATTACCGCTAAATGTTTTATCCCAGTCAGCTCTTTCCCAGCTTGAACAGGCTGCAGGCCGCTCGATCTCGAGTGTAAATGTACCAATGCCATCAGCACCTTCAGCTGTCGGGGCAGTAGGGTCTGCTTTAAAATCAGGAGCATTACCCTCAACAAGTATTTCCAATGCAGTTGCCGGCATGGTGATCCAGGGTTTGCTGGAAAATCTCCTGAGTCCCACACCATCAAAGAGTCCGGAACAAATTGAAGCTGAGCGATTAGAGCAGGAAAGGATGGCAATGGAGGCTGAAAAGCAGCGACTTGAGGAAGAAGCCAGGCAGCAGGCACTCCACGATGAGCTTATGAATTCTACCAAATCTCTTTCGGGTTCGGAATCCCTTGATTTTAAATCGCTCGACGGCGACATGGAGAGTCTCAGGAAGCAGGCCGCTGACCAGTTTGAACCCAAATCAACCGGGAACAGGACATATTCAACCTCAATGGGAACTCAGTTTTTCGGGACTCCTCTTTCCAATGCCGAAGTTCAGATCTTAATTGAGCCTGAGAGTGCGCAGGTGTATGATGATGTTCAAACAGCTGTAGATCTTACCGATGAGTATACCGAAAATGAGAAACTTGTTGTAGAAATTATAGGGGGAGCCGTCGTTGAGGCCAAAGGAGAGCCGATAATTGAAAAACCCGATTGCATAGCTTTAAATGAAAAACTAAACAGATACCGGACCGACATGGTAAGGTTCCGGGAATGGAACAATAAAACTGTTACCGACCTTAAAAAATGGGAGGAACAGAATGATGAAGCTTTCTGGAATGCTGTCAGTGACGGGGCGGGTGCGGCTTACGGTGTTTTTCTTGATTACCTTGAGGATACCAGGTCAAGCGCATCAGCCATCAAGAGTGTACTGGAAGCAAATGAGGGAAGGTATATAAAAGACGGTATCTTCACTCCCGATCAGGTAGTAAGATACAAGAGCCTGCTTGATCAGAGAATCACGACCTGCAACATTACAAAGCTCGTAAAAGAAACCATGGAAATTTCTGAATATGTCGGCATAGCAAGAAATATGTTGCAGGGAACGACTGAACGACTGGCCAGAAATGACGTGGAGTGTATGCAGGTGATAGAAATAATGAAAAATGACGGGGTGTTAAGTGAGACCCCGTGGGTTGATGCGGGACAGTTCCTTGCAGGAAAGATCATTGATAAATTCCTCGATAATCCTGCTCTGGTAATAAAACCCGGCACTTTTATGAAAGGCATGGCTAAAGTTCCCTATGTTACTATTGCACAGCTTGCTGTAGATGAGGCTTACAACATTACCGATATGCTTACCAGCTATAACAACATATGTACATTTCGCGAGGCTGACGGGAGAGCGTCTGAAGCCGTGAAAAAAATTCAATCCGATATGGATAATATCAAAATTCAGCTCAGGGATTGCCCTGCTTCTCTTTAAAACTATTTAATAAATATACCGTAAGGCATAAATAAAACCATTAATGCTAAAAAAGAGCGCTATGAATAAACCGACATTACAAAGGATCTGTGGTTTGATAATTGTTTTCACCCTGTTACCATTTACAACTTTTTCACAAAATGCTTACACCAAATTGTGCCTGGAGGCTATTTCGTACGAAAAATCAGGGAACCTGGATGAGGCCGTCAATAAATACACTGAAGCAATAAGGTTAAAACCCCAAGAGTGGACCGGGTACAACTACAGAGCTAAGGTAAACCTGCAAAGGGGACGATATGATGATGCTATTTCGGATGCTACAAGGGCACTTACCCTGTCGCCCCAGACCCTGTCGCTATATGCCGTCAGGGCAAACTGCCATGAGGCTAACGGGATGTACGGGAAGGCAATAGACGATTACAATATGGCATTATCCAAAACAGGTACCGCGATTAAGGATGCTTATCTTACTTACTATCAGAGAGGTCGAAGCTATTTCTTTAATGCACAATTCAGGGAGGCAATTGACGATTTCGACAAGGCGCTTTCATCAGCACCAAAATACTGGAACTCGGCGCCCGAAATTTACAGCTTAAGAGCACAATCGAACCTGGAACTCCGCAATTACACCGAAGCTATAAGGGATCTCGACCAGTATATTGCTGTACGACCCGACGATGTTCAGGCTTTGTTCTTCCAGGGTTATGCCTACCTGAAAAACGGTGATAAAGAGAGAGCCAGGGCTTCAGCCAACAGGCTGCTCCAGCTTGATCCGGCAAAGCAGGTTTTCTTTTCAGGAAGTAATTTGCTTAACCTCTTCGATCTTGACATGAGAAGGGCAAAATCAGAGAAGTTAGCCAAAGATGCACAGACACTGATCTCAGAACAGTCATCTGCTCCGTCAAGGAGCCTGGCTACCATGAAACTTAACGATGCATTCGGAAATCTTGATACTGCATGGCTTTATCTTCCGGAACTTACCAAAGCAGATCTGGCCCTGAAAGAAACAATCAGGGAGAAGCTGTTTACAGTATATCCCCTTATGAAAGCCAAGCCTGAAGTCCCGGAATTTGTCAGAAAATATGTGGTTCAGGCTACAAGTGCTACCGATGATAAAAAATATGATGACGCCATCGGGTTATGGACAACAACCATTAATATTTCACCCTGCCTGCCACTGGCATACTACAACCGTTCACTCCTGTACGAAATGAAAGGTCAGATAAGGAACAGCATTTCTGATATGGAAAAATACCTGGCACTCGCGCCGGATGCTTCTGATGCCCGTAGTTCCAGGGATAAAATTTACGAATGGGAAGGAAAAATAAAAGATCAGAGTCAATCCCAAACTGCTTATAAGGCAGGGGCTGTTAATCAGATTGAGTCTGGCAGCTATTCCCCGGGGACATTCAGGGTAGCTATAGCCACCGGCGGAACTTTTGGCGTTCAGATAGCCAAAAATCCGGACCTCTCAAACCTCTGGACCGCAAGTACAAACGGAGCAACTCCCGATTATGATTATTCCGATAAGCTCCCGTTCCTGTTTTCAGGTGATCTTGAAATAACGATAAAACCAATAAAAAGGGTTGCTATCGGGGCCTTTGGGAAAATTACGGGTGGAATCGGAGCCAGGACAAAAGTGGGAGAAGTAAAATATATGATGGACATGGGAACAACTCAATACGGCGGTTTGCTGCGGTATTACTTCCTGCTGAATAACGGTGCTGAAAGGCCTGATGTTTATATACAGTATGGATTCGGCAAAAGCGACCTTAACGGGTATTACGGTATTGCAACCATGGATGGTATCATTTTTGACTATTCGTACATGAAGCAATTTGATGCTTCTGATTATTTTCACACCGCCGGAGTGGGAATGGGCGGTAAGATAGGAAGACATGGATATCTTACCCTCTCGCTCGACTACCTGACAACAAAATTCGACGACATCACGTGGGAAGTTACGGCAAACACTGCAGTGCCGTCTGATGTCGGGTCAAAGGGGTCGCTTGACAACGTCACGGCAAATTACAACGGAGTTGTACTAAAACTTCTTTTCGGAGTTTGCTTTTAGACTAAACGGTACAAAAGAAGTGATCGGAAAAAATGAGAACCGGTTCATGTACATAACCATGAACCGGTTCTCTCTGCTATTGAGCTCCCTTTCCGGAAGTCAATTCTTAGCCTGACTTATCATTCCCTGAACAGGGAATCAGTAATAACCTAACTGAAAAAATAACTGTACTGGAATTCGACACCATTTTCCCTTAACCACCATCGAAGAGCCTTGGCAATTTTTCTTCTCTTGAGAAGAACTGTTCCAAAATCCTGAGATGAGATACGATAAAATGTTTTCATAGCTATCCGATTATATATTTCTTTAAAAATTGTAGTCGTGAAATCTCTTCAGATAATCGCATACTGATGTTCCAAGAATATCCTTTCTGTTTACCCTGCCGTTTGTATCAAGCAGTCTCTTCAACGATCCTGCACCTCCGAGATGAGAGGCTGCAACCATTCCTGATTTTGTAACTACAATGCCGTTTATTGTGTCGCCGATGAAATGCTGGTAGTTCTTTAATGAACACATGTTGACCTTAATGAGGGCTTTTAAAGCTTCAAGCTGCTTGTCTCTGGGGAATATTGAGGGATCGGATCTGAATCTCTTTGTGGTTACATGTTTGTATCCGAGATATTTCAGGGTCGATTCGGCAAATTGCCACTCACCAAAACAACCGATGCGGTTTACAGATAGCCAGTTATTGCTCGACTCCCTGAATCCCAGATCGCTAACAAAACGGTTAAATTCCCATTCACGGCACTTCTCCTCTGCATACCCAATCATCATTCTGGTTTTTATCATCCTCAGTCTAAAATCAATTGTCGGAGCAGTACTGAGCTGCGAAAATGTAATGAACAGGAATATCAGAATTATTGTTCTCATGATTACTGTTTGTTAAGAACTGTCACTCATCAATCCGGGTTTTGGTTATCTGATGTAAAATTAGGGGGCAGGCAGGAGAGAGTCAAAAGCAGTAAGACCTCCAGATGGGAAAAAGTGATGGTTTTCAGTAGTACAGGTCAAAATATTTAATACAGTTAAATAACAACAATGATCGTTGAAATACACAAAGGGACAATTCGTCAAAAAAGACGAAATATTTACCGGAAGATTTCAGTACCACAGGCATCAAAATACTAATATTAATAGCTATATTAATGATTATGTGAATATTAAAATACAATTACATGGTTAATTTTAAAGAAAAGAGGTATTCAGGAAATTTGACAAATGTAACCGGGGAGTGGATAAAAACCGGCTGGTTCATTTATCGAGGATGAGCACATGAAAGACAGATGGACAGAATTGTGATAAAAAAAGAGGGTGCCCTTTAATAGACACCCTCAGTATTAACATACTTTCGTAAAATTCTTAAAACTATTTGGCTTTTTTGAACCACATATACCAGGCAAGTTTATAGTAACCATCGGGAGTATTTTCAACTCTCTGATCTGTAGTCGGAGGAACCTGAACCAAAAGGTCGTTACCTGCTTTCCAATCAGCAGGAGTCATTAAACCTCCTTCGGCTGTAGCCTGAAGAGCTGCGACTGTCCTTAAAAGCTCATCCGTACTTCTTCCGATACTCATCGGGTAGAAATAAACAGCCTGAATTACATTTGCCGGATCAATCACAAATACACCTCGTACATCCTTCGTGGTATTTGTTTCAGGATGTATCATTCCATACTGTTTGGAAATTGTTATTGACTGATCTTCAACCAGAGGAAATTTGATTTTCTCGGGGATCCTGCCCTTATATTCTACATCCTCAAGTGCCTTTTTCCATGCAAAATGGGTGTCAAGAGCATCGGTTGATACGACAACCAGTTTTACATTAAGATTATCAAACTCTTTCTGAAGATTTGCGAGTTCCAATAGTTCAGAAGAGCAAACAGGAGTAAAATCCTGTGGATGGCTGAATAAAATTTTCCATTTACGGCCATAATCAGCCGGGAAGTTTATTACACCACTGGTTGATTCAGCGGTGAATGATGGAGCTACCTCACCGATTAACGGTATTCTGAAGTTTCTGTCTTCTTTTTCTTTTGTTTCCTTTGTTTCCTGAGCCCAGACCTGAGTCAGAGAGAGTACCAGGACAACTAATAAAGCGATTTTTTTCATAATGCTCATTATTTTTGATGTTTATTTTGACTAATAAACATAGGGAGCATTGTAAATGTTCAATGAGATGTGATTTTTAACTTTTTTTTTATATTTCCCGGCTGGTCGGAAGAGTCTGTCCGGGTCAGGTTACTTCACTCTTACTGTCTGAAGATATGGCAGTTGAATTATATGGAAGTGAAAAATGGAACTCTGTGCCTTCACCCTGTTTTGAATTGAGCCATATCCTGCCCCCAAGCAGTTCAACATAAGCTTTACAGATGGAAAGTCCCAGCCCAGTCCCGCCAAATTTCCTGGAAATTGCATTGTCAACCTGGTAGAACCGTTCGAAAATCCGTTCATGGTGTTCTGGCAGGATACCTATCCCGGTATCTTTTACAAAGAATTCCAAATAGTTATCCTTTACGGTATATCCAAAATTTATGCGCCCCTGTTTGGTAAACTTTTTCGCATTGCTGATCAGGTTAGAGAGTATCTGTATCAACTTGGTACTGTCGGTACGGATCATACTTGCCTGATCGGAAAGTCCCTGCTTAAGGATTATTTTAACAGCTTCATGGTCATCCTTATAGCTGAATTGTTCGCACAGGCTTCTTAAAGATGCATTCAGGTTCATCTCTCTCACATTTATCTTAACCTGTCCGCTTTCAACATTAGCTATGTCGACGATATCGTTGATAATTGAAAGCAGCTGCCCTCCGCTCTGGAAAATAATATCGATATACTGCTGGCGCTCCTCTTCGGTGGTATCCGGCTCTGTAAGCAGGGTAGAAAAGCCGAGAATAGCATTCATCGGGGTTCTGATCTCGTGTGAAACGTTATGGAGGAATGCTGTTTTCAGGCGGTCGCTCTCTTCTGCCTTCTCCTTGGCAGCAATCAGGTCTGCCTCAGCTTTTTTCTTCTGGGTTATATCCCTGAAGCTCCAGACTCTTCCGGAGCTCTTTCCCGAGATTTTCTGAGGCTGTGAGTAACGTTCGAATACTCTGCCATCCCTGAATTCAAGCAGATCGGATGTAATTATTTCAGGTTCGGTGTACAGATGTTTTACAAGGGATACAAAAAGATCGGGGTATAAAAGCTGGTCAAGAACATAGTTTATAGCTACTTCGTCGTCCCTCATCTCAATGATTGATGACGGGATCTTCCACATATCTATAAATTTCTGGTTATACTGTACAATTTTTCCGCTGCCATCAACAACCAGGATACCATCAGCTGTCGATTCAAGCGTTGCTTTTATCAGGGAAAATGATTTCTCCAGTTCAGTTTCTGCAATTTTTCTTGATGTAATATCCTCGACCATTGCAAGAAAATACTGCACTTCGTCGTTGTTATTACGGATTATGCTGATAGTTGAGGAGCCCCATATGATTGACTTATCCTTTCGCATGTATCGCTTCTCGGTATGATAAATCGGTATCTCCTCGGCGACCAGTTTCATAAGGGATATCTCGTCCATCTGCAAATAATCAGGGTGAGTGAAATTCCTGAAAGTAAATGTTTTAAGCTCATCTTCAGAATATCCAAGCATCCGGCAGAATGCGGCATTTGCACGTAGGATGCTTAAATCCTTTGCAGTCATTGCCATACTGAAAGGACTCTCTTCGAAGATTTTCCTGAAACGCTCTTCACTCTCCTTTAATGTCTCTTCAGCATTTTTTCTCTCGGTTATATCACGGCATATTGACTGGTAGTATTTTACACCCTCAATTTCAACTTCACGGGCACTGATTTCGACAGGGAATGTTGTACCATCGTTTCTTTGAAGCATTGTTTCGTAGGTAGCATATCCTCTATCCTCAATTTTTTTTCTGACCTCCAGTATTCCCTCAAAAAAATCAGGGGCGATTATCTTTGAGAAATTTGAACCTATCAGTTCTTCGCGGGTTAACTGAAAAGCTTCTGTTGCCCGGTCATTTGCCTCGATAATATCGAGGTTCCTGTCGGTCAGATATATAATATCGTTGGCATATTTGAGTATATAATCAAAATGTTTGACCAGGGCAAGGTGATCGAGTTCGGCTTCATATTTACCCCTGTAGAACCTGACACTCTCGTTCCACTCAATTATACCAAGGAATAGCCCGGTAGTGAGAATAAACAGTGTGATTATTATTATGATCAGAGTCATCTGATCGTTAAGTATCGAAAATATCTCTTCGTGATCTATCTTGGCGACCATATACCATGATGATCCCGGTACCTTTTTCATGGCGGCAACGACCTCTTTACCACGGTAATCTACTCCTGAAATTGTACTCTCAATACCGTTTACAGCCATGGCGGCAGGAAGGGACCTGTCTGCAGAAGAAGCTTTTAAGACAACTTCAGAATTCCTTTTGAATCTGGGTTCATTAAGATAAATGATCTCATCACCCTCCTGCTTTATCAGGAGTGCTTCAGCAGTCTTGGTGGGAAGAGGCCATGTTTTGATAACCGGATAGAGTACATCTTCCGGATCAATCCTCAGAGCGAGGAATCCAAACATAGAAGTATCCGATTTGCTCTTATTGATAAGTGGTATAACAAGATCAAGATGTATAAAACTAACTTTGCTGGTCTGATGTATGTCGGTAAGAACAACCTCGCGGCTTTTCCTTATATCGGCAAGCATCGGCCCCAGGTGTTCGCCCACAAGCGTATCTCTGTCAGGAAAGGAAAGCCTTACAACGCCCGCTGTGTCTATAAGCAGGATGTTTTTATACTCCGAACTTTCTGTAAGGGATTTTAACTCCGACAAGATTTCATCCTGCGAAGGTTTATTTTTCTCATTTCCGAGAAACTCAGCAAACTGTTTTATAAGAGGGGTGCTTCTGCTTATAAACGTACCATCTCCGGTGCGTTCACGACGCCATTCAACGATTTGTCTTACTTTAAGGTCGGCAATTACCGACAATTCCATCTGCCTGTCGGTAAGAAGCTGCCTCTTATGGTTCTTATAATACAGGATCCCGAGGATAACACTTGTGACAGCAATGACCATAAAGAGGACAATCAATGGCCACGGAGTTGCCGGTTTTTGCCTTTTAGAATTCATTGTTCTCCTCTGTTATAAATACATGGAATTGTTACTCCTTCACAAATTGACAGGTAAAATTAATATTTTACCGTAAAATGTAAATATTATTAAGAATAAAATAGTTAGGTAATGTACTATTCCTTTTTAATAAAAACAGAAGCCAATATGGAGACCACCAGAATTGAAATAATGATACCAAGGGAGAGAAGAGTCGGAATCTCAAAATTAAAATATGACGCCAGCATCTTGAGCCCGACAAATGACAGCACAAATGCCAGTCCGACTTTCAGATAATGGAAATAGCCCATAATTCCGGCGACAGCAAAATAAAGGGACCTGAGACCAAGAATAGCAAAAATATTTGAAGTGTAAACGATAAAGCGGTCGTGACTTATTGCGAGGATCGCCGGGATACTGTCGACAGCAAACATAAGATCGGACGATTCGACGATAAGGAGTACAAGAAATAACGGTGTAGCCAATAATTTCCCGTTTTCTCTTATAAAAAGCCTGTCGCCGTGAGTAGTTTTGGACACAGGAAAATACTTCCTGAAGAATCTCACAACACCATTTTTTTCCGGATCAACTTCGGTATCCTTCTGAAACAGCATTTTGATACCGGTATAAACAAGGAAAGCGCCAAATAAAAGTACAATCCAGTGGAACCTGTTGATAAGCGCGACACCTGCAAATATGAAAATGCCCCTCATTACCAATGCACCAAGTATCCCCCAGAATAATATCTTGTGCTGATACTGGCTTTTAACAGAGAAATATGTAAAGATCAGTATGAAAACGAAAATATTGTCGACGCTCAACGAGTATTCGATAACGTAACCTGTAAGGAATTCAAGTGCTTTTGTTTTCCCGAATTCGACAAGTACAAAGACATTGAAAAGTAAAGCAAGTGCGATCCAGATGCCGCTCCAGGTTATGGCTTCCTTAACTGCTATTTTATGAGCATTTTTATTAAAAATACCCAGATCGAGGGCAAGCATTGCAAATATAAAGATGTGAAACCCAATCCAGAAATAAATACTGACAGCCATTTTATAGAATTAAGCCGCAAACTTACAAAAAATAGTTTAGAAATAAATTTCTACCTTTAGCTCCTGCTTAAATTACAGTAAAAGTGAAAAGACAACTAAAGAAGGCGCTGATAGTCGCTTTATTTCTGACCTTTGTACCATGCATTGCATTTCCACAGAAGAAGAGTGAGGGTGTTACGGAGATCAATTCATCCGATCTTGAAAGTCACCTTTCATTTCTGGCATCACCCCTGCTTAAAGGCCGGATGAACGGGGAACCCGGTCTTGAGATCGCTGCAGATTACATTGCATCGCAGGCCAGGTTGCTTGGGCTTAGACCAGCAAACGGAGAGAGCTATTTCCAGCCTTATTCCGTGATCAGGAAATCTATTGACATGAAAGAAACCAGCATAGAGGTCATTTCAGCCGGAAATGATACTGTGAAAGTGACTCAACCCCTTTATCAGCTTTATCCCCAGGGAGCTGCCGATTTTGTTCTGGAGGGAGAAGTTGTTTTTGCAGGATACGGGATAAAAAACGACAAATTTAAATACAACGATTTTGAGAATGTCGATACTGAAGGTAAGATCCTTCTGGTTATGAACAGGTCCCCCCTGTCGGAAGACGGCGGAAAGTCGCTGTTTGACGATCCGGGGATAAGTTCCTATATGGGTATCCAGGCTAAAATAATGACCCTCGTATTCACTAAGGCAAAAGCAGTACTCTTTGTAGCTGATCCCAAATCGGGCTTTTCATCAGTTGATGAACAGTACCCGGGCATTGCCGGACAGCTGAGTTCGGAACTATATCTGAAAGGTACAAAGATAACTACCCTTGATCTTCCGGGAATCCCCAGAATGATCTTCGTTCACAGGGAAATCGCCGATGAACTGCTTAAGGGAACCGGTTATACACTCGGCGGTCTCCAGAAAAGTATCGATTCAAACCTTAAACCCAACTCTTTCGGGATAAAGGACAGGATTGTCAGGATCAATGAAGTGTCGGTTACATCAGAAGAGACACTCAGAAATGTTGCAGCTTTTATTGAAGGCAGCGACCCTGTTTTAAAAGATGAAGTCATAGTCTTTTCGGCCCATATGGATCATGTTGGAGGATCGGGCGACAGGATTAATACCGGAGCTGATGACAATGCCTCAGGCTGCTCGGCTCTGCTGGAACTCGCAGATGCCTTCAACAGTCTCGAGAAAAAACCTCTGCGGTCAATATTGTTCCTGTGGGTTTCGGGAGAAGAGATAGGTCTGTTCGGTTCAAAATATTATGTTGAGAATCCATTATTCCCGCTGAAAAAGACGGTGGCTGATCTGAACATGGATATGATTGGTCGGGTCAAAGGGGTTGCAGATACAACCTCAGATACACCGATGACGGGTGCCACATCGGTGTTTGCCATTACCGGCAACCAGAGCAGCGACCTGATGAGAATTGCCGAAGAGGTTGACAGGAATACCATTCTCGACTTCGACTACAGCCTGAGTGGGAAGAACCATCCCCTCCAGCTTTTTGCCAGGAGCGACCATTACAATTTTGTAAGGAATGATATCCCGGTGTTCTTCTTTTCAACCGGGATTCACACCGATTACCACACACCCCGCGATGTCATCGGCAAGATTGATTTCAAAAAGATGGAACTGATCACGAGAGCCATGTACGAAATAGGATTTGCTCTGGCAAACAGGAACCCTGGTATAGTGGTGGATAATCCATTCAGTAAATGGTAAAACACCAATTACCAGCCGATAAAACTATCTGAATCAGACTATTTCAGCAACTACAAAAGTGCTGCCGCCAACGAATATCAGGTCTGAATCTGAGGCTGCTGACCTTGCCGCCTTTAAAGCCGTTTTTACATTGGCATAGCTTTTACCTGAGAGGCCATATTCACCGGCTTTTTTCATCAGTACATTTTCATCAAGGGCTCTGGGGACTGCAGCCCTGGTATAATAATAATCCGCATCTGCCGGGAAAAGCGGCAACACCAGATCGAGGTCCTTGTCGTTAACAAAACCTATTACCATATGAAGCTTTGTCCTCTTAATCCTGCTTATCTGATCCATAACATATTCCAGACCCTCCCGGTTATGGCCGGTATCGCATATCGTAAGCGGCTTTTCACCAATGATCTGCCACCTGCCTGAAATACCAGTGTTTTCAACGACTTTCCTGATCCCGTTCAGGATATCCTTTCGTGTCACCTTTAATCCACTCCGGATTACATCGTAAACCGTAAAAACAGCCTGAATATTTTTAGCCTGATAGTCACCACCCAGAGGGATCACTCCCTCTGTGACTTCGCCGGATTTAATTGAGGTAACAACATAATGTCTTTTCCCAGTACGATTGTCAATATCTTTTAACTCAGAGCTATAACACTGGTCGGCAAAAGTAATTTCCGCATTTTTCTCCTTCGCACAGGAAATAAAAACATCTCTTGACTGCGGTTGTGTCTCGCTGATTACCACCGGTACCCCGGGTTTGATAATTCCCGCCTTTTCGGCAGCAATTTTCTCAAAGGTATCACCAAGCAAATCCATATGATCGTGCCCGATATTTGTTATAACCGACAAAACAGGAGTTATAATATTTGTAGAATCGAGCCTCCCTCCCATCCCTGTCTCGATAACGGCTATATCAACTTTCTCCGCAGCAAAATGTTCAAGTGCCAGGGCAGAGGTCATTTCAAAAAATGAGGGTTTCAGACGTTCAATGACAGCCCGGTGTTTTTGTACAAAAAATCTCACACTGTTCTTACTGATCATTATGCCGTTCACCTTTATTCTTTCGCGGAAATCTTTAAGGTGAGGAGAAGTGAAAAGTCCCGTTTTGTAACCCGCCTCCTGTAGTACCGATGCAACCATATGTGAAACCGAGCCTTTGCCGTTGGTCCCTGCAATATGTATTGTCTTAAAGTATTTATGCGGACTATTGAAATATTCATCAAGCGAAAGGGTTACCAGCAGATCATTCCTGTAAGCTGCTTTTCCTATTCTGTGATAGGCAGGAAGCCTTGAAAAAAGAAACCGGAGTGTCTGTTCATAATCCATAAAAGTCAGGTTGTTTTTTTGTTCTTTCTTAAGAGAGTAGTGTCTGGTCTCCCTGATTTGCCACCGCCTTCTCCTGCTCTGCAAATTAACATACTTTCGCCATTGATACCAATTAATACTTTATTTTAGTTATTTTTACACTTTCATTACCGGAACTATATCCGAAGCGTATTTAATTGATTATAAAATACATAAACATGAGGAAAAAGCATAATAAAAAACTATTTATTATTGACACCAACGTTTTGCTACACGATTATAAATGCATTTACAACTTTGAAGAGAATGATGTAATTATCCCTATTGTTGTTCTGGAGGAACTGGATAAATTCAAGAAAGGGAATGATCTGATAAATTTTCATGCCAGGGAGTTTACGCGTGAACTTGACAAGCTTTCGGGGGATATGCTGCTTACTGCAAATATACCGCTCGGAGATAACCTGGGTAATCTGCATATTGAAACCGGACGGGAATTTTCTGAGAAAGTTAACCAGTCTTTTCCGGAGAGGACTGCTGATCACAGGATCCTTGCCATAGCAGAATATGTTTGCAATGCAAACAAGGATAAGAGTGTTGTTCTGATAACAAAGGATATAAACCTGAGGATGAAGGCCAAATCGCTGGGAATAACCGCACAGGATTACCAGAACGATAAAGTTGCCAACATCGATGATCTTTACAAGGGGATTCAGGTACTTGAAGGAGTCAACCAGGAGCTTATAAGCAAGCTTTATGAGATGCCTGACGGAGTTGACACCAAAGATTTCAACCTGGATGCTAATCTTACAGGTCATCAGTTTTTTATTATGAAAAACAACGGTTCAAGTGCACTTGCTCATTTTAATCCTATAAACAAATTGCTTGTCAGGGTGATCAAACAGACGACCTATGGAATTGATCCCCGGAATGCAGAGCAGACATTTGCCCTTGATGCACTTACCAATCCCGACATTCAGCTGGTTTCCCTGACAGGAAAGGCAGGAACGGGTAAGACACTTCTGGCGCTTGCAGCGGCTCTTCAGCAGCACAAAAGGTACAAACAGATTTTTCTTGCACGCCCGATAGTACCCCTGGCAAACCGGGATCTGGGATTTCTGCCCGGAGATGTAAAGGAGAAAATGGATCCATACATGCAGCCGCTTTACGATAATCTCACTGTAATAAAGCATAAATTCAGCCATCAGAGTCCGGAGTTTATCAGGATCAACGAGATGATGAAGGATGATAAGCTGGTAATTACCCCACTGGCTTATATCAGGGGAAGAAGCCTTTCAAGCATCTTCTTTATTGTCGACGAAGCTCAGAATCTTACCCCGCATGAGATAAAGACAATCATCACAAGGGCCGGCGAAGGGACCAAGATGGTATTTACAGGGGATATCGAGCAGATTGATTCCCCCTACCTTGATACCGCGTCCAACGGGCTCAGCTATCTTTCGGACAAGATGAAAGATCAGGAAATATTTGCTCATGTGAACCTGGTCAAGGGGGAGCGCAGCTTCCTCGCCGAACTGGCAAGCAAACTTTTGTAGACATCAAAAATATCACCGGATAAATCTGATTGTTAACCATAAACCTGATATCATGAAAAAGAGAATTGCCCTGATCTTTGTTTTTGCATTAATGGTTGTCATGTGCTCAACAGTTGTTGTATCTGCCCAGGAAAAAGCCAAAAAAGAGAAAGAACAGAAAGTTCAGAAAGATTTCAAGGCCGCACAAATCAAATTATTCAACGGGAAAACCCTGAAAAACTGGGTTTTTGTTCTAAAGGAACCCACAATTGATACTGCTTCCGTTTTTTCAGTAAGGGATGGGGTGATTCATATTTCCGGAACACCGTTTGGGTATATGAGGACCAAAGCCATCTATTCGGATTACCGTTTGCATGTGGAGTGGCGCTGGCCTTCTGAAGCAACTAACAGCGGAGTCTTTGTCCACGGACAGGCACCCGATACTATTTGGCTCAGGTGCATTGAATGCCAGCTTGCCGCAGGTAACGCGGGCGACTTTATCTGTGCCAACGGATCAGACATGAATGAAAGAACCGACAAAACCAAAGGAGTTGTAAGGAAGTCAAATCCTTCAAATGAAAAACCCGTCGGAGAATGGAACACAATGGAGGTGATCTGCCTGGGAAACAGTATTGAGGTTTTTGTCAATGGATTGTCACAGAACAAGGGGACAGGGCTCACAGTAAGCCAGGGGCATATCTGCCTCCAGAGCGAAGGGAAGGATATTGAATTCAGGAACCTGTATATTTCCAAAGCAAGAAAACAGAAAGAAAAACAGAAAGCATAGGTAATAGGAATCACTACCGGGATTTCTGCCTTTGCGTTGTACAAAATGAATAAAGAGAAAAAAAAAGTAGCCTTTTATACACTTGGCTGCAAGCTGAATTTTGCTGAGACATCGACCATATCGAGGTCGTTTCCTGAAGATCAGTTTGAAAAGGTTCCTCCGGGCACAAGGGCAGATGTTTATGTAATAAATACCTGTTCGGTCACCGATACAGCAGACAGGAAGTGCAGACAGGCGATCAAAAAGTTCAGCCACCTGTCCCCTGATGCTTTTATTGCTGTTGTGGGCTGTTATGCACAGCTTAACCCAGAGGAGCTGACAGCCATTCCGGGAGTCGACCTCGTTCTTGGAACAAATGAAAAATTTGATATTGCAGGGTACCTTGACAAACACGCAAAGAAACAGAAAGCTGATATTCATACCTGCACTCTTTCTCCAGCTGACTCCTTTATTCCCTCCTGGTCAGTCGACGACAGGACACGGTCATTCCTTAAGGTACAGGATGGTTGTGATTACAAATGCTCTTACTGTACAATTCCCCTTGCAAGAGGAGAGAGCAGAAACCCGGATATTGCGACCCTTGTTGAGGAGGCATTACTTATCTCGGAAAAGGGTGTAAAAGAGATTGTTCTTACAGGAGTAAATATCGGAGATTTCGGAAAATCAACCGGCGATTCATTCTGTGACCTGCTAAGGCAGCTTGTTAAAGTAGCGGGAACTGAAAGATACAGGATCTCTTCCATCGAGCCAAACCTGCTCACCGATGAGATAATTGAGCTGGTGTCGTCTGACAGCAAAATATTACCCCATTTTCATATCCCTCTTCAAAGTGGCTGCGACAGGATCCTTGGACTGATGAGGCGCAGATATAAAAGGGATGTCTTTGAGGACAGGGTTAAAAGGATAAAAGAAAAAATGCCGCTTGCCGGTATCGGGGCTGATGTTATCATTGGATTTCCTGGCGAGACCGACTCCGATTTTGAGGATACCTTCAACTTTCTTAATGCACTGCCTCTCTCATATCTTCATGTATTCAGCTACTCCCGCAGACCCGGAACCGTAGCCGATGGGATGGATGGAATGGTCCCTCCTGACATAAAGGAGCAAAGAAGCCGTAAACTGATCGCTCTCTCATCGGAAAAACATTTGGAATTCAGCAGGATAAATAGAGGAGAAATCACCGGAGTGCTTTTTGAACAGACCCGTAGTGAAGGAATGATAACGGGATTTACCGGTAACTATCTCAGAGTTGAGCATCCGTGGCAGGCCAGTCTGGTCAACACGATAAAAAGAGTCAGGCTTGGAAACGTATCGGTAACAGGTAAAATATCAGTGGAATTAATTGATTAGATAGATGAATTTAAGGGAAATCTGCAGTCGGGTTGAAGAAACAGCGAGAGAAACAGGGGAGTTCATAATGAAGGAATCGGGAGTTTTCGACATCCGTATGATCGAGACAAAAGGTCTTCATGATTATGTGAGCTATGTCGACAAAGGTTCGGAAAAGATGCTTGTCGACAGCCTGAGCAGGATACTTCCTTCGGCAGGTTTTATGGCAGAAGAAGGAACCTCTTCAAAAAAAGGAGAGAAATATTGCTGGGTGATTGATCCTCTTGACGGCACTACAAACTTTCTTCATTCCCTTCATCCGTTTGCTATAAGTATCGGCCTGATGGAAGGAGATGAGATAATTGCAGGTGTCGTTCATGAAGCCGCAGGCAAAGAGACTTTTACTGCCTGGAAAAAAGGTGGTGCCTGGCTGAACGGGAATGAGATCCGTGTTTCGGAGACAGGCAAACTTGCCGATTCATTAATTGCCACCGGATTTCCCTATTACGATTTTGACAGGCTCAGTGAATATATGGACTGCCTTACTCACCTGGTAAAGAATACACATGGTATAAGAAGGCTGGGATCAGCAGCCATTGATCTTGCTTATGTGGCATGCGGAAGGTTTGATGTGTTCTTCGAATACAGCCTCCACCCCTGGGACGTGGCTGCCGGAACGATCCTGGTAAGGGAAGCAGGAGGTGTAGTCAGCGATTTTTCAGGTAAAATGCAGGGAATGTCAGGATATGAGATTGTTGCCACCAACAACCCTGTTTATTCAGAAATGCTGGAAATAATAGGTAAATTTAACCTGAACATTAACAAGTAACCCGGTGAGAGCAATCGGATTTTATATCTTTATAGCAATTAACTGGATAGTCACCCTGTTGCCTCTCAGAATACTTTATATCTTTTCGGATCTGCTTTTTCTACTGCTTTATTACTTTCCGGCATACCGCAGGAAAGTTGTTGCAACAAATCTTAAGAACGCCTTCCCTGATAAAACCCCGGAAGAGAGAGCCTCGATTGAAAAGAAATTTTACAGACACCTTGCGGATCTCTTTATCGAAACTGCGAAACTCACTCATATGAGTAACAAAAGCCTTTTAAAAAGGTACAGTTTTACAAATCCGGAGCTTTTTGAGAGATTTTATAACAGCGGAAGGGACCTTGCCATTGTTCACAGTCATTACAACAACTGGGAATGGATGGTATTCCTGCCCCTGGTCACCAGGTACAATGTTGTATCTGTATATAAGCCTCTTCAGGACAAACGGTTCGATAAATTCATGAATAAACTGCGGTCAAGGAATAATATGGGACTAGCTCCCACAACAAACGTAATAAGGGAAATAATCGACAACCGGAGGAACAACAGGAGATCGATGTACGGTTTTATCAGCGACCAGACGCCTGCCAAACCCGATATCCGTTACCGGACAACTTTTCTGAACCAGGATACCCCTGTATTCCTTGGCGTGGAGAAAATTGCATTAAAGTACGATATGCCGGTCATATTTTTCAATGTTCAGAAAGTGAGACGGGGTTACTATAACCTGACTGCCGAACTTCTTTTTGAGAATACCGTCGGCCTGCCTGAACATGCGATCACCGAAGCACATGTTAAAAGACTCGGGGAAATAATAAGGGAAAAACCTGAATTCTGGGTATGGAGCCACAAACGATGGAAACATAAAAAGCCTGTTCAGAATGATTAAAACCGCGGTTGTAATACTAAACTGGAACGGCCTGGATTTTCTTAAAAAGTTCCTTGGCAGGGTTGTCCGGAATACTCACGGCAGCGAGACTGTTGTTTATGTTGCCGATAACGGGTCGACAGACACTTCATGCAGCTGGATAGAAGAGACCTTCAAAGAGGTTAAAATCATACGACTTGAAAGGAATTACGGATTTGCCGAAGGTTATAACCGTGCCTTTGCCAGTATTGACGCCCGTTATTTTCTTCTGCTTAATTCCGATATTGAGGTCACGGAAGGATGGCTTGAACCTCTGGTTGAATACATGGATAAGAATCCTGAAGTCGCTTCATGCCAGCCTAAAATATTGTCGTACAACAATAAAAGTAATTTTGAACATGCAGGAGCTGCAGGAGGCTTTATCGACAGGTACGGATATCCATTCTGCAGGGGGAGGGTCTTTTATCATACCGAAAAAGATTCGGGTCAATACGATGATACACGGGATATCTTCTGGTCGACGGGGGCATGCATGCTTGTAAGGGCCGATGCCTGGAAGTTATGTAAAGGACTTGATAACCGGTTTTTTGCACATATGGAAGAGATAGACCTCTGCTGGCGGTTCCACAGAGCCGGGTACAGGGTCAGCGTAGTTCCGGATTCAATTGTTTATCATGTGGGTGGAGGATCCCTGAGATATGATTCACCACGTAAAACATTTCTGAATTTCAGGAACAGCCTGTTTATGCTATATAAGAACCTTCCCGAAGCAGGAATGCACAGAGTGCTGTTTTTCAGAATGATACTTGATGGTCTGGCAGCAATTATGTTTTTTTTAAAAGGGCAGTTCGGGCATTCATTTGGAGTACTTAAAGCTCATATCGGTTATTACAGGGCTAAATCATATCTGAAGGAGAAAAGAAGTGAGGAAAGTGCCATGCTCCCGGGACAAATAAATAATCTGATTCTGAACAATAGCATCGTTTTCGAGTTTTATATTAAGCGCAACATTACTTACGGTGCCATTACAAAGGATACTCACATAAAATGAAAATCTACAGGATGATAATTTTTTTTACAATAGTTTTAGGGATCTACACGATTGCGAATGTTTATCTTTTCTACAAAGGATTTAATGCTATTCCTGAGTTCAGAAATAGCAGAATAACTTATATTTTCATTTTCAGTGTTCTGGCCCTTACCTTTATAGCTGGAAAATTCCTTGAGGTCAGAAATAGTTCCGTCGTGTCGGATATATTGAATATCACCGGAGGATTCTGGATGGGTTTCATGCTGTATAGTATCCTCCTGCTTGGTCTGGCCGATATTATTCTGATAATCCTCAGGCTTACCGGATTTACTGAACCTGAAAAAATAATCCTCTTCAGAAAATGGTCCTATATTTCGACTGTCTCAATAACTGTTTTACTGATAATTGCCGGTTTCATCAATGCAGTCATTCCTGTTGTCAAAAGATATGAGATATCGATAAACAAGAAAGCCGGGGAGATCAGCAATCTAAGAATTGCAGCTGTTTCGGATATTCATCTCGGAAGTGTAATAAGAAAAAGGAGCATGATAAAACTTTCGGATATGCTCGAAAAAGAGGATCCCGACATAGTCTTTCTTCTGGGAGATATTGTTGATGGTGATATCGGACCAGTTTTAAGAGGCGACCTTTTACAGTATTTCAAATGTCCTGTCTGTAAGGACGGGTTGTACGCAATTACCGGGAATCATGAATTTATAGGGGGTCCATCCCGTACTATTCCCTATATTGAAAGCAAGGGAATAAGATTGTTGAAAGATGAGGTTGTAACAATCGAAGGAGGCATTCAGCTGATAGGCAGGCTTGACAGGGATTCAAGGGGTTTTGGCGGTAAAGAGCGCCTCTCCCTTGACCGGTTAATGGAGATGGTGGATACATCCAAACCTGTGATCCTGCTTGATCATCAACCCTTCAATATTGCCGAAACAGTGAATCACGGAGTTGACCTGCAGCTTTCGGGACACACGCACAACGGTCAGATGTGGCCCTTGAATTTTGTCACACGCCTTATTTACGAGGTAAGCTACGGTTACAGGAAGACAGGTAATACCAACTTAATAGTCTCATCCGGCTACGGTCTGTGGGGACCAAGGATCAGGCTTGGAAGCAGGTCGGAAATAGTGGTTGTGGATATCAGGTTTTCGGATGAGGGCCAACCCAGGTAAAAATTTCCTAAAGAAGATCATATATCTTTTCCAGCGTCATCCCTCTTGATCCCTTTATAAGAATATGTTTCCCGCTCAGGGGATTTTTCCTTATGTGATCCCTGAGCTGTTCGATGTTCAAAAAAGAAAGGAATCCATAATCAGCAGCAAGCTTACCAAATTCCGGGCCTACAAGAAAAACTGATTCGAGGTTAATTGTTTCGAGGGTATCCAGAATCTTTGTATGTTCCTCTTCGCTCTTTTCTCCGAGCTCGAGCATATCTCCCAGGATCACAATCTTGTTTTCTGCCTTTATCCCGTCAAATGACTTAAGCGACAAATTCATGCTTGTGGGATTTGCATTATATGAATCGCAAATCAGTGTATTTTTTTCAGTCTTCTTTAGCTGCGACCTGTTATTACCCGGCTGATAATTCTCAATGGCATTTAGGATATCTTCAATATCAACTCCAAGGAACAGTCCTGTTGCAATTGCGGCCTTTACATTCTCTATATTATAGTATCCGAAAAGATTTGTCCGGACATTATAAGTCTTATTGTGGTATGTTGCTGTAAAGCTCAGGTTCATATCCGAATTAATTACATCAACCTTCAGATCGATCCCGGTAGGATCGGAATACGGAACGGCCCTGTTCACTATTTTATAGATCTTCTCTGTAAGTAATGGATTCTTATCGTCGTAGATTGCCACTCCGTTTACTTTCCGGAGGTATTCGTAAAGTTCAATTTTTGTCCTCACCACGCCGTCGGCAGAACCGAATCCTTCAATATGAGCTGATCCTACATTAGTGATGATCCCGTAGTCGGGTTTTGCGATAAGGCATAACGTACGGATCTCGCCGATATGGTTTGCGCCCATCTCTATAATCATCATTTCTGTTGCTGGGGGAGCTGAAAGTATAGTAAGCGGAACGCCTATCTGGTTATTCAGGTTGCCTTTGGTATAATGTGCTTTCAGTTTTTTCGACATCACGGCGGCGATCAGCTCCTTTGTGGTTGTTTTGCCATTTGTTCCCGTTATTGCCAGGACTGGTACATTCAATTCTTTCCTGTGATGTGTTGCCAGTGCCTGCAACTCTGCCAGGCAGTCGTCGACAAGGATTGTCTTTTCCGATTCAAAAGCAGGATCGTCGATTACTG
The DNA here is from genome assembly GCA_963736675.1 of uncultured Bacteroidales bacterium. Lineage (GTDB taxonomy): Bacteria > Bacteroidota > Bacteroidia > Bacteroidales > VadinHA17 > LD21. Next base: position 1,392,308 of record CAVTPT010000004.1, read on the forward strand.
CATACGAGGCTCCCTTTTCAAGAGCTTCGGCTGCATATTTGTTACCATTGAATTTTTCGCCCCAGAGGGCAAAGAACATTTGTCCTTTTGTGACACTCCTGGTATCGGTTGAGATACCATTTGATTCCCTGAAGATTCTGTACAGCTGAGTTGTTTCCATATTGTAAAAAATAAACCGCCAAGACCGCAAATCCCTGACAATCATCAGGATACCGTAAAGCAAACAGGAACAAGTCAAGAATTATCTCTGTCTGCTTTGCGTATTCTTTGCGTACTCTGCGGTTATTATGAAATTATCAGAGTGTTGTCAAATATTCTTTCTCAGAAACCAGAGGGGCTCCCCACTCTGATCATGGCACATCTGAATCCGATGTCATCACGTGAGCTTTCCTGATCAAGGAATCTTCGTGTTGAAGGATTAAGCCAGTAAGCCCTGTCTTTCCATGAGCCACCCTTATAAACTCTGGCATTATCATTAATAAGAGTAACATAATCGGAATCCTCCTGTGCGTACATTCTGATTGATCCGGATTTATTGTCTTCGGTGGTCCAGTCGCCTCCCGAAGGTATTGACGATTGAAGGTCTCCATCCCTGTAGTTTCTGTAGTCGCCCTTCTGGTAGTTATATCTGTTGGCCACATCACTGTCTTTAACAGTATCAACATAGAGACGGCCGAGCCTGTCTTTTGCCACAACCTGGCCGTTTGCATCTCTTCTGATATCAGTAAAAACATTGCCTCTGAAAGGATTGAATCCGTCAACATCTTCAAAAGTGAGCGGACGGTACACATCCTGAACCCATTCGTTGACATTACCTGCCATACAATAGAGTCCGTAATCGTTTGGCCAGTAAGATCTCACATCGGTTGTAATACTTCCGTTATCGTTCAGGCTTCCTGCAACTCCCATCATGTCGCCACGGCCACGAACAAAGTTGGCCATCATTTCACCGCGGCTTCTTTTTGATGCATTTCTTACATTATGTCCATCCCAGGGAAATATTCTTCTTTCGTATATTCTTTCCTCGAAAGTGTTTCCGCGAAGGGCATATGCTGCGAATTCCCATTCAGCTTCTGTAGGCAGACGGTAAGAAGGGAGCATCAACCCGTCTTCAAAATTTGTACGACGTTCTGTCTGATTTGGATTAAGACTTTCGCGAAGCTGGTTCACCACACCTTCATACTGACCGGCAAGATAAGCTTCGGTATTGAAGTTCTTTTCGTTAAGCTGGTTAGGGTCAGGATTAAGCTCACCCTCGTCAATAAGAAGCTGCTCATTGACACGGTCTGTTCTCCAGAGGCAGTAATCATTTGCCTGCAACCAGCTAACCCCAACAACAGGATAATTATTATAGGAAGGGTGACGGAAATAATATTGTACATAAGGATCGTTAAAACCCATCGGGCTTCTCCATACAAGGGTATCAGGCAAAGCTCTTCTGTAAACCTCCGGATAATCCTTGTATACTCTTCTCAGCCAGAAAAGGTATTCACGGTAATCGACATTTCTGACCTCTGTTTCGTCCATATAAAAGGACGAAACGGTAACTGCCCTGGGAGTGTTGTTCCAGTCAAAGAGAACATCCTGTTGAACACGACCCATGGTAAACCGGCCACCTTCTATAAGGACAAGTCCGGGTCCGGTCTGCTGTTCGGCCCCCACTGCTACTTCAAATCCGCCATTATCAGGATCGTTATATCTCCATCCTGTTGTTGACGAAACATTGCCATCTCCTTTACTCCCGCCCTTGCAGGATAAAAGAAACAGTACAGTAAAAAATACAACCGGCAAGGCTCTGAATCTATACATAACTCGTTGTAATTTTAGGACTTTTTAGAACTTTCAAATATAATAATTTACGAAGATAACCACTTTAAACGTCAAATATAACTACATTTCAGGTAAATTTATTGTTCTGATGCCATTTCTTTTTTCAACATTGTATAAACTAAAAGCTACACCTGTCTGGTGCATGAGCGAAAAAGGCAGCAGGTTGTTACCCGACGAAGCATTAAAGCGATAGTTATAATAGAGCATGATCCTTCCGGTCTTTACTGAGAATCCTGCCTGTACATCCATATTATCATTACTTCCGTAAATAATCAGGCTGTTTACTGATAGCAGCTTATTTCCAAGTGCCGCCCCTGCACTGGCCGAGAACCATCCTTTGCTCATTTCCATCGAGGCAACAGGCCTGATAATAAGATCAAGACGTTCATTAAGGTCAAGATCTGCAGCCACATGTACCATAAGTTTTCTGCCTATCCTATCCACTTCAGCCCCTGAGCCCCCCGGATCAGGACCGGCAAGATGGGAAACCGACAATCCTCCTGAAATCCTGCCTGTGGTAATAAGCACTCCGGCAGCCAGATCGAGTACGGTATTCCCATTGTCTGACAGTATTTCAGAGGAGGGATTTATCACTCCTCCGACCGGATCGATCTGATCGGGCAATATCGCTCCTCCGAAATCATATCCCCTGTGATAAAATGATGCTGCAAGACCTGCATTTATGTAAAGATCCTTTCCTGCCTTCAGAAAATATGCATAGGAAAATCCTCCTCTCAGATCGTTCACTATTCCTCCCAGATGATCGCCGGCAAGAAAAAAACCCGTTCCCCCATGAACAGGCTCATAGTAGGTATCAAACGAGAGATATACCGAATGCAGGTTGTAACCGTTGCCGGGATAAAAATTCATGTAAGAAAGTCTGAGTTTACCGTCTCCCTCGCTCCCTGTCACAGCCGGATTAGTCATCATAAGGGTCTGATATCCCGGGCTGTAATCGGTAGCCTGACCTGATGAGATTCCGGAAATCAGAAATGATAAAAAAACCGTCAGACAGTATTTCATTGACATACGCGATACAACTGCAATATCAACGTAATGATACCGTTAATATTTTAAATCCCCGCCAATAACAGATCGTAAAATTAGAGAAAAAACAAATGTTCATTCCTATCTTTGCCGGGAATGAAGATCAGACCAGGAAAAATATTGTTATTCGTTGCGCTGTTTGCCGCTCACAACCTTTCGTCACAGGAAATACCTGGTTATGCATCCTCATCATGCCTTTCGTCAGGCAAATGGTTCAGGATGGCAATAACTTCGGAAGGAATATACAGGATCGATTACAACAGGTTGAAGCAGCTCGGGATTGACAACCCTTCCAATCCTGCGGTTTACAGCAATAATACAGGACAACTTTCATTCTATAACAACGACCCGCGGCCTGATGACCTGAGGGAGACGGCAATAGCGACCGTCACGGGGGCCGACGGGATCTTCAATGAGGGAGACTACCTTCTGTTCTATGCAAATGGCACACACCGATGGGTCTTCGATACCCTGGCAGGGGAATACAATTTCAGCAGGCATCACTATTCCGATACTGCGTATTATTTTCTGACATCATCGGATGAAACAGTTAAAAAAGTCGGGGAAGCTCCGGCTCTTTCAGAACCGGTAAGTTTTTATTCGTCTCAGTCGGATGCTCTTTTTATACATGAGTATGAGACCGAGAACCTGATCAAGTCGGGACGTGAATGGTACCAGCCTGTTTCACCCCTCAGTGCCATAAAAATAGAGCCCGGATTTAACGACATACTGACAACTGAAGGGATCAGGCTCAGCATTAAGGTACTGGCGAGGGCGTCATCGCCTGTTCTGTTCAGACTTTATGAAGGAGCCGCGATACACCAGTCTGTTCTGGTACCCGGCGTAGATCTGTCGTCAGGCACCGGAACCTATGCCAGGATTATAGAGACAACAACTGACTTTATACCTTTCTCATCATCTCCCGGTTTTGATCTCAGGTTCTATAATAATGGTGAAGTGAGTGCAAAAGGATGGCTTGATTATGTTACGCTTCAGGGAAGAATTGAGAATGTTTTCAGGGGCACTACGGCTTTTTATTCAGACATAAGAGCAACCGCCGGCGGGAGAGTTACTGAGTTTACTGTAAAGACAACCGTGCCGGGAGTTACAGTATGGGATATATCGGACATGTTCAATCCGATGGATGTGGCCATCAGTCATGATGGAGACAAAATTATTTTCAGTGTCGCAACGGGTACTCTTAAAAGATTTATGGCATTTACTCCTGATAAAGCTCTGTCGCCTGTAATCAGAACAGCAGCCATCGGCAATCAGGACCTTCATGGCTCACCTCCCGCCGAAATGGTTATTGTAACGCATCCGTTATTTCTCGGTTATGCTGAAAAGCTTGCAGATATTCATGAGAAGAACAGTGGTCTTATTTCCCTGATTGTCACCCCTGAACAGGTATACAACGAATTCTCGGGAGGGGTTCCGGATATTGCCGCAATAAGGAACTTCATGAGAATGAAATTTGAGCAACAGGAAGGCTCAGACCATCCTTTGAGGTATCTCCTGCTTTTTGGGGATGGTTCATATGAGAACAAAACCCTGCCACCAGGTAATCCCAACTTTATACCTACTTATCAGTCAAAGAACTCCAATGTTGTTGTTTCCTCATTTACTTCCGACGATTTTTATGGTCTGCTCGGGGAGGGAGAAGGAGAAGAAACCGGCACTGTTGATATAGGAATCGGCAGGCTTCCCGTGTCGGACACGGCAGAGGCAGGAGTGATGGTATCAAAGACAGCCTCGTATCTCGATCCGGCAAATAATGGTGACTGGAAGAATGTTATATGCATTACATCTGACGACGAGGACGATAATACTCATTTATACGACGGGGAGGGACTTGCAGCGACAATCAGGGAAAATGATCCTGATTTTGTTATAAGTAAGATCTATATCGATGCTTACAGGCAGGAAACATCGGAAACCGGACAGTCGTATCCCGATGTAAACAGGGCAATAAATGACAGAATAAACTCGGGATGCCTTATTTTCAACTACATAGGACATGGCAATGAGATGGGGCTGGCTCATGAAGGGATTGTAACGGGTGATGATATAAAGTTATGGAAGAACAATAGCCGGCTTCCTTTATTCATAACAGCCACATGTGAATTCAGCAGGTTTGACGATATTGACATCAGCATAATCGGCAGGACGATGACAGACAAAAGATCTGCCGGTGAAAAGGTCCTTCTAAAACCCGACGGGGGAGCCGTGGCTCTTATGTCGACCACCCGGCTGGCATATTCAGCCCCAAACTACTCGCTTAACCGGAATATTTACGATGTCGCCTTTACAACTGACGAAGAAGGAAATGCCCTCAGACTTGGAGATATAATTAAGCTGGCTAAAAATAAAACTGAAAGCGGCATAAACAAAAGAAACTTTACCCTGCTCGGTGACCCTGCATTACGACTGGCATGGCCCTGGCATGGGAAAATTGTTACCGATTCGGTAAACGGCATACCTGTGACTTCAGAAACTGATACATTGAAAGCATTGTCGCTGGTCACACTATCAGGTCATGTTGAAAATATATCAGGAGCTCCTGATCCTGAATTTGACGGTGTAATTTCCATGGCAGTTTATGACAAACCATTAAATATCAAAACGCTGGCCAACGACGGAGGTAATAGTGTGGAGTACAGCGAGACCGGCAATATTCTATTCAGAGGGAAAACGGCTGTGGAAAACGGTAAATTCAGGTTCACGTTTATCGTCCCGCGCGATATAAACTACAATTACGGGAACGGCAGGATCAGTTATTATGGGAGGAATGATGCCATTGACATAAAAGGCAGTTTCAGTAATATTACCGTAGGGGGATTTTCTCCTGTCAGCGAAAAAGATACAACAGGGCCACTTATTTCATTGTATATGAACAATACCCTTTTCAGGGACGGGGGGATCACCGATCTGAATCCGGCACTTCTGGCCATTATTGAAGACAGAAGCGGGATAAACACAACCGGTTTCGGTATCGGACACGACCTGACAGGTTATCTTGATGACGACAGGAGCAACATAATGATACTGAACAGTTTCTTTGAGAATGATCCTGACAACTTCAGAAAAGGGAAACTTAGTTACAGGCTTACCGGGCTGAATGAAGGCAGTCACTCAGTGACGATCAAGGCGTGGGACAATCATAACAACTCATCAGAGGCCAGGATTCTTTTCCTTGCCAGGGACGGAGAGAGATTTGTTCTTGAAAATCTCATTAATTATCCCAATCCCTTTATTTCGAACACCAGTATCAGTGCGGAAATAAACCGCCCTGATGATGACCTCAATATAACTATCACAATTTTCAACAGCGGAGGTCAGCTTATCAGGATAATAAGTACTAACATCAGGCCTGAGGGTTACCGGCTACCACCCATGGAATGGGACAGGAATGACGAAAGAGGTAACAGAGTCGGACGGGGAATATACCCTTACAATGTCAGGATAACCACCCGCAAAGGTGAAATTGCCTCAGGTTCAGGGAGGATGATCATTTTATAACAGACGCACAATATCTTCGGCAAAAAATTGTTTTATATTTGCATAATCTCAAAAAGACAGGATCAGGATGAAGAATAAAGCTTTGGCAATATTATTATTTGCAGTGTTTGTTTTTGTGCCGGGAATAACATACTCACAGGATGACGGAGGGGAACTAAATGCCATTCAGACTGTTGTCCCGTTCCTGCTTATATCTCCGGATTCCAGGGCCGGAGGAATGGGTGATGCCGGAGTGGCAACCGCTCCCGATATTTTCAGCATGCACTGGAATCCTGCCAAATATGTTTTTATTGATGGCTCAAGCGGTGTCGGGATTACTTATTCTCCATGGCTGAGAAATCTTGTTCCGGACATTAACCTTGCATCTCTTGCCGGCTATTACAGGATCGATAACAGGCAGGTTGTGAGCGCCAGTCTTCTCTATTCATCCCTCGGAGATGTTCCGTTTACAGATACTTTCGGTAATGAACTTATTACCTTCAAACCAAACGAATTTTCACTTGATGCCGCATATTCAAGGCTTTTTACCGAGTACCTGTCAGGAGGTATAGCCCTCAGGTTTATTTATTCAAACCTTACAGGAGGTTTTTATGCCGAAGGTGAAGCAACACAACCCGGCATATCATTTGCAGCAGACATCTCGGGATATTATCAGAGACCGATCACTCCATTTAACAAAGAGGGCCTTCTTTCCTTTGGTCTGAATTTCTCAAATATCGGTTCTAAGATGAGCTATTCTGACTCCCAGACATCTGACTTCATACCAATGAACCTCAGATTTGGTACCGCAGGATCAATCGATCTTGACAGTTACAACAGGCTTACTCTTACTGTTGATATAAATAAGCTTCTTGTTCCGACACCGCCTATTTATGAAGACGGAGAGATAATTAAAGGGAAAGATCCGAATGTTGCAGTCCCCATTGCAATTTTTCAGTCGTTTGCCGATGCCCCGGGAGGATTTAAGGAAGAACTCAGGGAATTGACATATTCATTTGGCGCCGAATACTGGTATAATAATCAGTTTGCGTTAAGGACAGGATACTTCCTGGAAAACGAGACCAAAGGGAACCGTAAATATTTTACAGCCGGTGCCGGATTCAGACTCAGGGGATTTACCCTCGATTTCTCATATCTTATGCCAACAACCCAGAATCATCCTCTGGCCAGGACCCTGCGCTTCTCTCTTTCATTTGATTTCCAGGCCATGAAAAATATTGTCAGCACAAACGGATGAACATAAGGACAGGTCAGGGAATTGATTTTCACCGGTTAGAAAAAGGACTTGATTTATATATCGGGGGGATAAAGATCCCTTCTGAAAAAGGGTGTGTTGCACATTCCGATGGTGATGTTCTGCTTCATGCAATCTGCGACGCGCTTCTGGGAGCTGCAGGACTGAGGGATATCGGATTTTACTTTCCCGACACCGACCCCGAATTCAGTAATATTGACAGCAGGATACTTCTCGGACGCACTATGGATCTGATAAAAGAAAAGGGGTTTTCAGTTGTGAACATTGATTCTACCCTGTGTCTGGAAAAGCCAAAAATATCTCCTTATGTACCGGAAATGAAGAGAGTCATTTCAGGAATTACCGAAACTGATCCGGACGACATCAGTGTAAAAGCCACAACTACGGAGAAGCTTGGTTTTACGGGAAGAGAAGAGGGTGTTGTGGCAATTGCAGCAGTTCTTCTCAAAAAATAACCACAATATCACAAACTCAGGCTATTTCTTTTAATCACAGATAACTGAATATTTTTCTGTGTCTCTGTCTCACTCTGATAAAAAGGCCTCTTATCAATCTCAGCCTCTTTCTTTATTCAAATCCAATAATGCCTTATAAATAATATCGTTATCGGCAATATTAGGTATGGTCACCTTAAGTCCGGGGTTCCTTTTCATCTCTCTTTCCAGTGAAAACAGGGCCATCCCGTTTCTTGCCCAGGCTCTCCTTGCTATCCCGTTGTTAACGTCCCATTGAAGCATCAGCCTGAGCTTTCTTTCAGTTTCCGGCCGGCCATCGATCAGCATGCCGAAACCACCGTTGATAACTTCTCCCCAGCCCACTCCTCCGCCGTTATGAAGAGAGACCCAGGTAGCGCCACGGAAGGAATCTCCAATTACATTCTGTACCGACATGTCGGCAGTGAACGACGATCCGTCGTAAATGTCGGATGTTTCCCTGAAGGGAGAATCGGTCCCTGAAACATCGTGATGATCTCTTCCTATTACCAGGGGAGCAGATATAATTCCCTCCCTGACAGCATTGTTGAAAGCAGTGGCAATGGCAATTCTGCCTTCAGCATCAGCATAAAGGATCCGTGCCTGTGAGCCAACAACAAGCCTGTTTCTGCCGGCTTCATTAATCCAGTGAAGATTGTCGGACAGCTGATTCTTTATCTCAGGAGGAGCCTCCCTGATCATCTCTTCCAATACTGAAGCAGCAATAGTGTCGGTTATCGATAGATCAGCCGGATCATTTGAACAGCAGACCCATCTGAAAGGACCGAATCCGTGATCAAAAAACAAAGGGCCCATTATATCCTGAACATATGACGGATATCTGAAATTTCCTTTCTCATTCAGAACATCAGCACCGGCCCTTGATGATTCAAGTAGAAAAGCATTACCATAATCAAAGAAATAGGTTCCCCTTTCAGCGTGCCGGTTTATTGCCCTTATCTGCCGCCTCAGCGACTCCCTGACAAGCTCCCTGAATTTCCCGGGTTCCCCGGATATCATCCTGTTTGATTCCTCAAAACTCAATCCTGCAGGGTAGTAACCCCCCGCCCATGGATTATGCAGGGATGTCTGATCAGAGCCCAGGTCGACAAAAATATTTTCAACAGCCAGCCTTTCCCACAGGTCAACAATATTGCCATGGTAGGCGACAGAGACCGTTTCAGCTTTTGCCCCTGCATTTCTGATCCTGTCAACAAGAGCATCAGTATCTGAAATTACTTCATCCACCCAACCCTGGGAATAGCGTGTACGGACAGCCTTATAATTCACTTCGGCGATGACTGAAATCATGCCTGCGATCTTTGCCGCCTTTGGTTGCGCCCCCGACATTCCCCCGAGGCCTGAGGAGACAAAAAGCCTGATCCTCCTCCCCTCTCCTTTTCCCGTAAGCTTCCTGGCTGCATTCAGTAAAGTAATTGTTGTTCCGTGCACAATTCCCTGGGGTCCGATGTACATATATGATCCGGCAGTCATCTGTCCATATTGTGAAACACCGAGTGCATTGAATTTTTCCCAGTGATCCTGTGAGGAATAGTTCGGCACCACCATGCCGTTTGTAACAACAACCCTGGGAGCATCCGGATGAGATGGGAATAGTCCCAGAGGATGACCTGAGTATATCACAAGTGTCTGATCATCTGTCATTTCGGAAAGATACTTCATCACCAGCCTGTACTGGGCCCAGTTCTGAAAAACGGCACCATTTCCGCCGTAAGTAATCAGCTCGTGAGGATGCTGGGCGACAGTGACATCGAGGTTGTTTGAGATCATTAACATCACAGCAGCAGCGCCAGCCGATCTGTGGGGAAAATCGTTCAAATGCCGCGCCTTTATTTCGTACGAAGGTCTGAACCTGTACATGTATATTCTGCCGTAATCCTTAAGTTCGCGGGCGAAATCGCCGGCAAGTTCAGCATGGAATTTCTGAGGGAAGTATCTCAGTGCATTCTTTACGGCAAGTATTTTTTCATCTTTATCAAGAATGTCTTTCCGAACGGGAGCATGATTTATACTGTCATCATAAGGTCCCGTTTCGGGCAGTGAATCGGGGATCCCTTCTGCTATAAGAACTTTTAATTCATCGGCGTTCATGTCGATAACTGATGATTATAACTGTAAAGTTAATGATTTATTGATTCCTGTCGGGTATCACAAAGATCAAAGGAATTTATAAATGCTGAAGGTTGAAAACCTGGTTGCGGATACAAAAGAAAAACCCCATTTTCATTCTTGAAAATGGAGTTAAGCGGGGTTAGAGAAACAGGTTCTTTTTCAGATCTGGCTCTCTCTTATTATTTCATCGTCGACCAGGATACGGCCGCAATACTCGCATACAATAATTTTTTTTCTCGATTTAATGTCGAGCTGCCTCTGTGGCGGGATCTGGTTAAAGCAACCTCCACATGCATCGCGTTGTACAGGAACAACTGCAAGACCGTTTCTGGCATTTGAGCGGATCCTTTTATAAGCCGTCAGTAACCTCTCTTCTATTACAGCCTGTATCTTTTCGGATTTGAGATAGAGCCCTTCCTCCTCTTTTTGAGTATCCGAGATTATTTCATCGAGTTCGTTTTTCTTATTATCAAGGTCCGATTTACGGTCGTTGAGGGTAGCTTCAGATTCACCTATTACTGCCTTTTTTTCATCGATCTGGATATTGAACTCCCTGATCTTCTTATTGAACAGTTCAATTTCAAGGTTCTGATATTCAATCTCCTTGGAAAGCGAGTCAAACTCCCTGTTGTTTCTCACATTTTTCTGTTGTTCCTCGTATTTTTTGATTAGAACTTCAGCCTCAACAATCTCATTGTTTTTCTTCTGGACCGATTTTTCGAGGGTTACAACTTCTTCCCTCAGATTCCCAAGCCGGGTCTCAAGCCCGGCAATATCATCCTCAAGGTCCTGGACTTCGAGAGGAAGCTCCCCTCTCAGGGTTTTAATCTTGTCAATTTCTGAATCAACCAGCTGCAGACTATATAATGCTCTCAGCCTTTCCTCAACAGAGATCTCAGCTTCGTGTGTTTTAACCTTTTCCATTTTTTAAAGATAGTTAATCGGATTCGTATTTATTTCAGAAAACCGGACTGCAAATTTAGGGAATTTTTTGATAACTAGATCATATAAAATTTCTGTTGCGAATTTTTCACTTTCATAATGTCCTGCATCGACTAATAACAGGCGGTTATCGGCATCAAAGAAATTATGATATTTTATGTCTCCCGTCACAAAAGCATCGGCACCGGCAGCAATTGCATCCATTGTCAGATTTGCTCCGGCTCCCCCGCACACTGCAATTTTCGCGATCATCTTACCGGCAAGTTTTGAATATCTCACTCCTTTTGAATTAAATACCGTAGAGATCAGTCTGAGGAAACCGGCCTCATCCAGGGGCGTATCAAATTCGCCGGTGCAACCCATACCGGTTCCCTGATTTTCATTTTCAAGTGGTATGATGTCATAGGCGACCTCCTCATACGGGTGAGTATCGAGGAGCGCTTTTATGACCTTACCCCTGAGGTGAGCAGAAAGTATTGTCTCAAACCTTATCTCCTTTTCAAAATGCATTTTACCCCTGGTACCAACAAAAGGAGTTGCATTGCTTCCGGCCCTGAAGCTTCCCTCTCCTGTGGTGCAAAAAGCAGTCCGGTCATAATTGCCTGCAATTCCTGCACCGGCATCAAAGAGTGCTTCACGGACCTTATCAAGATATGCCTCAGGGACGAAAGTGACAAGTTTCAGTAACCTGTTTTTCAGTGGAGCAAGTATTCGAATGTTTCTGAGCCCGATCTTTTCAGCCATCTTTCTGCTTACCCCGTTTTCAAATACATCAAGATTTGTATGGGATGAATAAATTGCAATATCGTTTTTAATTGCCCTGATCAATATTCGACCGGTATATGAGGCGCTGGTAATCTTTTTAAGTCCGTTGAATATCAGGGGATGATGAGTAATAATAGTGTCGCAGCCGTACATGATGGCTTCATTAAGAACCTCATCCGTAACCTCAAGAGCTATCAGTGCCGAATTAACCTCTTTTTCGGGCATGCCTGCCTGAAGTCCTGAATTGTCATAATTTTCCTGGTACGACAGTGGTACCGCAGAGTCGAGATAAGAACTTAGTTCTATTAACTTCATAATTAATAATTATCGCTTATGTGATTTACAGCGGGCCTCTGGCCGGAGGGTCTTTCACTGAGTTATACTCAGGTGAAATATCCGGAAGTCACAGAGAATTTACCAGGAAAAATCAAATAGTATCCCTTATGTCGAGAAGGATGGTTTTTATTTTCTGGAGAGATTCATTTATTCCGAACCTGTAGTCAGTCTCCTCCCATCGGCCGGTAAGTTTCCTTTTCACTCCCTGGAGTGTCATTCCCTCATCTTTCAGAAGGTGGTGAATGATCCTCAGGTTTCTCAGGTCGCCTGCAGTGAACATCCTGTTCCCCTTTTTATTCTTAAGCGGTTTCAGGATATCAAATTCATTTTCCCAGAAACGGACAGTGGAAACGGGCACTTCAAGAATGCCGGATACCTCTCCGATGGTGTAGTATAGTTTCTCGATCTCTTTCTCCCTGTATGGCATAATTCGCGATATAAAGGTTTAAGCTTTTTAAAAGGAGGATCTCCACAGAGCATCCATGTCACAAATTTATTAATCGAATGACTGACCTGTTTTGGATGCTATTTCTATCATTTTCTCATACTCATCAGCAGTAAGATCGTTGAAATAATAGTTAACAGGATCGACATTGGTCCCATTAAGCTTTACCTCATAATGCAGATGAGGAGCTACCGACATACCTGTGTTACCCACATAGCCAATTACATCGCCTCTCTGAACCTTTTGCCCGTCTCTTACATTGAAATCGTTCAGATGAGCATAAACTGAAGAATAGCCAAATCCGTGATCAAGAATTATATGTTTCCCAAGTCCTCTTTGTGCCGACTGGACTGATGACACGACACCGTCGCCTGTAGCATAAACATCCGTACCTGTGGGAGCAGTAAAGTCCATCCCGGCATGGAATTTTGATATTTTATAATATGGGTGTATCCTTAGGCCGAATCCTGAAGCAACCCGGGTCAGATCCTTACCCGAAATCGGAATTATGGCCGGTATAGATCCGAGCATATCTTCCTTGTTGGCCGCCAGGCTAATCAGGTCGTCAAATGATCTTGACTGGACATAAACTCTTTTCATAAGCCGGTCAAGATTTTTCGCGGTTTCGACAACAATGCTGGAATTATCGAAACCTTCAAGCTCCTCGTACCTGTTCACACCTCCGATACCTCCCTCGCGAACAGCTTCGGGAATAGGCTCGGCTTCAAAAATGGTCCGGTACAGGTTATCGTCGGTTTCCTCAAGATGTTCTATTACTTTTTCGAGACTGCCCATTTCGTGGCGCATGAGCTCATACTGAATTGTCATCTGCTCAATTTCCCTTTTAAGCGCCTTTTCTTTGGGAGAATCCACAAATATCGCAAAGATAAAACCATAGACGACAGCAATCATGAGAGAACCGATAAAGTAAGCCAGGAGCCTTAGCATAACAGCTTTTATGCCCAGCCTTATCTTATCAAAACTAAGTGAATCCGGATTAAACTTATACCTGGTATGTGCCATATCGCCGCAAAGATAAAAATTTCATCTTACAATATGAACAATGTATTGCCGGATGCAAAAAGTAATCAAAGCAAGAAATTATCTGAATTTTAACCTTGAGCTTAAGGATTCAATCATTTCAAAATATTCATCCTCTGTCAGATCATCATTAAAATAATATAAAGGATTTTTATGCTGTCCATAAAGGTCAATCTGGTAATGAAGATGCGGCCCTGAGGATGTCCCCGAACTTCCCGAGAGCCCGATAAGGTCGCCCCGCTTAACATTCAATCCCTTTGATGCCTTTATACTGCTGAGGTGTCCATAGGTCGTCTGGTAGCCATATCCATGATCTATCACAATATAATTGCCAAAGCCTCCGGAATTCCATCCCGATGCTATAACAGTTCCTGAGCCGGTAGCATACACCTCAGTACCATAGGGAGCGGTGAAATCCTGTCCGTGATGCCATTGGGGTGTACCAAGGACCGGATGAACCTCTCTGAATTTAACTCCATCACCTCTTCTTATTGCAACTGATACCGGACTGATCATGGGAAGGTATTCCATTTCTCTTTTCCATTCTGCAGTTCTTTCGGAGACAGACTTGAACGACTCATACTGAATAGACGACCTGTTTCGTATCTCATCCACCTTACTCCTCATGGATAACATCAGGCCGGTACTCTCGTAGCCATCAAGTTCTTCATATCTTTTAACACCACCCACACCTGAATTCCTTATCGATTCAGGAATTGAATCCATATCCAGAATAAGCCTGTAGCGGTTATCGTCAGATAATTCAATGCTGTTAAGTATTTCAAGGGAATTTTCGAGCTGCCGGTCCAGAAGAGAGTACTGAAGCTTCATATTCTCCAGTTCCTGTTTTAAAACTGTTTCCTTCGGAGACCCAAAGAATTTATCAATAATAGTACCGTAGATAAGGGCAACGGCAACAGAAGCAACAAACCATAAAAAGAATTGCCACAATTTTTCTTTCCACGCCAGCTTAACCTGCTTGTATTGCAGATCTATTAAATCAAGGACATATTTCCTTCCCATCCGCAGGAATGCGTTTTCCTATTTTTTTTTCGATTGTCGACAAATCTAAAACAAATAAATTAATTTTACAAACCAAAAAAACAGAACTTTATATAAAATCATGAATAATACGTTGAAGGCACAAGAACTAAGGCAGCTTTTCTTTGATTTTTTCCGTTCGAAGAATCACAAAATTGTGCCTTCCGCACCAATGGTGATCAAGGATGATCCTACCCTGATGTTTACCAATGCCGGAATGAACCAGTTCAAGGATATCTTCCTTGGAAGCCGTCAGCAGCGATATAAAAAGGGTCGCCAATACCCAGAAGTGTTTAAGGGTATCCGGAAAACATAATGATCTGGAGGAGGTGGGACACGACACATATCACCATACCATGTTCGAAATGCTGGGTAACTGGTCGTTTGGCGACTATTTTAAAAAGGAAGCCATTAACTGGGCTTGGGAGTTCCTAGTAAAGGAGCTGGGGATACCCGAAGAGAGAATTTATGTCACCATTTTTGAAGGAAGCAGGGAGGAAAATGTTCCCCGCGATGAAGAAGCATATGATTGCTGGAAAGAGTGTTTTTCAGATGCGGAAGGAAAGATACTTGACGGATCAAAGAAGGATAATTTCTGGGAGATGGGTGAAACAGGTCCCTGCGGTCCATGTTCCGAAATACATATAGATATAAGGGATGATGAGGAAAGAGCCGTTATAGCGGGCAACGATCTCGTTAATAAAGGTCATCCCCAGGTAATTGAAATATGGAACCTCGTTTTTATTCAATATAACAGGCTGTCAGATGGCAAACTTGAGCAACTTCCTGCAAAACATGTAGATACAGGAATGGGATTCGAGCGTCTCTGCATGGTCGTCCAGGGGAAGAAATCGAATTACGACACTGATATTTTTCAGTCGGTCATAACAGAGATCTCTTCAATGACCGGTATCAGATACGGACATGATGAGAACCATGATATTGCACTGAGGGTTGTGGCCGATCATCTGAGAGCAGTAGCTTTTTCAATTGCAGATGGCCAGTTACCTTCGAACAATAAAGCCGGATATGTAATAAGACGTATCCTGAGAAGGGCAGTAAGATATGGATATAACCACCTGGGCATTGAGGAACCATTTATGTTTAAACTTATACCTGTTCTGGCTGAAACAATGGGAGACACATATCCTGAACTCAGGCAGTCGGCCGGTCAGATCTCAAAAATTATATATGAAGAGGAGAATTCTTTCCTTAAGACGCTGGGAAAAGGGCTGAAGATGATCGAAAAGATGATCGCTGACCTGAAGGAAGAGCACAAAAATATATTACCGGGGAAAATCGCATTTGAGCTTTACGATACGTTCGGTTTCCCTGTCGACCTTACTCAGCTTATCCTCAGGGAAAATGACATGCACATCGACATCACGGGATTTGAGAAGGAGATGAAGAATCAGAAGGAGCGGTCGCGTGATGATGCCACAGTGAACACAGGCGACTGGGTCGCGGTAAGGGATATAGAAGGTACTGAATTTACAGGGTACGACAAAACCGAAGAGGAGATACTGATAACAAGGTACCGGAAAATAAAAATAAAAGGGAAGGAAAGCTATCAGCTTGTTTTCGATAAAACACCATTTTACGCCGAGTCGGGTGGCCAGGCAGGAGACACAGGTTTCGTGATATCAGGAAACGAAAAGATAGCAGTTACCGATACTATAAAGGAGAACAACCAGATTTTCCATTTAACGGGCAGGATGGTTTCAGATCCCACTCAACCTCTTCTTGCAACAGTTGACCCTGAAAAAAGGCTGATGACTGCCAGCAATCACACAGCCACACACCTTCTTCATTATGCCCTGCGGTCGGTTCTGGGAACACATGTTGAACAAAAGGGATCGCTGGTCACTCACGAACGTCTCAGGTTCGACTTCAGCCATTTCAGTAAAATGACCAGGGATGAGATAAGAAAAGTGGAAGAGCTTATAAACAAGATGGTAAGGGAAAGCAACAACCGTAAGATCACCGATGGAATTTCAATGAAAGAGGCACAATCAATGGGAGCCATGGCACTTTTCGGTGAAAAATACGGCGAAAAGGTAAGAGTTGTTGCATTTGGGCCATCGGTGGAGCTTTGCGGAGGTACTCATGTTGCGAATACAGGAGCAATAGGCATCGTTAAGATTATCTCGGAAGGAGCAATAGCTGCAGGTGTTAGAAGAATTGAGGCCGTAACAGCAGGAAAGGCGGAAGAGTACATAAATGAGAGACTCTCGGTTATGGATGAAATTACCGGGTTACTAAAAAGTACCGGTAACGTAACGGAAAGCGTTGAGAAACTGATCGCTGAAAACTCAGCTCTTAAGAAGAGCATCGAAAAGATGCATGCAGATGCGGCATCGGCCATGGCCATGGAACTTGAGACAAAGGCAGTGGAAATTAAGGATATTAAGTTCATTTCGGCCGTGGTTGAGACCGGGTCGGCCGATTTTTTAAAAAATATTGCTTTCAGGATCCGGAATCTTCCCGGTAATCATGTTTTGATTCTTGGTGCTGCTATCGCCGGGAAAGCTAATATCCTGGTTCTGGTAAGCGACTCCCTGGTCAGCGAAAAGGGAATTAATGCCGTAACAATAATCAGGGAGATTGCCGGAGAAATAAACGGCGGAGGTGGCGGACAGCCTTTCCTTGCAACTGCCGGAGGGAAAAATCCGCTAGGCTTAGCCAACGCCCTGAAAAAAGCAGAAGAGTATATCAGGAAATCCTTTTAACCCGGCACAGGCACTCTTTCGTGAACAGTATCCCTGCTCATGTTATTTTCCTGATTACTAATCAACTCCGGTTAAGAGGATATAAGACCTTTTATATCCGGCCTGTAAAATTCTGTCACCGGCAAACTTAAAACTCATAGTTCTATATACAGGTAGTATAAGCCCTGAATATAACATGGTCGAAAATAATGGCCCTATATGCTTTTTATAAAATACTTAATACATGTTATTTAGATATGTAAATAAGATAAATAAATTGTGGCATTTTATTTTGTTCGAAAATTATTATTAGAATTGTATTCTATTAATCATAATGAAAATGGAAATCCGCAGAACCTTCGACATTATTGACCTGAACTTCGAAAAATACCCGCGTAAAGACATGTATGGCGGGAAAGTAGACAAAGAGTGGGTAACTTATTCGACCGGGGAGGTCAGGGACCTGGTAAACCTTGTCAGTTATGGTCTTATGTCGATGGGTTACAGGAAAGGAGACAAAATTGCCACAATCAGCGGCAATAAGCCTGAATGGAATATTGTCGACATGGGACTTGCCCAGGCAGGGATAATCCATGTTCCAATCTATCCTACTATCAGCACTGATGAATATGACTATATTCTTAAACATTCTGAAGTAAAAGCAATAATTGTCGGTAACAAAACAATTTTCAACAAAGTAAATCCCATTGCAGGTAATATAAGCAGCCTGAAAGAGATCTTTTCGTTTGACTACATCGAAGGGGTGAGACCCTACAGCGACATCACAGAAGCAGGAAAGAAAAATGCTTCGAGGTACAGTGCAGAGCTTGAGGAGATAAAGGAGAGCATTAAGCCTGAAGATATGGTAACGATTATTTATACATCGGGGACCACAGGTAATTCAAAAGGCGTTATGCTATCTCATAAAAACCTGGTATCAAATGCCATAACAACATCAAAAGCGCATCACCTCGGGTATGGTCACCGGGCGGTAAGTTTTCTTCCGCTTTGCCATGTTTATGAGAGAATGGTCAATTATCATTTTCAGTACAAGGGTATCAGCATTTATTATGTTGAGAACATGGGCACTGTTTCGGAAGCGGTAAAGGAAGTGAAACCGCACATTTTCAATACTGTACCGAGGCTACTTGAAAAAATTTATGACAACATTATTGGTAAAGGGAGAAACCTGCCCTGGATAAAAAGAGCTATCTTTTTCTGGGCAGTCCGACTGGGTCTTAAGTTCAGCCTCAACGAAAATTCGGCGTTTTACAATTTCAGGCTTAAAATCGCCAGGAAGCTTATTTTCAGTAAATGGCAGGAGGCTCTCGGAGGTCAGGTTCAGGTAATGGTCTCAGGCGGAGCAGCCTTGCAATCGAGACTTGAGAAGATATTCTGGGCAGCCGGCCTTCCGGTGATCCAGGGTTACGGACTAACGGAAACATCGCCGGTAATTGCCGTCAATCCATTCAGGATTGATGAGATAGGATTTGGCACGGTAGGCCCTGTAATTGAAGGCGTTGAAGTGAAGATTGCAGATGACGGAGAGATACTCAGCCGTGGTATCAACCTGATGATGGGATATTACAAAGCCCCTGAACTGACCGCAGAAGTAATCGACAGTGATGGCTGGTTCCATACAGGTGACATTGGAGTTTTTGAAAAGGGTAAATTCCTCCGGATAACCGACAGGAAAAAAGAAATGTTTAAACTTTCGGCCGGAAAATATATTGCACCTCAGGTTATTGAAAACAAACTAAAAGAATCGTTCTTTATTGAACAGGCAATGGTAATCGGAGAGAATCAAAAATTTGCCAGTGCCCTTTTGTCACCCAATTTCGGATTCATGCATGACTGGTGTTCGAAACATAAGATACAATTCCGTGACAATAAGGATTTAATTGAAATGCCTGAAGTTATTGAACAGTTTTCAAAGGAGGTCAGGGAAGTTAACAAATCACTTGGTGAGTACGAACAGATTAAGAGATTCCGCCTGGTTACCGAGGAGTGGACCCCTCAGACAGGGGAATTATCGCCCACACTGAAGCTTAAAAGGAACCTCCTGACTGACAAGTATAAGGAGACCATCTCTGAAATCTATTTCGGTGGTGATAAAGAGAGTAACGTACTGACGATAATTAAAAACGGTATAAACGGAATACTTAAAAACCTACCGAAGTTCTGATCAGTTATTAAAATAGATTAGGTTAAACATCAGAAAATCGACCCGGAAGTTTTACAGCTTCCGGTTTTTTAAATCTCATGAGTCCTTTTTTAGCCAGGTTATTTTTGTAATTTTGGACTTTCTGTAACAATGAGACAAATTACTTCACCTGTAGCAAAAATATTTTTTGTTCTGTATATGATTATAATGGCATCATGTACACCGGAAGCATGTTTTGAAGAGACAGATGCCTTTCTGAAAGCTACTTTTTATGATAATGAAACAAAAAAGGCAGAACCTCCTGACAGCATTTCCCTTTACGGACTAAATACGGAAGGAATCAGGATCTATTCCAAATCGGAGAATATTCAGCCTGCCCTCTTTCCTGTCAATGCTTCGGATGAAGAGTGCACCTTTGTAATAAGAATAAATGGAATTGATGATACTATATCCTTCAGGTATTCAAGCTATCCGCATCTGATCTCCAAAGAGTGCGGCTACACCTTTTTTCACCTTCTCGACATCGACTATTATTCTTCTACTGGGAATATTATTGATACAATAGTATTCAGGAACAGAAACGTCACAACTGCAAATGAAGAAAACATACGCATATATTATTAGTATTGCAGCCCTGTTACTGTCAGGATATCTCAACGCACAGGACACTGTATCTTTTCCCCTTAAGATAAGAGCAGGTATTGAGGTATCAGGTCCGGTTTTGTACTTTACTGACAAAAATAATTTTAGTGCTGAAGGATTTATTTCGGTCGACAGGAATGAAAAGATGGCTTATGCCCTGGAGGGTGGATTTCTGAACTACAAGTACTCCCAGTATAATTACGATTACTCAAGCAATGGTATCTTTTTAAAGGCAGGAGTGGATTTCAATATTCTCAGGCCTGAGGTCTCCCTGGGCAAGTACCAGGCAGGTATAAGTCTAAGATATGGTATGAGCCTTTTCAATTCAGAGACACCTTCATTCAGTCATGAAAACTACTGGGGAACTGCCACCTCTTCAATCCCGTCAAAAACCAGCCTGGGACATTTCGTAGAAGTCTCTCCGGGAGTCAAAACAGAGGTATTCAGAAACTTCAGCATTGGCTGGGCCCTGAGGTTAAAATTTCTGATTTCCGGAGGGGGCGGAAAAAATGAACGGCCTATTTATTTCCCCGGTTATGGTAACGGTGGAAAAGCAGCAACTGCAGGAGTAAGTTATTATTTGATATGGAATATCCCTTTCAGGACCATAAGGGTTCCCGTCAAAGAAGATGTTCCGGTTGAATCAGAAGTTAACGGAGAGGGCGGGGAAGAACAGAGTATCCAGGATCTTACCAGGCCGCAGTCAATTTTTTAATGTTAGCACTGGCGGTGAAATCCGGAATATTTCTTCATTAAAAGCGTTGGACTATTTTATTTTTTCTGTTGCGCCTGAACTGAACAAAAGAAGTCCAAGATAGGTAAGCAGCCCATTTACCAGTAACAGTTCAAACCCAAACTTATAGCCGTTGAAAAGCACTTCCGAGTTAAGGCTCAGGAAGTAGCATACTACCGGAGAAATGAGTGCAATAAAAGGGGTGGCCCGATCCTTTACCTGTCTCTTTGAAAAGAGCCCGAAAGAGTAGAGTCCCAGCAAAGGGCCATAGGTATAGCCGGCTATCGTGAACAGGTTATCGATGACTGCACGGTTGTTTAAAGAGCGGAATATCAATATGCTTATAAAAAATACCAGTGCAATTGAAATATGTACGGCATACCTTATCCTGGTCTTCCTGGCCTCTGTTATTCCCGTTCTTTTGTCAAGTCCCAGGAAATCGATGCTTACTGAAGTGGTAAGTGAGGTGAGGGCGCCGTCGGCACTGGGGAAAGCTGCCGAAATAAGTCCTATCAGGAATACTATCCCTGCTACCGGTCCAAGATGACGGAAGGCAATTGTCGGGAAAAGATCATCGGTCGATCCGACCGTTATTCCTTTGTTTGCAGAATAAACCATCAGAAGCGCCCCAAGCACCAGGAACAGAAAATTTACAAAAATCAGTGTTCCGCTGAACGTAAACATGTTTTTCTGTGCTTCCTTCAGGTTACGGCAGCTCAGATTTTTCTGCATCATCTCCTGATCGAGCCCGGTCATTACAATAGTTATAAACATCCCGCTCAGGAACTGTTTAATAAAGAACCTTTCATGGTGCCAGTCGGTGATAAACATCCTCGAAACTGAACTGTCGCTGATTGTTGAAACAAGTGTTTTAAAAGTGTGACCCAGATCCCTGCTTATATAAATAACAGATAACACCACCGCTAGAAGCATAAATGTAGTCTGAAGCGTATCAGTCCAGACAATCGTCCTGATACCTCCCTTAAGAGTATAGAGTATTATAAGGATTATAAAGATCAATACATTGACCCAGAACGGAATGTTCCATTCATCGAATACAAATATTTGCAGAACATTAATAACGAGATACATGCGAAGTGATGCACCAAGCACCCTGGAGAGTATGAAAAACCCGGCACCTGTCTTATAGGACCAGAATCCGAACCTCTGTCCAAGATAACTGTAAATGGAAGTCAGCTTCAACCTGTAGTATAATGGCAGAAGAACCAGGGCTATAACAAAATATCCGAACAGATACCCGAAGACCACTACCATGTAGCTGAACTGGGTATCCTTCACCCATCCCGGGACCGACATGAAAGTGACCCCGGACAGAGAAGCTCCTATCATACCATAAGCAACAACAAACCAGGGAGATATCTTATTGCCGATATAGAATGACTGGCTGTCAGCTTTTCTGGATGTTATCCATGTTACAAGGAACAGAACGACGGTGTAGATCAGGAATATCCCGAGTATCAGAGTTGGTGACATATTTTTTTAATAATCTGCAAGGATAGTAAAAAGATAGGAAGGCAAAAAATTCCCGTGCAATTTAGTTGAAAGGGAATAATTGGATTAATTTTGTGATAAAACAGTGTCAATGAGTTTTACGGAATATCCATCGAGGCTTTTGGAAAATGCGGTAAATGAATTTGCTTCACTTCCCGGCATTGGCAGAAAAACCGCTTTCAGACTTGTAATGAATCTCCTAAAAAGAGACTCCGGGGAAGTCAGAAGGTTTGGTGAAAGTATTATCAGGCTTCATGAGGAGATCCATTACTGCAAATTCTGTCATAATATCTCCGACAGTGAAATATGTGGCATCTGCAGTGACGAAAAAAGGGACAGGTCGGTTCTGTGTGTGGTTGAAAATATCCAGGATGTCATGGCTATTGAAAACACCCGGCAATTCAGAGGCCTTTATCATGTTCTGGGAGGTATAATTTCCCCGATTGAAGGAATTGGTCCCACTGACCTGAAAACGGACAGTCTGGAGAACAAGGTCAAAGAGGGAAATGTAAGGGAGGTAATACTTGCCCTGAGTACGACGATGGAGGGAGACACGACCAATTTTTATCTTTTTAAAAGGCTAAGCAGGTACAATATCCTTCTGACCACTCTTGCACGGGGAGTGGCAGTAGGCGACGAACTTGAATATACTGACGAAGTCACGCTCGGAAGGGCAATAAACAACCGGAACCCTTACCAGCAATAACGGAGATAAAACAGGGTGTTGAGTTCATTTCACAGAAATGTTCATCGGAAAGTAATTTGTTTTAAACATATCCGGTTCGGAGTTGTTATTAGGATAGGAAAATTTAAGTTAATAAGCGTGATTACATTCATACCGGCGGATGTGATCCCGAAACTATAAAAGATCTATTCATGGCACGGATGAACATAATATTGCCCGCAATGGGCGAAGGAGTTATTGAAGCGACAATAAACAAATGGCTTGTTTCGGCTGGCTCGGTGGTGAAAGAGGATGATCCTCTTGTTGAGGTAGCCACCGACAAGGTGGACTCAGAAGTTCCTTCTCCGGCGTCGGGGACAATTACCGAATTAGTTGCCAGCGAGGGTACTGTTCTGAAAATCGGAGATGTACTGGCTATTCTGGAAAATGATATTGAAAGTTCTCCTGAAGAGTTAAAGAGAATAGATGAAGAAGTAGAGAGGGTAAAGGAAACAATCGACTCTGAAAGAAATGAGAAGAAAGAGGAGGCTGTGATCGCCCGCGAGATGAAGAGCAGGACCCCTTCGGGTAAGTTCCTCTCTCCTCTTGTCAGGAGCATTGCGGCCCGTGAGGGTATTAACTATACTGATCTTGACCTTGTTCAGGGGACAGGTATGGATGGCAGAATTACCAGAGATGATATTCTGAACCTGATGGAGGAAAGAAGGAAAAAAGAGGAGCCGGCCAGGGAAGCCGTAGTAACTGTAAAAGGATCCAGGGCAGCCGGGAAAGAAATAATCAGACCTGCTGAAGCCGGAACCGGCGCCCAGGGAGATGTAATAATTGAGATGGACAGGGTACGCAGGATCATAGCCGATCATATGGTGATGTCAAAAAGAACCTCACCCCATGTAACATCCTTTATAGATGCCGATGTGACCCGTCTGGTAAACTGGCGGAACAGTGTCAGGGACAAGTTCCTGGCAACCGAAGGCCAGAAACTTACACTTACACCAATATTCATTGATGCTGCCGCCCGGGCCCTGTACGATTTCCCTATGATCAACATATCTGTCGATGGTAATAATATTATCAGAAAGAAGAATATTAATATCGGGATGGCAACCGCTCTTCCTGACGGAAATCTTATAGTCCCGGTAATTAAAAATGCAAATGAAAAAAATATCACTGGTCTTGCCAGGGCAGTAAATGACCTGGCTGAAAGAGCCAGAAGTAATAGGCTAAAACCTGACGAGATAACAGGAGGTACATTTACCATCACCAACTTCGGCAGCTACAACAACCTGTCGGGCACTCCCATTATTAACCAGCCTCAGGCAGCAATACTTGGAACCGGGGCGGTGCGGAAAAAGCCGGCAGTGATCGAAACACCCGACGGGGATGTTATCGCGATCAGGCAGATAATGATTCTCTCCTTAAGCTATGATCACAGGGTAATCGATGGCGCTCTTGCCGGAAAGTTCCTTAACAGGATCAGGGAAATTCTGGAGAACTATACTGCCGATCTTACTTAGACCCGTTCATATTTTACTGGTTTTAAGGTCTGACGGGGATTTCCATTATTGAAATTTATTTTCAGAAGTTAATAAAAAGGGCTAAATCAATGAGCCCTTTTATATTATTTCTGTTATATTAGTAACTTTGACAAATGAAATTCATTTAAATGAAAAGATTTGTTCTGTTATTATTAGTGCTGGCTGCAATATTTACGCCCGAATTAAATTCCCAGTCGAAAGATGAGCAAAAGGATATGTTTTATGAAGCTGAAAGCTGGATCCTGTTCGAAGATTACCAGGAAGCTTTGCCGCTATACCAGCAGCTTCTGAATATCTATCCCGGCAACTCAAATTTCAAATACAGGATAGGTCAGTGCTATCTTAACATCCCCGGTGAAAAAGAGAAGGCAGCAGGTTACCTCGAAGAAGCCGTCAGAAATATTAATCCTGAATACAAGTCCGGGAGATTCAGGGAGACAAAAGCTCCTTATGATGCTCTCTATTTCCTGGCAAATGCCTACCGTATAAATAACCAGCTTGACAAAGCGATTGAAACTTATGGTCTTTTCAAAAAAAATATGAATACTGAAGTCTATGATTCAACAATAATACGTCTTCAGATCGAGTCGTGCCATAATGCAAAAAAACTGATAAATGATCCATCATATATAAAAGAGAGAAACCTGGGTAGTCTTGTCAATGAAAATACTTCAGAGTTCAATCCGGTAGTATCTGATGATGAAAGCCTTCTGGTGTTTTCAAGGAGTGAAGCCTTCTATGATGCCATCCTTTCTTCGGGAAAGAGCAAGGGAACCTGGGGAGGACCTGTAAATCTTAACGAAATTCTAAGGGTCGATGAAGATTATTTCCCTACTTCACTTTCAAAAGACGGCAGGGAATTGTATCTCTACAGTTCAGTAGGATATGACGGGAATATTTATATATCGAAGCTTGAAAACGGCAGATGGAGTCCTCCCGAAAAGCTTAACGATAATATTAACACAAAATTCTGGGAGTCGCACGCTACGATCTCCCACGACAATAAAAGACTCTATTTCACAAGTAACAGGAACGGCGGACTCGGAGGACTTGACATATATGTTTCTCTCAGGGAAAATAATGGCGACTGGGGGATCCCTTACAATCTCGGGACTGTTATCAACACTCCTTACAATGAGGAGACCCCATTTCTGAGCGACGATGACAAAACCCTTTATTTCAGTTCGCGTGGTCATTTCAATATGGGAGGTTATGATGTTTTTTATTCAAAACAGCTTCCGGAGGGACAATGGTCGAGACCTGAAAATTACGGTTACCCGCTTAACTCAACTGATGATGATATTTTCTTCTTCCCGGTAAAAGATGGTTTTGAAGGATATTATGCAAAATATGATCCGGATGGATTCGGGAGACAGGATATTTACAGAATTGAGATTTTCTCGGATAATCATCCCAGGACATTCACAGTGATAGGCATGGCAAGGCTGGCGGACATCGCAGGTGACCCCGGCGACAAAATAAAAATCACAACCCGCGGTATTACAATGCCGGACAAGGAGCAGGTTATTGAGACAAATCCAAAGACGGGAGAATATGAAACGCGGATGCGTCATGGGGTTTATGAGTTTACTTATGAGGCTGACGGAGGCGAAAGCATCCGTAAAATTGTGGAGCTTCCGGTCAATCATCCTTCCGACACTTTTCTGATTCCGGGAACAGTACTTCCGAAAACTGATTTTGTCGCTGATCTGGTTATTAAAAGTAACAGGACCATAGTGGTAAATTCGGGCAATCCGGTGATCATCCCCCTGGGAGTGGAACTAAGGTCTGTTCTTGATATAGGTCACTGGTACGGTAATAAGGTTATCCGGTCAGAAAAACATAATATTACGGGACCCGCTTTCAATTACAGTGTTAAACCCCTTCCGGGCAACAACAAGATACTGTTCAGGCTTACCGACAGGTTCAATAATACAACTGCTGCAGAGGTATTTATCATATGGCAGAACGACACTGCAAGTGTTCCTTTGGCTGAGCCGGAATATTTAACAGTGATATCGCCCGATCAGATCAAAGCATTCAGGGATCTGCTCAGGAGTCGTGCCGATGATAACGTAAAAACTATTATAGATTCGGCTGATTTCGAAAGTCAGCAGTTTGCATTTATTGATGATGTTGTCAGCTTCTTAAAAGGCGAAGCTTCAATGGCAGATATTGATCCTGAGGTAATCGACAAGCTTGCCCTGGAGGTTGCTCTCCGCGATAATGTACTGACCCAGGCAGCAGTAGATCTGATGGATAAATATGCCGAAGGTGAACTTAAGACGATCCTCGGTAAGATTGACATATACGGGTCGAACCTTAAAACATGGAGCGATCTTCAGAACTATGTTTACGGGATAAGCGAAGGAAGGATCAAACCTGAGGACCTGGACAGGCTTGCCGAAGAGATACTTGCAGAAATGGATCCGGACATTGCCGTGATCAGGGAAAAAATCCTTGTTTACAGCAATATACATGATTCAGGTGATCTTATAAAACGATCTGTCACAACAACCGATGCCAGGACCATAAAAAAAGCAGGCAGATGGCTTCAGTCAGTCTACAGCGAATTGCTGAATGGCGGAATGACCAGCGAAGATATTGCAGGGATGTTTGCCATAATAAGCTCTCTCCCAGGGACTGAAGTCACACAGTATATTAAGGAGCTGAGTGAGTTTGCAGAAGAACCTCTTCTTACAGGAATCCGAAACATCGACCTTAAGGCAAACAAGATAAAATCTCCCAAAGACCTTATAGAATTCCTTCTGAGAAATAAAGAAAAATACCCCGATGACCTGGTTTTCAGCAGTCTGGCAAAACTTATCGCTTCCAGGGATATTCCATCCGGTGTCATTACACAGTCTATGAGTAAAGGAGAAGGACTAAAGTTATGGCATCTTCTTACCATCCTTGGTATTGGTCTGCTTGTATTAATCATATGGCTATTCTTCAGAAAACGGGATAAGAAAGATGAAGAGAATGATGATAAATCTGCCTGAAAGAAGTTCCAGGTTTTGCCGGGTTAACGTTTTTTAATAAATTTGATAGTTAAAACTCCCATTATGAGCAGACGAATTATTATTCTGATAGTCGTGAATGTATTTTCAGTTTCTTTACCGGCTCAGGATATAAACAGTCAGCAGGAGACTTTTCTGGAAGCTGAATATTTCTTTATGAACGAAGACTATACCGATGCTTTGCCCCTATATCTTCAGCTCTATGGACAAATGACTGATAATTCCAATCTGGCTTACAGAATCGGAGCGTGTTATCTGAATATCCCAGGGACTAAAAATCTTTCGATAAGTTACCTGGAAACTGCATCAAAAAATATGTCAGCCAAAATAAAAGAGGGAACTGTTCTTCAGAAAACAGCACCCTATGATGCTCTGTTCGACCTGGCAAAAGCATACAGGATCAACTATATGTTTGAAAAAGCCCGGGAGAGCTATCAGAGATATTATGAGACTCTGTTACCCGACGATCATGAAAATCTCAATTTCATCACAAACGAATTAAAGGTGTGTGAGAATGCCCGGAGTATAATGGAAAAACCGGTTCTCTTCACTGAAGAAAATTTAGGAGAACCTTTTAATACTTCCGGGTCTGATTTTAATCCGGTTATATCTGCCGACGGAAAGTCATTCGCGTATATGGTTTCATTGAAGTTCTATGATGCTATCATGTTCACGCGTCTGATCAACGGTAAATGGAGCGAGCCTGAGAATATTACTCCTGAGCTGATGTCTGACGGTGATTTTTATATTTCATGTCTTTCAGCTGATGGGAATTTACTGCTCCTCTCGAAGGATGATAATTACGACAGCGACATTTATTCAAGCACGTATGATGGTTCAAAATGGACCAGAAGCTCAAAACTGAATAAAAATATTAATACCAGGTACTGGGAATCGCATGGATTTATTTCGGAAGACGGGAACCAGATTGTGTTTGCCTCTGACAGGCCCGGGGGGTTCGGCGGACTAGATCTTTACATTTCACGCCGGGTAAATGGTGACTGGGGTAATCCTGTGAACCTTGGTCCTTCCATAAATACTGAATTAAATGAAGAGAGGCCTTTCCTCATCAATAACGGTCAGCTGCTTTTCTTTAGTTCTCAGGGGCACCGGAACCTGGGAGGCTATGATATTTTCAGGTCTGAACTTCAGTCGAACGGTATATGGAGCAATCCTGAAAACATCGGGTATCCGTTAAACAATACTGATGACAATTTTTTCTTCATGCCTTCCGGAAACGGGAAAACGGGATACTATTCAATTTACAAAGAATTTACGGGAGCCGGGAAGGAAGACATTTACAGGATAACCTTCAGAGAAAAATAATCAACTCTTCGGAAAGGAGTATTTAAAAAGTATTATATTTGTTATAATGATTAATTTCAGGGTGAAAATACTCCGTCTGACATTGCCGCTTATGGCCCTGTTGGTCTTTTCGTTAACTCTTTCAGCCCAGACCAATGGAGAAAAAAAGAAGATCTTTGCCAAAGCTGAATCTTACTATCTCTATGAGGAGTATGATCTCGCTAATCCATTGTATCTTTTGCTCGACTCTCCTGATAATCTGAATATTCTGTATAAGATAGGTGCCTGTTATGTAAATATTCCGGGAGAGAAAAACAAGGCTATCCCCTATCTTGAGTCTGCCGTCAAGGATTCCAGGTATGATGCAAAAATCACTTCTTTTAAAGAGAAAAGGGCTCCTCTTGATGCTTATTTTTTCCTGGGGAAAGCTTATCTGATCAATAATGATCTCAGCAAAGCTCTGACTACACTCCAGACTTTTAAAAAACTGGCAGAAGAGACAGAGGATGAAGGAGGTATGAAAAACGCCCAATATATCGATCAGCTTATAATGGCATGCCAGAATGCCATCGATATCCAGAAAAGCCCCCTGGAAATAAGAAAAGAGGATCTCGGACCTGATTTCAGCCAGGGGTCAATTAATGAAAATCCGGCTGTCAGCTTCGATGGCAATACCATTGCCTATACCGAGCGCCGGGGTATTGTAAATGCAATTCTTATCTCCAGGAGGGTAAACGGCAGGTGGCAGACTCCTGTGGAGATCACCTCCATGATCGAAGCCGGTGAAGATTGCTCGACCTGTTCACTTAACAGCGATGGTTCTGAACTCTTTCTTTACAAGAATGATAAATATGACGGGAATATTTATTCAACCCGGTTTACAGGAGGACGCTGGACCCCGATCAGCAAACTGAACCGCAATATCAACACCAGGTTTTACGAATCGCATGCAGCGGTTTCTGCTAATGGCAATAGACTTTACTTCACAAGTAACAGGGAGGGCGGAACAGGAGAACTTGATATCTACGTGTCGGAGAAAGATGGCTCAGGCGACTGGGGACCAGCTGTTAACCTCGGAACGACAATTAATACACCTTATAACGAAGACACTCCTTTTATCACTGTAAATGATTCGCTGCTCTATTTCAGTTCTGAGGGACACGTAAATATGGGAGGATATGATATTTTCGTGAGTAAAAGATCAGAATCGTCATGGAAGACTCCCTATAATATGGGATCGCCCATTAATACTACCGATGATGATAAATTTTTCCAGCCATTCAATAACAACAGGAACGGATATTACTCAATGACAACTGATTACAAGCAGAAAGATATTTTCTACCTTACAATCGGAAGCGACATCTTCAATCAGTTTTTTGAGATAAGAGGCATAATGAGCGTTAAAGATTCATCTGTTCTGTTTAACGATAACTATTCAATCCATCTTCTTGACCGGTCCTCGGGGGATACAATTGATGTAGCTTATCCGAACAGGCATACAGGTCAGTATAATTTTATAGTTACACACGGCAGGTTCAGTCTGGTTTATAAAGGAGAAGGATGCCTGAATCAAAGCATTGACACAGCAATTGCAGCCAATAGTCCTGCAAGAATACTTAAACTTGATATTGCTCTTGAAAAAGATACTGCCTATGTTGCAGAGGCCAGGAAGGTTTACGAGAAAATTGATCTGACCAATATTCCCATAGTATCATCGGTCGATTCAAGCATTCTTATAAGGGATCTCCAGGTTAATGATGTTACCGAAAATGATGATCTTGATACAACTGTTCTTTATTACACAGTTCAGGTAATGGCATTATATAATCCTGTTGACATAAGCTATTTCAGGTACGTTTCGGATATTAAAGTACTTTACAACGAAAATGACCGATTCTACAGGTACACTACCGGTGTCTTCATGGTAAAGGCCGAAGCTTATGCACACAGAGACGATCTTATAAGTAAAGGATATCCCGACGACCTGTTTATTAAAAAAGTCTCAAGGATCACAAATGAGAGACCTGTTATGAATCAGCAGTTCTTTACAATACAGCTTAAGGCAACAAAGTTACCTCTTGATCCTGCCACTGTTTTCAAAGGTTATGAAAATGTGAGGGAGACCAGGGAGATAGACGGATTATACCATTATTTATATGGCAGATACAGGTCATTCGAAGAGGCTAAAGCTGTAATGGACAAAATTGATGAAGAAGAATTCAAAGATGCATTCGTCAGAGAAATTAATATACTGATAAATAAATAGTAGACAAGACTATTGATTGTCGCTATATATTGGACGTGACCTGAATTTCAGAGCTCCTTTTTTTTGAAAATTTAAAGTACTTAAAATAATGAAACATCTCTACTTCTACAGAAGATTGGCTATTTTCTCAATTCTGTTAACCGGATTTGTTTCCCTGAATTCGCAGGAAACAGAACAAAAAGAATTACTAAGAGCTGTTCAGGAGGCTGACTTATCCTATTATTACGACCAGGATTATGAAAAGGCAGCTCAGTTATATGAACCAATTTATAAAGCTAATCCGGATAATAACAACCTGGCCGCCAAACTTGGTATCTGTTATCTGAATTTAGAGGGCAGGAAAGCAGAAGCTCTTGAACTTCTTAAAGAAGCTTCAAAAAATATTGCTGCTGATGAAAAAGAGTATAAAGAGTACGGAGATAAAGCTCCCATGGATACGTATTTCTATCTGGCCATTGCATATCATAAGAATGACAGTCTTGAAAAAGCAATTGCATTGTATACCCAGGTTAAACAAAACCTGACAGAGACAGAAACTTCGCGTGAAGAATTTATTGATCTGCAGATAAGGGATTGCAGGTATGCAATTGAGATGAAGAAAAAACCCATGCGGTTGCTGTCAGATCTTTTTGCCCCCTGGCTTGCTGAATACCCTGGAGCCTGTAATCCGGTTCTTGCAAAGAATGACTCTGTATTTGTTTTTACGGTGAAACAGGGAGGCAGGACCGCCATCTACTGTTCATATAAAACTGCAGGTAAATGGGAAAATCCCTCTAACATAACACCACAGATCGGAGACTACGACAGGTTATATTCCAACTCCATAACCGGTGACGGGCGTACTTTGATACTTTACATGGACGACGGGGGTGACGGGAACCTCTACCTTAGCGAAAGAACCGATACAATCTGGACAAGGATCAGAAATGTAGGCAGATATGTCAATTCGATCTATTGGGAATCACATGGATTCATTACACCCGACGGCAGCACAATGTATTTTGCAAGTAACAGGCCGGGCGGAGAAGGAGAACTGGATATCTGGATATCTGAAAGGGCTGCTGACAGGTCGTGGAAAGTACCTGTGAATTGCGGAAGCACTATCAATACCCCATATGACGAGAACACACCATATTTTGATACTGAAAATGATGCCCTGATCTTCAGCTCGGTCGGCCATATCAGTATGGGTGGCTATGATGTTTTCAGGTCAACACGACGTGGTGGCGGATGGACCCAGCCGGTTGGAATGCCATTTGCCTTCAACAATGTTTCGGAGAATATCCATTTCATCCTTAATAATAATGCACCCGGGTTTATAGCCAGCAGGATTGATGATAAGACTCAGACAACTAATATATATGCTATTGTCGCTGTTGACCCGGCCGAAGAAATTACTCTTGCCTCAGGTAATATATTCCTTGAAGATGGTATGGAAGTAGATCCGGCACAGGCCAGGATCACTATCAAAAATTTAACTACTGGAAAGATTTTACAGGACATTGCTGTTTCGGACAGTGGCACATTCAGGTTTGAAGTTAAACCGGGCGACTACCAGGTATTTGCCAGTTATCCCGGATATCTTACTGATACCCTTGAGTTAAACCTGCCATTATATTTTATGGGTACTTATCTGGAGGTGAATCCTTCGCTTGTACCAGGTAAAGTATCGTCGGGCGACTTCCTTTCGATACAAAATGTTCTGTTTGAATATGACAGTGCTTCAATAACCTCCGAAGCCAGACAAAGCCTTGAGGTTCTGAAGAATATTATGATAACCCATCCTGAGCTGAAGGTTGAAGTGGCCGGCTACACCGATGCAAAAGGTTCTACGGACTACAACAGGCGCCTGGCTGACCGGCGTGCCCAGTCAGTTATTGACTATCTGACGGCAACCGGAATCGAGTCTTCAAGATTTACGAAGAGAGCCTTCGGAGAGTCAAATTTTGCAGCTGTAAATACAAATACCGACGGTTCTGACAATCCCGAAGGAAGACAATACAACAGGAGAGCCACCTTTGGTATTATCAATCCCCAGACAGGAGTTGTTCTCCGGCAGGAAGTTTATACTCCTGAACACCTGAGACAACCCTCTTCAATGAAATACAGCATTATTCTTCTGAAGACATCAAAGATCCTTACTCCGGCTTATTTCGGAGAGATCATTAGCAACGAAAGCCTTGTCCTCAGATCCATCAGGCAGGATACACTCATAATCTATGCACTGGGGACATTCTTTAACAGGACCGATGCAGTAACCTATCTCGGCTTCCTGCAGGAAAAAGGTCTGAAAGAGGCATATATAGTAAATCAATACGATCTCGATAATGAATCGGGGAGAGTAACTGACACGAATTCTGATGCACAAACTGTTGCTACCCGGAGAGTATATACTGTTCAGCTAAAAGCTACCAGGAACAAACTGGATATAGCTTCTGTATTCCCGGGAATAGAAGGTGTCCGGGAAGTTAAGGCCGAAGATGGTTATTACAAATACACAATCGGTGAATATGAGTCTGTTACGGCAGCCCGTAATGCTCTCGGCCCTTTTAAGGAAATGTTTGACGATGCTTTCATAAGGGTAATCGACCTGCCACAGAAATAGTTTGCATCCACTAAATTCAGGCAAAATGAAATACAAGGATATCCGTCTCAGAGCTATTGAACCTGAGGATCTTGAATTACTCTATGAATGGGAGAACAATGGAGATTACTGGGTTATCAGTAATACCATCACACCATTTTCAAAATACACCCTGAAAAGATACATAAAGAACTCACATAAAAGCATCTATGAGACCGGGCAGCTCCGGCTGATGATAGATCACTCCACTGATAAGGTCACAATAGGCACTATCGACATTTTTGACTTTGATCCTTTTCACGGAAGGGCCGGACTCGGCATACTTATAGCAAGAGAAGACTACAGAAGGAAAGGCTATGCTTCGATGTCACTGAAATGTCTGATCGATTATTGCTTCAATACACTGCAGCTTCATCAGGTTTACTGCAATATACTTGGGAACAACTGTGAAAGTATGGACCTTTTCAAAAAGATGGGATTTATGCAGGCCGGCAGCAAAAAGGATTGGATAAAAACAACATCCGGATATCTGGATGAACATTTCTTCCAGCTTATAAATGATAATGCATAAACAGACTATCTACCGGATGGGAACACGGGTGTCCCTGTATTCTCCCCTGAAATAATTTATCCCGAGCTCGTCGTATCTCTTCCTGAGGATTTCCAGCCGTGCCAGGAATTCTTCAAAATCCTTCTGCATCAATGGGGTCCAGCCTGTTTCTGCAATGGCGAATGCCCTCGGGAATGCCATATACTCCATATGCCTTGAATCGGAAATATACTCGGTCCATAAATTACCCTGGATCCCCATTATGAATTTTTGTTCTCCGGTAGCTAATTCAGCAGGCACAGGATCGAACGAATAGACTTTTTCAAGAGGGAGGTACCCGCCAATAGCAAGTGGCTCACCCTCTGGTTCGGACTGGT
This sequence comes from uncultured Bacteroidales bacterium, assembly GCA_963736675.1. GTDB lineage: Bacteria > Bacteroidota > Bacteroidia > Bacteroidales > VadinHA17 > LD21. The sequence continues at coordinate 1,427,219 of CAVTPT010000004.1, forward strand.
AATAGTCGAGGTACACAAACTGGTTGGGGGTCATAATTACATTGTGTTTCTGTTTAGCTGCCTCAATACCTCCGGCAGTACCTCTCCACGACATCACTGTGGCTTCGGGGGCCAGACCTCCTTCAAGTATCTCGTCCCATCCTATTATTCTCCTCCCTTTGGATGAAAGAAATTTCTCAATTCTCTGAATAAAATAGCTCTGCAATTCATGTTCATCCGCCAGCCCCTCTGTTTTTATCCTTTTCTGGCATAAAGGACATTTTTCCCAGCGTACCTTCGGACATTCATCACCTCCGATATGGATATATTCCCCGGGGAACAATTCAATAACTTCAGACAAAACATCCTGAAGGAAAGTAAAGGTCTCCTCCTTCCCGGCACATAATACATCCTCAACAACTCCCCACCTGGTATGAACCTCAAAGGCCCCCCCGGTACACGAAAGTTCAGGATAGGATGCAAGCGCAGCAACAGAATGACCTGGCATTTCAATTTCCGGAATAACAGCTATAAATCTCTTTTCAGCATACGTTACTATCTCCTTTACCTCATCCTGTGTATAGAAACCTCCATAAGGTTTACCGTCATAGACATTCGGGTTGGTCCTGGAATGACCCACCAGAGTCTCCTTCCTGAATGCGCCTGTTTCAGTAAGCTTCGGATATTTTTTTATTTCAATCCTCCAACCCTGATCATCAGTAAGATGCCAGTGAAATGAGTTCATCTTGTGAAGGGCCAGCATATCGATATATCTTTTTATCGTTTCAACAGGAAACATATGACGACCAACATCGAGGTGCATACCCCTGTATATAAAACGTGGTTCATCCTGAATTTCGCAGGCTGGCACAGAAAGAGTTATACCTTCCATTTTACTGCCGGTTTCAACTTCAGGCGGAAGCAGTTGCCGGATTGTCTGAACAGCATAAAACAAGCCTGCCGGAGAGCTGGCTTTCAAAATAATTTTCGACGGGGTAACCGACAGAGAATATCCCTCTTTATTTTTAATAGCAGTATCAATTTGCATAAATACCGAGCCTGCTTTTGCCTTCCCGCCCTGCTCAACACCAATGCCCCAACCGGTTACCCCGTTTACCATCATGGCAAGAAAATCAGCCGGAAGACTTGTCTGCTCATCAAGCCTGGAAACGATTATTTTACTTTTGGCAGTAAAAATGAAACGGCCCTTCGATTCGGTAAGCGAAGCCGGAGCAGGAATTAATGCATAGGAGTTAATAATGCCGGGATTGGAACCTGTGGTGCACCCGTTGATTGTAATAAGGGCTCCCATTAAAAGTATAAGAGTGGCTTTCATATGTACAGAAAATTTTATTACCATCTGAATTTAAGCTGCCTGGCAGAGAAACTATTGAGAAATTACAATAAAGATACTAACTTATTCAGAATATCGAAGAAAGATCAGGCCTATCGCGATTGTGAAAGTCCGGAAGCCAGCAAACCGCAGGCAGCAGATATATCAATTCCCCTTGATTTCCGGACCGAGGCCGAAATACCTGAAATTACTAGTTCGTGTTTAAAATAGTTCATTTTTTCAGGAGAAGATGACCTGGTTAATTCATCTTTGACAGGATGATACGGGAGGAGGTTTACCCTTATCTCCGAACCCCCCAGGAGCGATTTCAGCCCCTCAAGATGATCATTTGTATCATTGACCTCTTCCATCATAATATAGGCAATACTCAGACGTCTTTTTTTCTTCAGGGGAAATCTTTTCATGATCTCTGTTATCTCGTGAAAAGGATATTTATTCTCCACCGGTACAACTCTCTTCCTCTCCTCCCTGAAGGGAGAATGAAGGCTGAGAGTGAGGTTGCAGTCCGATTCTTCAAGAAACCTTACTACTCCCGGTGTTATACCGACAGTAGACACTGTAACATTCGCCGGGCTCAGCGACAGACCCCATTCTGCAGTAATTATTTTACAGGCTTTTAATACATTCTCCAGGTTATCCAGTGGCTCACCCATACCCATAAAAACAACGTGCGTTACAGTTGATGCCTCAGGGATACCAATAATCTGATTAACAATTGAATGGGCATCAAGATTACCATGGAAACCGTATTTCGCGGTGACACAAAAAGGGCATCCCATCCTGCACCCCGACTGAGTTGAAACGCAAACGCAGTTCCTCTTTGCACCAGGAAGGTATACTGTTTCAAACTCCAATCCCTCAGCATTACGAAAAAGATATTTTTTTGTATTATCCGAAGATCGCTCAAAAGTTATGGGGGCAAATATTCCCGGATCAGAAATTTCAGCCAGCCTTCGTGAAAGAACTCCCGGGATTCCCGGGATCTTCAAAATATCATTTATACGCTTTTTGTAAACAGCATTTGAGATCTTCAGTACGTGGGAGATTTTAAAATCGGCCGGACCCGCCAGATCAAGTATCTCCTCAGGAGTAAGACCACAAAGATTTGCTTTAACCATAATTGAAGATATACCCAAATTTAGTCCGATAATAAATAACCAGTTATGCAAAAGATCCCGGAGCGCTTTGCTTCCGGGATCATGCAATTTATGAAAAAACAGATTCTGTAAAAGGAATATCCCTTTTTATTGTTTCGTTAACGGATTAATCCCCTGTTTTTTAACAATGGTTCAATTTCAGGTTCACGGCCCCGGAAGTTGATATACATTTGCATAGCGTCCATGGTACCATCTTTTTCGAGGATATTCCTGCGGAACGATTCGGCAGTTGTTTTATCGAAGATACCCTTTTCCCTGAATGCTTCAAATGCATCGTTATCGAGAACAGCTGCCCATGTATAAGAGTAATATCCCGAATCGTAACCATCGACGATATGAAGGAAATAAGTACTTCTGTAGCGTGATACAATTTCGGGTATAAGGCCTATTTTGTCAAGATACTCCTTTTCAAAGCTCTGAACATCAACAATTGCGGGAGCCTCGAGTGTATAATAAGCCATATCAAGCAATGATGCAGCCAGAATTTCAACATTTGAAAATCCCTGGTTAAAATAACTGCTTTTCTCAATTTTTTCAATAAGAGCAGCAGGGATTGGTTCCCCTGTCTGATAGTGTTTTGCATAGACATTCAGGAGTTCCGGTTCAGTTACCCAATGTTCCATTATCTGTGAAGGAAGTTCCACAAAGTCCCAGGCAATATATGACATGTTATAGGCATTCTTGCTGAAGAGTCCTTCGAGGGCATGACCAAATTCGTGGAAAAGAGTTTCAACCTCCTCAATGCTCAGGAGTGCCGGGAGGTCGCCCGATGGACGGGTAAAGTTGCATACAACGGTAACCACAGGTGAAACACTTACACCATCAACAACGTGATGGTTCCTATATCCTCCGCACCAGGCTCCCTGTCGTTTGCTTTCGCGGGGATGGAAATCGAGATACAGAACACCAATATGGGAACCATCGGCCTCTTTCACCTCATAGGCCTCTGCCTCAGGATGAGGAAGCGGGCATCCTTCAATGGGTTCAAGTGTTATCCCGTATAGATTTTTTACGCAAGTAAAGACACCTTCCCTTACATTTTCAAGTTTGAAATAAGGGCGGAGCTCATTATCGTCAAGGTCATACTTCTGTTTTCTTAGTTTCTCGGCATAATACCACCAGTCAGAAGGTTCGAGTTTGAATTTACCACCTTCCCTGTCGATTATTTTCTGCATCTCTTTAACCTCATCCAGGGCAACAGGTATTGCTTTTTCCCACAGATTATTCAACAGATTAAACACATTTTCAGGTTCTTTTGCCATCCTTGGTTCAAGAATGAGATGAGAATGGGTTTTATATCCCAGCAGGCTTGCCTTCTCTGCCCTGAGTTTTACTATTTCGGCAAGTATGAGATTGTTATCATTGTCATTACCATTATTGCCCCTGTTAGTATATGCGTTAAACAATTCGCGGCGAAGGTCCCTGTTCTCTGAGTACTGAAGGAACGGGAAAATACTTGGGCGCTGAGTAGTAAAAGCCCACTCCCCTTCCCTTCCGGCAGCTTTTGCCGTTTCAGCTGCTGCATTTATTATTGATTCGGGCAATCCTGCAAGTCCTGCTTTCCCGACAAACAACTTGTAGTTATTGGTCTCTGCGAGAACATTCTGACTGAATTGTACAGTCAGAACCGATAGCCTCTGATTTATTTTTTTCAGTGTATCCTGATCCTCCATATTCAGGTTTGCACCGTAACGTACAAACTCCCTGTAAAGATTTTCGAGGATAAATATCTGTTCTGGATTCAGGCTTTCTTTCTCCTGGTTCTCATATACATATTTTATCCTCTTAAAAAGGTCAGGGTTGAGATAAATCTCATCAGAGTATGCTGATAGTCTGGGAGAAATCTCAACCTCAATATTCTGGAGCGAGTCGTTTGTATTTGCTGAAGCCTGTGCAAAGAAGACCGCCCTTACCCTGGTCAGAAGGTCGCCGGTTTTATCAAGTGCTGCAATAGTATTTTCGAAAGTGGCCTCCTTCTTATTCTTAACGAGGGTTTCGATCTCTTTTCTCCCATCCACCATTCCTTTTTCGAAGGCAGGAATATAGTGCTTCGCCATAATCTTTTCGAATGGCGGGACATTGAAAGGAGTGTTATAATCAGAGAAGAACGGATTGTTACTGTCAATTTCAGGCTGGTTTTTGCATGAAGTAGCAATACCCAACACTCCTGTAATCATTAGCATTTTAATCAGATTTTTCACGTTACTATTTTTTTAGGTTACCTGGATGATCAACAAACGACATTACAAAATAAATCTATATTAAACTGCAATCCAAAGAAATATGGAATAATATTTATAATATCCTTACGATTTATTATTTCTCCCTTGCTGATTGGATATTATTTTCACGGTCATTATTCTGCAATGAAAAGGCGTCGGGTAATGGGGATGTTTGAACAGGCGCAACAAAATATAATTAAATAATTACTTGTAAGATGAGTTATTTATTATTTTTGTCAGCGTCAATAAGGGGATACCGGTCTGATAGTTCAGCCAGACCCTGACGGATGCTGAGAAGAGTAAAGAAAGGGATTATTGCCTGTATTTATTGCTCAACTTCAGGATTTTTGATTTATTGAACATATTTTTTCTGATATTCCGGAGAGATGGCAGAGTGGTCGAATGCGGCGGTCTCGAAAACCGTTGTTCTGCTTACGCGGGACCGGGGGTTCGAATCCCCCTCTCTCCGCAGAAAGGCTGCGACAGAAGTAGCCAAAAACAAGCCAAGCCCTACAAATTCAACGATTTGTGGGGCTTTTTTCGTTGTCAGGCGTCCGGTTGGAAAGCCATCAAAATGCCATAATTTGACAGAGTTCTGTCGCTAATTCGTAACCTGCTTCTTAAAATCAAAACAGGTTACGATCTGTCCGAAACTGGCAGTCTGTTGTCGCCTTTTGGCAGTCTGTATGTACTTAATGTTTAACCAGTTGCAAGTAGCTTTGCAACATTAATAATTAGGTATATGAAAAGTACATTCAGCATCCTTTTCTATCTTAAAAGGAACGGTCAAAAAGGCAACGGCAACATGCCGATTATGGGACGGATTACCGTCAATGGACAAGCGGTGCAATTTAGCGCTAAAGTCGAAATCAAACCCGATTACTGGAATGTTAAGGCGGGAAAGGCTATCGGCAAAGCAAGCGGAGTGCAGGAAGTAAATGCTATCCTCGAAAGCACCAAAACCACGATGACCAAAATCTATCGTGATCTGCAGGAAAGGGAAACCAATGTTACCCCGGAACGAATCAAAAACGTTTTCTTCGGAATTGAGGTCAGGCATCATATGTTGTTGGAACTATTCAAACACCATAACGAGGATGTCTTTAAACTGATAGGTATAAGTAAGTCGAAAGCAACCTACCAGAAGTACGAAGTTACCCGGAAGCATCTCACCAATTTCATTAAAGAAAAATATAATATATCGGATATTTCCCTGAAAGAAATAAACAACATGTTTATTTCAGATTTCGAGGTGTATTTGCTTACTGCAGCCGGTTGCAAGTCTAATACAACGGCGAAATTCATGCAGTTCTTCAAACGCATCATTATTATTGCTAAAAGCAACGGATGGATTTATACCGACCCGTTTGCCAATTACAAAATCCGTATTGCCAGGGTTGACCGTGGCTACCTTACACAGGAACAACTCGACGTGATAATAGGGAAGAAATTCGCTTTAAAACGCCTGGAATTGGTGCGGGACATCTTTGTTTTTTCCTGCTACACCGGATTAGCCTATATAGATGTGAAGAACCTACGGCAAAAGCATATACGCACTTCGTTTGACGGCAACCTGTGGGTGATGACCAAGCGGCAGAAAACCGATGTGCAGTCCAACATCCCTTTACTGGACGTGGCTAAGCAGATACTGGAAAAGTATAAAGGTACATTACCCGATGAAAAGGTGCTTCCGATACTAAGCAATCAAAAGATGAACGCTTACCTGAAAGAGATTGGCGACCTCTGCGGGATTGAGCAAAACCTCACTTTCCATTTGGCTCGTCATACCTTCGGGACTACGGTTACACTCGCAAAAGGCGTTCCTATTGAAACCGTTTCAAAGATGCTTGGCCACACGAATATCAAAACGACGCAAATCTACGCCCGGATCACCAACAGCAAGATAGGTAACGATATGGCGGTCTTAGCAGGACATTTGAAAGAAGCGAAAATTAAAAAACAAACACCCACTAAATCTAAAATTGACATACAATTCGGTTGCTTATCATTGGACGAAAAAATGGCCTTATTCAACCTTCCTCAATCCTTATCATACGACAGTAAGCGAGAAAGTCGAATTTCTGATATATGGTATGGCTTCTCAGAAGAAGAAAAATCATCCCTTTGGAGAAATGCATTTGAGAACAATGAAATTTTGCCTTTCAGACCGAAAGTCGGTCGGCAATTAACTATAAATCAATAAACTTAAACTTATGGAATTACAAGTCATTAAAGACAAAATCATTATCGTGCGAGGGCAACAAGTTATCCTCGACAGTGATGTGGCCGAACTGTATGGCGTGGAAACCAAACGCATCAATGAAGCGGTTAAAAATAATCCCGACAAATTCCCGGAAGGGTATATTCTGTATTTGTCTATGGATGAGGCTAATTGTTCAAGGTCGAAAATTTCGACCTTGAACAGTCAGAAGCGTGGCGACAATTTGAAATATCCACCAAAAGCGTTCAGTGAACGCGGGCTGTATATGATTGCCACGATTCTCAAATCTCCCGTAGCAACGGAAACAACCATTGCCATAGTGGAAACGTTCGCTAAAGTGCGTGAACTCTCCCACACCATTGCCGGGATATCGGAAGAAACGGACAAGGAACAACAAAAGTCGATGATGCAGAGAAGTGGAGAACTGATTTCGGATATACTAAGCGATGATTTCCAGACTATAGGTACTGAAACAACCGTAGAATTCAACTTTTCGGTTTTGAAAGTAAAACATACAGTCAAGAGAAAGCCAAAGGGTGAAAGCCAGGAATCTTGAACTTAAAATGCCAATTTGGCATCTCAAGTTGGGGGAATTGGAAGAAAGCGATGCAGTAATAGAAACGGGGTATCACAGATTGTGATACCCAGGATGCCACGCCGGGACATCCATTATAATGGTGCTTTCCGCATATTGTCTTCCGTTCTTTTCAGTAAAATGGCTATCCGGTGAATATTGCTATCATGCGGTCATTCGTTCATTCGGAAAACATCGTTACCTTTGTAATTGTAAGTAATAATTATAACGGTTTGATTACCGTTGACATATAGACATAACGTTCGCTGAACGTCTCATCGCGGAAACTGGCATTTTTCAAAGAAAACGAGACTGAATGCGCAATGTTCATGCTATACGAAAGTATGGCGTGGACTTGCCTGTTTCGTTTTCGGGTACGCCAGTACCTCGCGATGGAATAGTGTGAGTTCCACGCTTTTTTCGTGGAATATTGGCGAACACCAAAAGATTGCAGAACGTTTAATATCTAAAGGCATGAAAAAAGTTAAATTGTACATTGCAGCATCAATTGACGGTTATATTGCCCGTCCCGACGGCGATCTTGAATGGTTGACCGGATTTCCCAACCCCTCAAAAACGGATTATGGATACAGAGATTTCCTTGCTTCTGTCGATACGGTTATCATGGGTAACCGCACCTACCAGGATATTTTATTGATGGATGTGATATGGCCATACAAGGGCAAGGAAACTTACGTCGTAACCCACAATGCACAGGAAACAACAGAAAATATCCGGTTTATTTCGGAAAACGTGGTTGAAACGATTTCAGAACTTCACAAAAAAGATGGGAAAGATATCTGGTTGGTCGGCGGCGGTCAACTGATCTCCATTTTACTCGGTGCGGATCTGGTTGATGAAATGCAAATTACTTACATTCCGGTGATTCTTGGTAATGGTATACCATTATTCCCCAACAGCCCTAAAGAATCGCAATGGAGCTTGCTCGAGAACAAAGCCTTTGATAACGGGGTACTGCATGTGAAATACGAAGGGAAATAATACTTTTTCTTATCGGACTACTTCCAGAAGGTCAGAGGTTTAATCATGGAACCGCCATATAAATGGATCGTTCGTATGGGTGATGTAATAAGACAGATAGGGAAATAATCCCTATCTGTCCTATAGATTGATCCCTCATGCGAAGACACTTTCAGGAATCAACTTTTGATACATCCTCATATATGACCTTCATCTGCGAGGCTTGTGTAAACGTCTTCTTCAGGTGTAAGGATAATATGATCAAGCAATTGTATGTCAAGAATTTCACCCGCCTCTTTTATCTTGCGGGTTATTTTAAGGTCGCTTTCGCTTGGCGCCACGTTTCCTGACGGATGGTTATGAGCAATGATAACACCACAAGCATTGGCTTTTAAGGCATATTGGAAGATTACTTTCGTGTCCATCAGTGAAGCGGAAACGCCACCTTGAGAAACCGTTGTTATACCCAGTACTTTATTTGACCGGCTAAGTAATAACATTTTGCAGGTTTCAACGTGTTCAATATTATCAGGAGCCCAGGATTGGAATAAAATGCGCTGAGCTTCCTTTGAGGTCTTAATTGATGGGCGCTCGGACGGTTTTACTTTGGTGACATAAACTAATTTAACTTCTGCTATCTGGAGAAAATTAAATGATTGCTGAATTGGATCTGTACGTTTCATAATGGATAAAATTTAGAAGGTTACACAACGTTTTTGCTGTTCAGCATAGCCATAAGGCCTCAATGAGTGCAAAAGGAAACGGAATAAATAGCGCAGCGGTTTTATGCCGTAGTCTTTTGAGTGGGTCGGGTGAATTGGGCGCCAGCCAACGTTTGAAGCCGTTGGCTAACTTTGTGAAAACCGTTGTGTATGTGCTTGAATGAGGGTAGTCTGTGAAGTATGTGAACCGAAATGGCACAAATAAAAAGTGTGCCTGTGAAATATCTACAACCTAGTTGATGCGGGCGTTTCGTTCCTGTTATAAACTGAATACCCTGATATCGCAGTGAGAGTTTTTTCAGTCGAGAAATTTCAAATAGCCGATCTTCAAACAGATTTCTCCATATAAAGGGCCCGGTCAGGCTTTAAAAATGAATGCCAATGCCGCTTTTATTTTTACAGGGAAAAACATACCTCTGTTGTCAGAAAAATATATATATTTTTATCGTGTAGTTGTAGGTAATACGCGTTCACATCATAATCTTCTAAAAATGACAGAACAGAACAAACCGAGACAGGAATTCTCTGAAATCTTTTCTGAATTACATGAGATTATTGCATCCATAAAAATTGTACAATACAAATTCATGGACAATAATGAATATAAAACTTTATCGGATCTAGGTGAAAGTCAATATATTTATTGGTGTGAAATAATACAAAGAACACATTTCTGCTCTATCACCAGTTTGCAAAGAGTGTACAAATGGATGGAAGCAATGAATACTTCTTGGAACTCTAATAATTATTATGGTTTTTGTGCATCATTACGTGGATTAATTGAAGCATGTTCAGACAGTTTTTACACAACTAGTAAAATTTGTGATCCTATTGCAGAGAATTTCTACTCAATAGAAAAGGCACTAAATCTAAAGGCAAAAATTGTAATGCTATCTGAAGCAGTTGAAAACGAACTGATACACTACATGTTTGCCAGAAAACTAGATTTTACTGAAATACGTGAAAATCCAGAAACACACAAAGCACTTCAAGTTACACAATACCTTAATCACATTGGTGATGATGATGTAAAATCTTTATATAGTGAGCTTTGTCAGGTATCACATCCCTCTATGATGTCATTAGCTCCATTTGTATATTCTGATGAAGAGTATGAGTTTATATTACATAACCAAGATGTTGATTCTGTTTTGAATAAGAATCTCCTAGACAGATATCGCACAAAGATTCTGTTGGCGATAAGATCAGGCATTGTTCCTTCAATGGGGTTATTGAAAATTATAGGTAGGTTTGATGCAGAAGCTATTAATAGTCTAAAGGTTGAAGATATTTTACTAAGATATATTAATGATAGTGAGTTTTGGAAAAATCTTGAGACTAAAATCAAAAATTCCAGAACTGTTGAAAAATAAGTACTACCGGACAATAAAGGTAAGTTATTTGTCACACTTTTTGCTTTGCTCCTGCACTCAAGACAAATTTGTAATGCTTGTACGACAAAGACAGATACAATAAAACCACCTCAAAGATAAGATTTGGATTTGACGCAGAAAATATATCATCTATCCTTGTCGATAAAACTGATGAGATACCGTTAAAAGTCATAAAAATGAATTCGAAGAAAAATGTAATTCCAAGCAACTTGACATTCTATTGAGTAAAATCTATTCAACCGAGCAAATCATAAGCGATTATTGAAATTAGCTTGATTGCTTGCATAAAAAACCCCGCCAAAGCGGGGTAAAAAATCAACCTTTCAACAGTTCCAAGAGACAGGTTGCAATAACCTGTGCAGTGACCAATAAGATTAATTCATCGAACCAGTATACAAACTGCCTATTTGGTAATTTATTTAAATAAACTGTTATCATAATTTCTAATTTTAAAGGCATCCTCTTTGGTTAGATGCCACCACCAACAATCACTTCTTTGGCAATAATTTTGAAATGTTTTGCAAGATTTTTGATAACAATTGTTGCTGCAAAGATATCATTAATAATAAGGATTGTAAAAAATGCAACAACTTTGACATCAACCTGTTTTTCCGTATTTCTTCAATTTTCCTGTTCAATTCGCAGTTCCTGCTCCGCTGCCCTTAAATTTTGTACTATGATTTAATCCTGACTTAAAAGAAACCTTGTATCGCGATCTCTCATTAGAATCACGAAGCCTTGCGTTAAAGGTAATTTGTTGATATTCTAATATTTGTTTATTCGGAAAAAATGTAGACAAAGTGCGACAACAATAGCCAAAAACGGCCAAATAGAGTAGATTAATCCATTTTGTACTCCATAAAACAAAATTGAAATTTTATTCACTGAATATTTGCGAGTTAGGGGCAAGCCTGAAATGATTCCTTTTTCCTGTCTTGACAAATGTTAGAATAAAACAAAAAGGCGAATTGCTTCGCCTCTTCGTTTGACAGTGTTTCAAGACCTGCGAAACACAAAACCTTCTTCGTACCAATAGTCACCCATAAATAAATCGCGTGCGAATTTTTCATAGTCGAAGTAAGTTTTCGCAAATTCCGGTAAGTCATAGCATTCGTCAATGACTTCGTAAGCATAATCTTCTTCGCTTCTGTACTGACCTTGATACTCATTTTCAAACGATGAAATCAAATCTTCAATATCTTCGGAAGACATGTCGTTACTTGTGTAATTGAGCCAAGCGGCAAACGCTTCCTGCCCGGTTTCACTTAGGTTTGAAATTGCTTCCATGAACTCGAAAATATTGTCCGATAGCCAACTTTCGCCGATAAGCGTCGATGGGATGTTTTCCCAATCCTGAAACATCAGTTCCGGGTCTTCTTCATCGCTATGCAATTTGCGACAAGCGTCGTGAAATTCTTGCCTGCCGGAATATTCCGATAAATCCATCCACTTTCCGAAGATTGAACCTTCGTTGTACTTGGCATAAGTGCCTACATAAATCCGTGCTTCTGATAATTTTTCCATGACCTGACTTTTTTTTCAACCTTACCGGTCGTTTGTTTTCATGGGCAATTCAGGGTGTAGGGTTTAGGGAAGTCAGGTTTTTTGCGACAAAATACGCTCGCCCGTCAGGGAAAGAGGAAGATTTTTCGTCAAAACCCGCCGGGCTTGAACTTTACTGCCCGTGAATAACCCATAAACACCTTTGCCTCAGCGAATACAAAATGACCCGTTATGGAGTGTTGTCTGGAATGAGGAAGGCAATGGATTGGAAGAAACGCGGAGTTGTTGGAATCATATTTTAGATAGCGAAACATTTATTATTGAAGGTGGTATCATAATCCTTACTTCCAAAAGACAAACGCAGACACCCGCAGACAATTGCAGACAGGCTGCTCCAAATCCTTTATAACCAAAGCCTTCCTCCGTACTTTTGTTTTGCATTAATAGTGATGCAGAATTAAAAACAAAAGTATCATGGAGGAAAATCTGAAAGACCAGGACGTTTTGCTGGTCAAAGAAAAAGGTAGCGATGAACTGAAAGTTGTTGCAGGCATTGATAAAAACGGTAATCCAAAAACCGTTGCACCCAAACAGAAAAACAACCCAGACTTCCTGATGGTCGACAAAAACGGTAATGCACTGGAAAACTTTATGTCCAATTTCATGCGTCAGTGCAAGGAACCCACACGCTTTGAGTTCTTCAAAGCGCCGGTGGACAAAATTCAGGAAGTAGTAGAAAAATTACAAGAAGCCTTTCAAAAGCCCGATGAACACGCCAACAAGGCGATTATCAACATGCATAAGGTAGAATCCGAAGCGAACGGGCAAAAGCAAACCGGTTACGCAATCGACGAAAGCCGTATCGACTGGAACCAGTTGGAACGCCTCGGTGTAACCCGTGAAACCCTTGAACGTACAAAGAGTTTGGAGCCAATGCTGAACTGGCAAAAATCACCGGTGTTGCTTCCCATCTCCGCCAGGTTTGATGACATCACGGTTCGCACCGATGCCCGCCTTTCTTTCCGTGAAATGCCTGACGGTAAACTATCCGTATCTATTCACGCTTTGCGTAAAGAACCGGAATTAGATCGCCCGTATTTCGGCGTGAGATTTACCGACGAAGACAAACAAAATCTTTTTAAAACGGGCAATCTGGGGCGCATTGTTGATGCGCAGTATAAACAGGGCGAAACCACGTCTGTATTCGTTTCATTGGATAAACTCACCAACGAGCTAGTGTCCATTCGTGCCGATAAAATCAAAATCCCTGACACTATGAAAGGTGTCACGTTGGACGACAAGCAAAAGCAGGCGTTGAGCGAAGGAAAGCCCGTTTTGGTAGAAGGTATGACTTCCAAAAACGGCAAAGAATTTTCGGCCAGCATTCAGGTGAATGCCGACAAGCGCGGCATTGAATTTCAGTTTGACAACGTAAAAAAGCAGGAACAAAATCAGCAGCAAAATCAACGTCAATCGGAATCCGGGGATTTTCGCATTCCAACAAGATTAGGCGGTGTGGATCTCACTGGAAAGCAACAAAACGAACTGAATGCCGATAAAACGATTTACGTTTCTGGCATGAAAGACAATCGAGGACAGGAATACAATGCTTACGTTAAAGTCAACCGCGAAGAATGTAAGTTGGATTTCTTCAAATGGAACCCCGATAAATCGAAATCCAGGGAAATCACACCTGACAATGCAAGCAAGACGCAGGTTGCCGTCAATTCAGAAGGTAAAACCAACGAGGCCACAAAAAAGGTAGACGAACCGTTAAAAAAAGGTCAAACGCAGCCCACCGAAAAACAGGAAGAAAAGCGCGGGAAAAAAGAGGCGAAGGAAAACAAGCAGGAAACCGGCAGGGCGAAGAAATCCAAAGCAATAAAACTGTAATACCCGCCACTAAAATCCACAATAAAAAATGATATCAATAATAGCAGAAAAGCCCCCGGTAGCCTGCGAAATGATGTTTGATGCCCGACTTTAAGGTGATGTTTGGTTTGGCTTTTCCGAAAAGAACGGGGTTAAAGAAAGTCTGTATCTTTACCACTATAAATCTCGGTCGTAACGGTTTTACTGTTTCTACTGCGGATTTTAGTGGTGGCCTCGCCGAAGGGATTCGGCGGGGCTTATTCATGGTTAATCTAATCTTCATCACACTAAACAATGTGTTTCAACGAATTAAATTTCAAGAGGATAAAGTATGTGCTCCTATTATGTGCTCTTTGTGGACTGGGATTTAATTTGTAACTTGGCAAGGCCGATTTTATATGTATTTTATGAATCAGTATGAAGGCCTCTTAAGATATGTAAGAAATAACGGGACTAAAAAGTCTGACCGTACAGGAATAGGTACGCTAAGTATTTTTGGCTATCAAATGAGGTTTGACTTGAGTGAAAGTTTTCCGTTGATTACTACTAGAAAGATACATTTAAAGTCAATTATCCATGAATTGATATGGTTTCTTAAAGGAGAGACAAATGTAAAATATCTACAAGATAATGGAGTAACAATTTGGGACGAATGGGCTGACAATACTGGTGAGCTAGGTCCAATATATGGCTACCAATGGCGTTCATGGCCAACTCCTAATGGTCAACATATCGACCAAATAAGCCAAATTATCGACACACTAAAAAACAATCCAAATTCAAGGCGTATTATAGTTAATGCATGGAATGTTGCAGATATTGAAAAAATGTCATTACCTCCGTGCCATGTACTATTTCAATTCTATGTGGCAAGCAATAAGTTGTCTTGTCAAATGTACCAAAGAAGTGCTGACTTATTCTTAGGTGTGCCTTTCAATATAGCATCTTATGCCTTGCTCACCATGATGATTGCACAAGTATGCGATTTACAACTTGGTGACTTTATTCATACACTTGGCGATGCTCATATCTACTTAAACCATCTTGAGCAAGTAGATTTACAATTAACGAGAGTGCCTAGACTATATCCAGTTTTGCGTTTGAATACTGAAATCAAAAATATTTTTGATTTCAAGTATGAAGATTTTCAGTTAAATGGATATAACCCTTATCCGAGTATAAAAGCACCTATTGCAATTTAATTATTATGGATAAAAGGCTACTTGAATGTGAATCCAATGAAAAGTTAACTGAATCTCTTATTAAAGAATATTCAGAAACGAGTAAGCCTATCCCTATTAGCTTTAGAGCTCTGTTCCCAAAACTGAACAAAGCGGATAGATATACACATCTTATCCATGCTTATCCTGCTAAGTTATTGGCTCATATCCCATATTTTTTTTTGAATAACACCTATTTTTCTAAAGAAGGAGATACGATACTAGATCCTTTCTGTGGAACAGGGACAGTCCTGCTCGAAGCCAATCTGGCAGGGCGTAATGCAATAGGAGCAGATGCTAATCCATTAGCAAGAAAAATAGCTGCTGTAAAAACACAGAAGCTATATAAACCTTTTTTGGACAAAACTCTTACGGCATTAATTAGAAGAGCGAAACAATTTCGAAGAGTTGAATTTCCTGATGTGCGAAATAGAGATTTTTGGTTTCCCTATGACACCCAGATACAGTTGGCTAAGATTCTACGTGCTATCGATGAATTACCCAATGATGATTATAAAGCCTTTTTTGAAGTTTGCTTTTCTAACTGCATTAAAAAAGTAAGTTATGCAGATCCCAGAATTGCCGTTCCCATTAAGCTTAATCCGGAACGATTTGAAAGAGATAGTGAACGATATAAAAAGATAAAAAAAAGATTATCAGAACTTAATACAATTAATGTATTAGACAAATTCAATACAATATGTTCTGATAATATATTGAGAGTAAGTAGTATTTCATGCATTTTAGATGATGTTTTTTCTAAAATAGTGTCAGAAAACGCACAGGTATTAACTGTTTCTGTAGATGAATCGGAACCATTGCCGGATAGTAGTATTGATATGATACTCACATCGCCGCCTTATGCCGGGGCGCAAAAATATATTCGTTCATCAAGTCTTAATTTAGGATGGTTAGGATTAACAATGGAAGAAAGCTTAAAAAGTCTTGATCAAAAAAGTATTGGAAGGGAAAATTATCTTTCTTCTGAAATAAAAGAAATCATAACAGGAATTAAAAGTGCAGATAGCTTGTTAGAGAAACTGTTCAAAAAGAATAAACTTAGAGCATATATTGTTGGTAACTATTTACTTGAAATGAAAACTGCACTTAATGAATCTATTAGAGTTTTAAAAAAAGACGGACATTTAATTGTTGTGATAGGGAATAACAAGGTTTGTGATGTTGAGTTTAATACACAAGAATACTTAACCGAATATATCCAATGCAACGGATTGAAATTACAATTCAAATTAATTGATGATATTAAATCATATGGACTAATGACCAAACGAAATAAAACTGCGGATATAATATCAAGAGAATGGATTTTAGTTTTCAAAAAATAAAAAATTAAGATGAGTAGTAATATTGCAGACGATATTTTATCAATTCAAGATAGGTTATTAAATAAGATAACAACTTATTACGCTACTATTTGGCAAGACCGTCGTCAAGATGGGATTCATGAAGAATGGCTTAATAACTTTAAAGATTGTTCAATTGACGGAGGAAAGGAAAGACTTCATGCATTGTTTCTTCTTTCAAAATTTATGTATTTTGGGAATAAAGAACTAAGGGAATTATTACGCTGTGTGTATCGTGATTTGTTTAAATATCCAATTGTTGCTCAAATACGGGAAAATAATGGTGATACCAAAGATATTAAATTCTTAGATGAAGAATTTCAGAAAGAATTACAGATAACACGATTCTTAGGAGTAGGAAATCCGTCTGAAAGTGGTGTTCATTTATTGTATTATTTTAGACAGGAAAATAAACTCTGTAAAAAAAGTTTCATCAATATGCATGAAGTCTTTCGAACCGCCGTTGTGAAGGAAAAGGATAAGAATGATATTGACATATCAAGAATCAATGTTGAATTAAAAAATAGAAATATAAAGCGATTTATTTTCATTGATGATTTTTGTGGCAGCGGAACTCAAGCGGAAGAATATCTAAAAGATGATATAGAATCCGTAAAATCATTGGACGATACAATTGAAGTCAATTACCTCATGTTGTTTGGCGCAGAAGAAGGAATTAAGTTCGTAAAGGACATGAAAATGGGAAATGGGGAATCACTATTTGATAGGGTTGATACTGTGTTTAGTATAGATAGTTCATTCAAATGTTTTTCTGAAAATTCACGATATTTTGGGACAAATATTAAAGACATTGATAAAGATTTTTGCAAGACAATGAGCGAAGAATATGGGAAAGTGATATGCCCTAATATTCCTTTAGGATATAAAGATGGACAATTATTATTGTCTCTTTTCCATAATACTCCTGACAATACTCTTCCTATTTTCTGGTCTGAGAATGATTGGAAACCTATTTTCAAACGGTTCCATAAAATATATTGATTATGAATAAATATAGTATAAACAATCCATTCAGCATTACAAAGGCAACAGATTTCTCCGATAATGAAATTAATGAATATTGGGTTAATGTTAATAAAGACTATAGAATATTAAATCCGACGGAGCTGTTGCCCAAATATATATTAGGAGGAAAAGGGTGCGGAAAGACACACTTACTTAGATATTTCTCTTACCCCTTGCAAAAAATAAGAAAAAATGCATTATCTGCTATTATTTTGGAGGATAAGTATATTGGGATATATTCTGTTCTTGACGGAATAAATTCAAGCCGATTTAAAGGAAAAGGAATTGATGATGAACAATGGAAAAGTGCTTTTGAATATTATTTTGAACTATACATTTGTGATATTTTACTAAGCATTGCAAAGGATATTTTTACTAATAGTCTATCTGGTAAATATACAGAGAAAGAATTCGTTGAAAGTATTGCTTCAATATTTTATGAGGACATAAACAATGTTCAAACAATTGACGAACTATTGAAAGAACTTTCTGTATTACGTAAAAAGATAGATATCGAGATTGTAAATGCAGCATTCAATCGAAGATTAGATGTTTCAGCAATGAAAATATTATTCTCGCCTGGAGATTTATTGTTTGGCATTCCTGTTCTATTGCATAAAAATATCAAAACCCTTGATAATGTAAGATTTGTATATATTCTTGATGAATACGAGAAATTATTTGAATGGCAAAAAGAATTTGTAAATACTCTAGTTTGGGAGAAAAAGCAACCTTGTACTTTTTGGATTGGTGCTCGACGGTATGGTTATACTACGACTAGAACAAAAACAGACGAACAAATAAAACCCGGCTCCGAATTTCAACCAATATTTTTGGATGAGATTTTTCAGGGGAATGATGAATTGTATAAAAATTTCGCAAAAGACCTATATGTAAGCAGATTGCAAAGATATTTTTCAGGGGATTTGACTTCTGAGCAAATTGACAAACAATTTTCAACTAAACTGGAAAAATATTCAGATGAAAAAATAACTGTTGAACTTTCAAAAAGGTTTAATGGGAAAGAATATAAACATATAATCGAACTAAGAAGTCGGATAAAAGAAGGGAGCCACGAAAAGGTTATCAACCATTCTATCAGTATTGATTCCATCATAGAAAAAATTATTGATGGAACGAATGACAATCCTCTTGAACAAAAATATAAAATCTATCTTTTGTATAGAGAATGGGCTAATTGGGGAATGCAGAAAAGTAAAATAACGGAAGGGAAAAAGAAAACGACGAAAGTAAATATTGAATGTATTATTGATTATGTAAACGAACAGTATAGCCTTTATAAAAATGGAGAGAAGGGTGAATTTGATAATATTAAAGAGAAATATAAAGCAGACTTATTGGCTCAATTAACTTACGAAAACAATATTAAAAATACTTGTTATTCCGGAATTGAGGAATTTATAAATCTTTCATGGGGAAATCCAAGGGTATTTCTTTTGATATTAAAATTGATAGTCGAAAAATCCGATTTATTAGGGGAAAAACCCTTAGAAGAAGGCTCTATGATAACTTTAGAAGCCCAATATCAGGGTGTTTTTGAAACGGCTAAGTGGTTCTATCAAGATGTTGAAATAGTTGGAGAATCTGGAAAAAATCTGTATAAATCACTGAATAGTCTTTCAAGTGTTTTCCAAGTATATCGATTCTCAGATAAACCTACAGAGACTAGTGTTTGTGCT
This sequence comes from uncultured Bacteroidales bacterium, assembly GCA_963736675.1. Lineage (GTDB taxonomy): Bacteria > Bacteroidota > Bacteroidia > Bacteroidales > VadinHA17 > LD21. The sequence continues at coordinate 1,446,508 of CAVTPT010000004.1, forward strand.
TTTAATTTTGGGATAGAAGATATTTCCGACAATGCGATTAAATACATAAAATTAGCGAAAACTCATTCTCTAATAGTAGAAGTTAAAGACAGAAAACAGAGGAATTCAGGCAGGAAAGAATTGAATTATCAGTTAAACAGAATACTTGCTCCCTTATGGAACTTACCTTCTTCTCGCAGAGGTGGAGCTGATTTGTCTTCAAATATGATAAATGCAATTTTTGACCCGTGTAAGTATAACACATTTTCATCAGAATATAAAGAATTAAAAGCTCGATTTTCTGCTCCTCTATTCGGGAAAAATAAAAAGAAACAAGATTCGAGTAATACTTTAAACTTATTCCATTAATGATAATGAAGATGGATTACACGATTTTTTATAAGAATTCATATGACAATGGAGATTTAAGTAATTCTCCACAATATGATATATATTTCTCCGCATTTGATAACTGCAACCGAACAAAGAATATTTTTCAAGATGCTAAAGCCCTTGAAAAAAAGTGGTTTATTTTCCCTCAATACAAGGGAATTGATGAGTTGCCTGATAATAATACGTATAAGAATGATTTTTTTTCAGAATCTGAATATTTTGCTGATTTTATCAATGACTTTGTACGGTCTGATTATAAAGAGAAGAAAATTTGCATTGATATCACTGGATTTATTCGTCCACATCTAATTTATTTATTGAAATTTCTGTCATGTTCGGGTGTTTCTAAGGTCGATTTATTATATACAGAACCTATATTATACAAAAATGCTGATGAAACAAAATTCTCTGGATATGTTGATGGGATACAAGATGTGGAAGGATGTTCTTCTGTAAATAATAATCCGAATACGGAAAACGATTTACTTATAATTTGTGCTGGATATGATGATGCATTAATTGCAAAAGTCGCTCAAAACAAAGGTCATTGTCAAAAGAAGTATTATATATTAGGATTTCCATCTTTGCAACCTGATATGTATCAGGAGAGTATTTTAAAGATGGAAAATGCGAAACAATCTACGGGCGAGTATAAACAAATAAGATTTGCTCCTGCATTTGACCCTTTTGTCACTGCACAGATAATTAATGAAATAATCGCAGAGAATCCTAATTCGACTAACATATATTTAAGTCCTCTATCTACAAAACCTCAGACTGTAGGGATTGCTTTGTATTACATAATGAATTACAAAGGACAACCATTGAGTATAATCTTTCCATATAGTAAAATGTATTATCAGAAACATGCAGAAGGAATAAAAAGAACATGGAAATATACAATTGAATTTTAATGTTTTTGAACAACGTGTGTCACAGAAAGGGATGGTATGGAAGCATTACCAAAATACACATCTGAGAATTGGCAGGAACGGATAGGTGTCCACAGAGTAGCACTTCGGCTCACGGAGTTAGGTTTGATTTTTAGAGAGATTTCTAATACTGACATAGGTATAGACGGACAAGTCGAATATGTTAATAATGCCGGAGAAGCAACAGGAAAGATGGTTGCATTACAAATAAAATCGGGAGACTCTTATCTTAACGATAGTACGACCGACATTAATAATTGGACGCTTTATCCTAAGGAGAAGCATAAGCATTATTGGGAAAAATTTCCAATCCCTGTAATACTTTTGGTATATAGTCCCAATAATGATAAAATCTATTTCATAGATGCTCATTACCATCTCAAAGTAAACGGAATGGGTAATATCAAAATTCCTAAAACCAATATTCTTAATTCTACAACTAAAAATAAGCTCTTTGAAACCATTGGCGATTTTGATAATCCTCTTTTAGATATAGAAGGAGTATTTAATGCTATGATTTCAACTCGTTGTAAATCACCCTTGTTTACTCTTTCTTTTTTAGACTTATATCTACATGGATTGACAAATATGTGCAGACAATTATATTTTGATATGTCAATTGCTATGGATATAATTGAATGTAGAAGTCCGTATGTAGTGGGAAGCCATAATGAATATAAATTCTTATACAATTATGCAAAATTCATTGTGAGTCAAAATATTGCAGAAGTTGATTTTGGTGATTGCCTAATAGAATGGAATGAGAAAAAATTAGTTCCAAGATTTCTCGCTCCTCTTACATTTAGAGGGAAAAGCTTGTTAGACTATATTAGTAATGTCGAAGCTAAATGCTCGTCAATAATGCCAGAAACTCATTTAATTCAGGAAAGATTTATGCAGTTAGTCTTTGACAATTATTCCTCTAATAGAATCGAAAAATCACAAAAGATTCAAGAGTTGCTATCAGGAATAAAAGCAATATAAATAAGTCGCTCTAAATCGATTTTTCTATATACGTATTACTCCTACTTTGGCAACAAATGACAAAGGGTTTCATCATTCTCAATTCGTTCCAATTCCACCTTCACAATATCAAGTACATCTTGCTTCACCTGTTTGTAATTCAATTCTATCTCTGTCTGCATGATATCTTTGCCATCAGAATTGGTAAAGTTGACAATTTCGGGGATCTTCTTGTAAGCTTTTGTTTCTGCTGCTGCGGCCGAATTGTCCACCACAATTTCGGCGTGGAAAATCTTCTGCTCGATGCGTTCGTCGAAGTTGTCGGATACCGCACCCACGAACATGCCCTGCGTAAGGTTACTGATTTTGGATGCAGGGATCAACGATTCCAGCTGCGTGCTGATGGATGTTGATTTGTCGTTGCGGTTGATAGTCATCGACTGGCGTTTTTGCAGCACTTTCCCGAAGCGTTCCGATAGCGCTTTTGCTGTGTCTCCCACAACATGACCACTGAAAATATTACCCACCGTATTTTGAATCACTTTGCTTTCCTTGTCGCCGTAGTCGCGTACCAACTGGCTATAATCCTGAAAGCCCAAACAGACCGCTACTTTGTTACCTCGGGCGGTGGCAATCAGGTTGTCCAAACCACGGAAATAGATGGTGGGCAGCTCGTCGATGATAACGCTGCTTTTTAATCGCCCTTTCTTGTTTATTAATTTCACAATCCTGGAATTGTATAAGCCCAGGGCGGCGCTATAAATATTCTGACGGTCGGGATTATTACCCACGCAGAGTATTTTCGGCTGTGCAGGATTGTTGATGTCCAAGATAAAATCATCGCCTGTCATTACCCAATATAATTGTGGGCTTATCATCCTCGATAATGGTATTTTTGCCGAAGCTATCTGCCCTTGCAACTGGTCTTGCGCACCTCCTTCCCAAGCATCCATAAAGGGGCTCAGGTAGTTTTCCAATTGCGGGTACGAAGTTAAAATCGGGAAAATGTCGGCATACTTTCGGTTTAAAAACTCGATGGCGTGAGGGAAAGTGCAGTATTTCCCGCCTTGATAGATTTTCAGATACCAAATGATGGCCGCTAGTAGGATAATCGGCGATTCCACGAAAAAATCGCCTTGTTTATGTATCCATGTACGGTTCAGATTGAGCATTATCGTGTATGCGCTTTCGTAAGCATCACTGATATCGGTCATAAACGCAGGATTGATCGGGTTACAACGGTGGCTTCCACGCGGGTTGTCAAAGTTAATCACGTAGAACTTCGGCGGGACCCGGTATTTGTCGATATTGCCAAGCAGCGTATTGTACGCTATGGCACTTAAATCATCGAACTTGTAATCGTAGATATACATGGAAAATCCTTTGCGGATCTGCTGTTTGATGTAATTATTGATCACGGCATAGGACTTCCCGGAACCCGGTGTTCCGAGTACTACAGATGCACGAAACGGGTTCACCACGTTTATCCAACCGTTGTTCCACTTATTGTTGTAGAAAAAGCGTGTTGGCAGGTTCACGGAATACTCGTTTTCCATCAGCCTTGTTTCCTGCATGAACGATTCGTTTTCGGTATTGAAAACATCGTCCATCAGGTTATTTTTCAGAAGGCGGCTCATCCATAATCCGGCAACCAGCAGGAAGATGTACCCCAGGGTCATGGTAACGATATAAAAAGCCGTGTTGGCTTCCGGAGGAAACGGTAAATCCAATAGCCACCAGTTCAGGAAAAACAGGATAGAACCGATAGTCAGGAAGGTATATATCTTTCCCCATGTGATTTTTTCTTCTTTCACGCCTCTGGTTCCAAGACATGACAGTGCGAGGAAAACAACGGCAAATATTTTTGTCCAGAGGATGGATGAAAACAGTCCTGCCGTCCGCTGGAAGTTAAGTAGAATTTTATCTACCACGCCGATGTTGATGCCACAATCCTTTATGACTTGGTAGCAGAACCAGTAAATGTTTATCACTACAAATATAATGCTGATGGCACGCATGAATTCCATGACTTTGGCCAATCCTTTTAAATCGTCCTCGTTTTGCATAACTGTCTTTTTTTACTGCTTATAATGGCTTTCGTTTTCTTTTCTTCTTTCTCATTCGTCGTGTAAAGGCTTCTTCTTCGGGGTTTGCACCTTGCGGTTCAGGCGAAAGCAGATCGAATAATCCACCTATAGAGGAATCACTATCTTTCTGGGAGGAATCACCAAGCGGCTCAAACGCCTGCCTCGTGTCGTATTCAAGCTGCTGCCCTTTCGTCTCTTGCTGCTTACCACTAAATAAATCATTGAACACATTGGCCGAAAATTCCTTGCCTAACTGTGACCCATTGAACACGGCCTTCCACTCGTGGTCGATGAAGGTTGCGCCATAAATTCGCCCTTGCTCATTCTCGCGAAACAAAACGCTGATGCCGTTTTTTACTAACTCCTGTTCAAATCCAGGGCGGTTTTTGCAGGATTGCATGGCCGAGGCAATTACTTTCCTGCTTCGCTCTTTCAGCCCTTTGCTTTTTCTGGTTTCCGTTGATTTCTCAATACGTTTCTCTAAAGCATTCATCCCAACGGATTTGCCAAACAGTGATGATTGAAACGGATGACCGGCTTTCTCTCCTTTATCATTCAAAGCAGAATACACCAACCCCTTATACGGCTTACCTTTCACCTCGCCGCGCACTTCCTCTACGTTTATATTATAGAAGAAAAGCAGGGCTTTGTACTGCTTCAAACTTTGGAAATGATAGTTGTCGGCGATGGGCCGGATGACACTAGCGATCTGATGTTTGATGTCGCCATCCCCGCAGCGGACTGCTTTAAGCGGCGTACTTTCCTGACGCTGCTTTTTGTCCGCAACGACCAGACCGTATTCACGTTCCAACCCACGGCAAATATCCATTGATCTTTTGCGCTCAAAGTTGTGGTCTAACTTCCTGCCGTTCTCATCCACCCGCAGTGATACGATATGTATATGGCGCCGGTCGATGTCCTCGTGCTTATACGCAATGAATGGCTGATTGCCATAACCCATTTTATCCATGTACTGCTGTGCAACGGATGATAGTTGCTCGTCCGTCAGTACATCTTTCGGATCGGGATTGATGGAGATATGCAGTACCGGCTTTTCCGTTTTCCGGTTGGCCAGTAAATACGGCTCAAACGAACGCATACATGCGCCGATGCCGTAAACGCCGTCCCTGGGCTCAATCATGCGGTTGGTGAAAATTACCTTTGCATGTTTTTGGTTTACCTTTTCCTGGTTGTATGAAAGCGCACCGTACAGAGAACTTCCCGAATTTATTTTTGCAACCATCGCCGTTCAAACTCATCGGTTAGTTCAATAATCCGCTTGTTGATTGCAACCAGTTCGAGTGTCGCTTTTTCCAGTCTATACAGGAAAGCCAGGGCTTTTTTCTCGGTAAACGTGGCTTTGATCGCCTTTGTAATTTGATTGTAGTTGACGCCTATGGCGCGAAATTGACCGTAAAACGTGGTCAATCGCATATAGTAATCCATTGCCGCCTTGTCGATTTTGACTACCGTAACGGGTTTATCAAAGATGCAGGCGGAGATAAAATGCGCTTTGATTTTCATTCCCGACTGCTCGAAAAGAGACAGGAACCGCGCATGTTCCACCTCGTTAAAACTCACAGAATATCGGAAAACGGCAGGGTTATCCTTCGGTTTGCGTCCCGCCTTCCGGCTTCGATTTTTCCTTTCTTCATTCATCTCGATTCATTTTACAAGTTGATACTGCGGATATTTAGTGGTTGAGAAAAGCCTTCGGGCTTGTCCATTATTGAAAACTTTCCAGACATGCCCCGACTTCGGAGGGGCATGAGCGCTTCCGCCGCCAAGTGATTTTGAGCAGCGAATTCTATTCCGCGCTGCTCAAAATACAACTTGCTATCCCGTTTGTCGGGATAAGATCCACCCTACGACGGATTTCACGTTTGCATGATTGACTCTTACGAATTAGAAAAAATGACTGTTCAAATAGCGCACCAGCAAAGTTACTGGTGTTATAACTCCCCTTTAAAACCTTGATAGATGACAAATGCAGACAAACAGAGACATCCGGGGACAGTTTTCAAAATGCGTTTCTTTTCTCTTTTTATTTATTCGGTCGATTGATTGAATGACTGATTGAAAGCGTTAGCGGATGGTTTTTTGACTGGTTGATCTGATAACGTATTGAATGATTCATTGATTTATTGGTGTAGTGAATGATTGGTTGGTTGACTTACCGGTTTATAGAAAGATTGATTGAACGAATGAAGTACTGATGTAATGAAAGGCTGGCGGGATGATCGATTGAAGCAATTCGATAAGTAAAGATTGAATGAAAGAAATATTGAATGATTGACAGATTGAAGTATCACATTAAAACAAAAAGCAATGGAAAAAGAAACTCTGTATGTAGCGTTCTCGACGCAAAAAGGCGGGGTCGGTAAAACGGCTTTCACGGTAATTGCCGCATCGTACCTGCATTATGTAGGCGGTAAAAACGTGGTGGTGGTCGATTGCGATTTCCCGCAGCATAGCATCAATGCCATGCGCAAGCGCGATGCCGAACAAATCGGCTCGGATGAGTACTACAAGCGGATGGCTTACCAGCAGTTCAAAGCATTGAACAAAAAGGCATATCCTATTTTGTGCAGCAAGCCCGAAAAGGCAGTGGACACCGCCAATGAATTTTTGGAAACGACCGGTGAAAAGACCGATGTGATTTTCTTCGACCTTCCCGGAACCGTTGGCAATGCGGGCGTGCTAAAATCTATCGCCAATATGGATTACATTTTTACACCGATCATAGCCGACCGCATCGTGTTGGAAAGCTGCCTTTCGTTTGCCGATGCCGTCCACAAAAACCTTGTGGGGAAAGACGGCATACGGCTAAAAGCCTTATCCTTGTTCTGGAACAAGGTCGATGGCCGCGAAAAAACAGACCTCTATCAACTCTTTGAAAAAGCCATAGGTGAACTGGGTCTGCCGCTGATGAAAACCTTTATTCCCGACACCAAACGATACAACAAGGAATTGTCGGGTGAAAAAAAGGCGGTGTTCCGTTCCACGCTCTTCCCTGCTGATAAACGATTGGTTAAGGGCAGCAACCTGGAAGAACTGATGAATGAAATTTTGGAAACCATAAAACTATAGTAGAATGGCAAAGCAAAATCCATCCACCCCCGTGGACGAACAATACTTAATGAGTGTGATTGCAGGCGGGTTTACCACAAAGAAAGAAACGTCCGAACCTTCTACCCTACAACCGAAAGAACCGGAAGAAAAACATGAAGAAGATGAAGCATCTGCACCGGAAGAAAAAACAAACGTCGGGGAAAAACCCAGAGAACCGGCCAAACGCAAGCGTGGCAACACGGCAGGCTACGAAACGGTTTTCCTGCAACGTGGCGAGTTGAAAGCGCGGCAAAGCGTATACATCAGCAAGGAAATACATGAAAAGGTATCGAAAATCGTAAGTGTACTAGGCGGCAAAGAGTTGAGCGTTGGCGGTTACATCGACAATGTGCTGTGGCAACACTTTGAAACTTACATGAATGAAATCAATGAACTGTACGAAAAGAAATACACAAAACTCTTTTAGTCATGGCTGTGTGGATTATTATCGCCTGTTGCACCGCTCTGTTCCTGCTGCTTTTCCGAAAGCGGAAAAGCCCGGACGAAATCGCTATGCAAAGTAAACCCAGAAGGGTTTCTTCTGCCGATGTGATGGGTAAAACGAAGGTGGTACTGAGACAAACGCAGACAATTGGGGACATGCGGGGACAGGTTTTAAAACCGATGGAAGATCCCTATACATTTGCCGTGGCGAATGAAAATCAGACGCAGGAAAACGGGCCGATGGGCATCGAAGTTCCGGTGGAATATGACGAAGAAATTCCCAAAGCGGATTCCGATGAAACGGACGAAGAAACCGAAGAACTTCGGCAAACCCCGGGAAGCGATGAAGGTCTTGCCAGTGGTGCAAGTTTCGAGGATCTGGAATATTCGCTCGATGTTATCCGGGAAAAGAAAACATCGGAAGATGATGAAAGGAAAGCAGCTGAAATCATCCGGCGGGAAGGTGGGACAGACATCTTCCAGCAAATGGTTTCACAACTTCCGCAAGGAGTTGAGCGCGTGTCATCCATTATGGACAAATACTTTTCGGTTCAGCAGGGTAGCGTGAAATCAAGCAGCGATAAAGAATTAGGCGACTTTGATATCGCCGGTATTTTATAAACGAAAAAAGGAAGAAAATGAAACAGAAAGAGTACGGCTGAACGAAATAAGCCACCACTAAAATCCAAAGTAAAAACAGTATTAACCCGCCGTGAAAGCTTATCCGTCTTTCACGGCCGTTATTCAATAATTATTATGACAAAAAAGAGATTTTTCTTTTCGGCAGCCTTTATCCTGGCTGCCACAAGCGCATTTGCACAAGACGGCTCGGCCGGTATAAACGAAGCCACAAGCATGGTAACGTCGTATTTCGAGCCTGCAACCAGGCTCATTTATGCGATTGGCGCAGTTGTCGGACTAATCGGCGGGGTGAAAGTATACAGCAAATTCAGTTCAGGCGATCCCGATACAAGCAAGACTGCGGCTTCATGGTTCGGTGCATGTATCTTCCTGATTGTAGCGGCAACCATTCTTCGCGCCTTCTTTTTGTAATCGGTCATGGCAGACTATCCGATTAACAAGGGGATAGGCAAACCGGCGGAATTTAAAGGACTGAAAAGCCAATACCTGTTCATTTTTGCAGGCGGGCTGCTTGGCATTTTCGTTGTGTTTGTGGTGATGTATATGGCGGGTATCGGCCAATGGGTATGCATCGGCTTTGGCGTGAGCGCCGCATCCGCTTTGGTGTGGGTGACTTTTTCGCTCAACACCAAATACGGTGAGCACGGCCTGATGAAACTTAGGGCCCGCCACAGCCATCCCAAATACATTATCAACCGCCGGACCATCCCCCGATTATTTACCCGCAAAAGGGTCTCAGACCCTTTTATTAATACGATACAAAAATGAGGAATACACTAAAAGCCGTCACATTGGAAAGCAGGTTTCCTCTGCTGGCCCTTGAACAGGACTGTATCATCAGTAAGGATGCCGATATTACGGTCGGCTTTCGTGTAGAGTTACCGGAATTATTCACGATAACAAGCGCCGAATATGAAGCCATACATTCGGCATGGACAAAGGCCGTCAAGGTACTGCCCAACTTCTGCGTGGTGCATAAGCAGGACTGGTTTATCCGTGAAAACTATACGCCCGAAATTCAGAAAGACGATTTGAGTTTTCTTTCCCGGTGTTTTGAAAGGCACTTTAACGAACGCCCTTACCTGAATCACACCTGTTACCTGTTCCTTACTAAAACAACCAGGGAACGTAGCCGCAGACAAAGCGACTTTTCCACGCTTTGCCGCGGCTTTATTGTGCCAAAGGAAGTCCAGGACAAGGATGCGGCGTTGAAGTTCCTGGAATCCACCAGCCAGTTTGAACGCATCGTTGGCGACAGCGGATTTATCAAACTGATCAGGCTGACTGGTGATGAAATCACCGGAACACCAACGCAGGCAGGTATCATAGAAAAATACTTCGCACTTTCGCAGTGCGACACAACCTCTTTGCAGGATATCTCCCTGGCAGCTGCCGATATGCGGATTGGTGATAACCTGTTGTGCTTACACACGCTGTCGGATGCCGAAGATTTGCCATCGCAGGTCAGAACCGACGGGCGTTACGAAAAGCTTTCGACCGACCGCAGCGATTGCCGGTTGTCCTTTGCTTCGCCTGTGGGCGTGCTACTGTCGTGCAACCATATTTACAACCAGTATATTTTTATCGACGACCATACGGAAAACCTCCAACGGTTTGAAAAGCAGGCAAGGAACATGCACTCGCTTTCCCGTTATTCCCGCGGTAATCAAATCAACAAGGAATGGATTGAAAAGTACCTGAACGAAGCTCACAGCTATGGGCTGACTTCGGTACGATGCCATTGTAACGTGATGGCCTGGTCGGATGATGCGGAGGAACTGAAACGGATTAAGAATGATGTGGGTTCGCAGCTCGCACTTATGGAATGCAAGCCCCGTCACAACACCGTGGATACGCCCACTTTGTACTGGGCAGGCATCCCAGGGAACGAAGGCGATTTTCCTTCGGAAGAAAGCTTCTATACATTTATTGAACAAGCCCTGTGTTTTTTCACGGAAGAAACAAGCTACCAGAGTTCGCCTTCGCCTTTCGGCATTAAAATGGTCGATAGGCTTACGGGAAAACCATTGCATTTGGATATTTCCGACCTGCCGATGAAACGCGGGATTATCACCAACCGGAACAAGTTCATCCTGGGGCCTTCGGGTTCGGGAAAATCGTTCTTCACAAACCACATGGTACGTCAGTACTATGAGCAGGGAACGCATGTGCTGATCGTGGATACAGGAAATTCCTACCAGGGTTTGTGCGAGATGATAAACCGTAAAACAGGCGGAAAGGACGGTGTCTATTTCACCTATACTGAAGAAAACCCGATTGCTTTCAACCCATTCTACACGGATGATGGCGTATTCGATATTGAAAAACGGGAATCCATTAAGACTCTTATCCTGACGCTGTGGAAGCGGGACAATGAGCCGCCGACACGGGCCGAAGAAGTGGCATTGTCAAATGCGGTCAGTATGTTTATCGACGGGTTGGCGGAGGATAGTATTATTCCGTCGTTCAATACCTTCTACGAATTTGTCAGCGGTGCGTACTGCGAAGTACTTGCCGCCAAACAGGTACGCGAAAAGGATTTTGACGTGGCCAACTTCCTGAACGTGCTGGAACCGTACTACAAAGGCGGCGAATACGATTACCTGCTGAACTCGGATAAACAACTGGATCTGCTAAGCAAGCGGTTTATCGTCTTTGAACTCGACAACATCAAAGACCACAAGATCCTGTTCCCGATTGTAACGATTATCATCATGGAAACCTTTATAGGCAAGATGAGGAAATTAAAAGGAATCCGAAAAATGATATTGATCGAGGAAGCGTGGAAAGCCATCGCCAAAGAAGGTATGGCCGAGTATATAAAGTACCTCTTTAAAACCGTTCGTAAATTCTTCGGTGAAGCGATTGTGGTAACGCAGGAAGTCGATGACATCATCGCTTCGCCCATCGTGAAAGAAAGTATTATAAATAATTCCGACTGCAAAATCCTCTTAGACCAGAGGAAATACATGAACAAATTCGATTCTATTCAGGCAATGCTGGGTCTTACGGAAAAGGAAAAATCACAGGTGCTGTCTATCAATATGGCTAACCATCCTTCGCGCCGTTACAAGGAAGTGTGGATCGGTTTGGGCGGCGTACAATCCGCGGTTTATGCAACGGAAGTCAGTCTCGAAGAATACTACACTTACACCACTGAAGAAACCGAAAAGCTGGAACTGTTCCGCCTGACGGAAAAGCTGGGCGGGAACATTGAACTCGCTATTAAACAACTGGCAGATAGTAAAAGGAATCAACATTTATAAACCACTAAAATCCGAAAAACATGAAAGTAAGAATCATTTTAATGACGGGCCTGATTGCACTATTCAGCCTTCCACTGAAAGCCCAATGGATCGTAACCGACCCCACCAACCTTGCGCAGAGTATTGTCAATACGACAAAAAACGTAATTCAGACCGCGACTACCGCGACTAACATGGTGAAAAATTTTGAAGAAACAGTCAAAATTTATAAGCAGGGAAAAGAGTATTATGACAAGCTCAAAAGCATCCATGACCTGGTGAAAGATGCCAAGAAAGTGAAGAACACCATTTTGCTTGTCGGAGAAATTACCGACATCTACGTCAACAGTTTTCAAAAGATGATGGTTGACCCGAACTTCCGTGTGGAAGAGTTGACGGCTATCGCTTTCGGCTACACCAAGCTGCTGCAGGAAAGCGCCGATATGCTGCTGGAGCTCAAAGACGTGGTAAACGTCAACGGGCTTTCCATGACCGACAGCGAGCGTATGGATATCATTACCCGGGTACATGACAGAATTCGCCGCCACCGTGATTTGGTGAGTTATTATACACGGAAAAATATTTCCGTTTCGTACCTGAGGGCAAAGAAAACGGGAGACACCGACCGCGTGATGGCCTTATACGGTAATGCTGACGAAAGATACTGGTAATCATGGTACTGTTAGCAGTAGATTTCGACAACCTGCATCAGATCCTCCGTAGCCTCTACACTGAAATGATGCCGCTTTGCGGCAATATGGCGGGTATTGCAAAAGGGATTGCAGGATTGGGCGCACTGTTCTACGTGGCTGTCCGTGTATGGCAAAGCTTGTCCCGCGCCGAACCGATTGATGTGTACCCGCTCTTACGGCCCTTTGCCATCGGGCTCTGCATTATGTTCTTTCCCTCGTTCGTTCTGGGAACTATTAATTCCGTGATGTCGCCCATAGTAAAAGGCACTCATCAGATGCTCGAAACGCAAACCTTCGATATGAAAGAGTACCGCCGTCAAAAAGACGACCTGGAATACGAAGCCATGATGCGTAATCCCGAAACCGCCTACCTCGTGAGCAACGAGGAGTTCGACCGACAGTTGGACGAACTCGGCTGGTCGCCCGGAGACCTGGTTACAATGTCGGGCATGTATATCGAACGCGGGATGTATAACATGAAAAAGTCCATCCGTGACTGGTTCCGAGAACTCCTGGAAATACTCTTTCAGGCGGCAGCGCTTGTCATTGATACGATTCGGACATTCTTTTTGATTGTTCTTGCCATCCTGGGTCCGATTGCCTTCGCTATTTCTGTGTACGACGGATTTCAATCGACCATGACGCAGTGGATAACGCGCTATATAAGCGTGTACCTGTGGCTGCCGGTATCGGATTTATTCAGTTCGATACTGGCCAAGATACAGGTCCTCATGCTGCAAAACGACATCAACGAATTGCAGAATAACCCCAATTTCTCATTGGATTCTTCCAATACCGTCTATATCATTTTTATGATCATCGGGATAATAGGGTATTTCACAATTCCGACGGTTTCCGGCTGGATTATCCAGGCGGGAGGTATGGGCAACTTCGGACGGAACGTCAATACGGCTGCCACAAGGGGCGGCTCTATGATCGGCGGCGTAGCAGGTGCGGCAACCGGAAACATTTCAGGCAAATTAATGGGAAAATAAAATCAAGTAAAAATGGAATTTAAAAGTTTAAAAAAATCGAATCATCATTCATAGAACGCTAAAATCAATATTATGGAATCATTATCAGATTTGAACACATTAGCGAAAATCCTTACTGATAAAGGATATAACGGCTATTTTCATACGCAGGGTGCGTATGCCGGAAAGCTGAAAGAAAGCATAAACGAATATCTCGAAAACTGCCGAAAAGGTGCAGAGGGTGTGCCTAAACAGGAGTTGTTGCTGACTGGCTACCTCTGGTGGGCAGGGGAAGACAAACCTCGTGTGCAGTGCAGCATGTGGATAAAATATCAGAACGGGAAATTTGACCTGAATAAAATGGTGGTAACGAAAAAAGACCGCTTCGGGCAATTGCTGAAACAATCAGAGTTAACTAATTTATCTGCCATTGCCGCACCTAAAGTGGCAGAGGCGATTGCTATGGTGTGTGGTGCGCCTAAACAAAATGTTGCTCACCGCAACAGGCGTTTCAAGCTCTAAAACGGAATAATGGATTATCCAGGCGGGAGGTATGGGCAACTTCGGACGTAGCGTCAACACGGCTGCCACAAGGGCGCCTTTATGGTCGGCGGTGCAGCAGGAGCGTCAGCGGGGGATATTTCAGGAAAATTAATAGGGAAAATAAATCAAGTAAAAAACAAGTAAAACATGGAATTTAAAAGTCTAAAAAATATCGAATCATCCTTCAGGCAGATACGGCTTTTCGCAATCGTGTTTGTTTGCATGTGCACGTCAATTGTAGTTTATTCCCTGTGGAAAGCCTTTACTTTCGCCGAAGCCCAACGACAAAAGATCTACGTGCTGGACGGAGGGAAATCACTGATGCTCGCGCTTTCCCAGGACTTATCGCAGAACCGTCCCGTGGAAGCCCGCGAGCATGTTAAACGTTTTCACGAACTCTTTTTCACACTTTCACCGGATAAGAATGCCATTGAATCGAATATTAAACGGGCGCTATTCCTGGTTGATAAAAGCGCTTTTGCTTACTACAAAGACCTTACGGAAAAGGGTTATTACAACCGGATCATTTCCGGCAATATCAACCAGGCTATTCAGGTGGACAGTGTGGCGTGCAACTTCAACAGTTATCCGTACAAGGTCGCCACTTATGCAAGGCAAATGATTATACGGGAAAGCAATGTCACCGAACGAAATCTTGTTACGCGCTGCAACCTGATTAACTCGGTTCGCTCGGACAATAACCCGCACGGCTTTACGATGGAAGCCTTTGAAATCATAGAGAATAAAGACATCAGGGTCATCGACCGCTAAATCTTGCAGGTATGAAAAAAAAGGAAATAAACAGGTTCTGGGTCTGGACAGACGGCGGGCTGCGCCGGGTGTGCAGCGGGCTTTCGCCTAAGCGGCGGCTGATAACGATTTTGGCATTTTGCGCCATTTTCGGCAGTATGTCCATTCATATGACCGTGAGTTCCATTTACAACATCGGAAAACGCGATGCCAAAAAGAAGTACATGAAAATAGGGCACATCAAAGAGTTTGAACTACAGCATTCAAATGACAGTATTAACCACGTAAAAAAACAAATCTATGAAAGAAAATAATCAAACTAAAGAGGGTATACAAACTCTTACATCCCAGCAGAAGCAGAAGATGAAAAAGTATGCTGTCTTTGCTTTGATGTTCATTGTTTTCGGGGCCAGCCTGTGGCTGATTTTCGCCCCGCCGGCAGACGAAAAGGCGAAGACGGAAGCCACGGCGGGCTTTAACGCCGACATCCCGATGCCGAAGGAAGAAGGCATCATCGGCGACAAGAAAAGCGCATACGAAGAAGAACAAATGAAGCAGAGGCAAGACGAAAAAATGCGCTCGTTACAGGATTTTGCATATATGTTGGGAGACGACAAAAAGTCTTCCGGCAATATGGTCTCGCCAAGTAATGAACCTGTAAAAAGTAATGCAAACAAGCCACAACAAAGCAGGCTCACGCAATCTTCCATACAAACATCCGCCAATGCTTATCGCGATATTAACCGCACGCTCGGAACATTTTACGAAAGTCCGAAAGAAGATCCCGAAAAAGAACGCCTGTCCAAAGAATTGGAAGAACTGAAAGTGAGCCTGGCCGAAAAGGAAAACAAGCAAAATACTGTCGATGAGCAACTGGTAATAATGGAAAAGTCTTACCAGATAGCCGCAAAGTATATGCCGCAGATGCAAGGGCAAAGCCCTGCCGGGAGCGATGAAGCAGTGACGGCTGAGCGGGGCTCACCAGGCAAAATAACGGTGGTTCCCGTTAGCCAGGTAACCGAGCGCACGGTGTCGGCTTTGCAGCAGGATATGAGTAGCGCGGAAATCGCCCTGGCGTTCGGACAACCGCGGAACATAGGTTTTTTCACTGTGCCGGCTGAAACACAAAAAGAAAGCAAGAATACCATTTCGGCCTGCATCCACGATGACCAAACCATTATGGACGGGCAAACCGTACGCCTGCGGCTACTGGAACAAATGCAGGCGGGGTCTGTGATCGTTCCGCGCAATACCATGATTACTGGCGTGGCGAAGATCCAGGACGAGCGGCTAGGTGTCTCCGTTGTATCGCTCGAATATGCCGGCATCATCATTCCCGTTGAACTTCGGGTGTATGATACCGACGGACAGCCGGGCATTTGTATTCCAAATCCTGCAGAAATAAACGCCGTCAAGGAAGTGGCAGCAAATATGGGAGCAAGCGCCGGAACCAGTATCAGTCTTACAAGCAATGCGGGGCAGCAATTGGCCGCCGATCTGGGACGCGGAGTGATCCAGGGAACTTCGCAGTATGTTTCCAAGAAGTTACGGGAAGTAAAAGTCAGCCTCAAAGCGGGATACAAAGTATTCCTGTTGCCAAACAATAAATAATTAACACCACTAAAATCCATAAAAAATGAAACAGTTTCTTTTTATAATTGCTTTTGCTGTAATTTCGTTTACAACAAACGCACAAACACAAACAAACACGGGCGACCTGTACGAAGGGCTTACCCGGAAACTCAACTACGACCGCATGATTCCGCCCTACGGTCTGGAAGTCACCTTCGACAAAACCGTTCACATTATTTTCCCCTCTGCCATTCGCTATATCGACCTGGGTTCTGCCAACATTATTGCAGGTAAAGCCGACGGTTCGGAAAACGTTATCCGTGTAAAGGCTGCCGTCAAAGGCTTTGAAACGGAAACGAACTTCTCGGTTATCACCGACGAAGGCAGTTTTTACTCCTTCAATGTGAAATATGCCACCGAACCCATGAAGCTCAACGTGGAAATGAAGGACTTTATCCACGATGGACAGGCGGTGAACCGTCCCAACAACGCAATGGAAATCTACCTGAAAGAGCTCGGCGGCGAATCACCGAAAGTCGTCCTCCTGATTATGAAATCCGTTTACCAAAGCGATAAGCGCAAAGTAAAGCATATTGGTTGCACGCGCTTCGGCATTCAATACCTGCTGAAAGGAATTTACACACACAGTGGGACTTTGTACTTTCATACGCAAATCAAAAACTCTTCGAGCGTGCCGTTCGACGTGGATTTTATCAGTTGGAAAATCGTCGACAAAAAGGTTGCCAAACGTACCGCTATCCAGGAAACTGTGATACTTCCCCTGCGTGCCTATAACTATGTTACGCAGGTGCCCGGCAAAGGCTCGGAACGCACCATGTTTGCGATGGATAAATTTACGATTCCCGATGACAAACAGTTGGTAGTGGAACTCTTTGAAAAAAACGGTGGCCGTCATCAGCAGTTTGTCATCGAAAACAGCGACATCACCCGAGCCGAAGTGATTAACGAACTAAAAGTGAAGTAAGATGAAACGGACAACTTTCTTACTTGCGGCTGTGCTGTGTCTGGTCTTTGCAGACCAAGCGCAGGCGCAACGCCGTTTGCCTACGCAATAAGGCATTCAGCTCACTGCCGGAACGGTGAACAAGTTTAATCCCGGAAGCAAAAGGGATGGTGCCGGTTTCCATGCGGGGGTGGCTTTTTCTTCATACACCA
Source organism: uncultured Bacteroidales bacterium (assembly GCA_963736675.1). Taxonomy (GTDB): domain Bacteria; phylum Bacteroidota; class Bacteroidia; order Bacteroidales; family VadinHA17; genus LD21. The sequence continues at coordinate 1,464,011 of CAVTPT010000004.1, forward strand.
AAAGCGGCAACCATTGGCTATTCGGCGGTGAATACCTGCAAAAACAGTACCTGTACAGTAATATGCGGCTGCCCCAGGCACAATTCACGGGCGAAGGCGGCTATTTTCTGAACTTCCTCTCAGACGGTGGCAAAACTGTCTTTTTCTCCCTCGGCGTTTCGGCCATTGCGGGTTACGAAACCATCAACCGGAACGGCAAATTGCTGCCCGATGGGGCAACCATCCAAAATAAAGACACTTTCCTGTACGGCGTTGCTCTGACGCTCGAAACGGAAATCTTCCTGGCGGATTGGGCGGCGCTCTTGCTCAACGTCCGGGAACGGGCGCTGCCTGGTTCAGTAGGTAAATTCAATACACAAATAGACCTGGGGATTAGGTTTATCATTAATTAAAAACAAAAGAAATATGAAACGATTTGCATCATACATTTTATACTCGCTATTGGCCTCGGCTATAGTCTGTGCCTGTAATGACGATTTGGATATTAAGCAGGATTACCTGTACAGTATTGAAATCTTGCCACTGCCAAAGTCACTCAAACAAGGTCAGACGGTTGCGCTGGAATTTTCGATTATCCGCGAGGGGTATTACACCGGAGCATCTTACAGGTTCCGCTATTTCCAATCCGAAGGTGAAGGAACGCTGAAAAATGACAAAGGACAAACACTGCCTATGAACCGCTTTCACGCCATTGCCTCCGATAACTTCATGCTGAACTATAAATGCCTGGTAGAAGAACAGCAGCAGTTGGACTTCGTTTTTGAAGACAACTTCGGTCAACGGGTGGAATACATGGTTAAGTTTACAGGTGCGCGAACGGATGAAGATACTGAAAGCGATACCGGAGGCGGTAGAAGACGGTAACAATTATATTCTTCAGCAATTTTGAAAAGGCTCTTGATGTAATGGTCAAGAGCTTTTCTATTTCTGAGATCTTCCGCGATAAGTATTTATAAGTCGTGCTATGCTGCCATCATCATAATAAAAATCACTTACTCCATCGCCATTATAATCACCAAAGTAATTATAATGCTCGTCGTTATCGCAGTTTGGCGAAACCTGGATACCTGATGAGGGCGTATAAGTTTGCAGGTTGAAATCCTGACAACCATTGCTATAGCCCACATAGATTCTAATAGGATTATAGTAACTTGTCCCTTTTCCGATAACAACTATATCACTTTTGCCATCCCCATTCATATCCGAGAGTAATAATCATTATAATAAGTGTCATTAATACAAACCTGTGGAATAAATTGATTGAATGTACTGTTAGGCAATTGAACAAATCCATTTCCCTTTGAAATATTTATTCTCCAGTTATTGTAAAGATCAAACGAGAAGATATCAGTCATACTATCACCATTAAAATCTCCAAACAAATTAACATCGGAATTACCGATATTATTAGAAGAACAGATCTCTTACATACTGGTACTACCTTCCTGTAACCCATAAATTCTGCTACTATTATTAACTAACACCATCAGGTCAGTTTTACCATCTCCGTTGATGTCCAGCGGTACTTCTTTTATTTCAGAAATACTTGCTGCACCCCAGGTAACATTACTTTGACCAATTAAATTAGTCGAGACACTACCTCCTGTAAAATCAAACTCAAATATTATGCAATTGAAAGAGCCCGACCCCTTTATCATGAGATCCATTTTCCCGGTTCCATTAAAATCCCCAGATAAATAAGTACTTGAAGGGCTGATAAAAGGGCTAGTGTAATCAATTGACGTGAATGAATTTCCATTTGAGATTAAAAATGTCAGGTAATACGTATTGTTTATTAATCGGAACAAAAGCACATCTTCCCTGCTGTCTCCATTGTAATCTCCAGCATACATGGGACTACCCTGGAAAGTCGTGGGAAGTTGGGCAGTGGAGGTATAGATCATGGTTCCTGTATTATGAGCCAAAAATAAACGCCCATTAAAAGTAACAGGATTCGTTGGTAGCATACCAAGTACAAAGAGATCTTTTCTGCCATCATCATTAAAAGCACCTTGTATGCGAGGTGGTAAAAACAATATTGGTGTTTTATTCGATTCAGCTAAACCACTATATGTACTTCCCCAGTACACAACCGTCGAATTTAAGCGGGTATTATTTTTTCCGAATTTTATTATTTCTGTTAATTTCATATCAGTATAAACCAGCTGAATTTTTCCAACCGTGGTTGTGCCGTATTTAATTGTTATCAGGTTAAGCAGCTTGCTTATCAAGACCTGAGACCCACTTAGAAAAGTTTGGACCGGGACCGTACGGTCCACGTAACCAAGTTCTATAGTATAATCCCCTGATGTGGTTCCATAGCATGAATAATTGATGTATGCTGGGTAAATCTCCCCGGTACTTGTGTTCTCAGTATAAACGACATTATAGAAGTTGCCGTATTTATCTTTTACCTGGTTCAGGTACCATGTATAGGCGTTAGAGGTTCCCTGAGCTTCGATCCTGGAATCTGTTGTATTGCCATAGTGGAGTTCCAATCTCTTATCGTCTCCAGAATTTTATATCCTTCATTGGATTCTCTAGCTGATAACTCTTTTTTATTTCTCCTGTTGAGACGTCAAAGCAAACTACTTCAAACTTTGAATTAACAGTAATATACCAGTTGTTTTCTTTATCATAACCTGCAATATTGCCATAATAGCCGCCTGATTCAATAAGGACACTGCTGATCTCCGCTCCCGTTTCCGTGTTTATTACCGTTAAATAAGTTCGCTCGTTATCTCCGGCTGAAAAACTTAAGCTGATAAGCGTATTATTGACAGGATTGTACACTGAATTTGCCAGTATTTTTCCTACATGGCGTTCCTTAATGATTTTTCCTGTTGCCGGTTCGATTGTAATTAAATAATTATCTGCCCGATACAGAATGTAGTGTTTTGCTTTTTCATCATAATAGTAGGTGGTTGCATATGTTCCATCCTCCACGTCAATTTTGTTGTTTGAAACTATGACGCCTGTTGACAGATTTACCCTGATAACATAATTTGTATAAATCGGTGGCCCTGTTTTAGCTGATTTTGTGTCTATTGTATCGGGTTCATCTCCAAAAATCATGGTTGAATATCGGCCTATCAGCATATTATCGTTGGCATCAATCACAGCCTGCGAGACAAATCCGGGAAGCTTGATCGATTTGATAAGTTTTCCTGATTCCGGATTGACTAATTTAAAGGTTGTATCACAATCTACAAATCCATACCCTTTAGTTGTAGGATCATAAACAGTGGAACCGAATACATAGCAATCGATGGGAGTGGTATTCACCACTGCACCTGAGTCAATATCAACGCAAATTATTTCCGAACCTTTTGCCTCTGAGATCCCGGTTACAATCAGTGTACTGGGCCTGTCTACCGGCTGTTCGGTGCATGACAAAACCACTAAAGCAAGTAATCCGAAAAAAATAGCAAAGTTTCTCATGATGATATGGTTTTTATAAGACTAACACATAGCAAGTTAAATAATTTAAACCGATTTACCAAACCTAATTAACTCTCTCTCTATAAACTCTTGCGGGCTGAGTAAGAGGCTAATAAGCATCCTCGCTTTTTACTGAAAAGAGGCTCTGGTTCGGAGCCCTTTTCCACATTGATCATAATGCATAAGATTGCTTACCTTTTCTTACTTCAGTCTATCAAAATAAAGCTCCAGCTTACCATTTCTTATTATACTATTCAATAAAACGGTATCGAATCCAAGATATCCATTCCCATTCATGAAAATTCCTCTGTCATCGTTTAATCGGTAAAATTCGATAAATGGATCCTTATCAATAAGTAATCTATATAAACTATCTTTATCGGGCCAAGTCTCAAATCTATTGTATTCTTCTATTGATAATGACAAATACCCGGTATTAGGCCCCATAGATCCGTTAAGAAAATATCCCCCTGATAAACTAACCGGCCATTGAGTGCCGATCTTAAGAGAATGTGAAACGATTTGTGTTTTATCTGCTGACAGCTCAACCGGAACTTTTTGAGAATAATCGTTAACCATCTTATATATCCAAATTGTAGTGTCTTTAGTACTTTCCTTACATGAATAAGTCAGCGTAAGAAAAAGGAAAATCAAAATCTTATAATACATATTTACTTAGTTTTTAATGATTTTCTTTGTAATCATTTGGTTATTTTGATAAATATGAATGTGGTAAATCCCTCTGGGTCTGCCTTCAATATTTATTGAAACCTCAGATTGATTTATATTCCTCTTATCATAAATCAGTGTACCTGAAGCATTGTATATTTTTATTTCCTCAATAAAATTATCGAGAGATCTTATACTAAAGCTTCCTTGATTCGGATTTGGATAAACCTCAATTTTTGAATCTAAGTCTTCAGAGGATTTGCCTATAAACTCGTTATCCGGGGAAATAGCATCCATGTCTTGAGTTTTGAGTGAGGCAATGCCATCAGACGTATCACCAGATTTTGCAAGAAAAGCGACATAAACCATATAAGCATTCTCAATGGCTCTACCATAACTGTTTTTAAATCTTATAATGCAAGGATAGTATTCGTGACTATATGCTGCACCTGTACCGTCCCAAACCGTTGCAGTTGTTCCAGAGATACTACCAGCACTTTGAAAAATTGCAGTACCGGAAAGATCAAAGGCTTCAAATTCCCATGAATCGGCATTTTCAACTACATAGACTAAGTTGTCATTAATTCCATCTCCATTGGGCGTGAATACATTAGTCCATCCAGGAAGTGTAATTTCCACATCGTTTCCAGTATAACTTGGATCAATTGTTGCAGCTAATTTACCTCCTGCTTTTACCTCAAACCCCGGATTGAGTGTTATGTTGTTCCCGGCAATAAGCGTGAGATCTCCTCCATTTTCTACAGATAATGTCTTTCCAGAGGCGGGAAGTGAAATATTGTTCTCAGCCGCTTCAATAACTGTTGTATAAACTGCAGTATATGCCACGTCGTTTATATCCAACGGTAATAAGGACTGAATTGGCGGGGATATCCCGCTAATGAGCTGCTGATTTTCGTTGAATTCATGCTCCCCAGGGGTTAAATCATCGAGATATTGATACGAAATATTATAAGTTGGCCCTGGATAGCCCCAGCCAAAATTGCAATAAAAATAATCTGGATCTGAGGAATCATACCCATCAATGACCCAGAAATGTTTGCTGGTGCATAAATCACATTCATCACCCCTGTAAAAAACAGGGCGATAGTTGTCGATCTCAGAACGAATTAAATCTCCCCAGGCAGTACCGTAATCCCATTGTGCCCGAACATGTTTTTTAACACCTGAATAACCAAATGTGTTAAAACTATTCACAATAGAATTGGTTCCTCCAAGTGGAAAGGTTCCAGAACACCAATATGTAAAGTCTGCAGCGCTTCCTAAATCTCTCAACAGATGAGCGACCTCGTCTCCTTGCGTTATTGGAGTGCTATTAGTAACTGCATTAGGCATGTTAGCCCAATTGTAGGTCCTGTATGGAGAACTTAAAGGCCATTGATAATACCACATTATTTGTCCCATTGCCACCGCTCCGCAACCAACATCTTTTCGATCACAATCACAGCCTGAACCTGAGCCACTGGGGGAAAAAGTGTTATATGCGGGAGTACAACCGCCACTATTGTTGACGCTCTGAGACCATCGAACCTGACCACGGCCGGGAACATTTAATAATCCTCCCACCAAACCTTTACTAGATTTGGAATCTGCAAAAGAGTTTTTTAACAAGTTATCCCACTTTTTTGTCAAATCAGAATTTTTTTGGTTTAATTTACGCGAATTCTGTATCTGTTTTTTATATAGGTCTGTTAATGCAACAAAACCACTTGGTTTAAAATCTTCTAATCTGTATCCTCCTTCAAGACCAAAGCCCAAAATTGGTACAGTTCGATCGTCAGAAGAAACCATAACCCAACCTCCTCCTACAAAATTAATAACGTAGAAAGAAATCTCATTGTTGTAATGCTCAGATACAATATTGAGTATCTTTGAAGACGGCCTCCTGCTATTCATGAAATTATTCGCAACTTTTTTGGCAATTTCACTATCGATGGGACCTGCCATTGAATAACTCAGATTAACCAGCAAGAATAATAGTGTAATAATCCTTTTCATTATGGTAAGATATTAGGATTTTGATTTTTATATAAAAAGTATAAAACATATGATTTCCAGTATACTATGCATCATATTGCTTCATTCATTTACTTTCATCGTTAAGGTTTACAAGACATTAATGATGAGTAAGCTCCAATTTATAACCGGACTGAATTTAAGCTATCTTATAACCTTTATAACAGCTGCTTCAAGCTCTTCAATCTTTCTTTGTTGCACCTGAACAGCCTTTACCAGAATTGGCACTAATTCTATATAATCAACTCCCAAATTACCATTCCCATCGGTATATACTAAATCGGGATAGATCTCCTGAAGTTCCTGGGCTATGACTCCGTATCTTGCTTTTTGAAATAACTGACTTGATTCATCGTAATACTTTGATACTTTAAGTGTGTCTCCACCGGTTGCAATAATTTCAAATTGCTTAAGGTTATATTTGACAGGATTTATTTTTAATAGGTTTGATATTGTCTCAGAGGATTCAAGGCTTGCTATATTGGTCTTGAGTTTTTCATCTGAAGTATAAGATGTAGAATTTACCCATAAAGTACCTTCTACTTTCGTATCACCTCTGAAATATCCGGCCCACTGTTGTGATAAACCAAGATCTCCAAGGCCGTTAACAGTTCCAAATACTGCAGCTCCTGCGCTGGTTCCATATAAGTATCCGTAAACCGAATAATTATAGCCTGAACTTGCATTACCTGCCTGGCCGTACACACCATAGCTTCTCCCTGTACCTGTTGGTGTCGAATTATATGCTGCGAGTTTCCCGCCATAAAGATTATTTGAGGCACCAATAAATGTGTGAGCACTTAATGCCATTATATGGTTTGAACCTCCGCTCCCTTGATGACTTCTAACGGCCAGTGCGGCTCCTGATACTGAGATCGAAGGATTATAGATCCAGGCCTGGTATGCTGAATTTCCTGCTTCGTTTATAACAAAGCGCGAAGCTGGTGTTGTAGCCTGGTTAATGCCAACATAGTTGTTATTAAACACCTTGAGTTGACCAAACAATTCAATTATTCCAAAAAAGGAAATTAAAAGAACCAAGAGCGATGTTTTTAACGATGTTTTCATAATTAATTAGTTTTAAGGTTAATAATATATGAATACAAAAATCAAAAAGCTCGATCTTTTTATTAATTAACTTAAGTTGCTATCTATAAAAACTTTTCATTTATCGTAAAAACGAATATAAAGAGGATCACTTTCATCAAAAATCCATCAACTGTTACTGCATGAATGCGCTTTGGCAACATACTGGATATCTGACTAAATGTAGTCTCGATTCTTTTCCTGGAATCAGAGATCAGAAAGTTCTGCCACGGTTCATGAGGCATCTTGGAGTTGCTTTTTCTGGCTATCATCAAATTTATTTCTGCTGCCTCACTGCATACTTGCTCATTGTAGTAATCAGTATATGCGCTATCACCGTACACAATGCTATCGTCAGGCAGATTAAAGAACATGTTTTTCATTCCATCAATATCGTGATAACACCCAGGAAGCATTGCAAATTCAACTGGTATTCCATCCACTGTGGTAATCACCTGAACTGTGAACCCATAGAAGTATTTTCTCATAGAAGGTTTATAGCCCCGGTATTGCTTCCCCTTAATAAGCTTGGATCGGCAGATGCGAATGTTTTCACAGGTAGCTACAGGAAAACTGTCAATAATATATTCTGATGATATGTTTAATCTTTTGATTATGTCAGCAGTATTTAAAAATAGGTCTACAATTAACTCGAAGATTGAGTGTATTCGCCTGTTAAAGCGACTCTTGCTGAGCATTCCGGGAAGAAGATTGGTACACTTAACAAAACTAATGGCATGATCGATATTACCATGAAAATACTTAGCAGCAATCAGAGCCACTGCAATCAGCTCGGAATCAGAAGAATTACGGTTAACAGGTTCTTTATGACCAATTTCTATCATGATATCATCAATAAAAACGTAAATTGCAATAAATTTTTCTATCATATCCTTCAGGTTATATGGTTTGGCGACTTAAACCTGGAGGATTTTTTTAATTATACCTAATTTATATGTATTTGATTATCAACATATTAACATTATTTATCAACATATTTAATTGATTTACAATATTTTATAATTTTTATATCAAACTATAACTAGCAACTTGAGTTAATTATTATATGAAACCCAGAAACCCATATGAAATCACCAAAAACGATTTGCCCTTTTTACATTTAATAGGTTTGCCCCCGAACTTGTTACCTATTTTTTGAACTATTTTCATTTCCGAGGCTAATTTATATTGCTTCTAACTAATTAAATTCCAATAAACTTCGAAATCGGCTGTTTGCTAAATTGGTTTTGGTGAACAGAACAATTTTAATATATATTTCAAAGGCAGCCTTTGTTTTTAGTACACATTTAGTACAAAGCAATTCAAAGTATGTCCATAATAACTGATCTATTAAGATGAGGCGTCGACTATCTAACCAAATGAGGCTACTAAAAGCAAGAATAGTAGGTTTATCTGCGAAGAAAAGTGGAATTTATGGCTGAAACCGGTAGGCTCGAACTTGACAATCTGTGAGAACCTCAGTCCTGTGGAACAAGTGCCTGATCCCGGCAGCATTATTATAAACTCCAAACCCTAAAGAGCTTGATGTCAGAATTTCAGACTATAGCTGAAAGATGGAATAATCGGAAAATAGCTTTGTTGTTTTAATACTGTCTTCGTAGCTTCTGGAATTACCCCTCCTTGCTGGTCAAATTCATAGGTTGTATCAAGAAAATAGTAATATGGATTCTGACGGTTATACAGGTTGTAAATACTAATATTCCAGGTTCTTTCACCCCGTTTCACAGTTTTATTAAAATTGATCCCGACATCAAGCTTATGGTAGGCCCTCATCCTGTATGAGTTCAGATCATTATATGTCTGTCCATATTTTGAATAGTTGCTTTCATTAAATATTTCATCGATTACCTCAGGCATCATTTTATATTTTCCTGTTGCAAGAGTGAATGGATTGCCGGTTCCATAAACCCATGTTGCAGAAAACTGAATGTTACTCTTTATTTTCTGCTGGTAAACAATGCTAATATCATGAGTCCTATCGTACTTGAAAGGATACGGTTTCCCATTATTCTTATTCTCAAACTGGCGCGTAGCTTTAGAGTAGGTATATGCTATCCAGCCTGTTGCTGATCCTCTTGTTTTTTGAAGAAGAAATTCCAGACCATATGACTTGCCCTTACCTCCAGTTTCGACCTGTGTTTGCCAATCCGAAGCTGATGAAAGTGTTGCGACACCATCTTTGTAGGTGATCAGGTTATTCATGGTTTTATGATAACCCTCCAGGCTTACCTCAAACATACCGCCTTTGAAAGTTTTTTCCACCCCTGCTGCATATTGTCTTGATACGGATGGTGCGATAGCATCAGTCACGGGAACCCAGATATCGTTCTGCATATTAGGACCTGAGCCCGTAAGTAAATGAATATACTGATTCATTGAAGAATAAGAAGCTTTCAGAAGGGTGTTATTACCGACCATGTAGGTTGCAAGGAATCGCGGTTCTAATGAGCTATAATTCCGGTTTGGCATCTGATAATTGACAGCTCTGAAACCGAAATTCATGAATAATCTTTCTCCGATTGAGATCTCATTTTCGAGATAAACAGCATTCTCCAAGCCATTCTGCCTTTTACTCCCGAAGCTGGTATCAACTGCAGCGCTGTTTTCAAATGATTTGTATGACGTTGTATTAGGATTGAAATGATGGTAAATGGAAGCGCCGCCAAATTTCATCTTATAATTCTGATTAACATAATAATCGAAATCAGCCTTTAGTGCCAGGTCAACAATTCCCGACCAGTAGGTGGCTGATGTCTTTTCCTTTATATCGATGATGGTATATGTGCTTGAGAAATCATTTGCAAGACGATACCTTGTTGAATATAAAGTAAGATTAGAAAAAAGCCTGTCTCCATAAAGATGATTCCACCTGAAAGAACCAAGAATATTTCCCCATTTAAGGATCATCTTGTTTAAGTCCGATTGAGTTTTTTGCCTTGACAATATCTTGTCTCCGCCTGAATAGAAGCTCAGATAGAGCCTGTCCTTTGGTGAGATAATATGGTTTATTTTCGCATTCAGGTCATAAAAATTATACCCGACTGATGTTCCATTAAATGAGGTTGCTCTTGTTAATGGTCTTGTAATAAGATCATACATGAATCTCCGGACGGAAAGCATATATGAAGTAGTGTCTTTTTTGATAGGACCTTCAACCATAATCTTTGAGGCAATCATTCCGATCATTGCGTTCCCGTGAAACTCTTTCATATTTCCCTCTTTCATCCTGATATCAACTACTGATGATAACCTGCTCCCATAGTGTGCAGGAAAACCACCCTTTACAAGCTTCATGCTGTTTATTGCATCAGAATTAAAGGTTGAAACAAATCCGCCCAGGTGATTGACATAATAAACCGGGACATCATCGATTACCATCAGGTTCTGATCAGGACTTCCGCCGCGTACATACAAACCACTGGAAGCCTCATTCCCCGACTGGATACCGGGCATGAGCTGAAGAGATTTCAACAAGTCAGATTCCCCGCCAAGAGATGGCATGTCAGTTACTTTTGATATGGGCACGGTAGCTACACTCATTTCCTTTCTCTTTTCATATGTAGCTGTTTTTTCCGCTCTTACAATCACTTCGTCGAGCATATTACTGCTCCTTAACGCAAAATCAATTTTTAGATTCTGATTGGGTATTACCTGAAAGGATAAGGGAGAAAAGCCAACGAAAGAGGCTTGTATATTAACGGAGTCTTCTAAACGGTTCAGGGTAAGGAGATAATAACCAAAACTATTTGAGACTGCATAATTCAGACGGTCGTCAGTTGTTACTGTTGCCCCGGCAATTACTTCCCCCGATGCTGCATCCTTGACATAACCGCTGACCGAGATCTTCTGAGAATACCCAGGAGTAAACAATGTAAAAAGAGACAGAAATATGATGAACCTCTTTATCATTTGCCTGAAACTGTAATAATTTTTTCATCTGATGAATAACCGGCAAAAATTCCATAACCACCTTTAATATTTGAATAAAGGTTGATTGGATCACTCATCCCGCTGAAAATGTCATTTTCCAGGCTGAACAAATATGCATACTGTCTTTCCTTGTATTTGTAGTAAGATTCAGAAACTGATCTGAATGTGATCTTAAGATTATAATCGGCGTATGCCTGGGTAGCGAAATATATTTTTACCGAGCAGTGTTTTCCATCAAACAATTTATCGGTGAAAATCAGGGTTTTTGGATTATAATCAAGAAGCCCGGTTGAAGTTATTATTGGGTCAGAGTTTTTCCTAAACCAAATTGATGTATAGTTATTATCGATGATATAATTTGCGGACAATTGTACTTCATAAAAGGAAGGCCCGGCAGAATCCTGAAAATCAAGCTTTAGTTCATTAATTATGAATCTATCCTCGTCAATTAATACTGAATCAGTGCAAATACAGTTTTGAAGAATCGTTTTTTCAGGGATGATATCCTCGCATAAAACCGAATCCATATTAGGAACGTGAACAATCAGAGAGTAGTTCTTCCCTCTCTCAGCCAGAACGTGTGAATAATAATATCCGTTATCCGGATAAAGAGTGTCGGTTTTTACATTATTAATTAATAAAATGATAGTTGCGTTTTTACATTCCGGGATTATATTATCGAGTACTCCAATGCTCTTCGACAGGTTAACTTTTATTGGATCGCCATCTGTAAAAAAACTGTTGACAACAACTTTTGAATCAGCCGGCGGAAGGTCTATTTCAATAACTTTTCTACACGACTGAAAAGAGATGAGTATAGCAAAAAGTGCCAGGGCGTTAAGAAAGGGACGCATTAAAAATTGTAATTAACCTTATAGGAAAGCCTGGTATGACCGGTAAAATCGAATTCGCTGTATAGATCAAAGCTGACTCTTCTGCTTTTCGAGTATAAAGTTACACCTGGAGCAGCGTAGAATCCGAATTCGTCATTCCGGTACGGAGCCGGATCACCAGAATTCCACACTTCTTTGTAAGCGTGCGCGAAGTACGGAGAAACTTCCGCGAATACCTGGAGTCTCTTATCTGACAGAATGGAGTATCTTGTAGTAAGACCGATTCTATAAATAAAGTAGTTATATATTTGGGATTGTTCTCGTACTGATGCATTTGTAAGAATAGGGAACTTGCAGACAAACTCCATACCTGTTGTGAAATTTTTGGTAATTCTGTACCCATAGCGTATGGCAGAAACAGTTTGGATCACCCTTAGTCCTCCGGTACTCAGCATCCATTCATTGATTAATGGATTAAACTGAATTCCAACCTGGTTTCGATAAAATGATGGCTCCTCCATATCCTGGGAAAATGCATTGATCAAGAACAAAAAAAGAATGCCTGCCGATAGAAGCATTGTTCTTTTCATAATAATTAAATATTATCAAACAACGTTTAAAACTACTAAAATAATCTTAAACGCTGTTTATTTCATTTAGAAAATTCTAATAAGGATCGCTTAGATACGTTGTCTTTCTCGTGGTAGAGGTTGGAGAGTTGGAGAGAGCGTCATTCCATTGTATATAGATCCATTGTGTATAACCATCCTTTAGTCTTCCACGACTATAGGCCGGGCAATAGCTGGCGTTCAGGTCTATTGGACTCCCTCCACAAAAGACAATATGGTGTTGTGTCACTCCTGTTGATTCCTCATAATCTGGATATATAAGGTGTTGAACCCCATCGTTTGGAAAATACCAATAACCATTTCCATTTGCTGACTTAGTATTTAGCTGCGCCCCTAGCCAAACCCCTAGAGTTCTTTTCTGAGGATTGGTCCTTATATCATAATACCAACCAGTCCCCAAATATTGATCTGTAATGGAGTGTTCAATTAATGAACTAACTATCCTAAACCTATCATCATTTTCGAAATATTCGGTCCTCTGGGCAAGATCACTTTTGGTTCCAGGTTCGGGTCGAGTAAGTGAAATATTTACATCCTTGGTGGGGATCTGATCTTTTGGAAGGAAAAGCAATTCTATCATAGATTCATCTCCTGTTCGATAAATGTAATTCTGTACAATTCTATAAATATGGTCTCCAACTTGGAAAATTCCGTCTTCATTAGCTATGTAACATAGGATTATTGAATGAGGCAAAACATAGAGTGTCGAATTGTCATATGTTTCTTTATTAAAGACACTTGGGTATTCAGTTAAATAATCTACAAATCTCGGATCGTTTTCCTCCAATTTCATACCTTCAAAGTAATATTCAGTCATGGATTTCAAACCAAGAGCCTTATTTTTCTCAGCTAATAACTGAGGATTATTCTGATTCTCAGAGAGCCATTTTTGGTGATCCATAAAAGACTCAACATCTTTGAAGAATAATCTACCATCATGAAAAGTAATTCCGTCATTTGCGGACTGGTTATTAACCAGTGGTTTATACTCTTCTTTCTTGCATGAAAGAAGAACAGACAAAAGAATAAGATTCAAAATAAAAATTACCTTGAATCTCCAGAAGCCAGAAATTTTTGTTTTCATAAGGCATAATATTTGGTTAATCAAAAGAGTTAGTTAAAATGAAGCTCGTCACTCAATATTAAATGTTCCAAACAGCGTCCCGTGGCGGTGTATCATCACCAGATGATATTCCCCGGAAGGAGCATCAAGCTGTATATTGTAGGTAAAGTTGTTTTCATAAGACGAGATACATTCCTCGTGCACAACATTTCCAATGGAATCGACAACCTTCACCGTTAAATCGACTAATGGTTTAGCCATAAAGATGGATAAGGTATTTACTTCAATGGAAGCAGAAGGAGGTGGAGGAATCAGAGAACGTACACCTTTATTATCCCAAGTTCCCTCAGTCGGAATTGAGTCTCCAAAAACAGAAAGGGATACAAGTAGCCCTACAGTAATGATGAATGTTTTAAAGAAAGTTTTCATAGCAGTATAGTTTTAGTAGACAGAACAATTATATTATAGATTTCAAAGACCGCCTTAATTTTTAGTACACAATTAGTACAAAGGAATTCATATTTTGTCCAGTCACATCTTAGCCCAAAAGGACGAAATATCAGCTCCCTCCACCTTATCTTCGCCTCTTCCGCACAGATATAGTGATAATTTGGTTGCCACTGGTAACTTTATTATATTGGTAGAGATAAAAGTTTGCAATTAATGTTAAACAAAATGAATTTCTCGGGATTTATAAAAGGCATAATTATCTCGATCATACTTCTGGCCTTATTATACCAAGCTTGTAAACGGCATGATGAATCCAAACAAATTCTTTTACAAGCCGAATTGTTGATGAAGGAGAATCCGGATAGCTCTTTATGGCTACTGGAAAATGTTGTCACGACATCTAGATTATCAAAAGAACAGTATGCGGAGTGGTGTCTTTTGGTTACTCAGGCCCGGGATAAAAATTATATTCATCACACCTCTGACTCTATAATTAGCATAGCATCAGAATATTATACAAAAAGCAATAATCCAGACCGTCAGATGCTGTCTTATTACTACATGGGGCGGGTTAATCAGGATTTAAATAAAGTAACTAAAGCGCAGGAGTATTACCTAAAGGGATTAGAGACTGGTAAATTTTCGGAGGATTACGCCCTGATTGGGCGTATCCACAGTAATATTGGAACAATATATACTTCTCAGGGTACCCTTGATTTGGCTATGCCCCATTTACAAGAATCAGTAGCGTGTTTTCGTAAAACAAATGAAACGCGCAATTTGTCGTTTGTTCTGCGCGACATAGCTCGTATTTATACCTTAGAAAATCAACTTGACAGCGCAGTTATTTATTACCGGCACGCCTTACTTTATTCTGACTTCCAAAGCCGTTTTTCTGTTTTGAACGGATTAGGATTTATTTATACAGAAAAGAAGGATTATCAAACAGCATATTATTATATAATGGAATCGTTGAAACATATCTATGACATAAATGATTATTATCCGATTTATTTAACCTTGGGCAAATTATTTTATAAAATGGGAAAGGCTGATTCCGCCCGGTACTATCTATTTAAAAGCATGGATTCTCCTAAGTTAGAAACACGAGCGGGCTCTTATTTCTTTTTATATAAACTGGCAAAAGAAAAACGTCAGTGGGAAACATATGCCTTGTTTCAGGAAAAGTATGAGACCCTTAGAGACTCTATTATGAGTCAAAGATATACTTTTGAAACGCAAAAACTGCAACGTCAATATGACTATCAACAGGCAGAGAATAAGGCGACTCTCGCAATGTTAGACCATGCAATTGCAGCAAGAAATAATATTATTTTGATTTTTATTGTAGTTGTTTTAGCCGGATCCCTAATACTATATTATTTATACGGACTGGCTACAAAAAGAAGAAAACAAAAAATGCAGGAAGAACTATTTAACTACTTCCTCAATAAACAGGATAGAGAATATGATGAGCAGTTAAGGGTTAATATTAATAGGATAAACGAATTGGAAAGTCTGTTAAATGGCAAAACAGCAGAAGAAAAAGACGTGATCCAACTGGAAAAAAAGCTGCTTGAATTAGAAAATAAAAAGATAACCAGATTAATTCTTGAGAAGGAAGAAACGAAAAAGAAGCTTGAATTATCAGAAATTTATTATCTGTTTGTCAACGACCCAATTCATAAAATAACTGATAAGGACAAGAAAACGTTAATGTCTTTAATAGAAGAAACATATCCTGCATTTAAATCCGAAATTTTCCATTTATACCCTACTATTTGTGCAGACGATTTGTTTATGTGTTATTTGATCAAAGCTAACGTAAAAGGAACCAAGATATCTCAAATAATGTGTCTCTCCAAGCAGGCTATCTCGATGAGACGAAAGCGGTTGGCCGTGGTAATGTTAGGTGAAGGTAGCTGCCAGAAGTCCCTGGATAGCCTCATATCATCATTATGAGGCTTTCATAAAATTAAGTAAAGCTCTCGAAGTGATAACAATTTTTAAGTTTCAAAATAATAAAGTCATTGAATTAAAGGATATTAGTTAACAATTAATACCTTCCGTTTCGGCCCATTACCGGCCGTTTAGCAAAACATATCTGGCTCAAACGCCCCTAACTACAGGCTTATCTGTCGCTATAGTGTCCTCGTGCCTGTAAGATAAACACGGTTACCGTTTCATCATCTATCCGATAAACAAGTCTGTGCTGCCTGATTATTCGTCTGGACCAGCAGCCGGCAAAGTTATATTTCATTTCCTCGGGGTTCCCGGTTCCGGTACTCGGATTTTCTGTTATTTCCTCTAACAAAACAGAAAGCTTCCGCAATATTGGCTTATTCCCGGATTTCTTATGGTACTCTATGTCTTCAATAGCAACTGGGGTTAGTTTTAGAGTGTTGGTCATATCCCCAGGAGTTTCTTTATATCCTCCTTAGGCAATGTTGTTAGCTCTCCGCGTTCAGCCTGTTCTAAAGAGATAGCAATACGCTTTGTTATTTCAGGATCTGAAAAATAGCGATCTGCTTCTGTTATTGGAGTTAAGGCATAAGCTTTGCCTTTCCCTCTATGTACTATTACCTGTACATTTTTGTCTACGAGATCAAGGTACATCTTTTGCTTTTGCCTGAATTCTCTTGTAGTTATTATTACCATAATCATAGGCATTTAAATAAAGTACCAATTTGGTACACAAAAATAGGTTGTTTAATTGATATACGCTAAAATTTTTCAAAATTCGAGGTACAAGTTATAGAAGAAGTGAAGAAATAAAAGGCTGCCTAAAAAATGAAGACAGGCCTTATTTATTGTTTTATATTGCATCTCATATATGACCTTCATCTGCAAGGCTTGTATAAATGTCTTCTTCAGGTGTAAGGACAATATGATCAAGCAATTGTATATCGAGAATATCACCCGCCTCTTTTATTTTTCGGGTTATTTTAAGATCGCTTTCGCTTGGCGTCATGTTTCCTGACGGATGGTTATGTGCGATGATAACACCGCAGGCATTGGCTTTCAAGGCGTATTGGAATACTACTTTCATATCCATCAGTGAACCGGAAATACCACCTTTCGAAATTGTTGTTATACCCAATACTTTATTTGATCGGCTAAGCAGCAGCATTTTACAGGTTTCAACGTGCTCAATATTATCAGGAGCCCAGGATTGGAATAGAATGCGCTGAGCTTCTTTTGAAGTCCTGATTGACGGGCGTTCGGATGGTTTAACTTTGGTGACATAGACTAATTTAACCTCGGCGATCTGCAGAAAATTAAACGATTGCTGAATTGGATTTGTACGAGTCATAATGGCTACATTTTTAGAAGGTTACACAACGTTTTTGCCGGTCACCGTAGCCATAAGGACTCAATGAGTGCAAAAGGAAACGGAATAAATAGCGCAGCGGTTTTATGCCGTAGTCTTTTGTGTGGGATAGGTAAGCTGTGCGCCGGTCAACGTTTGAGGCCGCCTGGCTAACTTTGTGAAAACTGTTGTGTATGTGTGTGAGGTAGGTAGTAGCCTGTGAAGTATGTGAACAAAAATGGTACGAAATAAAAAAGCGTGCCAGTGAAGCGTGCCGTAATGCGTTCATAAGGGTACGGCCACTGCATGTACGCTTGCTTTTTTCGCCGAGATTGTCTTTGAAGTGGATGGAACGGGAACGGAAAAGAGTATCACAGGCGGATTTGAAAAATTCCGAAACATTATAAACAGATTTGAACAAACGATATTTGTATCCAAATGAAAAGACCAAAGGGCGAAGGCTAAACAGCCTCCGCCTCTTGGTCAACCGGCTCAATATCGGTTGCTGGATTTGGGAAAGACTGATGATCCAGGATGTAATCTACAGCCCTCTGAGCCATTGACGAAGCTGCTAAAAGCATTTTTTTATCTTCCTTGAATTTACCGATCCAACTTTTGATGTATGCGGCGCTGTTATCAATCGTTGCATTCTGGATACCGGTCATATAGCACAGAAAGGCAGCGCCCATCTCGGCAATCAGCTCTTCCTGGCTGTAATCCTGTGATCCGAATCTGTGATCGGTAAGTTTCTCATGTCTTCCGGTACGGTTGATATGCCCGGTCGAATGAACCAACTCGTGAAACAGGGTTGAATAATATTGCTCATTCCTGAAAAAAGTGCGCGGGTTCGGCATCCCGACGTAGTCTCCCGACGGAGCATAGAAAGCATGAGACTGATTAAACCTAATCTCAGGAATGTCTGTCCAGCACTCAATTAACCGTTCGGCCTGACCAATCGGGTCAAAATCATGGTCGTAAGCTTCTGTGGAAGGGATTTTGCTTTCATCAATCCCTCCGGTTTGTTTCAGGTTAAAAACTGTGTAATACCTTAGAAACGGGATATGGTCGATACTTCCGTCTTTTTTTTCGGATTCCAGAATCTTCCAGAATACGACGGGAAATCCCTTTTCACCTTTCAGGATGTGTCCGCCCAACTCCTTAACCTGGTTAAAGGTGAGAAAGAATGGAGAGCCATACTGATCGACCACAGTAAGCAGTAACCAAAAATTAAATCCCCTGTAAATCTTTTTGTTAACCATGTTCTGAGGCAAACCGGTTTCAGCTTTCCAGGGCATCTGCCACGGAACAACACCTTTTTCAAGGCGTTCAATAATCAGGTTCGTAACCATTTCGTAAATATCGAATGAAAAATTCATGGAAAATCGCCGTTGCCTTACGGACTTATTTGGGCATCTGGCACGCCGTTAAACTTAAATTTTTGGCGTACCGGTATTGAGCTGTCCCGGATCAGGTCAACGGGGTGCATGTCAGTTTCATTCCGATTCCGTCGGCTTCAAACAACCAATGAAACTGAACGCATCCGAAGGAAATGAGCCACGAGAAGCGAGTTCCCCTTTACCGTTCCGGGAAGTGAAATAACTTTGTCGAAAATTTAAGTGTAACAGGCAATTTAAAATCTTATCTTATTGAATTTCAAAATACTATTAAAAAAGCGTGTCTTTAAAACACGCCGTAATGCTTTTGCAAGGGTGCGGCCACCGCATGTACGCTTGCTGTATCTGCCGAGGCTGTCTTTGCAGTGAACGGTACGGAAACGCAAAGAGTGCCGCAGGCAGGGTTTGAAGAAAGGCGGGTTAAAGCCCGCCCTGTGATTAAAGCCGTTCCCGTATCAATTTATGCACGTCCGATGCCCTGTAGTAATTCCTTCCGTCGATATTGAAGTAAGGAAGTATACCTTTCATCCGGTATCGTTGCAGCGTTCTTTTTGTCACATTCAGTAGCAGGCATAAGTCCTGGTTGTCCAATATTTGTTCCCCATCCAACCAATTTTTCTGCTTCATCACACGCTCCAGCTTATCGTCTATTTGGTCGAACCTGTCGATAAAGCGCTCCATCCACGCCTCAAAATTCTCTTTATCAATATTCATAATGCTTGAATTTTATATGTGACCTATGATGAAGTAACTCACGTTGGATGGATCTTTCATTACTATTTCCTTATCGCGCATAAACTTGATGTAACTCTTGGCCGTTCGTTCCCTTACGTCCAAAACAGTTTGAATTTGCTCGCATAAATCTACATAGTTGTAATGCCGTTGTCTGTTGAAAATGCTGCGGGCAACGGCAATCAACTCGTTTTCCTTTCGCTTTTCCTTTTCTTCTTTTGTTTTCTCGCCGATGTAGGTGTGCATGGACTTTTCTTTGCTCCAGGCAAATTGAATTAACGGAACGTCCAACGGACTTCCGTCACGTACTTTCAAGGCTTTGATGACCGAAATACTGGGATCTTCATCTTTTTCTATGGAAAGAATGGCGGCGGCTTTGCGTTGCAGTTCCGACCCCAGATGACCTCGCAATTTCATACCATTGGGAATGAAATGCAGTACACAAACAATGCAGGTTTTGTAGATACCTGCCAAACGGTAGAGTTCATCAATGATGCCGACACTTTCGGCTTCATCGTTAGCACAACGTATCAGGTCGGCAATACCGTCGATAATGACCATTTGAATGCCGTTATACTGGTAGTAAAACCTGTCCATGCTTTGAATAATGGCTTGCAGGCGTTCTTTACGTGACATGCTCGTTAGGTAATAGGCTTTGAAGTAATCCGGCATTTTATCCTGTTTACTTCTTCGTAAAATGTTGGAAATGTTTTTGTACAACTGCGTTTCCGATTGTTCGGTATCATATAAAAGGACTGCTTTGTTTCCCCCGTCCACATTGACAGTTGTTCCCAAGGTGTCAATTTGAGCGTCAGCTTTACGGATGGCACCGGCAATCAGGCTCCCTACGTAGTTGCTTTTCCCCGTTCCTTCGCCACCTGTTATTCCCAGCAGGTTGCCTTGCGTCCCCAACGGGACTTCATTAATTGAAATTATCATCTCTGCTTTTATTGGCGGATTGCTAAAGTCAATTTCACACGGCTTTAAAATGGCCATAATTTCGCTGTATAAGGTGTCCAAAAAATCGAGGAATAGCTGAATGAAGTTGTCGTGGGTATTTCCCGACTTAAAGTAGTCGGATACATCTTTCTCCGTTTTAATACCCTGAAGGGGTAAAACGAGCCGTTTTATGCCAAATTCAGCCAATTGCCGCTGATGCTTCCGGGAAACATCCAGGCCTGTTTTATCTACATCGTAAAGCAAAACGATATGTTTGAAACGAGGAGACAGTTTTCTGATGATACTTACCGGAATAGTTGCCGTTTCGCTATTGAAGCAAATAGCATGAAAACCATGCGCCGCCAATGTCATTACATCTTTTTCGCCGCCGGTAATGAACAATGTATCACCTTTAGCGGGTAGTTGTTCCAAGCCGAAACAGTAATTTTCTCCGAAATTTCCACCATAAAGAAATCGTATTTCCGAAAAAGGGCGATAGATTTTTACATGTCGTTTACCAATATACCCGAATATCGGTTCCTGTTCTGACGACGTGAAGTAAAAAGGCTTCCCATCGCTGTTTTCACTGCGAAACTCTTTCAGGGAAACAGTTTTGTAAGTTTTCAGGATTTCAGAAGTGATGCCGTATCGCGACCAAAAGGTCAATTCTTTGGGTGAGAAGTTTTGCTGAATAACGATATACGTCTTGCTCTTCTTTGGTTTCACCATTGGTTCGGCTTTGGAAGCAGACTTGGCTACGGGCGAAACCGATAGAACAGATGAAGGATCGTCATCATCCAAATTCAGGGACAGGTCGCGGTTAATGATTTGCAGAATTTCCACGAAATCTTTTGAATTTCTGCAATCCAGGCCGTTGAGCTTGCCGACGTAAAAGAAGCAATCGCCGCTGAAATCATCATTCCCGAAATCTTTTATGCGGTAACAATTGTTCCGGCGGTCGAAGAAAACGTTGCAAGACGCTTTACTGTCCTCGTACAACGGGTTCAGGAAGTTCCGGCCAATCCGCCATTGTCCCGGTATATAATGTTTGAAAACATCCAAACCGTTATTTGTCCGCCTTAGCAATTCTTCTTTGCTGAACATACTGTTGGTGATTATTGATTAGATTTTGAAGGGCCTCTTCGTTGCTGCGGATGCGTCTTTCTTTCAACGTCCGTTTGATTTCCCCGATGGTGTAGTATGTTTTGCCCGATATAAGCGAATAGGAAATCATACCTTTGGAACGCAAGCGTTGTAGCGTCCGGGAGCTGATATTCAAAAAGGTGCATACTTCGTAACTGTCCACCCATTCTTCGTCCAGGTCGCTTGTCCCGGCGGACTGGTGTTCAACAACGAATTTGGCAATCGAATTGATTTTCGCCACTAATTCCTTGTAAGCCTGGGATTCGATAGTGATGACATCCATGACAATTAATTTTGATGCAAATGTCGATAGATGAAAAATTACGTAAACCCACGTTGGGACAACTCTTTTTTCAAAGAGGCAGGATATGTATTGAATAAAGAGATTTTAAAATCAGGGATTTAGGAAATTGTAACACTCATCTTGGGAATGGCATGTTTACACCGAAAATGGCAAAAAAAAGCCCCGAAAACGAATATTTTGAGGCTTAAATCAATGGCTTTTTGAAAACCAAAAACTTGGGAACAACCGGGGAAAAGTAACGTTATTATTTTGTTGTATTGCAATGATTTACGAAATAAAACAGTGAATGATTTGGAAAAAAAACTTGGGAAAGGATACTTTTTACTTTTTGCTGTCATCTTCATCCATCTTTTTAATGAGTTTCTCCTTCAGTTCGTCCAAAAATTGGGTGCGGTTATTTCGTTCCCGGATTTCAAGATATGTCCGGTAAATATCACCCAAATCAACATTAAACACAGATTCAAAATAACTGGCCAACCGTTTCCGTGTGATTTTTCCGAAAGAGAAAGATTCTGTTTCACATAATGCATAGATTAACTCTACGAGGTCTGTTTTGCTCCCCGTCCATGTTTCCTTTGTTTTGGGGAATGTTGGTAAATCTGATTGCGGACACTGTGCCTGTTCCAACTTTAGCAATTCTTCATTAAGATAAATACGCAACAATTCATTAGCCAAAATTTTTGCCACTTTGAAATCACAAGCTGTTGAAAATTTAGGATCTCTCTCGAAATAGAAACTTTCCACCGTCATTTGTATATCAGGCTTTCCGCGAAGGAAATAATGCCTGTCCAAATAAGTGCTACCCGAACGGTAGTATTTATAGAAATCAATATTCCTGTCAAAAAAAACTTTCAAACTATCGAGTTCCCGTTCTATGTAGTTTATTTGAGCACAATTGCTGCCATTTGGGCGCATTGATTCGATGTTATATACTTTTCTGTAGTAAATAAGTTTGCAGAACAATTGTGGCTTAATTTCTTTAAAAAAACGAACTTCTTCGGCTTCATTTTTGAATACGTAGTTTAAAACAAATGCTTTGAGTCGGTCAAATGCATTTTCAAAAGAATTAATTACTGTGCTTAGGCTTTCAATGAAGCCATTACTATCGCGATCAATCTTTTGTTGAAAAACATCCAATTCAGTTGCAATTTCATCTATAATTTTTTTCAACATTCCTTTGGGCATTTATTTTAAATCTAATCGGATTAAATCGAATTAAATCGAATTTGCATAATAATTTAAAAAATGTTGTTGCTTTAAACTTTCAAGTTTTGTTTTGTGATATGATTTGTTTTCATACTTATGTTAATTTGTTTAAATCTTGAATAATCTGTTAAATAAGCCAGGCTGCATGTGGCATCATATTTATAATCCGAGTTCCTTTTTGAAAACAGGTCGGCCGTTTTTATTCCTTCATTAAAAACTCATAAAAAAAAAGTGCCCACATGATCCGGAGTTTTTTAAAATTATATAGACAACTTCTTCATGTTACGATTACTTTTACAAGGTTACAAAGGTTGGAGCTGGACTATCTCAATACACTATAATATGAGATATTTTTTAATTCAAAATTCTTACTTAGACCGTTTAACGTTTCATCCCAATCATCAGGGTATAACACCTTCAGAGTTTTTTCAAATAAGTATTTATTATTGTATAACTCAGTTATTAGAAACCATGTTGTTTTTTCAAAGCCTTTTTGATCTGAATGGTTATTAACCTTTGTATTAAGAATTCCATCAAGTACTTTTTTAACAACTCTTACGTATAATCTTTCTTTTGATCGAAAATAATAATGAATATTTGATTTATTTACACCAGCCTCCATGGCAATTTGTTGAATCGTAGTCCCATGGTACCCGAATAAAAGAAAGATGTTATAGGCGGCCAGTAATAACCTATCTTCGGTACTTATTTTATTGTTCGTCATTTTTTTGAACTTTAATTTTATAATACATCTCTGTTCACTAGGTAAGTTAAAATCTTAGTTTTTCTGTCATTAATCCAAAGCGTAACACATCCAACCTGTGGTCGAAATATATGTTGTAATAATCCGATCCATGGTAGTATTGAGCAAATAATCCGATGTCCTCCAGAAATTTTGGATGATAATAAAAAGTAAAGCTCAGGTTCAGTCTTTTAAATGAAAACTCATTCCAATTATTCAATTCACCAAACATCCAAGTAGTCTCACCTTTGAGGGAAATATCTGCCTTTTTCCAGGAATCATTATTATTTCCCGGGGATACCTTATAAATTGAGAATGCATTGTGCCAGCGGTATTTTCCAAAAATTCCTTCAAGCTCATCCGCATTCCATTCCTGTGGGTGAAACTCAAAAGATGTTTTGAAAAACTGATAAGCGTTGAAGCGAGTAATGATATTCGTTATAATTAAACCGATTTCAACATAATTGGTTGCAAAATCTCCGGATATTACATTTATTTCACCATTTTCAAGAAAAAAGTCACCATCCTGTCCGTTTGAATGATGAGCATATCTTCCAAATGCAGTTAACTTTTTACCTTCATTATTTCTCCTTAACATATAATAAAGTGTAATTTGGGGCATATAGCTTGGCGTTCGAACAGGATAAGATCTTTCCTGATACATCCGGAGTATAATCTGAGGTGTTAAAACAGCCATAAGCCTGGAGTTTTTACTTTGCCTCAAATAAAAATTCGGAACTAAATTCGCCTCGAACCAAAGTGGTTCAATGTTACCAATATCAGTTGGGAAAGTAACATAGCTATTCCCCTGGTTTACCTGTGATAACTCCCAAAGGCCAATCCCGGATATAGAGTCTCTATCCTGTGCAAAGCCGGAAATAATATAAGACATTGAAATCAAATTTATTAGAATGTATTTTTTCATCGCAACATTTATAAAAAATTAACTATCAGAACCATAAAGCTATGTCGATATAAAAGATATTTTAGTGAAATTGAGATAGCAATTCAATTCATTTTTTCAATAAGTTGAAAATCAATTTTTAACTAACTCATGTGAAACTATTTCTAACGATAAATTGCCAGGCCAAATCCGAATTCCAGAACTTCATGCAAAGGAATTTCACTATTTCCGACTATACTCACCAGATATAAAACTCTGCTTCCCACACGAAAATAAAATGCAGTTCCCGAAGCCGGAGTTATGTTTGATAAAAGTTTGGTTTTGATTTCACCTCCAATAAATAAACCAGCATTTCTTCCCGGAGCCCACCAGTAATAATTATCCGGATAGTGGGCGGGTTGTTTTATCCAGTATTTGTTGCCAAAAGTGTGATGAACAAAAAATCCGATATTAAGAGGTAATACCTCAGCATTTTCAGAGAGGTCGTAACGTAAAAGCCGTGAAGTAATTTGTAAACTCACGCTATGCAGATCATCTTCCGAAACCATATGCGGGATATAACTATAAAAGTATGAGACATCCAGTTTTTCATTAAAAAAAGTATATCCAACTCCTGTCGATACAAAACCAATTCCCCCAGCATACTGAAACTTGACGTAATCAGGCCGGAACTTCCTAAATTGCATTGAATCAGGAAGTGTTAAGTTCTGGCTTTCTCCATTTTCAGGTAATGCAAATATTAATATCACAATAAAGCCTGACTTAAAGGAGCACCGTTTCAATAATGAACTTATTATTTGTAACCTGAATAACATAAAACCTTTCTTGCTGTATTCCATAAGTATTTATGTATGGGGTGCTATTCTGATAAGGTCTCAGAATTTCATATCCGTGAGTATGACCATGCAGGGTGAACAATACATTGCTATACTTAGCTACTGTGGAATGAAATTCTGTTTCAAGGAAAATGTCAAAATCGTCATCAAATGGTGGCGTATGGAAAACAACTACAGCTTTCTCAAATTCACTTCCGGGCTTAAGTTCCATTTCCAGCCATTTAACGTTAGGTATTAATCCATTAAATTTGTATTCTCTGCTGTTAGTATTTATGAAAATAAATTTTATAGCGCTGTAAATAAAGCTGAAATTTTCTTCTCCAAACATCTTCTCATATGCATAGCTGCCATTACCGACAAGGTCATGATTTCCGACAGCAACAAAATAGGGGCTTTCCAGTTTAAGTAAAATGTTGTTTATCCATTCATACTGCTTGGGTAAACCGAAGTCGGCAAAGTCACCTGTATGAATCACCAGGTCAATCCTTGGCATTCTATTTACATAGTCGACAAAGGATTTTGTTTCATCATAGGCTCGATGTGTGTCGCCAATCACGGCAATTGTAATTGTATCATCAGACAAACGTTCTTTCAACTGTTCAATATTTCTGATATGTACTGAACTGTTCTCAGGCGTAAAATCAACGATATAGGGAGAATACTCGAACAAATCCGTGCAGGAGACAGAAACTAATACGATTATAAAAAGTAGTATTCTCATTGGATCAAATGATAATTGTAAATCACATCCTTATAAAGTGCTTGAGAGATAGATTACTTTAACATTAATTTTCATATCATCTGACAAATTGAAAGAGGCCCTTTTAAAAGAAGGCCGGTTTGAAAAATCCAAAGTCTCATAATTTGAAAATCCAATTCCTTCCTTAGCCAAAATCAGACCTTTATTTATCTTGCCATCATTGTTTTCATCATGCAATATATTAATTGCATATTTTGCTTCGGGCAAGTTCTCAAATGTTACAGATGATGAACCATTTACAATCTTCACAGTTAGTTTCTTAAATTGCTTTTTATAATGTTCATCAGGGAATGCATCCACCCTGTTGTACAAAGCGAATATTATGGAGCCATTAGAATTGCGAAGTTCACTCACTTCTACTGTTAATGAATAGTGATTTTCATTTGGTGGTGGTCTCCATGAACTTAAGGAGATGATTATAAGCGTTCCGCAAAACAGATTGAACAGTTGTCTGTACTGTTGACTCATAGCTGATGATTATTAAGTATTTGGCACTGGGATTAAAATCCAGAATAATATTTATATTAAATTATGTTCCTGATCTTTAATGTTTTAATTGTAATATAGAAAATTGTCAAGATTGTCTGGGCAATAATAAATGTGCCGATTCCTGAATAGTTATGGTAAAGAAGCAGGAGGCAAATGCCTGAAAAGTAGATACTCCTGCGATTCATCAACTCCTACAAATCTGATTGATTCATCCAGTAGCGGGTTAAGAGAAAGGAATGTTGTGCCGGTGGAGCACCCGAGGTCATAAACTGACGTGCCGGGCTGTATATGTGCCCTAACAATCTCAGTAATCATCCGTTGAAATTCATAATAAAGGGGCACTGATCGTACAACCATGTCATCAAAAACATTGACAACATCAGCATCAAACTTAAAGTCTGTTGATTTTTCAATTTTTGTTTTAAAGATCTGATCTGTAATCATAGCTAATAATATATTTAAATGTATCGTTAAGAAAAAACAGCTTGGTTGTTTTTAACAGTGAACCGTTCCTTTATAGCGTCAACGGCATAATAGACTACCGGAACAAGGAATACAGTTAAGAGCATGGAACTTGTTAATCCACCTATTATGACCCAGGCTAATCCGTTTTTCCATTCTGAAGCTGTACCTGAAGCGATAGCAATGGGGATCATGCCTATAACCATAGCTGTAGTTGTCATAAGAATTGGACGCAACCTGGTCTTGCCTGCTTCTATCAAAGCTTCCGAATAGTGCATTCCCTTTTCTTTTAGCTGATTTGTAAAGTCGACAATAAGGATTGCATTTTTAGCAACCAGGCCCATTAACATAATCAAACCCAGTATTGTGAACAGGCTCATATTTGACATGGTCAGGTTCAGGGCAAGAAAAGCCCCTATGGTTGCAACGGGTATTGAGAAAAGAACAACAAAAGGATAGATAAAATTATCATACAAAGCCACCATTATAAGGTAGATAAGTATTAAAGAGGCTATCAGTGCAATTCCCAGTGCACCAAAGCTGTCGTTCTGCCGTTTAATATCACCGCCCCACGACATTGTAACACCTTCATCGAGTGGATTTTCATCTGTATATGAAATCAGATTGTCGGCAACTGTTCCCGATCCTATACCCAGGGCATCTGCACTGATGGTAGCAGCCGGCAAACGGTCTTTGCGTTCCAGCACAGAAGGAGAGGTGCTTTTGAATACATTGGCAAACTGATCTAAACGAATGGCTTGTCCCATAGGATTAACTATGATCAATTCTTTTACATCTTCAATGTTCCGGCGGTTAAATTCATCTAACCAGACCCTTACCGTGTACTCAATCCCGTTTTCAGTTAGTGTGACATCATCGTTACCTGCGAAGGCATTTCTCAGAGTGGCACCAACAAGGGCTGTGTTTAATCCGTAACGTGCCATCTTATCCCTGTCCAGTTCTATCTGCAATTCAGGATTACCTGTTTCTATTGACAACTGAACATTATTCGCTCCGGGCATACCCTCCAATGTATCCCTGATTCGCTGAGTCTCGCTAAGTACCTTCGGGAAATCAGCTCCGCTTAATGTCAACTCTATGGGCGCAGTCTTGGCAACCAGCCCAATTGTTGACATAGTAAAATCTACACCCTGAAATTCTTCCATTAAGGCGTTTCTGATGCCAACCATATATTGTTCAGTTGGTAGCTTATCTCTCTCATCAGCAGGTTTTAATGTCACCGTCAATTCGGTTTTGTTTTCTTCACCGATGCCAAGGCTACCCATTCCAGTGGTTGGTCCGCCTACATTGCTGAATACTGATACCACTTCAGGCTGTGCAAGAAGAAAATTTTCCACCTGCATCGACACTATATTATTCTCTTTTATCGAAGTGCTTTTATCAAATTCAAGATTGAATTTAAATTTCCCCTGATCTCCGGTGGCAATTAATTCACTGCCCATAATTCCCATCTTCATCATGGCACCTGTGCCAATGAAGAGCAGAATTATTATTCCTGTGAAAATTAATTTATGATTTAATACCCATTTCAGTGAGTTACCATACCAGGTTGTAAGATCTGAGATCTGCGTCTCTAACCAGATCAATAAGCGGTTAAAGATATTCGTCGGCTCAAGTTTCTCTTTTTTACCAATACGTGATGCCATCCATGGAGAAAGTGTGAAGCTTACCAACAGACTCATTAGTGTTGAGATCATAACCACAACAGAGAATTGTTTAAGAAGGTCTGCCACAAATACAGGAACAAAAAGAATTGGTAAAAATACAACTACAATAACAAGTGTAATAGCTACGGCAGCAAATCCAATTTCAGAAGTCCCCATAAGGGCTGCTTTTCTCTTTTCAACTCCCTGATCGAGATGGCGTTGTATGTTTTCGAGTATGACTATGGAGTCATCGACCAGGATTCCTATTATAAGGGACATGGCCAGTAAAGTCATTAAATTCAGTGTGTAATCAAGCAGCCACATTGCAACAAAAGCAGAGATAAGAGAGGCCGGGATGGCTATAAGGATTATAAGTGCATTGCGGAAGCTGTGCAGGAATAATAGCATAATCAGCGAAACCAGCAGGATAGCAAGCCCCAGGTCTTTAATTACATGTTCCACCGCTGATACAGTAATATCGGTACTGTCATCGGCAATAAAAAATTTTAAACCGATGGATTCATTTGTAGTTTCAATTAATTCCAGTTTTTCCTTTACAAGCGCTGATACATCCACAGCATTGGCGTCAGGTTGTTTTTTCAAAAGAATACCAATTCCGTTTTCCCCATTGTATCTGCTTACTGATTCTATATCTTTTATTCCATCAGATATAGTAGCCACATCTTTCAGGTAGATAAGACTACCAGGCCCTGCTGCCGCTACTACTAGGTTTTCAATATCATTTATTGAGTCAAATTTCCCCGAAAGTTTAACAGTGATCTGTTCATCGTCGGTCTTTACTTTTCCGGCGGGAACCTCCTTGCTGGCGCGGTTTATAGCTTCTGTTACCTGTAATAATGATAGTTTGTAATACAGAAGCTTCTCCTTATCAACTTTTATCTGTATCTCCCTCTCCTCACCACCAAGTAAAGTGATTTCGGCCACACCCTTTATTGTCTGCAACTGGGGAACATATTCATCCTCCATTTTTTGATAGAATTCAGAACTGTTGAGGTCTGATGTTGAACTAATCTGCATTATTGGTAACTCGCTAACCGATAGTTTGCTCATTACAGGTGATTGAATATCATCAGGCAAATCCTTCTTTACATTATCAATCTGCCTCTGGGCATCCTGCATTGCGACATCTATATCAACCCCATATTTGAAATTTACTATTACTATAGATGCGTTGCTGATTGATTTGGATGACATATAATCAATCTTATCCACATTAGAGACAGCATCTTCAATAATTTTTGTCACGGATGTCTCCACCTCCTGAGGTGAAGCTCCTGGATACATGGTGCGAATGGTAATCACCGGCTGGCTGAAATCAGGCATCATTTCGTAATTTAATATTGTGTAGGCAAATAAGCCCGACAATATCAGGGCACTGAAAATCACTATAATCAGTGATGGTCTCTTTATGGATATTTCTGTAATTTTCATGATTTCTATTTTAAGAATTAGTTTCCTGGCGATACATTATCTGGTTTTTACAGGCGATCTATCTTTTAAATTTATGAATCCGCTCACCACCACTATCTCACCAGTCGCCAGACCGGATGAAACAGCAGCATATTTGTCGTTCTGCTGGCTAACAGTTACTTCTCTGAGTAAAGCCCTGTTGTTCTCCATAACATAAACCCCGGGATTTACGGATGAACCCACAAGTGCCTTCGTGGAAATGGATGGGAGCATCTTATTATTGCCTGTTGTAATTTTTACAGATCCAAACATCCCCGCTTTTATCAGATGATCTGGCGTATTGTCAAGCTGAATCTGAATCGGATAGTTGTGTGCAAAATCGCCCCGGCTTCCAATCATTATAACTCTTCCCGGAAAATTTTTTTCAGGATAAATATCTGCTGTAACTTCCACTTCCTGGTTAATTCTAAAGAGTTTCAGATCCGATTCAGGCACACTGAGTGTCATTTTCAACCTACTTATATCTGTCAGCTGAATTAATGGGACAGGAGGCGATATGACTGTTCCCAGCTCGGTAAATTTTTGTGTTACCACACCTGTAAAAGGAGCAGTTATTGTTGTTCTGTCGATTTGTTCGAGGATTGTTTCAGATTGTATTCTGGCAGCATCGAGCGCTAACTGTGTTTTTTCCAGCTGAACACCCTGAACGGCATCGGCGCGGGCCAGGATTGTATAGCGTTTCAGATCTTTTTCAAATCCCCCGATTTGCACATTTACAGCTTTCATCTGCAATCTTAAAAGCTCATTATCGAGTTGAGCCACAACGCCACCCTTTTGAATGATATCACCCAGCTCAGCATCCATCCGGGTTATTTTCCCCTGAGATTCCCCCATTACTTTTCCTTCACGGAAAGGTTCAAAAGTCCCTGTGTATGAAAGTTCAACCGAGATATCCCTGAGTACAACGGTATCAGTCGAAATTAAAATAGCTTCCTGCTTGTTGTAATGATAGATTTTGTTCTCCGCCGTTTTCTTGTTCGAGAACAGCCAGATTACCAGCAATCCAAATACTGCCAGAGATACGATTATGTAAATAGCCTTTTTCATGATATTTAATTATTTATAAGATTTCCTGTTACTCTTTGCATTTCAAGTTCAGCCCTGAAGAGACTTATGAGGGCAGAGGAATAATTTTGCTGTGCCTCCCTGTGACTGTTATCAGCAATTAATACATCAGTAATACTGGCGACTCCCTGCTGGTTTTGTAAAACGGTGCTGTTAAATATATTTTCAGCTAGTTCTATCTGGGCAATTGTAGTTGCAAGAAATTCCTTTGCCGCAAGGTATTGCCTGTGGGCATTATCACTCTCCATCCGGTTCCTGTCAGTTGCCAAATCCAGTTGAATTGATGTTTTGGTTATTTCAATTTTTTTCTGATTTATCCTACGTTGTGTTACAGTGCCATTGAAAAGCGGCACAGAGAGCTGTACTCCCACAAAACTGACAGGATAGAAGTTGAAAAAGCTGTTTTCACCTGTGTTTCCCAACCCGGTAGTGCCATACATCGCATATGCACTAAGTGACGGTAACCTGGAGAGTTTAAAACCGGTCAGTTCGCTCCTGTTAAATTGAAGCTTTTTCTCTATTAATCTCAAATCAGTAATTTCACCGGCTATATAGTTGGTTTCTTTGATTAAGGTTGTAACCGGCATTACTTCCAGAGTATTTGAATGTAGTCTCCCCATTAGAAATTCCAGAACATTTGTAACCTGTCTGTATTGCGCATATAAAGTTGTTCTCTTTGAATTCAGCTGATCTAGCTGTAATTGGATCCTGTCAACATCTGTTTTCTTTACCACCTGCTGTTCGTAAAGAAGTGATGTGGTTTTAATAAGTTTTGCCATGTTGAAAATATTGGTGTCCAGAAAAGTTATCTGGCTAAGCAATATCTGTGCATTAAAATAAGCTTGTGAAACATCAAGGATAACATCTTCTTCAGTTTTGATGTGCTGCAGATCTGTTAGTTCTGTCGCCACCTTAGTGGTTTTAAGTGCGCCAAGAACAGCAGGATTAACAACAGGCACATTCAGCTGCAGATTGGCTGCCAGAGTTTGAGGTACCCCGAACTGAACTTCCTTATATGTTCCGGCGGGTCCGCCGAAAACGGATGCAGGCATAAGCTGGTATGGAAGATCAGTGTAGTATCTGTAATCTGCAGAAGCATTAATTTTCGGAAGCAAGTTCCCTGCCACTTCCTTACGTTTTTCACTCGCCAATAATATATCCTGTGACGACAATGATAAATTCCGGTTATTTTGCAATGCAGTATCAATACATTGTTTCAGAGTAAGTACTTGGGCCATTGCTCTGATTGGTGTGATGACTGGGAGTAAAAAAAGCAAAGTCAGAAACAAGACTTTTCTCCATGAGTAGTGAATGTTCACTATTCTAATTGATATAAAATTTTCAAGCTTCATATTCATAGTTTTATTTTAATGAATTTATAAGTAAGGTCACTAATTCATTTCCTTTGGCTCGGAGGTCAAATGAATAATCCGAGATCTTCCATTTTTTTGCCAATAGCCGGATTGAACCGAAGAACATTAATATAAAAGAATCAATATTTACATTAGCAGGAAGTTTATTGTCTTGACGCAATTCAATCAGAAAGGATGCAACAAGATTTTCATTAAATGTCTGAATTTCATTTATCCTATAAGAAAGCTCTTTCTCATTCTGATATATCTCCTCTGAAAAGATGACTGTGATCAGAGCAGGATTCTGAATAAAAATTTCAAAAACCTTGTTTGAAAACATTCTCATCTTTTCAATTGGGTCCTTTGTTTTATTAAGTAGAACCATCTGTTTTTCAAATATATTTCTTTTAAATGAATCGAGAATGGCAGAGAGAATGGCAAACTTGTTTTCGAAATGCCTGTAAATGCCAGGCTCGGAGATTCCCACCTCTTTTGACAGGTTTTTGATTGTAAAACCCTGTATACCCTTGCTGTCGATCAATTTAATCGATTCATCAATTATCTGTTGTTGTCTTTCACTTAGCATAATCTTCAAAATAGTTAGTTAGTATTCGCTCGCAAAGATAATGTATATTTTTATTCACATCCAAATTTGTTATGAAAAATTTTCAATCCTGTTAACAATCCTTTACCAAAATCATGAAAATACCTTTTTAACTTATTCATAAATAGGATCGTTTTAGAACAAGAAACCAAACCGTAACGTAAATAATCCGTCATTTTCATCTTTAGAGAATTCATACATGGCTGTAATAATTGCCATTTCATAGGGTGAAACCCACAGGCCACCCCCGTAACCATGATGCCATTTTTGTGAATCTTCGCTCTTTTGCCAGACTCTTCCTATATCGTTAAATAGGATAACTCCAATATAACCTCTTGTGGCATAGCTTTTTACCTTGCTTAGTTTGATCCGAAGGTCGGTATTTTGATACAGAGAAGCGTAACCGGAGAATCTCGAATCGAGTTAACCACGTAGATTGTAACGTCCACCCAGAGTATTAGCCTGGAAAAATTCATAATCTCCTGCGTTCAAAGCGCCACCAAGTCTAAAAGCTGCTACGTATCCGGCCGATTTCCAGGGACTTACGAACACGCTTATTTCCCCTTTTATCCGGTTAAAAGAATACTCTGAACCGGTAAGTCCATAAAAAAACTGATTCCTCGCCTCCCAATAGATTCCGCGTGTAGGGAAAACAGTATTATTCCTGCTATCATGGGCAAATCCCGCACTGATCCCAAGAAATTCCTTCCTCTTAAAGATACCGGGATCCAGTCCATTTGTTGTCAAATCTGAAATGTACCTGTCAGGAGTCTCTTCTACCCTGCTGTTCTGGTAGAACGGACCCGCCGAAAACATGGTTCGTGAATTGAAAGAATAACTGAGCTCAGGGTTTAAATAATATTCTCCGATACGTACCCTGTTATAATCCCTGCCGTAATTTGATTTTACAGTTTCGTTACCTGGTCCGAAATAATTCTGTGTATATTTCGGATCGCGAACATGAAGTTTTAAATGCATGTCCAGATTTCTCAATACTTCCGTATAGATCCCATAATAGGTCAATTCCTTTGCATCTGTTGAGAAAGAATATTGCATGAGAAATTTATGATATGCTGCAAAAGGGTTTTTCATAAAGTCATAAGTTTTATATGTGAATCCGCCTCCCAGAAAGATCCCATCATCGATGTTATAACCTGAATAGACAAGCGGAATGAATTTATTATAATTAAATGCATAATAATTATAGGAGTATTTCTCCGGAACAATTGACAGCACCTTTCGTGTTTCATTTGAAGTCACAACCCGTGTCTTGAGAGTATCATCATAAACAATTGTCTTCCTGGCTATCCCGCTAACCTGTGAATCATCCTCCGTTTCATCTTTCCCCTTTCCGCCTACTATATGTACTTTTATCCCTTTTTCAACATTCCCGGTCACATTGAATAGATCGCCGCCATCCAATCCGTACAACATTATCTCCTTTGTTTCAGGATAAGTGAACACCCTTTCATAATATTTACTCTCAGATTTTCCTTTTTCATCAACACTAAATATGGTAACTCTTGTATCAGTATCATTAATCCTTTCAACTTTAAAAGAATCACGTTTATCTGTTCCTACAATATCAACTTTTCTTGCTAGAATGGAGTAATATTCGTCAGCATATTTTTCAAGATTGTTACGCCGAGCTTTAAGTTTTGATTTTATTTTATTGCCACTTATTTGCCCAATTTGTTCTGGCATATCATTTATAGCCAGATCAATTACTTCATCGGTAATCGTAACTTTAAGTTCTTTTGCAATTGTATTCCATTCATCCCTGGTAAGTTTATTCAGAAACCGTCTGTCAAGATGTTGTGCCTGGGTATTTAGTCCACCCAGATCTTTAATATCGTAATCAAGTCCCTGGATTTTACGCAACAGGAATTTACGGGTTGACAGCCAGGGCAATATACCTTCATTAACAAAAAATACCATATCCCGGTCACGTGGAATAGGCCGGTATATTGTACTCCCATCATCCTTAAATGATGCCCATCTCCACTGATCTTCGTACCTGTCCCAGTCACTGATAAGCATATCCACCAACCTTGATCTCAGGAATAATCTCTGATCCACGCTGGAATTAGGATTCTCTGTAACATTCTCAATCATCTTAGGCGTACTAATAATTTTTTCAGAGTTTCCGAAACTTGCTACATCATTCCGGTTGCCATCAGGCCTCTCTTCGAAGAGGTAAATGCCTTCCCATTTTTCACCATTTTCTTTAGAGATTGATTTGTCAGGCAAATATACCAATCTGGGATTTGTATGATATATTCCCGCTGCTTCCGCAATTCTGGGTACTGCAAGTGCCGCATATGGATGAGAGGCAGACATCTGGTCCTGCACAATATCTTCAGCAATATTCGTTCTTAGAAATTCGGGAATTCTCCTTGAAGCATCCTTGTCAACTGAACGGAGCACCCATTCCTTTCCGAACTCATCTTCAAGCCGCAGTGTACGGGTTTGGAAATTTCCACCCACATCTATGATTTCCATATTCCCGTTTTCATTTTTGAAATTGAATAGGGGTAATGCAGTAGGAGTGATCCATTCCTGGCGATAATTATTTCCAAGCCATATTCTTTTAAATCTTCCTGCACGGTAAATCTCGCCCCTTGGATAAACTAAAATTGTACTGTCAGAATTAATTATTGGGTCACTGCCAGCATTTTTAAATCCTTCATTACCTGTCTGACCGTCTGCAGTATCCATTGTAAGGTATATCATTACAAAAAAACAAGCTATGGTCAATTGTCTAATCATTTTGGTATATAATTAAATTTCAAAATATTGCCTCTTCCATTTTTGCCTTCATTGGATATATACAAATCACCATCAGGAGAAAAGCATATTCCTTCGGGTTGTCTGAAAATATGTTTGTCAAGTGGCAGGATATTTCTGACATCTCCACTGCGGTCTATTACGGCCAGCATTCCCGGGGTAGCCGAAATAACGTAGATCTCATCATTAAAGGGATGTATCGCCAGACCTGAGGGTTGAAACCCAGCGTTATCAACCAAATTTAGTTTTTTTGCCAGTCTTAAAGTAACTTTTTTAAAATACCTGGTCTCCTTATAATCATTAAACTGTTCAAGGTCAATCAGAAATTCCGGATTTTCTAAAAGATTATTGTCAGTTGTTCTGAAGCGATAGATGGCTTTGAATCCGGCTAATTTTTCCTGCCCTTTGACTGAAGATTGATTTTTACAAGCTATAAGCAAATTGTTATCACTTAAGTCATATGCTAATCCTTCTGGATTGTTTATAACCGAGAGCAAGGTAGAATGACTCGTTACTTTTCTTTTTTCATTAGCTAATTCAGTGACTTTATAAATAATTCCTTTGCTGGACAAGATCCATACAGTATCATTAGATACGGCAATATCCTCATAATCATCATTTTTGCCGAACTTATAAGACCCAGTGACTCTTCCTTTACTGGTATCAAAAATATATATTATACCTTGTTCATCCTGTATACATGCAATTTTATTATCTCCGTACCACGATATTCCGGATATCTCCAGAAGATCGTCATCCAAGTAATAAACTGAATCTGGTGAACTCAAATCATAAGCAAATCCAATCCTTTTAAGTTCAGAATTCCCCTGCTTAACTTCTCTCAGGCATGAATTTAATATAAATGAAAGTACAATCAAAAGCAAAATAATATATTTAGAGACTCTGTCCATATTTTTGAATGTTTACATAGGTAGCGACACCAAAATAAATGACATTACTGAAATTATTAATCCTGCCATAAAAACTCCATATGTAATACTTAGCAATTTATACTTTCGTGCCAATACCTTTCCAAGGTAATATTGATCTTTTATCATTGCAGAGTAAAGGTATGGATCGTCACTAAACATCTCCTCTACTGAATTTTCATATTCATGTATATCCATCTTATAAAAATTTCCAAAAAACAGAAGGTTAACCTGCTTTTGTTCTACATCCTGTCTGCTAAATTTTCCTGTTGACACATGTGGTTTGGTTGATAATATTGCAAGTACGATGGTAGCCAGACTGAATGCGAGAAAAATTAATGTTGGGATGATGAATTCAGGACTCTCACCAAACTTCCTCACCAGTAATGCCAGTCCGAGCGAAATAATGATGCCATTAAGAGAAATAAGGATATTTGACTTATTATCAGCTATTGAGCTAAGACTTATCTGGTTACGGGCAGTCAGCCTAAGCATTGAATCTGCACCACGAGAATATTTCTTCATTTTCTTCCTTTTATTTTCCACCAACTCTTTTGCATGAGACGGTACTTTTGTTGAAAAATCAGATTCCATATTTCTTAAATTTATTTCTTTATTATGTGATATTTCACCCCTGCAATAGTTAGTATGGAATTTATGGTTGAGGAGTGTTTCTATCGAGGTTTTCTTGAATTTTTTCTTGCTGAGGGAAATTACTCCCATGTTCTTCCATTCGTTCCTTAGTTTTTTAATAATATCCGGGTACTTTACCATCCCCACATGCATCATATCAGCATCACATAAAACCGCACTAATCTTGTCTTTCGGAAATTGAGGTACAATAGTTGAGCCGATGCATTCTACGATCTGGTCCACAACCTCTTTGTCAACTTCTTTCCTGTTCAAAAAGTCAGATGCAAATTTAATACTGACCTCTTCATGACCCTTGTATTTTTTGATGTATCCGACATCATGAAACCAAGCTGCAATTTTCACAATATTCATCTCCTCCTCGCTCAGGTTTTCATGAGTACCGATTATTTCGGCTTGTTTTACAACCCTGCGCGTGTGATCGATATTATGATAGACAAGCCCATCAGGCAGTTCTTTAGTAAGGAGAACAGAAACGTATTTTTCAACCTCTGGCAATAATTGGCTTAAATTATTCATAGCATAATTAATATATTGTTATTGAACTGGTTTCTTTAAATTGTAGAGAGAAATCAATTTTTTACTTCCCTTGACCTTTACAAGGCCAAGGGAATTAAACTCTTCACGAATATCCAAATTCAGGTGTGAAATAACTTCTTCAGAAGCAAGAACCTCAGTATTATAACGTTTGGTAAGGCTCTCGATCCGTGATGCAATATTGACCACACTCCCTGTAATAGAGTATTGTTTACGCATTTCAGAACCAATGTTCCCGGTCACCGCTTCACCATAGTGAATACCAATTCCAATTCTCGTCGGGGGTATGGTTTTGTTTTCAGTCTCAATATTTTTTCTACTGATTATTTCAAGCGACGCTTTTATAGCATTTTTTCGGCTGTCATGATCAGAAACCGGGGCTCCGAAAGTAGCCATGAATCCATCGCCCAAAAACTGGTTGATTATTCCATTGTGGGTCTGAACAATTTCAATCATAAAACCAAACAGACTATTAAGATACGCAACAACTTCTTCAGGCTCCCTGTATTCAGAAAAAGGAGTGAATCCCCTGATATCAAGAAACATAATGCATACATTTTGTCTTCTTCCTGTATGCCCCGATTTATCATTCAATATTTCATGAGCTATCTGGGGCGAAATCTGCTGTCCGAAAAGATCAATTACCTCATTTTTCTCCTTAATTGAAAAGAAAGAAGCCAACATCTTTTTTTTAAGGAGACTTGCTACAAATCCTGAAGCTATCCCTGCAATAATCAACATTAAACCCTGTCCCAGTATCTGAATATTTGTATGGAGTAATCCTGATGTTTCTGATTGTGCAAAATAATTGTAAAAGTAAAGGGAGATAATAATGTATTCGAGTGCAGAAAATAATCCTGTGAAAATAGCAAGTTTAAAGTCAAGGCGCAGAGTTGCCAAAATAATAAAAACAAAATACGTCAGAGCTGCAGGAGTATGAAGTATAATAACCTGATCAGAATATTGAATTATGAATACTAAAAGCAGGCTCAGCAAACTTATCTCAAAGAATGCATTCAAATATCCTGCTAAGGCAGAATTGTAGTTGGTAGATTTTCTGCAATGTTGCCAGTAATAATGGAGGATCAATTCATAAATTACGATTATGACCATAAATATCAGAACAGCATATAAAGCGATTTGAGATGTAAACAGACTGAAATACTCTTTTTTATAAAACAGGTAGATAATAAGGAGCATGATTCCTTCAAGTCCCAGCAAACCAATCAATATACCTGTTCTTAGTCGTTCACTGGTTTCAACCTCCTGATTAAATAACTCATCAAATTCACTTTTCCCTTTCGTTTTGAGGTAACTGGCCTTCTTCATTGATTATTCCATTTATCCTTTTAAACAAAAAATACACAAGTTAGTTCATATTCGCTAACAAAGATATTAAATTTTTTATATATTCTACTTTCTTTTTTTGTTTTTAATAATATTACATTTCCCCATATAGTATATAATTCATTATCTCAGTTAGATAAAACAAGAATTAAAAAATTCCATAAATTATTTGTAATTATAATAATTTGCAGTATTTTTGTTAGTGAATATTAACTATTATAATTTGAAATAAGATTCTATTAAATAAAAGGATGGGGGTAGGTTTCAAAGATTTAACTTAATACCCGCCATGCATAGAAGCGATTATTTTTAATAGATATTAAAATAAATGATATGAAAGACCAGGCAAAATTATCACTTATTAATAATCAGATTGAAGAGATTATTATGAAAGCTAATTCCCTGACAAGAGACTATTCAGATATGATAGAAAAAGTACATCCCCTTTATCGCGAAAATGCCTATAACCTGGTGCACTATCTTGCATTCAGGTGTTTTAATATTGATATGCTTCAGGAAAAATTAAGGGCATTAGGCTTACCTGACTTGGCCCATATTGAAGGACACGTAATGAAAAGTCTTTTAGCAATCAAAACAATCATAAATCACTTAAGTGGAAATCCAGTAATTGAGAACCAAAAAGGAATCATTTCAATTAAAAAGAGCGAAAAATTAATTCATAAAAATACTCAACAGATATTTGGGTTCAAGTCAAAAAAAAGACGTACACGTATAATGGTAACTTTGCCTTCTTCTGCTTCTGATGACTATAATATGGTAAACCGTCTGATAAGATTTGGTATGAATAGTGCCCGTATTAATTGTGCCCATGATAATCCGGAAATTTGGGGGAAAATGATATCAAATGTCCGCAGGGCAAATAAGTCATTGAAAAAAAATTGTAAAATAATGATGGATCTAGCAGGACCTAAATTACGAACAGGCACAATGCTTTCTGGTCCACAGGTAATGCATATTAAACCAGAACGTGATTTGATGGGCTCTGTAACAAAACCGGCGAAACTCTGGATAGCACCTCCGGATATTCCTCCCCCTGACAAAACTGCAGATGCGATTCTCCCAGTCAGTGAATCGATGATAAAAAAAATCAAGAGGGGAAGTACAATATGGTTTACTGACACGCGAAACAAAAAATGTAAAATCAACATCGAGAAAAGACAAGGTGGTGGCAGATGGGGTTTATGCAGCGA
Organism: uncultured Bacteroidales bacterium; assembly: GCA_963736675.1. Classification (GTDB taxonomy): domain Bacteria; phylum Bacteroidota; class Bacteroidia; order Bacteroidales; family VadinHA17; genus LD21. Next base: position 1,505,029 of record CAVTPT010000004.1, read on the forward strand.
TTCAGCTTATATAAGTTCAGGGATAGAGCTTACACTTGAAAAAGTAAAGAAGACCGGCGAAGAAAGAAGTTATGTAGGGCAACTATTGCCGGTCGAACAATTTATCACACTCTTTAACGGTGATAGGCTTATCCTGACCCGTGATCCAATACTAGGTGAACCTGCACGTTATGATGAGGAAGGAAAAGTAACTGAATTGGCACATATTTCATGTACTCTCCCCGAAATATTCAACTCTGTCAAAAAACTTGACCCCATATTTCTTGATGATGGTAAGATTGAAGGGATTATTGAGAAAATAGAGAATGATATATTAACAATAAAAATAATTAATGCGGGAGAAGCAGGAAGTAAATTAAGAGCTGACAAGGGAATCAATCTGCCAAAAAGTAACCTTAAAATAAGCGGCCTTAACGATAAAGATAGAAAAGATATGGAATTTGTCATTCGGAATGCTGATACAGTAAATCTTTCATTTGTCAATAATGAAAATGATGTGCAGCAGCTCATTGGATGAGTTAAGCAAATACGGAATGAGATTAGGTATAATATTAAAAATTGAAACTCAAAAAGGCTTTAAAAACCTGCCAGCTATACTTTTAAGAACAATGCAATCTTACCCGATCGGTGTTATGGTAGCCCGGGGTGATCTAGCCATTGAGACAGGCTGGAAAAATTTTGCCACTATACAGGAAGAAATTTTACGAATCTGCGAAGCGGCACATATTCCTGATGTATGGGCTACACAGGTATTAGAAAACCTGACAAAGAATGGTGTACCAACCAGATCGGAGATAACTGATGCCGCATTGGCTCAGCGTGCAGAGTGTGTGATGTTAAATAAAGGGATGTATATTGACAAAGCGGTAAAAATGCTTGATAAGATCTTAAAACGAATGCAATATTTTCAAAAGAAAAAAGAGACAGTACTTCCTAAACTTGCAGACGCAGATAAATTGAAATTATCCCATGACTCTTTTAATGTATAAATTTCGCATTTTTATTATTTTTTCTCTGCTCTCCCTATCCGCAAATGCTATTGCAGGTCCCCGAATTTATATTATCAGACATGCTGAGGTTGATATTGAATCTCCGGGCTGGGGTAGTTCAAAGGAAGCATTTAATTTCAAAGAGCAATACAACAAAGCCCCCATCAGAAATTTTGATCCTGAAGCGACACTGCGTATTCCTGTGATTTCGGACACTAAATCCCGCTGAAAGCGGACAGTTGTTCCCGTTTAAAACGGACACCTGATCCTGACGAAAACGGACACTTTTTACATCACTCATTTTCGCCTTATTATTTTACAAATTTAATCATTTTTATATTTCTCCCTTAATGAGTCTCCATCTAGCTCTATTCTATGTGAACTGTGCACTAACCTGTCAAGAATAGCATCAGCTATGGTAGGTTCACCTATAACATCATACCAGCTTTTAACTGGTAATTGCGAAGTAATAATCGTTGACCGTTTTCCATGTCTGTCCTCAAGTAATTCAAGCAACATCAGTCTTTGATTATTATCCAGTGGTTTAAGTCCAAAATCGTCCAGGATTAACAAATCCAGTTTTTCTATTCTGTTAATTTCATTAATATAGCTGCCGTCTGCTTTGGCTATTTTCAATTCATCAAATAATTTTGAGCAGTTTCGGTAATAGACTTTATATCCCTGCTGACAGGCCTGTTGTCCTAAGGCTGAAGCTAAAAAACTCTTCCCCAGCCCTGTAGATCCGATGATGATTACATTTTGTTTTCTATTTATCCATTCACCAGAAGACAGGCGAAGCATAAGCACTTTATCCAGATTCCGTTTTGCAACATAATCTATCTGTTCCATTCCAGCCTGGTAGCGGAACCTGGCTTTTGTTACAAGCCGTTGCAAGCGTCTGTTATATCTGTCATCCCATTCTGCCTGAACAAGATGAGCAATGATTTCATCTGCTGTAAAATCTTTGTGGTTTCCGGTCTCCTGCATCTGCCGGTAGATCCTGGCGAACCCATTTAGTCGCATTTCTTCAAGTTTCTGCAGTGTTGCTGTTTGATTCATAAATCATTAATTTTTTAAAGGTTTATTTATAATTTTCTCTGCCGCGTATATTTTCATGAAAAGGGAGTTTTATTTCAATCGGTTTTTCCGGTTCTGTCTTATGGATATTATTCTTCAAAGAGTTGCTGATGAACTTCAGGGATATGCTATTAAAATCCAAGGCTCTGCCGCATACTTTCTCCAGGTCTTCAGGTTTATATCCTTTGCTTAAATGTAAGACTCCCATACAGGATTTAAATGCCTGTTGCGGATGCTCTTTGCTTTCAAGCATGCGCTGGATAAAAGTTTCAACAGATCCTCCAATCTTTGAAGCCCATCTTACAAATCGGTCCGTATTCCATCCATCAACAAACTGATGCTCGGCAGGCATATGGCTTTTTTCGGTGGTATACCCATATGGCCAGCGATCCCTCTTATGCAGGGCAATACGAACGTTATCCCGATATATTTCAACATTCCTGTCCGTATAAAGGATTTTGACTTTCTGACCGGTATACTGATAAGGAACGCTGTAGTAATGTTTGTCTTCACGAAGATAAATATGATGATTAAATTCCACCTTTGAGATCTGGTATCGGCGGATCTCATACCGCTCCTTTGGAAGGGGTTGTAACTCATTCTTCTCTATTTCATTAAACAACTCACGGCGACTGATGTTCCGACGCTGGAAGGGTGCATTATTTATTTCTTCAAGCTCAATCCAGATTGCTTCGTTTAGCTCTGCAATTGAAAAGAAAGTCTGATTTCGTAGTCTGGCAAAGATTCTCTGGTATATGATCCTGACGGCATTTTCAACTAATGCTTTGTCTTTGGGCTTTCCCGGACGGGTTGGAAGTATTACTGTGTTATAATGTCGGGCAAGGTCATCATAAGTCTCATTCAGTAGTGGCTCATAATTGCAGGCCTTGGTAACAGCTGCTTTCAGATTGTCCGGGCACATTCCCCTGGTTGCACCTCCATAATACCACCATGCGTTTTCATTGGCCCATATCCAGTCTTCAAGTTTCTGGCTCCTGACGGCTTCGACATAAATCAGTTGACTGGACCCAAGGATGGCAATAAATATCTCCGCCGGGATTACTTCACCAGTATCCCGATTTACGTAATGCATCTTCTTCCCTGTAAAATCAGCGTATGTCAGATCACCGGCCTTATGCTCAATATGCATTCCGGCCTTTAATTTGCTCTCCCACATGCGGTAATGATGACAGAACCTGGAATAACTAAAACCATCCGGATTGCCTTCTTTATACTCCTCCCATAAAAGGTATAGTGTCACACCAACACGTGCCAGCTCCTTCTCATAGTACGGGAACTCTTTAGAAAGGTCCTCATACATCGGGTTTAATGACTTGTTGCGCTTCTCAAAAATCTCAGCCAAATCTTTGTCATCCAGGTTCAATACATCCTGGTAGGACAATCCGGATCGTTTGTATTCAGCAATGTACTCACCGACACTGGTTTTACTAACTCCGGTAGTCTCTGCAATTTGCCGGATGCTAAACTTCAACTTCTGGCTTAGCCGTAATATCTCTCTGATCTTTTCCACGTTGGTTCTCTTTCTTGGCATTTATTTTCCTCCTGTTGGTTATGTTTTAAACCAACAGATGTAATAATAATCCGTGGAAAATGAGTAAGCAATAAAGTGTCCGCTTTCAGCAAGAATCACCGTCCGTTTTCAAAAGGGGCGGCTGTCCGCTTTCAGCAAGAATCCGTGTCCGTTTTCAGCAGGAATTACTGTCCGCTTTCCGCAGGAATTGCTGTCCGCTTTGCTCAAGAATGGGTGTCCGTTTTGCGCAAGAATATGCAGCGACACTTACATAAAAATAAATAATTCTGAAAATATTGATACAATTTTTTGCAGTCCTCAGATGCGGGCTGTTCAAACTGCTCATATACTTTTTGGAAATAAGGTAATATTGAATATCAATGAGAATCTGATGGAGTTACAATATCCTGTTATAAAATGTAGAGTGATAAGAATGCCAGTCAGAGTATGGCTGACAGCATCGATGATATTCTGGATGACCGGGACTAATAATGACTCATTACCTTCTTACAGGCAGAGAAAGCATGGTCTTGAAAAATATTCAGAGGAGATTATTAAGTATTCTGAAAGACACGACGAAATTGTTATAGTAGCTCATGGAGTTGTTAACAAAGAACTGATTCGGATACTTAAAAAGAAGGGTTGGAAATCTGATCAGAAAGATGGATTTGGAAATCTATCTGTAAATTGTCTGATGAAATAAACACTATAAAAAACTTACCTTCATCATTGTAAAATCATCAGTAAGCTTACCTCCCATTTTTAAATCTACAAGATAATCATATAATTTTCCAATCTCTTCCGCATTTCTGTTACGGTTCTTCTGGAGATAGTCCACCATGTAATCAATGTTAATTAATTGCCCATCAGGAAGGTTAACATCATAAGCTCCATCAGAATAGATATAGAGGTCAGACTTATTTTTAATTTTTAAAGTGCCAGACTTGAATTGGAATAGATCATCCACACCGACTATAATATTTTGCGATGGTATTCTTAATGGTTTGTCCCCCCTTTTAAGGATGATCAGCGGAGGGTGCCCGGCGCCGGCATATGATAATTCACGCGTTAATTTGTTAAAGACCAAATACCACATTGTAATAAAAAGAGAATTATGCTCAGTCATCCTGAAAACACGATTCAGTCCATTTAATACTTCATGAGGGAGCCTGAAGTCCGTATTTATAAGGGTTTCATATTTCAAAATATTTAAAGCAGATACTGAATGCAGGGCTGAACCCACGCCATGCCCTGTTACATCAAGGATATACAGGGCCAGATGTTCATCATCTATCCAGTGATAACCAAGTGTGTCACCACCCAAATGAGCTGAAGGAACGACCTTCCATCTTATTCTAAGGTAGCTTGTGTCCACTTCATCAGGAAGCAGTGATCTTACATATTTTGATGCCTCTTCCAGATCTGAATTAATAATTGCCAGATATTTATCTTTTTTTTCATTAAGAATCCTGAGTTCTTCTTCTGATTTTTTCAATGATATTTCGGCTTCTTTTTTCTCGGTAATATCCTTAGTAACACCAACCACATGTGTAATGACATTATTTATATTTCTGAACGGGTAATAGGTTACTTCATAATATCGCCTTTCTCCGCCTGAAATAATAAAAGAATCTTCTTCCCTGAAAATATTACCCTGAAGACATTTGTCAATTTTCCTGACTATCTCGGATTCAAACCTTTCACTTCCCCATACTTCAGCCACAGTTTTGCCGGTAATATCATCTCTTTCCTTCCCAAATGTCCTGCACCAGGAGTCATTTACAAGCTCATAAACGTAATGGCTGTTTATAAGAGTCATCATTTCCCCATGAGCATTTACGATAAACTTATATCTCTCTTCAATCTCATTACTCTTATCTCTTAGCCGACTTTTCTTTTTCATGCGGATTATTTATAATTACAAATTTACTCGTTTGTGAAATTCTGAGTATGAATGAAGATCTGCAATGAGTTTAGTTTAAAGATTTCAAGTTATGATTCATCGAGGTATTCCGGATTATCTCTGAGTTTTTTTATATCTCTGACCATTTTATTAATGATATTTTGCTGGTTCATGAAGGAGCGGAAGCTTCCAGAATGTTATTGACCAAAGTCCATGGAGTTTGTTTTGTCTTAAATATAGTCTCCTTCTTTCCCTGATTTATTATTTTTAATAAATATTTATTTATTGTTGATTTGATACTTATCAGAATTTCATGGCCCCTGTCAGCCTTTTCTTTATCTTCTATAATGAATATAATTGAGAGGTAATAAGGCTTCTGTTCAAATAATCTATACATGTTTTCAAAAAGTAGCTGGAGTTCTTTTTCTGGCGATACGTTTTTAGTTTCTAAATCATTTATCAATACTCTTATTTCATACTCTAAATTTTGTATTAAAAAGCTCAGAATATCAACATTATTCTTGAAATAGATGTAAAGTATTTCATGGTCAATTCTCATTTTCTTAGCCAACTCTTCAGTTGTCAGAGCATCTAATCCGGACTCCGAGATTATCTTGCCTGCCACTTCTGCTATTTCTGTTTTTATCAATTCCATTTTTTGCAGTATATAATGGTTTCGTGAACTTCTATTCTTGAACTTTTTTATCCCTGTTAACATGCGTGCAGAATATGCCATTAAAATAGGTTATTGTGAAATAAGCAGCTGTTAAGAATGCCAGGGTAATTATAATTCTAAAAATCATTGCTCCAATTATCTTTGATTCATATATACCTCCTGAATAAATATGAATAATCAATCCGATAAATGCAATAAACAGGATTATTTCTGAAACCAACAACAAGAGTATAGTCCATTTTTTTGTCTTTGTGAATCCATAAACGGCAAACAGATAGAGAATGCTACTAAGAAAATTTGCCCATACCACAAACAAGACATAATTTCCTTCTTTGATTCTAACACCAAATAGATCAAAAATCACAGAACTACTAAGGAATAATGTAACTAATCCAAAAATGGCCAATACTATTGCTATTAATTTTGCTATGGCTTTCCTCATAATTGCTTGATTTTGAATTATGTATTAGCAAATTGTTCCATTTTATCTTCGTTACCCCTGGTAAGGATAATTCCAGTAAATAAGGTCTGCTGTCAGATGTCCTTATCTTTTTCATTTATAGCATTTTCAATCATCCAAATAAATTCTGTTAAAGGAACGCCATGAACAAATGCAGCTGTTTTGACGGTAATGAATTTCGTCAGGAATTTTCGAAATCCAAATCCACCAATCCTTTTCACACCAAATATTCCCATAACATCTGCAATATCTCCATATTCTTTTAAGATATCCGATACATAAGTTTTTTCTGTGATTTTCATAATTCATCCTTTTATAATTTACAATCAAAGTTAGTGAATATTCACTCGCAAAAATAAACAATAATTTATATAGTGCAAGTCTTTTGATAAATTTTTATCTATACGTAAACCATCAGACGCGGTATTCTTAGCAGATGCCTGATTCATTCCACTATGATTAAACTTACCGCCTATAGCCCGCAGTCCTTCACAGACTTCTGTTATAGAATCGCACTGGTTAAGTATCCCGAACAGCATAGTAAAAATTGTGTTTGTGTGTGTTGAATGACTTGTTATAATATATAACCACTCTCGGATTTACGGATTAACCTTTGGATGCCTACTTTTTCTAACAAATTCATTATCCGTTTGAAGATCGTCTGTCCTGCTTATAATATTTAAGTAATTTTACCCATGTTGCATACAGTTTTCGCAAAAGCCAATTTACAACATTGGGGGAAACTTTGGGGAGTATTCCTCTTTTTATTATTTTGGTCAGACATTACAGTTCCTTAATTATAATTCGAGAGCCATTTTACATAAAATACTTATTTTATATAAAATAGTTACATATTCTTATCTGGATAGAAGTATTAGCAGGTTTCCAAAAAATATTGAAATAAGAAGATTATTCCAATAGAGATAGCTTAAATTACTATCAAGTTCCTGCTTTCTATCTACAACAGCTTTGTCCCCTTTTCAGGACGAGGTGCCTTGATCACAAGAAATCGTACATTTATTTCCGATTTATTGCTCAGATAATGAATTATATTTGCAGGACTTTCAACCAGGGTGTCTCTGTCACATTCAATAGTTTCATCCCCGATATGCACCATAGGATTACCTTCCAGGATATAAAACGCAACATCGACGGGTGTCCTATGTGGCTTCAGGCTTTCACCAGGTTTTAGAGTAATATGAGTTACTTGAGCAGATTCATGGCTATAAAGCTGCCTCACATCAACATTATGAGGATTTTCCCTTGTTTCTTCAGTACTGTAATTTTTTGTTATCATTTTCTGAAATTTAATTTTATTTATTGTTATTCTAACAAGTTCATTTCGATCTCTTAAGGTTCGAATGTCTCACTGTGCTGTGTAGCCCCCATCAATTGTGTAATAAGATCCTGTAACAAAAGATGCTCTTGGAGAGCTTAACCAAAGCACCAATTCAGCGACTTCCTCTGATGTACCTAGTCTTCCAATCGGGTGCATCCCACTTAAAGCTTTCAGTGTTGCGTCATCAAGAGTATTAGTCAGTAACGGAGTCAAAATATATCCTGGGCCGATAGAGTTGATGCGGATATTTTTATCAGCATATTCAAGTGCTGCAGTCTTAGTAAGACCAATAATACCATGTTTAGCTGCCACATATGCAGGAGAGTATTTTGTACCAACAATACCCAGTATGGAAGTCATATTTACAATGCTGCCTCCACCTGAATTCAAAATTGAAGGTATCTGGTACCGCATGCCATAAAATATTCCAGATAGGTTAATACTAATAACCTTATCCCAACCATCAACAGGGTATTCACCAGTAGGTGCTAAAGGCCCACCGATTCCTGCATTGTTACAGGTAATATTCAATCCGCCAAATAGATTTACCGTTTTTTCAACTAGTGTCTGATTTTCATTTGGTTTTGAAACGTCGGCTCCTATAAAAGCCGCATCTCCTTTTGCCAGTTTGATTTGTTCCACAGTTCGTTGGCCCTCGATTTCGTTTATATCAGAGACAACAACCTTTGCTCCCTCTTTTGCATAAAGTAATGCAACGGCCCTGCCAATACCTGATCCGGCGCCTGTAACAATCGCAACTTTTCCTTCTAAATCCTTCATATATTTTGATTTTAAAGTTCGCTTTCATATAAAAATAAACTATTTTCCTATTAGGAAACCTAAAACTTAAACATCGAATACTGCTTGTTGTTTAAAAATCTAAATACTTTTTAACCAGTGATTCAAGTAACGAATGTAACTCTTCGTGTCTTCCTTTGCAGTCTTGGTTTTGGTACATTTTAATAAAGAATTGTAGTTAAGCTCCAGGAACACACGCTTGGACGGGGCTAAATAAAAGAATTAGACAGAGGCCTGGAAAACTGTAAAGTAGGCAACACTTGTTCAAGTGGATTAATAACGGCGAATCTGACAAATTATGTAAAGCTCTTACAAAATCATATCCAAAAGGAAGAAAACATTCGTTTCCCAATGGCAAATAAAGCACTAAGTGAACAGAGACAAAAGGAAATTTATCTGCTTTATTCTGATATATACTATACGAATTATTAGTGAGATGACTCTCCCGTGCCGATTTGGCAAGATGATAAGGGCTGAAGTATACGGATTAAAAGTAAGTAACGATTGCAGGTAGGGTGTCTGTACCATGACAAACCACTATAATCCTTATCTGAAGAAAGGGCGATATATAAGCCAGTAATAATTTGAACCATTGAAAGTCCTACTACTTCTGCCACTTTTTGTGCAGATAGTTTTTAATCAAGCGCAATCAGTATTTTTTCCATCTAATTACATGCTTTATCTAACATAAATTATTCATAGGGACTCTCATTATCCGTCATTTACAGCCTGATCAAATGCATTTGAAGTGATTACAAAAAAACAGTTATTTTAACTATATTCTGGTAACTCTTTAAAATTCTAATCGGGGATAAAGTTTTTTAAGATTGTATTGACTCCATTTCATCAATTGCCAATGCAGCATGAGCATAAGCGGCTCCAGCCCGCATTTCTGAAGCTACCCATATGGCTTCCATGATTTCTTCTTTGCGGGCTCCTTTTCTCAAAGCCAATTTAGTATGGCTGCGTATACAATACGGGCATTGGGTTACATGTGCCACTGCCACGGCAATAAGTTGTTTTGTTTTTTCAGAAAGCACGCTCTCTTTAAAAACGGCTTTCCCGAAATTGTGAAATGCCTCTGACATTTCAGGTGCCAGGGCTACTCTTTTTTCGTAGATTTCTTTTGTTGTTTCGGGATAAAGTTGATCATTTTTCATACTGTGTTATTTGATTATGGAAAAAATATTGTGTCGGTTTATAGAAAGATTAGTGGCTAAATAATTCTTTAAGAACAACTGTCTGATTATGCTCTTCATCATTTGCACCATAAACTAATGTTACCATTCCTTTCTTCATCTGATCCTTCAAAAGAGACACCTGTTCTTCGTTTTCTTTGAGTTCGTGTCGATAACGTTTCCTGAACTCCTTCCATCTTTCAAGGTCGTGCCCAAACCATTTCCGAAGTTCAGTACTTGGAGCGATATCCTTCAACCATAAATCAACACTTGCTTTTTCTTTTGTTAATCCTCGTGGCCATAGTCTGTCCACAAGGATACGAATGCCGTCTTCTTTGTCCGGCTTTTCATACACCCTTTTGATTTTTATTTTCATTTTATTTTTAAATCAATTTGTTCACTTTTCATAATCAATCTTAATTAAATTTTACTCAGAGTATTTGATAACCTCCATAGGACAACTCTCTGCCGCTTCTTTTATTTTATCTTCATAATCAGAAAGGTTTACCCCTTCAATTACAATTGCCACGTCTTCCAGTTTAAAAACTTCAGGACAAATTTCTTCGCACAAACCACATGCGGAGCAACCTTCTTCTATCCAAACTTTTTTTATAGCCATGATTTTTTATTTTATTATTATTTTAAATATTTTAAATCTTTTCGCGAACCAGTCTGGCTGCATTTACCATTTCAATAATAGCTTTATTGGTTTCTTCCCATCCACGTGTTTTTAATCCGCAATCAGGATTAACCCAGATATTTTCTTTTGGGATGACAGCTGCAGCTTTTTTCAGGAGATCAACCATCTCACTGACTGATGGTACACGGGGTGAATGAATATCGTATACACCGGGACCTATATCATTAGGATATTTATAGACATTAAAAGCATCAAGTAGTTCCATCTGTGATCTCGAACATTCAATAGTTATTACATCAGCATCAAGGGCAGTGATGCTTTGAATGATATCGTTGAATTCGGAATAACACATATGTGTATGGATTTGTGTTTCATCTTTAACACCGGCATAAGTAAGGCGAAAAGCTTTAACAGACCAGTCGAGATACAATTTCCAGTCCTTTTTTCTGAGAGGTAAACCCTCCCTGAGTGCAGGTTCATCAAGTTGAATAATTTTAATGTTTGCTCTTTCCAGATCGAGCACTTCATCCCTGATTGCCAGGGCAATCTGATAGCATGTCTCTGAACGAGGCTGATCATCCCTTACAAATGACCATTCAAGGATTGTAACAGGTCCGGTTAACATTCCTTTAACCGGTTTTGATGTCAGAGACTGTGCATATTTAATCCAATCCACAGTCATGGGGGTTGGTCGCAGAACATCGCCAAATATAATTGGTGGTTTTACATAACGCGTTCCATAACTTTGAACCCAGCCATTGCGTGTAAATGTGAAACCATCTAACATTTCACCGAAATATTCAACCATATCGTTGCGTTCAAATTCACCATGAACCAAAACATCCAGGCCAACATTTTCCTGCCATCGGATGATTCGTTCTATTTCAGTTTGTATGAGACGATTATATTCCTTTAATGTGAGTTCTTTCTTCTTCAGCTTTGCTCTCCAACTCCTCACCTCGTTGGTTTGCGGAAATGAACCAATGGTTGTTGTGGGAAATGACGGAAGGTCAAGATATTTTTGTTGTTTCTTTTTACGCAACGGGAATGGTTTTCTTTTTATTCCTTCATAATGTTCTATGAGGTTAATACGTTCCTTTACCACATCGTTATGAATAAGTCGTGATGTTTTCCGGCTTTGAATAGCTTTCTGGTTGTTTTTATATAACAATTCAGTTGATTCATTTACTTTAGTGGCAGATAATTGCTTAAGTAAAACTACTTCTTCAATCTTCTGCTTTGCAAATGCAAACCATTGTTTAATTTCGGGTGGCAAAACTTTCTCGTTGGTTTCCAAATCCAGATCGCAGGGGACATGAAGCAAAGAACATGAAGGGGCTATCATAACCCTCTCCTCTCCAATCTTTGCGATGGCATTATTTATAAGTTTTAATGAATTTTCAAAATTATTCTTCCAGATGTTTCTACCATCGACAATGCCAAGAGATAATATTTTATCTTCTGGAATTATATTCAGTATATTGCTCAAATTGCTCAGGCGCTTTCACAAGGTCGAGATGGATTGCATCAACCGGCAAACTCATTGCTAATTCCGAATTATCCTGTAAACCTTCAAAGTAAGTGGCAACCAGAATATGGATTTCAGGAAAATTCTTCCTGATTTGTAAATAAGCCGTCTTAAAAGCTTTTTTCTGCTTCTGCGTAAGATCTAATGCCAGAAAAGGTTCATCAAATTGAATCCATTTGGCGCCATTAATGATTAACATCTGAATCATTTCAAAATATACCGGAAGAAGATTTTCTAATAAATCAATCCGGTCGAAATCAGGTTCTTTTTCCTTTCCAAGCAGATAAAAAGGATACCGGACCCAATAAAACGGGTTTTGTGATAATACCTAACTTTTTTGCTTCAAGAAATTCGTCTATGAATTTTAAATTAGAGAGACTGAATTTTTGATTTTTATAAAATTCGGGTACAATATAATGGTAGTTAGTATCAAACCATTTGGTCATTTCCATTGCAATAATGTCTGTCTCCTCCTTCCTGATATCCACGTGCCATAGCAAAATAAAGATCAAGTTTTGATTTTTCTGAATTACGGGGAAGATCGGAATATCGTTCAGGAATGGCATTAATTGTAAATGCCATATCCAACACATGGTCATAAAATGAAAAGTCGTTGGAAGGAATCAAATCAATACCCAAATCTTTTTGTAATAACCAGTTTTTCTGTTTTATCTCAGCGCTGGTCTGAATTAACTGATTATAATTGATTTTCCCTGACCAATAACCTTCAATAGCCTTTTTTATTTCTCTGTTATTTCCGATACGCGGATACCCTAAATTATGAGTTATCATCATTAATAAATTTTAATTGTTCATACTTTCCGATGCAAAAATAGTAAAAAAATATTATATAAAGATATCGATGTCTTTTTATAATAAATAAATTATATATTTGTGGAAAGAAATTTACGCTATGAGTATCAAACCTGATTCATTGAACACCCTTTTTGCTCAAAGAGATCCGGATTCTGAATATATCAATAATCTTACATTGGGAGAACTATGCAACTACATTGTTAAAAGACATCATGCATATGTTCGTGAGAATATTCCATTATTGAAAAAAAACCTTGAAAAAATTTGTCAGGTACATGGAGAACAACACCCTGAACTCTTTGAAATAAAGGAGTTGTTTATTGGTTTTGCCAGGGACTTCACTATACACAATCAGGATGAGGAAATTATGTTGTTTCCATTTATACATAGGTTGGAATGCCGCAAAAAATGAGAATTCTCCTTTACCCAGGTCACCGTTTCGTTCTATATCGAAACCAATTGTTATGATGATTGAAGAGCATCGTAATGCAGACCAAAGATTTAATAAAATATCTGAACTTTGTAATAATTATAGCATTCCTGAAGATGCCGGTACAACTTACAAAGTCACTCTGAAACCAATTAAAGGATTTCGGGAATGATCTGCAAATACATATCCAGCTGGAAAATAACATTTTGTTTCCGAGAGCCATTGAACTCATAAATGAATAAAATATATATTATGGAAACGTCAAACAAACCTGAATTAGTTTCGCTAAAAACAGGAGCGTCATTCAAAGTACTTGAAAGTAACTGGTCAGTCCGGTATGCAAATGCCATTGCATTACAGCACTAAAGAAGCAGTTTTGATTGTGCAGGAAGGTAGTGCACTGTTAAAAATTGATGAAAAAGAGCATTTGCTTCAGGCTGGAGACTCCTTTATTATTCCTGCACGTCAAAATCATAATCTTTCATTGAAAAGTGAATTTAAAGCTCTGGTTATCATGCCACTGGATTCCAACATTGAATTTGTAAATTAATTAACTTATAAATTAAAAGGATTTACTCAAATGCTGGGAAAAACAACTGAATATGCAATAAGGGCTTTGGTGTATATCTTATATACAAAATATGGAAGGGAAAAGGCCCGGATTTAAGGAAATTGCTAAAATGATTGATTCACCTGAACAATTTACAGGAAAGGTTTTACAAAACTTAACCCGTGCTGAATTAGTGTCTTCGATGAAAGGCAGAGGCGGAGGCTTTTTCTTTAATGAACCTGAGAACCCGATAACATTATTTAAAGTGATAGAAGCAGTAGAAGGTAATGAGTATTTTTCAAAATGTGGATTCGGGTTAAAACGCTGTGATGTCAGACAATCCTTGTCCGTTGCATGAAGATTATGCTCCGGTGAGAGATTCGTTTTTTAAAATGGTTAATGAAAGAGACAATTCAGTCGCTTGCCAATAAAATTAACAAACGAGAGGCTACATTAAACAGATTATAAATAAGATCTGCCATAATGAAATTGAATATGCCCGCGTTTCCGGTTGGGTTGATTTTTATCGATTTTCATTGGTTTGTTATTATTCCCCTCTCGTCTGGAGCAATAGTGAAGTGTACATAAGCTGCTTCTTGAACTTTCATGTTTATTCAGGCTCATAGCTGCCCGGAACGGTACGAAAGCTAATTGCCAGACGGTTCCATCCATTTATAGCAATAATTGCCATGGTTAAAGCAACCCTTTCTTTTTCGCTAAAATGATTGCTTACATTTTCATACAACTCATCCGGCACATCATTTTCTGAAATTAATGTTAATGCTTCTGTCCATTCCAATGCTGCACGTTCCCTCCCCGTATAAAAAGGTGTCTCGCGCCAGGCACTCAGTGCATACAAACGTTGTTCGGTTTCACCTGCCCTGCGTGCATCTTTGGTGTGCATGTCGATGCAGTAGGCGCATCCGTTAATTTGCGAGGCCCTTGTCTTTACCAATTCGTAAAGTGGGCGTTCAAGACCTGAGCTGTGCACATACTTTTCGAGTTCGAGCATTCCCTTTATGGCTTCGGGAAAATCTTTAGAATAATTTAATCGTGTTTTCATCCTGTAGTATTTTAAGTATTTTATTTTACATTCCATGTTATTATTTACCATTATTAACTAAGGAAATAAATTTCATTTGATTTTTCTCATCCTGAAACTTCCCTGAATAACTTGCAGTAATTGTGCTTGAATTAGTGTCTTTAATTCCACGTGAACGAACACAAAGGTGTTCTGCATCAATAATTACGGCCACATCGTCCGATTGTAATGCTTCTTTCAAGCCATCGGCTATTTGATTGGTCAGCCTTTCCTGTACCTGAGGCCGCCTGGCATAATATTGAGCCAGCCTGTTTATTTTTGAAAGCCCGATAACTTTACCTGAAGAAAAATATGCCACGTGTGCTTTACCGATTATGGGCAGGAAATGATGCTCGCAATAAGAGTACAATGTGATATTTTTTTCGATCATCATTTTGTTGTAATGATATTTATTTTCAAATAGTTTTGTATCTGGTTTGTTCGCCGGATTTAATCCGCCAAAGATTTCTTTCACATACATTTTTGCTACCCTGTAAGGTGTTCCGCTCAAGCTGTCATCGTCAAGATCCAAACCTAAAATGTTCATGATCTCCCTGAAATGATTTTGTATTAATTCGATCTTCAGGTTGTCTTCTACGACAAAAGCACCCTTGCGAAGTGGCGTTTCCAGTGATGTTGCAACATGGTCATCACCAATCGATTCATTTGTAAGTGCCACACCCAGGCGGCTGCTGGCACCGCTTGCTATTCCAACCTTTTTATCAATTATCATAGTTTTAAGTTTTAATCTTTTCCATCAATTAATTTATTTCTCAAGTTTATCAGGCTCTCTTAAAACCATATTATACTAGTGCGGATATTCAAATCGTTTGTTTGCATCTGGCAGTTGCAATATCCCACAGTTACGGCAGAAATCTATTTCAATAAGGGCATCAGGCTATGCGATGGCCATAAGCCTGATTCCCTTATAAGCCTCAGTCATGGTGATTGCCGATTTACTTAATCAAATATGCATCTGCCGATATTTTGGCAGAGCCACCTGCATATAGCCTCGACACCGGGCATTTTTCTTTGGTAGTTGCCGCCAGTTTCTTCAGCTTTCCTTCGTCCAGTCCCTGACATTTTACCTTGCAATCCAACTTGATTTCGGTAATGTGTGGGCCGGAATTATCGCTGACCATGGTTACCGTGGCTTTTGTGTCAATACTTTCCGGATTCAGGCCTTCTTCTGTGAGCAATAGAGAAAGGTACATGGAATAGCATCCGGCATGTGCCGCCCCAACAAGTTCTTCAGGATTGGCACCATGGCCACCTTCAAAACGAGAGGCAAATGTGTAGTCACCTTCGTAATCTGTAAATTTCATTTTACCACGACCCTCTTTGATCGTTCCTTGCCATTGTGCTTGTGCATTTGATGTTGACATAATCATTTAATTTTAAATGTTTAATTAAAAGATGAATTTTATTTTTCTCATTCTTATTTATTTAAAAACTGTCGCAAGACATATTGCAAAATCCCGCCATTGTGATAGTATTCTATCTCAATGTTGGAATCAAGCCGGGCGATCGCTTGAAATACAATTTTCTTTCCTGTTTCGTTTATGGCAGTAACTTGTATTATTTTATAAGGTTTCATGTCGTTGGCAATTCCTGTTATTGTGAAAACTTCTTTACCCGTAATTCCTAAACTTTCTGCTGCATCTCCATTTTTATATTGAAGTGGGAGCACGCCCAATCCAACTAAGTTGCTCCTATGAATTCGCTCATAACTTTCAGCCAACACACATTTTATGCCCAGCAGAAAAGTTCCCTTGGCTGCCCAATCGCGCGAGGAGCCACTGCCGTATTCTTTTCCGGCTAAAATCAATAACGGGGTTTGTTCTTCCCGGTATTTTACCGAAGCATCATAAACGGACATTTCCTCACCCGAAAAAAAATGAAGGGTGTAACCACCTTCTTTTTCAGCAATCTTATTTTTAATCCGTACATTGGCAAAGGTACCACGCACCATTATCTCATCATTGCCTCTGCGTGAGCCGTAAGAATTGAAATTCTTTTTCCCCACGCCACATTTTATCAGGTATTTACCGGCTGGAGAATCTTCACTAAAGGCGCCGGCAGGTGATATATGATCGGTAGTTACGCTATCGCCCAAAACCAACAAAGCCCTTGCATTTAAAATATCTTGCAGAGGCACTGGGTGCTCAGAAATATTTTTAAAGAACGGGATTTCTTTGATATAGGTCGAATTTTTATCCCAATCGTACAATTGGCCTACAGGAGCTTCCAAATCTCTCCATGTTTCATTGCCATCAAAAATCTCGCTATAATTCTTTGCGAAATCACAGGGAGATAAGACCTGGCTTAATATTTCGTTGATCTCATCGTCGGAGGGCCAAATATCTTTCAGGAAAACCGGTTCACTGTTTGAATCATAGCTAATTGGCTCATTAATAAGGTCGATATCTATCCGACCGGCAATGGCAAAAACTATCACCAGCATGGGTGACATCAAAAAATTCATTTTTACCTGGGGATGGATTCTGGCTTCAAAATTACGGTTACCCGAAAGTACCGAAGCTACTATCAGGTTATACTTGTCAATAGCCTTTGCGATTTTCGTAGGCAAAGGGCCAGAATTACCAATGCATGAGGTACAGCCATAGCCTACTAAATGAAACTGCAGAGCTTCCAAGTCTTTTAATAAATCTGCTTTTTTAAGATAATCGGTTACAACTTTAGAACCCGGGGCGAGTGAAGTCTTCACCCAGGGTTTTACATAAATCCCGTGTTCTCTGGCTTTTCTGGCCACCAACCCTGCCCCTATCATCACAAAGGGATTGGAGGTGTTTGTGCAGGAAGTGATGGCCGCTATCACCACCGAACCATCGGAAAGCATAAACTTTTCCTGCCCCCTGGTTATCCAAATAGTTTTTAATCCGTTGCTTTCCATCGTCTCCACCTCGGTCGAATTCACGTTTAAGTTCGATTTGGATACTGGCAGATCGCCACCTTCACCCTCAAACCGGGTAATTGATTTTTCAATTTCGCGATCTTCCTGAGAGATATATTTCCTATCGAAGGATTTATCAAGCAGATCAATAAATTTGTCTTTAAAGTCTTTTAACGGGATTTTGTCCTGTGGTCGTTTTGGCCCTGCAACAGTAGGCTCAACGGTTGAAATATCCAACTCCAAAACATCGGTGTAGGTAATTTTATCTTCATGTTCACGCCAAAGCATGTTGGCTTTGCAATAGTTTTCCACCAGTTCTATTTGCTCGTTTGATCGATTGCTTTTCCGCATGTACTCCAGCGTTTTATCATCTATCGGAAAGTAAGTGATGGTACTCCCGAATTCAGGCGACATGTTGCCAATAGTTGCCCTGTCGGGTATTGAGAGTTTTTCTAAACCCGAACCAGAAACCTCTACAAACTTTCCGACCACACCATACCTTCTGAGCAGATTGGCTATGGTTAATACCAGGTCAGTGGCAGTGGAGCCCAACGGAAGCTTCCCGGTGAGTTTCAGTCCAATCACTTCAGGCATAATAAAATAGAGAGGCTGCCCCAGTAATGCAGCTTCAGCTTCGATGCCCCCAACGCCCCAGCCTACAACACCAATACCGTTCACCATAGGTGTATGGCTATCTGTTCCTACTAAAGTATCCGGGAAAACATCTCCGTTTCTTTCGATAATTCCTTTCGATAAGTACTCAAGATTTACCTGGTGGCATATACCCATTCCGGGAGGTACCACAGTAAAATTATCAAAGGAATTTTGTGCCCATTTCAGAAATTGGTAGCGTTCCTTGTTGCGTTTATACTCTTCCTCCATATTGCGCCTGTAAGAATAACCGGTGCCAAAATAGTCTACCTGCACAGAGTGGTCTATCACCAGATCAACAGGTATGAGCGGGTTGATGATCGTTGGGTCTTTACCCTTTCGTGCGGCTTCAGCACGAAGCGCGGCAATATCAACTACGGCAGGAACACCTGTAAAATCCTGCATCAAAACGCGGGAGGGTTTAAACGGGATATCCCTGTCCGATGCGAGTGGTGACCAATGCAATAAGGTTTCGATATTTTCTCGGCTTACAGTAAACCCATCATAATTACGCAAGGCATTTTCAAGTAAGATTCGAATGGAAAAAGGTAATCTGGCAATATTGTATCCCTGCTTCTGCAATTCAGTGAGGCTGTAATACGTACTCTCCTTCCCATTGATTTTTAACGACTTTCTTATGTGAAATATGTCGTTCTCCATGATCATTCTGTTTTACATGATTCTTTCGAAAATCGAATATTTAAAATTCTTCTTTTACGATTAATTTTTTGTTGATACCCATATTATTCAATTGCTTTTCAACAATGTCCATCATCATCTTGGGTCCGCATAAATAAATATTAAAGGCCTTCTTTCATTGTGCCCGGGTTTATTGACAGCAACTTCCGTGGCCTGCCCAGATTCAAAATGAAATTATGGTGGTTTTTCAGTCACAATTCTTAGCACGTTGTGCGTAGCTTTTTCTATGGATTTCACCAGTATCGGATCTGAACTCATTATAGACTCCTTTTTTAATTTTGTAACAACAAAGATAATAAATATTTTATATAAAGACATGAATATCTTTTTATAAAATATTAAAACCTCAGATTAGTAACCATAAAGGGTATTGGTTATGCACTGACGTTAAAGAAGCGTTTTTATTATCTTGGGAAGAAGGTCAATGATTTATATCATTTCTGGCATAAAGAGGAGAACCTCCCAAATCGTCATCCCAGTTGGGACCTGACTATGGTGTCATTTTTTCTCCTGTAAGAAGTGAAAACGCTTCTGCAGTTGTTTTACGTAACGCATTGAAATTATTATTATTTACAGCTTAAATATGTTAGAATTCTTGGTTTGATAAAAGAAAAAATATGACTAGGTTAGCTCATACTTATTAGAAAAATAGAAGGTTTGAAAACGAGCCGGAGCTGAGTTTGCAGTTCTCTGCGCTAATTCTCTTCATATGTTATTCGTCCGGCTAAAAGAAAATCCGGAATACTTATTATAAGTATAGTTGAGGCCACATGTGAAGAAGCAAAAAACCTTATCAAATTTCCAGAATCAGACGAACCATTTGGTTGGTAAATCCCCATTCGTTATCATACCAAACCATAATTTTCACTAAATCTCCATCCACAACTCTGGTCATTTCCAGATCAACAACAGAAGCGAAAGGACTCTGAACGATATCTGACGATACCAAAGGCTCATTTGAAACATCTAATACGAATCTGTACCTGTCAGTTTTTGATTCTTCCAGTAAGATATTATTAATTTCCTCAGCCGTAGTATTCCTGGCAGCTAAAAAGGTGATATCCGAAATAGATCCGATAGGTACGGGAGTACGTATTGCCACCCCGTCAAACTTACCTTCCATCTGAGGGAGAGCTTTGATTGTCGCAATTGCTGCTCCTGTTGAGGCGGGAACCAGATTAACTCCTGCGGCCCGTCCCATCCTGAACTTCTTATCTGAAGGTGCATCCACCAAAGCCTGGGAGGCCGTGTAGGCATGCACAGTATTTAAAATTGCTTTTTGTATGCCAATCCTTCTATCCAGGATTTCTATGATAGGCGCAATGTTATTAGTTGTGCAACTTGCACATGAAAATACAGTCGTTTTTCCGTCAGTTGAATTAACGCCATGTATTAATGTTGGTGTGTCTTTACTTTTGGTCGGGGCAGAAATTATCACGTATTTTGCCCCGGCATAAATATGCTTTTCAGCATCTTCCCTCTTTGTAAAAAAGCCTGTAGATTCTATTACTATATCGATATCCAGATTCTTCCAGGGTAGTCGAGCCGGATCCCTTTCTGATAAAAACTGAATTCTTTTATCCCTGATGTGGATATAATCAAGTTGAAAAGTCACATCATTTTCATAATTTCCGTAAACACTGTCATGTTTAAGTAAATATACTGCATTCTCAAGGCTCATTAAGTCATTAACAGCTACAATCTCCAATCCGGTTGTATTTAAAATTATTTTCAATGCAGCTCTTCCGATCCTGCCAAATCCATTAATAGCTATTTTTTTCATTTGTAAAAAATTTATATCTAATTGCCGGTTTGCATAGCCCAATGAAGAGGTTCGTATTTAAATTCAAATCAACAATAATCAGATTCATGGCTTTTTGGGTATTCTTGCGAACATATCTTTCCTTATATAGTCCAGCCAAACTGACTGCCCAAGTGTTTCCAGTTTTTTTAAAGGATTGTTATTCATGATTATGCCTCCTGTAATAAATTCGTTATCATTTTCCTAAGGACATCACTAATAGTAGTCGATTTTTAGGTTTTACAGTCAACCATTAGGAAGGCAAATCCAAACGTTTTCATTTTATTTGCTTTGTTGGAACGATAAAAAGTGGAACAGAGGTGTTATGTAAAACTTTTTCCGTTACACTTCCCATTACGATATTTTCCAACCATTTCCGGCTGTGAGATCCAACAACGATAATATCTGCCTTCACCTCTTGTGCAGTCTCCAGAATGGCATCAGCAAAATCACCGTCTTTAACAAGTGTCCGAATTGTATTATCACCAAGATGATGTTTTGACTTTTCAAGAAACTGTAGCGATGCATTTTTTAGCCCGTCAATACTATCAAATTGAACAGGATCCATATCCATATACCCTGTAAAACCCATTATTGGTGAATAACCGGCAGTAGAATAGAATATCGGATCTGATATTACGTGCAATAAAATCACTTCAGCTTTCATGGATTTAGCCATATTAAAACCTTCCTCAGCCACTTTTTGTGAAGTTGGATCATAATCAAGAGCTATAAGCACTCTTTTCATCTTTATTGTTTTCATATCGGTTTATTTTGTATGAGGATTTGGTTATCTGCCAGATCTGCTATTTCCTTAAATATCTTACCTTCCTTAATTATATAGCTTAGAGTAAAATTTAAATTGACTTTATCTTTATACTTTCGAAGTATTCCTTCAAATTTTGATTGGGCAAGCTGATTTTCCTTTTCCATTTGTTCATAATAGTCACCGGTATTCTTTCCTAAAACATGAGCTAATAGAATATTCGCTCCCGTTTTAGTAGCCAGCATTATTCTAATATTTAAGCCATTTAATGATTCATCTGAAAGATCAATGGGAACAATAATTGTTTTCATAATTGAAAAAATCAATTTATTCGATTAGCTAAAATATACTACGCAGTGCACTTATAAAAAGTTTTCAAAGCTATAGAAGCCTGGACAGGAGCAGTTTCGCCTAATCCATGATAATTATCAAGACTTTGCAGCAAAGGTTTAAGTTTGTTCTTCTCTTCTTCATCAACCAGTCTAAGCAAAATATGATGGGCTTCCCTGTTAAAGAATAAAGAACTTTTGCCATTGCGAACTGCCTTTAATAAAGGACAGATGCTCCACCTGCCTATTTTGATAAGTGCTTCGGCTGCTATCCATCTTATTTCAAATATCGTATCATCAAGCAATCTTAACAAAAATGGTATTGATCTTCTGTCAGCAATCAGCTCAACTATTTTAACAGCTTCCATCCGGAGTAAATCATTTTCCGAATCTAATAATTTATGCATTTTAGGGATGATCGTTTTACCAATTTTCGCCAGTGTTTTCCTTGCGGCCATTTTTTTACTGTAGTCGTCCGTATCCAGGAGCTCATTAATAAGTTTCACCAAATTGTCAGGAAAACCTCTAAGGCCATTTCTGTACTCTTCTTTAACTTTTTTCATGATATGAGAGTATACAGGATATTTTTACAATCTTTTCTTACCCGCTTAATAGAGAAACGATATTCAAACTAAATTGTTCAACAGGTTTTTACATTTTTCAATATAGATCGGACCACCTTTCACCATGGTGTCGCTATTAAGTAAAATAGAAAGCCCTTCTATTAATCCATTTTGATCTTTTCGTTATGTTTCTGAATTAATGCAGCAATGAGTCCCGTCCACCCTGTCTGATGAGATGCGCCGAGTCCTGCACCTATCTCACCATGAAAATATTCATGAAAAAGAATAAGGTTCCTATTTTCTTCACGCTGGTAAAAATCTTTAAATCCTACATGCATTGGCCTGGTGGTTTTTTGATCTTCAACAAATATTTTTTGCAATCGTTCATTGATTTGGAGAGCATCCTGTTTCAGGTTAAGATAATTACCTCATCATTGTCGTTGAAAATTAGGTTGTCCACGGTTTATACTCATCATCGAGTGCCTGTTTCAAACCTATTAATTCTTCTGTGTGTAATGGACACATTATATTTTTTTTAAACATTGAAATCAAAAAGATAGCCTACAAAGGCAGATAATCCCATGGCTATTGTGCCCCAAATGGTAATCCTTAAGATAGCTTTTTTTATGCTTGAACCTCCTGTTTTAGCCGAAGTTGCTCCCAAAATGCAAAGAAAAACTATTGTGAATCCATAGAGCCAATATTCCATGCCATTTATTGGTACAAAAAGTATTACTAAAAGTGGCAATACACCACCGACAGTAAATGATGCTCCTGATGCAATAGCCGCTTGTATTGGATTTGCCTGACTAAGCTCATTTATTCCCAACTCTTCACGCATATGTGTTCCCAAAGCATTTTTCTCTGACATTTCAATTGCCACTTGCATTGCTGTTTCTTTTTTTAGGCCTCTTTTTTCAAAAATTTGAGTTAAAATGTGCAACTCATTGTCTGGCATTTCTTTAAGTTCCAGTCTTTCCCTTTCAATGTCTGATTTTTCTGTATCGGTTTGAGAACTTACAGAGACGTACTCACCAGCAGCCATAGATAAAGCACCTGCCACAAGTCCGGCTACTGTCGCTAAAATGATGGGGTCTCTGATGGAACTCGCAGCGGCAACACCAATTGCAAGACTTGAAATGGAGATTATTCCATCGTTGGCTCCTAAAACAGCAGCTCTTAACCAGTTGCTTCGGTTTATATAATGGTTATCTAAGTAATTGTCTATCGTTACTTTTTTCATTTCTATTCAATCTGTTGTTTCTACATCTCCCGTGCTTGCAGAATCTAATGCGGTGGGCTGAGTGAGCTAGCCAAGCAGCCGCTCTGAAGGAGCCTAATACTCTTTAAAGTCGACTGATCCCATTTTTGCTTAGGTGCTTGCGAAAGCTATTATTCTACTTTTATCAACAAACATATACTATCTCCAATAGTTTCTATAGAATGCGTTATTTCATTCATAATTTTTATCTTACCTATCCGATTCTGTTTTATCGGTTAAAAATAACTACTACTTAATTTAATTTCAGTCTGATATATTCGCCAATCAATATAGCCGTGGGATACGAAACTTCTTCTTCTGTTTGTGCATGAAGCATCAGTTTCTCTGCGAATTCCGCTACCTCAGCATGATGTTCAGCTGTGGAATGTTTTACTAAAACCTCTAAAGCCGCTACTATTTGTTTATGTTCTGCTAACATTTCAGGAAGTTCTGTTTTCAGTTTATCCGTCATTGATAAAACCTGTTTCATTTCTTCAGAAAGTTTTCCTGAAGACAGCAGTGGTAAGAGGCCCAAAGGAGGAAGTGCGTATTCCTCTTCTTTCACAAAATGCGGATGCATCAATTCAGCGACTGTTTTTGCTGCTTCGCCTGTTTTGCCTGAAAGCTTCGTGGCTTTTCTGAGCATGCTATGTAATTCTTCATGCTCTTCCTTTAATGAGATTGGTGTTTTAAATTCCATGATACTTTTATTTTAATGTTATTACTCTTGATGCCCGGCGTGACCACCAACGTGTTCCAATATGTCATGAAGCGCTTCAACCGTATGAGTGTAATCAACATAAGCTTCTACAAATGCTCTGCCTTGCTCTGTTGAATTATCCTTTACTTTATCGAGTTCAGCTACTTTTTGGTATTTTTCACGAACCACCTTATCGATGTGGCTATTCAAATTTACCAAAAAATCTTCCACATTTCCTTCTTTAAGGGCTTTATCAGTCATTTGAATAATTTGCTTGGTGGTTCCAGCCGGTTTTAGCCCGGTGTAGGGTGCTCCTTCTGTTTCGCGGTGCAAACGGACCAAAGTTTCGAAGAAATGTTTTTCAACAATTGTGTAAACCTCTTTATCACCACTCTTAAGTTGATGAGTTTTGTTGAATAAAGGAATAATTTCCTTTTCCTGTTCTGGCGTAACCCATTTCAGCACTAAATTGACATTGTTGGTTTCAAGCGCCTTGACAGCATCCTTAATAACAGGGCCGTCATACGAATCGCAATGAGCCGAAGCCGGCGTACTCGTGAATACAGTTAACATTAATAAAAGGGAAAAGGTACCTGCTACCTTAATGGTGTTTTCTATTCCCCTGTTTTTCTGTTCAACATTTTTCTCAGTGTTTTTCATTTTTCTGATTTTTAAATATTAATAAAAATTTATTTCTGGAGCAAAAATACTGGTAGCAAACAACCTGTGCGACCTACTTTCTAAAGTAGCACTCATTTTATTGCATCGGGAGGTCCCAGGTTATAAAACGATACGTATATAGGGAAAGAAATTAATGAAATTTATTACGGACAGGACTTCTTATATTCGCTGGGAGTTAGTCCAGTAAGATTTTTAAAAATACAACCATGACAGGATAAACCAGATTTTTTAATAAAAATTCAATTTAAGAAAAATCGAACTTCATGGTTTGTTTGGAACGCTCCTTAAAAAAAATATTATGAAAAAATTACTGGGTCGTTTTATTTATTGGTTAAATAATTCTTTAAGTACAACTGCCTGATTATGTTCTTCATCGTTGGCACCATACACTAATGTTACTTTTCCTTTATTCATCTGATCCCTCAAAAGAGACACTTGTTCTTCGTTCTCTTTGAGTTCGTCGCAATAACGTTTCCTGAACTCTTTCCATTTTTTCGGGTCGTGACCAAACCACCTCCTCAACTCCGTACTTGGAGCAATATCCTTCAACCACAAATCAATGCTTGCTTTTTCTTTTGTCAAACCACGCGGCCAGAGTCTGTCCACAAGAATACGGGTACCATCTTCTTTATCCGGTTTTTCATATATTCTTTTGATTTTCATTAAATTTTTTTCTGACTCCATAATCTTAGTCACATACTCACCTAAAATGCTTCTTTAATAATAAGTTTCTCATCAATATGTAAATTGGATAGAATCTTTTCCACTGCATCCATCATCGGAGGAGGGCCACATAAATAAATATTTTTATTAAAGTCAGTTATATGTGCCTTAAGAAAATTTTCTGTAATATATCCGTGTGCATAACCTTTCTCTTCTTCATCAGACAATATATTGATAAAGTTTTCACCTAATGTAAAATTAAATTCATATTTCAATATTATGTCATCTCTCGTTTTGTTGGCAAAAATGAGCTTGTTATCGCCAATAGTATTTTTCGATCTGAGATATCTGAAGATGGAAATGAAAGGAGTTACACCGGCACCTCCGGCAATAAAAACACCTTCGTTTTTATATTCAATTGCCCCAAATACTTCATGTAAAATTAATTCATCATGCTTTTTAAGTCTTAAGAGTTCATTTGTAACACCTTTATGCGTCGGATATGTTTTGATGGTAAACTGAAGAAAATCATCGTTCGGAAGGCTAGTAAATGTAAAAGGTCTCTTTTCGTTCTGCCATCCATCTCTATTAATAGAGATTTCTGTGGCTTGTCCTGGATTGAAAGATCAAGTTGTTGGGGTTTTTCAGTAAAAATCTGAAGTACATCGTGGGTAATATGACCGATTGATAAAATTCTTACTTTAAGGTTTTCCATCGTAGTATTTTATTATGACATAGACCAAAAACAAATCCATCTATTGAAACTGAATATATAACAATATCTTATCCACTATTGTTCAGTATTATCAGGACAAATGGGGCCAATAGGTGCGGCTTTTCAAATAGTCATCAAATACAATAATCCTTTTACCTTGATATTATGTCTTTTATTTTCCGGATTCAATTGTTCCTCTGGTATGGTTATATCTGCTCGGTTTACTAACGTATTGGGTTCTCAGTTTGACCTGATTCTCCAAATTATAGATCAAACAAATTTTAAAATTCAGTGTTTTACATTATTGACCGGTTAAAAGCCAGAAATTATGAAAGCAATCTTTTTAAAAGGTTTTGGAGGAGTTGAAAACTTAGTTATAAAGGATGTCTCTGTTCCTGATGTTTCAAATAACGAGGTACTGTTAAAAGTTAAAGCTTCGGTATTAAAACCTGGGGGGACCATAATAGGTATTCCATCCGGGCATCTGAAAATATTGCGGAAAAAAGTAAAGCAAAAGGTATGCATGGATACCGGTTCACTGTACAATAATAATGATTAATAATGATCACATTTTATTGTTTGATGGGTTATGTAATCTGTGCAGCAGATTAGTCAATTTCATTATTAAAAGAGACAAAAAAGCAAAATTCTTTTTTGTATCATTGCAATCAGCAAGCGGACAATCATTGCTTAAAAAATTTGGGTTACCAACAGATGACTTTGATTCTGTTGTGTATATCAGGAGTGACAAATACTTTCTAAAATCTTCGGCAATACTACATATATTAAAAGATCTGGGAAGCATTTGGAAACTCTTCTTTATTTTCATCATTATCCCCGATTTTATTCGTGATTTTATTTATAAAATCATTGCAAAGACACGATACAAAATTTTTGGCAGGCATGACTCCTGTATCTATTAAACATATTTACGCAGCAGTTGTTATATCTTTACCTGACCAATGGGTCAGGCGGGCGTCATACAATTATATTAAATTATTATATGATGAAATCCGTACGTCAATTAATACCTATTTTCAGGACCGAATATACTTCCCGGGGTATCAATGTTAAAGACATTGCCGACAATCCCATTGACCAGTTTGAAAAATGGATTGAAGATGCGATAAAAAACAAAGTGAACCTGCCCAACGCTATGCATCTTGCGACAATAGGGACTGATGGAAGGCCTTCAGGCAGAATAATGCTGCTAAGAGGATTTGATGAAAGAGGTTTTGTTTTTTTTACTAACCATGACAGTAGAAAAGGAAATGATCTGAAAAGCAGTAATTATGCATCGATGACTTTTTTCTGGAGCGAGTTATTTCGTCAGGTAAGAATTGAAGGCGACGTCCACCAGGTTCCTGAAGGGGAATCCGATAAATACTTCCAGAGTCGTCCGCGTGAAAGTCAGATAAGTGCATTAGCGTCAGAACAAAGCAGGGTACTTGAGAGCAGGGCAAGTTTGGAAAAGAAAGTAAACGAGTTAGAGCAGAGATTTAAGCACCAATCCATTCCACGACCTGATAATTGGGGAGGATTTTATTTATCACCAATACAAATTGAATTCTGGCAGGGAAGAACCCATCGCCTGCATGACCGTATCCAGTACAATTTAGAAGGAAAAAACCATTGGAATATTCAGAGGTTGTATCCTTAAATTTATTATGTATAACAAAACTAAAATCACAACAGTGGCAAAATGGATTAAAAAAAAGCCATTAAATATAAGAAATTAACTTAAAAACTTTAATATAAATAAATGACAATCAATTATGATTAATTATACCGCTACATATACTGATCATTATCAACTGACTATGTCTCAGGTATATTTCCTGAAAGGACAAAAAGACAACCAGGCTGTATTTGACTATTTCTTTCGTAAGTTACCTTTCGATGGCGGTTACGCAGTATTTGCGGGTCTGGAGGATCTTCTTAATACACTCGAAATTCTAAGCTTCGATAAAGAGGATCTGGACTTTCTGAAGGAAAAAGGATTCCATCCTGAATTCATCCGATACCTTAAAAAATTCCGGTTTACAGGGAATATTTATACTTCCTGCGAAGGAGATATTGTTTTCCCAACCAGTCCCAGTTTTACAGGTAGAAGCAAATATTATTGAAGCCCAGATCATCGAAACTCATCCTGCTTAACATCCTTAATTTTCAAACTCTGATTGCCACAAAAGCCAGCCGAATGCGACAGGCCGCCGGGGAACGTAAACTTATTGACTTTGGATTACGAAGGGCACAGGGTGCCGGAGGTTATTATGCCAGCAGGGCTGCATTCATCGGAGGATTTGATGCTACCAGTAATGTTCGTGCAGGTCGTGATTATGGTATTCCGGTTTCAGGCACAATGGCACATTCGTTTGTTGAAAGCTATGATGATGAGTTGACCGCTTTTATCCATTTTGCTGAAGTGCAACCTGATGATTGTGTTTTGCTGGTAGATACATACGACACATTAAAAAGCGGTTTACCAAATGCTATTACCGTAGCAATAAAAATGGAAGAGAAAGGTTACCGGCTCAGTGGTATCAGACTTGACAGTGGCGACCTTGCTTATCTTGCTAAAAGGAGTCGGAAAATGCTTGACGATGCAGGTCTGAAATATGTGAAAATTGCCGTTTCAAACCAATTGGATGAGTACATTATAAAAAGTCTTTTGGAGCAGCAGGCTCCGATTGATATATTTGGTGTGGGGACAAGTCTCGTGACCGGTTATCCCGATGCGGCTTTGGATGGAGTCTATAAACTGTCCTTTGCAAATGGAAAACCACGAATCAAATTGTCGGAGAATGTGAGTAAAATTACACTACCTCATCGAAAACAAGTCTTCAGAATGCTTGATAACGATGGTAAGTTTACCGGAGCCGATGCAATTACCCTGGCTGATGAAAAAGATGTGGATATCATGTATCACCCTTTGAATCCTCTTAAATCTACTCTCTGTCAAAAAATATAATAAAGAACCCCTGTTGCATAAAGTAATGGGAAACGGAGTGCGGTTATCCAAACCTCAGTCGCTTTCAGAAATAGCACAGTACAGCCGTGAGCGATTAAAAAATCTGCCCGGGGAATACAAACGGTTTAACTATCCGCATATATACAAAGTGGGTCTTAGCGACAGGCTTAAAAATGAACGGGACTGGCTTATTGAAGTACATAAAAAATAAATATATGAAAGCACTTGTTATAGTCGATGTTCAGAATGATTTTATGCCCGGTGGTTCTTTAGAAGTACCACATGGCGACATAATCGTACCCCTGATTAACCGGCTACAGAAATATTTTGATCTTGTAGTAGCTACACAGGACTGGCATCCGCAAAACCATAAGAGTTTTGCATCGAATCACTCAAATAAGAAACCTTTTGAATGAAATAAATCTTCACGGAATGAAACAAATCCTTTGGCCTGACCATTGTGTGCAGGGGTCGAAAGGTGCTGAATTTCATCCTGATCTTGAAATAAATAAAATTGCAGCTATATTCCGTAAGGGAATGAATCCTGAAATTGACAGTTACAGCGGATTTTACGACAACGATCATCAAAAAAGTACAGGTCTGTCGGGTTATCTGAAAGAAAAAGGAATCACTGAATTATATTTTTGTGGCCTGACTTCTGACATCTGTGTATATTATACAATAAAGGATTCATTAAAAGAAGGCTTTTCTGCCACACTGATTGAAGATGCCTCACGCCCACTAAGCAATGATGCCTTTGGCCAGCATAAAAAGCGAGCTTAGAAAAATGGGAGTACGTATTATCAATAGCAAAGAACAATGGAGCATTTAACAGTAAAATTGTAAGCTAAAATGAAATGGTTGTTTTCAATTCATTGGGTATTAGTAGCTGCTCTATGGTATTTCGGGAACGGAATGCTCAAAGATGTTTTCGTTTTGCTTAACCATAGGGGAAAGTATGACAGAGAACTTCTTCGGTAGTTAACTGTCGGACGTATTTTATTACTTTCAGGTGCGGTTGTATTTGTTTGTTACCTTATGATGCTTAATGAAATTCATTGTGGTGGTTTAATAAATATAATAATATGCGCAGGAATGCTCTTATATTGTGCAATAATTTTCCCATTCCTGAAATCTATTGGCATATTAGTGATCAGTATTATTCTTATTGTCGTTTCAATAAAAGCGATGAACTCATTAATAAATTTGAAGAATAAATAAAGGTAATTGCAGAGGGAAGATTGTTACATGATATTTGGAAAATATAACATAATTCAGTAGTTTGTAAAAAATTCGACATATTGAAAAAATAGATTAATTCTTTATAACGATCTTGTAAATTATTAAAAGCATTATAAATCAGATTCATGGATTAAATATAAAATGAAGTAAAAGTATTTTCAACCATTTATAAATCATATTGTTGGAACAAAACATTACTTTCTGGCCATTTATAGTATTCGCTATTGTCGTTATTTCCCTTATTGGAATAATGATCGGTCTTTCCTATGTACTTGGAGAACACCACAGGGAAAAAACCACGAATGAACCTTATGAATCCGGTATCCCTCCCACAGGTGATGCCAGACTGAGGTTTTCTTCAGGTTTTTATATAATAGCAATGTTCTTCGTTATCTTCGATCTTGATGCTGCTTTTATTATGTTATGGGCTGTATCGTTTCGTGAACTTGGCCTTCCCGGGTATATTGGAATTTTAATTTTTATAGGTTTATTGATTGTACTCTTAATTTACGAGCTAAGCATCGGTGCTCTTGACTTCGGACCAGACGGGAAGAAAATTCTGAAATATAAAAACAAGATTAAATGAAATCTTCCTTTATAAAAACTACTGGTAATAATGCCGGCACGGATAAGGAATTATCTGATGAAACCTTATATAAATCGTTATTATTCGGAAAACTTGATGAAATGATCTCCTGGGGAAGGAAAAATTCCATCTGGCCGTTCGGATTTGGCCTCTCATGCTGTTTTGTTGAAATGGCTACTTCCTTAACAAGCCGGTATGATATTGCACGTTTTGGAGGTGAGGTTATACGAGGCACGCCTCGTGAAGCTGATATGATGGTTATTGCTGGTACTGTATTTCTTAAGATGGCTCCTATAATAAAAAGATTATACGAACAGATGATGGCACCCAGATGGGTTATTTCAATGGGATCATGTGCAAATTCCGGTGGTATGTACGATATATACAGCGTTGTACAGGGTGTTGACAAAATTCTGCCTGTTGATGTTTATGTATCCGGGTTGCCCTCCGCGCCCCGATGCATTTCTTGAAGGACTGCTTTTGCTTCGTGAATCTATTGGTAAAGAACAGCGGCCATTCAGCTGGGTTATCGGACCTCAGGGTATTCATAAAGCTGAAAAGATCAGTATGAGAGATCAAAAACAGGAAGAAAGATCTAAAATGGGGATCATCCGACCAATGAATGAGGTGTAACAACAAGGCTTTAAGTTTCATATTATATGAGTAGTAACAACCTTAATGTAATTTCTGAACTGGGATCCAAATTTGGATGACCAGGACTATTTTGATATCAACAGTCGACCAAAGATGAAACTCCTACCATATGGATAGAAAGGGATAACCTGAATTCGGTTTTAAATTACCTCAAAAACGAAATTACACTGCCGTATCAAAATGTTATATGACCTCACTGGTATTGATGAACGTACCAGAACCAAACGTGATGGACAGCCCGATAGTGATTTCACAGTGGTTTATCATCTTACCTCTTTCGAAAGAAATGAGGATATCCGGATAAAAGTACCTCTGAAAGAAAACGATCTAAATATTCCAAGTATTACAACTATATGGGAATCAGCTAATTGGTATGAACGTGAGGTATTTGATATGTTTGGTATTAACTTCACCGGACATCCACGACTGACAAGAATACTTATGCCAAAATCATGGAAGGGTCATCCGTTAAGAAAAGAACATCATGCCAGGGCAACTGAACTTGATCCTTTTGTTCTGACTGAACATGATAAGGGATGAAGAAGATGCAAATCTTAAATTTAATCCTGAAGAATACGGACTGGACACAAAAAGTGAAGACAGTGATTTCATGTTTCTGAATATAGGACCACAGCATCCCGGAACACATGGATTGTTAAGGCTTATAGTTCAATTGAATGGTGAAGATATTGTAAACATTATTCCGGATATTGGATTCCATCACCGGGGAGCAGAAAAAATGGGAGAAAGACAATCGTGGCATACTTTTATCCCTTATACCGATCGTATTGATTATCTGGGTGGCGTGATGAATAACCTGGCATACCTGCTTTCGGTTGAAAAATTAGCCGGTATTGAAGTTCCCGACAGGGCCAAGGTCATACGTATAATGATGAGTGAACTTTTCCGTATTGCAAGTCATCTGGTCTGGCTTGGAACATTTGCTCAGGATATGGGTCAGATGTCTCCTGTTTTCTATGCTTTCAACGACAGGGAAAGAATCTTTGATATTGTATCTGCAATTACCGGTGGCCGCATGCATCCTTCATGGTTCAGGATTGGCGGTGTTGCACATGACCTGCCGGATGGCTGGGAGAAACTCATGCAGGCATTTGTCAATTACTTTCCAAAGCGTCTTAAAGAATTTGAAAATATTGTTATAAAAAACAGGATATTCAAAGCCAGAACAGTCGGAATAGGAGTATATACAACTGAAGAAGCAATTGAATGGGGAATTACAGGTTCTGGACTGAGGGCAACAGGTTATGATTGGGATTACCGCAAGAAACGGCCATATTCAGGAATTGAAAAGTTTGAATTTGATATTCCGCTTGGGAAAAATGGTGACTGTTATGACCGGGCACTGGTACGTATGGAAGAGATGCGTCAGAGCCTGAGGATCATTCAGCAATGCATAAATAATATGCCTGCAGGTCATTATAAATCAGATCATCCTCTTGCTATTCCTCCCAGGAAAGATAAAACCATGACAGATATTGAAACTCTTATTACTCATTTTGTTGGTGTTTCATGGGGTCCGGTCATACCTGCCGGGGAAGCAATGGTACCTGTTGAAGCAGCAAAAGGAAGCAATGGTTATTACCTGATAAGCGATGGAAGTACATCATCGTACCGGTCACGGATACGAACTCCATCATTCCCTCATATGCAGATGCTGCCGTTTATCAGCAAGGGATATACGATTCCTGATCTGCTGGCTATTCTCGGAGCAATGGATTTTGTATTGGCTGATCTTGACAGATAATAAATTGATATTTAAAAAAGTATAACAGCAATGCTGACTGAAGAAGAAAAAAAGGAGATACAGGAAGAAGTTAAACAGTATCCATACCCGGCAGTGGCATGTATTGATGCATTGAAGATTGTTCAGCATCACCGCGGATGGGTATCTGATGAGTCAGTAAAGGATATTGCAGAGTTACTGGAGATATCAAATGAAGAGGTTGATAGTGTTGCAACATTTTACAGCAGGATTTACCGTAAACCGGTAGGCAGAAATGTAATACTTATCTGTGATAGTGTTAGTTGTATGATCATGGGATACGAATCGTTATATGAATATATATCAAAGAAACTTGGTATCAGCTTCGGAGAAACCACAACTGACGGTCGCTTCACTCTTCTTCCGGTTTCATGTCTTGGCGATTGTGATCATGCTCCTGCTATGATGATCAACAATGATCATTTTAATAAACTGACTGTTGAAAAGATTGATGAACTGCTCGGCAATTATAAATAACCAAGAGATGGAAAGACCATTGACCAAACATATAATACCAGGCACTCCTCCGCTATAATCTGAAAGATTACAGGCAGGCAGGTGGTTATAATGGCACAAACAAAGCTCTGAAAGAAATGTCACCTGCTGATGTAACCAATCTGGTCAAGGCTTCAAACCTTCTCGGAAGAGGCGGGGCCGGATTTCCGACAGGAGTAAAATGGAGCCTTGTACCAATGGATGATGACGGATCCAAGACCAAAATACCTGGTTTGTAATGCAGATGAGATGGAACCGGGTACTTTTAAAGACAGGTATCTTCTTGAAGGGAATCCCCATCAGCTTATTGAAGGAATGATCATTTCAGCCTATGCCATTCAGGCTGAAAAAGCTTATATATTTCTTCGCTGGGCTTATAAAAAAGCTGAGGCCGAACTTCGCAAAGCAATTGGATGAAGCTTATGAAGCAGGTTATCTTGGAAAAAACATTCTGGGTTCCGGCTTTGATCTTGATCTATATGTTCATTCAAGTGCCGGCAGATATATCTGTGGTGAAGAAACAGCATTGCTTAATTCTCTTGAAGGAAAAAGGGCTATCCCACGAACAAAACCGCCCTTTCCTGCAATAAGTGGCTTGTTTGGAAAACCAACAGTGGTAAACAATGTTGAAACACTTTGCTGGATATCTCATATTATTGAGAATGGTGCTGAATGGTTTAAAGGATTAAGTCTGACCGCAACAGGAGGAACAAAACTTTATGGTGTAAGCGGGAAGGTAAAAAATCCCGGAATATGGGAATTACCACTGGGAATAACAGTGCGTGAGTTGCTTGAGGAACATGCAGGGGGAATGACAGATGGATACAGATTCAGAGGTGCATTACCGGGTGGAGCATCTACCGACTTTCTTATTGAAGAGCATCTTGATGTAAAAATGGATTTTTCGACTGTGGCTGCTGCCGGAAGCAGGCTGGGAACCGGAACAATGATTATTCTTGATGATAAAACCTGTCCGGTTGCATTTATTCATAATGTTGAAAAATTCTTTGCTCTCGAAAGCTGCGGCTGGTGCACTCCATGCCGTGAAGGTCTGCCCTGGGTTGAAAAGATGCTGACATCAATTGAGGAAGGTACAGGGCAAAATGGAATACCTTGATATACTGAAATTTCATGCAAAATATATGGGTCCGGGAAATACCTTCTGTGCTCATGCCCCCGGTGCTGCAGAACCTTTGCAGAGCGGATTGAAATATTTTTATGATGATTTTGTAAAGCATATTAATGAAAAAAAATGTCCCTGGAGGTAACAATGGTAAAGATCAGCGATAGACGGAAAATATTATGAAGTAAAACCGGAGAAGAATCTTCTCGAGACCTGTCTTGCACTTGGGTTGGATATACCTCATTTCTGTTTTCATCCTGCTCTTGGTTCTGTAGGTGCCTGCAGACTATGTGCAGTAAAAAAATTCAGGGATCAAGGATGATACAAAAGGCCGGATTGTTATGTCATGCATGGAACCTGTAACAGAAGGGCTGATTGTTTCAATTGAAGATCCTGAAGCTAAAGCATTCCGGGCTGCAGTTATCGAAAGCCTGATGACCAATCATCCTCACGATTGTCCGGTTTGCGATGAAGGCGGTGAATGTCATTTACAGGATATGACTGTGATGACCGGCCATAATTACAGACGGTTTGATTTCAAAAAAAGAACCTATAAAAATCAGAACCTGGGGCCATTCATCAATCATGAGATGAACCGCTGCATTCAATGTTACCGGTGTGTCAGGTTTTACAGGGATTATGCCGGTGGAAAAGATTTAAATGTATTTGCATCACATAATCATGTTTATTTCGGACGTCATGAAGACGGAACTCTTGAAAATGAATTCAGCGGTAACCTTGTGGAGGTATGCCCTACAGGTGTTTTTACTGATAAAACTTTAAAGAAACATTTTACCCGTAAATGGGATCTCTCAAATGCTCCTTCAGTCTGTGTGCATTGCAGTGTCGGATGCAATACCATTGCAAGTGAACGGTATGGTTCACTTAGACGTATTATGAGCAGGTATAACGGAGCAGTAAACGGATATTTCATCTGTGACCGCGGCCGGTTTGGTTATGAATTTGTAAATGATGAAAAACGGATAAGAAAAATCAAAATCCGTTGATGAAAAGAATAGCATTCAGGAAGAAGTTGAAAATGAATTGCTTCTTTCAACTACTTGAGGCATCATTTTCCAGAAGATAAAAAAATCATTGGGATAGGTTCTCCAAGAGCTTCTCTTGAATCAAATTTTGCCTTATCAGTTCTTGTCGGGAAAGAGAATTTTTATCATGGCATTTCAAAAAAAGAACAACATCTGACTAAAACAGTTACTGGAATTTTTACAAAATAGTGGTGTCCATGACTCCTTCATTAAAACAAATTGAAAAGGCTGATGCTGTTATTATTCTCGGTGAAGATCTGACAAATACAGCACCAATGATAGCACTGGCATTACGTCAGGCTGCACGGAATGTGCCAAATGAAGAAGCGAAAGAAAAGGTATTCCTTATGGAATGATGCACCTGTAAGAGAACTGGCACAGGATGCAAAAAGTCCGGTATTTATTGCAACACCATTATAAGGATGGTCTTGATGAAATAGCAGAAGACACTTTCAGAGGCTCTTATGCCGAAATTGCAGACCTGGGATTTGCAATTGCATCAATCACTGAATGATAAAGCTCCGGTATCCAAAAATAGATAAAAGGATATTCAGGAACTTGCCGGAAAGATTGCAGATTCATTGAAAGAATGCAAAGAATCCACTGATCATTTCAGGAATAACTGTGGTGATGAGGAGATTGTACATGCAGCATTAAATATTGCC
This sequence comes from uncultured Bacteroidales bacterium, assembly GCA_963736675.1. Taxonomy (GTDB): domain Bacteria; phylum Bacteroidota; class Bacteroidia; order Bacteroidales; family VadinHA17; genus LD21. The sequence continues at coordinate 1,542,333 of CAVTPT010000004.1, forward strand.
ACAGCACTTTTGTCATCTGGATACAAAGGTTATGCTCAGCATGGTTTTGCCGGAATGCAACAGTATGGGACTGGCATTTATTCCGGGCAAATCATTTGATGATGTTGTTTCACTAACGGCTGATGAAGAAATCGATACACTTGTTATTCTCGAAAATGATTTGTACAGAAGAGCAAATGAAAGAATCAGTGGATCAATCTTTTTGAAAGAAGCAGACAGATAATTGTTCTTGATCATCTTATGAATAAGACCTACACTGCAAAGCAGATATATTATTACCAGCTGCAACATTTGCTGAATCGGAAGGAACATTTGTAAATAATGAAGGACGTGCACAGCGTTATTATAAAGCTATTGAAATAAAGATCAGGTAAAGGAAAGCTGGCGATGGATAGGAGATTTAATAAGGATCAAAGATGAGAATCAGAACAGTTATCATGGAACCGTTTTGATGATATTATTGCATCATTGGTTAATGAATTGCCTGTCTTTTCAAAGATTAAAGAATATATGCCTGATGCAGATTTCAGGATGCTGAACGCAAAGATACCCAGGCAGACAATGCGTTACAGTGGCAGGACAGCAATGAATGCAAATATTGCTGTAAGTGAACCAGAACTTTCACAGGATCCGGATTCCCCATTGGCATTCAGCATGGAAGGCCAGCCTGAAAATCCACCATCATCTCTGGTGCCATTTTACTGGACACCGGGATGGAATTCTGTTCAGGCAATGTATAATTATCTTGACGAACCCAATGGTTCAATGAAAGGTGGTGATCCGGGTATCAGGCTGATTGAACCAGATGAAGGAAGCTTTAATTCATATTTCAAAATAAACCTCAAACCTGAATGTTCAAGAAAGATGAATGGCTGATTATTCCTGTTTATCGGATTTTTGGAAGTGAAGAGCTGAGTTCTGTTAGCTCCTGCAATTATCCCAAAGAATTCAGGAACCATTTGTATCTGCTGAATCAGAAAGATGCAGATAAATCTGGTGTCAAGGAAGGTGATCTGATTCAACTTGAAATCTCAGAAACTAGAATTAAAGATAAAAGTAAAAATTGAAAATAGCCTGCCACAAGGAATAGCAGGATTATCTGTTAATTTACCGGGTATGCAATTTATTGATCTGCCTGGTCAGCGGAAAATTTAATAAACTATAACTATCTGTTTATGAAATATTTATTTATCATAGCAGGAGTACTTTTAATAGTCTTGATCAATTGCAGCCGGACTGATCTGGGTTGAGCGCAGGCTGCTTTCAGTATGGCAGGACAGGCTCGGACCGAATCGTGTGGGACCGTTTGGTCTGGGACAGGTAATTGCCGATACGATAAAATTATTTTTTAAGGAGGACTGGATACCTCCATTTTCAGACAGACCTGTATTTGTTATGGCTCCGGGAATACTGATGATTACAATCCTGCTGACATTTGCAGTTATTCCGTTTGGTCCCGAATTTCTATGTTTTCGATTCAAATATCGGGATACTGTTTTTCCTTGGTAATTCATCACTTGGGGTTTACAGCATTGTTCTGGGTGGCTGGGCATCAAATAATAAGTATTCATTGATCGGTGCTATGAGAGCATCAGCACAGATGCTCACTTATGAGGTATTTATGGGACTTTCTCTGATGGGAGTGGTGATGATGGCTGACAGTTTCAGCTTTTGCACAATAGTGGAAGCTCAGAAAGGCGGCTGGTTTTTCATACCTCAGTTTGTCGGTTTTGTGGTCTTTTTTATTGCAGGTATTGCAGAAACACACAGGCTTCCTTTCGATATTCCTGAAGCTGAAGGTGAACTTATTGCCGGCTATCATTCGGAATATTCAGGAATGAAATTCGGGATGTTTTTTGTAGGTGAATACCTTGGTATTACCCTGATATCTGCAATAATTGCCACACTGTTTTTTGGCGGTTGGCTCGGACCTTCATTTCTTCCTCCGGTTTTCTGGTTTTTATTCAAGACATTCTTTTTTATCTGCATGTTTATTCTGCTGCAGGGCATCATTACCACGACCCAGGTATGACCAGCTGATGAAACTCGGATGGAAAGTATTATTGCCTCTTGTCATTGCTTAACCTTCTGATTACAGGAGCAGTTCTGATATTTTTAAAATGAAATTGAAATAATTAAATATAATACCTGATATGTTCAGTATTCTTCGCAGTATATGGCTTACTTTTCTTCATGTTTTCCACAAAACGGAAACTGTGGAATATCCTGAAGTAAAACCATATCTGGCTCCGCGTTACAGGGGAAGGATTGTACTGACACGTGATGCTGAAAAGAATGAAAGATGTGTTGCCTGTTATCTCTGTGCTGCAGCCTGTCCTGTTGATTGTATTTCACTTCAGGCTACAGAGGATGAATCTGGAAGAAGATATCCTGAATTTTTCAGGATCAATTTTTCAAGGTGTATTTTTTGCGGATTCTGTGAAGAAGCCTGTCCTACTTATGCCATTCAGCTGATACCGGATTTTGAAATGGGAGAATATGACAGGCAGAATATGGTTTACGAAAAGGAACATTTGCTGATCAGCGGTGAAGGAAAATATCCGGGTTATAATTTTTATAAAAATGCAGGGGTTGATATGGGAGTAAAAGGAAAAGGAGAAGGAGAGAATGAAGAAATACCTGTTGATGTTAAAGAACTTATGCCTTAATATATTATTTAATAAAGATGAATATATTCTTTTATATAGCAGCAGTCAGTCGCAATAATTTCAACAATAATGGCTATTTCCGGCAGGAATGCCATTCATTCATTGCTTTATCTGATTTTGTCACTTTTAGCTGTTTCTGTCATTTTTTATTTGCTTGAATGCTCCATTTATTGCAGCACTGGAGGTAATAATTTATGCCGGTGCCATCATGGTGCTTTTCATTTTTGTTACCATGATGCTGAATATTGGACTTGAAAGAAAAACGGAAAAGAAATGGCTCAATCCGCGAATGTGGATAATTCCGTCAATTTTGGCCGCAATTCTTCTTATCGATCTTGATTCTTGCATTAAAAAATGTGCAGATCAATACCTTCTGGTAAATCAGGTTATATTACCCAAACAGGTAGGAATTTCATTATTCTCCACTTATCTGCTGGCTGTTGAAATTGCAGCAATTCTTTTGATGGCAGGAGTGATTGGAGCTTATCATTTGGGAAGTCAGAAGAAAAAAGTCACACATCGTTTTCTTGAAAAAAAATAATATATGCTGACAGTACCGATAGAAACTCAGATTATTATTTGCAGGAATACTCTTTCTTCTCGGACTGATTGGTTTGCTTGTCCGCAGGAACATGATCTTTATGCTTATGTCAATTGAGATTATGTTTAACAGTGCCGGACTGGTATTTATTATTGCAGGTACCCACTGGAAACAACCTGACGGACAGGTCATGTTTATTTTTATTCTTGCAGTTACGGCTGTTGAGGTTGCAATCGGTCTGGCATTGATTCTTCAGGTTTATCATCATTATAAAACACTTGATGCTGATGCAATTAATAAATTAAAGGATACAATTAATAATTAAATGACTAATGACAACATTATATAGCACTCATACCTGCTATATCCGCTTCTTGAGCTTTCTGGTTCTGGCTCTTTTCGGGCAAAAGCTGACCAGGAAAGCTAGCCGGATATATCGGTGCCGGTTCAATTGGTATCGTTGCCATTGCTTACATTCATTGTCGGAATAGATTTTATCAGAATCATTGCCCGAGGTCAAATCATATTCTGTTAGTCGTCTGGGAATGGATAAATGCAGGAAATCTGAAAGCAGATATTTCTTTCAGTCTCGATGCACTTTCACTGGTTTTCTGTTTTGTCATCACTTTCGTTGGTTTCCTGATTCATGTTTACTCAATCGAGTTCATGGCAAAAGATGAAGGATTTACAAGATTTTTTGCCTATATGAATCTTTTTGTCGGATCAATGCTGATACTTGTTCTGGCTGATAATATTTTGCTCCTGTATCTGGGATGGGAAGGTGTTGGTTTATGCAGTTACCTGTTGATCGGCTTCTGGTATAAAGAGCCTGCAAATGGTTATGCCGCAAGAAAAGCCTTTATTATTACACGAATCGGAGATACTGCAATGATCATCGGAATCTTCATTCTGTTCCTGAGTTTCGGAACTTTCAATATAGAACGAACTGATGCAACAGGCATCAGAAAAATGGGTTGCTGGTTCGTCCATTGCGGTTTTAACTGCAGCATTATTACTTGGCGGAGCATTGGGTAAGTCAGCCCAGTTGCCTTTACAGACATGGCTGCCTGATGCTATGGCCGGTCCGTCGCCGGTGAGCGCATTGATACATGCAGCAACGATGGTTACAGCAGGTGTTTATCTTATTGCCCGCACCCATGTTTTATTCAGCCTTGCTCCCGTTGTTCAGTCTGCAATTGCCATTATTGGTGCACTGACTTTACTGATTGCCGGATTCAGCGCATTGGCACAACATGACCTGAAAAGGATTCTTGCTTATTCTACTATCAGCCAGATAGGTTATATGTTCCTGGCACTTGGAGTGGGTGCATGGTCGGCTGCAATATTTCATTTTATGATACATGCATTTTTTAAAGCTCTTCTTTTCCTTGCAGCAGGTGTTGTAATATTGGTTTTGAATGAAGAACATGATATTTTCAGAATGGGAGGACTGAGAAAAAAAATGCCGGTTGTTTTCTGGACCTTTCTTATCGGTTCTGCATCTCTGTCGGCACTTCCCACTGATAACTGCAGGTTTTTACAGCAAAGATGAGATTTTATGGTTTTCCATTTCAGCAGCAAAAGGAAGTACTATATTATGGTTAGCGGGAATTATTGGTGCCTTTCTTACTGCACTTTATTCTTTCAGGATGATATTCATTACATTTTTTGGTGAAGCCAAAACTCAACCGGCTTTCATTCCGGGAAAACTGATGACAGTTCCGTTAATCATTCTTGCAGTTTTATCTGTTGTCGGAGGATTTATGGAACTGCCCGAATCAATTGGGAACATTCATCTATTCTCAAATCTTGTTGACAATACTTTACCTGCGATTCTTGTTAAAAACCAGGAGAATCATGAATTTTTGTTCCAGATCACTTTCAGCCATAATTGCATTGGCAGGGATTTATCTTGCATATTTAATTTACCTTAAAAAACCTGCTTTGGCAGAATCGTTCAACCATAGCAGACTCAATAAATTCTTTGAGAAAGGATGGGGCTTTGACAAACTATATGATACTCTTTTTGTGAAACCTGTTGTATGGCTTTCCGAGATTGATAAGAATGATATTTTTGATTGGCTGAACATTGGCATTTCCAGACTGGCCCTTTTATCCAATCAGGTTGCTTAGTATCACTCAAAACGGAAAACTGAGATGGTATTTAATGTCATTTGCCATCGGTATTGCATTGATATTAACTTATATGATTAGTAAATGATACTCGTTTATCTTATAGTTATTTTATTGACAGGAGCATTTCTTGCCTGGATTGCCGGAATATGGAACACTGTCTGGTCCCGGATAATATCTCTTGTCGCATTGAGCATTGACCTTATTCTGATCATTATAATTGTATCACAGCCAGTTTCACCTGACAATAAATGGCTTATTGATTTTAAGCTTGACTGGATTCCTGAATTCGGTATCAGTCTGCATCTTGCACTTGACGGACTAAGCCTGCTGATGCTTATGTCTGACTTTTTTTCTTGGCATCATTTCAGTTATTATTTCGTGGAAAGAGATTAATTCAAAAGTCGGTTTCTTTCATTTCAATCTGCTTCTGATTTTAGCAGGTATTACAGGTGTATTTCTTTCACTTGATCTCTTCCTGTTTTATTTCTTCTGGGAACTTATGCTGGTACCGATGTATTTTCTGATCGGTATCTGGGGACATGAAAACAGGACCTGCAGCCTCCAATAAATTCTTTCTTTATACTCAGGCGAGCGGTCTGTTAATGTTTATCTCAATACTTGCATTATATTTTGTACATGGACATTCTACCGGGTTATATACATTTGATTATCATACAATTACTTGGCACTGAAATGCCTGCTTCAACAGGAATGCTGATAATGTCGGGATTTCTTGCTGCATTTCTGGTAAAACTTCCGGTTGTACCTTTACACAACTGGTTGCCTGATGCCCATACTGAAGCACCTACTGCCGGAAGCCTGATCCTTGCCGCATTGCTTTTAAAAACAGGAGCTTACGGGTTGCTTCGATTTATCGTTCCTTTATTCCCTTCAGCATCAATAACTTTTGCTCCCATTGGAATGTTGCTGGGTGTTGTCGGAATTTTATACGGAGCCAAACTTGCATTTGCTCAGACTGATTTTAAACGACTTGTCGCATATACAAGTGTAAGCCATATGGGATTTGTAATACTTGGTGTCTTTTCTTTTAATGAACTTGCATACCAGGGAGTTGTCATGCAAATGTTGCACATGGAATCAGCACCGGTGCATTATTTATCTTGGCTGGACAGCTTTATGAACGCATTCATACCAGGGATTTAAACAAAATGGGGGGACTTTGGGAAAAAGTTCCTGTTATGGGAGCATAGGACTCATCTTTTCAATGGCTTCACTTGGGTTACCCGGATTGGGAAATTTTATTGCAGAACTCCTTATCCTTATCGGAGCCTTTAAAGCAAGCATACTGATGTCGTGCATTGCCTGCCTGGGACTTATTGCCGCAACAATTTATTCTCTCAGGATCATGCAAAAGGTATTTTTTGGAAATAAAAACCAGAACTGGGAAATTAATGATCTTAATGTTCGTGAAAAAATAGTTTCTGCCTCATTGGTTATTGTAATTGTCGGGCTTGGCCTTTTTCCTCAGCCTGTCATTAATATTGCCAAACCTGCCCTGTTAAAGACTCTGGATGCACAAAGAGAAAAGACTATTCCCGACCATGGAATTAGCAAAAATGAAACTATGGAAAAAAGCATATTCTTTTTTAAGATATCGAAATAATGTATTACACATTAATACATGACCGTAACAGATTTTTTGTGTTTGTCGCCACTCCTTATTATCGCCATCGCACCTATTGTGATTATGATTGTAATTTCTGTTTTAAGAAATTATGAGGTTGTTTACGGTTTTTCTGTTTTGTCGTTATTATTCGCTTTTGTGTCAATCTTTTTTATGGTTCCCGCAGTACCACATTCAATTGAACCCCTGTTCATCATTGATATTTACAGCCTGTTTTTTCTTGGGATTATTATCCTTACAGCATTGCTTGTGACTTTGCTTTCTTATGATTATATAAAACAAATTGAGGGGGTCAGGGAAGAATACTATATTATACTTTTCACATCAACACTCGGAGCTTCATTATTAGCTGTTGCAAATCATTTTATTCTATTCTTTCTTGGCCTCGAAACACTCAGCATTTCTCTTTACATATTGATAGCTTTCCAGAGATCTAAAGACAGTTCAATTGAAGCCGGAATAAAATATCTCATTCTGGCTTCAGTATCTTCAGCATTTTTATTATTTGGTATGGCACTGATCTATACTGCATCAGGAACGATGCAGTTTAGCGGAATAATATCATCAGTCAGCGATGGTGGCAAATTGTCTCCCCTGGTTGTTTCAGGTTTCGGAATGATGTTGGCAGGAATAGGTTTTAAACTCGCATTAGTTCCTTTCCATATGTGGACTCCGGATGTATACCAGGGAGCGCCTGCACCTGTTACAGCATATATTGCCACAGTTTCTAAAGGCGCTGTAATGGCAGTTTTGATAAGATTCTTTTTCAATATCAGGGGATTCGATAACCAATACATTTTTATTGTAATATCAGGGATAGCTATACTTTCTATGTTCACCGGCAACCTGCTGGCGATCAGGCAGCAAAACTATAAAAAGGTTATTGGCATATTCATCTATAGCAAATATGGGATATCTGATCATTATTCTGTTAACAGGCACCAATAAAGGCATTCAAGCCTCAATTTTTTATCTTATATCATATTTTATTACGTACAATCGGTGCTTTTGGAGTGATATCACTTATTTCGACCTTCAAATATGAGGCTGAAATGATTGAAGATTATAAAGGACTCTTCTGGAAAAGACCATGGATTGCAATTGTGCTTACACTTTCTATATTGTCTTTAGCCGGAATACCAATTACAGCCGGATTCATTGCAAAATTCTTTGTCATTTTTGAAGGGATGAAAGCAGGGCTAATGGTTCTTATATTTTCATTGATCATCAATAGTGTTATCGGGTTATACTATTACCTGAGAGTTATTACCATCTTATTCTCACCAGTCAGTGAGATTAAATTACCTGCAATTTCAATGACCGGGCATTTTACGCTTGCAGTGATTGGTTTAAGTATATTAATATTAGGTATTTATCCAGGCTGGCTAATTGATATTATTGTCAAATTTGCTGGTTTATAATTACACCGTTAATTGTACATAATACATTCTGGCAACGGATAGGAAGAAAAGAATAACTTATTTGCAAAAAGACTTGAGTATCAAATGACCTCTTTATTCATTGATTTTCGCATATTGAAATAAGTCATAACCACTGCAGCCAGAAGAGGCAATACCCCTGCAAAAATAAATATCAGATCAGCTGGCAATCTTAACCATGCAAGATTAACAATATGTTGCTGACCTAAGAACTCATTACTTCTGGCATGCCAGTATCCATTCTTAATAACGTCAAGTAATTGCAGAACACCACTTGGGAACAACTGCAGTATTACCATTCCGGCCAGACCTATATTCAGGCCCCAGAATGAAATCTTAATGTATTTCTCTATTCTTTTCCAGTGTTCTGTCGATGAGATTTGTCGAATTGAGAATATGACGAAAGCTAATCCAAGCATACCAAATACACCCATAAGAGCTGCATGACCATGGTTAGGTGTAAGGTTTGTACCTGTTTCATAATAGCTGATAACCGGAAGATTAATTAAAAAACCAAAGATCCCGGCTCCTATAAAGTTCCAGACACCAACTGCAATTAAGAAATAAAACGTCCATTTGTGAGGAAAATCAATCTTATTCCCTTTTTCGTCTGTCTTTGAATGCATAAGCCGTGCAAAGTCTGACGCTTCAAGGGTAAGCAGAATGAGCGGAACTACTTCCATGGCAGAAAAGGATGCAGAAATAGCCATTGAGACAGACGTTTGACCATTCCAGTACCAATGATGACCTGTTCCTAATATTCCGGCTCCCAGAAACAAAACCGCATCTAGATAAATGATGCGTGTAGCAGTCTGTTTAGCTACCAGTCCAAGTTTATAAAACATAATTGCCACCATAACAGTTGCAAACACTTCAAAAAAACCTTCCACCCAAAGATGAATAATCCAGAATCGCCAGGTGTCGACTGTTGAATAATTAGTTGCAGAACCAAAGAAAAAGGCAGGTAAATAAAAAAACGGTATTGCAAAAGCTGCCAGCAGGAAGATTGTTTTCAATTCCCACTCTTCAGGTTCATTTTTAGTAGGTCTTACCGACCTCAAAAGTAGGAATGACCATAATAGAAGTCCAATAGCCATTAATACCTGCCAACCACGGCCTATTTCAAGGTATTCCCATCCCTGGTTACCCAGCCAGAACCATACTTTTTTCAAAAGATCCTTAACTCCGATGTATTCGCCAATCAAGCTTCCGAAAACTAAAACTGCCAGGGCTATAAAAAGAAAATTAATCAATGCTATCTGACCTTTAGGTTCTCTCTTGGATAATAGGGCAGAAATAAAAATACCTCCCCCAATATATGCAGTAGCTATCCAGAGAATTGCAGACTGCAAATGCCACGAACGAAGTACATTCGAAGGAAAGATTGATGACAGGTCAAAGCCGAAAAATCCTTTTGGATCTGCAAAATAATGAGCCATTGCACCACCGGCAAATGTCTGTAACAAAAGAATAAAAATAGCTACAACAAAGAATTTTATTGAGGACACGTTCGATTGCTGTTGGTTTACCCGGTACCATTTGCGGAGGTTGCAAATCTTTTCCTTCACGCCAGCCGAGATAATTAAAGCGACCAAAGAAAAAGAGTATAAGAGCAATTCCTCCAAGCAGTGTAATAAGACTTAAAGCACTCCATAATATAGTCGCGACTCGAAGGACCATTACCTATCAGTGGTTCATAGGGAAAATTATTTGTATACGAATAATTTTTACCCGGAGCATTTGCAGTAGTTGCCCAGGCAGCCCAGGCAAAAAAGGATGTCAATTGTCTTAACTCTTCCTGATCAGTTATCAGAGTATTTGGTAAACCCCGGTTTGCCTCTGGTTTTTGAAAATAATCTCTCCAGTAAGAAATCTTGCTCATTAAATGATTTTATTTCAGGCTGGGTAAATAAAAGGTTATGACTTACATAGCTATAGCGATTTTTGGTCAAAAAATCACGGGTTAGGCATTACCAGGGTCTGTTTTTCTGTCAGAGTGAAATGTCTGAAATCGGAGTTTTATATTTTTCTGAAGCAATAAACGCGGTCACTTCAAGAGCAAGATTATGTAAATACTGTGCAGAGAAATCAGGACCCATATAAGCTCCGTGTCCCCATATACTCCCATTATTCATAAGTGCTTTTTTCAGGAAGAGTTGTTGTCCATTTTCAATATCAGTCCTGGTGAATATCACCAAACCGGCACTGTCTGTAACTTTTTCCGGTATTGGAGGTTCTAGATGCTCTGTAATAAGATCCTGTAGTTACCCATATAAGAACTGCAAATTCCAGAAGTAGAATGATAATGATTCCTCTTCTCCACCAGATTGATAAATTCTGGTTTTTTGAACTGTCGCTAAAATTTTGCATAGGAAAAAGTCTGGGTAAATACTATATGTCATTAAAGTTACAACATTTTTTTAATTTTCAGGCCAGTAACTTTTATTATCTCTCAGGCTTCTCATATCATCAATTACCTTCTTTGCCATCACCATGGCATAAATCTTAGTGGTTTTTATGCTGGTATGTCCCAAGAGCTTTGAAACCGTTCAATAGGAACGCCATTGATAAGGGTGACAGTAGTAGCAAAGTTATCGCGGACTATAATAAATGTGTCCGTAGCATGCTGGAGCCAGAGGATCCTGAATTCCTTCTGTTCGATGGCAGCCAGCTCGTCAGCTGTAAGGAATTCACGATTATTTTTGATAAAGCCAGTCTAAAATTTATTGTTTATGGTGAACTAATTTAAAATTTAATTCGGTTCACTGTTTAGTTCTCAATTGTTCTGAACCGCGAAGCGCTCACGAGCACCTTGAAAAATTAACAAAAAGCGAGTAGAATGTTCAATTCGAATTGATTTACAAAGATTGTAAAAGCTTGCAAATCATACAATTTGTAGACCGATGTTTTTGGATGAATCCCTTTTTGTCGAGGTGGCAGAACGATAGTTCCATAATGTATTCAAATAGGGACAACTGAATCTAGGCGTCTTTTCTCTTTTGATTTTTTGGTGCAAGGTGCAAGTATCCTATATAATAGATAGACTTGCACCTTGCACCAAAGGTAAAAGATTGGTATATAGAATGTTTGTTAGTAGTGAATATTTGCGTATCTTTGAACCCATGATACATGCAGACTAGCGGTGGTCAATAGCAGACAAATGGCATGCGAGAATTTCCGCTTATTCGTAACCTGCAACGTGAATTGCATATTCTAAATAGTTGAATGGTAAGGTATTGACAGAGGTGGTTCATCACCCCCTCTCTCCGCAACACTGGATTACTCCCGCAGTTTTACTGCGGGATTTTTGTTTTTAAGCTGCCCGAACCAGGCTTGCCTGAGTGAGGCAGCTTAAAAACAAAAACCCAATGAGCGAAGCGAATTGGGAGTAATCCGGTGTTGCAGGGATCTCCCTCAGGGATCACGACCGAACATAGTGAGGTCGTAATCCCTGGTAAGTAGGCGTGAGGCTTGAGCAAAAAAGGCATGAGGCCAAAGGAGTAAGGCATGAGTAAGAAAAGCCGTTGAGGAGCAAAGCGACTCAATCCCGCGAACGCGGGAAGGTGTCGATGCCTGAAATACGTTGACCAAAAAAAAGGTTAACAGTATGGCAAAAGTGAATTATTTTGATCATGAGAACAAACCTCAGTATCACAGGTATTTCAGTGAGGATTTTAAGAAAAAGAAAATCAGGGAACTGGAACGTAATCTGACATCAGTTACCGATATTAGTAAAACTTATTCAGTAAGCAGAAGAACAGTTTATGATTGGATTTACAAATATTCGGCAATGGCAAAAAAGCAAGTAAAACAAGTAGTTGAAGCAAAGAGTGATACTCTGAAAATTAAAGCTCTTGAAGAACGGATTAAGGAACTTGAGAGAATAGTTGGACAGAAACAATTATTGATTGAGTTCAAGGATAAAATGATAGAGATAGCAGAATCTACTTATAATGTTGACATTAAAAAAAAAGTAGGTTCCAGGCTCTTACCTGGTACTACTTTAACAGAGAAGTCCACAGGAAAAAAATGAACGATCTTTTTAATGTTTTGAATATAAGCAAGCAGTCTTTCCATCAAATGCTTAAACGAAGGAAATACAAGTACGAAGAGCTTGAGCAGTTGATACCTTTGATAAATGAGATACGTAGAGATCATCCACGTATGTCAGCCAGAGACATCTATCTTAAGCTTAAGCCACATTGCATGGGCAGAGATCAGTTCGAACGTTTTTGCATGGACTATGGTTACAGGATCAAGAGATTAAAGAACTACAGGGTTACAACCAACAGCCTTGGAGTGACTCGTTTTCCAAACATGATAAAGGATATCAGGGTTACACGTGTGAACCAGGTTTTTGTGAGTGACATTACCTACTTCGATATAGGCTCAGATGTATATTATTTGACTTTCATAATGGATCTTTATAATCGCGAGATAGTCGGTTGGTCTGCCAGTGATAATCTGCGAACTGAGACTACAACGTTACCTGCCCTGAGAATGTTGATTGCACTGCGTGGCACGGTGAATTTAAAAGGATCTATAATACATTCTGATGGTGGCGGTCAGTATTATTGCAATGAATTTAAAGCACTCACAAAGAGCCTTAAAATGATTAACTCTATGACAGAGGAAAAGGTGTACGAGAACTCACATGCTGAGAGGCTAAACGGGATAATCAAAAACAACTATCTTTATCCATATGGCCCGACAAACATGAAAACGCTCAGGAAGCTGTTAAACAAAGCAGTACACATGTACAATAATGAAAAACCACACAAAGCGTTGGGGAAATTAACGCCAAAAGCATTTAAAGATACTATTGATAACAAGGATAACTCTTCAAGTTATCTCCTGTTATCAACAGTAAATCATCATCATTATAAAAGAGATAAAATAAGTATTAAAAAGGTCAACGTTATTTAGGCATTGACTAGGCTTGAGCAAAAAGGCATGAGGCGTGAGTGGTGAGCCGTTGCCGAAGGAAGCGACTCAATCCCGCGAATGCGGGAAGGCTTGAGCAAAAAAGGCATGAGGCCAAAGGCGTAAGGCATGAGTAAGAAAAGCCGTTGAGGAGCAAAGCGACTCAATCCCGCGAACGCGGGAAGGCTTGAGCAAAAAAGGCATGAGGCGTGAGTGGTGAGCCGTTGCCGAAGGAAGCGACTCAATCCCGCGGACGCGGGAAGGCTTGAGCAAAACAGGCATGAGGCCAAAGGCGTAAGGCATGAGTAAGAATAGCTGTTGAGGCACGAAGTGATTCAATCCCGCGAACGCGGGAAGGCCTAAGGCTTGAGGGTAAAGATGTCTGATACTGATATGCATTCCGGCAAAATCTACGTTTTAAATAAATCATCTCAATCCCTTGCTTCAAAATCCCTTTTTTCATAATTTAGTGATGTCTCGTTGCTAATGGTTTATGATTCCAATTCATTCAGGCAGATTAAGGCCTGTCATTCATTGGGCATCTCTTCTTTGGAAGCCGGTCCTGTCAGTATGGCTCTGGTTCTTCCCTGCTACTCTATTATCAGGACAGGTCTGTTCACTAAGCGAAGAACATACTGATGCGGAGTGTTTCGGGGAATTGACCGGAACAATAGAAATAACGGTAAGCGGAGGAGTTGAACCATATCAGTTCGTCTGGACCGGTCCCGGATCATTTAACAGCCCGGAAGAGGACCTTACCGGCCTGGGTGCCGGGACCTATTCGGTGATTGTTACAGATGCAGGCGGTATATGCCAGGATACAGCGATCATAATTATCGGACAACCCGTGTATCAGATGGAATTCAGTGTACAGCCACGTGACCAGACCGACTGCTACGGTAATACAGTCGAATTTTCGGCTGAAGTGGATGGATTTACCGGACCTGTTACCTGCCAGTGGCAATCGAGACCTCCCGGAGATGAGTTCAACGACATTTCAGGGGAGACCTCACCTGATCTTGTTGTTCACGACATTGGAGTAAGCGGACAGAACATCCATGGCACCGAATACCGTCTGATGGCCTCAGATAACTGTGCCACAATATTTTCCGAGCCGGCTTTGCTTGAAATAAATGCTGTAACCGGACTGACCGGATCGGTGAACCTGACGATCTGCAGCGGCAGCGGTACATCCTATGAAGTATCAACCAGGGGAAACGTAACGGGTTATCAGTGGTCATTCAACAATGGAACGGGATGGCAGCCAATAAACGACGGAAGCACCTATTCGGGGACCACCAGCCAACGGCTGACCATATCAGATGCGATGCCTGCACAAACAGGAGCTTACAGGGTGACGGTATCATTCAGCACCCTGAATCAACCTGAAGGCTACCCCGAATGTGTGATAACGACACATACCCGCGACCGTAACCTGATTGTACTGCCGCCGCTGGTACCGCCTGTTGTCTCTTCAGATCAGACGATCTGCTTTAATGGTATCCCCGCCCCTCTTTCTGCAACTGAAGCATCCGGCGGGTCCGGATCAGTTTATTACTACCAGTGGCAAATAAGTTTCGACAACGACTCATGGACAGATATTACCGGAGCCAATGGCCTTGCATATTCACCTTCTCAGCAAGGGACGACAATCTGGTACCGGGTGGCAGTAACGGATGAAGGTCCGCTCAGATGCGGAACCGCCTACAGTATTCCCGTGACGGTTGTTGTAGTTCCCCTTCCCGTAACTTCTACTATATACCATAACTGAAAAATTTAAACATAATGCCTGAATATTAAAATGAACGCTGTAAAAAACCATAACAAACCAGGGGTACGACCTGCCCTATTTAACTGACTTAAAGTTTTTAAATCTAAAAATCAATATTATTATGCAAACAAAAGCCACATTATTCAGGACAATTCTGCTGATGATTATATCAGCCAGCCCGTTAGCAGTTTGGGCGCAGCCGGGTACCGCTGATCCCGATCATACCTGCATAAATTCCACTGAAGACTACTGGGTTATTAACACTCCCGGTTCAACCTATAACTGGGTACTCTCAGGAGGTGGTACAATTACTCAGGGACAGGGTTCCAGCGCCATAATGATTAACTGGACATCGGAGGGGACATTCAGTTTATCGGTCACTGAGACACTGACAGGCACATCTCTATGTTCCGGCGTGCCGGTCACGCTGAATATAATTGTTGATCCCCTGCCGGTTTCCACAGCCACTGCCAACACACCTTTTGCAGGAGGTGACCTGAATCTTACTGGGGGACCTGATGGAATGACATCCTATTCCTGGACCGGACCAGCCGGATTCACTTCAACCCTTCAGAATCCGGTTATTACCGGTGTTACTGATGCAGCTGCCGGAGTTTATACACTGACGGTAACCAATTCAGCCGGATGTTCTGCCACAACTACAGTAAATGTTACTGTCACTCCGGTGGATCATCCTTCAGCCACCGCAAATACTCCATGCGTCGGAGGTGATCTCATCCTGACCGGAGGGCCTGCAGGTATGGCTTCCTATTCATGGACCGGACCGGACGGATTTACTTCTTCTGAACAGAGCCCTGTAATAACCGGAGTGACAGCTGCTGCTGCCGGAACATATACTCTGACAGTAACGAACTCAGCCGGAGTATCTTCATCCGCCGCTGTTGACGTTATTATAAATCCTTTACCGGATCCTGCCATTGTTGGTCCCAATCTGGTTTGCCAGAGCGCTGATAACAGTACTGAAATCTACAGCACGTCTGCGGCACCCGGAAGCACATTTAACTGGATTGTCACAGGCGGTACGCTTAGCGGACAGGGCACCAACCAGATTGCAGTTATCTGGACAACTCCGGGTCCCGGGTCAGTCAGTGTCACCGAGACTGTAATAAGCACCGGATGTTCAGCAACTGTCACAATTGGTACTACCGTTCAACCTGCTCCTGTAACAAGTGGAATATACCATAATTAAAGCTGTAAGCAGCAGGCTTTTATATTGAATAATACTTAAACCACATCCTCCCCCGCTACAGGCATGTAGCGGGGCATCAGGATGGACTGAAAAGATATTACCTGGTGATTAAAAGGCTCCTCTATATGATCATCGCAGGCATAATGCAATTCATCAGCTTCAGTTCAGCCGGGCAGATGACTATGCCTGATCAAACCTGTACAGGACAGGTAAGGCATTATTATGTCAATTCCACCCCGTTTAGCGGCTCAACTTATACCTGGTGGATTGATGGAAATGTTATACCGGGAAATAATACCAGTGAATTTGTTTATACCTGGGATTCTTCAAAAGTTTATTTGCTTGAAGTGCAGGAACGCTCAGCAGATGGTTGTCCGGGACCAAAAAAATCAGGACTGATATTTGTAAATCCGCCTCCTGAAATTCAGATCAGCGTATCAGATACCCTGATATGTGACGGGGAAAGTGTGACTATTTTAATTGAGAATCCCTCACGATTAATTTGGGGGAAGTGGATTTATGATCTTATTGTCGTACCAGAGCCCGGAATAACCGGGAATACAATAAACGGTACATATACAGGCCCTGCCAGCCTTAGTGAAAGCTTAAATAATAATGACAGGGAAATACACAAGGTGGTTTACAGGTTCATACCTGTTATTATGAATGATGAGGGTGGAAGGGTGTGTGAAGGGGAAGAGGTAAAAATCACAATATGGATCCATTCCGGATCCTTATGCAGGGAGGAGTTTCCGGAGATCCCTGATGCGTTTTCACCGAACGGAGACGGGATAAATGATGTCTGGATCATTCCCGGGAAAGAATTATATCCAGATATTGAAGTTACGATTTTCAACCGTTGGGGTCAGAGAGTCTGGAAGTCAGGCAGAGGGTATCCCGTGCCATGGGATGGAAGAAGCAGAGGTAAGGCGTTACCTGTGGATTCGTATCATTATTTTCTTGACAGGCATGATGGAACAAGGCCTGTTGCGGGAACGGTAACAGTTGTAAGGTAAAGGGGAAGGTACAGGAATATACGAAAAAGATAAAAGATAAAAGACAAAAGACAAAAGATTAAAGTACTTATTATATGATGTTTACACACATTATGTAAGATTCTCCAGTCTGATTGTAAGTATTTCTGATGGAGGGAGGAGGCATTCAGAGGTGCTGCAACTCAATCCCGGGCACTCAGGATACCCTGATCTGTTGATAAGTGCACCGACTCAACCCCGGGAACAATTTTGAGGATAAGACATAAGACACTCCCGGCCCCCTGCTCCCAGCTCCCAGCCCCCTGCTCCCAGCCCCCAGCTCCATTCTGCGTCCTTCTCTCTTTTTCCCAAATTCAATGATTTACCAGTCATGTTATATATCATATTTTATTCAGAAATATTTCCATTGTGTTTTATTGCAGGGGTCATAGCTTTTTACTAATTTGGATATTTGGATATTTCAATATATTGCTGGTTACATTTAGGTACCTGATTTCTTAACCTGACGAGTTTAAAGGATAAAAGACTAAAAATGTAAGGAGTATTTTTGTCTTTAAGAATTTTATTTTTCAAAACTGTATACTATTCTATCAGATTGATTAACCGGCCTGTGAACCCTGAAATGAGACCATATAATAAAAGATTTTCCTTTAACACTATAAAACGGACAAACTTGTCCGGAAACTCTTTATTTCTAAAAATATGACTCCCGTGGAAGGTTTTGCCTTACTGGTCAAAAAGAATATTTAACCTGTATTTATTAAATTATCTTTCGTCCTGTAAATGTGGACATTTGGATTAAATATCAGAGAAAAAGTGAGAAGGGTAAGAAGAAAATACGGGTATCCTGACAGTTCGCGGAAGAAAAAAATCTGAGGTAATTGATTAATTTTTAAAAATAGAGTCCGGCTAAAACACACAAAGCCGGTTAAGTGAATGATACGCTTCATACTGAAAGCAGGACTTGAAAGAGACAGAAGCAGATATTGAATGCAGGTTTGGCTCGTTTAAACAAGGTCATAGCAGGTCGTTAGTCCTGCTAAAGCTGTTTATGGGTGTCTTGTTCTGGGTGCTGGGTTTGGGGGTGATGGGGCAGTGTAACATTACACCTGTAGTTCAAAATGTTTCCTGTAATGGTTCAAGTGACGGAGCAGTAACCGTAACAGCAACGGGAGTTTTACCTCCATATACTTTCACCATAACTCCTAGTATCGGAGTCCAATCACCTGTTGGCACATTTACTGGCTTGCCTGCTGGTAATTACACCATAAATGCCTACGATAGCAATAATACCTTATGTGACTCTGAACCTGTTACAATATCTCAGCCTGCTGCTGCACTGGAGCTCTCCGAGACCAATGTCGACGTCCTTTGCTACGGACTATCTACAGGATCAATCAACCTCTCAGTTACTGACGGTACTGCTCCTTACTCATACCTCTGGAGCAACGGCGCTATAACCCAGGACCTGTTAAATATTTCCGCTGGGACTTACTCGGTAACGGTTACCGATAATAACGGCTGCTCTGATCAAATTAACAATATCCAAATTATTCAGCCTGCTGCTGCACTGGAGCTCTCCGAGACCAATGTCGACGTCCTTTGCTACGGACTATCTACAGGATCAATCAACCTCTCAGTTACTGGCGGTACTGCTCCTTACTCATACCTCTGGAGCAACGGCGCTATAACCCAGGACCTGTTAAATATTTCCGCTGGGACTTACTCGGTAACGGTTACCGATAATAACGGCTGCTCTGATCAAATTAACAATATCCAAATTAATCAGCCTACTGCTGCAATGGAGCTCTCCGAGACCAATGTCGACGTCCTTTGCTACGGACTATCTACAGGATCAATCAACCTCTCAGTTACTGACGGTACTGCTCCTTACTCATACCTCTGGAGCAACGGCGCTATAACCCAGGACCTGTTAAATATTTCCGCTGGGACTTACTCGGTAACGGTTACCGATAATAACGGCTGCTCTGATCAAATTAACAATATCCAAATTATTCAGCCTGCTGCTGCACTGGAGCTCTCCGAGACCAATGTCGACGTCCTTTGCTACGGACTATCTACAGGATCAATCAACCTCTCAGTTACTGGCGGTACTGCTCCTTACTCATACCTCTGGAGCAACGGCGCTATAACCCAGGACCTGTTAAATATTTCCGCTGGGACTTACTCGGTAACGGTTACCGATAATAACGGCTGCTCTGATCAAATTAACAATATCCAAATTAATCAGCCTACTGCTGCACTGGAGCTCTCCGAGACCAATGTCGACGTCCTTTGCTACGGACTATCTACAGGATCAATCAACCTCTCAGTTACTGGTGGTACTGCTCCTTACTCATACCTCTGGAGCAACGGCGCTATAACCCAGGACCTGTTAAATATTTCCGCTGGGACTTACTCGGTAACGGTTACCGATAATAACGGCTGCTCTGATCAAATTAACAATATCCAAATTATTCAGCCTGCTGCTGCACTGGAGCTCTCCGAGACCAATGTTGACGTCCTTTGCTACGGACTATCTACAGGATCAATCAACCTCTCAGTTACTGGCGGTACTGCTCCTTACTCATACCTCTGGAGCAACGGCGCTATAACCCAGGACCTGTTAAATATTTCCGCTGGGACTTACTCGGTAACGGTTACCGATAATAACGGCTGCTCTGATCAAATTAACAATATCCAAATTAATCAGCCTACTGCTGCACTGGAGCTCTCCGAGACCAATGTCGACGTCCTTTGCTACGGACTATCTACAGGATCAATCAACCTCTCAGTTACTGGTGGTACTGCTCCTTACTCATACCTCTGGAGCAACGGCGCTATAACCCAGGACCTGTTAAATATTTCCGCTGGGACTTACTCGGTAACGGTTACCGATAATAACGGCTGCTCTGATCAAATTAACAATATCCAAATTAATCAGCCTGCTGCTGCACTGGAAATAGACAATATCTTCTCCAATACCCCCATCTGCCAGAATCAAACCCTTACACTAACAAGTACAGCAACCGGTGGAACACCTAATTATTCATACAGCTGGTCCGGACCTAACGGATTCTCATCGACTCTTCAGAACCCGGCAATAACTAATGCGCAGCCTGCAGCAACAGGCATATATACACTTACAGTAACTGATGCTAACGGATGCCAGACCTCAGAAACGATTAGTGCCACTGTTACAGCGAGAACCGTTCCTGTGGTTACGATCACGGCAAGCCCGTCAAACATTATTTGCTCAGGAACGGCGGTGACTTTTACATCGAATGTCACAAATGCCGGAATAAATCCGATATACCAGTGGACGCTGAATGGTACCCCTATCTCCGGGGCAAACAGCAACTCATTCACAAGCAACTCACTTGCAAACGGGAACATCATCCGCATGGAAGTAACCTCCGGGGCTATCTGCCCCGCCACGACCACAAGCAACAATATTACCATGACGGTTAACGCTACGATTGCTCCTGTAATCACAATTGTAGCATCTGCCAACCCGAGCTGCGAGGGCAATCCGGTTACCTTCTCAACATTCAGAATACTTCATGGTGGTATTAATCCCACATATAACTGGCTACTGAATGGAACCAGTACAGGGGTAACCACGTCGACATTCACTACTTCAACATTAGTAAATGGTGATGTTGTAAGCCTGCTGCTTACTTCTAGCCTCCAGTGTCCTGCCACCGCCGAGAGCGACAAAATCACAATGACAGTGAATCCGAACCTCCCGGTAAGCGTTAATATAACAGCAAATAATAATGATGTCTGTGCCGGAACCCCCGTTATATTCACGGCAAACCCGGTTAACCAGGGAACGTCTCCAGTATACCAATGGCTAGTCAACGGATCTGCCAGGGGCACCAACAGTACAACTTTCACCTACGCACCTGCCAATAATGATATTGTGACTGTCAGGCTGACGTCAAATGCCACATGCGCGACAAGCAACCCGGCAACATCCGACACAATCACAATGGATGTTAACCCGATCCTGACTCCGGCCGTAACCATAGTTGCAACACAAAACCCTGTTTGTGCAGGTGCATCGGTGACCTTCACGGCAACACCCGTCAACGGTGGGTCAACACCTTCTTATCAATGGTACGTAAATAATATTGTCCGGCCGGGAGGTTCAGACACTTTTATATACACCCCCGTTAATGGCGACGAAATAAGAGTTGTAATGACCACAAGCGAGGTATGCGTCTCCTCGGGAACAGCCAACTCCAACATTGTGGAAATGACTGTTAATCCTCCCCTCCCGGTAAGTGTATCAGTTTCAGCCAGCGCGAATCCTGTATGTGCCGGGACCCTGGTGACATTTAGCGCAACACCGACACACGGAGGAACAAATCCCGTCTACCAATGGTTTGTTAATGGTGTTCCTGTACCAGGAGCCACAGGAGTTTCGTATTCCTACATTCCGACAAACGGCAACATAATCACTGTATTACTTAACTCCAGCGAAACCTGTGCAACAGGCAATCCGGCCACGTCGGCACCGGTGACAATGACTGTGAATCCTAACCTGCCTGTCAGCGTATCCATATCTGCTGATGACAGCGAGGTATGTGCAGGAACCACAGTAAACATGACTGCCACTCCCGTTTACGGAGGGACTTCACCCACATACCAGTGGTCAGTTAACGGTACAAATGCCGGAACAGAAAGCACTTACAGCTACGTGCCCAGTAACGGTGATATTGTAACCTTGACACTGACTTCAGGCGAGACCTGCACAACAGGTAATCCTGCCCCATCAAACGCGATTACCCTTACAGTCAATCCAATTCTTACAGTAAGCGTCACTATAAATGCAACCAATGATACTGTATGTGCCAATACCCCTGTAACATACACGGCAATCCCAACAAACGGAGGTACAACCCCCTTGTACCAGTGGCAGGTAAATGGATTAAATGCAGGAACCAACAGTAGTACTTTTACCTACACTCCTCAAAATAATGATGTCATAAGGGTCATTCTAACATCGTCAGTGGAATGTGTCTCAGGCAATCAGGCAACCAGTAATACAATCACCATGGATGTCGATGCTGCCATACCTTCTATACCAGCTATTCCGGTACCGGCAGATGGACAGTCTAACTCGATTTGTCCGGTTGCGTACGGTCTTGGCTATTCCATACCCGAGGTTACGGGTGCAAACTATTATCAGTGGAATTTTCCAGCAGGATGGACCATTGTCAGCGACCAGGACAAGCCCTTTGTAATTGTTGATGCAGGTCTGCAACCCTTAGGTCCCAAGAACATTACAGTCACAGCCATCAACTCGTGTGGTGTAAGCACCAGTTCCCCGCTTGTAGTAACGGTGGGTACTTTTGCTTATGTAAATGCCGGACCTGATCAGACTGTGTGTTCCGGAACTGCACAAATCCAGTTAAATGGCACAAGGGATGGCGCAACCGGGAACAATGACTTTGTCTGGTCTGCGCCGGCCGGGACCTTTCAACCAAACGAAAAAAGGCTGGATCCGACCTATAATATTCCATCTTCCATTATCAATGGAGGGCAGATTAATCTCACAATTTCTGCAAAAGCAGAAGGTAGCTGCCCTGACGTAACAGACTATATGACCCTGACAGTAAAGTCCAATCCTACAGCTACGGTTACAACTAATACACCTGCTTTGTGTTCAGGATCCTCATCAACTTTCAGCATAAATGCAACACCAAACACAACAGTCATATACAGGGTAAATTCAGGTACAAACCAGACAGCTGTTATAGGTGGTGGCGGTGCTATAACCCTTCCAACCGGTTTATTATATACCAATACTACCTACAGTATAGTAAGTGTTGCATATACCAGCCTGCCTTCATGCATACAATATGTTAATACATCTGTCACTATAAATGTTTCCCCGGCTGCCACAGCCAATGCCGGACCTGATCAGAGCGTATGTGCAACCTCACCGGTTGTTTCCCTGTCGGGAGTTGTGGGTGGCGGTGCAACAAGCGGGCTTTGGAGTGGTGGTATCGGTACTTTTGCCAATCCGGCCAGTCTTACAACAACATACACTCCCAGTACTTCTGAGATTTCATCAGGGACCGTAATCCTGACTCTTACTACAAATGATCCGACGGGACCATGCGAACCGGTCTCAGACAATATAACAATTACAATAGTTCCTCCTCCTACTGTTGATGCGGGGACTGCTGGTCCTGTTTGTGCAGGTTTTCCGGTATCTTTATCCGGAGCTGTTGGTGGTGGTGTTGCCGGAGGCATCTGGAGTGGTGGAGCAGGTACCTTCTCAAATGCAAACAGCCTTATAACAACCTATAATCCGGGCACAGCAGATATTACTGCCGGTTCAGTCACTCTGACACTTACCACTACTGATCCGGCAGGCCCCTGCGGCCCTGTCAGTGACCAGGTGACTGTTATTATCGTTCCTCAGTCGGTTGCAGATGCAGGCACTTATCTTCCTGTTTGTGCCGGTGAAAACATTCGGTTGATTGGCACAGTTAGTGGTAACGTAACAACCGGAACATGGAGCGGAGGATCAGGTATCTTCAGCGCCCCCAACTCACTCATCACAAATTACACCCCCGGAGCAGCAGATATAACTGCTGGTTATGTAACTCTGACACTTACGTCCGGAGACCCTGTCGGTCCCTGTTTGCCTGTAACAGATGCAGTAACTATTACTATTAATCCACTTGCTACAGCAAATGCAGGATCTGACCAGACTATCTGTGAAGGGTCCTCAGTAACTTTATCGGGATCAGTCGGCGGCGGCGCCAGTGCAGGCACCTGGGTTGGAGGTACAGGAACCTTTAACCCCGGAAGAGACTTTCTTAATGCATTATATACACCTTCGGCAGAAGAAATAACAGCGAGATCAGTAACTCTGACTCTTTTAACTGATGATCCGGCAGGTCCATGTGGCACAGCATCCGATCAGATAGTAATAACGATTGATCCACTGCCGACGGTTAATGCCGGACCTGACCAGGCGATGTGCTATCCGGGCAACATACAGCTTAACGGCTCGATAGGCGGATCAGCCACCGGGGCAACCTGGACAGGAGGAAACGGGTCTTTCGTACCAAACCGTAATTCTCTGACTCCGACTTATACTCCGACCCTGGCGGAGGTTGTTGCCGGGAGTGTCATATTCACCCTTACCACAAATGATCCCCCAAATCTATGTGGACCAACCAGCGACCAGGTAACCCTTTCTATTTATGAAGTCCCTGAGATACTTACACAGCCTGAGAACACAGGGCAATGCGCTAGTTACCCTGCAAGCATCAGCATTGTTGCAGCAGGTGATATACAGTCATACCAATGGTATAAGGATGAAAATGTCGTTGCTAATTCAGCAACCATCAGTGGTGCTAACACTACAACACTCAACTTCACCCGGGTCAGTCTTGCTGACGCCGGGAATTATTATGTTATCCTGACGGGATACGGACCTTGTCAGCCGGTTACATCCGACACTGTGACCCTGAATATCGACGAGGCAATCACTATAACACAGGAGCCTGTATCAATGACCGCGTGTGAAGGATCCAATGTTACATTCACGGTTGCCGCGGATGCCAACGGTGTGGCCCTTGACTATCAATGGCGGCATAACAGTGTAAATGTTGGCACCAACTCCCCCACCCTTTCCATTAGCAATGTCACTACGGCTGATGCAGGAGGCTATGATGTGCTCATAACAGGGCAGTCAGGATACACCTGTGGAAGCGCCCAGTCGGGTATCGCAACCCTGACTATTAATGAAGACGGTACGATTGCACTATCATCAGGCTCAGGAACAGATTACCAGGAGGTTTGTATAAATACAGCAATATCTGACATAATCTACACTATAGGAGGAGGCGCCGGTGGGGCTACAGTTACAGGACTTCCTGATGGTTTGGGGGTATCCTCAAGTGGACTTACATATACTATAAATGGGATTCCAACTGAATCGGGTGAATTCCAATACACTATCAGTACAATAAATGACCTGTGTGATTCCGCATCTGCTTCTGGAACCATTACAGTTAATCAAGACCAAACTATTGCATTGACCTCTGCCTCAGAAACAGCAAACCAAACCATATGCATTGATAATGAAATAAATGATATTACTTATACTATTGGAGGGGGTGCTACCGGTGTGGTGGTAACAGGTCTTCCCACCGGAATAAACGGTTCATTAGTGGGAACCACCTATACAATAAGAGGTTCACCTGATATCCAAGGGGCTTTTAATTTTGAGATTACAACAACAGGCAATAATTGCAGGACCGCTTCAGCAACAGGCAGTATCCTGGTAAATCCTGACCATACACTTTCACTTGTTTCGGGAAATGCCGTGCAAACAGTGTGCGAAGGCACACCTATCGCAGACATAATTTATACCCTGGGAGGAGGTGCAACAGGAGCTGCTGTCACGGGTCTCCCCTCCGGAGTAAATGGGACAATCAATGGAACAACATTTACCTTAAGCGGGACTCCGGCATCCTCAGGTACCTTTATTTTTAATATCACTACAACCGGAAATAATTGCCAGGATTCAACGCTGATCGGGACTATAACCGCTTACCCTGAACCTGTAGGAGGAAGCATAGTCCCTGCTATCGAGGCTGTCTGTCATGGTGGTAGTCCAGGTAACCTTGAATTGGTTGGATACACAGGTAATATTGTAAGATGGGAATATTCAACAACCGGCGGCTTTAACTGGGCAACATTCTCCGAAACCTCTTCCTCAATAATAACTCCCCTCAATATTGTTGCAAGATACAGGGCCGTTGTGGAGAGTGGTGTTTGTGGTGAAACAGTATCCAGTATTTCTATCGTAACAATTATTCCTGAAAGTCCCCCTGAAGTTTCACCACTGGAACCTGCTACCTGTTTAGGTCAATCCATTACCCTTACTGCAATTAGTACCCTGAATACCAGCCAGCTATCGTGGATGGATTTTAATAATGCAGGAGACATGCTGAATGGGTGGTGCATTAACGAAACGCTTTGCCTTGCAAGTTTCTGGAACGCGAATAAAGACAACAACTCACCCTGTGACTGGGGATTGACTAATCATATGGATTTCCCTGCAGGTGTAAGAGTATTTGAAGGTCCAGAAGGCAAATACGCTGTTGCTAACGGTGGCTGCGAAACAAGTATCACAACCCCGACATTTAGCTTGATAGGATACCCATATGCTTATTTAAACCTGGATCAGGCCTATTACCTGGATAACGGAGCCACTGCAAGTATTCAAATCTCAATAAATAACGGACCATGGGAGAATCTGGCTCTCTATGATTCACCCTCAGGTCCGGGGACCTACACCAACTTCCTGAATACCAATATCGATCTTTCAGCTTACCTTGATCAAAGCAATCTCAGATTACGCTTCTATTATGATGGAAATGGTTCAAATGCCGCTGTATGGGGTATAGATAACATAAACATTGGCCCGACCTCCGGAAGCGGTCCGGTGGAATATAACTGGACTCCTGCCACTTACCTGAATACTAATACTGGTTCAGAGGTAATAGTGACTCCAGACACACCAGGAACATATACTTATACAGTAGAGTCCAGGGTCGACCTTGATCCGACTTCTGGAGTTGAATATTGTGTTCTCGGGAGTACGCAGGTAACCGTGACTGTATATCCTTTGCCTATTTGTGACATCAGCGGACCCGATCAGCCAGTATGTCCTTCATCAACTTTGACCTATTCAACACCCGCTGCACCCTCAGGCTACACATACTATTATAGCTGGAGTATAATTGGGAACGGATCCATAACATCAGGGACAAATACACAGACCGTTACAGTCAGGGCCGGTGCAAACTGCAATCAATCATTCACTCTCACCCTGACAATAACAGACAATCATGATTGCGTAAGCACCTGTAACAGGACAATTAATGTAAATGATGTTATACTTCCTGAAATAACATGCTTGGCAACAGGCACTCAAATTGTTTATGCCAATTCTGAAGACACCTACATCCATTCCGGAAGTGCCTGGGATGCAACAGCAGAAGATAATTGCAATAATTTTACACTCACATATTCTTTAAGTGGTGCCACGACTATATCCGGAGCCAATACACTTGATGGTGTCAGTTTCAATCTTGGCTCAACTACAGTAACCTGGACAGCGACCGATGCTTGCAACAACACTGACAGATGTTCCTTTACCGTAATTGTTTATGCTCCACTAGAGATTACCTGTCCTGCTCCGGTTCCTATCCCAGTCTGTACCAGCTCTGCAGATATACTCACTGCCTATAACGCCTGGATGGCAGGTTTTACATATACTGGTGGTTGTCCAATAGTTACAACAAATATAGGTTCAATTCCGTCACTACCCCTAAATGCAGAATGCCTTGGAGCAAATCTGTCATTTACTTATACTGTTTCGGATGGGTGTGGTAGTACAGAAAGCTGTAGTTC
>CAVTPT010000005.1:0-384129 GCA_963736675.1 uncultured Bacteroidales bacterium
AGCGGGAGAAAAAATGAAAAACCGGAATAGCCAAGCCGCCGGCGAACAGCGGACCGCGGAAGAAAGCGCGCGGCTCGTCCGCGAACTGCAAGTCCGCCAGATCGAACTGGAGACGCAGAACGAGGACCTCAAGCGGTCGCGCGCCACGGCGGACGCGCTCCTGGCCCGATACACCGAGCTCTACGACTTTACCCCGGCGGGCTATCTTATGCTGGCGCGCGGCGACTCCACCGGGGCTTGAGTTCGAGAGTCCCGGTATGCGCGAAGCGCTGCGCGACGTCGCCCCCACGCGCTTCGAGGACCTCATCGCCATCG
Organism: uncultured Bacteroidales bacterium; assembly: GCA_963736675.1. Classification (GTDB taxonomy): domain Bacteria; phylum Bacteroidota; class Bacteroidia; order Bacteroidales; family VadinHA17; genus LD21. Next base: position 316 of record CAVTPT010000005.1, read on the forward strand.
TCGCCCTCTACCGACCGGGCCCCATGCAGTACATCGCGACCTACGCGCGCAACAAGAAGGATCCGGCCTCGGTCGTCTACGCCCACTAGGCCCTGCGGCCCATTCTGGAGCCCACCTACGGCGTGACCATCTACCAGGAGCAGTACATGGCCATCGCCCGCCGGGTGGGCGGTTTCAGCCCTGCTCAGGCGGACGATCTGCGCAAGGCCATCAGCAAGAAGAACAAGGATCTGATGGCCTCCCTCAAGCAGCCCCTCATGCAGGGTCTCGGCGCCAGCGGCGTGCCGCCCGGCGTGGCTCACCAATTGTGGGCGAGCTTCGAGGCCACCGGCGACTACTCGTTCAACAAGAGCCACGCCGCGTGCTACGCGCTGATCAGCTACCGCACGGCCTGGCTCAAGGCGAACTACCCTGTCGAGTACATGGCGGCGCTCATCTCCAGCGTCATGAACACCAAAGACAAGGTGCCCTTCTACGTGAACCAGTGCCCAAAGGCATAACCCAATTCAAAGAAAACATTTGCGTTATCAATAGGAGTAATCTCCGCAATAATTATTTTTGACTCTTCAATATCTTTAATTATATCAGCAATTATTAATCCTGGTCCAAATGTTTCATCAGCCCTTTTTACATCTAATTTAAATTCAGGAGTCTCACAAATGGGTTTAATAATATCTTCGTACACCTCATTAAAAGGGGATAAAAATTTCATTATTGTAAATACTTTTGAAGTGTCTTCTTTGAATTCAAAATCAGATATCTCAATCTCTCCTTTTGAAGCACAATATAGACCTATCTGCTTTTTTGTTAGGGGGATAGAGATGTTTTTATCAAATAATTTAACCCCATCTACAAAGAAGTTTATTCTATTCCCCGTTATTTTAACTTCAAATGAATATTCATAATCAGCCACTAAATTTGACCTTTCACCGGATAATTCAATATCATTCCAACCCGTAGGAGAATATTCAGTCATTACATACATATGTTTAGGTGTTCCACCTATTCCGACACAGATGAAATTTTTATTTGTTGGATTGTAGTTAATAACTATACAACAACCTGTATTATCAGCATCAGTATTTTTAAACTTTACTTTTGCTTTTATTGTTCCTTCCCAAAATCTTTGGTTAAGTAAATAAAGACCATTTTTAATATTTTGTGGAGAAGCAACAGTTCCTCCATTAAACTTTATTTTGGTTTCCTCGTGTTCAAAAGTTCCATAAAGACTAATCCATTTTTCCATAATATTAGTTTTAATTATCCTCGCAGTTTTTTTAATGCCTGATAACGCCCAGCCGGTAAGTGCCGTGCGATATAAGGTTATTAAATCATAATTTCAATAAAAATCGAAATCCTGATCTATAAATCATTCGCAGACATTATGGACCGGAATCAATAGAATCGGGCTGCAAAAAAAAAGGAAAAACTACATTCTTTACTTTTTCAACCTCACCATCATAAGTATCGGATTATCTGTCTCCTTCAGACTATTTGCTAGCTTTTTAAGTTCCTGTTTTTTATCAGGATATTTTGGAATAGTATTTAAAAAGTCGTTACTTTTTACATGGTTTATAATTTGAGAAGGATATATCAATGTTATTATGTATTCAAGGTTATTATCAACGTAAAAATATTCTGGTTGACACATTATGCCTGCATCAAGATCGTTAATTAAACCTCCAACATTAGTCCCATTTACTACATCCGTAACCATTTTAAACAAATAGGTTTTCTGGCTCTCTTTTTCAATTAGTGCTATTGCTGGTATCATGTAGTAATAACTAATAAACAGAAATCGCTTTGACTCAAATATGAGGTGGATTTGCAAATGAGTTTTTAGGAATTGTATAAAGGGTTCTAAGTTTGATGGATTTATAGGAAAGCGTGACTTAGGAAATCTATGTTCTCCAGGACTGAATAAAAGCGCTGGTTCGTAAGTTAAGTCTGGCAGTATTGAAAATACTGTATCATTGTACTGTTCCCAATAAAAAAGATGATCATTGAATATATAAGTCCCTACATATGAAGGTAAATTACTGTCAAATGTTGGAATTGAGTTATATTTCTTGCTCAAGAGAACTCCATTGGTATCCAAAATCAACCAAGAATATTTAGCTTTACCTTGGTAGATTGCCTCTGAGACAAACAGTTTTTTATTAAAAAAAGTTATATTATCAAATCGCCAGTCGTAATCCTTTAAAGAAATACTTCTTTGAAACTGACCACTGCCATTATATACCTTTATTATGATACCATCCAGTACATAAACTGATTTAGATTTGGGATCGACATCAAAATTCATACAATAGTGATATTCTCCCGGCCCTCTCCCTTGTGCTCCAATTTCCCTAATAAATTTGCCGTTACGGTTAAATACTATAATTCCCTGCTCTCTTGTAGATATATAGATATTACTATCCAATAGTTTATACATATAAAAGTTACCTAGAGAAAGACTATTATCAATGGGAATATACTCAATATCATCAGCTATTTCAGCTAAAGTTGTTTCATGACCTTCAATTGTTCTTGGATCAAATTCAATAAGAGGATTAGTCTGAGATTTACATGAAGATAATACCAGTATGAAAATTAATATACTTAATATTCTCATTGCTTTAAATCTTAATTTCGAATTATGATATGCGTACCATTCTTGACTATTGAACCATAATTACTTACAGCTACTTACAGCTTCGCCCCGTCAGTCACAATAGGAAAAGCAACCTCAACAGCACCTAACTCACTATCCCTCTACTTATTGCCTGACATTGAATACCGAATACAAACACCAAGTTAAACAATCTAACTGTAATTGATATATAAAATGACTAAAAACTTATTCACCATCATTTATCTGCATAAATTAGTTCGGTAAGTGAGTATGATTTACTTGTCCCGATATAACTGTCCAGATGGCGTGGTCCCGCTAAGTCAGCAGGATTTGTCTTGTCACGATAAAGTTGTCAAGGTGGCGTGCAAAAACCATGACAACTTGAGCGTCGGCTTGCAACCCCATTGACTTTGTCCAGGCAGCAGGATCTGTCCAGGTGCAACAAAATTTGACAAGTTGAAATGAATTTGCTCGTGTAGACTTCAGGGGCTGATCGAGAAGTATTCCGGGTTGCAAAAGGCAAATAATTAAACCGTCCGTGTCAGGCGCCGGAGTAAGGTTAAAATTGTCATGGTTGCAGTAATTTATCTTAGAATAGTTTTCCTATCGTTGAAGAAGTCTCAAATGCCAGGCAGCGTGCTCTTTTAATCTTTTAATATGTTCGAATTCCGGTGCTTTTAACTTTTTTTCTTCCTCAAGATCAAAGTCGTTCTGAAGTCCAAGCCAGAATTTGGCAGAATTGCCAAAATAGTAACTAAGTCGTATAGCAGTGTCAGCAGTTATACTTCTGTTGCCTTTGATAATCTCAGAAGTTCTGGTCTGGGGGATTCCGAGGTCCTTTGAAAGTCTGTATGCAGATATATTCAAAGGTTTGAGAAATTCTTCCAGAAGAATCTCTCCGGGGTGAATATTTGAAAGCTTTTCCATTTGATTCTATTTATGATAATCCATTATAGTAACATCACTTGAGTTTCCATCGTCCCATTTAAATACGATTCTCCATTGGTCATTAATCCTGATACTGTAAAAGTCACTCATCTTCCCTGAAAGTTTTTCAAGTTTATTTGATGGTGGAACCTTTAAATCTATCAAATTCTGTGAGTTATTAAGCATCCTTAATTTTCTCCTTCCAATTTGCTGTATCTCCTGAGGTAGATTTTTAACTCTATCCCCATTCCATATTTTTTCAGTCTCCTTATTCCCAAAAGAGGTAATCATTTCCCGTTTAACGTTACTAACGTCAAAGATAAGTAGTTTATTTTAATAAGGCAAATCTTAAGTACTAAGTGCATAAGCCGATCATGGTGACCACATCTGGCCGGTCTTTTAACAACTATAAAAATGATTTAATCTCAGAACTTTGATCCAATAATTGGTGGTAAAAATGTTCTGACTGACTATGTCAGGTTGCTAAAGATTTATTGATTTTTGAATCAATTGACCACCTGCCGCCACCAAAAATCAGTAAATGAATAAGCAGGATGATCATTGCAAAATCTGTTCGTGCTTCATGAGCCATAGACCAGAATCCTTTCTCCACCAGAATGGGAAATTTAGTTGTGGCTATTGCTGTCATCATAATTATGAACAAAGGTATTGCAGCAATTCTGACCGAAAACCCTAATTAATATAAGTGTACCGCCTGCAACCTCAAATGAAGCTACAAATAATGCCAGAAACTCAGGATTTGCGAAACCGATTTTTTCAAATCTTCCAGCTCCTACGAGTTCGGGAAAAAGGAACTTCTGAATTCCTTCTGAAAGAAAAACCAATCCGACAATTAATCTGGGTAAAACTGACCTGTAGTCATTAACCGTTCCAAAAATCATACTTCGGATTTTTTTCATATCTCCTACGGCTTTAGATGATTCCCGCTCCCAATGCAATGGCAATCAGGAAGAGCATTATTGCAACCACGACCTGAATAAACCTTAATGTTATTTTCTTCAGCAATTTATTTCCAATAAATGCTCCTGCAATGGCTGCTAAGGTTGCAGCAATGATTAATATTAAATATTCACCCAGATTTGCTTCTTTAAATCCTGATGCATATACTGAGAGTCTTGTGAAATCAACCAGACATGCAATAACTACTCCTGTTGCAATATATGCTTCTTTTGTTAATCCGCTTTTTATAAGGAATGCACTTCTTATTGCTCCCTGAATGCCTGTTAAACCACCAAAAAAGCCACTCAGAACCCCACCAAGAACGAGTTTATTTCTGCTGAATTGAATTTTTTGAACTGACGGTAAAATTTCAAGTACAGAAAAGATAATTAACAGGATAGCGATTACAAGTTTAACAGGTGTAATTTCATAATTCCTGTTCCACAGGTGATATTCTAAAAGTGATGGCATCTTAGTGATTCTAAGCAATAACCATGCTCCTGCAAAAGAAGCAATGATTGCCGGAATTCCAAATCTTAACAGAACTTCTTTATCAGCCTTCTTACCAACCAGTGAAATTTTGAACAGGTTGTTGGAAAAATGAACAACGCCAGTTAATGCAATTGCAATGTCAATCGGGAAGAAAATGGCAAAGACCGGCATTAATATTGTCCCAAGTCCAAATCCGGAAAAGAATGTTAGTAATGGCTGTTAAAAATGCAGCCATGCAAATAACTATAATTTCCATATAGTGATAATTATTACTTAAACAAAACACACCACAATATGTTCATTCAGAATATTATAAGGAACAATTGCAGTAAAAAGCGTTAATTCTGCCTGATGTTTCGTTGCTGTAAGTTAAGTGTTCTCAGACCTTCTTCTGAAGTGGTTAGAGAAGGACGGATTTTGAAGAAAATCAATCATTTAAAACCCAGACTTCATCAATTATTGAAAAATCATAGATCAGATTGAAATGGAATATAGGGAAGCCCATAGTATTATTAAGTCAATGCTGTTTTACCCATAATAGATAGTATGAATATTGGCAGAGAGGGGTTAGAATAACATTTACCTGATTTTAAAAAACCTGATACCGATTAAATGATAAAGGAGTGAACCTGCTAAAAGCTGGCATTCTTAACTCAAGGTTATTACTACATTCCCTACTTTTTGCCGGGTCTCAACAAACTTATAAGCATCAACGATTTTGTCCAAAGGATAGGATCTGTCCACTAATGGTTTATACCTGCCCGACTCTACTAATTCCTTTAAGAAAACAACATCTTCTTTTTTAATTGTCGGCAAGGGGAACAGAACTTTTTTACCTCCGAGAAAGGGAGTAAAAAGAGCTAAAAATATATTTTCGGAGTTTTTACCGAGCTCCGTTGAAATATAGATACCTTTATTTCTAAGAAGTGGTTTACACTGCCCGAAAGAACTCTTTCCGACAGCATCAAAAATAAAATCAAATTTCTGGTTGGTTTTAGTAAAATCCTGGGTTAAGTAATCAATTACCTGATCAGCACCCAATGATCTTACGACTTCGACATTTTGAGTATTACATACCGCAGTTACTGTTGCCCCGAAATATTTTACAAGTTGCACAGCAGCTGATCCAATTGCACCAGAGGCACCATAGATCATTACATTATTCCCACTTTTAATCTTAGCCGCTCTGATATCGCACAAAGCATAATGAGCTCCTTCCGTAATTGGTGCTGCCTGCTCAAAAGTCACGCCATCAGGTATAGTGGTAATAGCATCTGTTTCAGCAATAGTCAGATATTCTGCATGTGCTCCAAATTTTGTGTCGTTATAACCAAATACCTTATCCCCTGCATGTAGCAGTTTGACATCTTTGCCTATTGCTTCAATTATTCCGGCAAATTCATTTCCGAGAATTCTGTATTTTGGTTTGAATAATCCGCTAAAGAATCTGGAAACAAAGTATTCAGCACTTCGGAATCCACAGTCAGTTCGGTTTACCGTTGCAGCATAGACCTTCACCAGTACTTCATTAGACCTGGGTGTAGGTTTCTCAACCTCTTCCAATTTTACGACTTCGGGAGGGCCATATTTTTTATAAACAGCTGCTTTCATTTAAGGGAAATTTAACTAAGAAATTACCATTTCATCGCAATCATTGAAGTCACAGATGTTGTTTGCTTTCCTGAACTGTATTCTTCTTTGAGCAATTGTTAGGCACTTTATATAGCTTTCAATATTTTCAACCTTGGCAGGATTTTTAACAACAAGGGGTATAACCCCGATCTTCTGTTCATCCATCTCTGATAAATTTGCTTCACATACAAAGTACATTTCCCTTTCAATCTCCAAAGGATCGCCATCGACAAGAAGTCTATTTACCGTTATTTCAGGTAAATTTGTGTGATTGATAACATTAAAGGGTTTAATTCTCATTTGTGTTAAAATAAAAATCAAATATCTGTAAAACTTTGAAGTCTGTCAACTTTTATTTTCCAGCCCTCTTTAACAGGTATTTGTTGCTTTTTTGTATGCAAAATAATCTTATGAATTGTTTAATCCAGCATGGAATAGAAATAATAAACTTCAAGATGCTCGTTGTTCCCAAATGTATGTTAATCGTTTTCAGACCTTCTTCTGAAGTGGTCAAGGAAGGACGGATTTCTGAAAAATCAGACACCTGAAAGACCGATGGTGGGGGTCTTTTTTGGGGGTGCCAGTTTGGTGCCAGGATTTGGAGTTTTTTTATAATTATCTCTTTACATTTTATCTGAGGTCAGTGGAAATTGACACCATACATGGATATTAATAGTAATGAGATTCTAATTTTAGTTGGATAAAATTATAGGGAAGCCGATTATAATCCTACCGAAATATATGTTGGACGTTCTTTTGTTTTTAATAATGATTTTAAACATAATATATCTGCCCCTTCTATATCTATTTTCATATAGTAAGGCATCCCATATTTTTCTATTAAACTTTCCAAAGTAATTGTTTCAACTTATACTGTTTTGACATTTGAATCCATAGAGATATTCCATTCAGGGTTGATTGTTTCCCAATCATCTTTATTCTCAAAAATAAAAAAATCTGTAGTGTCAATGTTATCACTTATGGCTTTATTGACAATAATCAATCTGCCCAATTCTATTTCTGATTTAAACTTTTCCCTTCCCTTCTCAACTAATTGTGGATTTGCTTCTACTGAAATTACTGTAAATCCTTTCTTTAGGTAGAATTCCGTATCTCTACCTGTATGCATACCAATATCAAAAATCAAATTGAGATTTTTCATAATCTTAAAATTCATTTATTAAACTTGTTAATATATTAAAAATTGTTTGTATAAGCACTCGGCTTGGAATATAGTGGAAAGAGAAATTTGCATAAAAATGTTAGACTTTTATGATTTACTTAGTGTTTCCCAATTATCCTAATTAAGACGTCAACAAAAAAATACACGATTTATTTGGTTTTATCGTCATTACAGTGTATTTTTAATGTCTGATTTAAAAGACATCAACCATTAAGATTAAGTATAACAGAGTTTCCACTAACCAGCAGAGCGGGAACAGATTTGAATTGGATAATGACACCTATAACCTGACCTTGCTCGATAAAGTTAGCGGAAGCATCCCCGTTATGGAACTTCCGAAAGGAAAAGAAGTGGCGTTGCTTGAAGCATTGGCTATACGCTGGGGGAAACTAATTAAATGGGATAGTAAAAACATGTGTGTAGTGAATGATGAGAATACCAACATCCTCGTAAACCAACCATACCGACGCGGATGCTAGTTATAAAAAAACTAAATTAATTAAACGTTATGAATAATTACATAATTCTATTTTCAGTATTAGCCTCATTTTTATCAATACGAGGTGCAGAAGATCAAAATACAATACGTGATGGATATTTACATGGCGACCCGCCTTACCTCCTGGAAGAAGGTTGGCAGCCTCTGTTAAATGGTAAAAACCTTAAAGGGTGGCAATATCTGGAACCTGAAAAAGGTGGTTGGATGGCTGTATCAGGAGTATACTGGGGTGGCCCTGACAATCCCCGAAAACTTATGGGAGTTGATAAAAAAGGTGATAGGATTCTAAATACAGTCAATGGATTGGAAAGGAATGATGCCAGTAGTATTATTACAAAACAAAAGTATGGCGATATAGAATTATATCTTGAATTTTTAATGCCCGATGATGGGGATTCCGGTATTTATTTTCACGGACTGTATGAAATAGGAATCAGAGATACCTGGAATAAAAATCCGCCAAGAGAATACCATCATTGCGGAGCTATAGTCGCACGTTGGATTAATGAACAATATGTGGGTGGTAAAGGCCCTGACAAAATTGCCGTTAGACCTGCAGGGGAGTGGCAGTCGTTATACATCCAGTTTCAGGCACCCCGTTTTAACAGCAATGGAGAAAAAACCACAAATGCCAAATTTGTACGCGTCCTTTTAAACGGCGAACTTATTCATGAAAACGTAGAAATTGACGGACCAACCCATGCTTCAATGGAAATTCCCGAAGCAGAGATGAATCCTTTGATGCTTCAAGGAAATTATGGTCCAATAGCATATAGAAATATTTATGTAAGACCATTAAAATCTGATAAGAATTAAAGTATGTTATATCTTTGTATATAACAAAAAAACAACTGCCTAATTGTTAATAGGTTGCAACCATTTTGTTGATAATATAAATACATCTTTTATAAAATTTGTAGATTATATGTCTGGAAAAGCAAACGCATTTAAACATGCTGGCACTCAAGGCACAAAAATGTTAAAACTTTCTGAAACTTAAGTAGGAACAGAGAAAAAACCGGGTATTTTAAGTGCAATAACTGAATTTTCTAAAACACTTAAAGCATACTCAGAAATGGGAAAAGGCGGTTTTAATATCGAAGACACACATCTTACCGATGTGGCAAATTTTTGTCAAGTACATATATAATTGACTTAAACTGCCTCATAAAATAACTTTGATTACTAAATACCCAAAGATTAAAACAGCATCTTTTTCTTTCTGATCAATATTGCAGTTAAACATAATAATTTTATGCAGAAAAAATAAACAGTGAATATCAAAAAATTAACCTAATCAAATCATGTACAAATTGACACTAAAAATAGTTATTCTGCTGGTTACAGCTATCTGGGTTACCGGTAGTTCATGTAACCAGGTTTCTGACGATTCTGTAAGGCAAACGCAATCTGGTGATTTTACGGTGCAAATAACGGACAAACCCCTGACATTTTGTAATCCTGTTAACTTGACTATAGGATCAGAAAAACCCCGCAGGGAAGGAGAACCCGTTGTAATCCTTTTCAAAAATGATTATTATCTTTTTGTTAGCGGTGGCGGAGGGTACTGGTATTCAAGCAATATGAGAGATTGGACCTATGTTACAGCTCCGGATTTCCCAGGGGGCTGCCCATCAGTTGCCAGTGACGGGGAAACTTTATATGCCTCCGGAGATAAAACCCGGCATGATGTGTTTACCAGCAAAGATCCGAAGAGTGGTGTTTGGACTAAAGTTGGCGAATATCAACGGGATTACGGCGATGCTGACATGTTTATTGATGACGACGGACGGTTTTACATGTATTGGGGATGGTCACAGCTCTTACCCTTTCAGGTTGTCGAACTGGATCCTGATAATGGTTTCAGGGAAAAAGGGAAACCTGTTACCTGTTTCTTTAGCGATTCTGAAAATCATGGCTTTGAGCGAAAAAGAAAACAAGATATGATATTTCCTTACTTCTCACACAGACCATATTTTCCGGAAGAATTACCGTGGATAGAGGGCCCCTGGATGATAAAACACGGTGGAAAATACTACCTGCAATATGCTGCAATAGGTCTCGAATATTCGACTTATTCCCATGGTATATATGTAGCAGACAATCCTCTCGGACCATTCGAATATTCACCACATAATCCACTTACATTTAAAACAACCGGATACATTCTCGGTGCAGGTCATGGTAGTACCTTCCACGATAAAAACGGAAATTTATGGACTGTCGCTATGGTTCCCATGCTAATCGGTGGACAAAGGGGTGGCGGCGAAATCGTTTTATTTCCCACAGCTGTTGATGCTGAAGGTGTTATGCACTCTAATACTACCTTCGGCGATTATCCGCAATATTATCCCGGCATAAAGGATAATGCTGTTGAAAATAATTTTACAGGCTGGATACTTTTATCAAACAAAAAAAGAGTTGAAGCATCATCCGCCCTTGAAGGATTTGATGCTAAAAATGCTGTCGATGAAAATGTATCAACTTACTGGTGTGCCGAAACAGGTGATCCCGGGGAATTCATGATAGTAGATCTTGGTAAAGAGTGTGAAATCCATGCATTACAGGTCAATTTTGATCAACATGGTGGCAGAATGGCATCTGGCAGGGGACCGGGAGGGCCGGGAGTACCAGGGGGACCCGGCATGAACACGGGCGAGACTAATACCCGTTATCAGCGCTATACTCTACAGGTTTCAAATGATAATGAAAACTGGTCAATGCTGATTGATAAAAGTAATAATACACAGGAACTCCGGTTTGACTACACAGAGCTTCCGGAAGCTGTAAATGCCAGGTACGTAAAATTAACAAATGTATTCACTCCAGATAATGGCCAGTTTGCTATAAAGGATTTACGAGTTTTCGGGAATCCTGACGCGGCTAAATTTACGAAGGTTCATGATCTAATGGTTGCCCGCGATCCGGAAGATCCCCGCGACGCTACAATCTCTTGGCAACCTGTTAAAGGAAGTGACGGTTATATTGTCCGTTACGGTATTGAACCCGAGAAACTTTACAACAGCTATATGGTTTATGACACTTATACTATTACCATACACAGTCTTAACAGGAATCCGGAATATTATTTTGAAGTTGAAGCATTTGACAACGGAACGGATTATTTTAAGGAAAGAACTGAACAGACTATGGGACTAGGTGCAGAAATCGAACTTCTCAGAGATGGAAAAATGATTGAACGAAAAATGATCAAAGAAGGCACAAATGAGTATGTTTTTGCAGGCATTGAACCTGGTCAATACACAGTCAGCCATACCTTCGGTCCTGCTTTGTGGAGAGGGGAACTGACTAATGTCGAGTTGATAGGTTCAGGTGATCAGCCTACAGTAATAGCTACTCTTTCCAATCTCGGTGTAGGGACAAAAGTAACCGGACAAATGGAAATGAAGGTTCTCCCCGGAAAGGAAAGCGGAAAACTTGTAGTGACTTTACGGTATGATTGATAATAACTAATTAACGTGGGTTCGATATAATTTTTAATACAAATGGCTGGTTATTAACAATTTAATTGTGTGTCGTTGATAACTATTTGATACACAGAATATTATATAAAAAGGATTCTTCCCAAATTTGTTTAACCACAAACAATAAAAGGAAAGAATCCATGAAAAATCTTGAAAACAAACTTATAGAAATTTTTTGTCATATCGATGATTTTAATAAAGTGTTCATCAACCAATTACAGACACGCCAAGTCACAGATGGGACACGCAACCTCAACAGCCCCTAACTCACTATCCCTCTTCTTATTGCCCGACATTGAATACCAAATACAAACACCAAGTTAAACAATCTGACTGGAACTGAATCATAAACTGCCTAAAAACTTATCCACCATCTTTTATCTGCATAAATTAGTTCCTGAGATTCTGGTCCCCAAAATCCCTATATCAAGTTATGTGAATACACATAAATATGGATCTCATATACAGCCAGGGAAGTTGGGAAGTATAAACCTTAAAAGTATTTTATCGGTACTGCTATGACAGAAATGCCCTGAAATATTAAATCTCAGGGCATTATAGTAATATGAATTTAAGAAAGACTCTTGTTTAAATATTGTCCGCCATTAGTGGATTCTTTAAGAAAACAGTATTCTTATAAATGTTTTAAATCTGTTTTTTTACAGTAATACCTTTGCATGCAATATAAACCAGGCCTTCTTATCGCCATCAATGTCAGGAACTTCAATGGTCGTTTCAAATTCATTTACAGGATTTTCAAATATTTGTGAGAATCCAAACGGTATTGAAGATAGTGACGATACTACCGCATCATCAGCATAAATATAAACTGCTTCCATCAGGTACTCAGGAAGCAAATCATATTTAATTTTTGCATAGCCACCATCATATGTTACATAAGCTGTACCAACCATAGTTCCATGACTCGTATAATTCAAGCCTGCATCTGCATATATCGGGAACTCCTGAGTTGTTACAGATGGACCTGGTGTATTGGTATAATACCAAACTCCCATCATCCATGTATTATTCAAATAACCACTTACCGGAATAATATCGCCTGGAGAACTGGTAAAATTCTCAGCATTGATTCTGCAACATATTTTTGTGTTAATCAAGCTGCTAAGAACATACTCTGGTATATTACTTAAAGGAATAGTGATCTTATATGACGTATACGGTTCTGCTATATCCGAATAAGGTATTTCAATGGGAATTCCCCTTCCGACTGCCGGATTACCTATAAATCCAAATATTGTAGACCCCTCTGCTTCAATAAAGTTATATCCCTCATTTAATGATATTTCGTAATATATATTTGTTGCATCATTAGTCACAACAATTGTTCCATAATCTGAAATTGGCGGTTGAACTATGGAATTATAATTATTTAATGTAGGGATTAGGTAATAAGTATTGGTATATAATGGTGGAATATAGGTTGGAAATGTTGCAACATCAGTTTCCAGTCCCTCACTTAAAAGCGTTGCAGCTTCCGGCATAACCATACCATCAGATATCCTTTTAATCGGAACGGATAGGCGAATGTTAATCTGATCTCCTAATGAAAACCCTGGGACCTGGGCTACAGGAATAGGTTGGTTTACATTCCCGATAGCATTAGTCGTTAGAAAAAAATGCTTGTCTTCAGTGGGGGTGAGTGTTCTTGAATAAATAACATTTGTTTTTGATGCATCCAGGATTTCCAGATTTATTAACTCAGAGGAGAATACATATTCGCCGGGAAGATTAAGTAAGATAAAGACATTAAGTGCTTCACTCGTTGCAGGAGTCATGATAGGGGTAAGTAACATTTTTGAACTTGTGACCCTTACCCATCCAACAACAACAGGATTTTCATCACCCAGATAGAGGTTTACCTGTGGAGACTCTTTCGAAAACTGATCATAAGTTATTGAAACGGGTACCTCGCCTCCTGTGGTAGCCTGCAAATTTCCAGCCCAACCCCATCTGTTTCTGACAAGATTAAGTTCCGGGTATCCTTCCGGATTTGCTTTGGTCTCATCACCACCTGCAAAAATATATCCTCCCTGTTCTATGCCGGGTTTTGCAAAAGCCCCGGCCAGATTCTCCGCCGCAAGGGGATCTGAACTATATGTAATTGACTCAATACTATTTGATGTCAAAAAAGGTTCTTCATTACAAGCTATCAGACTTATAAAAAAGATTAATCCAAATTTCCAGTTTTTCATTTTCATTGTGATTGGTTTAATTTTTTAGCATTTGTAAAAGCATTTTGAAATTAAAGCTACAGAATCAAACTCTGCCTGAAAAGCTTTTACAATTATATAAGTCCATCAAATCCATCGTTTTACCTATGTATAATTCGCATTAGTCAAAAAGACATTAAATCAGACGCTTCTATGACCTCAATAAATAGCTGGACATCATGATTAATTATTGATTAAAAACCTTTATCATGTCAAAAATCTGACTATAAATCAGTTCCCTGTGATTCGACTGGGAGTACCCTGGATTTTCATCAAAAAAGGTGTTACTAATTCGTTGGTACTAAAAAAACTTTCCATATTATGGCTTGGTCTGTCTTTGAAAATAGTTTTACCATTTCCGGTTCCCAGGTCCCCAGTGCATAAGCCGATCATGGTGACCACATCCGGCCAGTCTTTTAACAATTATAAAAATGATTTAATCTCAGAATTTTAACCCATTAATTGGTGGTTAAAATATTTCGGCTGAATATTATCAAGGCTAATCGGCTTATCCAGTTCAGGTCGTTTCATGTGTATCTGGGCGCACCTAATCCCTGAGGCACCGAACAGAATTACCTGATGTAATTGATGCATCATAAGAATCACCTACTGTACCGTCATAATTGTTTATGAAAATATAATAAGGTTGGTTAGTAGAATTTTCTGTAGAAGCCCACCAAACTCCGCCATAATTAATATCATAGAAAGCATTTGAACGAAGACCTCCAGGGTATGCAGAAAATCCTGATTCATTAGTTGCATCTACATTTGGTTCGTACCATAAACCATCACCATCCTCAAGTGTACCAATAGTTTTAAGTTTACCTCCTGCAACTGCTTCCCCACCTAAAAAAACAATCAGCTCATTCCAGTCACTTTCCGAAGGCACATGCCATCCTTTTGGACATAATTTCTCCGTATTCACAGCATACCAGTTATACAATGCCCCATACAATTCTTTATTGTTTATATCATTATCATACCAGCAGTAAGCTGATGTTGTGGAATTTCTCCATGCAGTATTGTCTGTAACATTTGGTATGGCAGTACCATCTTTGTATCTGGTCGTTTTCAGATTCTCCGCCATCCAAACCTGTGAGCCAATAGTAACTGTATTGTAAACATTACCATCAATGTCCGTTACAGTCGTATCATCTTCATCCTTTTTACAGCTGGTTGCCAGCAAGATGAACAGTACACTTATGGTTATTAAGTGAACTGTAATTAATGGCCTCTTTTTCATAATTATCGGGGATTAAGACTTGGTTAATACTTATTGGTTAATAAAGAACCCTGCACAGGGGAGATACTCATTAGAAATCTATTTAAATTATCAGTTTGAGTCTCTTTTCACCTGGTTTATCAGGTAATAACCGAACCAAAGCATAAACACCAGGTGCAGGATAACAATACTCCAGCCCATGGCATTCATCAGACCTTTAAGTTGAGTAATCAGAAGAATAATTGTACTTGCAAGCAGATAAATAAAAACTGAATATACTACTCCTCTTTTGAACTCTGAGCTGGCTGATTTGCGCGCAAAAAACAGCAGAACTGGTATACTGATTATTAACGAACCAAACAACCTGGCAAAGGTTGTTGATGTTTCATCAAGGGTCACGCCCATTGGATCCATCATAAGACCAGGGGCAAAGAGGAAGCCAATACCAAATATTGCTTCGACAATAAGATAAACAAGAAAAAGTGCGTTCATGGCAATACCTCCGTTTTAAGTTTATCACAATATCAAATGTCAGAAATAATTCAACCTGTGTCAATTAAATTTAAACATTCTGAAATATCAGCATATCTTGATTAAGAGATGCTATTGTTATGTTATGTCTTTTCAGACCTTCTTCTGAAGTGGTCAAAGAAGGAAGGATTTTATAAAAATCAGACACCTGCAAGACCAAGTGTGGGTCTCTTTTTGGTTGGCTCCATCTGGTCCCACTCAAAATCATGATGTTACAACCTCAAAAGTTGTAACTTTATTTTTGGTGCCAGTTTGGTGCCAGGATTTGACAAGAATTTGAGTAAGCGGTTAGGTTTTGGTGATTGGATTAAAGTCAATTATCGAAGAATCCTCTTACTAATGCAGAATATAAATCCATTTCACAAACGAAACTGATATGACCGCAAGGGTTTGATAATTTATTAATCTTCCCTCCAACCAGGCTCGTAAATTCAATTGCAGAATTCGGATTACAAATTAGATCCTTCATTTCAGCAATAATCATTAAATCAGCTTTAACAAGTGAAGCAGCCTGATTAATTGACCCACCACTTTTCGAGATAACATCATGAGATAGTAATGCCCTTATCTGGCTGCAATAATCATTTACATTTACATCAACCCGACTTACCTGGTCCATGAACTGATTAATACCTCCCGGTTGAATAATTGTATTCTGATATTCTGATGAATAGGCAAATAATGAAAGCCACAAACTTAAAAACCTCCCCGCATCACAGGAATCACAGTTCTGAAAGGCTTTAAATATTTCGAGCTGGGTTTGCCAGTAAAGTTGTTCATATCCCGTCATCCTTGGTGTACCTACAATAGAAACAGCTTTTTTAACAAAGGAAGGGTATGAAACAATCCACTCGAAAACTTCATGTCCTCCCATTGACATACCAATAACTCCGTGGAGTTGTTGTATTCCCAATACTTTTGTTAAAAGCGAGTACTCCGTTTTAACCATATCTCTTATTGTGAATATCGGGAATTCCTTTTCGGCAAGACCAGAGTAATTTGATGGAGAAGTAGAAACTCCATTTCCTAATGGATCTACTGCTATTATGAAATATTTTGTGTCATCAAGAAATTTATCTTTCCCGATAAAACCTGTCAGCATTTCACTGGTTCCCCCTAGCCAGGCTGGGAATAAAACTGCATTCGACCTGTTATTATTAAAAGTGCCAAATGTCCGATAAGCTAACTGACAATTTTTAAGGACAGTCCCATTCTCCAATACTACATCACCAAGATTGGCTTTCTGTAATGGAGGTTGAGCAAAGACAGGAAAACTTAAAAGTAGTCCCAGAAACAATAACTTAAAGAACAGGATATTTCTCTTCATTTTCGTCACTTTTAATAATGATCAAACCATAAAGTTCATTTCCATGACATATGCATATTAAGCACTTTCCACCCCTCTGTTTCTTTCTTAAATAACATTGTATATGCTATTACCTGCAATTGCTGATCATGGTGACCACATCTGGCCGATCTTTTAAAGATTAACACAAATGATTTAATCTCAGAACTTTTACCCTGTTAATTGGTGGTCAAAATATTTCGGCTGAATATGGTCAAGGCTATCGGTTTATCCACCAAACCCTTGTTCTAATTTCAAGTAGTTTGTAAAGAACCAAATAATCACTCAACTGCCTTATTAAGCTTTGGGATATCCTCGTTTTTAGGAATAAAATTCCAGCTTATGAAATCAATCATCCAATTCCCATTTATTTTTACAGCATTATATACATTACGAAGAGGAATTTTGGGACTGAGTAAAGGCAAGATATACTGCTCTACTACTATTGCTGAATTACCATCAGTTGCAATTCTGATCTCCCGTTTGTCATAGGAATAATTAAATTTAAGAGCAGTATCAGCGAAGGATTGTGTCCATAAGTCTGTTATTTGTTTCTTATCCCAAAATTCTGATGGATCTGTACCACAACTTAATGCATCTTCAGTCATAACTGTTGCCAATGCGGTTGCATCTTTTGCATTAAATGCTGAATTAAACTTATCAAACAAGGCTGCGACAGCCGCTTTCTCAGCATTCAAGTCAACAGTAACAACCTGCGGGGTTTGTTTACAGGCAAAAAATACGGTAATTACAAAAATTACCATGAATGGAATCTTTTTCATTGCTTCGCATTTTAATAAATGTTTAACATCAAAGTTCCTGTCAGTTTTAATAAGTAGCAATTTACACCTATCAAAGGTAAAAGTCAAAAAAAGTTATATTATCATGGAATATCTACTTCGAAAACCGTAGCCTTTCCTGTAACAAACCTTATTAATAAGACTCATTCTATTCAGGAGTTAAGTCCTCGTTGTTTCCTAATGTATGTTTTGTGTTCTCAAACCGTCTTTTGAAGTGGTCAAAGAAGGATAAATTTTGAAGAAAAATCGGACACTTACAACCTCAAAAATTGTAACTTTTTTTGGTGACAGTCTGGTACCAGGATTGAACGAAAAGTCGTTCTTAATTCAACTGTAAAAAACTGAACAATAAACCTCTCAGGACACAGTTTTAATTGAAGAAATATAAAACGCCAAAATTATGAAGGTTCTACTTATAATCAAGAACAATAACAATATGAAAAACCACGCATTAGTGAAAGTGTCGATGATGTTACTTATGCTTACTCTTTTCATTTGTTGTGAAAAGGCAAATGATCCAAAACACAATCCTCCTCCAGACCATACGATAAGTAAAGATGGATTTATGCATAAGAGCGGACTTGAGCAACCCCTTGTAAATTGTGTTAGTTGTCATGGTTCTGATTTAAAAGGTGGAACCGCTGGTGTATCATGTTTTGAATGCCATAGCACAAAATGGTGAGCGGAAGGGTTGTAGCATGAACCGCTAACCTTGACAACATTCCGCCGATAAAATGTACATTCTATATTTTTCTAAAGATCATGAGATTAAATCCGGCCCTGGGTGGTCAATTTGCGCCGGCGGGAGGTGGTCAGGGTCACGGCTTTTCCACTTCCGTGCGGAAACCGGTTTTCTGGCCTATCTGAATACAAGATGGAGCTTTTCCCTCTGAAGACCCGGCGGAAGTCCTTGCGGAAAGCGTGCGTATCTGGAATAATCCCTCAGGGAAGTATTTCCAGGATAACTAATTATTGAATTGCCATCCTGATGATCTGCAACCGTTGTCGCTATAGAAGTTGCAATTATCGGGACTCCCATAAGCAGGAAATATCCCGCATTTCCCCAACTTACAACAGCCCCAATCACATTTGGGATGACGCCCAGGAAACCGAACAGGGATACATTGGGATTGGTAAAAAAATAAAGACGTACAGTGCTTATCCTGCTTTTGTTCAATGATATCAGCTCTCCACCAGAGGTGAGAATATGGAAGGTGCTATTATAATCAACAGCCAGAAGTTCTCCGCTGACCATTGTGATTGTATCAATTGAAGAATCCGGGACCAGAGTAACATTGATCCAGCCGCCTGTTATGCTTTTGTTTACCTGTGAAGGGGACATACGATAACCTTCCGGAACCATCATCTTCTGACATCCGCACACAAGTACGATACAAAAAAATAAAAATAATATGTGTCTATTTCCCCCTGACATACTTGCTGTTCCAGAAACTTGCTTCCATCGATGGTTCTGCTTCTTTAAAATCCTTCGCAATAACTTTCATGAATAATCCGGGAAAGCCAAACATAAGCGCTGCTCTTTTGAGATTCTCTTCAGCAATCCATGTATCCCTCATCCACTCAATATAGTATCCTTTTGTTTTGACAAATATCTCATAATTATCATGTCCCTCAGGCAGGTCATAGTAAATATCATACTCATCCCCCGGAAGGGTAACAAGCGGATTATCCGGATTCATATTGACGGGATATTCAGAATTTACTATCAACGGGGATTTCACCAGGGAAGGTTCTACCTCTACAGGTTCAATCTTCTCATCGAGTGAAGCCAGGGCCAGATAATTAAGCCGCCATAATCCCCTGGTCAACCGGAGCTTTAACCTGACTTCCTTTTCATCGGTCCCCGGCAGCCTTATCAAATGGACATCACTGGCTGTTGAATATTTTGAGTTAAGAGAAGCCGGTTTATTCATTTGACGGATTACCTGGACCGAACAACTTCCTGACAAGAATAAAAGGGCAATAATTACCCTCACATTCACACTTTTTTTGGTGCCAGTCCGGTGTCAGGATATATATTTTCTATTTGATTTTTCTTTGAAACCATGGAATGAACATTGATACCTTCTTTCGATATTCTTCATATTGATTTCCAAAATCCTTTAATAATCTCTTTTCTTCCATTTTCACAACAACAGTCAACATAAAAACAAGAATTGCACAGACTATTACAACAGAGGTTATTGAATTAATAAATAGTGCAAAAGCAAGATATATTAAAAACGCTCCAAAGAGCATGGGATTTCTTGTGTTTTTATATGGCCCTGATACAACGAGATTCTTTGTTTTTGGACTTATTTCTATATTTCCTATTTCTACAGGACCACCTTCTCCAACAGTGTTTTGAATAATTATTGACCAGATTCCATATATTAATCCTATTACAAGCAATATTATGATAATGATCCATTTTATTATCGGATTCCGGATAATTTCTAATCTATAAACATTATCAAATAACGAAGTAATTAAATAAATAATTGAAGGTACTAATACAATAACAAGTGATCCACCTACAATGTATCCCAATAACATCTTTTGATCTTTATTCATATAATACCTCTTTTTAAGCTATTTTAAAATCTGATTATTCTTAACAGTTCGCCTGTACGATGGGCTGTTGAAAGGAAAGCGTCCAGAATAATGTCACCTACTTTAATAGTGTTTTATACAGAGTCTTATTACAGTTTACCCTTAAAGGTAGGAATAAAAGATAAAACCAACTGTTTTTGAGAAATACCAGTGGTTCTGACCACCCGCCACCAGAGTTAAATCCTCGTTGTTTCCAAATGTATGTTACGAGTTTTCAGACCTTGTTCTGAAGTGGTCAAAGAAGGACGGATTTTGAAGAATATCGTAATAATAAAAGTGCAAAGGATGAACATAGAATTATTTCAAATGTTCTATATACTAAAGCCATAATTAGTTACTTAAAAAGAATTATTATGAAAGCACGTGCAGATAATAACATGGTGAATAAAGGAGAGGTTCAAAGTAACGGACAGACTCTCTATTGGGAATCTTACGGAGAAGGGAAACCTCTTATTCTTATAATGGGAATTGGTTACGATTCAACTTTATGGAAACTACACCAGGTGCCGTTTTTTTCAGAACATTTCAAGACAATCATTTTTGACAACAGGGATGTAGGCCGAAGTTCAAAAGCCACTAAAGCATATACAATTTCTGACATGGCTGACGATGTAGCTGGTTTAATGAACGGTCTGGGTATTGAAAGAGCCCATATGCTGGGTTTATCAATGGGCGCAATGATAGCTCAGGAGTTTGCTATACGTTATCCAGAAAAATTGGGAAAACTGGTATTAACGGGAACTGGAGCATCAAATGCACGGTCAAAATTTGATCCTATTTCTTTATGGAGCTACATCAAGACCCAGGATACAGGTGGACTAATGTTTGCAACTCAACAGTTTATCTGGCTTTTTTCTGAGAGTTTCAACAGAAATCATGAAGCTGTAGATCAAACACTTCAGATGCTTGCCGGTAATCCAAATCCTGTTTCGGCAGAAGCATATCATCGGCAAGCCGATGCATATGTAAAACACGATACTTTAGATCGCCTTAATCAGATTACTACACCTACAATTGTTATTGCAGGTGAACAGGATCGTCTTACCCCACCATGGATTTGCAGAGAAGTTGCAGATGCAATTCCAAATGCAACGTACAAATTAATTTCTGGTGAGGGATCGTCACATGTATTACCATTGGAACGACCTGACGATTTCAATCAAGAGGTATTATCATTTTTATAGCAATAGTTGAAAAGTTGGAAAAACCAACTCCTTGTATCATAGTCGGACAAGGGATACTTACTATCCATTGCAGGATTTAAATCTTTTTTGTCAAAAAATGAATGGTAAATCTTCTCAGACCTTCCTATAGTGTTTAAAGAAGGACTGATTTTGAAGAAAATCAAACGCTTGTGGCTGTTTAAGGTCGTGTTTTACGGTTTCAAACCCGCTGAGGGTAGCTGAACTTACTGAGGGATAAAATTTTCGTGCGTTTAGTTCTTGTTTTCGCACTAATTCAACTCTCTTTTTATTTTGCTTTGAATGTCATAATAAGTCCGCCGGTTGAAAGTTGTTGTAAGGAAAACAGTGTCAATGGTCTTGGAACTATACCTTTTTGAAACAATGGTCTTCCGCTGCCAGAAATAATAGGGGAAACTCCGATTCGATATTCGTCAAACAGATTGTCGTTAATAAAAGTCCCGGAAAGGTTAGCACTACCAAAAACTAACATATCACCACCACCTTGCTGCTTTTAATCTGGAAATTTCTGCGGATGTGTTTCCTTTCACCAAAGTTGAATTATTCCAGTCCACCGATTTCAATGTTCGGGAACAAACCAGTTTAGGAATTTTATTCATGAGTCCGGCAATTTCACCTTTTTCTGTTTTCCAGTAAGCAGCCATTCCCTCATAAGTGACCCGACCAAACACAAGGTAGTCAGCTGCTTTTAACTGTGCAATGCTTATTTGTTCAAGTTCTGGTCCCCATACTATTTCATGAAAGGACAAGTCCCAGTTTTTGTCGCCCTCAAAATAGCCATCAAGTGTAATGATGTTCCACATTATTAATTTTCTCATAGCCTTTTATTTTTGTTACTTCTCTGTATAAAACCATACAAGAAGCGAATGCTCTTTTAAACACATGCGATTATCAATTTGTTCGTTCTTTTATCCACTTGAAGTATAATATATTCACTTAATACTCAGGGTAGGATTTTATCCATGATGTCTGTCGCTCCTCAACACTTCACAAACAGTCACCTTGACCACATTCCGCCGGCAAAATGTACATTCTCTTTTTCTAAAGATCATGAGATTAAATCCGGCCCTGGCTGGTCAATTTGCGCCGGCGGGAGATGGTTTGGGTCACCGGTTTCTCCACAATACCGAAACATTAATCCTACTGACGGTCCCCTGAAAGATTTTCTTGCCTTTGATTTTCTACAGTTGTAACTTGCATCATATTATTAATTTATTGTTCATTAAAAACATGAACTATGAAAAAGAAGGAACTCATTTCTTTAGCATTAATGGTTATATTATTTATTTCCTGTTCAAAGAAGGAAATAAAAGTTGCAATTGTCGGTGACAGCATTACCGAAGGATATGGTTTGTCAGATAAAAGCAAAAATGCTTACCCTGTAATGCTCGACAGCATATTAGGATCGAATTATGCTGTCATAAACTGTGGGCGTAGTAGTACGACAGTTCAAAAAAAGGGGGATGTACCTTATTGGAATTGTGGTGAATTTTATAACACATTTGCTTTTGAGCCTGATATCATTATAATAAAATTAGGTTCAAATGATGTTCGACCAAGAATGGATGGTATACAGGGCACTAATTGGAATGATATGAATTTCAGCAAAGATTATCAAGCCATGATAGATACGTTCAATACCATTAATACTAAACCCAAAATCTTTCTTTGCTTACCAACCCCTATTTATAAAAACCCCTTTAACTGGAATGATGGGGATTCCTCGTTGCGTGCATCTGTATTGCCAGCAATAAAGAAAATAGCAGAGGTAAACAATCTTCCTATTATCGATTTATATACTCAAATGAGCAACCAACCTGAAAATTTCCTGGATGGAATCCATCCAAATGAGAAAGGATCAAGGATTATGGCAGAATTCATAGCCAAATCGATAAAAGGTAATAGATAAGTAGAACTGATTTCTGTTGAAATTCAGTACTTCATCTTTTTATTACTATAATATACAATTACATACAATTCTTGACCGCATCAATATTCATCAGCAGAAATTGTGTGCTTTATTTTACTGAAATGTTAATCGTTCTCAGATATCCCTGAATCATATTACTTTTACTTTTCAACCTCTTAACCTATGGAAACCTCAGATAAGCATTGGAAGCTCATTTTTAAGGTGGGTGCAGTTACAACAATCATTGTTCTGTGTGGAATTGTTCTCGACATGATGGTCGGTTCAATAACAGGTGGAAATGTCGCAGCCCTGCCACAAACAGCTGTTGAACGATTCAGCCAATTTAAGGAAAACCGGTTACTGGGGCTGTATAACCTTGATTTACTTAATATAATCAACCAGATTATTTTAATTCCTTCAATTTTTGCTTTATATGCAGCCCATAGGGATACAAACCTTCCTCCTGCTATTCTTTCATTAATACTTTTTCTGGTCGGAACAACAATTTTTGTATCAGGTAATACGGCATTGACGATGTTGGATTTAAGTCACAAGTATTTTGGAGCGGCTTCAGAAGAACAAAGAATTCTTTTCTCAGCAGCTGGAGAAGCCATGCTGGTAAAAGGTTCACATGGAAGTTCTGGTGTTTTCATTGGATTTGTATTACCAACATTCTCTAATGTCCTGATGTCCTGTGTAATGTTAAAAGGAAAAATATTCAGTCGCACAACATCTTACTTTGGTATAATCGGTAATTCACTTATGGTGGCCTACATAATTTTGGTGACATTCATCCCAAAGATCGAAAGTCTGGCGTTAGCATTTGCATTGCCTGCTGGCCTATGCGTAATGGTTTGGATGATTTTATTTACAATCAAATTATTCAGATTGAGTAAAAAAGAAGAAAAATAATTTTTTAAACTACCTCTTTATCAATTAATTGACAATTCTGTAAAAAAGTTTTTATGTTAGAAAAAAAGAAATATAAAAACGGACAGGTAGTCCTTGAACTTATTGGAAACCAATTAACCTATTTCTTTAAAACCGGGAAAGTCAAAGCTGCAGGACATTATGAGAACGATAAAATGGAAGGTGAATGGAAGTTTTACCGGGAGACAGGACAACTATGGGTTGTTGGTAACTTCTCTGATGGCAAAAAGAACGGTTCATGGATTCGTTATGACAAGAATGACCAACTGGAATATGAGGAGACTTTCAGAGATGATAAGGTAATCAGGAAAAAGTAATAAGGACAATTTTGGTGACAGGAGGTTTTATCTCCCATTTGTTTAAATTTCGGCAGAAGCCCCATATTTCCCTTCCAGGAATAATCGGATCAACTTTATCCAGGTACAATACCGGCATAAATCCACCAGCTTTGCCGTTAAACATAACTGTTTTGTGTTCCCCGACCTTCTTTTAATGTGGTCAACGAAGGACGGATTTTAAATTTGACATAAGGATTTGAGTAACCATAGCTTTTTAGATAAAACAAATTAAGATACGGATTGTTATATTTAAAAAAATCAGGATGAAACCCACATGAATTGCAAACACAAACACGTATGTATATAATAATCTGACATGTGGGTTACATCAGACCATTGAAATCAAAACTATATTATGATGAAAAGTATCAACAGGACACAGATAACAAAAGACCTCAAAGAAAAGTCAATTCTCGTATCACGGGTTTTTAATGCCCCAATTGAAAAAGTCTGGCAGGCGCATACCGACAAGGAAATCTTAGACCAATGGTGGGGACCTTCACCCTGGAAGGCAGAAACAAAAACAATAAATTTTACAGCAGGAGGCTATTGGTTATATGCAATGGTAGGCCCGGAAAATCAAAAACAATGGGGACGTATGAATTACTTAGCCATTGACCAATACAAAAGTATTGAAATTGAAGATGCATTTTGTGATGAAAATGGAAAGTTGAACAATGAACTTCCATTATCAAAAGGACAAATTGCTTTTACCAAAACAGAGAACGGAACAAGGGTAGAGTTTAAAATGATTTACCCGACAGAAACTGATTTAGAGAAAATAGTGGAAATGGGATTTGAACAGGGTATTACGATTTGTCATGACCAGTTAGAGCGCTTGCTGAAAAAATAATACATATCTGTAAAAGCCGATAGCTTTGACCACTTCTGGCCTGTTTGAAGTTCAGAAACATAATCTACATGATAACAGATATATACAACCGGTGAGAGATGGTCAGGGTCACCGGTTTCTTCAGATAATTCAATTATCAGGAACAACTGGAATATTTTGAACAGGAATTCTGCGTTGTTTATGCAAAAGAAACAGGCGGATGAATCTGCCTCAAAGTAGTTTCAGTAAAATGCATTGTTCCCATTTCATAATTTTCGAACTAATCTTTAAATTTGAAGCAATACGGCCAAATGTCAGGCGACAAAGGTTTTAAAACTAATTATTAAATGAGAACAAAATTATTTTTCTACATCTGGATTTTGTTATTCTTATTGCTCTTTACCATTTCATGCAAGACTTATTATATCCCTGTCCAAAGTTTTAAGGAACAATTTAATGGTATCGATTCCACAAAACTAAGGCTCGTTAATACACGGGGGCCTGCAGGTGGTGTGGCAGCATATTTTGCTAATCCTATTGATTATATAAAGTGCATTGACAAAAACAACATGCCATTTGAATTAAAAAATAGTCCATCAATAGAAATAAGGTTCACTGAAAATACCAATAAACGGACAATATTTTATTTTGACAGAGTTTTTCTGCAAGACAGCCTGGTTTTTGGAGAAATGTCAAGGCTTATTCGGGTTCGCAAAGGAATACCACTTGGTAATGTGAAATTGATTGAAGTTCAGGACGGACATAAAAACTTCAGATATGTGGAAAATAAGAAATAGGATGCATTTCTGTTCCTTCAGGGATATACTGACAAAATTCACTGAGGTTCAAATGTGATTAAATATCAGTATAATAATACATTATATGTGTTTCAATTTATTTCTGATGGCACAAATTATTACACCGGCTATACCGACTATAATGCCAGGGATACAAATGAAAAATAGTATCCCCTCGGCAATATTATCATTAACGTATTCCGATTTGTCCATTTTATCAAGGACGGTTATTCCAAGCAATACCAGTAAAAGAATGCCAATGCATACTCCGATTAAAATCAGATAAGTACTTGTTTTTCCCAATAGATGTTTCTTCATAATAGCATGCTTTTTGCCTAAGTTAAGTCACCCAAAAATAAAAGTCAAATAAATCTGCACTAATGGGAATAATTAGTGTGAAATCTTCAGAACTTACCTGCAACCAACCAGATCAAACTTTCTTTCTAATATAATGACGTGATAAACAACACATAATTAATCATATTTTCTAAAACGGAATATGCCGATAACTCCTGCAATAACTCCAATTGGAACAATCAATTCAATATACTCGCCAAAGTCATTTCCCAAATTATTATATAATTGCCACTTCGTCAGAATACCTGCTCCAACACCCAGAAGTGCAATAAGTATGATGATCAGACACATAATTCCATAATATCTTGCATTTCCCCAGGGACGCAATAATGCATAAAAAAAGAAGGCAACTCCGAAAGGAAACATTATAGCCGCCATACTGGTATCTTCTAAGCCCAACAACAGTGAAATTATGATTAATGAGAGAGCGATTATAAAATAGATTACTGTCTTTCTTAAATAGTCGGCATCGAACCGTGAAAGGAATTGATTCTTCATGATGAGGAATTTTAAAAAGTAAAGTTAATCCGGGCAAAATCCAAAGTCAAGTTTATTTAAACACTTTATACTTTCTGAACGCTATCTCTGAAATTGCCTGATGTTGTGGTCTTCTGATATGTCAGGTCTTTTCAGACCTTCTTATAGAGGTCAAAGAAGGACGGATTTAATGTATTGAATCTTAGCTATACCTTGAAATGCAATTTGGTGGTAAGGAGGAAAATATATTTGACTTTAGCCTGTCCATTGTATAAATTAGATAGTTAAATCTTTCCCGGATTTGGAAAACCATTGCACATATAACCGGTCTGTCATTGAGAAATTATTACCTCACCGTCCGCCATTTTTAATGGTTGATTCGATCACTTCCTACAAAGGTGGCCGATATCCTTCGTTGCTGGCAAATTTTGCAGTAAATGAAAAGGAACCGGCATACTGCAATAATGAATATGGAAGTCATTGGCCATCAATATATCTTATTGAAGGTTTGGGTCAGTGTTGTAATCTTGTGATCATCATTTCTTCCCTGGAGAATGGATTGATGAAAGCAGGCCTGAGATTTGAATCGATCGATATAGTGCTGAAAAGACTTATGTCTGACGAGCCTGATGAGATAACAGGAATCTTAAAAGGTATTCTGAACCAACGCCTTCAGGAGACTTATTCAAATGTGGGATTTCTGGGATCAGCAGATATGGAAATTACAGGGCATGCCAGACATGGTCAGATAATATCCTATGACGTCAGGCAGAACCAGGTGTTCGGTTCACTTTTTCACTCGACGGTCAGAGCATACACAGACAATAATCTTATTGCATCTGGTACCCTGGTCAGTGCAGGCAGATAGAGCCAAACCATAGCCCCTGACTGGCCACCGAATTCCTGAACAAATTTGAAGATATGAACTATCAGCCCGCACTCTGGGTACAGAGAGCAAAATCGGATTTTTAATTTCTTCATGCTGATAATCAACTTAAAAGCTCAAAACAACAAATTGTTTTAATAACTGTCAAAATGGAAAGAAGAGGATTTATTAAAACCGGATTAGTTGCTTTAGCCGGAGGTGCATCAGCCCCTCTTGCTATTGGAGAAATCATTGCCCCGCCGGGGGAGAGTATTAACCAGATTGAAATGGAGAATTTTATGAGAGCCATGGACGAAAGCATGGACCTAATCTCCAGTTCAGGCGGATATTATCTTAAAAAACTGTTGCCGAAAGCACCGACTGAAAATGAACAAAATTATTTCAGGTCAAGTCTGCGAAGCCTTCTGCTTATTGGAAATTTTGGCGATCTCCCTGTAAAAGGCCAGGTACATCCCTGGATGCAGAAGCGGATGATATATTCTGCTCCTGAGATCACTGATACGGTCTCTAACTCGTTAGACATTTTAAGGAATATGCCAGACAAGGCAAAGGAAGATATAAGATGTGCGCTCAATGAAAACCCCGAATTAGGGGATTGCATCCTTGAGTCCCTGGATCTTGATGCAAAATCCATTGGAGTTCCTTCCGGACGAAGAAGACAAATGAGGGTTATGGGTAAACGAATTATACGGCGTCTAAGTCATTCACCCGAAATGTTCATCGATGAGTATGTCAGAAAAGCTGAAAAACTGATGGCAGCAAACAGTTCTGATGAGGACCTGGAACGTCTTGTTAAATCGCAGATTGGAGAGGAAGAATATTCAACCCGCCTGAATGAGGCGGAAATAGCTGCACTTCGATGGAGAGAATTGGATATTCCTGATAGTCCAGTCGGTTATAATCCTGTTGGGACAATTCAGGAGAATAATAAGCCGCCGGATGAAGAGATTGATTTGAGAAAAAGAAAAGGGTTAAGGTTATTGGGAATTGGCGCTATTCTAACGGCAGTAGGATGGTTAATAATAGCTCTCTCTTCAGAATTGGCCTTTGAAGGAATTGGAGCATTAGGTGTTGTCCTGGGAATTACGATAGGACCAATTTTGATTCTGAGCGCAATAATAATTCTGATAACACAGAGTGTAAAATCCGGGAAATCCGAGTCATGAAAATAGTGATAACCGGGATGGGAGCTTATTGCCCGATTGGGAGGTGTGTAAAGGAGCTCTGGGACAGTATTGCAGAAGGCAAATGCGGTATTGGGCCGATAAAGAGGTTTGATGTTACTCCTTTTGATACTGTAATCGGTGGTGTGATCCCTGGGGATGAACTTTTTGAATCAGATGAAAAACGATTATTATCGTATGCGTTAAAAGCTGCAAATGAGGCTTTAAATAATGCCAATATCACTGATAATGGCATTGTTTCACTGGTGCTTGGAACCTCCAATGGCATCATAGGCAAAGAGATCCATGATATAAGTTATAGTCTGACTGATGAGTTAAATCTCGGCGGTATCGTAATCACGGTTTCTACCGCCTGTACTTCTTCATCTCATGCCATTGGATTTGCAGCCGACCTGCTTCGCAGTGGGAATGCCAAAGTAGTAATTGCCGGAGGAGTTGATATTCTGACAAGAGATGTCTTTGCAGGATTTCACAGCCTGGGACTTCTTTCCAAAACGCCGTGCTCGCCATTCAGCAGTCCCCTGGGGACTTCGTTGGGCGAAGGGGCTGCTTTCCTGGTCATGGAACCTGAAGATACAGCAAAAGAGAGAGGAATTCAACCACAGGCTGTATTTATGGGATATGGAATCTCTTCGGATGCTTTTCACGACACCAAGCCTGATCCTGGTGGCTCCGGAATCTGCAGGGCCATAATCAATGCACTGAGAAATTGTGATCTGAATCCCGGGGATATTGATTATCTAAATGCACACGGTACAGGTACTGCTGCAAATGATTCATCTGAGTGGAGAGGTATACAAAGCGCACTGTCAGATCATTCCGTAAAAATACCAGTCAGTTCAAGTAAAAGTTACTTTGGACATGCACAGGGAGCCGCTGGTGCCCTCGAAGCGATTACTACCATTTCATCCATGCAGCATAATGTTATACCACCTACCCTGAATTATACCAGGCCTCGTCCATTTTCTCCTGTCGATTGTGTTGCAGATACCCGGCCACGCCCATATAACACAAGATTTGCGTTAAGTACCAATTCAGGATTTGGCGGTATCAACACGGCGTTGATATTTGGCAGAAGTGATGAGACTTTCCAGCCCCGGCCGGTACCTCATAGGTCAGTATCTGTTCTGGGTTATGGACTTAACCTCGAAGAGGATTATATCAACAGGTATATTCCTTATGATGATCTGCGGAGCACCGACCTTTCGGCGAAACTTCTTGCTGGTGTTGTCGCTATGATTTTGAATGATGCAGGAATAGAATTCAGGTCCGGTGAAAGTGAAAATATCGGATTATTCGTGGGACAGGATCATCTCTCTGACGAAAGCGTGGAAGCTTTTGATAAAAGCATCAGGGAAAGGGGAATAAGGCATCTTTCAGCATCCGCTTTCACACGGCTTGTTGTTAACTACCCTGCCGGAGTCTGTTGCCGGCTATTTGGACTGAAAGGTCCCGTAGCAGCAATTGCAGCTAAACCTGACAGCGGAATGGCCAGCTTATATCTGGGATCTGATTACCTTGCCCGGAGAAATGATACTGATCTGATGATCGTTGCATCTGTCGATGACCATCCTCAGGGCAGAGATAAACCGGCTGGTGCAGTCGGCCTTTTGCTTAAGGCAGGGGAAGAAAAATCACTAATACGCCTCACAGGGTGGTCGCTATCGCCGAAATCTGACATAGTGAATGAACAAGCCTCTATTTCGGATGAATTGAGACCCGGTAATATGACATTTGCAAATCTTTTATCCTCAGCTGGCAGCCCTGGTCTTTGCGCACTTATAAACACGATTGAAAATATTAATCGTACAGAAGAACATTCCTTTCTCTTAAGGAGTGAAAGGGATATGAATTATATGGGAATAGAAATAAGGATTGAAAAAAAGGATTAGTATGCAAACCGAACTGAAAAGAAGAATCGAAATACGTGAGTCAACTTTGCTTGATGTATTGGGAATCCTGATCTCAGCATTGAATCTGAAAATTCAGACCAATGACCTTGATCCGGACACTCCACTTTTCGGATCGGGATTAGGTCTCGATTCTGTGGATGCGGTTGTAATCATTGTTGAGCTTGAATCGAGATTCAATATTCGTATTTCTGAAGAAGAGGGCAGACGGGCCTTGAGGACTGTAAATACAATAGTCGATTTAATTATTGCTAAAAGATATGATAATGACCGAAACGGAATCACATGAAGGCTATTTTGCCATTAGGAATTCTGTAGCACTTGAGGATGAAACCAACATGGGGTGTATTCTGATAAGAGGCAGGGAAGCATTTAAATTACTGGATCAGATTTGCCCCTGTGATGTCTTTCTTCAGAATGGCCAGATGAAACACACTCTCTTGCTCGATGAGAAAGCCGTACCGGTCGCAGATGTATATGTTTGCCGTCACAGGGAGGATGCATATTTACTTGGCTATTGGGCAGCATCCACTAACCTCCCTTACTGGATAGAGCAGTATCAGGGTTCCTCACGGGATTATTCCATTACTGATCTGTGTGAATCTGATTGCGTATTGACGTTAAACGGACCATATGCCTGGGAACTCTGTGCAAAAGCTTTAGGTGCCGAAATCCTCGGAATGCCTTATTTATCAATGATGCCCCTGCAATCCGGAACCGTTTTCAGGGCAGGTGTTACCGGAGAATATGGCTATCACCTGATGGTTCCGGCAGGAGAAAAGAATAACTGGATTGAGATTCTTATCAACACCGGGATCTCTTTTGATCTTGTAGTAACAGATAGAACAGCAAGAGCCCAGTGTTCCCTGGAAAACTTTTTCTTTGACATTGACAGGGAAGGTCAGTACCAGCTTACTCCACCGGAACTTCAGCTTCAATGGAGATTGTCACGTCAGAAGACTGAATATCCCGGATCCGGTGCCATCAGGAATATCAGAGAAAAAGGATGGGATAGAAGACTGACATGTTTTATTACCAAAAATCCCGCCAGGGTAAATGATGAGATTTTTTATGAAAACGAACTGGCAGGACAGGTGCTTTCGGCCGGATATTCACCTGTCAGGAGAGAATTCGTTGGTAAAGCTTTGATGAAACAGCCATACTGGCATGCCGGATTGAATTGCTTTAAGGTGAACAATCAGGAACTTGAAACTATTTCAGCTCCTGCGATTGAAAACCACAGCATCCACGTAAACCCCAATATTGACAGTTATTTTACCAGAAAGGAGAATTAGAATGGACAGGTTCGTAAATAAATCCGGAATAATAACAGGCGCTTCCCGTGGTCTTGGAAAAGCATTGGCAAAGGCTTTTGCCTCTGAAGGAGCGTTTGTTGGCGTCGGATATTACAGAAATCAAAAAGAAGCTGAACAGACTATTCTGGAGATCAGACATTCAGGCGGTGCAGCAATACCAGTGAAGGCTGACATTAAAAATGCGGCTGAAACACAAAATGCCTTTTCCTCCTTCATCAGCGAACGGGGAGGTATCGATTTTCTTATAAACAATGCAGGGATAATAGATGATCAGCCTTTTGCACTGATGTCTGAAGATAGCTGGTCACTGGTGACTCAAACTAATTTAGGGGGAACCTTCCATTGTGCACGGGCAGTTGTCAGATCGATGATCGCAAGAAAAAATGGTGTTATTATCAATATCGGGTCCGTAGCAGGAAGCAGAGCTAATCCGGGCCAGGCCAACTATGCCGCCTCAAAAGGAGGAATTGAAGCTCTCACGCGTACTCTGGCAGCTGAATTAGCACCGATGGGCATTCGGGTTAATGCCGTTGTTCCCGGCTGCCTGAAAGAAGGAATGACCCAACGGTTGGACAGACGTGTTGTTGAGTCAATACAGAACCGAATCCCTTTAAAAAGACTGGGCGAGTTGAATGAGATTGTTCAAACTGTACTTTTTCTGTCTTCCGATGCAGCAGGTTATATTATTGGTCAATCAATCACTGTTGATGGCGGATTGACTTTATAATAACCGAACATTTTGAATCTGGGAATCAAGGAGAGAAAAAACTGACAACGATACACAATCCGGTATGCAATCAGCTGAAAAGGGACAATTTATAATTGGTGCAGATGTTATAGCCTATCTGATTCCTGTAAAACACCCGATGATTATGGTTGACAGGATTATCAGTTACACTTCCGAACCATTGTCACTGATCGCTGAACGTTATATTTCAGCAAATGAACCAGTATTTACAGGACATTTCCCAAATATGAAACTATGGCCCGGTGTATATACACTTGAAGGACTTCGCCAGTCCTGCTACTTATTACATGCCCTGCATGTACTGGAAAAGGTTGATCTGTTAAAAGGTGTTATAGAATTGCATAACAGGCAAATATTACGGCCTCAAATTGATAATAAACTGTGCCAGAGCGTTATTGACTATCTGAAAAATGTAAAAATGTCTGATCCTGACTTATTATCCGTTAATATAAAATTACTGGAACCAGTATTTGCAGGTTCCTTAATTAAATATCATATTATCAGGGATGAAAGGGACCATAAGAGTTGGTCAGTTAACGCTCTGGTTAATGAACGATTAATCGCGAAAGGATTAATGACTCAGTCTTTCAATTTTAATCCCTGATTTGCCTGCATTTCCATAAGCCGGATGACCTGTATATTTTTATAGTTCTTCTGCCAATTCAGGACTACCTGGTGCAGGGTATTGCACATCGAAAAGGGCTTTACAGTAATTCTATCTCGTGGTGCCTGAGAAGGCTCTCAACCTCCTGGAGATTGAAATTGCTCAGTTTTATGATTTTTGTATTATTCCTGTAATACGAAGGTACAATCCGGAGAGCTTCTTCCCTCCTGTCAACATCTATTATGAACCAGGCTTTATGCTCTCCATCAAGACAACCCCAGTCTGCATGGGTTAGAAAATGAGACCCTGAACTTAGAAAAATCTGAATTGTACGGAGACATTCAATCTTATCAGGGTTGTGGTGGACTTCTACCAGATATTTTGCCATGACTTCTTTTATTAAAGTTAGGATAACTAATTTCCCTGAAAATCATTTATATAGTAACAATTGACCATCGTTTAATGTTCATGAATTTTGCGACTACTGTTTACTATTGACCCTCCTCACAGGAATGAGTAACATGTTGGGTAGAGAAGAATTGATTTTACATTAAATCCTCCTTACACTATCCTTTTCATACAAACTGAAATAAAATTGACTTGGGCTTATTTAAGATGTAATTTTGATAACAGGATTTATTAATCTGATAGTTAATCCGGAATCCGACTATGTAAATTTTTTCTTCTGAAAATTTATAAAAAAGGAGGAGTGCCATGAAATTAAAAACTTTATTGATTATCAAAGCAATCGTTTGCGTGTGTCTTGGTATACCCATTTTACTTGTCCCAAATTTTATATATTCCATCTTTGGGGCGACACTTGCAGCTGGAGGTGTATTTGCTGCCAGGGAATATGGTGCGTCTATGATGGGTATTTTAATGCTAACCTGGTTTTCGAGGAATTCCCAGGAGTCAGATGCCAGGTGGGCAATAATCCTGGCATTATTCGTCTATGACGCTATCGGAGCTATTGTAACCCTGGTTGCAATAATTTCAGGCGCATTAAATGTCCTGGGGTGGCTTGTTGTAGCTCTATATCTGTTTTTGGCGCTGGGATTTGGATATTTTTTACTTCCTGGAAGAAAAAGTTAAGAAGACAAGGGTTCTTCCAATCTGTAATCGTCTCAAATTGGCATGCTTCGATAGAGTTGAACTTTTATTGATAAATTATGTATATTAAGTGTTTTCTGACTTTACTTTGAAGTGGTCAAAGAACGACGGATCGATGAATATTGAAATCTTAAGAGAATACTGTATTTCGAAAAAGAATGTCACAGAAAGCTTCCCTTTTGGCAACGACACTCTTGTTTTCAAAACAAAGGGCAAAATTTTTGCTCTGGTAAATCTCGATGGCGACCTGAGTATAAACCTGAAATGTGACCCGGGCCGGGCTATTGAACTCAGAGAAAGATATCCTTCCGTAATACCAGGTTACCATATGAATAAATTCATTTAGCTTTTAACACTACTGTTATGAATGTTGAAACAATCAGAGAATATTGCATTTCTAAAAAGGGAGCTACTGAGAGTTTTCCTTTTGGCGACGACACATTAGTTTTTAAGGTGAAAGAGAAAATATTTGCTTTAGTCAATCTCGACGGTGACCTTAGTATAAATCTTAAATGCGATCCTGCTTTAGCTCTTGAACTTAGAGAGAAATTCTCATCCGTTACTAGTGCTTATCACATGAACAAAAAGCATTGGAACACGATAAATCTTGATGGAACAATTCCTGATAAAGATGTATATTCATGGATTGACCATTCCTACATGCTTGTCTCAGGAAAGAATAAATCATAAGTCCAGCAGGACTTCTTCGCATTACTCCATGTGATCCATGAATGTGAATTCGTGTAATATTTGATTATACTAATGATCATTTGATTACATTTACTTCGTAAACATTTTATCATGCTATGAAGAAGGAATGCGTCATTTACTGCAGGGTTTCACTCAAAAAACAAGAATATGAGAGCCAAAGCGAAGATTTGATGAGATATGCTAAAGCAAATGGCTATAAAGTGGTTACCGAACCATTTGGCGAAAAAGAATCAGGGTTTGATGAAAAAGCAGAAAGGGATGATTATACGAGAATGAAAGAGTATGTAATCTCGAATAACATAAAACATATCTTGATTTGGGAAGTTTCAAGATTAGCCCGAACTACTCTAAAATCACTCCAGGAAATTGATTTCTTTAAAAAGAATGGCGTCGATATATATTTCAAAAAAGAAAACATTAACACATTATCGGATAGCGCTCAAACTAAGTTGTTTTTAACAATTCTGTCATCAATTGCTGAAATAGAGCGAGATACTATTGTAGAAAGATTCTCACGTGGCCGCACGTCATCGGTATTAAAAGGTAAGAGAACCGGCTATTGCTTTTTACCTTACGGCTTTTCAGCAAACAAGGAAAGCTATCTGGTAATTAATGAGAATGAAGCAAACGTTGTGAGGGAAATATATAATCTGTATGTCACAGGCACATCGATGAGAGGTATTGCGATTAATCTTAACAGCCGAAATATTCCAACCCGACATACTTCATTGGGTAAGATAAGAACACTTCAAACAGGCAAGGTATGTAAGATTGTCTGGCGTAATAACTCAATAATCACAATACTCAAAAACCCCCTCTACAAAGGCGAGAGGAAATATACATATAGGATTGATGACAAACATAGGGAAGAAATTATGGTAAATGTACCGCAAATAGTGGACACAGGTACATGGGATAAGGTTCAAGAAATGATTAAAGGTAATGTCGGATATAAATTGCGTACTAAGTACAACTACCTTTTCAAAGGGAAGCTTTTTTGCGGGCATTGCGGCTACATGTTAGGAACCCGGACTGAGACCAGATACAAACATAAACCTTCAGTATACTATTGTAACGGTCGTTTTGATATTACATTTAAATGCAAAGCAGGTCAATTTGATAGTAAAGTGTTTGACGAATATATTTATAATCAGCTTTTTAAAAACATCTTCTTCCATATCAGTATGTATGAGGAAAATGCAAAAGCATTCGATGTGAAAGAAAAGCTGAATCAAATAGAATTTTTAAAAACCGAAATACAGAATCAGGAAGCAAGAAAGAAGCGAATTAATAATTTGTATAAAGACGGTCATATAGGAGAATCGGAATTTAAGCAGGATCATGCAGCTATAAGAAAGATTCAGATTGAATTGACAAATAATATTATCAAGATAGAAAAGGAAATTGAGAATCATCAAGATTGGGATTTGCAGTCGGTTCTCGCGTCATTAACGAATGAAACGAATTTTGACATTAAGCATGAGTTTATAAAAAAATATGTTGACAGGATTACTTACTACAAAGTTGATAATAACAAGATTGACTTTTCAAATCTGACTTATTCCGATTATTGGAAGGACGGAGAAAAGCAATTGAAAAATCCTAATGGCAGAGACAAACTAATTTATGTTGAGATTCTTGCCTTCGGGAATTCTGATCCGGTCAAGGTCGTTTTATCAAATGCTTCAAAAATATGTTATACAAGCAAAAATCTTCAATTTTCACAAAAAAGGAATGAATTAACTATCGTTAAAGAATTCAAATAAATGGGGGTTATTACGACAGGAATATTTTTTGACTTTTTTGCGGAATATTATTTTGCTATTATGCAAATTATTATTATCTTTGCATAAAATACGTATTAATGACCAGACAAATTGTAAATCTTAAACAAGCACAGTCAACATTAGAATGCATACATTCAGATTTGGTTGAATCTATCCAAAATGCATTTGGCGATTGGTTGAAAATAAGAGAGTTTTCAAATTCTCTTGGAGGCGGAGTTCTAAACTATAAGCCTCGAACTAAAGCAGGGATAATACATGATAATATTGAAAAATATATACGAAGTACTCTCGATACAAAAGAAGGATGTATTGTCGGCAGCTTTGGTGGTGTTTTTGGAATAATACTTAAAAATGAATTATTCATAAGATTCAAGAAAATGGATGATTCTTACTCAACCAAGAACTTCAAAACAAAGCAGCATACAAATTATATGCAACAAGGTCAGATAAGCGGATTCCCCGAAATACCTACTTTTTTATTTGCCGGTTACATTCCTGACAAGACATGGATGACGATAAAAGGTGTCTATGTAGCTTGCTGGGTAGGAAATACGCTTGAATGGGTTGATGAATTCGGGAAATATTCAACAGAACAAACTCAAATAGATTTTGATTCTAATGAAAGGGATGTTTTCAAAGTGATTGAACGAAGGATAAAAATTAAGGCTGAAAACACAGAAACCTCTCAAGAGCCAAGCAGAGTTAGAGTTAGGGGTGAAAATAAATTAGCAACTGGGAAAACAGGTACTGATAACAGAGAATAATTCTAAAGATTAGATTTTGTTATGCAAAAATACAATGTAGAGTTATTAAAACTTGCCCGAGAAGCAAGGTTTATCACTCAAGAAGAACTATCTCAATTATTAGATATTGAGCAGGGAACACTGTCGAAAGTGGAGAAAGGTATATTATTGGCAGATGAAGGCTTAATTGAAAAGATTTCAAAGACGCTCGATTTCCCGATTACCTTTTTCTATCAAGAAAAAAAGGTCATACCAGTCGAAGGCCATTACCGGCGTAAAATTTCTTTGCCTGTTAAACAGATGAAGCAATACATCGCCCAAATGACTATTGCGGAATGGCATCTTTTGAGATTGATGGATGAAATTGAATTACAATCGCCAAACTTACCGACTTGGGATGTTGTTGAAGATGGCAACCCTTCAATGTGTGCAAGATATCTGAGAGATTTTTGGAAGGTCTCAAGAGGAAGAATTGATAATTTGACCAAACTTATCGAAGATAATGGAATCTTAATTATTCCGCTTGATTTAGGCGAGTTAGATGGATTCAGTACTTATTTCAAAGGTAACATTCCTGTAATTTTCATAAATAAGAAACTGCCACCTGACAGATACAGGCTTACAATAGCGCATGAAATGGGACATCTAATCATGCATTTTGGTAACAAAATCGGTCAGGAAAGGGACTTAGAAAAAGAAGCATTCCAGTTCGGAATGGAATTTTTAGTGCCGGAATCGCAAATTCAACAATATTTCTATAAAGTTACGATTGAAAAACTTGCTGACTTAAAAGCTTATTGGTATGTATCTATGCAGGCACTGTTAAAATATTCAAATTCTCTTGGTATGGTGACCGGGAATAAATATAGATATTTGTGGATGCAAATGGGATCATTGGGCTACAGAAGAAACGAGCCAGTTAAAATACCATCAGAAAAACCAAGCCTTATTTCAGAAATTATTAATGTTTTTATAACTAGCCTTGGATACTCTAAACAAGAATTAGCTACCGTTTTAGAAACAAGTATGAAAGATTTGGAAAAATTCTACTTTGAATCAGAAAATAATCTAAGGATAATTCGCGGAAATAATCAACGAACCAGTACTTTCTAAAACAACTATAAAGCTACAATAAAAAAATCATGAAACATTTAATCACAATTCAATATCAAAGTGTAACTGAAGGCGAAAGACCTATTGATGAGGCTTTAAACAGGGAAACCATCACAACAGATAACATGGGAAACATTCCATTAGTTGGTGATTTTGTGTGCTTTGATAATAAAGACGAAATGGAAGTTGTTTACATGGTCAAATCCAGGTTCTTTGATTATAAGTATATAGATAAGGATGGTAATTGGGCCGTTTTTGTAAATGTCCTTGTTTCACGGTTGGCAGAGGGTACTTATAATCGCCTTGTAAAACACTAAAAATAGACCTGAATGGATGAGCTGGAAATTGCTTCGTTGAAGGATGCGATCCTTAAT
Organism: uncultured Bacteroidales bacterium; assembly: GCA_963736675.1. Taxonomy (GTDB): domain Bacteria; phylum Bacteroidota; class Bacteroidia; order Bacteroidales; family VadinHA17; genus LD21. The sequence goes on from CAVTPT010000005.1 coordinate 40,181, forward strand.
TACCTACATAAGCATTCTGATATCGCTATTGATTTGGATGTTATTAAAAAGGATATAAAACTCTTCACCTTAACCAAGGGTGTCGTGAAAGCCTGCGTAGAAGAAATGGATGCGGACAAGGTAATAACATGTCACTATGAAGAAGGCGAGGGAGCTATATTGCTGATTAATGATAAGGGTGAAAAACTGCTTCTTGCTGGCGGATATACAAAACCGGTTCAGGATAAAATTAACGAACGGGGGCAGCAGGAAGCCGATATGCAAAAAGCCAGAGAATTGACTGACTTGAATATAAAAAATTTGAAACGTGCAAAATGGTTTTCAATTACTGCAATCATTATAAGTATTGCCGCTCTTGCAGTTTCAATTTTGAAAAATTAACTCCTGTAATCTTAATTTTTTTGGGAATTAGTTTAAATAATATTTATATTTGTACCTACCTATTCGGCGAATAAGTAAAATATTAAAAATCGGAGGCTGCCCCAGTTATGTGACAGCCTCTTTTTTTGCTTAGCGCCTTCTTTGTTGCCAAAAGTAAGCCCGAAGGGAATCGAACCCTCATCTACCTATTCGGCAAACAGGTGTTTTATCCGTTAAACTACAGGCCCTGCTATCACCTTTGACCAAAGCATTTAAAGCAACATTAAAGTTACAAATATTTTTGATTATCAAAAATCCCTCAGTGCAAATATGCAACGCGGCGGTTTTTCATTGGTGAGATAAAATAAAAAAACCCAGTAGGATCACTCTTACTGGGTTTTTATTTTTATTCCGAAAATCACCAACCTGGGTATTGAAGATCTTCCCAGTACTTGTTAAATTGTTCACTATCCTGTAAAATCAAAGTTGGAGGTACTTTATCTTTAAAATCGTAGTCAGGTAAGCATCGAATAACGTTAGTCGATCCATACATCACATCTTTATACTTCGGACAGGACCATTCGACAAACATAATGTATAGATGACCATAATCCATACAATCGTAGATAACGGATAATGTTACTGGATTTATTCCAACAATGGAACTATCATAACAGATCGGAAAGAAAAATGAGTCTGGAAACTTATCCCGAAGGTTTTGATTCACTTTTAACCTTTTCTCTTTCATCAGGTTTTCGGTCAATATCCTTTCAGTTTCAAGAGTTCTCTCGTGTTGTTCAAGTGTTATTGGTGTAACGATATCTTGATAGACAGTACACCCGTAAGGATAATTTAATTTTTTCTCATCTGAAGACATTGATTGGTATTCATCGTTTGTTATCCCTGTACTGGATACATACCCAAAAGGAAATTTTAAATCTCTCTCCTCTTTTGACATTAATTTATACTCCTCCAATGTTAATCCATTTCTTATTGGATACCCGTTCGGGTATCTTTTTTCATTTTGTTGTTGTTGTAAAGTTTCTTCCATTTTTTTATAGGTTTTTAACTTTTAGGTTCTGCGGTGTTCTGCTCGACAATAAAAAATATAGCAAATTCCACTGCCAAAGTCAAGTTTCTGCGCAATTATTATTTATGCATCACACTTTTTAGTAGGGACTTGATATATTTATACATTCGGCCATCTCACAATTGCTACTAAAGACGTTATAACCCCTTTAGATGAATGTAAAGTGAGAAGTGCAGGAATCCGAAGGGGTTTAACTTTTTAATACATAATGAAAAACAAAACAACATATTTGAGGACAAAAAAAACAAAATTTTTGTCAGAACTGATCTTGAAATCAAAAATTTATGGGGATGGTGGTTCTCAATTGCTGCAATTTTGATAAGTATTGCCGTTCTCCTTATTTCAACATTCAAATAATATTCTCACCACTATGCAAGGATGCATACCGAACTGGGCGAAATAAAAAAGGGTGTTCAACCTGTAAACACCCTTTTTTTCTGAATTGAAAAATATCAGATTATATTCTTGAGGGTTCGAGATCCTTCATGGTCAAAGTGGTTATATCGAAGTCAAAATTCTCGTGAAGTCTCTCATAAATTCTATCACAAACACTTCGATAAAATCCCATATCACCACTATCACATAAATCATTCTGAACCGATATCTCACCAAGATAAAGTATATCCGTTAATGACTTACCTGTAATAAGTCTTAAACCTTCCAAATGTATCCGATAACCTACATCAACCAATATATTAAACGGATGAGAAGTAACGAATTCACGACTATTTTCTTTAGTTATCCTGTTTTTACAAATTTCTTCTGTCATCTGTAATTCCTTGAAGTTATTAACGACACCACCTCCAAGGATACCATACTGGGACTGGGTCAGTATCTCATATCTCGACATCGGAAGAAATTCATCAATTTGACCGAACAACCTTGATTCAAGAATTTTCAACTCCCAAGATAGGTAATCAGGTAGGGGATAATTCGTTCCTCCTTCCCGTTGAGGGTAATCAGGATAATGTACCAAACTTGTATTTACTTCATTCTTCCTTTTTTCCTTTTTTTCATCATAATTGAAATCGATTTTTTTTCGATGGTTAATTCTCCTTCTAACATCCATCTTTCTGTTTTTTACATTCCTTCTTTTCATTTTCATAACTTTTTAGTACCAGCAACAGCGCTGATAAAACTAATGGGACGCAATTTTTTTGAATAAGTCAAGGGGCTGATATAAAGACAAAACCTTGACATGCGGTAGAATGGGCAGATGATGACAAAAAAAAGTTGAAGATATTTTTTATTTAGAATGTTTCTATATAATAAAGGCTTTACACTTTTGATAGAAATGGATATATTTATTTCAGAGGTAAACCTCAGCGCTAATTACGGTTACAACCTGACTCTAAGTTCCAACAATGAGGTCTTTCAAAATTTCTTATAGACATTCGGTTATTTGTAAACGGTCGTGTCTATATTACAAAGTCCAAGACGGGATGTGTACGAAGGGACAAACGATAGAACGAAGGAGAAAGTCGTAGGATACACCAGACCCACCGAGGGTTTGAACAGTTGACTCCAACTCATTAGGACACGGTGTTCACTAATGAGCCCAGGACCCCTCATAAAACGTCCAAAAGGGAATTAGTTCTAACCCTTGTAGTAATACAAAGGAAAAAACTAACTATCCCTTTTCCTATAAAGCCTGAAATCCTTACTGTTCTCAAATAGAGGAAAATAATACTGGACCAGATAATACTCGTTTTTTAGGTCATTCCATTTAGCAACTCATTTAATCAATTTCCCGATTCCATTTGCAGCAAATTGAAGTTGATCGAAGACTATCAACATTGTATTTTTTAACTTGCTCAATTATATGATCGGAGAGAAATTACCATTCGATATGGATATCTCCTGTCACACTTACTTTTACCTATCATAAATACAGCCATTGGCTCATCCAGCGACAAATTTCCACAAGATATCCCAAAGTCAGTGTTATTCGTGCAATTTTTTGAAACCTGCTCCTAGCACTCTCAGGAGTTTTAAAGAATTCTTGGAAATGCTCAACCAGAAAAATTTTCTTCGAATAACCTATTCTTTTTGTCGTAAAGCATGTTGCGGTACTTTTTTATACAAGTCAAAGTTTTTGTGCACTGAATTATGGGCTTGCTCCATCAGAAAGCAATAAATCGTTTGGGGAGATACAACCGAATGAAAGCTTTTTGAAAGTTAAAAGTGACTATCCTTTACGACAAATTCAGTCTCAATCTGTAAAAATATATGAGGCTATAAGAAGTTGAGTTTTTGTGATGCAAATCAGCACTGAATGATATTTATATGTATGACAAAAAGACGAGATCACTAAGGATAATGTCAAAATAATAGTTTCAAATTAAAGAAAACGTTATGAAAAAGTACGAAGAGAATTTTTTTAAAGAGATGGATAATCTCATCTCATTGATGAATAATGAGGATCAAAAGAAAATGGAGTTTGCAGGTCAATTTTTAAATAAATTACAAGTATTTGATTTGGAGGGAATTAAGATTCAATTGGATCCGATTGATTTTAAGTTATTTCAGTACTTTATTCTTTCTGTCGCGATGGCTTGGGAAATGTACCGGAAACCGGGAAATTGAGGATTTCCGGATTTGATATTGTCAGCACGGCTATTCAATAGGAGACAATCGTTAGTTTTGATAAACAACAGAAATATAGACCGTTTTGGATCTCTTACAATAAAAGGAGGTTACATCCACTGCTTTTCCCCAGCCAATAATGAAAAATGCATCAGATGGCGAATTCGCCCAATCTGTAAGACACTTATCAGTAATTTCCTCATATGTTTTTATGTCCATAATTGATATACTATCGAGGATACCAATACTTGAGGCTGTTATTATTCCATTTATCTCAGAACTGAGGGAGTCCTGTATTAATTCTTCATACTTCATTTTTATGAACTTATAGATTTTATGGTGATATGAAGAGGAGCGGGATAGGGAATACCCACCTTCAATTTTTGTATATTCGTCTAACCTATTAAACGTTACTTCATTCATTATCTTTTCATTGAAACTGTTCCAATCGATGACTTGAGCTTTGATTAACATCGAAGGAAGTAACCAGAATATAATTATTAGTTTTCTCATTTAGCTAAAGTAATCAAAATAAAGGAATATGCTGTTATCCAGCTTAATATGACTTTTTCCCGGAGAGATCCGGAGAAGTCCGGGGTGAATAATCATGCGGCAAATATCATCTGGAAATTTAACGGTTTTGCCGCATGATTTATTTCAGTTTGCGCTCCGGCTGCATACAAAAGCTCTTCAAAGCGCAAGCCCAGCACAATAGTGTCTTTGCCGCTTGAAAATTTTTCTCTTGGGCTCGGATCAAATTTAGATCTGCTATCATGTTAGATAACCGCTTCTCAGTTCAACTCCGACCGAGTAATTCTACTTGATCATCAACGCCCTATCAAATACTTCTGTAAGATGCTGAATATTAGCATATATATGACTTCAAAATGCTGCATATTTAACAAATTTGTTATAAATTTAGGATGCATTAATTACCGAAATTTTATGAAAAAAGTAGTCCTTTTCGCGAGGGTGTCATCAGCAAATGATCGTCAAAATTATGATCGTCAAATTAAAGATCTGACTCAGTTAGCTGTTTTACATAACTATCGAGTTGAAGCTGTGTTTGCAGAAAAAGTATCAGGTGCCAAAAAGAACGAAGACCGTCAGGAACTAATGAAAATGGTTGATTTTGTAAAACAGCATGATATAGACAAAATTATGGTCACTGAACTCTCTCGCTTAGGCCGTGACCCACTTCAGATTCTTCAAACTCTAGCCATTCTTAATGAACATAAAATTTCTTTATTTATTCAGACCTATAATATTGAGACACTTACTCCTGAAAAAGATATTAATCCGATGAGTCAGTTTCTTATTACAATTCTAGCTGAAATTGCGAGGATGGAGCGGAAAACTATTGAAAATCGTCTTTCAAGTGGGTACAAAAACTATCGTATGAAGGGCGGTATTGTGGGGAGAAAGACAGGTTTCAGGAAAAGTCATGATGAAATGAAAGAGGAATATACCGAAGAAATTAAAATGTTGAAAAAGGGTTATAGCTACCAGCATATTGGTCAAATCACCAGGACAAATAAAAACACATTGTCCAAACTAAAGAAACTCTTTGTAGAATGAGAAATCACTCCTACATTAATTCTTTGAGTTATTTCAGGATATTTCTCATCGTTATTTCCATCCTATTTTAAACGATTTAGGGATTATAATAGGATGGCCATTATATTAGGACAGAATAATCTTATTGTATGAAACTTTTTTATCGATGCAAAACCGGTACAAGGATGAAAAGTGAATTTGAAAAGAAATTGGAAGAACATGGGTTTTCTTATCAGCGTTATGCTGATGATTTTTACAGTTTAGGATTTAGAAACGGGATCGATGGTATTACAACAGTCCATTTAATCTGTTCTGAACCTGTTGATGAATCGGTGATTGGCAGTCGCAATGGAAATCCAGTAAAATCAATCGGTCAATTCAAAATAAGATTAACAGGGAAGTATAGTGTACCTGGCTTCTTAATTTTCACCTTCCAAAATAAAAAAGATCATTTTTACGAATACGTTATTATCCCATCCAATGAATTTAAAAGGAGAATTACCAAGGGAAATCGGCATTTGATAATCAACAATGAAATTGAAATTGTTTTTTGGCAAATGGTTGACGCACATAATAATAAAAAGCTCTACGATTGTACCAACATTAGTGCTGAGTCTGAGTGGTTTTTCCTTAGTTTAGGATCGTATTCACGAATGATCGACAGTTCAGTGTGGGATTATTCAGAATTCTTGAATAATTGGGATAGATTGAAGATGATTTAATAATCTTCAATTCTAACTCCTGCTATATTTGCGATTTCGTGTTAGTAAATAGCTATCAGGTCACTGCAGCCAAAACAATTTAAGCGGCAATATTGTCGCCACTTGATTTATCGTAGTCAGATCTTCAGTTCCCGGGGGCCACAACTGGAAAAAACACGATTGCCGCATAAGTTAAAGGAGCGCTTGAGTCAGGAACATTCATTTCGGGCATTCAAATCAAACTATTTGATGTAGTGTTGCTGCTTGAGATTTTATTCTCGCCCGGGGCACCCCCCGGCCTTCCTCCTTTCCTTCCTCCCCGTATTCTCCCTCTAAGTAAGGGTAAAAAATGGATGTCTAAAATGGGGTAGACTATCGTAAAAAAAAATTCTACCCATAAATCTCAAAAACCGACTTTTTAAGTAAAAGTAAGATGAAAATTTCCGGCCAATTTTCTGAAATGAGAGTAATGATCGCTATGCTTGTAAGTTTTTCTATACTACGGATGAAAAAATTATCCCATTAAAAGACTAACTTTACTTTTGCGATTGAAAAATTTAATAAAAAGAATGAACATAACTCAGATAGAAAACAACTTACAAAACCTAATTAAATCCTTAAATAGATCATCTTTTATATACGATTTGCTTTTGGCTTACGGACTACCACGAGCCTCAATAACACGCTTACAGAAAGGCGGCATGAACCTTTCAAATGTTGATGGCGAAATTGTCTGGAAGAAAAAGCTCTTTTATAAAGAGGGATCTAAAAATGATTTGCATGAACTAATTGATAATTTAAAGTCGGACGAAAGAGCAGAAAAGCATGATACTCGCTTTATTGTAGTAACCGATTTTAAAACACTTTTAGCAAGAGACCAGAAAACCTCTGACACTTTGGATATCCCAGTTTTGGAAATTCCAAAACATTTCGATTTCTTCTTACCATGGGCTGGAATGGAAAAAGCAGGATACAAACTAGAAAATCCTGCCGATGTAAAAGCCGCTGTAAGAATGGCTAAGCTTTATGATGAGATTAAGAAGGATAACACTTCTAAGACTCCCGAAGAGGTACATAGTCTTAATGTTTTTCTTTCTCGTCTATTGTTTTGTTTTTTTGCAGAGGATACCGGCATTTTTGAAGAAAAACAGTTTACCAATTCAATAGTTAGTCATACTCAGACCGATGGAAGTGATCTAAATTCATATCTCGATAAACTGTTTGAGGTGTTGAATACTGAACAAGACCAGCGCATGCATCTGCCTGCTTATCTTGAAGCTTTTCCTTACGTAAATGGAGGTCTATATAAAAACAAACACTCTGTCCCTGTTTTTACTAGACGAAGCAGATCGGCCGTTATTGATAGCGGAACAATGCAATGGAGAGATATTAACCCCGATATTTTCGGTTCTATGATCCAGGCGGTTATAAATCCTGAAGATCGAGGAGGGCTTGGAATGCACTATACAAGTGTACCGAACATAATGAAAGTGATTGAGCCGCTATTTTTAAGTGAGTTATATGTAGAATTTGATACCGCACGAGACAATAGCAAGAAATTAAATATTCTTCTTCGTCGGATCTGGAACATAAAAATCTTTGACCCTGCTTGCGGGAGTGGTAACTTTTTAATCATTGCTTACAAAGAATTGCGTCGACTTGAAATGAGCATTTTTAAAGAAATAGACAGAATTAATAAAGCACATAGCACACAATTCTCCGGTATTTCACTTAGCAGTTTTTATGGTATTGAATTAGATGACTTTGCACACGAAATAGCAACACTCTCTTTATGGTTGGCTGAACACCAGATGAATCAGGAGTTTTTTAAAGAGTTTGGAAGAACAAAACCTGCCCTTCCACTAAAAGAAACCGGGAATATTGTTCATGGAAACGCTACAAGATTGGACTGGGAGAATGTTTGTCCAAAAAAGGAAGGTGACGAAATATATATTTTGGGTAATCCTCCATATTTGGGTTTCAATGTACAGTCTGCGGAACAAAAAGAAGATATTGCATGTGTTTATCCAATGCCTGAAAATATGAAATTTCTGGATTATATCTCCTGTTGGTTTATAAAAGGAGCCAAGTATTTAGATACCAATTCTAAGTTTGCGTTTGTTTCTACAAATTCCATTTGTCAAGGAACTCAAGTTCCTATGATATGGCCTGAAGTGTTTAAGCATGGCCTTGAAATTTCATTTGCATATCCAGAATTTGTTTGGTCTAATAATGCAAAATATAATGCAAAAGTAATATGCTCAATTATTGGCGTAAGAAAAATTAGCTCCCAAAAGAAATTTTTATTTTACAAATCAAAACGGCATGAGGTAAGAAACATTAATGCCTATTTAATAAATGGCGGAAATACTATTGTAGAGAAAAGACAAACTCCATTGTCAAAATTATCACCAATTGCTACAGGGAATATACCCTATGATGGTGGTAACTTAATCCTTTCAGATGCAGATAAAAATGAATTGATTTTGAAATACCCTGATGCTGTGAACTATATTAAGAGCTTGTCAGGGTCCTATGAATATATCAATGATCAAAGTCGGTATTGTTTATGGATTGAGGCGGAGAATTTATCGAAAGCCATTCAAATACCACCTATTAAAAAGAGAATAGACTTAGTTAAGCAGTCTAGGCTTAAAGGGGGGAAAATTGCTAAAAATTATGCGAATGTTCCGTATAGATTTTATATGACGAACCGAGCAAAAAAAAATCAAATACTCGTACCAAGAGTTTCATCGGTTAGAAGGGAGTATATTCCAACTGGCTTTTTAGATTCGGAAACAATTATTTCAGATTCTGCTCAAGCAATTTATGATCCAGACTTATACGTTTTTGCTGTAATAAACTCTCGAATGCATATGGTATGGGTAAGAGCTGTCGCGGGTAGGCTAAAGAGTGATTTTCGTTATTCAGCAGTAATCTGCTACAATACTTTCCCTTTCCCTGAAATAAATGCCCGTCAAAAAGAGGAGCTGGAAAAACATGTATATCATATTCTTGAGGAAAGAGAACATGACTCTGAGAAAACTCTCGCCCAACTCTACGACCCGGACAAAATGCCAAATGGATTACGTGAGGCTCACAAGCAAAATAATATTGCCGTGGAACGCTGTTATCGTAGTAAACCTTTTGAGAGTGATGAAGAACGTTTAGAGTATCTTTTTAATCTATATGAGCAAATGAAATATGAAGAAAGAGCAAAAGGTACATTATTCGAGATAGAGACTAAAGTAAAAAAGAGAAGAAAATGATACCTGCCACCAATTAAAAACAATAAGTTATAATAATGGATATAGTAAACGTACAATATGGCAAAACTGGTAAAAGTTCTCAAACGAACGGTATGGGAATGCGTGAAATGCAGGAAAAGGCCTATCAGTCAAGGGATGCTCAATACCTTCTCATAAAAGCACCTCCGGCATCAGGTAAGTCGAGAGCTTTGATGTTTATTGCTCTGGATAAGCTATTTCATCAGGGACTCAAGAAAGTAATCGTAGCAGTTCCAGAAAAATCAATCGGGGGATCCTTTCGTAAAACCAATTTAAAAGAATTCGGATTTTTTGCCAGTTGGGAACCAAACGACGAATATAATCTTTGCACTCCCGGAATGGATGGAAGCAAAAGTAAAGTACAGGCTTTCAAAAATTTCCTCGAAAATGGAGAAAGACTTTTGATTTGTACCCATGCCACACTTCGCTTTGCTTTCGAAGAATTAGAAGAATCTAAATTTAACAACATACTTTTGGCTATTGATGAATTTCACCATGTTTCAGCTGATAATGACAGTCGATTAGGAGAATTGTTAAGGTCAATCATGGCAAAGTCAAATGCTCACATTGTTGCGATGACGGGCTCTTACTTTCGTGGCGATTGTGTTCCGGTTCTGTTACCAGAAGATGAAGCAAAATTCACCAAAGTAACTTACACCTATTATGAACAACTAAACGGCTATACTTATTTAAAATCGTTGGGGATTGGCTATCATTTTTATCAGGGAAGATACACTTCAGCAATTCTTGAAATATTAGATACAAATAAGAAAACGATATTACATATTCCAAATGTAAATTCTGGAGAATCCACCAAAGATAAGCATAATGAGGTTGATACAATTTTGGATGCAATTGGAGATATTTCAAAGGTTGATCCAGATACCGGAATCATATATTTGAAAAGAAATACTGACGGCAAACTGTTAAAAGTGGCGGATCTGGTAAATGACAATCCAAGAGACCGTGAGAAAGTAGTTGCTTCACTTCGGGAAATTAAGGTTGCTGAAGATATGGACTTGATTATAGCATTAGGAATGGCGAAGGAAGGTTTCGACTGGCCATTTTGCGAACATGCATTAACAGTAGGGTACCGTGGCTCTTTAACAGAAATAATACAGATTATCGGTCGATGTACGAGAGATAGTTCTAACAAGACGCACGCTCAGTTTACTAACTTAATAGCCCAACCAGATGCTGCAGATGACTTAGTAAGGTTATCGGTTAATAATATGCTGAAAGCTATTACTGCATCCCTTTTGATGGAACAGGTTCTTGCTCCCAACTTTAACTTCAAAACAAAATTATCTGATGAGGATAAAGCCGAAGTCGGTGAAATAAAAATCAGAGGGTTTAAAACACCAAGTTCCAAAAGAGTAAGGGAAATTATTGAATCAGACCTTAATGATTTAAAGGCAACTATTCTTCAGGATGACACTATGCTCAAAGCGATGCCCGGGAACGTCGATCCAGAAGTAATTAACAAGGTATTGATTCCTAAGATTATACAAATCAAATATCCTGAATTATCTGAGGAAGAAATCGAAGAAGTCCGTCAGTACGTTGTAGCAGATTCTTATGTAAAATACGGTGAAATTAAAGAAGTTGGTGGTAAACGATTTATTCGCATGGCAGATCAGTTTATAAACATTGATGATTTGCATATTGACTTGATAGACAAGATAAATCCTTTCCAAAAGGCATTCGAAATCTTGTCAAAATCTGTGACTCCAAAAGTTTTAAAAGTGATTCAGGACGTAATTGAAGCAACCAGAATTCAAATGACATTAGAAGAGGCTTTGTTGCTCTGGCCAAAAATAAACGACTTTGTAAAAACATTTAAAAGGAATCCGGGACTTCAATCGTCTGATCCTTTGGAGAAGAGAATGGCGGAAGCGATTATCTATTTGAAAGAGCAAAAGCGAAAAAATCAAAATGGACAAGGATAATAAACTTCGAGAGATATTTGAGAATGACCCCTTAGGCTTATTAGATATTAAGCCGATTACTTCTGGAGTCAGGAATGAAGATGAAAGGCTGGATGCTTCTTTTCAGGAGATAATCGATTTCTATGAAAGAAATAATCGTGAACCCGAACAAGGCGGAGGTATACAAGAACATCAATTATTTTCCCGACTCAAATCTATAAGGGAAAATCCGGCTAAAATTGAAATGCTAAGAGAGCATGATAAATATGGTCTGCTGAACTTTGAACGAAAACAAATCAATTCTTTAGATGATGTGTTGAATGATGATATTTTGGGCTTGCTAGATGACGATTCAGAAGGGTTATTTGATTTTAAACACATAAAACTTCAGGACGAAAGAGCTTCAGCCGATTTTGTGGCAAGACGTAATTCTTGTAAAGATTTTGAGAAGTACGAATTTCAATTTAAACTTGTACAAAGAGATCTTGCTAAAGGTAAACGGCGCCTTATTCAGTTTAAAGAAAAAAATCTCAGAGCAGGGGACTTTTATGTTCATAATGGAGTTTTGCTTTTTTTGGAAAATGTGGATTTTGAAAAAGAAGTGCAACCTTTCAAAAGCGGTAGTCGTACTAGGAAAGATGGAAGAACGCGAGTAATTTTTGAGAATGGGACTGAATCTAATATGCTGTATCGCTCCTTGTATAAAGCATTATTGGCAAACGGAAAGGCAGTAACAGAAAATCTTGAAACGTCAAACGAGAAGTTCATAGAGAAATTCAGCAATATAACAGATGAAGATAAAGAAGCTGGATTCATATATATACTGAAATCCAAAAGCGAGAATCAGGAAATAAAAAAGATTCAGCATCTGTATAAGATTGGGTTCTCTAAGATTGAGGTAGAGGAGAGGATAAGAAACGCCTCTCAGGAACCTACATATTTAATGGCGGACGTAAGATTATTAATGGTTTATAAATGCTACAACATGAACCCTCAGAAGTTAGAGCAATTGCTCCATAACTTTTTTGGCAAATCCTGTTTAAATATTGATGTCTTTGACAAGAAAGGAGATAGGCACACCCCGCGAGAATGGTTCATTGCTCCTTTAGACATTATAGAACAGGCAATTCATTTAGTTATATCCGGTGAAATAGTAAAATATCGTTTCGATCCAACAAACGAACAAATAATAGTACGTTGATAAAGTATAAATTAGTGAGAAATTTTACCAATAATATGTGTTTAATCTTTAATTCAAAATCCTCAGTCAGTTACTTAAAACAATTTTTTAGCTTTTGCTCTTGAAGCCTCTGCAATTGGATGTTTTTGTATTAAAAGACTTTTAATTTCGTCTCCCACTCCGATCAGCCCGGGGAATTCACAATTTTTATTGCATGAAAACTCGAAAAGTGAGTCAATATTTCCGGTAATAAAATCCATTTCTTTTGGTCCATACAGCACCTTTTTTGGTTGAAGAATATAAGATAAAAACTGTTGAACTTGAAGACCAGCTAGTCCAAGACTAAAGGCAAAGACATTTTCACCGTGATTAATGAAATGCGTATTTTCAAGTCCTCTAATATATTTTGGATCTTCAAGAAGTCCAGTTTGTTCAAGTGCTACATCTTCGGATTTATATTGTTCCATGCATTTCATGCATCTTCTTCCGGGAGCGGTCGTGTAGGTTCTCCACCTAGCCTGATCTATGGTAAGCATCCGGTCTGGTGCATATTGGCATAGGTTAAGCCAACGACTATCTTGAGGCGGTTAGTTTTCAGTGCAACTTTCCTGGAGTTCTTTGAAATCTTTATAAAAACAGATGGGTGTTTAACTTTTTCCAACGATCTCCAATAATCATTGGATTTCAGTTGGAGCTTTCCGGAGTTCCCGGGCAGCCTTCCAGTTATGAGGCAGGAGCTCTGCCAGATCACGGCTGTAATCGTTATTGTAATATGGGATTCTTGTGAGCACGTCTGTCAGCCACTCCCTGGGATTAACTTCCGTTGCAGCACAGCATCCGAGAAGTGAGTACATTATTGCAGCATTCTCTGCAGCATCATGATTACCACAGAACATATAATTTTTTCTTCCGATCGCTAAGGGGCGAATAGTATTCTCAACGAGGTTATTATCTATCCGGTACCGGCCATCAAGGTGATACCTGGACAAGCGGTGGAAGAGCAGATAGGTATAGGATAACGCTTTACTCATTCTCCCTCCCTCTAATGCTTTGGGCATATAGTTTAAAATCCACTTTTCAAAAGCACACATTATCGGATAAGCAAGCCTTGACCGAAGCTCTGCACGTGCTTCATAATCCAGATCCTGATCATCTGCCATGCTTTCCACTCCATAGATCAGCCCGATTTGTTCCAGGGCATACTCAGCTCCGGCTTTGTCCTCTTTCAGGGCCTCATTAAATTTTCGCCTGGCATGTGCCCAGCAGCCAAGAAGCAATACCCCTTTCTTGTTCTCGTAGATGGAATAAACATCGTAACCGTCTGTCTGTACTGCGCCTTTGTAATTATGGAGAAGTTCTATTACCACTTTCTGTGCACGTGAACCTTTGTCATAATGAAAAAACACCAGATTCTTCATTACAGACCGAACCACCCACAGGTAAGCCTTCACTGCCCGGTGCTTTTCACTGTTGATTACCGGGACTGTACTCTCGTCGATCTGTATATAGTCAGATTGAAGCACCATCTCCCTTAACCTGTAATACAATGCTCTGAGCAGATCACTGCATCCGGCGAACCAGTCATTTATTGTGGATGCCGGGATTCTTACTCCTTCAAGCTTAAACATTGATATCTGCCTGTGGAAAGGAAGATGATACATGTACTTGCCCATTAGAAGTTCAGCCAGCAGACTGGCCCCCGCATTGCTCCTGGGCAGCGGTAACAAAGGAAGAGGGGCGATCTTTACAACTTTATTCAGGCTCTCATCTGTACCCGTTTCCTGCTGCAGCTGTAAATCTTTTTTCAATGCATATTTCGGGCGGATGATACGCCGGACATACACCTCACCGGGCTTATTTTCCAGCTGCTCTGTTATCTCTTCGCCGATACGTATCCAGTTCTCGTCTATTCCTTCAGGTTCGATGACTTCTACCTCGCGGCGAAGATCCTCCGGAAGAGGTAAACGTAAAGGCTGCTTTTTATCATTTTCCGGTTTTTGGCGCTTGTAAGTGATTATTTCACGGGATGCCTCACTGATTACTGCTTCTTCTTCCGGCAGTATCTCCAACCCATCAAAATCGATCTTTCGCTGTGCCGGGTCAGCAGGTATATACTTTTCACTTGATGATTTCCAGAACTTCCGCCTGAACCATGCCAGCTGGTCGGTTAATTTCTTTATTAAACGGTCTTTCTCCTCTACAACTTCTTTATAATGTGCAATCTCCTTTTCAGCCTTGGCAAGTGCCCCTTTATCAAGCTGGCGTAATTTGGAAAGCTCCTGATAAAGCTCATCACGCTCTAGAAGCAGGGCCTCCAGTAATGTATCTTTATCAGCTTTATTCTCCACAGTTCTTTCGGCGTTTTGTCTGTGTCAAATATAACAAAACAAAACGTGGCAACAAACTGGTACAATGTTAATAACTAACTGAATAACAGTTTTTTATTAACAATTTTATACGGTTTTAAACTTCTCATTTTTACACTTTGAACCATAGTCATTAGATCCTGCCAGTTTATGGCTATCGAGGTGGTATTTTCATCAAAAGCCGGCAGCTTAAACCGGCCTGATTCTAATCTCTTATGATAGATTACCAGCCCGGCATATTCCATATGCAGGATTTTCATCACATTCTGGTGGCGGTTCATGAAGATAAATACCCCTCCGTCGCGAACATTCTGATTCATCAGCGAGTTGACAACACCACTCAGGGTATAAAAACTTTTTCGCATATCCACCGGAAGAGGATACAAGTAATACCGCAGTGAAGCGTTAAGATGGAACATAAACTCAGTCTAACAGGGATACAAGGGAACGCAGCCCTGCCATATCCAGGGTTTGTCTTATTCTTAGGGTTGTTCCGTTTGGATAGGCGATTTCCAGCGATGTATTTTCCATGTCAGGCACAGGTTGATGAACTGAGGCCGGGCAGGCGGCTGATCCAGGAGCCCTGACAAGTAGTGGTATAAACCGCCCGCTGCCGGTATCCTTACGGAGCTTCTTCTGCCAGTAATAGAATGTAGATGGTGCTATACCTTCGTTAGAACAAAAGCTTTTGACGCTTAATCCAGACTCCTTCTTCCGTTCCAGAAGAACTGTCATCTTTGAACTGTTTAACATCGCTTTTTTGCGACGAAAGTTAATCCACCCCCGGAGTCAACAAAATATGCCCTTCCCCGGATGCTTACGATCTATGTTGTCAGATTTCTTGGAGTAACTTGCTTCAATACCGCCGTCAATAACAGGAATAAGACATGAATAGGAGATCATGTTTAAGACAAACCTTGGCCATGGTCTGTCGACGCAACAAAAAACTATGTCACAGTCGAGTATCGCTTCGAATCCTTCCTTTTCAATTATACTAAATGGTATTGATGTTACTTGTTGTTTACTAAATAACCTTTTTTGGTTCAGTTTTCTGGCATAAACTTCCGTTTTTAGATATCCGATCTCCTTTTTGTCCACAGAGTGAAGTCTATCGAGATTACGTCTTTCGATGGTGTCAAAATCAATTAATGATATTTGCATTATACCTGTCCGAAGCAAGGCTTCCGCAATCTGACTTCCGACACTTCCTATTCCGACAATACCAACTCTGATCCTTGATAATTCTGATTGTCTACGTACGCCCCATGCTGAAATTGTCCTTTCAAATTCTTCTTTAAAGACAGGTGGTGGTAATGCTTCATCATTATAGTAAATTGAAAACCTTTGTCCGATAACTCTCACTGATTCACACCAAGTACGATTATATGTCTTAGGTTTAGTTTTTATCCAAAACCGCGCACTCCATATCCCATCCTGACTTAATGTCATTCCAAGAAGAGGGTAGTTTGTTGCTCCTTTTACTCTAGGTGCTAGCATTTTCTCTGTATTTATATCATCTTTACTCATACTTTGCCATCCTCCAAATGGATGACTGTGAATAAAACAGATACCACTATTCTCCTTTAGAGCCATCTGCGTAACTTTATCAAAGAAGGTGGAGTTAAAGCTTACATTTCCATGCAAATTTCTGTCACCAACTTCAGGTAATAGAACAGATTTTATTATACCTGTGATTCTGGTGACTCCCGATGAGAATGAATAAAGAGCAAAACACAAATCCTCTTGATCTTGGTCTTTAAGGAGAAAGTCCTTTAATATTCTATCAGTCTTATCCTCTATAACAACACTATATTTCATTCAAAATCAAATAAAGTTCTAACAAAAGCCATGTATGTTTTGACGTTTTTTTCACTATTGTCCCAATTAGGAAAGGGACGACTCCAGTACTGCCACTCAGACGATGGAATAGTTCGTAAGTGTATGCCACCGGTTGGATGGATCCCTCCTCCCCCTGTTACCGGAAGCAAGTATGGTCTTATAATGAGCCCTGAAGGAGGAATTAAAGGAAATTGAGTAGCTTCAAGCCCGAGCTCAATTTCCTTATCGCGAAATCTTCCTAAAGGAATTTTATAATTAAAGGAAAGGAAGTTGTCTCCACTCATGGAAACAACATATCCAATGGCTTCAAGCTGTTCCTTCAATACAGATATACCTATATTCATTACAGGAGATTAAAAGAAACTGTGGCAGGCCCCTTTTTACATGAGATAAATTTAGGATTGTGGAGCATGCTAATTAGTTCTGTTTCTTTATCCTTATATGAAATCTCGGTATGACCAATGATTTGTTTGAGATAGTATTCCTCTGCTTTCAATCCGGCCTTGCTGAGAATTTCAACAGGGGTGAGCTCAGTTTCGGATGTTTTGTATTTTTCATCATCCACCTCGAATTTTAGCTCCTTCTTTGGTTTAACTTTAAACATCTCAATTCCCTTTGATGTTAAATCAACGCTTTCTTGTATTTGAACCGGTTCAAAGTCATGATGCTCGATCTTCATAGTTAGCTCGAAATCATCTATTGGTAAAAACCCTGCTATTTCAAGAATCTGTCCTCCGGAAATTGTACCTTCGGAGCTTGAATAAGTTTTCCCGTTTACTTTAAAATTAAAATTTCCCATTTCTTGTTATTATTAGTGAAACAATATTTTCATCAAAGATACAACATTTATTTGTTTCATGCAAGAAAATTGATTATCATTGTTGAAAATATATTTATCGATGGCAAATATTGACATAGCTAAGTTATCTCAGATGGTCAAAAACAGGAGGGGTAGTAAGAATTTAAGAGATGTTGCTGCGGAGATTGGAGATGTAAGTATTTCAACATTATCTCGAATTGAGCAGGGGAAAGTACCTGACCTAGATACTTTTCTTAAAATTTGTGAATGGTTAGGAGTCCCTTCCACTGATTTTACATCTGAAGCCTCATTTAGTGAGGATGACCATAAAACAAAGGTTCTTTATCACCTTAGGGCTGATAGGAACTTAGATGCTGGAATTGTCGAATCTATCGCCAAAATGATAGAATTCGCATACGATAATAGTGGCAAATTAATCAAGAAAGAAAGTGAAAAGGGGCTTTAAATCATGGGCAGATAAGAAAAGTCTTGAAATAAGAAAGAGAATCGGTCTGAAGAGTAACGATCCTTTGGACTGTCAGTTACTTTGTGATGAATTGGGGATACCTATTATTACCTTGTCTGATTTGAATAAATTGGGATTCCCAAGAGAACATTTTTTAAGATTAAGAAGTCAAGATTCTGATTTTTTTGCATGCTTGGTACAGACACCGGTTGGACTAATCTTAATAAACAACCATAATTCTTCGCAAAAGAGAAGTAACAGTAATATCGTTCACGAATTGTCACATGTTTTATGTGAACATAATTTTTCTACAACAATTCCAATTAATGGATCTATTTTGCGTGAGTTTGATAAAGATTGTGAGGATGAAGCTAATTGGCTCGCTGGTTGTCTTATTCTACCAAGAGAAGGATTAATATGGGCATGCAGAAAAGGATTTACAATTAATCAAATATCTCAGCATTTTGGAGCAAGTGAACAAATGTCAAAATGGAGATATAATATTACAGGTGTTACCAAACAATTAAGCGGAAGGAAATATTGAATTGGAGTAGTCATTAATTAATCTCGCAAACTTTTGAATATGCTATGCAGTTGCATTAACTTGATAGCACGAAGTTCGATGTTATCTGCGATTGTTTTTATGGTTTTAAATAGGTTTTCAGAGTACTTAATCCATCCTAAGAAGATTTCCCCTTGTTCAATATCAGTTGTATCAAATAATAATTCTATTCTCTCACCGTTCAGATGACCTATCGCCCGCCAGACATATTTTGGAAGGCTTTTTCTAAGAATCTTTAATTTTTCTTCGCCAGGGAGTTCTGAATTAAAAACTTCTTCCTTTAGGTGATTACTACTTGCCAAGAATATTTCCCATTCAATTTCAGCTATTCCAAGATGTAGATGATCATCAATAATATCAAACAATTCATCAAGTTTAAATATTACTTTTAAGATTGTTTCGAATGGTATTCGGAGCTTGTTATAAAGAGGTACTAATAATATTGTAGGATTTGCAGTTATTTTTCCTAGCTCACCATTTGAGTCAGGCCATGAAGTCGATAATTTAGTCCCATCAGGAAGAAACTCCATTCTGGCAAAAGGGCCAACTTGGTCATCATGAGCGTATATCTTGTTAATTCTTGAACTCCTCAGATGAAATCTGCTTCTGGGGAAACTGGTTTTTTCACCAGCTATCCGATATCCGGAAATTGTTACTGCGTGTCTCCCTATTGGGAGAGAACCTTCATCTCCTTCTTCTGAAAGCTCAATTCCTAATACCAAGGGTATTCCTGCTTTCTGATAGGCATATACTGAAGCTTTTATGATGTGGGCTTCTGAAGTAGATATAAGGTAAGGTTCCAATCCAACATCCCGTATTGTTTGAGCCATTTGTTCTTCAGATAACCCCTTATTTGGGAAATGACGGTTGGACAAAGGGAAAAACTTTACAGCTGCCTTTGTAATTTCCACAGGAGTCGGCACTGAATGTTGAAAAAGATATGCTGTAGCCTGGAAGGCTGTCCATATTGCAGTCGAAGCGCAAGCTGCAACGACACTATCTTGCTCCTGATAGGCAAGTGACTTCACAAATAAATTTAAACCAAAAAGATTAACATGATATTCATGCCGGAATGGATAATCTCTTCCTCCGCTTAAGGGGTATGTCTTTAGACATGTCCTACCAATGAATGTCAGTGGTATTGGCTTTACGACGATAAATCCGAGATAAGCATTATTTAAGGACTCTTTATCAATATGAGGATTTTCAGCTGTGAGCAATTTCGAAAATTCTTCATCTGAAAAAGGAATGCTAAAGAAATGTAATCGGGTGCAAAACCGATCATACTCTTTAAAACATTTTACATAATAAGCCGAGAAATCCTCCAGATAGTCATGATCAACATAAGGGAACTCTACCAGAATTGTTTTGGCGTCCAAAACCTTAAAGTACTCCTCAAAATATGTAAGATGAATCTTGGCACTTAGATTCTGTGCCGGAGTTTTTGAATACTTCTGAAAAAGAGCCTTAAGATTTGTTATTGAGTAGTCAAAAATATGAAATTCCACCATATTACCATACTATTAAACCGTGTATGGTTCTCTTATGGCTTTTTCATCTATAATTGACATTTTTTCAATAATCCTTTCAACCTCAGATTTATTTTGAAAAGCAGGCTTGAAAGCCTCTGATCCATGAGATTTAAGCCACTCTGCAAGAGCTTCAAGTTGATGCTCACCTAATGCTCCCTTTTCTTTGTCAGGGTTTTTTTTGCTCATTTGGAACTAATTTAATTTGATGTTTTTAGGAAGCGCAAAATTACTCAATTGTAGATATCAACCAAATATTTGACTAAAATTATAAAAAGGAATTGAATTACACACCTACTATTTTATTTATTTTTTACCTCACCATCAAAGTTTTAAACATATAATTTTAACATTTGTTTCTCATGATTTCAGAAAATTGTGTTCTGAATCATGGTATCGGTGTAAATTTTCAGATTTAAAACTAAAAATAGAAACTTATGAACAATGCAGCTGAAAAAGAGGAGCTAACGCTACAGACTGTCCCCAAAGCAGTGAATTATCTAATAAATGAGATTGCAGAAATGCGTGTTTTACTTGAACATGTTGAATCACAACTTGGATTAGGAGTCGATAAGCACCGCCCAATTGGGATAGAGGATGCTTGCAGGATACTGCAACAGACCAAGAATGGTCTCAATAAGATGATCAGGAATCAGTCAATTCCTCATTATGTCAAAGGGAACAAGATCTATTTCTTTGAAGATGAGTTGGTGAAATGGGTTGAGAAAGATCCCGTTCAGAGCTATCAGGATAAATACAGACGATCATATTAAATTGAAAAAACATGAAGATCTCAAGAGAAGAATTATATAAATTGATATGGGCTGAGCCTATGATCTCTGTCTGCAAGAAGTATGGTCTGTCTGATAATGGGTTAAGAAAACAATGCAAATCGATGGATATTCCTACTCCGCCAGTTGGATACTGGTCTAAGTTGAAGCACGGTAAGCCAACCGAAATAATTCCGCTTCCTAAAATAACCGCGAGTAATAAGCAAAGTACTGATCTTGCTGAAAAAGAAATTACTCTAACTCCTCCGATGAGCAGGAATGCAATCCGTGAATCTGAAATTAGAAGCGGAGACACATCTGTTTTTGTTGTGCCTGAAGTTTTATACGCGAAAGATCCTCTAATAATTGATACCAAAGAAAAATTCCGGCATGAATCTGAAAATAATTATTTAAAAAAGAATCCTTTTAAAGTAAAAACGGGGCCCACTCTTAATATTTCAGTATCAGAAAAATCCATAGATAGATCACTTTCTATTTTTGAAACTATAATCAAGGCTTTACGGTTTAGAGGTTGGGCATTAAAGGTAAAAGATAATCTTACCTATGCAGTTATTAATTCAGAAGAAATCCATATTGATTTAACCGAAAGACGTAAACAAGTGACCAACACTGTGGATACCTATTCAAAGTATATGAAGGTTCACAGTGGAGATCTGCATTTTAATATTTATTATGGTTACAGTGATAAAGATACTTTTAAAGATACTTCTCACACCAAATTGGAAGACAAGATAATTTCAATTATTGCCAGTTTAGAAATTCGGGCTGAAAAAATTAAGGAAGAACGCATTGAATCTGAACGTCAAAGAATCATCAGGGAAAATGAAGAGCGGATACGAGAAGAATTCAAGCAAAAGAAAAAAGCAGAAAAGAAAGAGTTTAAATCCTTATTTTTAATGGCAGAGCGATTGCATAAAACTCACATTTTGAGACAATACATAAGTACCTTTGAAGAATTTGTTAGCAGGGATGGAGAGATAACTGAGGAAATTGCCACAAAAATTGAATGGGCAAAAGCAAAGGCAGACTGGCTTGATCCATTTATTTCTAAAGAAGATCAGTACTTGGATTCTTATGATAAGGATGAGCTAATTCAGCCTGATTGTCCAAAAAAAGACACTTGGAATTATCCTAGTTACTCAAATTATCAGAGTACTCCACAGCCATTCATTTTGGTCAAATCCATACCGTAAATGGAGACGATAAAAGACATATCAGAGGAATAAAGTGCGAGAGGCGAATAAAAAAGCCGAGGTCACTCGGCTTTAAAATATGAAGCAAAATTATTTTTGGAGGGTGGAACATATGCTCCTATTAAGGTTCTCTTTGTCCTATCCAGCGTGTCTGTTTTAGTCCACCCATGTTCCACACTAGTTTAGTTTTATAGATGATCTTTTTAATTTTTGTCTTCATGCTCTTCCAGTTTATTTTAAGTTTTGTTAATAATTTACCGACGCTTTTTATGGCGCTAACCAACGAAACTAATATTTCTATCAGTTTCATCCAGGGTGGAAAGACATTCAGACTCACTAAAAGAACAAAGATATTAAGCAATCAACTTTACTCAAGCAAATATAATAAAAAACATTTAATGCAACCCATTAACCTCTCAAGAACACGGCCGAAGTATATCCATGATAGGTTTCGTAAAATTATCCCTTTGAATTTCAAGTATTTATAAAGTACAGTTAAATCGTACATGAATAAAAAGCACTGGAACACGATTAATATCGATGGGTCAGTACCCGATAAAGAAGTATTTTCATGGGTCGATCACTCATATGACCTCGTATTAAATAAGAAGTGACCTGGTTTAAAAGTTTCAACCCCGGGCACAACTATAATTTAGCTGCCAGCCCGCAATCTCATCCTGAAGGAAAGGACAGACTATTAACCTCTTTCCGCAAACCCTGAAATTATGATTTTATTTGTGTTGTTTGCAGGTTGTGATAAAAAGAGTCTTCCCTCACTGTAATTCCATCACCTTGATTGCACGCATCGTGGTCGAGCTGTGGCAATTTTGAATCATTCAGACTTAAATTTCCCAATTACGAGAATGGGATTATCGTTTTCAGATATCTGTTCATCGAGCGATGATATTCTTTGTTTTACCTGATCTTCAAGATTGCCCTTTTCCAGAGCTTGTTTTATTAATTGCTTCAGATTAAACGAAGAATAACTTCTATAAGCAAGATCATTTGTTGCGAAAAGATAATTATTCCAGGGATCAAACGGCTCTTCCACACCAAGGAAGTCATTATAAAAATTTTTAATTCCGGTTACTGTGAAGTTTTTATTATCAATCCGGTAGAGTTCAGCCTTATCACCATTCATACTGTATGTTTCGCCATCATCATTCATTTTGATATTTGCATGGATTTTATTAGCTATCATAAAATCCGGGGTAATAAGCGATAAGTAAACAAAGTTCCCGTTTTCGTTATTTTCAAATGTAAATCTGTCTTCTACATTAAAAAAACAATATGGCTCTTTTGTGGTATTATGTACTAAATACAATGTGTCATATTCTTTTGGCATGTAGTAAAGTTTGTCTGAAACCTTTTCTATACTTGACTGCAAACCAATTCCTTTTACTAAAGGTGGCGCAATGCCCCCAATTATTTTCCCTGTGGTTGACAGGTAGAACAGGTTATACTCCTGATTCATGCGTGGAGTGATTACCAGAACTGTGTCCTTCAGTACAGCTATCTGAGAAATTAAATTATCCACTCCTGTCGGGATTCTCTTAATCCTTTTGCCATCCTTTAGATTAAAGACACCAATGTTTTTTGAATCACCCCGGTGGTTTACATAAAGAATCTCATTTTCCCCGTCGAGCGCAAATGCTTCAGCCCTTAAGAATTCATCCGGCCCGGTGCCCGCCTTTGTCAGGGTTCTTATGTATTTCCCGGTGCCGGAAAATTGCAGAATTTTTTCCCTGTCAATTGTTATAATAAATTTTTCGCTAACAAGGTAATATGTGCCTTCTCCTAATAAAATTTCTGCTGAGGTTTCAAGTTGGACAAAATGAATCTCTTCGAGCATTTCACTCAGGTTTATCACTTCAGACTGTGCCGTATTTTGCAGATTGATTACAGGAATAGTTTTTTTCTCCGAAGAACATTCAAACAATGTCAGACTGATTGCTGATAAGAGTAGTATTTTCTTCATATCTGAAAGCATTTTTCTGTTTAATCCGGAAGTTGTCCGGAAAGATATAAAATTCCCTTTTATGTCAATGCGGCTTTGCTAGCCCGGGTAACGACGAGCGAAAAATCAGACATATTTAAATCTAAGTCATTTGTATCGCGGGTAAAGGACTCTGTCAATTCTATTGCCTGAAAGCTATCAGATATGAATTTTTTGTCCTGTTCAATCAAAGATTAAAACTTTTTCAGGTAAGTGTATTTTGTAGACTTCCCAAATGTGAAGATTAATTTGTATGATTATTTTTGCTTTAGCGTTACAACCATCAGTATTGGGTTATCAGTCTCATCTATGGAAGAAATCAGCTCCAGAAGCTTTCTTCTGGTTTCCGGAGATTTTATTTCGTTATTTTTTATGGTTTTTTCAGAAATCAGCTTTTTAAGCTGCAGTGGTGTTATTGGCATAAATACTTGATTTTCATTTAGCTGTCCGATAGGCCAAAAGTCAATGCCGCCATCCCAGTCATTTACAAATCCGGTTGAATTGCTTTCGTTGCCGGTCAATAATGTGCATTCCTTATTAAATTTATTATAAATCAAATATTTGGAGGATTCTGACTCACCATAATTAAAAGCACCGATAAAGATTCTTTCAGAAGCTTCGAATACCTGAGTAAAGTAGTAATTGTGACCATTTTCCCTGAATCTTTCTATTTGACTTATTCCCAGTCTTTCAGGCCTTAGTTCCTCGGGAAGTTTAAGTTTCCCCAGATTTATAAAATATTCAGGTTCGATCTTATTGGAATATATCCCGTATACGGTATCATTATACATAGATTTTAAATGAAACCTGTTTTGACTGAAATAAAATGGTTCAAATACCGGATAACCTATCATTATTTGCATCGCACCCGGTATAGTTGTCCACTTTGAATAATTACTAATGGTCGATAAAGTATCCCAGTTTTCATTCATTATACAAAACATAACATCCTCGTTACCGGAAGCTCCTGACTCATATGTTAAAAAATTACCGTCCGGCAATATTTTAAAACTCTCGATCTGGGGTTCATAGTCAAGTGATTTAATAAGTTCCCCTTTAAATGAAAAAAATAATAATTCACGCTGATAATTTTTTTGTACCACAAGTGTTTTCTTATCAGGGAGAAGCGACAGATTTCTAATCAGGTCAATTTCTCCCGGACCCCTGCCTGAAGCCCCTATTCTTTGGATAAATTTCCCATTACGCGAAAACTTAAGAATATGATCGAGGTTTCTTATGAAAATGAGACTGTCGGTGAAATAATACCTTACAACAGGTCTTACCATACACTCCTCCCCGGATTCAAGCACTAAATATTCGACGTCTGAGGCAATCTGGCTTAACGGAATAGTCTTCTTATTCCCAAATGCTTTCTCCAGATCTATTTCAAAGAATTTGTCTGAATCATCCTCTGAAATATTGCCAGTTCCGGAATTATTTTTGCAGGAGAAGATTAGTAATACTATAAATGTAATAAATGTAATAAATGTAATTCTCATGGTGTGGATTCGGTTTTTGTGGAGTAATTTTTTAATTATCGTCTTTTTAACAGGGTACTGTGATATTTATTGCCTGACATACAACTTTAAATTCCCAACACAAGTTAAACAATATACCTGAAATTGACGGGTAAACTGACTAAGAACTTATTCACAATTTTTCTCTGCATACATTAGTTCTTTATATTCCAGACCCTGATACATAAGCCGGAGACCCTGACTACATTCCGCCGGAAGACAGTCATGGTCACGTCTTTTGCTGCCGGGACCGGTAGCTTTTCATTTAACTGTTAATTCATATTATTTAGAATTTTTATTTTTCTGACTGATCTTCATAAGTTCTTCATTTTGACCATTGTATTTTTGTTTACAGTAAAACCAAACTAAAAAATGAAAAAATGAAAAGGACAATTTTAATGGTTGCAATTACAATCCTTATAAGCGCAGGATTATCAGCCCAGAATCAAAACCAGGAACAGACACAGACTGGCCGGGGAAAACAGGCCCGGACACAAACTGAAACCCAAAACCGTTCAGCTGCCACAGTTCAAACGCAGACACAGGGTCAGTATCAGAATTATGGCCAGATGACCAGTGAACAAAAACAGCTGAGAAACGAAGAAAAGAAAGCTCTGAAAAAACAACAGAAAGAGCTTAAGAAACAGCAGAAACAGATGAAGAAGCAGGAAGCTGCCGGAAATCAGAATAAGTATATGGAGCAGGAGAAAAATGCTGCCAAAAATCAGGGAGCCCGTACTGCAACTCCAATGCGCAATGCTGCCAAAGTATCCAGGAGCTCAGGCGCAGGCAAAAAGTAAATTCAGCATAACAACGGGAAGCCCTGCAAATGGTAAGTTGCAGGGCTTTTTTATTATAGAAGTAATCGTAAATAAGAAATGCTGATAACCTGCCGGTCTGCAAAAACCTGACATGTTAATCACGCCGCGCCGGATTCAGGATATTTTGAATGAAAATAAGTTATCAGGAGGCATAATAGCTATCTTTGTTAACGTTTTATTACTGTGACCTTAATATGATAAATTCAAAACAAAAACTCTATAATAAGGCTTATCAGTTAAGCTTGTTTACCATCTTCTACAACATCCTGGAAGGGATAATTTCAATGTACCTGGGGCTGGAAGACGAAACAC
The DNA here is from genome assembly GCA_963736675.1 of uncultured Bacteroidales bacterium. GTDB lineage: Bacteria > Bacteroidota > Bacteroidia > Bacteroidales > VadinHA17 > LD21. The sequence goes on from CAVTPT010000005.1 coordinate 67,061, forward strand.
TTAGCCTGTTTGGATTTGGTGCCGATAGTTTTATAGAAGTAATGTCAGGAATTGGCATTGCAGTAATGATTATGCGTATCAGGCAAAATCCTGACACTCCTAAGAGCAAATTTGAAATTTCGGCATTGAAAATAACAGGCACTTCATTCTTTCTTCTGGCAGGGGGCCTGGTACTGGGAATTGTTTTTAACATAGTCAACCATAATAAACCTGAAACCACTCTCTGGGGCATAATAATATCCATAATTTCAATCGTAGTTATGGTATGGTTAATGAATGCCAAAAAAAATGTCGGGAAGAAGCTGGATTCCGATCCGATTATCGCCGATGCCAATTGTACGAAGGTATGTGTTTATATGTCGTTGGTCTTACTTGTATCAAGCCTTGTTTACGAACTCACCGGATTCGCATATGCTGACGCTATTGGAGCTGCTGGTCTGGCATATTTTTCCATTTCTGAGGGAAAGGAAGCCTTCGAAAAAGTAAAAGGCAGGGAATGTGAATGCTAAAGGTGCTTTGCAGGCAACGAATTGATAATCTGTCTCACGGATTAACCCTTGTTATCCCGAAGTAATGGGAGAATTGCTGAGAGACCTGATCCTGAATCTTATACAGTTTTATGGAGATGTCATTTAATTGCTTTGTATTTTTTCAGGATCTCTGATGTGCTCAACATGAAATCAATATATTGTGCACGCTGATAAGGCAGATCGTTACCTGTATTTTTCCTTGAAAGCTTTCCTTTGAAACTATCAATGGTGCCATACTGCTTTGAATCCATCCATTGTTCTATTTCCCGGACTATTGTGCTTATCACTTCTATCTGGTTCAAATAGAGGGTACTTACCACCTCAACGCTATCTGCTCCGGCCAGGATCATCTTTATTACATCCCTGCCGCTGAAAATTCCGGAGTTTGTGCAAATTGATGCCTTAATTTTTCCATACAGCAATCCTGCAAAACGCAAAGGCAGCCTTTTGTCTTCAGGATTGCTCAGGTTATAAGGAAACTGATGCTGTTCAGTTTCGGTTTCTATATCCGGTTGAAAAAGCCGGTTAAATAAAACAACACCATCCGCCCCTGCATCATCAAGGTCGGTGATGAGCCCTAAAGGATTGGTATAAAACGGGCTCAGTTTGACTGAGACCGGAATTTTAACAGCCGATCTGACAGCTGCAAGAGTCCTTACATGTCTCTTTTCAATTTCTCCATATTCCCTTTCGGATTTTTCAGGAACGGTGTAAAAATTCAATTCCAGGGCATCAACTCCGGTCTCTTCAATTTTTGAAGCATATTCAACCCAGGTATCATCATTTACTGCATTCAGACTTGCAATGACCGGAATTGAAACCGATTCCTTTGCCCTTTTCAGGTTCAGCAAATGCTCCTCAGGATAGGAACGGTCAGATCCGGAGTTTGGAAAAAGGGTTATCATTTCGGCATTTCTTTCTTCATACTCTGTCATTCGTTCATACAGTTCAAGGTTCTCAAGCTGTATCTTCTCCTCGAAAAGCGATTTGTAAACAATGGCTGAAGCGCCGGCCTTTTCAATTCTCTGCAGATTGGCGGGATTTGTCACCAGATCATTTGCTCCAACGATAATGGGATTCTTAAGTTCCAATCCCATATACTTTGTTTTTAAATCTGCCATGGCTAATATGATTTTGAGTTAAATATCCCCTTGATGTCAGTTAATCGTCTTTAAAAGACTGCTTACTTTATGCTAAACAATCTCCATCGAAAAAAGTTCCTTTTTCCGGAACTTTAAATAATCGAACAGAAGTTATGTAATGGCTATCGCCGGACATCAGGTTAAAATGTTTCAGGGTTCCAGGGTTCCAGGGTTCCAATGTTCCAATGTTCCAGGGTTCCAGGGTTCCAATGTTCCAGGGTTATCCATATAATGGTAGTTCTTCAACTTTGGAACTTTGAAACTCTGGAACTCTGAAACTTTACTGCCAACTGCCAACTGCCACCCCGAGTTCACGGGATTGAGTCGCTTCGCTCCTCAACGGCTTTTTCTTGCTCATGCCTTACGCCTCATACCTCACGCCTACTTCTGAGTCAATGCCTAAATAACGTTGACCTTTTTAATACTTATTTTATCTCTTTTATAATGATGATGATTTACTGTTGATAACAGGAGATAACTTGAAGAGTTATCCTTGTTATCAATAGTATCTTTAAATGCTTTTGGCGTTAATTTCCCCAACGCTTTGTGTGGTTTTTCATTATTGTACATGTGTACTGCTTTGTTTAACAGCTTCCTGAGCGTTTTCATGTTTGTCGGGCCATATGGATAAAGATAGTTGTTTTTGATTATCCCGTTTAGCCTCTCAGCATGTGAGTTCTCGTACACCTTTTCCTCTGTCATAGAGTTAATCATTTTAAGGCTCTTTGTGAGTGCTTTAAATTCATTGCAATAATACTGACCGCCACCATCAGAATGTATTATAGATCCTTTTAAATTCACCGTGCCACGCAGTGCAATCAACATTCTCAGGGCAGGTAACGTTGTAGTCTCAGTTCGCAGATTATCACTGGCAGACCAACCGACTATCTCGCGATTATAAAGATCCATTATGAAAGTCAAATAATATACATCTGAGCCTATATCGAAGTAGGTAATGTCACTCACAAAAACCTGGTTCACACGTGTAACCCTGATATCCTTTATCATGTTTGGAAAACGAGTCACTCCAAGGCTGTTGGTTGTAACCCTGTAGTTCTTTAATCTCTTGATCCTGTAACCATAGTCCATGCAAAAACGTTCGAACTGATCTCTGCCCATGCAATGTGGCTTAAGCTTAAGATAGATGTCTCTGGCTGACATACGTGGATGATCTCTACGTATCTCATTTATCAAAGGTATCAACTGCTCAAGCTCTTCGTACTTGTATTTCCTTCGTTTAAGCATTTGATGGAAAGACTGCTTGCTTATATTCAAAACATTAAAAAGATCGTTCATTTTTTTCCTGTGGACTTCTCTGTTAAAGTAGTACCAGGTAAGAGCCTGGAACCTACTTTTTTTTTAATGTCAACATTATAAGTAGATTCTGCTATCTCTATCATTTTATCCTTGAACTCAATCAATAATTGTTTCTGTCCAACTATTCTCTCAAGTTCCTTAATCCGTTCTTCAAGAGCTTTAATTTTCAGAGTATCACTCTTTGCTTCAACTACTTGTTTTACTTGCTTTTTTGCCATTGCCGAATATTTGTAAATCCAATCATAAACTGTTCTTCTGCTTACTGAATAAGTTTTACTAATATCGGTAACTGATGTCAGATTACGTTCCAGTTCCCTGATTTTCTTTTTCTTAAAATCCTCACTGAAATACCTGTGATACTGAGGTTTGTTCTCATGATCAAAATAATTCACTTTTGCCATACTGTTAACCTTTTTTTTGGTCAACGTATTTCAGGCATCGACACTGCGGGGTAAGCTCAAAGAGACGGGCTCTTCTGCCTCAGCCTGCCAGCAAAAATCATTTTTATTTTCAGGTAATATCCAAATATCAGATACTGGCGTAATGCGAGACGGATTCTCTCTCCCCTATCTGCTGCCTCCACATGGCATAATAGAGTCCCTTGTTTTCCAGCAGGGTCTCGTGGTTTCCCTCCTCGACAATCTTTCCCTTTTCCAGGACATAGATGCGGTCGGCGTGCATTATTGTCGACAGACGGTGTGCAATTATCAGAATGATCTGTTTTTTCCCGGCCGATATCTCCCTCAATGTGCAGGTTATCTCATCTTCCGTCAGCGAGTCAAGCGCAGAGGTAGCCTCATCGAAAATCAAGACCCGGGGATTTCTGACCAGAGCCCTGGCAATGGCAAGCCTTTGTTTTTCACCACCCGAAACCATCTTACCACCTTCGCCCAGGATTGTATCAAGACCATCCGGTGACTCTCTAACAAGCTCCATTGAAGATGCCTTCCTCAGAGCTGCGAGTATCTCTTCATCTGTAGCTTCAGGCTTAACAAACTGAAGATTGGCACGGATGGAACCTGAAAACAGCTGGGTATCCTGCGTGACAAAACCCAGTTGCCGCCTCATCCTGTTATATCTGATTTCCCTAGCCGGAACATCGTCGAAAAAAATGTTACCCCTGGTGGGAGGATAGAGGCCTGCCAGCAATTTAACCAAAGTCGATTTACCGCAACCCGAAGGACCCGCAAACGCTATTGTTTCCCCAACTTTTACGTTGAATGAAAGATCTTCAACGGCATCATGATCTGCCTTACGGTAACGGAAACTGACATTCTCAAAGCGGAGCTTTTCAATATCCCCGATTTCAACAGGCTCCTCAGGCCTGTATTCAGTCTCCTTTTTCATCAGGTTGCTGAATATCTGAAGGGAGGCTTCGGCTTCCCTGTAGGCCAGTATTATCGATCCAAGTTCTTGTAACGGGAACATTATACGGGTGGATATAAACTGCATTGCAATCAGTTCTCCCATTGTTAACAAATGCCTGAATATTAGCCATAGGAGAATAAACAATATCGATTCCTTCAGAATAATCAACACAGATCTCTGAAGAAAAGAGAGTGTTCTGATCTTTCTGACCTTCTGCATCTCAAGGTTGAAGATCTTTCCCGTAAAGGCCTTCAGTCTTTTTATCTCCGGCCAGGTAAGACCCATACTCTTAATAAACTCAATATTCCTGATCGATTCGGTAATGGAACCGCTCATTTTATTTGTCTCATGAATTACGGAGCGCTGAATTGTCTTTATCTTCCGGCTCAGAAGTCCGGTCAGCCCTCCCAGCCACACCACCCCAAGTAGGAAAACGGGGACCAGGGCCCAGTGTTTTGTTATTGCGTACCAGATAAGAAATGACACTCCGACAATTGCAGAAAACAATGATGAAATGAACGAATTGATAAACCTTTCATTATCGTTCCGGACCTTCTGCAGTAATGATAGTAGATTTCCGCTGCTTGTCTCTTCAAACTCACTGTAAGGAAGACGCAGGGTGTGCTTCAATCCTTCGTCGAAAACTGAAAGACCGAATTTCTGGACTACCAGACGTGTAAAATAATCTGTGAAAGCCTGGGTAAGCCTGGCCAGCAGTGCAACGCCTATTGCCAGCGCCAGAAGCCTCAATACTCCCTTCACTAGCTCATCCTCACTCCTTCCATCGGTATTAACGGCAAAATTATCTATTATCTTCCCGAAAATTATCGGATCAATCAGCTCAAGGATCTGTGCAACCGCTGCAAGACCCATCGCTAAAAAAAGCCATTTCCTGAAAGGTTTCAGGTAGGTCCAGATGATTTTCATTATCCTTGTGTTTTAACCAGTTAATTTATTAATTGAACTAAGGTAATAAATGCTTTTCGTATGTCCCTGTCGCAGGGCTATTCCCTGGAAAAACAAATGTACTGATTATGTTAATGAAAGACCTTTTTCAACAAATTCACCAGGAAATAATAGTACATTCCAGGTGATTATACCAAAACCAAATAGTCAGGAGGCATTGTTTTTCTCCGATGCATGTCAGAAACATGATAGAAATCTATTCAGGCCATAAATTATGTATCAGTTATTTTATTTGAATCGTGACAATGTTAAAGGGTACAAAAAAATTGCATGACTATTATATTAGTTGTATTTTAGTACTGATTATTAATAACAAAAGAAATACAACGATGAGATACCTGGCTTTCATCATCCTGGTAATGCTGTCCTGCAGCTGCCGGAGTAAAGACGATCATGCGATCAAAACTATTGATGTTCAGTCGTCAACAGGTCCGGAAATAAAGAATTTATCGGAAATAGCCACCGACATTCAGTACATTCCCCTTGAGACGCATCCCGATGCGTTATTGAGATCCATTGGTTATCTTAAGGAAGGCAATGAAAAATTTTATATGTCTACCGCATTGGAGATCCTTTGTTTCGATAAATCGGGTAAATTCCTGTACAAGCTCGACCAACAGGGAAGGGGCCCGAATGAATACATTTATCTCTCTGATTATGACATCAGGCCTGAAAAAAACCAGATGGTTGTTCTGACAAGGGACAAGCTCTATTTCTATAACGAAACGGACACCGGATTCCTTCTATTAAAGCAGCTTGACCTTAAAATGCAACCCCGGTATTCTGATTTCTTCCCGGGTCAGGAAAATATATTGTTGTCATTTTCAGCAGCTTCAGGGTTGGATAAATATCAGAGCGTTTTAATAAACCCTGAAGGTGATACTCTTTTTAACCGGCCCAACTTTTACAGATTCACCAGAAACTCAAAAGTGGTAATGAGTTTCTCGGCCGACAATATTATTATGAATACTGATGGAATATTAAAAATAAAGGGATTTCTGAATGATACAATATTTACCATAAGCAGCGATTATAAGTTTATACCTTATATGATACTGAATACCGGTGGTAATAATATAACTAATGATTTTCTGGCTAATATTCCGATGCCTGATATGAATGAGCGTATCAGTCCCATTGCCCGATTCCTTCAGATCTCCGAAGTCCTTGAAGTGGAAAGATATTTGTTTTACAGGTATTCATTTCAGCAGACAATGAACTGGGGAGTATATGATAAAAAAACTGATCTAAGCCATCTGATTGATGGTAAGAGTCTGTTGATAGATGATATCTCTGGCGGAGTAAATATTGAACCGAAATTTGCCTTGAACGGATTGATTTACTCCTGGACGGATGCCCTTTCCTTTAAAAACCACCTGTCAGGTGAAGAATTCGATAAATCAGAAGTGAAAAACAGTGACAGAAAAAGCGAATTGGAAAAGCTTGCAGCACTAGTGAAAGAAGATGATAACCATTTACTTATTGTCATAACTCCGAAAAAGTAACTGTTCTCATTTAAAATCTTTCCTGCTAAAGCTGCAAGCCTGACCGGATCAGGGATTATATCTGGCTCCGAGTATCAGTTTATCACCTGAGTCATCCACCTCATAAATTTGTGGTTTTCTCGGCCCGTTACCTTCAGAATGGTGAATGATAAACAGCCGTTTGCCTTCAAATGTTGTGAACAACATACCATGTCCGGAATTGTCGCCTTTAAAGGCCTCCTGTTCCTGGATCCAGGGTCCATGGATTGTTCCGGACGCTGAATAAGCAACCCCCTGAGCATACCTTTGCACACCCCAGCTCGACCATAACATACCTAGTTTCCCGGTTTTTGTTCTGAACATCTGAGGTCCGTCAGTAACCCAGCCCGGCATCTTCAGACCAAAGGTGGCTTCACCGATGCCGTTCATTTCTTTTGACCATTGTGCCTCACTTGCACGGAAGATAGTTGTCGGCTCAGCAGTTCTGTGGGTCAGATCCTTTGAAAGAGGCATGAAGTCCATTGTCCCATCAATTAGTTGTGTCCACTCGTGAACAAATACCATATATGTAGTATCATTCTCTTCATACAGTGTTCCGTCGATTATATCCCAGTCTTCCGGTCCAAGGCAGAATTCCTTTTCGGCGACCAGCGGTTTGAAAGGGCCTTCCGGTGAATCGGCCACCAAAAGCTGAGTCTGGTTACGTGGTACATTATAACGACGTGGAACGACCTGGATCAAAGTGCTGTGATCGCTCCAGGTACCGGCCAGATAGTATTTATTCCCGATTTTAAAAATTTCGGCTGCTGCAACGAAAAGTCCATCCATCCATGTTCCTTCAAGGTTGATTATCGAATATGGTCCGGTCCACATCTTCAGATCCTTACTTTTGTAAAGACGGCCGCCGGTTCCTGTCAGATAATAAGTACCGGTAGTCTTATCACAATAGATGAAGGGATCACTCATCGATAATTCATCCAGAGAAACCGTTTGGATTTTTGGTTCCTGAAAAGCTGGCCGGGTCTGTGGTCTTGGTACGCTGGTGCCTGAAGGCGGGCGCATTCCACCGAAATTATTCTGACCGGGATTGGCAGGAGGTGCCTGTTCTCCCGGAACAAGTTTTTTTGCCCCGGGCTTAGCCGTTTGACCGGAAACAGATTCTGAACTGAATGACATCAGTAACGCAACAAAAAAGAGACTTAAAAAAATACTTAAAAACTTCTTCATATTTCTTAAAAATTAATTTTGTTAAAGGTTAAGGGGAAGCCTGTCCTTATTATCCCCGGATCGTAATAATTCATTCCCTCCGGATTTAACATGGTCCCCTGTTTTAAAAACTAAACAGGCTATTCTATTTAAATAATCTGGGAGCAAAATCGTTGAGTGCCCTGCGCCATGTAAGCCATTCATGTGCAGTTCCCTGTGACTCGTGATAAACGATGTTTTTGATGCCATGCTCCTTCAGGGCATCAACAACAGCCTTAGGACCTCCCTCTTCGGTGCCGGTACTGATGAACAGCAGTTTTATCTGTTTGTCAAAAGCAGCAGCATCCTTGAAGATACCATTAAAGCCTGTTTCAACGAAATTGTCTCCGCGTGCAAAAAATCCGCTGAAGGTACCCATCCAGGCAAACTTATCCATATTGGCAAATACGGTGGTTGTAGTCTGCATGCCACCTCTCGAAAGACCGGCCATGCCCCGGTGATCCCTGTCGGTGTAAGTACGGAAAGTCTTGTCAATGAACGGAATAAGGTCTTTTACATAAATATCAGTGATATTACCTGAAGCTTTACGAACATCTGAGTTGGTTTTAATATCACCGCTGGGCATTACAACTATCATCGGAACAGCTTTCCCGGCAGCAATCAATCCATCCATTATGTTTCCCATATGTCCCTGGACTGACCATCCGTTTTCATCCTCACCCCATCCATGAACAAGATAGAGAACCGGATATTTCTTATTGGGATTCGTTTCATATTCGGCAGGAACATAAACATTAATATGACGTTCGAGTCCATTAACTTCGGACCAGTAATAAATGGAACGAACCTGTCCGTGAGCTATGTTTTTATTGAACCTGTAATAGTCTCCTTCCGGTCCTTCAGGTATTTCAATTCCTGAAGATTCCCAGTTACTGCCGAAATAAGCTTCACTTCCCCTGTCCATTACAGCAACTCCTTCAATACCGATAGCATAGTAATGAAACCCAACTACAAGAGGCTCGGAAGTGTACCACCAGACACCTTTTTCATCTTTTTTCATGTTGTGATTTCCCCCCAGTTGAAGCTGGACCGAATCAGCATCAGGAGCTACCACCCTGAAAATTGCCTGGCGTGTCTGGGGATTAACGGCCGGGTATTGCGATAAAAAAGTATTGGCTGAAGAAGGCTTAAACCCTTCGGGAAGAGGCTCCTCCTGCTGACCACGCATCACACCGGCAAACTGGGCTGATGTGATACCACAAATCATTAATGCGGTTAAAAACAAAATTACTTTTTTCATAGTTGAAATTTATTAAGGTTAAAAAGAGTTCTTTGAGATAATCCGTAAATTAAGCAATTACTCCGGAATTAGAAAGAACAAACCGACAGTAATTTGACATCCCAATTTTAAGCATAAAAAAAGCACTTCTGACAGGCTCATTTATTGTTTACTTGTCAAAAACTTTAAATTTTCATTCAAATTCACCCTGATTTAAAAAAATTATAATCCTCCTGATTTTGCATAGGCCAAATTCACGGATAACTTACTTAAAGCTTCCGTTAATTCCTCTTTTAAAAATCAGGAACCATGATAGCTGGTAATATTCTCCGGATTCTTTATTCATGCGCGACATATCGGCTTTCAGGGGGAAAGGGACAAGTACATCATTCCCGATCTTCCAGTTGGCTGGTGTCATTATATTATTCCGGTCAGCTGTCTGAAGAGCAATGACTGTTCTGAGAAGTTCATTAAGGTTTCTCCCTACTTCCTGCGGGTAAAAATATTCAGCCCTGATCTTGTTATCGGGATCGATAATAAATACACCCCTTACATCCCTGCTGTCGTCCGACTCTAAATGGATCATCCCGTAGAGCTTTGCAACTACAAGACAGGAATCGTCCACAATCGGGAAATTAATCTTCTGGGCTGAGTATTCTTTATAATTAATCTTTTCCAGGGCTTTCTTCCATTGCTTATGCGTTTCAAGGGGATCAGTCGATACCGTTATTATCCTGACCTCACGCTTTTCAAAATCATCGTAAAGCTTAGCCAGTTCAATCAATTCAGTTGAGCAAACAGGCGTAAAGTCCATCGGGTGACTAAGAATTATCTTCCAGCTACGGCCATAATCATAAGGGAAATTGATAGATCCTGTTGTGGAATTAGCAGTAAATGCTGGTGCTATCTCGCCAATTAGTGGAATCCGGAAGTATCTGCCTCCTTTTTTTATCTGTGGCTTACCTGTATTGCCTGCCTTTTTAAAAATACTTGTCAGTGAGACCATCTCCGGTATCAGATTAATAAGTTAATAATAGAAAACCAGGTGAAGCCCGTTAAAAAAGTAGCAATTATTTAAGGTAACAAAAATGCAGCCACTTATGTTCAGGAGAAACAGAGAGAAGATGAAATATAAGTAAAGAGGATGAAGGCTTTCCCGGGCCGGGTTAATTTTGAAACCCCGGTTGCAGGAGTATTTGCCAAAGAGAAAGCCTCCACAACAGGAGGCTTTCTTTCGGAATAAAACCTATAAAGAATAAGGTCTTCTGTATTCGTAGTTCATCAGCCGGTGGCCTTCAGCTTCAGGATCGCTGATGAATGTAAGAGTTGCCGGATCCCATTTAACTGGCCTCCTGAGCTCGTTTGAGATGTTGCCGAGGCAGCAGGTAATCGCTGTGCTGCAACCTACTTCTATTGATGCTATCGGTTTCTGACGCGATCTGACGCAGTCGATGAAGTTCTGCATATGTGGCGAACTGATCTCAAACTGCAATCCAGCCTGCGTTGGAGCCGGACGGCTGGCAGCCGCCTGATCCTGCCGGCCCTGGCTTGTCCGTCCCTGGCGAGCCTGAGTTGCCTGTGCCTGAGGAGCCTGTCCCTGGGGTGGAGCCGCCGGTCTTGCCTGAGGACGTCTTCCGGCTATTTCAGCCGGTATGAGCGATGGATCCGAGCAGGCTATGTAACCGCGGGCAACTTCTATCCAGCCTTTTGTTCCGATGAATTTCAAACCCTGGGCCCCGGGTACATCCTCAAGATATGGCTGTTCTGTCATTACAACACCAGTCTTGTATTTAAAAGTCATATATTCGGTTCCATTATAACCTTTTGGTATTACTTCGCAGGGACCTGAACCATCCATTCCGATCGCAGCCTGTGCAATGTCGTGCATATGTGCACCCCAGTCAGCCGTATAGCCGTTACCTGTTTCGAGGTACCATCTCCATGCACCCCAGAGAGTCTCATTCTGAACAGGATCGAGGGTGATCTGGGGAGCCAGATCTGAGTTGTAAACGATCCTGCCATCGTTGAGCGGACCTAACCAGAGGTTCCAGTTAAGGTTTGCCGGTATCGGCTGAGCCGGAAGATCGAGTGGTTTTGGCGGATCACCAACTTTTGAATAGATCTTTTCTATATGACCAATTGCACCTGCCTGCACAAGCTCAATAGCCTTCTGGAACTCCTTGCTTGAACGCTGCTGGCTTCCTACCTGAACAACGCGCTTGTTGCTGTGTGCAACTTCCGACATTTTAAGGGCTTCACGGATGGTATACGACAGAGGCTTCTGAACATATACATCTTTCCCTGCCTGGCAGGCGTGAATTGTCATTAGTGCGTGCCAGTGGTCGGGAGTTACTACTTCCACTACATCAATATCCTTACGTTCAAGAAGCTGCTCATACTGCTCGTATGTGTCACAGCGGGGTGCGAGTCCGTTTGACTTCTGCCACTCTTCAATCCTTTTCCTGAAACGTTGTTGTTTAATAGTGTCAACATCGCAGCAGGCTACTACCTGAAGTCCGGCAACCCCGGCAAAACCTGAGAAATCCGAAAGAGCCTGACGGCCAAGACCAATAGTCCCCATTATTACCCGGTCGCTTGGAGCAACACGGATACCATTGATCACATAGCTCGGGAGAATTGTAAGGCCGGTCAGTCCGATAGCTGAAAGGCCGAGAAAATCGCGGCGATTCAATCCTTTTGATGCTTTTTCTTTCATATCTGATTAATATAAGGTTTGATTTATTATTCCGGCTCTAAATGTATAAAAATATTGTTACGTTCAATATGTTATTGGAAATCACCCTGGCCAGCTAAAATATAGATCGTGTAGCTCTATTTTCCGGGGACAGGTCAGTCAAAAATCCTTGTACCAAAGAGATACCTCTCCCTCCACCAAGGATCACTTAATGAGGTGATGATGACACCCATTTTCGATGAGGTGTGGATAAACTGACCGTTCCCGATAACAATGCCTGAATGGGTTATAAAATGTTTTGTGCTGTAGGTCCTGATAAAAAAGACCAGATCGCCCGGCATAAGCCTCCCGGAGTCATTGATGATCTTCCCGTACCTTGCCTGTTCTTCGGAGTTGTGGGGCAGGGTTATCCCGTGAGTGGCAAAGACCCTGAACAGCAGTCCGGAACAGTCCATGCACTTTGCCGTGGTGCCTCCCATGCAATGAGGAACACCGAGATAGCGCCGGGCCGTCTCAATTATCCCGGCGGGAGTGGCACTGCGTGTGTCAATAGCTTTCTCAACCCCTGTGTTCATGAATTCACGAAGCTTCTTACTGTCAGCCCTGCTCTCAATACTTACGGAAGAGGTATCCCGGTAAAGCCGTTTGGAGCAGGAGCTTATCGTCAGCAGGCTGAGAGACAGAAATAATAATGGCAATAATCTTCCCTGACTATGCTTTTTACAACTGGGTCTCTTAATCATAATTCGCGGCACTGGCTTTAATAATAACGGCTGTAAGGATTCAAATTAACTAAACTTCCGGTATATTAAAGGAACAATGAGAATCCTATCGCAGCTCCAAGGTTATTTCCCGACAACTTCAAACTGGAGTCTTCGGAATATTTTAACTTTGTCGCCGTCCATACTATTCCAAAGTCCACGGAAAAGTTGTCATTAATAAAATATGCCATACCGGCACCGGCACCATAAGCAAAACCAGATAAAAACTGCTTTTCACCACCCGCTTCCTCAGTGACATTTGCATAGCCTCCTCCAGCCTGGATAAAGGGTCTTAAAGCTGACTCCAGGGGTATAAAATAAATTAATGTGGGCATCAGTATAAGCTCTCCCGTCTTCACTTTCTCTCCTGAGGAGGGGTAACTTGAACTAAAGGAATAATTACACGACAGACCTGCCACAAAATTATTTGCAACAAAATACCCAAGGTCAGAAAAGAGATTGAAGGAGTTCATATCAATATTCCCGTCTGGTACTGAATGCCCATCGTAAGAAAAATTAGCCACGTTGCGGACAAAATCCAGGCTTGTTCTTCCCGAAAGCATAAATGTACCCTTTTCTGTTTGCGAGAAAAGGACAGCCGGTAATAATAACAGCCAACTCAACACAATTACTTTAGTTCTCATAATTAAATCATTTTAAAAGTTTCACAAATCAAATGTCCTTTCACCAGGCCAGGCTTATACCTGCCCCCGGTCCCTTTGTTTTCAGATGTTTAAAATAATTCTATTTTCAGTATTGAGCAATTAAAACCCACGGTAATTAACAGGTTAATTTTTAATTCTTGACATTTTTTAATTACATCACGTAAGTAACTCTTTTAAATGTTGCAATGGACGGAATGGATATACTCCCGTTGAACCGTTCAACCGTTCTCCTTTCTGGCAGGGCAGAGTAATACCGGAGGCACTATGGTTTCTGTTGCTGACATCAAGGGCATCCTGAATGAAATAATTTATACCTTTACATTTTAATTGAACAATTGCTAATAATTAGGTTAATAAGGGAATAACATAAGATTTTGTTATGTCAATACATGATTACAGGTTGTTCTGGTCTAGTTTTCCTTATTGCCACTTTTTTAATACCAGGGTATCCGGTAAGGTTAAACATTAACATGGATGCCAGGCGTGGCAGAGAGCGATTTTAACAGATCAGCATCAGGCAAATTACCATCTGTAATTATTACTTTTCTATATATTAAATTTTTAATAACTATCATGAAAAACTCCAGACAAATTCTGCTTATTACTGCTTTGGTAATATTATTTGCAAATACTGCGATTGCACAAAACCCGATTATCAGGGATCAGTTTACTGCTGATCCGACAGCAAGGGTATTTGATGGCAAAGTGTATGTTTATCCGTCGCACGACATTGTTGGTGGCGAAGGACGTGGCCGGAAAGACTGGTTCGTTATGGAAGACTATCACGTTTTCTCATCTTCAAACCTTACAGACTGGACTGACCATGGGGTGATTGTTACCCAGGAAAAAGTCAACTGGGTTGACGCGACCACTTTCAGCATGTGGGCTCCCGATTGTATTGAAAAAGACGGTAAATATTATTTCTATTTTCCTGCCAATGTCAATCCCAAATCAGGAAAAGGCTTTTCAATTGGTGTTGCAATTGCCGACAAACCATACGGACCATTTGTACCACAGCCTGAACCTATAAAAAATGTTAGTGGTATCGACCCGAATGTTTTCATCGATAAAGACGGGCAGGCCTATTTATACTGGTCTCAGGGGAATATTTTCGCGGCCAAACTGAAAGATAACATGCTTGAACTTGCTTCTGATGTGAAGGTTGTTGGCGATCTGCCTTCAAAAGGACTAAAAGAAGGTCCTTATCTTTTCGAACGGAACGGTATCTATTATATGACATATCCACATGTTGAGAACAAAATAGAAAGGCTTGAATATGCCATTGCTGATAATCCCATGGGACCTTTTAAAGTTACAGGAGTGATAATGGACGAATCCCCGACCGGCTGCTGGACCAACCATCATTCATTTATTGAATTCAATAAGCAATGGTACCTGTTCTATCATCATAACGACCTGTCTCCGAATTTCGACAAGAACAGATCGGTACGGATAGACAGTATGTTCTTTAATGCCGACGGTACCATCCGGAAAGTTACTCCTACCCTTCGCGGTGCAGGTGTAACCAGTGCCCTTAAAAATATAGATCTCGACCGGTATAGCCTCATAAGCGAAAAAGGTGCAGAAATAGCTTTTCTGGACACACTTAACAGGTTCAATGGATGGAAAACCATTCTCAGTAACCAGAATGCGTGGATCAGGTACAATACAGTTGATTTCGGCAGCAAAAAACTAAAAACTGTTCAGGTCAGAGCTGCTTCCCAGTCAGGAGGCACCCTTCAAATCCGTTTGGATAAAGCTGACGGTACATTGCTTGCCGAAGTGAAAATCCCAAAAGGGACAGCCCTGAATACCATCGACACACGGGTATCAAAATTCCAGAAGGGAATTCATGATCTGGTCGTAATATTAAAGGATGCTAATCCTGTTGAAATTGATTGGATAAGTTTTAAATAAACAACATTGGAGTACCGGCTGTTTCTGTTCGGCTGAATTAAATCAGACAAAATAAATTAACCGCCTCGTAAGGTATTAAGTTCATTCGGCAAAAAGGTGGTCAGGAGTCTCAGACTTTTATCCTGACCACTTTTTTTATTTAACTTCGAAGTCAGAATTAATTTGTAAAATTGATAGAGGGATTTTTTGACTACTCTCTTTGGGGATTATTCTTAGCCAGTTTTCTGGCAGCTACGGTTGTGCCTTTCAGTTCCGAAGCTTTACTCACTTTCCTTATCGTCAGCGGGACAGATGCCTATGCTGCAGTACTTGTTGCCACAGCAGGGAACTGGCTTGGCGGAATGAGCAGCTATTCAATTGGTTATCTGGGTAAATGGGAGTGGATTGAAAAGTACCTGCGTATAAAACGTGAAACAATTGAAAAGTGGCATAACCGCCTCTACAGAAGAGGAGCTGTTTTTGCATTTTTTTCCTGGCTTCCCGCAGTAGGAGATATCTTTGCTGTCGGGCTTGGCATTTTACGAGCCAATATACTGGTCACAGCCATCTCCATGCTGGCCGGGAAATTTATTCGTTATGTGATCTGGGGCCTGCTGACCGGTCTCG
The DNA here is from genome assembly GCA_963736675.1 of uncultured Bacteroidales bacterium. Taxonomy (GTDB): domain Bacteria; phylum Bacteroidota; class Bacteroidia; order Bacteroidales; family VadinHA17; genus LD21. The sequence goes on from CAVTPT010000005.1 coordinate 82,997, forward strand.
TATTCTGAAATAAAATTATCTTTTTATCTGAAAAGCAACCGGCCGCCTTAACATTCCTGATCGGTTATCTGTTTCCGTTTCCTTTTTCGGACGAGACAAAACATTTTATCTGCATATATTGCAATTACTGTAAAAAATGCAAAGAGAGCCAGGAACCATTTCACATTACTGATGTTGATTTTGCTGCCTGCAGGATATCCACCCCTTCCCCTGCCTTCCCCGCTCCTCGTCCCCCCTTCAAAAGAGATTCTTCCGGTCTGCTCTCCGTTGCCCGGTCCGGACTGCAGACCCAGGGTGTCAATCCTGTTTCTGATCCCTCTGCCCGGACGCTCTCCCACTGCTTCTAATCTTCCGGATATAGTGTCGGGAAGTTCGCCCCTTTCGGGCCGGTTAAATCCTCTCCCGGGTCCTTCCTGTCTGCTAAAACCTTCTCTGTCTTCAGGAATCCCCCTGCCGGCAAATTCACTATCTCCTGAAACTCTGCCTCTCCCTGTTCCGGATTGTGGATTTGAAGTTAATTTGAATATCCCGGCACTTCTGGGCCAGTAGTTTACTTTATCGAATGCTATTATGCCCGAAACCGCTATTAAAACTGATAATACCAGGAAGCTAATTTTTTTGATCATTTTTCTCTTTTTTAATATGAAGCCTCAAAAGAACCCAGTTCCAGTGCAATCCAAGATGAATGCCAAACAGTGCGAGAGTGATAAATGAAGAGCTTGTATGCATAACCCTCCAGAATATAGGCGAACCACCTGGTTTGAGCCACGAAAAGTCAATTGTCCGGGAGATGGCCATCCCGCTGAGTATCATAAGAGTGATCCCTGCCAGCAACAATACATCAAGGAGATAATTCAGCCTGGCCCTGCCAGGGCATCGTGTGAAAAAACCCATTGTTACTTTCTTTATCCAGCCCCAGTTAAGGATCTTATGAAGTATAAAAAATATCCCTATTATCAGCCCTGTCCATTCATGAACTGCAAGGCTAAAAAACGATCTTGGATCCATCAGTAACAGCATAACAATTGTAAGCGAAAGGCTTAGGCATAACTTGAGAATGTTCATAATTATGAATTACAGATTAATTATACTTTTAATGTAGACACCAGGACATCTGGAAATATTCCTTTATTTAAAGGATTAACTTACTGTTAACAAGATTTACGGAAGAAATATCAGACCATCATTTCCCTGCCGGAGATTCAATCTGATCATTGCAGGATTTATTGCCTTCTGTCCGCGCTGCCTTTAACTTTGCGGACTTCTGCTTACTGATCATTTATCAAAGTCAACAGCGATCCCCAATCCGGTCAGCATGTCAATCTGTTCAATATCGACTTTGTTCCCTGTCAGTCCAACATATTCCAGATTCTGTAATTCAAAAAGCGGGGAAATATCCTCAATAAAATTATTGGCCAGTTGCAGGCTCTTCAGGCTCTCAAGATTACTCAAAATGTCTATATATCCGATCTGGTTGTCAGACAGGTTCAATTCCTCCAGATTCTTAAGTGACATGAGTGGTGTGAGATCAGTTATCCGGTTGTCAGATACATCAATGATTTTGGCATTGATACAATATTGAACACCATCCAGATCATTAATATCTGAAGACGATAATTCATACTCTTCAATATCCTCAAGGTAAAATGAGGGATATTCAATATCAGTATGACCATATTCCCTGATTTTTATAGCATCATAAAAGGCATATCCAACCAGCTTTGTTCTTGTTTTTGCTCTGACATCCCGGATCGGCTGTTGATCATCAATAATACTGAAACCCTCGTTATTCATATCCCAACCGTAAACAGGCGAATAGTCAATATTTTCATAACTATGAAGAGCAGCGGCTATCTCTTCGATCCGTTCCAGTTTTAATATATGTGAATATTCGAGTAATCCATTAAAACTGTTCTCCTCAGTCAGCCTGTTAATTTCGTTAATATGATAACCAGCCCTGTCAGGATGATACAACATCATAAATTTAGAAAATCCTTTGCCTTCATCCGTGACCTCAATATGAACAAATTCACTGATAATTTCCGAGATTTTTTGAAGTACCGGGTAATTTTTCTCTCTGAACAGATTTATAAGGGTAAGCGATATTTTATTCAGATTTTCCGTATTATAAGCCTCAAGGAGCTTCTGATTTAATTCCTTTATTGTCATCGTTATATACTACAATTTATCTATTCCGCCAGGCTGATCATCTCTGTCGGCATATTACGGTTAAGTATTGAAATTTGTTGCTCACCATTCAGTGTAATTCCCCTCTCTGAGAAAGTCTTCTGAAGGGTCTGAAGCACCAAACCGGGTGTATTGTTGTTTTTACTCAGATGGGCCAGACAAATATTACTGAGATTGTCATTAAGAATATCTGCAAGAAAAGACGAGGTCTGATGATTTCCCAAATGACCATGGTCCGATTGTATCCTTGCTTTCAGAAAATATGGATATTTTCCATTAACGAGCATCTCCTCATCGTAATTTGACTCGATTACCAGCAGGTTTGCTGCTTTAATATACCGTGCAGCCGTCTGGCAAATATGCCCAAGGTCAGTAGCAATGGTAATTTTTTTGTCCCCGGCACAAATGTGAAATCCTATGGTTTCGGGAGCATCGTGACAAACCGGAAATGCCTCTATGTCAAACCCTGCCAGCTGGTATTTCTGCATTAAAGGAATTTCGTGTATGCCGGAGGGGGATATCTTCTTTTTCGGGGTGAGAATGCTTGTTCTGACCTTCCCGGTTGTGAATACGGGAATATTGTCCTTCCTGGTAAGCTGTTCAAGCCCTCTGATATGGTCAATATGATTGTGTGTAATAAGAACTCCCATTATGGACTGAATGGGAATATCCATATTCCTCAGATACTTACGTATGCAGGTTGCTGAAATTCCCGCATCAATCAAAATTCCGTGTAATCCGTTGCCCACGTAATAACAATTTCCGCTGCTTCCACTGCTCAGACTGCAAAAATCCAATTTCATCAACACTTAATTTACCGTAGGCAAAGGTATGAATAAGAATAATGGAAAAGGCGGGAACCCGTATCCCGCGAGGTAAAAAGATATTACAACATAGCCAGCAGTACTATTGCAGTCAAAATAAATGCACTGCTTAACCCTCCGGTTTTCACCCTTTTCCCTTACGTTTTTTTTCCTTACCTTTGTCAATTCTCATGCAAAGAACAAAATCACAGAGCATAAATGATATTCGATGAATTGAACCTGGTTCCGGAATTGCTGGAATCAATTGATTATATGGGTTTCAAAGAGACCACCCCGATACAGGAAAAGGCTATCCCGGTCATTCTGTCAGGTAAAGACCTGATTGGCTGTGCACAGACAGGTACCGGAAAGACAGCTGCCTTTCTTCTGCCAATTTTGAACAGTATTTCCAAAAAACGACGCGGCCTTACACATTCACTTATCCTGGTTCCCACACGCGAACTGGCAATACAGATCGACCAGCAGATCCTGGGACTGGCATATACCCTTAACATAACATCTATTGCCGTATATGGCGGCGGAGATGGAAGCACATGGGATCAGGAAAGAGCAGCTCTCTCGAAGGGTGCCGACATTATTGTGGCAACTCCCGGCAGACTTATCTCACATCTTAACCAGGGTTATGTGAAATTCAATCATATAGAAGTGCTGGTGCTTGACGAAGCAGACCGAATGCTGGATATCGGATTTTATGATGATCTGATGCACATAATTTCCTACGTGCCTAAAAAGCGTCAGACTCTGATGTTCAGTGCTACAATGCCACCCAGGATACGGTCTATGTCGAAACAAATAATGAAAAGTCCGGTGGAAATTGCATTGGAGATGTCGAAACCTGCTGATGGTGCCATACAGGCCGTCTACCTGCTGGAGGACCACCAGAAGTTACCTCTGATAAACTCTCTTATCTCTGACAACCCCGAATATCATAGTATTTTGATATTCAGCTCGACACGGAAGAAAGTCAATGAGATTGTGAGGGGTCTCCGTTCTGATAACTATCTGGTTGAAGGCATTTCATCCGACCTGGAACAGAAGGAGAGGGAGGAGATGCTGCTGAGATTCAAATCCCGGAAGAGTCGGGTCCTGGTGGCAACCGATGTGCTGAGCCGGGGAATCGACATTAAAGACATCAACCTGGTAATTAATTTTGATGCCCCATCTGACGCCGAAGATTATGTGCATCGTGTCGGTCGTACAGCCCGGGCTGAGACAACAGGCGTTGCTGTAACACTTGTCAACAGATCCGATTTACAAAAAATGCAAAGGATCGAAAAATTAATCGGATACAAGGTTTATAATGCCCCGCTTCCTGATTTTATAGCCGGGAAACATGATCAGAGACCCACAAACCGGCCGGCCTTAACCAAATTCAAAAAGGGCGGATTTAAACGTAAATTTTCAAAAAACCAGGAATCCTCAAAGAGAGGATAACCAGGTCTCAGACTTCCTTTCAGTATATTTAAAATATTTTGAACATACCTGTTACTTTCGTAAATTTACGAACGTGATTAATTATTAACACTCCGGTTTGGATGAACCCAGGGAATAAAAGCAGCTATCCCAATGAGGATGTGATGATTGCCAGGATAGCCAAAGCTCCTGGCCATCCTGCAAGATTAGCAATTCTGAAACACCTTGCATCTCCCGGGACATGTTATTTTAATGATATCTGACTTTCAAATTCAAAAATCATGAAACACTCAATTGGTTTTATTGGTGGCGGAAGAGTGACAAAGATCCTTCTGCAGGGTTTCAGAAATAAAAATGTCGTGTTCGGAAAAGTTGTTGTAACTGATACGAATACCGAAGTGGTGGCAAATCTTAAAAAGCTTTACCCCGAAATTGAGATAGCCAGCGCAAAAAGTGCTGCCGGTCAGGATATCGTTTGCATCGCTCTTCACCCTCCGGTAGTAATGGATACACTTGAGCTGATCAGAAACGATGTAAAAGCCGGGGCAACGGTTATCTCACTGTCGCCTAAGATTAATTTGCCAAAACTTTCAACGAAACTGGGGCATGTAAAGAATCTTGCCCGGCTGATACCCAATGCTACGTCATATATCAACCAGGGATTTAATCCTGTGACATTTGCATCAGGTTTCGATCCGTCGCAAAAACAGATTATACTTGATCTGTTAAAAACCCTGGGCACAACATTTGAAGTCGCTGAAGAGAAACTCGAAAGCTATGCGATCATGTCGGCAATGCTTCCGACCTATTTCTGGTTCCAGTGGAAGGAACTGGCAGATATCGGGGTTAAAACGGGTTTGACTGAAGACGAGGCCAGGGAATCAATTAACTTTACTGTCAAAGCTTCACTCGACCTCCTTTACCGGTCAGATCTGACTCCGTCGGAAGTAACAGATCTGATACCCGTAAAACCAATCGGGGAACATGAATCACAGATCAATGAATTTTATAATTCAAAGCTCATCAGTCTGTTTGAAAAAATAAAACCATAATTTACGCCCCACCCCTGAAACACGTGGCTGGCCGGCATACAATTATCAATTAAATATCTATTTCTTATTTATGAATTATCGGATCAGGTTCTCCATCAGGATCGCCTGATACGTATCCGTCAGCGTGAGGATTCCCGTTGGTCAGCAGCAATACACCGCAGGCATGAGGTGCAGCCATTGAAGTTCCGCTCATAGTAGCAAGCGCTCCTCCCTTATAAGTTGACAGGATGCTCACCCCCGGAGCACAAAAGTCGATGGGTGGATTTCCGTAGTTTGAGAAATATGCCCATATATCAAGGCTGTTACAGGCTGAGATTGTGAATATATTCGGGCCGTCAGTCCTTGCAGGCGAGTGATTTTCTGCATCATCGCTCTCATTTCCTGCAGCCAGTGCAACAAATAAGCCCTTTGCACCCATTGCGGCGACTTTCAGATCAAGCGGGTCATAAGCACTGCCGCCAAGACTCATATTCACAGCGTCACCCGCCGTTCCATTGGCTATAACAAAATCCACACCTGCTATTATTACCGACATTGCTCCCGAACCGCGCTTGTCAAGTACTTTTACCGGTACAACTTGTGCACCAGCGGCAACCCCGACAACTCCTACTGTATTGTCGATTGCAGCTGCAATACCTGCACAGTGGGTGCCATGACCGTTATCGTCATCGGGAGTTGAAGTACGTGCAACAAAAGTCTTTCCTGATGCAACATCAACATTCAGGTCAGAATGATCAAGATCAATACCGGTGTCGATGATCCATATTTTATGTGAACCCGAATAGGTTATACCGCCACCGACCCTGGTTATACCTGCCGGTATGACCTCGGGTGGTAATGGTGTCGGACTGGTCCCGGGTTTAGCAAGAGTAACAAGCCTGTCGGGCCATACACCAAGCACGCGTTCATTGGCTGCAAGAGTATTTGCCTCAACTTCGGTAAGATTAACGGCAAAGCCTTCTATCGACTCGGTATAAACCTGAAGCGGCTCTTTTTCAGCTATCTGTGAGGTCATGAGGACCTTCTGCATCTCAGTGCGCATAAGAACCTGAGCATCCTGATAGCCCAGCTTCGCCTGTTTAAGCGACGTCACCCCGTCTTTAAGCAATACAACATACTGCCCCGGGATTATATCACCATCTTCGACCCTTACAAACGATAATTCCTCATCTTTTGCCAGGTCATTTTGCGATCTTTCGCAAGATGCAAGCACCATCAATGATGCTGCAGCAAAAATTAAAAAATACTTTCTCATAGCTCAGGTTTGTTGAATTTCATGAAAGATAAAAAAAAATTCGTTTCATTATCTTATAGTTGCACAAAAAAATTGTACCCGGCCAGGTGCTAATTTTCTCAGCCATTCTATCTTTAAATAATCTGTTTTAAAATGCCGGATAGCCTGCCCGGCTCAAGCGGGAAACAGTTGAGAATCGTTTCAGCAGATTTTTACGCTGATCTACATCCCGATCGACCTGTACAGGTAATAGGAACGCGGTACAAAAAATGAATGCTGGAAAGAGAATCCATTTTCACGCAGCCACCAGCGAAGTGATTTTGCTATCTTCCTGTTCCTTAAAAGAACCCTCCCGGTCTCATCGGAAATAATCTGATAATGTACCTTCATCACTCTTCATTATATTTACTGCTTAAAAGTAACAGGTGCCGGTAAGTCAGTCAAGTCGACTCTGTTCGGTTAATGGCAATTTGCAGCCATTTCCGGCTTCACTGGTCAACATGGCAAAGTATAATACTTACAGGGATCTTCTGTTAGCCCTGAAACAGAGGCTGTTGGTCAAAAAAAACAGGATATTTACTGCAACTCCTCCATCGCTTTAAACGAAGGATATCTCCGGAGATCTTAAACAAATGATATTCTGATTATTATGGTTTTTTTTCAATTATTTTTTAAAATTTTCCGGAATATCAGAAATTTGACAAACGACTATCAGGATATGATGAAGATTTAAGGTTTATGTTCGTATCCGGGTTATGTAAATCGTGAATTATATATTTTTTTCTTCAGGGGTCAGTATAAAAGTAATATTTACTATTTTCACTCATTCGGAGTTCAGCCTGATCTGAATAACCCGGGGAAACAAAACAGTTCAAATAATTATTATGCTTCAGCAATCATTAACCTTTATCATTTGCCAGATCAAAAAGATGTTATACATGTTTATCAGGATGCTGCCTGTCAGATGGGAATATTCTGTAATTATAATAATTTTCGGTCTTCTCCAGTCAGGAATATCTGATGTTTCGGCCCAGACGGGAAGCATGAACCATGATAAATACAAGATTCACATCACCGAAATAACGGAGAAGATAGAACTGGATGGATTGCTGGATGAGAATATCTGGCAGGTGGCTGAAAAAGCAGTGAATTTTACGCGGGTCACCCCCACCGATACAGGTTACGCTATAGCTCAAACTGTCACCATGGTGGCATATGATGATGCCAACCTGTATATGGCAGCGATCTGTTACGACCCGACACCCGGGAAAAGACCTATTCAGTCGTTACGCCGCGATTTTTCTTTCTTTGGAAGCGACAATTTTGCTCTTTTCTTTGACACATTCAATAATCAGACAAATGGTTTTGGCTTTTATGTTTCAGCAGCAGGGGCTCAATACGATCATCTTGTGTATGATGGAAGCAAGGTAATGGTAAGCTGGGATACCAAGTGGAGATCAGCAGTTAAAAGTTATGACGACCGCTGGGTCATTGAGTACAGCATTCCATTCCGAAGCCTGCGTTACAAGGAGGGTAGTACCGAATGGGGTATTAACTTCGGCAGGCTTGACCTTAAAACTAACGAAAAATCTGCCTGGGCCCCGATGCCCCGTCAGTTTAACCACTGCGACCTGGCTTATACAGGCACCCTGATCTGGGATAAGCCACTTGATAAATCGGGACTGCGCTTTTCACTGATCCCCTATGTCGCCGGAAAGGTGACAAAAGACAATCTGGCCGGAGAAGATGCAAAGAGGAGTGGCGGAGCCGGTATCGACGCCAAGATCATGCTCTCAACCTCAATGAACCTCGACATTACCGTTAACCCCGATTATTCGCAGGTCGAAGAAGACAGGCAATTCACAAATCTTGACCGTTTCGAGCTTTTCTTTCCGGAAAGAAGACAGTTCTTTCTCGAAAACAGCGATCTGTTTGCAAGCCTGGGAAGTGCCAGCATCCGTCCGATGTTTACGCGACGTATCGGCCTCAATGTCCCGGTTAACGGCGGGATGAGGTTAAGTGGGAATTTCGGTGACAAATGGAGGATCGGACTGATGGATATGCAGACCGGGAATAAGGATACTATTCTTGCAGCCAACTATGCTGTTACTGTTCTCCAGCGACAGGTTTTCAGCCGGTCAAGCATCTCCGCTTTCTTTATCAACAAACAGGTTACAGGCAAATATTCTGATTCCTACACAGGAAATGAATTTAACCGGGTTGCCGGTCTTGAGTATAACCTGGCCAGTCCTGATAACCGCTGGACCGGAAAGGCATTTGTCCATCAGTCATTCTACCCCGGGGCCGGTGCAGATGCGGCTGTTGCATCAGGGAGCCTGAACTTTTCAACCCAGTATCTCAAAGCCGGCTTTGAATCTTCATGGGTCGGAGCCAGCTACATTGCTGAAGTAGGATACATACGAAGAACCGGTTATTACGAAATGAGCCCTTCGATAAGTTATACCTTTTTCCCTTCGTCGCGCTTTATACTGAGCCATGGTCCAGGCTTTGATTTTGGCCTGATCTATGATCCGGGATTCAAGATGACAGACAGACAGACACTCTTTCAATACAAGATAGGATTCAGGGACAGGAGCCTTATCACGATTGATCTTTCAGAGACATTTGTTCTGCTCGATCGTCCATATGACCCTACGAATACCGGCGGACAAAAACTTCCCTCAGGGCAATCCTATACATGGCAATCTGCCGGAATAGGTTATACTTCCGATTCACGTACATTGTTCACTTATTCGCTGGAGGGTGGCTATGGCAGTTATTACAACGGAAGCCGGTGGAGTGTTGAGGCATCAGCAGGATACAGGTTTCAGCCATATGGCAGCATCGCCTTTACAGCCAGTTATAACAATATCTCCCTGCCCCATCCTTATAACAGCGCTGAGCTGATCCTTATCGGGCCCAAACTTGATATTACCTTTACCGATAAACTATTCCTTACTACTTTTGTGCAGTACAATAACCAGATTGACAATCTGAATGTAAATGCCCGTTTCCAGTGGCGTTTTGCACCTGTTTCAGACCTGTTCATTGTCTACACCAGCAATTCCTATGCAGGAGACTTCTCTTCAAAAAACAGTGGTCTTGCCGTGAAGCTGCTTTATTGGTTTAATTAAGATGCTGACGGTCTGGCATTCCATACTGCATCCACTAATTTCCGGCCTTTAGCCCGGGTTCCCCGCTCAACTCTGCACCATTTGTGATATCCAGAGTTAAATCACTAAATTATATTATCTTTTTGTTACCATGTTGAGAGCCGGATAGATCTCACGGTATTTCTGCTTCAGATCGTTATAAAGTATTACATTCTGCCTGATAGGTTCGGTAACCGATGTTACATGTGTCATTGCTTCAGCTGCCTCTTCAAATGATGAGAACCATCCGGCTGCTACTGCTGCTGCGATTGCTGCACCAAGCGACGATGCTTCGCCTGAAGCCATATGAACAACTCTTTTATTGCATACATCTGCGATGATCCTGCTCCACAGACGGCTCTTCGATCCTCCTCCTATAAGTGCATATTCTTCGGTCTCAATTCCGGCTGCTTTTTCGGCCAATCCCGATGCCAACGACTGTTCCATGGCAATTCCTTCCATTATCGACCTGTATAAATGACCCCTGCGGTGACTGGCCGAAAGGCCTGAAATGATTCCACGGGCATCCGGGTCCCAGTACGGATTCATAACTGCGTTCCAGTACGGAACTGTAAAGACTCCTTCACTTCCCGGGCTGATCTGTTCCGCTTCTTCCTCAAGAATCCTGTAAATATCTTTTTGCCTGTCGGTGTTGATTCCCAGCATATTTTGTATAAACCAGTCAATAAGGAAAGTACCTGCCCTCAGGCTTGTTTCACAATAGTACCCGCCGGCCGAACAGGCTGCCATGGTGCGGAAAGCCTTGTCGGTGATATAATTACTTACATAAATACCTGCGACTACTGCTGTTCCCATATTCAGATAGGCCCTCTTCGCCGACATTGCATTAACGCCTGTTCCTGCTGCCTGGCCATCACCACCTCCCGCCACAACCGGCGTCCCCTTCTGCAATCCGGTGGCCTCTGCAGCAACTGCGGTCACTTCGCCCAGGACAGTTCCGGGTGAAAATGTTTCAGGCAGCTGCCCCGGTACTATCTCCAGAGGACCAAGGATCTCCGCTGACCATTTCTTCTTTTCAAGATCAAAAATTCCAAGGGGGTCGGCACTTGCATAACTTGTTCCGAAAAAACCGGTGAGCCGGTAGACAAGGTATGCATGAACATCACAGAACTTAGCCGTTTTTTTATAGAGAGGATATTCATGTTCTTTCATCCAGGCCAGACGATAAACAACAGGTGCGTAATCCTTTGGTTTGCCGGTAATCCTGTGAATCCTTTCTTCCCCGATTATTCCTGCAAACCGGTCCACCTCATCCCTGCACCTTTCATCAAGCCAGATAATAGCAGGCCTGACCGGATCTCCAGCCATGTCAAGTGCTGTAAACGTCTCGCGCTGATTTGCAATAGCGACCGCTTTTATCCTCGCGTTCCCGACCTGGCGGACAACCATTTGCAGGGCCGTAACGGCAGAACTCCACCAGTCGGAAGGATCCTGCTCATAATATCCGGGTTGCGGCGAACTTAAAGCCACCGGGCAGCTTCCTTCAGCGACATTGTTGCCCGATGCATCCAGGGCAATTGCCTTGGTTGCAGTAGTACTGCTGTCGATCCCTATTACAAGGTCATTTTTCATAAACTTCATGATGATGGGGTTGTATCAGGAATTAACTCATTTTTTCTGATATCTGCCCTCCTGTATAACTATTTTCTGTGCTTTATTGAGTTTTTTGGAGTTTATATCCGGTGGCACATGCAATTAGTTTCTCCCTGGTAACATCTGATCTCTCAAAAACGGCAGCCAGTGAACCTTCGTGCAAAACAGCAATCCTGTCTGAAACTGCAATTATTTCAGGCATTTCCGAAGATATGAAAATAACTCCCAGACCTTCGGAGGCCAAACGCCCGATCAACCGGTAAATTTCCTCTTTTGCCCCAACATCTATCCCATGTGTCGGCTCATCAAGTATAAGGATCTCCGGATCTATCATAAGACAGCGGGCCAGTACAACTTTCTGCTGGTTTCCGCCGCTTAACGTTTTTATTTTCTGACCCGGCGATTTCATTTTTATGTTCAACAGCCGGATATATTCGTTAATGACATTTTTTACCCTGACAGGTCTGATGAGAAATTTCATCCGGCTCAATGCATGCAGGCGCGAGATGGTCATATTCAAATCAACGGGCAGATCCATGAAGAGGCCAAGTTCTTTCCTGTCTTCCGGCACCATGGCGATCCTGTTGTCTATCGCTTTGGCAGGCGTATCGATATAAACCCGGCGGTCATTAATTGAAATGCTACCTCCTGTGGCAGGATTATCTCCGAACACTGCCCGAGCAAGCTCACTCCTCCCCGATCCTACAAGGCCATATAAACCGAGTACCTCCCCCCTGTGAAGATCAAAGCTGATGTTCTTAAATCCTTGTCCGGAGAGTTCATTTACCTTAAGTAAAACCTTCCCGGTATTATTTGCTTTATGCAGGTATTGTTTCTCCTTTTCCTTTCCTGCAATCATTCTGAACAGGACTTCGCCGGTAGCCTCACTTCTGTCAAGGACACCTGCTAAACGGCCATCGCGTAACACTGTGATCCTGTCGGCAATCTGCAGCACCTCTTCTATCTTATGCGAAACATAAATAATCGAAATCCCCTGCTTTTTAAGCTTGGCGATAATAGAGAATAATCTTTTTGTTTCAGAGTCGGTAAGCGATGAATTGGGTTCATCCATAATAATAAGGCGCGCTTCTCCTGAAAGAGCCTTGATAATTTCTATCTCCTGCTGAGCCGGGATACTCAGGTTTTTGACAGGCTGCCGGGGGTCAACAGAGAGTTCTATCAGATCAAGCTTTTCAAGGGCGGCCATTCTGAGTTTATTTCTGTTTATAATACCTCCCGCCGAGATTTTTTGCCTGCCCATGCTCCCCATAAATATATTCTCCATTACACTCAGATGGGGCATCATCGTCAGTTCCTGGTGAATTGTGGAGATCCCTTTCTTAAAAGCCTCATGTGGTGAACTGAAATTTATTTTTCCCCCGTTGAATTCTATTATCCCCTTATCCTGTTTAATGATTCCGCCAAGAATATTCATCAGCGTTGTCTTCCCCGCACCATTCTCGCCAACCACCGCATGAACTTCGCCGCAATGGACTGTCAGATCAACACCTGACAAAGCTTCAACACCACCAAAGCTTCGGGATATGCCAATTGCCTGAAGAATAATTTCTGAATCGCCTGACATAATTCCTTAATCCTTATTAATAAGAATCGGACCGCATATTTTAAATTTCCCTAAAATGACCAGTACTGATCCACATTTTCGGGAGTTGCCATTGGTGTGTCGAGCAATAATTTTCCAAAAGCCGGAACAATACCCCCGGCAAGATAGTTGTAAAGCCTGATCACCGGATCACGGCCCTGAAGTTTTGTACTCTGATCAATCACACCCTGTATAACACCCTCCTTCACAAGTCCCATTGTCTCGGGCAGAAAATCGTGACATACAACCTTTACAGTATCTTTTTTCCCATAATCCTTCACCGCATTGGCCGCACCAAACTGTCCGCTTGCAGTTATATAAATACCCGACAGGTCGGGAAATGAACTCATGAAGTCGGTGGCCTGTGTATAGGCAACATCGGCAAGATCAACATTTTCAACCTCCCCGACTATTTCTATTCCTGGATACTTTTCGGTAATCACATCTTTGAACCCTGTCCGTCTCAGCTCATGAGCCTCAACTGAAAAAAATCCGGTAATAATTGCCACTTTCCCTTTTTCGCCTATCAGGCGGGCCATTTTTTCGCCGCAAATCCTCCCCTGCTGATAATTGTCGGCACCAACAAAAAAGACCCTCGCCGATTCCTTATTGGTCTCTGAATTGTATGTGGCTACAGCAATACCTGCTTCAGCTGCCTTCTTTATAAAGGGGATCATCCCTTCATCCCCTGCCAGACAGATTATCCCATCGTAATTCTGAGCCATTGCCGCTTCAACAGCAATGCCAAAAACATCTGCAGTATGACGGTCGCCGGCCACTATCCAGTCGACTTCAGTATTATACTCTTTCAGGATTTCCTTTGCCTCCATCACACCCTCCTTGACGGGTGTCCACCATGGATTGGTCTCCATAGCAAGAAAAGCTATTCTGATCTTTTCGTTCTTTTTGTTTTCAACAGGCATAACCATGCCCTGATCTTCAGCTAATCCCTCAGAATAATAAGGAGGCGGTGCTGGCAATTCCCCCGAAATCGTTCGCGGAGAGGAGCTGTTGCACGAATAAAGCGTTAAGAACGCCACCAGCAATAAATGGAAATATTTTTTCATGAGTATATAATTTTTACTTTAATGGTCTGATGGAACCCGCATGTTGATAAAATCATATTAAAAAGTGTTAGTGTCAGCATAACATGTCGGTTTCATATTTAAGATTTATATGGTCCCTGCTCTTTTTTTCATAAGCTGATCAAGCCCAACGGCCAAAATTATGACAACTCCTATGGTAATGGTCTGAAAATGGTTGGGTATATGAAGAAGAACAAATGCATTCCTGACAATGGCCATGATAGTGGCTCCAATTATTGCACCGGTAACGGTCCCCTCTCCTCCCTGCAGACTTGCTCCGCCAATTACAACAGCCGCAATTACGTCAAGCTCGTTGCCGATCCCGATGTTAGTGGCTGCGGTCGACAACCTGCCGGTAACGATAATTCCGGCGAGAGCACAAAAGAAACCTGTTATGGCATAAACAAAAACACGTACCTTATTTACCGGCACTCCCGAAAGCCTGGCCGATCTTTCATTGCTTCCGACAGCATAAATATAGCGTCCGGGAACCGTTCGCTTCAGGAAAATTGTTGCCAGTACTACCAGTATGAAAAGGATAATTACAGAGAATGGCACCGGACCGAGATAGCCACTGCCCATATAGATTATCGATTCATTCTGCATCGGGATGTTGGAAGCAACACTTCCCTTCACCCCTGTCGCCAGAAGATATGTAAGTCCCCGGCCAATGCTCAGCATTCCCAGCGTTGTTATAAACGGATTGATCTTAAAGCGTGTAATGATAAGTCCGCTGATGGTACCAAGCAACAATCCGAACAGGAGACCACAGAGCACTCCTAAAAATGCACTCTCATTATTTACAGTTATTAACCTGGCTGTCAGCATTGAGGATACAGCCATCACCGATCCCACCGAAAGATCAATGCCCCCGGTAACAATGACCATTGTCTGGCCGATTGCCATTATCCCAATTGTCGACATACCCCTGAGGACATTGAATATGTTGGCCTCTGAGAGAAAATAGGGACTTGAGATACTCATCAGTATGATCAAAATGACGAGAGCGCTGAACACGTTGATCTCTCTCATCCGAAAATATCTTCCCAGGGATGCTTTGTTTCCTTCTTTTTCCATCAGGCGGCAGTCTGATTGATTAATCCGACAGGATATTAAATTTAACTAAACAACTAAAGTAAATAATATTTCCGAAGAAGCCATGTCAATATTAGAAACGATTTTTTTAAAATGGCTAAAAACATCGGAGTTCAGATCCATTAGTGCCGGATGTAAAAACAAAACACCCTCCGGGATCTCTTTGAATCCTGAAGGGTGAATTATGATTATTCAGTTTTTAACTTTATGCTTTATTGGCGCTGCCAAGTACATTAAGAACTTTATGTTTGTAAAGTTCTCTAAGCTTGTCGCGGGCAGGCCCCAGGTAATTTCGCGGATCAAATTCGCCCGGTTTTTCAGTAAGAACTTTACGGACAGCTGCAGTCATGGCAAGGCGTCCGTCGCTGTCAATATTTATTTTACATACTGCTGATTTGGCAGCTCTGCGAAGCTGATCTTCGGAGACACCGGCTGTATTTTCCATTTTACCTCCATACTTGTTGATCTCAGCCACGATATCCTGGGGAACCGACGAAGCTCCATGAAGAACTATCGGAAAACCTGGAATACGTCTTTCGCACTCTTCAAGAATGTCGAAACGGAGGGGGGGAGGCAGTTCTCCGGGTTTAACCTTGAATTTGAAAGCACCATGCGACGTTCCGATAGAGATAGCAAGTGAATCGACTCCGGTCTTCTTTACGAAGTCTTCAACCTCTTCGGGTCTGGTATAGGAAGTATGATCGGATGAAACCTCATCTTCGATCCCTGCCAGTACTCCCAGTTCACCCTCTACAGTTACATCGAACTGATGTGCATATTCAACGACCTGTTTTGTTAACCTGACGTTTTCCTCGTAAGAGAAATGTGATCCGTCAATCATCACTGATGAGAATCCTGTTTCGATACACGATTTGCATGTCTCAAATGAATCGCCATGATCAAGATGCAATACTATCGGAATTGCGTAACCCAGTTCCTTTGCATACTCAACGGCTCCCTTGGCAAGATATTGAAGAAGAGTCTGGTTTGCATATTTTCTGGCTCCTTTTGAAACCTGAAGTATAACAGGTGATTTTGTCTCTACACATGCACTGATGATTGCCTGCATCTGTTCAAGATTGTTGAAATTGAATGCAGGAATGGCATACCCTCCCTTAACAGCATTCGCGAACAATTCTTTCGAATTAACTAGCCCTAGTTCTTTATAATGTAGCATAATTTATTGGTTTTAAATGAGCGCCGAAAGATAGTTATCTTAGTCTTACCTGCCAAAGTATTTGACAATAATTTGATACCCTTTTCAGTCCATCAATGAAAAATTATTCACATATACCCCAGTGAGCCAGGAGTTTCAGGTCATGTCTCAGATCCACTCTTTTAACCAGTGCATCTGAAGCCTTTCGATGAGTTCGCCCATCTCCTTTCTCGCGTCTTCAAAGGAATTGAACTTATTTACAGTGATTTTAAGATTTTCGCCATCCTTCAGAAGCATAAGACGAATATCGCTCTTACTGAGGTCGAGAGGTATATTTGCCCTGCTGTAGGTTGTATGTGTCCTCTTTGACTTATAAATCCTGAACTTTGTGAAGTCGCTTACCTGGTGCCATTTGCCAACCTTAAAGAGACCGAACAGGCTGGAGTAATTTTTTATCCTGCCCGTACTGAAATCTATCAGAGTGCCATCATATGTGAACGCAATGAATCCGCCGGCGGCGATCAGAAAAAGCCCTGTCAGTGAAAAAGTCGTAATATATATCCCGGCTGCCATAAAGCAATATCCGCTGAAAATCCCTGCCGGACCAAGTATCCTGTCAAGTTTGTTGTTTTTTATCATTCCTATTGCCTTTTTATCAGAACATTTTAATAAGATCTTCGGCACCATTATTCACCATTATTGTCATGGTATGTCTTCCGGGCGAAATATTTGCAGAATGCTGGCAAAGTATCGGTTCGCATTTAAATAACCCCGATGCTTTTCAGCCACTTCACACACAGCTCGGGCCACGATGATTCAGTTCCTCCGGTCTGACCAAGCCCGTAGCCATGCCCTCCTTTCTGGAAAATGTGAAGCTCCGTCTGGATTTTCAGCGATTGTAATCCTTTAAAATAGTTTATACTGTTCATGACAGGTACTGTGCGATCGTCAGCAGAGTGTACCAGAAAAGCCGGAGGAGTGTCACTATTGATCTGTTTATCATTTGAAAAATGCTGCTCCATTTCTGCCGAAGGTTTTCTTCCTATCAGATTCGTACGCGATCCCATATGGGTTATTGTTGTATCAAGAGATATGACAGGATATATAAGCAGTGAAAAGTCAGGCCGTGCACTTGTCTGGTCGGGTACTTTATAAACATTCTCGGCATAGTGTGTCGAGATTGTTGAGGCAAGATGGCCGCCGGCTGAAAAGCCTATAACACCTATCTTTTTTGGATCCAGGTTCCATTTTGAAGCATTGCGGCGGATAACGCGAATGGCTTCCTGGGCATCCTGCAACGGTCCAACGGATTTATTTTCCATTATACGGTCGGAGGGAAGCCTGTACTTTAAAATGATCCCTGCCACACCATTGTCGTTGAGCCATTTTGCTACTGCATTACCTTCGTGGTCAAAGGCAAGTGTCCCATAGCCTCCTCCCGGACAAATCAGTACTGCAGCACCATTGGCTTTCCCTTCAGGTGGCAGGTATATTGTCAGGTCAGGATTTACCACCCTGTTGCATCGGGTTATTCTTCCGTCGGTTGTAAGAATTTCTTCAACATACGATGCATCAACTTTCGCTCCGGGAATCCCGTCAGGCCAGAGCTTTAAAGTTATTGGCTGTGCTATAATGTTGGCGCTGAGAATATTAAACAGCAGGATCATAGAAAGGAATATTCGTGTTTTCATGATAAGAGATTAGTTTATTATTTTAATGGAACAAGCCATAAAACCTTTCTCTAAAGGTAGAATAAAATTTTTATAAGAGTGTGTCTCCTGTGTCTGTTAACCAGGATCAATACAGTGCTGAAGAGATGAAGCCGCCTGGGAAAAGTACCCTGTTTTTTTAAGGAATTAAAAGGAAAACTTATATGACAATAATTCATTTATGCACTATTTTTGACAGATAAATAAACTACTTTAAGCGTTCCTGAAAACAAGATTACATGCCAAATTTCAAATGGTCATTAAATCCGGTTAATTTTATCAGGGATCTCCGTCGCAAAGATCACAAACCCTCTTTCGGTGCCCTTGAGATCTTTAAATATATTGGTCCGGGATTACTGGTAACTGTCGGTTTTACTGATCCCGGCAACTGGGCTGCAAATATTGCCACCGGATCTGAATATGGTTATACACTTCTGTGGATTGTGTCGCTGTCGACAATAATGCTCATCATTCTTCAGCATAACGTTGCCCACCTCGGAATTGCAACAGGTCTCTGTCTCTCGGAGGCTGCAACTATATATATAAAGCCTGTCATCTCGAGGGCTGTTCTTTCCTTTGCGGTACTGGCGTCTGTAGCCACCTCCCTCGCGGAGATACTGGGAGGGGCAATTGCCCTGGAGATGCTGTTTGATGTTCCAATAAAAATCGGCTCCCTGCTTTTAACCATCTTTGTCATTATAATGCTCCTGTCCCATTCCTATCAGAAGATTGAAAAATGGATCATAGGATTTGTGTCAGTAATTGGTCTGGCATTTCTCTATGAGATATTTCTGGTTGATGTTGACTGGGCCGCTGCCGGAATAGCATGGGTAAAACCCTCGATACCTGAAGGTTCTATTCTTCTCCTGATGAGTGTCCTGGGAGCAGTGGTGATGCCCCATAATCTTTTTCTTCATTCTGAGATTATCCAGAGCAGGCAATGGAACCTTAAGGATGATAAAATAATCAGGAAACAGCTGAAATTTGAATTTGCCGATACCCTGCTGTCAATGATTATAGGCTGGGCAATAAACAGCGCAATGATAATCCTTGCAGCTGCCACCTTTTTTAAGAATGATATTCACGTTGACGAATTACAACAGGCTGAGAATCTGCTGAGACCGTTTCTTGGTTCAAACGCAGCAGTGGTCTTTGCCATTGCCTTACTTCTTTCGGGAATCGCCTCAGCAATAACCTCGGCAATGGCAGGGGGGTCAATTTTTTCGGGTATGTACAGTGAACCATTTGATATCAAAGACAGCCATACCCGCACCGGAGTTCTGATATCGCTGGCAGGAGCCATGATAATAATTCTGTTTATCGGCGATCCTTTTAAGGGATTAATCCTGTCACAGGTCTTCCTGAGTATTCAGCTTCCTTTCACGGTAGCTATCCAGGTCTGGCTCACATCATCAAAAAAAGTCATGGGGAAATATGCAAATGGTACTTTTTTGAAAACCATTCTTTTGTCAATAGCTGTTATAGTAACCTACCTGAATTTCAGGCTTTTGTTTGACCTGATCTTCAGATAATATAATTTTATTTTATCAGATGTCTGAAAAAAAATACAAAACCGGGCTGGTCCTGAGTGGCGGAGGAGCAAGAGGCTTTGCCCACCTTGGAGTAATTAAAGCTCTCAACGAATCGGGTATCTATCCTGATGTTATCTCCGGAACAAGTGCAGGTGCCCTGGCCGGAGTACTCTATGCCGACGGTTATAATCCCGAAGAGATCCTTAAAATAATGAATGCGGGCAGCCGATTGAACTATCTGAGGCCTACCATGCCAAAAAGCGGACTTCTTCAGATAACAGGACTAATAAGGTTATTGTCGTCCAACCTGCGTGCCCGGACATTTGAAGAGCTTAAGATTCCCCTTTATGTCTCTGCCACCGATCTTAATAACGGGAAGGCTGTCTATTTTTCGAAGGGCCAGCTTCTGAATGCCGTTATAGCTTCGGCAAGCATCCCGGTACTCTTTAACCCGGTCGTAATAGACAATATTCACTATGTCGATGGAGGAGTTCTCGATAATATGCCGATACGTCCAATAGAGGATAAATGCGATTTTATTATAGGCTCGTTCGTAAATCCGGTCGGTTATGAAGAAATAATAAACGGCATAACCCAGATCGCTGAACGCTCCTTTTTACTCAGTATGTCAAAGGAAATCAATGAAAAAGCAAAAAAATTTGATCTTTTCATTGCCCCTATTGAGCTGAAAAACTATAAAATCCTCGATCCGGAGAAAGCAGTGGAGGTGTATGAGATCGGTTATAAGGCGACAAAAGAAAAGCTGAAAAATTCAGAGTTCCTGCAGCTGGCCCGAAAATAAGATAAGCCGGAACCAGCCAGGTTAACCCGGGAATGAACTGAGAACGACGGAATGGAAAGGCAGGCCGGTAATCTCCGTAAGAGATCATTGCCGGATCATTGCATACAGCTTCTTAATCTCCCCCTCCCACAGGGTCTCATCAGGAGTTTCAAGAATTAACGGTATATTGTCAAACCGGCTGTCATTCACCAGTAACACAAAAGGATCTTCCCCGAGAAATCCCGATCCGATGTTTTCATGCCTGTCGACCCTGGTCCCGAAATCTTTTTTGGAATCATTAATATGCATACCCTTAAGATACTGAAAACCAATAATTTTATCAAATTTCCCGAAGGTTTCCCTGAATCCCGTGTCGGTTTTCACATCATATCCCGAGGTATATGCATGACAGGTGTCAATACAGACTCCAACCCTTGATTTGTCTTCAACATTATCAATAATAACCCTGATCTGCTCAAATGTATGTCCAAGGTTGGTTCCCTGTCCTGCAGTATTTTCTATCACTGCTGTGACTCCTTTGGTCTTGTCGAGAGTAATATTAATTGATTCAGCTATACGGATAAGGCACTCTTCCGGCTCTATCTTGTTAAGATGGCTTCCCGGGTGAAAATTCAGCCTGTCGAGACCCAGCAGCTCACATCTTTTTATTTCATCAAGAAAAGAGGATCTTGATTTTTCAAGTGCTTCTTTTTCAGGATTTCCGAGATTTATCAGATAGCTGTCGTGTGGTAATATCTGAAACGGTTTAAAATCATACTTTTCGCAGTTATTCCTGAATTCCGAGATGCCCGTTTTTGACAACGGACCCGCAAACCACTGCCTT
This sequence comes from uncultured Bacteroidales bacterium, assembly GCA_963736675.1. Classification (GTDB taxonomy): domain Bacteria; phylum Bacteroidota; class Bacteroidia; order Bacteroidales; family VadinHA17; genus LD21. The sequence continues at coordinate 104,278 of CAVTPT010000005.1, forward strand.
TGATTTTTGGTAAAAAAAGCAAATGCCCTTGCTCCTATCGCATGTGCATTCAAAGGGGCATTCTGAACACCACCTTCTGCACTTACATGAGGTCCGATATATTTCATGGTATGATGATTAGTTTATTCCACTATGAAACAATCCATAAGTATATAAGGTTCAGGACTCCGGACACCCGCACAATTGTCAATTGTCTAAAAATATCCTGTTCCGTCCCAGCAATGAGTGCAAAGTCGTTCCTTTGGAAGGCCGATTGCTTCAACCAGATCATCGAGTCGCTGATATAAAAGAGAATCAAGATCAAGATTTTTAGCGATCGTGGCAACCATTTTTCTGTGTTTTTCAGAGTCAGGATCAGCATATTCCTTTACATCTTCAACTTCAATTCCTTCCATCTGGAATATTGCCTTTCGTCCGGCCAGTTCCATTGGAGACCTCGACTGCGAGAAATTAAGAAACTGACACGGATACAAAAGAGGAGGGCAGGCAATTCTCATGTGCACTTCCCTTGCACCCGACTGACGGAGATCGGCAGTGCTGTCTTTCAGCTGTGTTCCCCTTACAATGCTGTCATCAAGGAACACCATTTTTTTGTTTTCAATTATGGCCTTATTGGGAATAAGTTTCATTTTTGCAACCAGATCTCTCAGGTTCTGGTTCTGAGGCATAAAGCTTCGTGGCCAGGTAGGTGTATATTTTGAATATGCACGTTTATATGGAATAGACCGTTCGTTACTGTAACCAATTGCATGCCCGACTCCCGAATCGGGAATGCCGCATACGAAATCAGCCCCGACAGAATCTCTCCGGGCAAGGGCAGCCCCGCATCTGTTCCTGCATTCATCAACATTGATACCCTCGTAGTATGAAGGCGGATATCCATAATATACCCATAAAAATGCACAGATCTGCATTTTTTCGTTCGGTTCCCGGAGCCTTTTGTAACCTTCGGCAGTTATGTGAACTATCTCACCGGGACCAACATAATAATCGATTTCAAATCCGGTGTTCGGAAAAGCACACGACTCTGCTGCCACGGCATAAGCATTCTCTTTCTTGCCTATCAGCAAAGGAGTCCGTCCCAATTTGTCGCGGGCGGCTATTATACCATTTTCGGTAAGTATCATAAGAGAACATGAACCCTTTACATTTTCAAATACATTCTCTATGCCGCTTACAAAACTCTCCTTTTCGCATATAAGATTTGCGACCACTTCAGTAGGATTTATATTTCCCTCAAAGTTTTCGGTGAAATGCTTTTTATTGCCAAGGAACCTGCTTTCAAGTTCCTCAATATTGACAAGCCGGCTGACAGTTACGATGGCAAAACGGCCAAGATGCGAATTGAAAAGGATTGGCTGAGGATCAGTGTCACTTATTACTCCCATACCGGAATTTCCGCTGAATTCCCTTAGCTCATCTTCAAACTTGTTTCTGAAATAGGCATTTTCAAGATTATGTATCGACCTCCTGAACCCTTTATGCGGAACAATAAAAACAATACCTGCACGTTTTGTCCCTAAATGAGAATGATAATCAGTACCATAAAAGACATCTTCAACGCAATCGGTCTTTGAAATTACACCGAAAAAACCACTCATATATTTGAATATTAATTAGTTGGTAAGATTTTTTTTCCTGGTAAATTTAATCATTGAATATGATATTATAAAATTATCAGGATATTATTAATTTTGCATCATCAAATATTTTAAAGACAAGCAAATAAATGACAGACACAAACAAAACAACACCGATCGAGCAGCATAAGAAAAAGAATGCTCCTATTGCCATGATAGCTACAACTATCCTTCTGGCAGCTGGTCTTATTTTCCTTGTAGTTATGTATTTCGACCAAAAGAACAAGATGGTTGAAATGGAAACCGTTCTGACCCAGGAAAAAGACTCCCTGGCAAATGAGCTGAGGCTGATGGTTCATGGTTACGATACCCTGAAAACCAATAATGACAGCCTGAATGCTAATCTTGAAAAAGAAAAAAACAGAATCGTTCAGCTATTGTCAATCAATGCTTCAAATGTTCAGCTTATCAAGAAATACAGAAGCGAGATTACAACGATGAGAGACATCATGAAGAGTTACATTGTTCAGATCGATTCTCTTAACACCATGAATAAGCAACTTGTTGCTGAAAATACTGACATCAGGCAACAGATAACAGAAGTTCAGAATACCAACGTGGAACTTTCGAAAGTTAAAGAGGAGCTTAATGCCAAAGTGGAAGTAGCGTCAGTGATCCAGGCAAAGGATATAGTTGCTGTTTCACTTAACAAGAAAAGAAAGGAGACAACAAGATTAAACCTGCTTGACAAGCTCAGGATCTGTTTCACCCTCCGCGAAAATCCGATTGCAAAAGCCGGGGAGAAAGAGGTATTCATGAGGGTGATCAGACCCGATTCCCTGGTGATAACGACAAGCCCCGAGAACCTGTTTGACTATAACGGCAACAAGCTGATATACTCGGCAAGCAGACTGGTTGACTATATGAATCAGGATATTGAAATGTGTATCTTCCTTGATAACACAGGTGATTTCATCGTTGGAAATTACAGTGTGGAACTATACCTTGAAAATAATATAATCGGACGTACTACATTTATGCTAAGCAAGAGATAACAAATCTCCTATACGAGCATAAGTTCGGAAATAATATTATCTGATATAAGTTTACCCTGGTTCGTAAGGACCAGGTTTTTTTTGTCCTGCTTCATCAGGCCGTAATCCTTGAATTTTCCGGCCAGATTCATAACATAATCAAAACCCTCTTTATTAAAAGTTGAGTCCACGTAATCAAGGTCAATTCCCCACATAGTTCTTAAAGAGGTCATAATGTATTCATTGAATTTTGTCTTCGTATCAAGCTCTTCCCTCTCAAAGAATGGTTTTCCGGAGTTTATTGCCTTTATGTAACCCTTCAAATCACGAATATTCCATTGCCTTGAATATCCATTGAATGAATGGGCCGACGGACCAAGCCCAAGATAGTTTACCTGTTTCCAGTAATTTGTGTTATGAACCGAGAAGAATCCCTGTTTCCCGAAATTTGATATTTCATACTGTATGAATCCTGCCGAGTCAGCTTTTTCAATAAGCATCTGGAACTGGGCTGCACTTTCCTCTTCATCGATCTCTTTAAGGATCCCTTTTTCTTTCATCCTGCTAAAAACAGTACCCTCCTCGATTGTCAGATGATAAGCCGATAAATGCTTTATATCGTACGAAAATGCAATATTAAGATTTGAAGCCCAGTCGGTCAGACTCATACCAGGTATTCCGTAAATCAGGTCTATTGTAACATTAACAAATCCGGCCTTTAATATCTTTTCAAGTGCTATCTGTGCCTGTATGCCATCGTGTCTCCTGTTGAGCATTACAAGATCGCTGTTGCGCCACGACTGGACTCCCAGACTTATTCTGTTTATATTCAATGCTTTCAGACCTGCAACATATTCATCAGTAATATCGTCGGGGTTCAGCTCAATAGTAATTTCCCTGTCACTGTTTATCTTAAAAAGATCGTGTAATCCCTTTAAAAGAACCGAAAGTTCTTCGGGCGAAAGGACAGATGGCGTACCTCCTCCTATATAGATTGTTGATACAGTTTCATTTCCAAGATAACTCTTTCTCTGGTCTGCCTCCTTAATCACCGCATCAATAAATGAAGAATAACCCGATGATACAATCAGGTGATAAAAATCACAATATGAACAAAGTTTCCTGCAGAATGGTATGTGTAAATATATACCGGCCATATTTTAAAATGAGTTCATCAAATTAGTAAATAAATTATTATCTGATTAACTAACTTTGCATAAACTTGAAAAATGATAAAAAAGAACTTTATTTCCTTTATTCTTGCCCTGGTAATCCTGTATCTGAGCCTGGCATCAGCCCCGACATTCGACAGTAAAGGTATTTTCGAAATCCCCTATTTTGATAAGTATGCACATTTCGGCCTCTATTTTCTGTTTATGGCTTCAATAATTATTGAACACCGCGATTACTTTAAAAATACGCGGCAGCTTATTCTGACAGCACTTATACCATTTACCTTCGGTACCCTGATTGAATTTCTTCAGGCTGGTCTTACCCTTACCCGCCAGGGAGATGTTCTTGATGTCATTTTCAACTCAACAGGGATAGCCACCGCTGTTTTATTATGGTTGTTGTTTAAACCATATTACCGTTCAAACATTAAATAGAAATCTTCCCCGACTTGTTGGTTGCCTTTACAATTTCGGCAACTGTTCTGCTTTTGAATACCTTTATCATGTCGCTTCTGACCCTGGCATAATCGTTATGCAATGGACATGGTTTCTTATAGCGGTCAATAGTTTTGCACGATCCGTTATGCATTATGCAATATGTAAAAAGTTCGTCTCCGTCGATTGTGGTAATAATATCGAACAGAGTAATATCTTTTGCATCCCTCATAAGAGAAAAGCCTCCATGCGGCCCTTTTAATGATGTCAGTATCTTACGACGTGCCAGTTGCTGAAGAATTTTGGCGAGAAACGGAGCAGGAAGGTCAAGATCCTTTGATATCTGTTTTATTCCTGTTTTCCCCTTTTCATAAGGCTGACTGGCTATATAAAGAACAGCCCTGATACCATACCTGCATGAATTTGAAAGCATTTTAGAACGTTTATTAAGATATTTTATCTATCCTTGTTTTATGTCTTCCTCCTTCAAATGAAGTATTTATGAATGTTTTAATTATCAGATATGCTTCCGATTCATTAATAAAACGCCCGGGCAAAGCACAAACATTTGCATCATTATGAGCCCTTGCCAGACGGCTTATCTCTTCATTCCAGCACAAAGCACTTCTTATCCCATGATGTTTGTTCGCTGTCATGTTTATTCCATTGCCTGTTCCGCATATTGATATTCCTAAATCAAATTCACCGGCCGAAACAGCATTAGCCATCGGATGGGCATAATCAGGATAATCAACTGATTCCTCCGAAAAACAACCAAAATCTTTTATTTCATACTGCTCTTTCTGTAAGAAATTCAAGACTTTTACTTTCAGATAATATCCTGCATGGTCCGAAGCTATTGCTATCTTTTTCTTTTTCACGATTTTAAAATTTTGTTAAGGTTCTTTATTCTTACTACAAATTAATACAATTACTTATTAAAAGAAAAAAATATTCTTTTATCTTATATGATTATTAATTTACTCCTGATATCCATGTATCCATCTCTTTGAATTTTTTACCTGTGAGATTTTAACTATGGCATGTTAATATCATGTAAATATCCGTATGATTAAAAATCAAAATTCAGCTATTATTCACTTTTTCCGGTCTTATTGACACTAAACCTGTAACTGAGAAAAAGTTTCAATCAAATAAAGTCAAACTATAAACCGGAAATAAACTTCAAAACCTTTAATTTTGCCTTATTACTTATATTAACAATCAGATCTTAACAATTGTTAATATTCTGCATAATATGCTGATTTTCAAAAATGGTATATTTTTTGAGCAGTTGAAAAGATGTTAGTCCTATATTAAAAATGAAAATAACCAGAAAAATGATATTTTTCTTTCAACACTATTAACAGGATATAACTATTATCATAATAAATTTAAATTTCAATCTGATTAAAATATTATGTTGTTTAAAACTATTGAAAACCGTTACTATCATGATGGCAATATTATTAAATGGCACAAAAAATGATTTTCTTTATTCATTGATAGAAAAGATGTATTAATGGTGTTAAAATGATTATTTAATTTTGTTTTTGGTGTTAAATTACTGATTATAAATAGAAAAAGACATAATGACTTCAGGATCAAATATCGATTTTATAGCAGAGATTAAAAGACTGAAAAAAGAGAAAAATGCTGTAATCCTGGCTCATTATTATCAGACAGGTGATATTCAGGATATTGCAGATTTTATTGGTGACAGCCTTGCTCTTTCACAAAAAGCAGCTGCAAATGATGCTGACATAATATTATTTGCAGGCGTCAGGTTTATGGCAGAAACAGCAAAAATACTTGCCCCTGGTAAAAAGGTATTGCTACCTGATATGGATGCCGGATGTTCACTTGCTGATTCATGCAAGGCAGATGATTTTATAAAATTTATTAAGGATAATCCGGGGAGGACAATTGTAACGTATGTTAACACCACAGCCGGGATAAAAGCACTGTCGGATATCAGTTGTACATCATCAAATGCAGTTCAGATAATTAATTCACTTCCTGAAGATGAAAAGATAATTTTTGCTCCCGACAGAAATCTGGGAAATTATATACTGAATAAAACAGGACGCGATATGGTAATCTGGAACGGAACATGTCATGTCCATGAAGAATTTTCGCTCGAAGCCATATTAAAAATAAAAAATGATAACCCGCAGGCAAAAATAATTGTCCATCCTGAGTGTGAACTTCCTGTCAGAATGGTTGCCGACTACATTGGATCTACTGCCGGATTGCTTAAATTTACAAAAACAGATAGCAGTAAAACCTATATTGTTGCTACTGAACCCGGAATAATTCATCAGATGAAGAAAGAGAATCCGGATAAAACTTATATTCCGGCTCCCCCGAAAGATTCAACATGCGGTTGCAGTGAGTGTAATTTTATGAAACTTATTACAATTGAAAAGATATACAGGTGCCTGGTGACAGAATCGCCTGAGATATTTCTTGAGAATGAGATAATTGAAAAAGCAAGAATTCCAATAATAAGAATGCTGGAAATTTCTGAAAAACTTGGACTTTGATTATGAAAAGGTTAGCTCTTTTTACTATTATTTTTATTTCCGTTATTTCATTATACAGTCAGGAAAGTCAGAACCAGAAAGACGGATACCAGGTTTTTAAATATCCCAACGGAGCTGTATCGAGCGAAGGGTTGATGAAAAACGGTAAAGCGGAGGGATTATGGAAGAACTATTATGTAACAGGCGTAAAAAAATCGGAGGGTAAAAGGACTAATTTTTTGCTCGATAGTATATGGGTCTTTTTTGATCAGGCAGGGGATACAACAGAAAAAATCAGCTATCTCTTCGGAAAAAAGAACGGATATTATTATAAATACAAAAAAGAACTATCGGGAGGTGGTATTTACGTATGGTCAAAAGAGTTATTTGCCGGAGACCGGAAAGAGGGGACCGCATATTTATATTTTCCGGATGGAAAAATTCAGCAGACAATACCATACAATGATGGTAAAAAAGAAGGATTGTCGAGGGAGTATGACCAGGATGGGAATATTATCACCCTTCTGGAATATAATAAGGATTTTCTGATTTCCAGGCAAAGGATCAACAGAACAGATTCCAAAGGACTTAAGCAGGGTGACTGGAAAGATTTTTTCCCTGATGGCGCCATAAAATCAGATAAGAGTTACAGGGACGATCAGCTGCACGGATATTACAGAGAGTATAATAACCGCGGCAAACCGGTTGTCACAATGCTTTACGACAATGGTTCAATTGTGAAGGCGGGGGTTGAAGATGGACCGGATATAGAAATCACCAACAGGTACGACGAAAATGGTAAACTCATATACAGCGGACCTTTCAGAAAAGAAATACCTGTTGGTATCCACAGGGAATATGACGGAAACGGAAAAGTTACCAATGCATTTGTTTATAATGATATCGGGCAGGTTCTGTCAGAAGGACTTGTTGATGAAGCAGGTAACAGGAACGGAAGATGGAAGGATCTCCATCCTGACGGAAGCATGCAGGCCGAAGGACAATACTCTGATAACAGGAGAACAGGAGTTTGGAAATTCTATAACAGTTCGGGAAGGATCGAACAGACAGGCTCGTATAATAACGGTCGTCCCGACGGACTATGGCAATGGTATTATCCCGACGGGAAAATTCTTCGCGAGGAAGAATACTTCCAGGGACAACGTGACGGATCGTACATTGAATATTCAGTTACCGGCGAAGTAATTACCCGGGGGCAGTATGCTGATGGTGAAAAGAACGATCTGTGGTCCTATAAGTCAGGAGATCATACCGAAGAGGGTAATTTCATCATCGGATTAAAAGATGGCCTCTGGAAATCATTCTATCCCGATGGAAAATTGAAATTCAAGGGTTCTTATATTCAGGGTAATCCCGAAGGCCAGCACACATACTATTACGAAAACGGAAGACCAAAAGAGGAACAGTTCTACAGATCGGGATACAGGCAGAAAACCTGGAAAAAATATGATGAAGAGGGAAATACCATTCTGACAATTACATATAAAGATGATGTGGAAATCAGTATAAACGGGGTAAAAATAAATCTTCCCGAAAGCGATGTAAAGCTTATTAAATAGTTACTTTGCTTTATGGAAGATAGTTTAAATATCAGGAAGGAAAACATCTCTTTAACCGACAAGGAATTTGAAAAACAGCTTCGTCCTTTAAGCTTTGATGATTTTAAGGGCCAGAAGCAGATAATCGATAATCTTACCGTGTTTGTTACAGCTGCCAGGCAGAGAGGTGAAGCGCTTGACCATGTGCTTCTTCATGGTCCTCCAGGTCTTGGTAAGACTACTCTGGCAACAATAATTTCAAATGAACTGGGAGTGAATCTGAGGATCACCTCCGGACCTGTTCTTGACAAACCCGGAGATCTCGCAGGTCTGCTTACCAACCTTCAGGAGGGAGATGTTCTCTTTATCGATGAAATACACCGGCTCAGCCCTGTGGTTGAAGAGTACCTGTACTCTGCCATGGAGGATTTTCAGATTGATATCATGATAGATAAAGGACCCAGTGCACGTTCAGTCCAGCTTACCCTGAACAACTTTACGCTGGTTGGTGCCACAACACGTTCGGGACTTCTTACAAGTCCTTTAAGAGCCAGGTTTGGAATTAAATTTCATCTTGAATATTATGATCATGAGATCCTTACCGGTATAGTCAAAAGATCGTCGAAAATTCTGAATATTACCATAAACGACGAAGCTGCAGTTGAAATAGCACGACGGAGCAGAGGGACCCCGAGGATTGCCAACGCATTATTGAGGAGGGTCAGGGATTTTGCCCAGGTAAAAGGAACAGGTAAGATAGACCTGGATATTACCAGATACAGTCTGAAAGCTTTGAATATTGATCAGCATGGCCTGGACGAAATGGATAACAGGATACTTTTGGCAATTATTGATAAATTCAATGGGGGACCCGTCGGACTCAATACAATCTCAACAGCTGTGGGAGAGGAGAGCGGGACTATTGAGGAGGTTTACGAACCATTTCTTATTAAAGAGGGATATCTGATGCGTACACCCCGGGGAAGGGAAGCAACCGAACATGCCTACAGACACCTGGGAAAACAGTTCGGGCGGGGACACGATTCCACTCTGTTCTGATACTTCTGCTAACTGAAGACGTTGCTTATCTTCTCCAGTCCTTTTATGTTCATTATTCTGATCTTCCTTCCGTTAAGTTCAACAAGGCTGTCGGACTTAAATTCTGACAGGAGCCTGATAACCGATTCGGTAGCTGTTCCCACAATATTTGCCAGCTCTTCCCTGGTAAGAGCAATCTTAAGATAGTCATGATCGTCGACGCCAAAATCATTTACAAGAAGCAACAGGATTTCAGCAAGCCTTTCCCTGACGGTTTTTTGTGCAATATCGGTAATGAATGAATTAGCTTCACCCAGTTCGTGGCATGCCAGTTTTAACAGTTCGAGAGAATAAGCGGGATTTGTCTTTACAAGCGAAGTAAGTATCTCTGAGGGAATAAAACAAACCTGGCAATCTTCTATGACCTTGGCAGAAGTACAGGCTACCTCATTACTGAGAACACTCCTGTACGCAATAATATCACCTGGCTTGGCAAACCTTATAATCTGTTCCTTCCCGTCAAATCCTGTCTTGTAAACCTTTATTATGCCGCTGTTAATGCAATAAAAACCACTGATCCTGTTCCCTTCGTGGTACAAAATATCGCCTCTTCGGTATTGCCTGAAATCTTTTTCATAATTGATTTTTTCAATTTCATCAGCAGTCAGATACTTAAACAAAGAACCTGTTTCCATGGCACATTGTCCACATAAGGGAATATGACTTTCATGTTGTTTCATTGAAGTTAACTGATAAATATTTTAAAATCAAATTACTAAATACAAATCAACAATATGAACTGTAATTTTATCCGTTCACGTCAGAATGCAGTTTTAAACTGGTCAAGGAACCTTATATCATTTTCAAAATATAACCTCAGATCGTTTACCTGGTATTTTAACATTGCAGCTCTTTCAATACCCATACCAAAAGCGAAACCGGTATATTTTTGACTATCAATATTACATGCTTCCAGAACATTGGGATGTACCATACCGCAACCAAGCACCTCGAGCCATCCTGTATATTTACAGACGTTGCATCCCTTACCTCCGCACAGTTTGCAGCTGACATCCATTTCGGCCGAAGGCTCGGTAAACGGGAAATATGAGGGCCTTAGCCTTATTTCTGTTTCCTTGCCGTATAATTCGCGTGCAAAAAACAAAAGGGTCTGCCTGAGATCAGCAAATGATACATTTTCGTCGATATATAATCCTTCGATCTGATGGAAAATACAATGAGCCCGGGCCGAAATGGCTTCATTACGGAACACTCTTCCGGGCGAAATTGTACGGATGGGAGGTTTCTGGTTCTGCATAACCCTCACCTGAACGGATGATGTATGGGTACGCAGTAAAATATCACCTGGATTCGATTCCCAGGGCGAGATACGTGAAATATAAAAAGTATCCTGCATATCCCTCGCCGGATGTTCCGGTGCAAAATTAAGCTTTGTGAAAACATGATCATCGTCTTCAATCTCCGGACCCTCAGATACAGTAAAGCCTATCCTTGAAAAAATATCAATAATCTCATTTCTTACAATGGAAATCGGATGCCGTGTGCCAAGTGTATATGGAAAAGCAGGTTTTGTAAGATCGTCAGCAGGGCCTGTAACATCACCGGTACTGATAAGTCCCTTGAGAGAATTATATTTTTCCAGAGCTGACTGCTTTAAAATGTTAAGCTTCTGCCCTACTTCCTTCTTTTCATCGGATGCGACGTTCCTGAAATCTTCGAAAAGATCAGAAATAAGACCTTTTTTACTGAGGAATTTAAGTCGGAAAGCTTCAAGTTCTTCGGGCTTTCCCGGTTGTAATGATTCAACTTCTTTTAGTAGATCGGAAATTCTTTTAAGCATTTATTTTAAAGTTTAAAGGCTATTAATCTGAAATTTTCATCTTTAAAATTCTGACATCGTTCAATGGTCTGTCTGTAGAGTCGGTCTTTACGGCAGCAATCCTGTCAACGACTTCAAGGCCTTCAACAACTTCACCAAACACCGTATATGTTCCGTCAAGACGTGGAACACCCCCGATTGACTTATATGCTTCAACCTGGGCTTCTGAAAATTCAAAATCTCCGTTTTCGGAGAGATATTCGAACATCCTGAGCGATACCTTCTGCTGTATTTCACTGTCAGATAAAGGTGTGCCTGCCAATCGGGCACTGTCAGCTATCGATTTGAGGAGCGTTGTAAAAAGAGTCTGCCTTATATTGTAGTTTATACGGTCGCGTGCCGACGATAAAAGCGCATCATCGTATATGACTCCCTGCACAATATAAAACTGTGTTCCCGACGAACGCATCTCAGGATTAACGTCGTTACCTTCTCTTGCAGCTGCAAGGGCTCCTTTCTTATGGAAATATTCCTTTCGGAATTCAGAAGGAATTGTATAGTTAACGAGAGTGTCCCTCTGCTCCTTCGTAAGGCCATTTCTTGTGGCAGGATCGCCTGCCTGTATCATAAATTCGTTTATAACGCGGTGAAAGGAAATTCCATCGTAAATTCCCTGGTTGACAAGCTTGATAAAATTGTCACGGTGAATGGGTGTACCGTCATATAACCTGACCTTGATATCGCCCATTGAGGTTTTGATCGATACATAGGTATTTTCATTACCTCCGGGAGTATCGCATGCTAAAAAAAGTAGAAATACAGCAAAGACACTGAGCCGTTTGAATAGTATGTTCATGAAAACCGGATTTTGGTTAATAATGTTCTGCAAATCTGAATGCAAAGATATTTAACTTTGAACGATACGCTAACAATAGGTTTTCAAATTGTACAAATTTTAATGAAACAACCAGCTGCAATGCCATATTGCTCCATTACAACTATATTTGTCAACAAACTTCCGTGATGAAAGAGGTCAGAAAACTTGCGGGTCAGACTCTGATATACGGACTGGGGACTATAATACCCCGGTTTTTGCATTATGCTGTAATGACACCTTTCTATACCAGGATTTTTAATGATGATGTTGCTCAATACGGTATCATTACGGAACTATATGCCTGGATGGTACTGCTGCTGGTAATTCTTACCTATGGAATGGAAACCGGGTTCTTTCGCTTTTCCCAAAATAGTGACGATCCGGATAAAGTTTACAGTACAGCCCTGATAAGCCTGCTGGTAACTTCTTTGTTGTTCTTCATCGTTGTAAATATTTTTATCACTCCGGTTTCAGCATTAATGAAGTACGATGAAAATCATGATTATATCCGGATGTTTGCAGGTATTGTTGCTATTGACGCTTTTACGGCAATCCCTTTTGCAATGCTCAGAAAAAAGAACCGACCGATGGTTTTCAGTACTATCAAGATCATTAATGTAATTATCACTATCGGCCTTGTGGTATTCCTTCTTAAAGTTGCACCGGGAATTTGGGAAAAAAGTGATGGCTGGTTCAGAGATGTTTATGATCCGGAATACAGGGTAGGTTATGTTTTTGTTGCAAACCTTGTTTCAAGCTTTATAACACTGCTGATGTTGCTGCCTTTTATATTAAAAATAAAGTTCAGGTTCGATAAAGTCTTATGGGAGAAGATGGTATCCTATTCATTTCCGCTTTTACTGGCAGGACTGAGCGGAACAATAAATGATGCTCTTGATAAAGTAATTTTACGACGGATGCTCGGCGAAGAGGAAGGATTGACTGTCGTTGGACATTACGGGGCAGGATATAAAATTGCAGTGCTTATGGCTCTGTTTATTCAGATGTTCCGCTTTGCTGCTGAACCTTTTTTCTTTGAAAGGGCAAAGCATTCAGATGCAAAGGAGACCTATGCATTTGTAATGAAGTATTTTATTATAATTATGCTGATAGTCTTCCTGGGTATTAACCTTTATATATCGGGACTTCAGTATATTGTAGCATCTAATTTCAGACAGGCAATTGTTGTGGTTCCGGTTGTAAGTATGGGCTACCTGCTTTATGGAATATATATTAACCATAGCATATGGTATAAGTTGAACGACCTTACACGATATGCTGTTTATATTACGTTTACAGGTGCCATAATTACAGTTTTGATAAATGTGCTTCTTATCCCTGTTTATGGCTATATGGCATCTGCCTGGGCTCATGTCGCATCTTATGGGGCAATGATCATTATGTCATTTATAATGGCTGAAAAGCATTATAAAGTTGACTATAATATGAAACAGTTCATCCCTTATTTTATCATAGCAGTGGGAATGGTTATCTTCGGGGGCCTTTATGATTATCCAGATTTATTTACAGAGCTTGCTGTAAATAGTGTGCTTATTATAGTGTTTATAGGATATGCCCAGTATAAAGACAGGATTTTAACTATATTTTTCAGGAGAGAAAAAATATGAAACGGACATGTTCGTTACTTACCCAGACAGAAGTAATATTTATGTAAGGTTTTTACGCACAAAATAGCAGGCCAGCCGGTGGTTATAAACAAACTCTATCCGAATGAAAATAAAAATTGTTAACAAATCAAAACATAAATTTCCGGAATACAGTACTGAACACTCTGCCGGAATGGACATCAGAGCCAACATAGATGAACCTGTAAAACTCGGACCAATGAAAAGAGCCCTTATCCCGACAGGTTTGTTTCTGGAGCTGCCGGTAGGGTATGAAGCACAGATAAGGCCAAGAAGCGGGCTGGCAATAAAAAATGGAATATCAGTCCTTAACTCGCCGGGAACTATCGATGCTGATTACAGGGGAGAAGTATGTATTATACTTATAAACCTTTCGGACGATAATTTTATTATAAATGATGGCGACAGAATATGCCAGATGATAATAGCAAAGCACGAAAGAGCTGAATGGTTAAGCGTAGATTCTCTTATTGAATCATCAAGGGGATCGGGTGGATTTGGACATACCGGGAAAGGCTGATTCAGATATCAGGAGATTTGTCAAAAAAGAAATTGAGAGTATGGATTTTCTTATGATGAGGATTCCCAGGCTTTGAAAAGCAGGGTGTATGAGAGTTAAAAGTAAAATTAGATTTGAATGAAGAATATTGGTATAATATTGACAATAATTGTTTTAACAGCTTCTGGTTTATCGTGTGCGAAGAAAATTGTTCCGGGACTTGATCCGGGAAAGATGAATGATACTTATGATAAAGCAGCCTATGAATATATCTTTGTGGAGGCGGTAAAACAAAAAGTGCTTGGAAATCCAGGGGATGCTTTAAAATATTTTGAGCAATGTATCGAAAAGAATCCTGGCAGTGATGCAGCTTATTATCAGATGGCTCAGATAGTGCTTGGCATCGGTGACCTTAAAGCAGGAAAAAGGTATGCAGGAAAAGCACTCGAAATTCAGCCACAGAATCTCTGGTACCTTATGATGATGGCGGGCTTGCATTACCAGGAGAAGAATATTGACAGTGCGATTATTTTTTATGAAAGGGCTGTTAAATTTTTCCCCGAAAAGGAGGAATTGAAAATGACCCTGGCAAATCTCTATTCTGAGAATCAAAAATTCGATAAAGCAAGAGCTATCTTTAATTCATTCGACGAAAAATATGGTGTGAATGAGACAACAACAGCTTCACTTGTCAGAAATCTTATTGCTGAAAAGAAATTCAGGGAAGCGCTCGAAAAAACCCAGCAGTTATTGAAACAGTTCCCTGACGAGATAGTTTATAACGGATTGCTTGCAGAAATTTACAGAATGCAGGGTGAATCAGGTAAAGCTCTGGAGGTATATAATAACCTTATTGAAAGGAATCCTGATAATCCGGGAATTCAGCTTGCGCTGGTCGAATTTCTGGTAAAAGAGAAAAGCTATAACGAAGTGATGGGTTTGTTAAATAAAATTGTAATAAGCGAAAGAATACCAAGGGATGAAAAAATCCAGCTTTTTGCCGGCCTGCTTGAGCTGGATGAACTCATAAAGCAGCATGGAATAACCCTCGAAAGTACGCTTGTTGTATTTGAATCTCAGTATAAAGATGATGAAGTTGTAGTCCTTTTACGACCGGAACTTTTTCAGAAGGAAGGGAAGCTGAATGATGCGGCAATAAGACTTGAAGAAATTGTTAAGTTGCAGGATGAAAATTATTTTGCGTGGGAGAAGTTACTCCTTGTTTACTACGAATTAAGAGATTTTCAGAAGCTTTTTATCAGGGGAGAGGATTGTGCCACCAAATACAACAGATCATTTCTTGCCAAGGTTCTTTATGCAACGGCAGCAACGGAATTGGAGAAATATGAAATAGCTCTTGAGGAATTAAGAAAAGCTAATATTCTGGCAGGCGACAATAAGGAACTCCTGCTTCAGGTTGTCACAATGAAAGCGGATATTTATTACAGAATGAAAGATTTTCAAAACTCTTTTAGTTTGTTTGAAGAGGCCCTCCTGCTTAATTCGGACGACCTGACTATCCTGAATAATTACGCCTATTATCTTGCTGAGCAAAGCTTAAAGCTGAAGGAAGCGGAAGATATGGCAAAAAAGGTTATTGAGAGAGAAAAGGATAATACGACTTTCCTCGACACATATGCATGGGTACTTTACAAGCGAGGCAAGTTAAGAGAAGCAGCAAAAGTGATGGAAAGCATCATAAATTCGGACGATGATGATGACGCTGAATGGTATGAACACTACGGTTTCATTTTAAAGGAACAGGGGAAATGTGAACAGGCAATTGAAAAGTGGGAAATTGCAGTTAAAATTGACAGTTCAAAAATTAACCTGAAAGACGAGATAAAAAATTGCAGAGAATAGTAATTATATTGATCATTGTGTCAGCTTTTCTTACTGACTGTTCTGTAACACGAAGAGCTGAAAAGACCTCTGGAAGGCTTAAGCCAGGGGACGATGCGGCAGGTTTTTATGACGATATAAGAGCAAATAATATTACAGCCGGAAACTTTTACATCAGCAAGGCAAACCTGTTTTATGAGGATAATGATATTTCTTTGAAGTTAGTTGCGGGTATTAAGTTCAGATATCCTGATTCTTTGCTGGTTTCGCTGAGAAGTAAACTTGGTATTGAGGCTGCCAGAGTTTTTATCACCGGTGACACGATAATTATTAACGACAGGATAAACAGAAGAATTCTATACGGTGATCCGTCGGCTCTGGCAAATAAATATGGGTTTGATCCTGATGTCATTTATGTATTGTTTGGTGATTTTATAGGAGAAAGCAGAAATTCCGGAATGGAGGTAAAATGCAGGGAAGGAAAGAGAGAAACTGAGAATATCCTTGACGGAACAAACTTAAGTTATACAATCGATTGTGATAGAAAAAAAGCAATCAGCGCCATATTTAACAATGATTTAGCTGACAGAAGAATAGAGCTTAAATTTGACGGTTACAATAGGAATGAAGGGAAGCCTTATCCGGAGAATATTGAAATTGTCTATCCGGGACAAATGATTACCCTGGGAATTGATATAGAGAGAATTGAAACAGGTTGGGAGGGTAAGCTGGAGTTTGTTCCCGGGAAGAATTATAAACTGGTGAAAATTAAATGAGATTACTGATTTGTATATTGTTATTTGGTTTTTTGACATTTCAGGTAACTGAAGGACAAACAAAAACAGAACTTGAGGAGCAGAGAAAGAAGACTCTTGAGGAGATTTCGTATGTAGATAATCTTCTGAAGGAGACGGGAAGAGAGAAGAGCGAGAGCATGGGTCAGCTCAAAATAATTGGCAGCAAGCTTAATCTGAGAGAAAACGTAATTAAAGGGTTAAGGGATGAGATTGAGCTGCTTCAGCAACGGATTTATTTGAATACTCTGGCTGTTGAAATGATGGAAAGTGACCTTGGCAGACTGAGGGATGATTATTCAAGATCGGTGGTTAGTTCTTACAAAATAGGTAAAGGTAGTACGGAAATAGCATACATTTTGTCAGCAAGGGACTTTAATCAGGGATACAAAAGATTAAAGTATCTGCAGCAGATTGCTAAGTACAGGAGGATGGAAACGGAAATTATAAATGAAATTAAAGCACAGATTGAAGCTTCGAAATTAAAGCTCGAAGATGACCTCCTTAAGATCTCCGATTTGAAAACCAGGGAAGAACAACAGAAATACCTGCTTCAAAGTGAGCAGACTAAGAAAAAACAACTTGTCAGTACACTTGGAAAGAAGGAGAAACAATTACAGAAGGAACTAGAGGACAGGAAGAGGATTGCGAAAAGGATTGAAAGTGAAATAGAAAAAATTGTTGAGGAAGAAAGAAAGAAAGCATCAAAATCAGATATAACTCCTGAGGACCGGCTGGTTGGCGACAGTTTTGCAGAAAACAGAGGCCGTTTACCATGGCCGGTTGATCAGGGGATGATAACGAGCCAGTTTGGAGTTCATAGTCATCCGGTGTTAAAGTATGTGACAGAGAATAATCCGGGTATAGAGATAACAAGTTATGGTCAGACTCCCGTAAAAGCTGTTTTTAATGGGGAAGTGGCAAGAGTCTTTGCCATCCAGGGTGCTAACATGACAGTGATGATAAAGCATGGGAAATATTATTCTGTTTACCAGAATATTGTTAATGTTAAAGTAAAGCAGGGTGAAAAAGTAACTACAAAACAGTCAATAGGAGATGTTTTTTGTGAAACTGAAAATGGGAATAATTCAGTGCTGAAATTTATGATTTTTGATGAAAAGCTAAAACTTGACCCGGAATTGTGGATTTCGAAAAAAAAATAGAAATTGCAGAAGAAATGATCGTTGCTATTGAGTAATTAATTGGAATATGACACGAGTTTACAAGAAGCTGGAAATAGAGTCGGAAATATCCAATTTACGTGTTGTTGAGAATACTGTAGATGCAATAACTTCGGAGCTTGCGATCTCGCAGGATAATTACGGAAAGATACTGGTGGCGACAATGGAAGCGGTTAATAATGCAATTAAACATGGAAATAAATCTGATCCGGCTAAACATGTTGAGATTGAGATTATATGCGAGGGTAGTGAAATTACTGTAAAAGTAACTGATGAAGGAAAAGGGTTCAATCCTCAAAATATTCCGGATCCTACGAGACCTGAAAACATAGAGGAGATAAACGGACGTGGGGTTTTCCTGATGACCAGGCTTGCCGATTTAATTGAGTTTAATAGTATAGGCAATAGTGTTAAAATGACTTTCAGGGAGGTAGTCTCTTGAAAATTAAAGTTTATTATGACGGTGTAAAAACCAGAATAAGAGGATCAGGTGCAATAAAATCTTTGATTGTTAAGGTCATCAGGAGTGAGAATCGAACACCGGGTGACCTTGATTTTATAATGACGGACGACAGGCGTATTCTTGAGATAAATAAGGAATTTCTAAGTCATGATTATTTTACTGATGTTATAGCTTTTAATTATAACAAAGGGAGAACAGTGAACGGAGAGATTTATATAAGCATAGATACGGTTAAGAACAATGCTACTAACTATAAAGTTAGTTTTAATGATGAAATTTTACGGGTGATGATTCATGCAGTTCTTCATTTATGCGGATATAATGATGGTACTGGTGTTGAGAAGGAAAGGATGAGAGAGAAGGAGGATTTCTGGCTGAGCAAATTGTAAGAGGTAAATGGATTTAAGCTACGATATAATAGTTGTTGGGGGTGGCCATGCCGGCTGTGAAGCTGCTCATGCAGCTGCAAAAATGGGGGCTAAAACATTGCTTGTGACGATGGACATGACAAAGCTTGCGCAGATGTCGTGTAATCCTGCAATGGGAGGGATAGCAAAGGGTCAGATAGTAAGGGAGATTGATGCCCTGGGCGGATTCAGCGGTCTGGTTACTGACAGGAGTATGATACAGTTCAGGATGCTTAACAGATCAAAAGGTCCGGCAATGTGGAGTCCAAGGGCTCAATGTGACAGGCAAAGATTCAGTGTTGAATGGAGAAAAGTGCTTGAGAGTACTGATAATCTTTTTATATGGCAGGAGGAGGCAAAGAAGTTAATTGTAGAGGATAACAGAGCCAAAGGGATCGAAACATCTTTTGGGACAAGGATCAATGGTTCGGCAGTAATACTTACAAACGGTACTTTTCTGAACGGGCTTATGCATGTTGGATTTAACAGGATAAAGGGTGGGAGATCGGGTGAAAGGGAATCTGAGGGATTAAGTGACCAGCTGGCGGACTTGGGATTTACTGTTGAGAGGATGAAGACCGGTACCAGTGCAAGAATTGACGGAAGAAGTATAGATTTCTCGGTGATGACAGAGCAGAAGGGAGATGATGAAGGAAAGACATTTTCATATCTGTCTGAAGGCAATGGCCTGTTGGTCCAGAGAAGTTGTTTTTTAACACATACAAACAAGGAGGTTCATGAGGAACTTAGGAAAGGTCTTGAATACAGTCCGCTTTTTAAGGGAATCATCAAAGGAAGAGGACCGAGATATTGCCCGAGTATAGAAGATAAGATTGTTACTTTCAGTGAGAAAGATTCACATCAGCTGTTTATAGAACCGGAAGGTTCAGAAACGGTTGAATATTATGTGAATGGTTTCGCAAGCAGCCTTCCGCTTGAAAGCCAGTTTAACGCATTGCGAAAAGTAAAGGGACTTGAAAAGGTAGAACTATTCAGGCCCGGATATGCAATAGAGTATGATTTCTTTCAGCCCACACAGCTGAAAAATACTCTTGAAACACGCAGAATTGAAAATTTATATTTCGCCGGACAGATAAACGGTACTACAGGATATGAGGAAGCCGCTGCTCAGGGACTTGTTGCTGGAATTAACAGTGTTTTAAAATTTCGTGATAAGGATCCTTTTATTATGGGCAGGGATGAATCATATATAGGGGTACTGATAGATGATCTGGTTACAAAAGGAGTTGACGAACCTTACCGGATGTTTACTTCAAGAGCTGAATACAGAATACTGCTGAGGCAGGATAATGCGGATGAACGGCTGACAAGAAAGGGATACGAATTGCGACTGGCTGGAAAGGAAAGAATTGTCAGACTTGAACAGAAGGAAGAAATGACAGGTGAGATTATCGAATTTCTTTCGGTAACAAGCATTGAACCTGAAAGGATAAATGATTTTCTTCTGGCAAACGGGACAAACGTAATAGACCAGAAAGTTAAAGCCATTACAATTGCTTCGCGACCACAGATTGAACTTGATAAATATCTGAAGGAGATACCGGGAGCAGACAGGTTAAAAATTAATTTAAGTGAAAGGTTTAAGGAAATTGTTGAGGCTGCTGAGATAAGGATAAAGTATGAAGGTTATATAAAAAGAGAAAGGCAGTTGGCTGAAAAAATCAAGAGACTTGAGAAGTTGTTGATTCCTGACGATATTGAATACAGCGAACTTGTGTCTATATCAACTGAGGGACGGCAGAAACTGGCAAAGAAAAAACCCGGTACTATTGGACAGGCCTGCAGGATTAGCGGAGTATCACCCTCGGATATAAATATTCTTCTGATGTATATTGGAAGGTAAATGTTCCACGTGGAACATTTTTTATTTATTATTATTAATGAGATATCAGGATGCCGGTCATTTGTTCTGATTATATGCATTAAGGTTTTTATAAAAGTAACGGTTACGGTAGAGCAAGCTATGATTGCTTCTGACGCTTGTATGTGATAGTTTATCATAGCTTAAAAGTTAAGATTTATTGTAATGAAAATTGAAGGCAACCTTGTTGATATTCATTGCAGAGAAATATTTCCAGCCACGATAGAAATCGGGGGAGGGAAAATAAGGAGTATATACAGAAACAGGAAGAGGTATAATGTATTTATCATTCCCGGATTAATCGATTCGCATATTCATATTGAAAGTTCGATGGTTACTCCTGGTTCATTTGCTGTATCCGCTGTTTCACGTGGAACAACCGGAGTTGTTGCCGATCCTCACGAAATAGCAAATGTGCTGGGAATAGAAGGGGTGGAATTTATGATAAACGATGCGAAAAAGGTGCCTCTAAAATTCTGGTTCGGAGCTCCGTCATGCGTCCCTGCGACAGCATATGAATCATCGGGGTCTGTCATTGGGGCGGATGCCATCAGAATATTACTGGCTAAAGACGAAATAAAATTTCTGGCCGAAATGATGAATTTCCCCGGGGTGATTTTTGATGACCCGGTAGTACTGGAGAAAATTTCAATTGCCCGTGAAAACGGGAAAAAAATAGATGGTCATGCTCCGGGAGTCACAGGCGATCAGTTGAAAAAATATATTTCAGCAGGTATATCTACCGATCATGAATGCATAACGTTTGATGAGGCAAAAGAGAAAATTTCTCTTGGCATGAAGATACTGATCAGGGAGGGTAGTGCAGCCAGAAATCTGGATGCGCTGAAAGAACTTATAAGGACAGATCCTGATATGGTGATGCTTTGCAGCGACGACCTGCACCCCGAAATGCTTGTCAATCGTCATATAAATAAACCGGTAGCAACTCTTATATCTGACGGGTATGATATATTCGATGTTTTAAGAAGCTGCACTTTAAATCCGGTTCTGCATTATGGTCTGGATGCCGGACTGCTGAGGCCCGGAGACCGTGCCGATATTACAGTCGTAAACGATCTGAGGGAGATGGATGTGATCGAAACATGGATAGAAGGGATAAAAGTATTTGATAGGGGCAAAACATTATTTACATATGAGGGCTCCCGGGCTGTGAATAAGTTCCATAGCTCCGGAGTAAATATCAGTCAGATAACTGTTCATTGTAAGGGTGCAGGACTTAAGGTAATAGAGGCGTTCGATGGTGAGCTTATTACTAAGCAGATCATGACAGATACCGGCAATAAAAAATACATTATTTCCGATACTGACAGGGATATCCTGAAGATAGTCGTAAAAGACAGGTATAATGATGGCCTTCCTGCAACAGCTTTCATTAAGGGTTTCGGGCTGAAAAGCGGGGCTTTTGCAAGCTCAGTGGCACACGACAGCCATAATATTATCTGTATAGGTACGAGTGATGAAGAGATTGCAGGTGCAATTAATGAGGTGATCAAAATGAAAGGAGGTCTTGCAGTGGTTTCGGAAGGAGAAAGCTTAACGCTTGAACTTCCGGTGGGGGGAATAATGTCAGGCGAACCGGTGGAAATTGTTGCCGGGAAATACCTTCAACTTACCGAAAAAGTAAAATCACTGGGATGCAAAATGTCAGCTCCCTTCATGACGCTTTCATTTATGGCGCTTTTAGTGATACCTGAACTTAAACTTAGCGACAAAGGACTCTTCGATTCACGGACATTCTCGCTGGTTCCGCTGTTTGAAAGATAGGATGACCCCGGAGCTCTTTTTCTCCGGCATCAAATACCCGGAACAACTTTTCGCTGTCTATTTATTATCTTTGGAACATGTCACTTGATCCTGAAGATATTTTAATGCTGCTGCCTGATAAGCCTGGTGTTTACCAGTTCATCGACAGTTCAGGTACCATAATATATATCGGCAAGGCAAAAAATCTAAGAAAGAGAGTAGCATCATATTTTGCCAGGAACCAGTCGGGAAAAACAACTGTGATGCTCCTGAAAGCTGCCGCGTTAAAGCACATTGTTGTAGAACATGAGTCGGATGCTCTTTTACTTGAGAACAACCTTATTAAAACGCTTCAACCCAGATATAATATACTTCTTAAGGACGATAAAACATACCCCAGGATATGTATAAAAAAAGAACACTTTCCAAGAGTGTTTATCACAAGAAATGTCGTCAAGGACGGATCGGAATATTTTGGTCCCTATACCTCAGGATTGATGGTAAAAACCCTTCTGGAACTTATCAGGCAGCTATATAAACTAAGAACCTGCAATCATAATCTTACAGAGGCAAATATCTCATCCGGTAAATTCAGGGTATGCCTCGAGTATCATCTGGGAAACTGCAGGGCTCCATGTGTCGGTTATCAGTCCGAAGATGATTATTACGAAAGTATCGTACAGATAAAGGATATACTGAAGGGTAACATTCTGTCAGTCATTGACCATCTTAAAAAGCTGATGCATGGTTATTCCCGCGAAATGCGCTTCGAAGAAGCCCAGATGATCAAGAATAAGATCGAGATCCTTACCCGGTTCAGAAGCCGTTCAATCGTGGCAAGCAATACAATTAAAAATGTCGATGTCTTTGCTTTTACAAGCGATGATGACAAGGGTTTTGTTAACTATCTGAAAGTTGTTGAAGGGGCTATAATACAGGCGTTTACACTGGAGATCCGAATGCGCGTCGACGAGGAAAAAGAATCCCTTCTAGGATTTGCCATCACTGAAATAAGACAACGGTATGAGAGTGATTCTCCGGAAATAATAGTCCAGTTTAAGCCTGATATTCAGCTTGATAAGGTAAAATATACAATTCCGGGGAGAGGGGAGAAGCTAAAACTCCTTGAACTTGCTGAAAGGAATGCGATCTATTATAAGCTTGAGCAGAAGAAGAAACTACTGGATCACAAACCGGAAAACAGGACAGGAAAGAATCTGGAAAAGGTCAGAAAAGATCTTCATATGCCTGAAGATCCTGTACATATTGAATGCTTCGACAATTCAAACATCATGGGAAGCAATCCGGTAGCATCGTGTGTGGTTTTCAAAAATGCCAGGCCAAGCAAGAAGGATTACCGGCATTTCAATATTAAAACTGTAAAAGGACCCGACGATTTTTCATCTATGGAAGAAGTTGTCTACAGAAGATACAAACGTATGATGGAAGAGGGCCAGAAGATACCACAGCTGGTAATTATAGACGGAGGGAAAGGACAACTCTCTTCGGCTATGAAAAGCATCGATTCGTTAGGTCTCAGGGATAAAATCACAGTTATTGGCATTGCAAAGAAACTGGAGGAAATTTATTTTCCGGGTGATTCGGTTCCAATCTATCTTGACAAAAATTCGTACAGCCTGAAACTGATCCAGCAGCTACGAAACGAAGCACACCGGTTCGGAATAAATTTTCATCGCGATAAACGTTCGGCCGATATGATAAAATCCGAACTGGATGAAATAAAGGGGATCGGTCCGAAAACAAAAGCAGTACTTCTGAAAACATACAGTTCGGTAGAAGAAATAAGAGAATTGCCGTCGGAAGAGCTTGAAAAACTAATTGGTGCTTCAAAAACCGAAATAGTACTCAGAAGCCTGAGAAATCAGCTCTGAAATGAGCGTGGAGCCATACTATATAAAGCGACCTCTATAATGCTTTATATCAATGAAATATAATGGTTTTTACAGGCTTATAAGGCCCTTAGAATTCAATAAATACAGGACCAAGGGGTGATAGTCGTGAATTTTCGCTTAAAATTGGGTCTCAGTTCCTGTAATAAGTGTCTTCTCTGTAATGCCAAGAAGTTTTTCAACCTCCCCTGCAATTTTATCTGATCCCAATGTTACGTATCCTTTCATACCTGACCTGACAGCTGTCTCAACATTCAGGGGAATGTCATCTATAAAAAGAGTCTCGGAGGCTTTGAGGCCATATTTCTGAATTATAAGTTCAAATATCCTGATGTCGGGTTTTGAAAGTTTTGCTTCGGATGAAATTATACCTCCGTCGAAATAACGGAAGAAATAATAATCATTCCTGATATCTTCAAATATGTCAAGAGGAAAGTTAGAGAGGAAATATAGCTTAAAACCCTGTTTTTTTAATGCTGGAAGAAGCCGGACATTATAGTCGAGGGGAAACATGATCTCAGTACGAAGATTGAAAATATGCTCTATTTCCTCCTTTTTCAGCCTCGATGTTCCGGCTATTGATACTATTGCTTCGGCCGTGGTAATATCTCCATTGTCGAGCATGGCCCACTCTTTACCTGAAAAGATATCTGCAAGAATGGTATTCCTTATGTTTTCGGGGTAGTTTTTTTTCTTCAGGAATTCCGAAGGGACAAAACTGATAAGGACATTTCCGAGGTCAAAAATTACATTTTTTATCATATCAGTTATTTTTCATACTGATAGGTTGTCCGGTCGCTTCAAGGACATTCCACCACAATTCACTCTCAATATCTATTTTTTTTCGTTTTGCAACAGCCATTGAAATCGGGATCAGGGTAAACTGGTCATTCCAGAATCCGACGACAAAGTCAGTTTTTCCGGCGAGTGCGGCATGTACAGCATTCTGGGCCAGTAGATTGGCAAATTTGCTGTCGTTGGCATTGGCAGGGGCGCTTCTGATTATGTAGCTTGGATCGATATATTTGATTGAGTGTGGAAACTCCTTTGCATTAAACTCCTCCTTTATTTTTTCTTTCAGCAAAAGGCCAATATCCTTGTGTTTCACGTTTCCCGAAGCGTCTTTTTCATCGGCTCCCGGTTCAAAAAGATCCTGTCCCGCACCCTCTGCCACCACAACCACGGCATGATGCCTTTCTTCAAGTCGTTTTCGTAATACGTTTAAAAATCCCGCTGGACCATAAAGATCGAATGAGATCTCCGGGATCAGAACAAAATTGACTTCCTGGATTGCCAGTGCCGCACTTGCTGCAATGAATCCCGAGTCGCGGCCCATCAGTTTGACAAGAGCAATACCGTTATTGGCTCCGGAGGCCTCGTTGTGAGCATTTCTGATAATATCGTTTGCGATGGAAAATGCAGATTCAAATCCAAAAGATTTCTGGATAAGGTCAATATCATTATCAATTGTTTTGGGAATACCTGCAACAGATATTCTGAGCTTCCTCTTTTCAATCTCCTGATAAATGGCATGAGCACCTCTTAGTGTTCCGTCGCCGCCAATACAGAAAAGAACATTTATGTTCAGGATCTCAAGTGTGTCAACCATCTGCCCGACATCCTGATTTCCCCTTGATGTTCCAAGGAACGTGCCACCCGAAAGATGTATTTCGCTTACCATCTGAGCCGTAAGGTCAACTACCGGATGATTATATTTGGGAATGAGCCCTTCATACCCGTATTTTATTCCGAGTATCCTGCTTATTCCATACCTGTAGGTAAGCTGATTGACCAGGCTCCGGATAACATTATTCAATCCGGGGCAGAGTCCTCCGCAGGTTATAATGGCAACTTTTGTCTTGGCAGGTTCAAAGAAAATTGTCTCGCCGGGTCCGGCCTTTTCAAAGGAAACCGGTGTTTCCCCCGTCTCCCTGCATCTGTTAAATTCATCCAGCGAAACATCGTATAGTATTCTTTCCTGCTCGCTGACAAATTTGTAAACCGGACTATCCGCCCTCTGAGTATTCTTAAGCGGCGAAACAACTCCTCCTTTACCCAGACTGGTCACAAGAAAATCCTCATATTTCATAATATAGTATTGATTTTAAAAGTTTTAACAGGCTGCCCTGCCGGGGTTGGGGTTCCGCCCATGGCTGATTTCGCAGAATGGCGCCGTCAGGATGTAGGTAATATTTATTTATGTTTGCCAATTTGGTCAATCAGGTGGGTGCGGTGGC
Source organism: uncultured Bacteroidales bacterium (assembly GCA_963736675.1). GTDB lineage: Bacteria > Bacteroidota > Bacteroidia > Bacteroidales > VadinHA17 > LD21. The sequence goes on from CAVTPT010000005.1 coordinate 130,963, forward strand.
ACATATTATTATCCGGCAACGCGATGTTACATTACCCTGAAATCGAATTCCAGGTATAACGAACAGTGTGACTGTTCCCGGACCACTGTAAATTGTTGATCGCAGGAGAAATTATATTTCAATAAGAACCCAGTATCTGTTTGATTCTTCCTACAAGACCATTTTCAAGTATGACTTTAATTCCGTGCGGATGAACAGGAGCTGTTGTAAGCACCTCTTTAACTTTTCCGCCTGTAAGTCGTCCGGTACGTTTATCCTGAGTCAGCTCCACCATCACATCAATTCCCGGCCTCACATCTGCTCTGTGTGTTCCTTCCATAAAAAGGCTTTTATTTTAAAAAAATGACAAGAAAAAAGTTATTCTGACTATATTTTAAAAATCAGATTACAATAATAGAAAAATTTCTTTCAGAAACTGTCAAAACCTTTAATTGTTTTGACAAGTACCCGGAAACATGTGATCACCAGACTCCTTTTACCTGGGTAAGGATCCTGTAAAGACCTTTGTTAGCAGTAATATAGAGTGATTTTCTGTTCTTATCACCGAAGCATACATTCGAGATCCAGCTTTCAGGTACCGGAATGCTTCCTAGTTGTTTTCCTTTACTGTCAAACACAAAAACGCCCCCCCTGCCAGTCAGGTAAATATTCCCTTTTTTGTCTAATGTCATTCCATCCGAACCCATCTCGCAAAACAGCTTTCTGTCTGTAAGATCTCCATTTTTATTTATAGTGAATGAATATGTTTTCTTGTCTCCTATATCGGCAATAAAAATTGTCTTACCGTCGGCTGTACCAACAATTCCGTTTGGCTGAACAAGACCTTCAGCAACACGCTTCAGAATTTTACGATCGGGCGACAGATAGTAGACGCACTGCTTATCCTGTGGCATATCGGAATGGCTCCACCATGAACGCTTGTAAAAAGGATCACTGAAATAGGCACTTCCGTCAGGCGCTACCCAGACATCATTAGGCCCGTTCAGAAGCTTGCTGTCATACTTATTCAGGATAATTTCGACCTTTTTATCAGGGGAGATTCGCCACAGCTCGTTTTTTTCATCAGCACACACCCACAGGTACCCTTTTTTGTCAAAAAACATCCCGTTTGACCGGCCTGAGGGCTGCATATATGTTTTTAGCTCTCCTGCTGTGGTCCAGATCATTATCCTGTCATTTGGCTGATCGGTGAAATATACATTCCCTGCAGCATCGGCAGTCGGGCCTTCAGTAAAAGAAAATTCGCCGGAAAGTTTTTCAAGCACAGCTCCCGGTCTGATAATGGAACTCAGGCCATTTTCCTGAGAAAAAAGATTTGTATTTAACAGCATCAGCAATGCAAATGATAAGGCAATTGGTCTCATAGTAGATTGAATTATAATAATATATAAATTATCAGAGGATTATATTGTTTTTGAAACGGTACGGATCCTTCCGGCATAGTCGTCGATCTGCTCAGGCAATTCGAATCCCACAATCATCATGTCAACGGTTCCCAGGCCAAGGACGAACTTAAGGGAAGCATCAATTTTTTCAGGATCATTTCTGAATTTGCCGTTGCCGATCAGTTTCATGCCGATAACCCCTTTCCTGTTTTTATGCATTTTTTCAATTACAGGTATTACTAGAGCCGGATCGGCTTTATCCATTGACTCGCCAAATGCATTTATGCGTACATGTATTACATCGACCCAGGGATTAACGGCAGCTACTTCGAGAGCTTCAAATGAATGGACAGAAACACCGTGTGCCCTGATAATATTTTTAGCTTTAAGGTTCTCCAGGCCATCCATAAATCGTTTTTGCTGATCGGGCCAGTTGGTGGCAGTCATCAGATGCATCTGAACAAGGTCGATGTAATCGGTGTTCAGTTCTTTTCTGAAACGATCGATCACAATTTCAGCATCTGGCCTTTCCGGTTCCGGAATTCCTCCCGGGACAACCCACATTTTTGTACCGATCGTATAGTTCTCCCGGGGTATTCCCTTCAGGGCTGCTGCAGCGTGCGGATGAGTACCGTAATTATCGGCGCAGTCAAAGAAGCGTATCCCTTTTTCATAGGCCTGCCTTATAAGCGATTCAGCCACTCCGGCCCTTGTAATATTTGAAGAACGATTATATCCGCTGAACCCTGTACCCATACCGAGAAGGGTAGTCTTTATCCCTGTTTTTCCAAGCTCAATTATCTGGAAAGGATCCCTGGACTGAACTGATGAACAGGATGATAAAGCGTTGGTTACGTTACCTAAGAGGAGTGTTCCGGCTCCGGCAGTCATCGTGGCCATGAACTGCCTTCGGGTAAAATTCTTCTTTCCCATAGCTCTGAGATTTATGTTTATAATCGAACCAATTTACAAAACAAATAAAGTAAAATTTCAGGTTTGATTTCAAAAATCTGATAATTATTGCATTCCAAGCCTTGAAACAAGATCTCCCGGAGGAACAGGCCTGCCTTTTCTGGTTGCAACTCCGGTAACACGGGCACGGACAACGAGCTTTTCATCCGGAAGCCTGAAGATGTCCTGGACAAACACAAGCCTCACATTTCCTTCCCTCCTGATATTAACCCTTACTACGAACTCGTCGCGGCTACGGAGAGGATATTTGTACTCAATCTCTGCCTTTGTTACAACCATATCAAGACCTTCGTCGTGCAATTGCATGAAGGAGATCCCTTTTGAAATAAGGAACTCATGCCGGGCATGCTCGAGATAATGCTGGTAATTGGCATTATTGACAACACCCTGAACATCACATTCATAATCTCTTACCTTAAATTCAAGACCAAAAATATAATCTGTACCTGTCATATTAAGATTCTCACAAATTCTGTTATCAGGCTAAAGTCATTTATTGTTCCGGACTCAATTACAGCCCCTGCAGGTCATCTTACCAGCCATGGAGCCTCATAACCTTCAGGCCGTGTCTTTACAACCGGAGTCTCAGGAATAAACTCTATATCAATCTCTTTTACCCTCCCATTTTCAATTTCGTATAAAAGCGACTGGTATGGTTCAAAATTAAGATTTAATTCATATGTTTTACCTTCAAAGGATATTTCCACCGGCATTTTAACTTCTTCGGCATTGAGCGACTGCCCGTATTCCAGTGGAAACTTCAGCCTTTTGCTTTTCGTGTCAGGGAAAAATATATACAGTGAGCTGCCATCTTTCCTGCACCAGTGGGAGGGTATATCTTTTCCGGATATAAACGGCGGGAGTTGGTTCCCGAATGAACTAATACCGGATTTTGCCACTGCAATGATTTTCCGGAGCAAAACCTCATAGTCATCATGTTTAACTGCTCCAGGTTCCACAGGGTTTCTCTTCAGCACAATCCTTAATCCTTCCCGGGCCAATTCAGACACTCTTTTAACAACTTTATAATCTAGATATTCAGCATCTATATATAAAGCTTTAAATCGTGCTTCCCCAACCTTGAATATCTCTCCATCCATCTCTCCTTTTTCAAGAAACTCATAGTTTATCCAGGCCGGATTATAGGATTTTAATTCATCAGGGAAATATATATAGCGCATCTCATAATAACCCCAGGCCCATATAAATTGTTTTTCTTCAGGCATTTTTCCCGACTTCCATGCATCTTCCGTCGGGAGGTAAACCGCAATATCTGAATATGTATATCCTTTTTTCATATATTCTGAAACCTTTTCAAGGTAGCTGTTGAACCGCGGGAGATCCTTTGCAACAGATCCTCCCGGTCCCACATGCGTGCTGGCATAAAATGAAACACTATCCTGATCCATGGGATTATGGGGTTTCCCATGCCAGACAATATGGTTAATACCGTTGGCAAAAAGCGCATCAGCCACTAGTTTCAGGTCAGAAGTCTGTTCTTCCCTGAGATAGTCACCCGGCCAGCCGTAAAGGCAGGTAAATGTTTCGGAACTTACATTTTTTTTGCCTGAGAGAAGAGCGGCTGAAGCATGAATGGCACAGAATTCCGGTTCAAAGAGCATTGATTCCCCCTCAGGTATATCCATCAGGGCATAACCTGAAATAAGATCACACGGTGCACCCGATATCTGACCCCTCGAAAAGACACCTGCCTGGTTCAATTTCAGATCAAAGTCTCTGTAGAAATCAAGGACTCTGTCGGAAATCAACGACATGTAATCATAAAGCTGGCTGCTGTATTCCGGTTGATAGATTGAATCCATGTATGGAACAATATCATAATTGAACCTGCCCAGGAACTCTTTGTCAAGACCATCGGCCCACAGATATTCAGTCTCCACTTCCCAGCTGTCGATGAAGTACGACCTGGGAATTTTTGTTTCCCGGTCGGGAAACGAATCAAGAAGCCTGTTAAAATACGGGAGGTAATTTGAAGGGGTAAGATGGTCGATCACATAGCCTGGCTTCGGATGTTCCCAGGAGCGGGTGATTACCTGCCTCCATCCGCTATCACCGAACCGTTGTGAAGCCTGGTCAAAGGTAACATACGAATCACCGAAAGGCCAGAGAGTGCCGAGGGTCATGTCGCATCCAAGACCGATGCTGTCGGCATACGTAACAGCATATTCAACAATTTCCTGCCATGCGGGGCTCAGCCATTCCTGCCGGGGAGTATAGGTTGTATCAAGCGGATTGAACCTGTTAAGCGGATAGACCCAGGCTATCTCAACACCCCCAAAGCCATTTGCCTTAAGCCAGTCAAGATTATACCTGATATCCTCTTCTTTTATTGTTGATGCAAACCACCAGTACCTGGTATACGGCCTGGAGGTCAGTTTAAACGGATCAGGACCGGAGAGTGCCCCGTTGTCCCCGTACCTTTCTGAGGATCCCGCACACGACAGCAGAAGCACTGATAGAAATGCAAAAATCAGCTTAATCATAATTCCGGCGGTTTATCCCTGACCAGTATAATGTTCCTTAAAGCGAATTATTTCGGGAAGGTCCGGAAGAGCTTCCTTAATACTTTGTGGAAATTATGAATGCTGTGCGGCTTGTAATGCATAAGAATGCACTCTTTTGTTATCAGGTTGATTCCAGGTACACTGCCTTCACTGATGGCCTCTTTGCTTTCAGCCATCTGCTGAATCCATATCTGCCGTATACCTTTTTCCCTGGCCTCACGGATTATTCCCGGGGTCTGTTCCTTTTTGGTCATTATAATAAGACCTTTTACTTCGTCCGGCAGACTTTTAATATCGTTATAAACTTTTACACCGTGAATTTCACTGGCATAAGGATTCACAGGCAGAATGTTCATGCCTTTTTCCTTAAGCTCCCTGAATGCGGTAAAACCGAATTTCCTGGGATCACGCGATACTCCTACCATTGCTATTGGCTCTGAACTGAGGAATTCTTCAATTTGCTTTAAGGTTACCATACTTTAACAGGTTTAGTTTTCGACAATCGGGTTTAAGAAGGTATTAAAAATCTTTTAAATAAGTATAAAGACTTAAAATTACAATAAAAACTTCAACACTACTAAATTTTTATTTACTTGGTATTGGAGTTATACTTAACCAATCCTTATGAAAAGCACTACAGACCGTACCGGATATCTTTTTACAAAGAGATATTCGAATTATGTATTTGTTCTCCTGTTTCTTCTTTATATGTTCGATTATATAGACAGGTCCATCGTTACATCTATGTTCGTTTCGATTGAGAGGGACTGGGGCATCACTCATACCCAGAGCGGGATGCTGGTTTCGGCTGTTTACTGGGCAATTGTTATACTTACCTTCCCGGTGTCGCTTCTTGTTGACAGGTGGAGCAGAACAAAGACCATTGGCCTGATGGCGATTCTCTGGAGCCTTGCCACTGCGCTTTGTGCCCTGACAGGGAATTATGTCCAGCTTTTTATGGCACGTGTCCTGATAGGTGTTGGCGAAGCCGGATATGCTCCCGGAGGAAGTGCAATGATATCAGGGCTTTACCCTATTGAAAAACGCTCCAAAATGATGGGGATCTGGAATGCGTCCATACCTCTCGGAACAGCAATCGGCGTTCTTCTGGGAGGAATTATTGCCACGCGTCTCGGGTGGAAGCATGCATTTGGCATTGTTGCTTTCCCGGGCCTGATCGTCGCAATTCTTTTTCTTTTCGTAAAAGACTACAAGACAGTCGATCTTTCATTTATCGACAGGGCAAATAATAAGATCAGGATGGAAAGAAAGGATCTTATCAGGGAGTTTATCACCAAACCATCAATTCTGTTTACCTATTTTGGAATTGCAGCTGTGGTTTTTGTTACAACATCCCTTCTTACATGGCTGGCTACATATTTTCAGACGATAAGACAACTTCCTCAGGATAAAGCCGGCACGATGGCAAGTGCTGTTATGGTCCTGGCCCTGGTGGGTGCGCCACTCGGAGGAATTCTGACTGACCGGTGGAGGAAGACACAGATCAATGCAAGGCTTTTATTGCCTGCAATTTCAACCCTTGTTTCGGCACTATTGCTTTTTGCGGCACTTTATATCTTTCAGGGAACGGTCCAGTATATATGTTTCCTTCTGATGGGGATCTCCATAATGGTGTTCATCTCAGGTGCTGCAGCAGTAACCCAGGATGTCATACATCCCGGACTCAGGGCAACATCATATGCGATAGCTGTTGTTGTCCAGAATCTCCTGGGATCATCTACTGCTCCTATTGTTCTCGGAAAGATATATGATAACTCCACCATCCAGACCGCCTTATCCATACTCCCTTTTATACTTGTTCTGGGAGCCGTGCTCTTTTATCTGGGTTCAAGGTATTACGAAAAGGATATGGATAAAGTATCAAAAATAGAGCTTGAAGTGCAGAAATAGCAACTTGTTATTTGTCTCTTGTTGTGGTATAAAGCACTAACTTCCTCAATGACTCCTTAACGTCGGAATCGGGATATATGTCAAGGATTGCAAGGGCTTTATCCCTGTACTGGTTCATCTTCATTTCAGCGTACTCCATACCTCCGTTTTCGGAAACAAAACGGATCACACCGGTAATTTCATCCCTTGTCTTTTTCTTTTTCCTGACAGTTGCCAGCATTTGTTTCCTTTTCAGATCAGACGACTGTTCGAGAGCATAAATCAAAGGCAATGTTATTTTTTTTTCCTTGATATCATTTCCATACGTCTTCCCGGTGAGTCCGGTTCCTTCATAATCAAGCAGATCGTCCCGTATCTGAAATGCTATGCCGATATTCTCACCAAAATCCTTCATCTGCTGAATAGTGTCAGCATCTTCAGTTACCGATTTGGCACCGCATGCAGTGCATGCAGCTATCAATGCGGCTGTTTTTCTGGTTATGATCCTGAAGTAATCATCCTCCTTCAGATTCAGCTTTCTTGCCTTCTGAAGCTGAAGAAGCTCCCCCTCACTCATCAGTTTGACGGCTTCCGATACTATTTCCAGCATGTCAAACCTGTTTTTCTCTATACTTATCAGAAGCCCCCTGGAAAGCATATAATCACCAACAAGGACCGCAATCTTTGAATTCCACAGGGCATTTATTGAAAGCGCACCTCTTCTCTCATCTGCATCATCCACAACATCATCGTGCACCAGCGAAGCGGTATGAAGAAGCTCAATGAATGTTGCAGCAACATAGGTAGGTTCACTGATTTTGCCATTCAGCGCGGCTGAAAGGAATACAAGCAAAGGTCTCATCTGTTTGCCCTTACGCCGGAAGACGTAATTAATTATTATCTTAAGCAGGGGGATCTCGCTTTTCATAGTCCTGCCAAAGTAGGCTTCAAATTCAGCCATTTCTTCCTTTACAGGTTTCCTGATATCCGCGAGTTCCGACATGATTTCTTATTTCATTCAAATATAGTAAAATCAGTTTAACCTCTTAGAATAAATGCTTTTTGATATCCGTTTTAAAAGTTTATTACTGCAAAATTAGTTAGACTTTAGATAAACTATATATTTGTTCTGCCAATTGACTAGTGAAACAATAAGAAAACCACCTGATTGACCACGACTACAATCATGCATAAAAATAATTTTACAGCCGGGCTAAGCCAGCCGGGCAAAATCAGTCATGTGTTGTACCCCCCGCCTGAACGGGGCAGGCTATCTACCTTTAAAATTAAAATTATCTTATGAAAATCAATGATCTGCAACCCGAAAAGCTGGAACAGGCTGCAAACATGCTTAAAGCAATGGCACATCCGATGCGGATATCAATAATCACATGCCTGTTTGAAGGGGAAAAAAGAACTGTTACCGAGATACATAAACTTGTGGGAATTGAACAATCGACAGCATCTCATCACCTTGGAATTCTGAAGGATAAGGGCGTTCTTTTATCAAAAAGAGAAGGTAAAAATACCTATTATTTCCTGAAGCACGACAATCTGGAGACTCTCTTATCGTGCATCAGTGCGTGCTGCAGGTAAATGAAAGAGTTCTGCCCGTAACCTTCAGGTAAGGTCTCTGAACATTCTTTTCTGAAAAAGGACTATTGCAAACACTCCGCAGGTAATTGCTGAATCAGCAATATTGAAAACAGGCCTGAAAAAAACCAACGATTCCCCAGGTCTGAATGGTGACCAGTCAGGCCATGTAGTGTCAATAACGGGGAAATAAAACATATCGACTACTCTTCCATGAAGAAATGAAGAGTAACCTCCTTCCGGAGGAAAAAGAACAGCAGGCTGGCTGAAGCTTTCACTGAAAATCATCCCGTAAAATGCGCTGTCGATTATATTACCAATAGCTCCGGCCATTATGGCACTTACCGCAAGTATAAGACCCGTGTTTGCCTTTTTCCCTACAATCGAACCAAGAAACCATCCGATACCAATTATTGCAATGATCCTGAAGATGCTCAGAATGAATTTTCCTGACTTTCCCCCCATCTCCATCCCAAATGCCATCCCATTGTTTTCAATGAAATGAATGATACCCCAGTTACCGAATAAATGTATCTCCTGGCCGATAACCATATGGGTCTTTATCCAGATTTTCAGTATCTGATCGGCAATTAAAATAAGTATTATCAGCAAAACAGCCTTTTTCCCTGACGACATTGATCCATGTTTAAAATCAGGGGCGCAAAATAGTAAAAAAAATGATCACAACCCAATCCGCATCAATCATTTGATGAAGCTGAAAAGGAAGTGATCATTCACTTTGTTAAATGGTTCTCTTTTTATCCGTAATTAATCATTGGTATTGCTTCCGGAAGTATCGTCGGATCCTTCTTTCCTGAAGATATTCAGCTTTACCGAAAGCCTCATGGTAATTGCAAGCAGGACAAACAAACCTATATTCCCGGCAAGGTATGCATAGTCGTTCAGCGTCAACAGTATAAAGATAAAAAAGTAAAGGAATACCAGAAGCGATACAATAAGTATCAGAGTGCTCGGTTGTCTGATCAGCGACCTCAGAAAACCTGAAATAAGGAGTATGGTCGAACCCGCCGAGATCAGGTAAGCCAGATTAAATCCTGTATGCTCACTCAATGCATTAAGAAGCGAAAAGAACAGGACCAGACCCAGAGACACCAGCAGATAGTGAAATATATGGATTCTCCCTTTAGTTGTCATTTCGGCAAACAGCAGGGCCAAAAATGTAAGTGCAATGAACAGGATGCCATATTTTGCACTTCTGAGCGACTTCTGGTAATGATCAACAGGAAGAATGAAGTCAACACCGAATGCGTCTGTTGAAGGATTATAAGATTTTCCTGCCCAGCTTTGAGGAAAATTCCTGTTAAGGTTTGTAACCTGCCATTCTGCAACAAATCCCGATCTGTCAATTGTCCGTTCAACCGGAAGAAATTTACCACTGAATCCCGGAGAATCCCACGCCGAACGAAGATTCACCCTCGTAATTTTTCCTGCGGGTAGAAAACTCAGATGTTCCGACCCTGAAATTTTCATGTTGATTGCAAAGGAGAGATTCTTTTTATTTTCATTCAGACTGATGGGAAAGGTGAGGCCCGAACTGAAAAGATCTGATTCGCTCAATCCGGGAACTGCTTCAATATTAATGGAATCTGTTGAAAAGATTACTTCTCCCTTAAGACCCCGGTTATCGCTGATTCCCACGGTGAAATAAGCCTCATCCCACATTATCTCGCTTTTTTCCCCGATATTGATCAAGGGAATAATAAAATCGCCCGACATCTTAAGATCAGCTGTAAATACTACCGCCTGGTATATACTTCTGTACCTTTTTTCAGTCCCGATGTCGCCTGCGACGTTAAGATTATCGGGCATAAGGTGGAAAACAGTATTGTACGACCCGCCTTCTTCCGACGGTTTAAATACCTTTACAGGTATATTAAGCACCGGACCTGAGATACTCTGTTCTCCGGCCCACTGAAAGGAGATCTCCTTTATTACATTTCCTGAATTCATCTCTCTCTCCTTTATAATCGATTTGATCATTTCCAGAGGGATGAGCAGCATGATCCCGAGGATAGCCAGCAGACCCATTTTTAATGTCAATGAATGCTGCCATTTTTTGTTGTCACTGATTTCGATTTTCATTTAAATAAGTATTAAAAGTACTTTGAAATACAAAGTGTTTGGTTAAAAAAAATCATCTTGAATTAAGGATATCTTCAAGGGCTTTCAGGTGTATCCTGAATGATTGAGCACCTTCAGTTGTTACCGAATAGCTTGTATTGGGTTTTCGTCCTATAAATTGCTTGTTAACACTGATAAGGCCATTTTCCTCAAGGGCTTTAAGATGGCTTGCAAGATTCCCGTCTGTTACCCCGAGAGTCTCCTTTAGAGTGTTGAAGTCGTAAGTATCGTTGACCATCAAAACCGACATTATACCTAACCGTACCCTGTTTTCAAACAGCTTATTCAGACTGGAGATCAACTCTTTCATCATTGATATTTTCTGAACATTAACAAACCATAACCGATATGGAGGATTCCAAACCCGAAGCACCAGAAAAGCAATCCATAAACAGGAAATATTGCAGAAAGCAAACCGGTAATTATCTGTAATATCCCAAGATAAAAAACTTCACTGTATGTGAATTTACCGGCATTTACAAGGGCAAGTCCGTAAAAGATAAGCATAGCTGCAATAATGATCATCCAGTCTCCCCTTATAAACAGAATGGAAATGAAAATACCCCCCGTAATAAGAGGGATAATCAGGTTTACAAGTAACCTCCTTGACACCGGGGTCCAGATCGTAACTCCCTTTTTTGCCGCTGTCCTGAATGAAAAAAAGACTGATGCACTTACTGCAAGTATAAGCACCACTACAGCTGTTACAATCAATTGCATCTTTATTAGCGGGATCTCCTCAGGTGAGATGGAATTAATAAATTCGCCGGAAAATAACAGGTGCCCATTTAAAATTCCCAGGAAAGCAAACAGGACCCCGGCCAGGGCTGATAATCCGGCAAATATTCCTGACAATCCGCTTAATGACAGGAATCTTGAAGATTCCTCCATCACTTTTCTGATTGTCTTCAGATCTTCAAAATATTCTGTTTTGCTATTCATGTCCGTAAAATAAAAGTACTTTGAATCGCAAAGTTAAATAATAATTTTTGAAATACAACACACACCGTATGAAATATTCTCAACACGGATACTTTTATTAACTTTCGGTTATAATTTTACCTGACCGGTGACACCCTGACGTCATAAAATTTATTAATCTGATAGTAACCTGCATTTAAAATATAAACATGAATAAGCGGACTGCAATTGTTTTCGGGGCTACAGGCCTTGTTGGAAAAATGCTTGTTGAGGAACTTATTGGTTCTGAACAATATTCCCTGGTGAAGACATTCGTACGTAAAGGTTCGGGTGACCCGGTCAATATAAAAACGGAGGAGCATATAATCGATTTTGGCAGGCTGCCTGATTTTTATGACCTCATCAGGGGTGACGATTTGTACATATGCCTTGGAACAACTATAAAAAAAGCCGGATCAGTAGCCGCGATGGAGAGGATCGATCGTGATCTGCCTGTGTCAATAGCAACTGCTGCGGTCAACAATGGCGTGAAAAGGGTAGCTGTTGTATCTTCGGTGGGCGCAAGTCCCGGATCGTCCAATTATTATCTCCGGATAAAGGGGGAGATGGAAGAAAAGATCCGGAATGCAGGGTTTGATCATGTAGCCATTGTAAGGCCTTCGATGCTTCTGGGTGAAAGATCTGAGAAACGTTTTGGAGAATCTGCCGGTAAGGTGCTGATAAACATCTTAGGGTTTTTCCTTTTTGGAAAATATAAAAAATTCAGGGGAATAAAGGCAAAAGATGTGGCAAAGGCCATGATAAGGATATTAAACGGGACCGATACCGGCAGGATCTACGAATCTGATGAACTGCAAAAACTTGCGTCAGGATAAAAAAATGCCGGAAATGAAGAAATATCTTCTTTTCCGGCCGCCATTATAATTAATTCTGTCGCCTTGCCTATGGCAGGCAGACCATATTATTTTTCCCCTCATCCCAGCAATACCAGTCTGACGTCGGAAAATGCGAAGGAGCTTTGACATGGCCAATTTTCGATGTGGTGTTCCATTCTACATTGACCGGTGAAAAGAGTACTCCATTGAAATAACTGATCTCATAAAACGCATTATACGTACCTGTAGTCAGCCCGTATTTTATATAACTGTCTTTGAAGGCTTCACCAACCTTTACATAGGTATACTGAACCGTTGTAACCGTACCCTGGGTTCCTGTCCAGTCAATCTGAAGAACAGGGACCTGGTTTGCTGCACTCTCATTCAGGATCCATTGTCCTCCTGTTCCGTCGAGTCTGGAGGTTCCTTCGAACCATACAAATTCATCAAATGAGTTTGTTCCCTCTTTTGCGATATACATTTTCCAGAGCACATCATCCGTACGAATCTGTCCCGTAAGACGAGCTTTGTATGTGACGCTGATGTTATCAATGGATAGTGTGGCATCATATTTCCATTGCCAGGTTTTATTATCGAGATAAGTGGGAGTTTTGTTTACGGCTATCTGAAAAGATCTGACCGGTACGGCCAGAGTAGTGTAAATGACTGTTCTCCAGATAAGTGCTACTCCGGCAGCAAACTGCCAGTTGCTGTTTTCAGTTCCTTTCAGGTAGTTGAGATCATCTGATTTTGTTTCGTCAATAAAGTTTTCAAAATCAATATCCAGGGATGTTACAGGAGGCAGGGCAGGAGGTTCTCCATTATCTTCTTTCTTACAGGCAGTAAGAAGAGCTACAAACAGCAGGATCAGAAGAGCAGATGAGAAATATTTTTTCATAATTCAGTTCTTTTAGTTTCATATTACAACGCCAAAGTTAGTTTAAAAGTATTATGGAATCCAATAAAAGGTTGTAGAATATAGATCAAACAATTTTTGACTTGAGTTGAACAATAGCCTAAATTTGTTGTTTAATCTTAAAATTTTTGTCATGAATAAAGAAGAAATTTTAAAGAAAGCGGGTCTCGGCATTATTGCTGTTTTGTTTGCTTATAATGGATTTTCGGCGGACCCCGGAAATCAAAAAAATGTACATATGGAAAAATTTAACATTCACGAATTCCCGGCATTACCATATGCCTATGATGCACTTGAACCTTACATTGATGCCCGCACAATGGAGATCCATTATGACAGACATCACCGTGCATATTTTAATAACTTTGTTGCTGCCATTAAGGACACACCTCTTGATAACAGCACAATTGAGCAGATATTTGCAGGAATCTCAAAAGCGGGAGATGCTGTGAGGAACAATGGAGGAGGTTTTTATAATCATGTTTTCTTCTGGAACAATCTTGCTCCTAAATCGTCGGGCCCTTCTGCTGAGCTTACGGCAGCCCTGACAAAAACCTTCGGATCGATCGACAAGTTTAAGGAACTTTTCGGCAATGCGGCTAAAACACGCTTCGGGAGCGGCTGGGCATGGTTATATCTTACTCCGGACAAGACTCTTTCGATCGGTAGTACGCCAAACCAGGACAATCCTTTGATGGATGTTTCTGCAATAAAAGGTACACCGCTTCTGACAATTGATGTATGGGAGCATGCTTATTATCTTAAATACCAGAACAAGAGAGCAGATTATGTTGATGCGTTCTGGAATGTTGTCAACTGGGAAGAGGTAAGCAGAAGGTATGAGGAAGCACTAAAGTAACAGGGTCGTGTTATTTCTTAATATCTGTGCGACAAAAAAATGAGGCGTCTGGTTTAACGCCTCATTTTTTTTATTAAGAACAGTTAACAGTCTTGCGGTTTCAGGTATACAGAAATCTTTTGATTTTCAGTGTTGCCGTTTTTTGAAACGGGACCGGCTGAAGGACGACTTTGGTGATCTGGCTGAACTTGCTGACCTTTGAATTTACATATTCCTGCAGTTCTTCAAGAAGCTCCTCTTTTTTATCGGTATACTGTTTGGTCACATCGTCCTTAAGGGTCTGGTATTTCTTTTCCAGTTCCTCCATATTAAGATGAACATAAGCAACCAGTTTTCCCTTTTGCTGGATCACAAGCGATTCGACGACAAACCGGAAATTATTTATAATAGATTCAATTTCTTCAGGATAGATGTTTTCTCCACTGGCACCAACAATCATATTTTTCAGCCGGCCTTTGATGTAGAGGTTATTGTTACTGTCCATGGTTCCAAGATCACCTGTTTTGAACCATCCGTCAGGAGTCAGAACTTCGCGGGTCATTTCAGGCTCTTTGTAATAGCCTTTCATGACATTTGGTCCGCGTGCCCATATTTCACCTTCACCGGTCTTTTTGTCGGGGTTATTTATTTTAAGTTCAATATCTTCAATAGCCGGACCTGTGGAATCGAAAACCGACTTTGAAGGATTTGCACCTGCCAGAAGCGGAGCTGTTTCAGTAAGACCGTAGCCGATAGCATACGGGAACCTGGCTTCAATAAGGAATTTCTCAACAGTTTTATTGAGCTTTGCACCTCCGATACCGTAAAACTTAAGATGTCCGCCAAAAGTCTTATATAACTTCTTCCCGGCAACAGCATGTAATTTTTTTCTTATGAATCCGATACTGTACAGAAAGCTGAGGATCTTTTTTGACTTGAAAGTAGGTAGTATTTTGTTGAAATAGATCTTTTCCATAATAAGCGGGACCGTCAGCATCATGGTAGGTTTTACTTCAGCCATTGCAGGCAGTAAAACAGTCGGAGTTGGCGGTTTTCTCAGATAATACACGCACGATCCCCCCAGCATGGGAAGTATCAGTCCAAGAGTATTTTCATAAGTATGTGATAATGGCAAAACCGACAAAAACCTGTCATTTTCATCAATTGGCTGTATCACGTTTCCTTTCATTGCATTGAAGGAAATGTTTTTATGCGTAAGCATCACACCTTTCGACCTGCCTGTGGTTCCGGAGGTATAGATTATTGATGCCAGGTCCTCTTCCCCGACTTCATAAACACCCGAAGGAACTGCCGACGGATCATAACCGATATCTTTTTTGTCGGAGAATATCAGCGAGAAATCTTCAATAGAGATACCTGTAGTTAAAAATTCAGATTTATAACCTTCGATCCGGGGTTGAAGGTTTGTTGAAATAAAAATTGCTTTGGCTTCGGAATGATCAAGCACATTGCTGACCTCAGTAGCCGAGAAGTCGGGCAGAATCGGTACTGCAACCGCTCCCATGAAGGTTATAGAGAAGTATGCAACTCCCCAGTTCGGCATGTTTGAACTTAGAATTGCCACCTTATCACCGCGACTTATTCCTGTCTTTTCCAGAAGTGCAGTCAGCGCCTTTATCTCCCTGTCAACAGTCTCATATGTTTTAGGTTTCTCACCCACGAATGCATACGCATCACAATTCCCATGGTCCTGTAAAGTATTACTGAACAACGCCGGGAATGTCAACCTTGTACTCTTCTCTTTCATCCGGGAATAATATTTTA
Source organism: uncultured Bacteroidales bacterium (assembly GCA_963736675.1). Lineage (GTDB taxonomy): Bacteria > Bacteroidota > Bacteroidia > Bacteroidales > VadinHA17 > LD21. The sequence continues at coordinate 146,805 of CAVTPT010000005.1, forward strand.
GAGTGCAAAGATAAGCAATAAATGACTGATAATGTCATGAGTATGATTAATAATAGTTAAATGATGAACAACAGAAACAAACCGATTAAACATTTCTCCCCCGGAATGGTTACTTTTGTATATAACTACAACAGGTATAATATGGCTCAGATAATCAGGATCACAAAGGAATTTTCGTTTGAGATGGCCCATGTACTCTGGAACTATGATGGCCCGTGCAGGAATGTCCATGGCCACTCATACAGGCTCTTCGTAACACTTTCGGGGAAACCGCTTGACAGTAAGGGAGATCCGAGAGATGGGATGGTTATTGATTTTACTGACCTGAAACAGATAGTTAAGCGGGAAATAATCGCGATATTCGATCATGCGGTTGCTGTTTCTGAAAACTTTGACAGTGAAAAACTGGAGAATTGCAGGAAGATGTTCGGAAATACTGTTGTTGTTGACTATCAGCCTACATGTGAAAATCTAGTCTCAGATTTTGCCGGCAGGATCATAAAACATATACCTCGCGGGATCCGGCTCCACAGCCTTAAACTGTACGAAACCGCCAATTCTTTTGCGGAGTGGTTTGCTTCAGATAATGAATAAACAAAATATGCCCGAGAATCAGAATAAAAAGTTGTTTTTACTGGATGCTTATGCTCTTATCTTCCGGTCGTATTATGCCTTTATTAAGAATCCCAGGGTTACAAGTAAAGGACTTAATACTTCAGCAATTTTCGGATTCCTGCTCACTCTTGATGAGGTTCTTCAGAAACAGAAACCTACACATATTGCAGTGGTTTTTGATACTCCGGCGCCTACATTCAGGCACGAACTGTACAAGGATTATAAAGCGACAAGGGATGCAACCCCTGAAGACATAATAAAAGCCGTACCTTACATTAAAAGGTTACTCGGGGCTTATAAGATCCCGGTTATTGACTATCCGGGATTTGAGGCTGACGACATTATCGGGACCCTGGCAAAAAAGGCCTCTGACCGTGGTTTTACAACCTTTATGATGACTCCCGACAAGGATTTTGCCCAGCTGGTAACAGATAAAGTCTTTATGTTCAAACCTTCAAGAAGCGGAAATGAGTCGGTGGTATGGGGTAGTGAGGAGGTTAAGAAGGAGTTTTCGGTGGAACGTCCTGACCAGGTTATCGATATACTGGCTCTTATGGGCGATACTTCTGACAATATTCCGGGTGCTCCCGGTGTTGGACCGAAAACGGCAATGAAGCTGGTTTCGGAATATGGCAGTGCCGAGGAGGTAATAAAAAACTACGGGAACCTGAAAGGGAAGCTGAGTGAGATAATCGAAAAAAACAGCGGACAGATTATACTTTCAAAAAAACTGGCAACGATCGAACAGAATGTACCGGTTGAATTCAGGGAGGAGGAGCTTATTAAAGAGATTCCCGATCGCGACCAACTGAAGACACTGTTTGATGAACTGGAATTCCGTACGATAGCGGCAAGGATTCTGGCAGATATCGGAAAACCCGGAAAAGAGCCTGATCAGAAAGAGATATTTCCTTCACAGGCCGGATCATTCCAGGGATCTCTGTTCGGGGATGTTGAAACGGTGGCTCGTGTCAGCGACATGCTGACAATTGAGGGTGTGACGCACGATTACAGGCTTCTCGGTACTGAAAATGAGATTAGAGAGTTTATTGCAGGGATTTCAGGTCTTAAAGACATCTGTTTTGATACTGAAACAACAAGCATCAATGCATTGGAATCGGAACTTGTGGCAATTGCTTTTTCATTGGAAAAAGGTTCGGGTTACATGATCCATTTTCCGGAATCACGGCAGGAAACGAAAAAGATCCTCGAAATCTTAAGACCTTTGTTTGAAAATCAGGATATTGCCAAAACGGGACAAAACCTGAAATTCGACATTCAGGTCCTGGCCAACTACGGGATAGAAGTGAATGGTTCTTTGTTCGATACAATGATCGCACACTATCTGCTTGAGCCCGACATGAGGCATAACATGAACCTGCTTGCAGAAACCTACCTTACGTACAGCCCGGTACATATAGAATCACTTATCGGCGAAAAGGGGAACAGCCAGAAAAACATGCGTTCCGTTCCTGTTGAAAAACTTAAGGAGTATGCAGTGGAAGATGCAGATGTCACCCTGCAGCTGAAGGAGGTCTTCGAACCGCGTCTGGAATCGGAAGGACTCTCCTCCCTGGCTGATAACATAGAAATGCCCTTAATAAGAGTGCTTGCTGAAATTGAAAGAAACGGGGTAAGGCTCAATGAAGAGGAGCTGAAAGCAATTACCTCAGGGCTCAGAGAGGATATCATATCGCTCGAAAAGGAGATCTATCTGCTTTCGGGGACAGAATTCAACATATCATCACCTAAACAGCTTGGAGATATTCTCTTCGTTCGTCTTAAGCTCGACGAAAAAGCCAGGATGACAAAGACAAATCAATTCATTACGAATGAAGAGATCCTGCAGAGGCTGACAGGTAAACACCCTATTATCGGGAAAGTACTTGAGTACCGGGGTCTGAAAAAGCTGCTGTCAACTTATGTCGAAGCCCTTCCGCTGCTGATCAACAAAAGCACCGGACGAATTCATACTTCTTTTAATCAGGCAGTTGCATCGACAGGAAGGCTCAGCTCAAACAACCCGAACCTGCAGAATATACCTGTAAAGGATGAGAGAGGAAGGGAGATTAGAAGAGCTTTTGTTCCGGAGGAGGGTAATATATTTTTTGCGGCTGACTATTCGCAGATTGAATTGAGACTTATGGCCCATCTGAGCGGGGATAACAGCATGACAGCCGATTTCCTTTCGGGAAACGATATTCATTCAGCAACAGCTTCAAAGATATTTGGGGTCGGGTTGAAGGATGTCACCCGGGAAATGAGGAGCAAAGCCAAGACCGCCAACTTCGGGATAATATACGGGATTTCATCTTTCGGCCTTTCCGAAAGACTTACAATTGGCAGAAAAGAAGCCAAAGATCTTATTGACGGTTATTTTGCGTCGTACCCGGGAGTTAAGCTATACATGGATGAGAGTATAAAAAAAGCAAGGGAGACAGGATATGTCAGCACAATGTTCGGACGGAGACGTTACCTGCGTGATATCCATTCAAGGAACCAGGTTGTCAGGGGTAATGCCGAAAGGAACGCGATTAATGCACCTATCCAGGGAAGCGCAGCGGATATTATAAAGATCGCAATGATCAGGATACATAACCGTATGAAGTCAGAAAAGTTAGTATCAAAATTGATACTGCAGGTACACGACGAACTTATCTTCGAAGTTGTTCCTGAGGAACTTGAAAGATTAAAGGAAATGGTCATCCACGAAATGACAAATGCTGTTGTTCTTGATGTTCCACTCAAAGTAGACTGGGGCACTGGGAAAAACTGGCTCGAAGCAAAATAAAGTAAATATGGGAATAGATGTGCTATTTTTCGGGATCCTGGCCGATGTGACCGGTACTGCACGGAAACATTACGGCAACATTAAGTCGTACGATGATCTGAAGCTCAGGGTTGAGGATGACTTTCCCCAGGTCGTGCATTATAATTTCAGGATCTCCCACAACAGTCAGATGATCAATGAAGCTCCTCTGCTGAAGGATGGTGATGAGATAGCTTATTTACCTCCGTTCGCAGGGGGATAAAATAGATTTTTTATACTAATAATTATCTTTTTATAATGCATTTAGTCGAAGGTCCGGTGAGCCTTTCCGTAATTTCAGAGATCATTGCGAATCTGAAGGAAGAATCCTTCTGCGGAGGTCATTCGTTATTCCTCGGGCAGGTACGTGCCGACATTGTAGACGGGGAAAAAACTACTGCAATTGAATATTCGGCTTATGATGAAATGGTTCTTTCGGAGATTGAAAAGATAAAATCACTTATCCTGGATGAGTTTTCTGATGCAAAACAAATTGAGATAATTCATTCTACCGGTCTTGTGAAATGTGGTGAAATCTCGCTTTTTGTAATGGTATCGGCAGGTCACAGGCGTCATGCCCTGGATGCATGCAGCAGGACCGTCGAGCTTGTCAAGGAGCGGCTGCCCGTATGGAAAAAGGAGATCTTCGGGGACCAGAGCTACCGCTGGAAGCCGGATGAGCAGTAAATCAGACTGACACCATGCCATTCCCCGCTCCAAAGGTCCGGGCAATGATTGTGGTATCTTCCCTGCCGGCGACGACGGCCGGAGTGGATTTTCCCTGTAGTACCGATTTATAACTTTCCTGATTATCCAGTACTTCAAGGGCTTTCTGAACCTGTTCATCGTTTTTCAGCGTCCACTTAATAGCTCCTTCCTCATAAAAATAACGGCTGATGATCTCATCTTCAAGAAGTTCGGTGATCTCTTTTCTGAAAGTGGAAAGATCCTGGTCGATGGTGTGGGCAAGTTCTTTCTGAAGTTTTTCGAAAGTCGCGTTGTGAAGGTCATAGTATTTCTCACGCTTTGCGATGGTAATAAGCTGATTAAGCGACTCTTCTGTGGAAGTTTCATAATCGAAACTCTTTGATGCAAGGAATATTCTGAAATCTTCAAAATCCTTATCTGTAAAACGGAACTCCTCAGCACTCTTAAGTCCGGGATGTGCCCAGTAGTACTGTGTTGCAAAATCGAAGATATAGTTTCTCATGTATAGTTCCGTCGAGATCTGGCTTAAAGCATCAGGTGTCACCGGATAATCAGGGGTGATTCCTCCTCCGTCTTTCACTATCCTGCCGTTTCTCGTTTTGAATTCCGAGATAAGCGAATCAGGGATGATTCCAACACTCCCGTCCTCGTTGGGATGAGAGAAATCGAGTGCCTGTATGCACCTTCCGCTGGGTATGTAATATTTGGCAGTTGTCACCTTAAGCTGGGTATTGTAGCTCAGAGGCCGGCTTATCTGCACAAGTCCCTTCCCGTACGATCGCTGACCCACTATAACTCCCCTGTCGAGATCCTGGATGGCCCCTGCGACGATTTCAGCAGCCGAAGCCGAGCCCCTGTTGATAATAACGGCCAGGGAGATCTTTTCATCCACCGCTGCCTTTGTTGTCCTGAACTCCTCATCATACTGCTTTACTTTCCCTTTTGTCGAAACGACCTCGTTTCCCGGCCCTACAAACAGATTTACTATCTCCACTGCCTCAGTAAGAAGACCACCGGGATTCCCTCTCAGGTCGAGAATTATCCGTTCGGGGTTATTGTTTTTTAAAGCTGTCAGAGCGTTTTTTACATCATCGGAACCATCCTGCGTAAAGTTTGTAAAACGGATATATCCTGTCTTTGAATCCAGCATTCCATAGTATGGTACTGTCGGGACAGCAATTCTCTCGCGCTTCATCGAAAAGTCATATTCCTTCCCGTTGCGTTCGATTGTAATCTGGATCGGGGTTCCGGGGTTCCCTTTAAGCTTATCGCTGACATCATCAGTCGACAGGCCCCTGATGGAAACACCATCAACTTTTTTCAGAAGATCTCCGGCTTTTATACCGGCTATATCAGCAGGGAATCCTTTATAAATTACTGTGATAATAACATATTCCCCGTTTTTTCTTACAAGAGATCCTATCCCCCCGTATTTACCTGTGGTCATGAAACTGAAATCGTCAGCTTCCGATTCGGGATAATAGACGGTATAGGGATCAAGAGTCTTCAGCATATTGTCAATGCCGGTTTTGATAACTTTGTCAGGATTTACTTCATCAACATAAAATGTATTCAGCTCCCTGAAAAGGGTATAGAAAATGTCAAGATTTTTTGCTATCCTGAAATCCCTGCTTTCCTGATTTGTCAGGAATCCGGTACTGAGTATGACCGTTATAAGCAATACGGAGACAATGGTAATATTGCGGATGAGTTTCTTTTTCATAAATGCCAGCTCTTAATTCTGAGGGACGAAAATAATAAGAATATCTGTGAATGGAATTGAGTAAGAAATATTTATGAGAATTTTAACAATTATCTGTTCTTGCATCGATCTGTAAAGCGAGCCTGCTTATCACTGCGGTCACCGATTTTTCCATTTCGTTATAAACCGATATCCCATGTCCGTGGTAAATCAGTATAAATATTATCTGTAATGATTTTGATTCAAGATATTTGTACAGGTGATTTTTGTTGAGCCTGTAAGCTTCTCTCATTCTTCTCTTTACCAGATTACGGTCGACAGCAAGCCTGAATCTTTTTTTTGAGACACTGAAGAGCACCCGGGCGGGAAAAGGGAGAGGTTTCGGGCTTTCAAGCCATACTACCCTGAAGAGGTCGGTATTGAACGATTGCCCGTTCTCAAACAGCTCAGCAATCATTTTTTTGCTGCACAGCCTTTCGGTTTTATGAAATGTCTGACGCGACTCGCTCATTTAAGAAACAGAGACCCCTGCGGAGAGGCCGTGAAAAGTTGGTTTGATATAAGGAAAGAAAGCTAACCCTGATAATATTACCTGCAGTTTTTATTGTACTCTTTAAGGAAATAATCCAGAGCCATGGTCATTGAAGGGGCCTTGGGATTAGGGGCATTTATATCAAGCCTTAACCCTTCATTCTCAACAGCACAGGCTGTTGTGGGACCAAATGCTGCAATTTTAATATCCCCCTGGACAAAACCGGGAAAGTTTTCCTTAAGCGACTTGATTCCCGAAGGGCTGTAAAATACCAGAATATCATAATCAAAATCACTTAAATTCGAAAAATCGCTGCTGATGGTTTTGTAAAGTGTCCCGATCGTGTATTTGATGTTGAATTTATCAAGCAGTTCGGGGATCTCTGCGTTATGAGGTTCGGAGAGAGGCACAAAGAAATTATCGTCCCTGTGTTTTATTATGACATCAATAAGATCCTGAAATTTTGCCTTGCCGTGAAATATTTTCCGCTTACGGTAAACAATATATTTCTGAAGGTAAAATGCGACGTTCTCGGTGATACAGAAATACTTCATAGTATCAGGAACAACGGTCCTCATCTCATTACAAATCCTGAAAAAGTGGTCAATGCCGGTTTTACTTGTGAATACTACCGCTGAAAAGTCAAGAATATTGACTTTTTGCTGGCGGAAATCCTTGACGGGAATACCCTCAACCTGAACAAATGGCTTGAAGTCAATCTTCAGGTTATACTTTTTTGCCAGTTCGAAATATGGTGATTTCGGATTGTTCGGTTCTGGCTGTGACACTAATATCTTCCTTATTTTCAACTCTTTACAGATTAAGTTTTACTTTCAAAGTAATACTTCCAACCTAAGAAAGGCCTGTAAAATATTTCAATAAAACCAAGACAGGCAGAATTTCCAGCGCACAAAGGTATAAAATCAAATAGAAAGTTGAAATACCCCTCTTTATAAAAATTAACGGCAGTCTTGCCAGTCTGAAGAGGTAAATAACTGCTACCGAAGCAAAACCTGCTGTCAGGAGAACGCCGGGGATGAACACCGGAGTATATACAAGTACAATTATTATAATGAACAGGACAAAGGCCAGGTAGTTGTACGACTGGTAAATAATGATGAGGTACTCATTGAACAGGTCCTTCTGTTCACTGATCGAGGCAGTCACAAATGTTACTACATGTCTTGACAGAATAACTGCTTCAATTATACCGAAGATGATGATCCATGATAATAATCCCGGCATCTCTGCGGGCACGAAACCGTAATAGTCAGCTGCGCACCAGGCGAAAAGCGCAATGATAAAAAAGGAGACTGTATTAAGCACAACAGAAGGCCACCTGAAGAGTGTGGTTGTATCGCGTGACGAAGGATCGTTTATTCCTTTGAAGAGGAAGAACCTGGACAGTTCAGCAGTAATATTTTTCGTGACTGACCGTATCAGGGTATATAACAAAGCAGAAAAAAAGATGACAATAACTATCCAGTCGTTCTGGAAGGGCCCTGAGGGCATCCCTTTTCCCTCTTTCAGATCCCTTATTATGACAAATTCATCTTTCATTTGCCTCCCCAGGTTCTCAGCAATGTAATAGGGCAGCTGATTTTTAAAAGAGGGATTCAGCAGGGAGACAAAATTCAATGAATCACCAAAGGTAATGTCAGCAATAATATTCCTGGAACAAACAGCGGTTGTATCAGTTACCGGCAAAGCACTTTCAGGATCACTTATCCTCGCTGCTTTGCGGACTGGAGGGGCAGCAACAACTGAATCGGTACGCCGTTCAAAATTGAGAAATACCGAGTCAGGAATAAGATTTTGGGTATTTATACGGACAACAAGGCCAGGTTTGACACTATCCTGTATGTTTAAGCCTGTTATCATAACTTTTATGAAGAATATCAGACAAAAGTAATGATAAATAAGCGAAAAGAATCCCTGTCAGCAGAAAGAGCAGTTTCTAGAAATACTCATTTCTGGTTCCGGATATGTCGGCAAGGATATTATTTGCCAGTTTACTGGCACCAATCCTGAACAGGGTGTTGTCAAGCCAGCCTTCACCCAGACAATGGTTTACGATCTGGTAATAGTTAACAGCATCGGCAGTGGCTGAAATTCCCCCGGCAGCTTTGAATCCGACCCTTATACCGGTTTCGGAATAAAAATTTGAAATTGCTGTGCACATTACAAATGCAGCTTCAGGGGTTGCTGATATTGAAATTTTGCCGGTGGAGGTTTTGATAAAATCAGCACCTGCGTCCATTGCTATCATCGATGCTTTAAAAATCTGTTCATAATCACCAAGCAATCCCGATTCAACAATTACCTTAAGATGCCTTTCCCCGATAGCCTCCTTAATTTCCCTTATCTCGTCAGCTACCATAGCGAAATCATTTCCAAGAAAAGCTCCCACCGGGATTACTATATCAACTTCATCGGCTCCCGCTTCGGCTGCCATTTTGCATTCTGCAACCTTAATGCTTCTGAACGTCTGTGATGAAGGGAATGCTCCTGCTACCGAAGCAATTTTTACATTTTTGACGGTAAGCTTTTCCTTTACCACTGAAACAAAATTCGGGAAAACACATATGGCAGCAACATTAGGTATGTTGGAAAAGCGTCCCGAAAAGCTGTTCACTTTTCCTGTGAGATGCAGAATGTGGCTCTTATTATCTGTAGTATTCAGGCTTGTAAGATCAATGGAGTTCAGTATATTCATTAACAAGCGCTTATCCGGTGTTCCCTGGGTTGCCGAAGAGATCTTTTTAAGTCCTTTTTTTATCTCGGCCTCTGATGGGCACAATTTGATCAGTTTTTGATAAAGCTTTGTCATTTAACTGTCAGTTAGGTTATAGTTGGTTGTTAAATCATTATAAAAAGAACGGGTTCAATATAATGCTTTTTGTTCTTATAATTATTTTAAAAATAATTTTAAGTTGAACAAAAAATAAGGAATATCAGGATTGCTTCGGATTTCGTGCAGCCAGATTATTATTTCGTGCAAGAGAGGCAAAGATCCCCAGCACCGATAATATTGAAAATATTACAAATCCCACTCTCATTCCAGAAATCAGACCAGGATAGGTATCGGGGTTGATGGTCTGTTTCCCGATGAACAAAGCAATAAGCATCATTGCTATTCCCATACTTAGCATCTGACCTATCATCCTCATTGTTCCCACAACGCCGGAAGCGACTCCAAGGTGACGTTTTTCAACAGAACTCATGATGGCATTTGAATTCGGGGAAGAGAAAAGCCCAAAGCCGATCCCCATTATAAGAAGAAGTGCAACTATTGTGTAAACAGGCGTTGTTGCAGTTATAAAGCATAACATTATAAGCCCTGTAGCTGTAAGTCCCATTCCAAACGAGGCGATAACACCCGGATTTTTCCTGTCGGATAATTTCCCGGCCAGAGGAGAAAGAAGTGTCATGGCAATCGGCTGCGAGATCATAATCAGTCCTGCTGTCCTGGCATCAAATCCCTTCAGATATTGAAGGTAAAGACTGATAAAAAATCCGGTGGCACTTGTTGCTGAGTAATGGATCAGTGCAGCTATTCCCGAGAAGGCAAAAATCCTGTTCTGCAGTATCAGGCGGATATCAAAAACCGGATTGGATGCTTTTTTCTCAAACAAAAGAAAAATGACCGCCAGAAGAGTTCCGCATATCAGGAAGATCCATCCTGCCGGAGAGGGGAGCTGGGAAAAGCCATACATGAAGCCAAATAATGCCAGGCCATATATCAATGAACCCTTCCAGTCAAATTTCTCTCCTTTCGAGTCGGCCCACTCTGTCTTTATCCTTGTTTTTATCAGGATCATGGATGCAATACCAAACGGCACAAGAAAGCCGAATATACTCCTCCACCCAAAATACTGGGTAAGAAGGCCGCCGACTACCGGTCCGCTTGAAAGTCCGAAATATACGGCAGTGATGTTAATGCCCAGTGCCCGGCCGCGCTCACCCACACTGAAAACAGAAGTGATAATTGCAAGGCTTGTCCCGAAGATCATGGCACCCGAGATCCCCTGGAATATTCTAAGAATTATCAGGTATGTAAGACTTTTCGAAAAAATTATCAAAAAAGTAGAGATGGTAAAAAGAATTATTCCGGAAGAAAAGATCTTTTTTCTACCGACAATGTCAGCCAGCCGGCCAAAAGGGAGCAGAAAAATGGCCGATGAAAGAATGAAACTGCTGATCACCCAGCCAAGGCCGATAGCGCTCGCGTTAAGATCTTCTCCAATGGCCGGAAGGGCTAAATTGACTGCCGATCCAAGGAAAGGCGTAAGGAAAGCTGCAAATGTGGCAACAACCAAAACCGACCTCTTAAACGATTTATCGCCGGTAATATCTTTATTCGTTTCCATCAGTAAAATTGATAATTATAAGATTCTCCGCTTCACTCCTTCTCCCTGGTGTCAATTATTATTGTCACCGGGCCTTCGTTAACAAGTTCAACCTGCATCATTGCACCAAACTCCCCTGTTGCGACCTCTTTTCCCACTAACTGTGAGAGCCGCTCAACGAAACTGTTATAAATGGGAATTGCTGTTTCGGGTCGGGCAGCCCTGACATAGGAGGGTCTGTTTCCCTTTTTTGTCTTTGCATGAAGAGTAAACTGGCTTATTACCAGAATGGATCCTTTTACATCCGAAACTGAAAGGTTCATTATCTCATCGCTGTCGTTGAAGATCCTGAGCTGATAAATCTTGTTTGCCAGCCATTCGGCATCAGAAGAGCTATCGGCCTCTTCTATTCCGGTAAGAACAAGCAAACCATGACCGATTGACGATTTTACCCTGCCGCCGATGGTAACGGAAGCCCTGCTTACCCTCTGTATTACAGCTCTCATGACAAAAAAAATTTGAGACCAAATATATGCAAACGGTTTTAAAAACATTAAAATCCTGTTTTATATTATATTTGCGCTGATTATGAATTTCTCATGGATTTAATAACAATTTTTGCCGTTGCCCTCGGCCTCTCATTTGACACATTTGCTGTTTCTCTTTCGTATGGAGTGGTTCAAAGCAGGATCCTGTTCGGCCAGGCTGTACGTATTGCAATTATTTTCGCGCTGTTTCAGGCTGGACTGCTGGTGGCAGGATATTTTCTCGGCTCATTGATAAGCGATGCCGTAAAGACCGCCGATCACTGGATTGCGCTTATATTGCTTTCTTTCCTGGGAATAAGAATGATTATCGAAGGCATTAACAGAAAGGATGATAATGACGCAAGGGATTACGGAAGGCCGCTGGAGCTTATTGCAGCAGCCGTCGGAACAAGCATTGATGCATTCGCCGTAGGTATCAGTTTCGCTTTTCTGAATATTAAGATCTGGCTCTCCGGAGTTCTGATCGGCGGGGTTACTTTCCTGGCTTCAATGACTGCGATACGGATCGGCAAATCGGCCGGCAACCGGCTGGGTAAAAAAGTGGAAATTATAGGTGGATTGATACTGATAGCAATTGGTATAAAGATCTTCGTTGAACACGTGTTAGGATCCTGAAACAGGTAGCCTCCGTCACTATTTTCCTTCCGGTGAATAAACACATCTAAACCGGGCCGGCAGATAGCACCCGGAGATCATGGTTATTCAAAAGGGACCATGTAACGTTCTCTCTTATCGAAAACAGCCATTTCGGTATAACCGGCTTTTCTCAACAGGTCGTAAGCTTCATCAAAATACTGACCTACTCTTGATGGCATATGAGCATCTGAATTAACGCACACCGGAACCCCTTCTTCCCTGAAAATATGAAGGAACTGACGGTCGGGATAGAAATCTGCAAGAGGCTTGTTCCTCCCGTTGGTATTGACTTCGAAGGCAACATCGTATCTCTTCAGGTTTATTGCAAGTTTCCGGTATAGGTGCTCCTGGACGGTTGAAGGTTTTAATCCATAGATCCTGATGAGGTCGCAATGAGCTATGATATCATACAGGCCTGAGGCGGCAGCAGCAGTAACCTGGTTAAAATAGATCTCAAAAAGAGCGTCGGGATCCTTGTCTTTATAGAATTCCGGTCCCATGTCCACACTGTCATCACCCAGGTAATGAACAGAGCCTATCACATAATCGAGATCCATTGTACTGATATAGGAATAGATCTCTTCCTCCTTACCGGTAAAATAATCAACTTCGAGACCTGTTCTTACCCTTACCGAAGTGATCCTGTTCTTCAGATCTTTTATATGGTTAAGGTATGATGATACCTCTGATAAATTCATACTCCAGTCGAGCGGTTCCCTGTACAGAGTCAGATGTTCCGAAAACCCGATCTCTTTAAGATCTGCAGCAACAGCCGGTTCAATATAGTCTTCAGGGGCAGATCTTCCATCACTGAAAAGTGTGTGCATATGGTAGTCAGTTCTGTAAACCATCTTAAATGCCGTTAGTTTTATAACCTGTAATCATTCGCCAAAATAGGATTATTTTTAGCAATAAAACAAGCCGGGAGAGTCTGAAATAGAAGTAAAAAACTAACTTTGTAAAAACCGGTCGCAATGATAAAAAAAGAGAAGAACTGCATCTGTGAACACTGTGAATTCCGGGAAATAGTTTTTTCCAGTCTTGATGCTGATACTGTTCAGGAACTCTGCAATAATAAGACGGAACACTTCTACAGAAAGGGGGAGGTCATACACCACGAGGGAGAAATAATCCATGATTTTAAATATCTGCGTTCCGGCCTTGTCAAACTATACAGAAGGGCAGATAATAATGAAGAACAGATCATTACCATTACACGTCCATTTGAATTTGTAAGCAACATGAGCATTTTCTCGGGCGATAAATATATTTACTCAGTATCTGCCCTTGAGGATTCGGAAGTCTGTTCCGTCAACCTCGTGTTCATGAAAGAACTCTTTCAGAGAAACGGAGGTTTTGCCCTCAACCTCCTTTCAAAGGTATCGCAGATCAACGAAAAGATAATCAGTCAGACTCTGGATCTCAGGCAAAAAAACCTTATCGGACGTGTTGCCTATGTTCTGCTTTATTTCACTGAGGAAATTTATAAATCGAAAGTCTTTGATCTTCCCGTTTCGCGCAAAGAGATTGCCGATTACATTGCAATGAGCACTGCCAATGTTATCCGGACACTATCTGAATTTAAAAAGGAAGGGCTGATCAGGGTTTTCAGCAAAACCATTGAAGTGATCGATATAGAGAAACTTAAGGTAATCTCGAAAAGAGGCTGACCGCCAGAGCACTGATCCATTCATCATTATCATTAAGACTTTCCGCGACAACAAGTTCCGTCCCTCCCTCCTTCAAAAACTGCTCATGGTATTCTTCCCCGATCTCAACAAGGGTCTCCAGGCAGTCGGCGACAAAAGAGGGTGCAACAACCAGAACTCTTCTCTTCCCTGATCCGGCCAGCTCTTTCAAAAGACCAATAGTAAAGGGCTTAATCCATTTTTCCGACATTCCCGACTGGAATGAAGTAGAGTAAGTCATCTCTTTCAGGCCAAGCTTTTCAGCAAGAAGACGGGTCGTTTCATAACAAACAGCTTTGTAGCAATGTGATCCGTGATCCGGCATCTTGCAGATGCAATCACAATTAGCGGTTTCCCTTCCGGGATGCATTTTCTTTATATGATTTAAAGGAAGACCATGGTATGAAAACACAACATGATCAAATCTCCCGGGATCGTAACGGTTTATCAATGCCACATACGATTCTATGAAAGCCGGATGCGAATAAAACTGATCAATACAACTGATTTTCGGAATAAAGTTCCATTTACTGACCGTTTTCAATATAAATTCCATTACCGATCCCGTTGTCGATGAAGCATAATGAGGGAATAGAGGGAATACTACTATTTCGCTGAATGACTCTTTTTTAATCCGCTCAAGAGCTGATTTTAAAGAAGGATTGCCGTAGCGCATTGCCCCGGTCACAACATAACTTCCATCCAGCTTATTCGTGAGTTTTGAAACAAGATTCTCAAGTTGTGTCCTGAGGGGGGAGCCTGATCCGGTCCATAATCTTCCATATCGCCTTGCCGAATGGGAAGCCCTGAAAGGAATAATAATGAAATTAACCAGGATAGTCCTGAAAAGCCAGGGAATATCAATTACCCTCCGGTCGTTCAGGAACGCCGAAAGATATTTGCGGACATCTCTTACCCGTGGAGAGTCAGGAGTACCGGTATTAACAATTAAAATTACCTTCGGGCCCGCAGGTCCGGTAGTGGTTGTGGTCAACCGTGGGTGTCTCATTGCTGTTTTCAATTACTTAACATGTCTGAAATTGATTTAGCCTGTCTGACCCTGTCGGCCATACCAATTCCATCGCGTATATTACCTGCAAGGATAAGTCCGGGATACTCCCGTTGAATGATTGAAATACTCTCAAGCCGCTCCTGTGATGAAGCTTCATATTGTGGAATTGCATGCCGGTACCGGCTTATTTTCAATAGATCAGGTTCACCCTTATGCCAGAGGGTCCCGGCGATCTCTCCAAGAGCAATGTCAGTTATCTCTTTATCAGTCTTTAATATCATCTGGCTGTTTTTAACACCACCCATAAATACCGAAAGCAAAGCTCCTCCTTCGGGAGCCCGGCCTTCAAATATTGCCGATGGAAACAATATCCCCAGGATACTTCTTTGTTCCTTTGCAGGGACCAGCCCTCCGAAGGCGTCAAGCTTCTTCCCTCTCCAGTTTTTGAATCCGGCCGATACCTGGACGATCCCGGCGTAATTCAGGCTGTTGATTTTATCAAGATAGTTATCGGGGATAAAAGGAAAAAGAGGAGCAAGGGCAAAAGCTCCCACAGTACTTATAACCATTGGAGCACTTACACAATTTGTTATTCCTGAAGAGTCAGTAAAAGTGACTTCATAACCCGGATGATTTTGCCTCGTTACACTCCCATTGCAGGATGTCAGAATATTGTCTTTTCCAATAACATCAGCCAGGGCAGAAATAAGGTTACTGAGTCCTCCTCTGACGGAAAAGACCTCCCTGGTTGCCTTTTTAAGCCGGGGATCCTTATGTTCCGTTCCTTTCGCCACAGCCCCCCTGATAAAACTGCCATATTTTTGTTCAAGGGCATACAATTTGGGTAAGGCAAATCTGGTGACAAGCCGGTAAGGGTCGCCGGCATAAATACCCGAAATAAAAGGATCGACCGCGTAGTCGAGATAACTTTTACCCAACCTCCTGATAACCAGTTCGGCAATTGTTTCGTCAGGGTTGGTCCCCTGCTTCCGGAAAGGCTCACCAAGGATGCGGAATTTATCCTTTAGCGTAAAAAGGGGAGTTGCAATTGCCGAGGCCGGACCCGAAGGAAGTGCACACCATGTTCCGTCTTTAAGGATATATCTTTTACCAGATCCTGATCCGGCTTTTTCCAGAGTACATCTGCCATTCAACCCGTCAAACAGTTGTGCTATCTCAGGAGTTGACAACACCCCGGTGTTAGGTCCGGTTTCATAAATAAATCCATTTTCGGATCCAGTGTTAATTACCCCTCCGGGCTTCTCTTCCTTTTCGACGATCACGACCTTTTTCCCGCTCTCTTTGAGAAAGTATCCGAGAGTCAGCCCTGTAAGCCCGGCTCCGATAATTATTATATCCCCCTGTTTAAGATTCATTTTGTCAGACATTTCTTGAATATGTTAGTTTTTTTTCGCTGAATTCCTTGTCGAAGAGAGCTGCTATGTTCCGGATGAAAAAACTCCCGTTTTCAGTAACTTCAATTACATCATCAGAAAAGGAGAGGAGTCCGTCTTCGATCATCCCTTTTAATTTTTCACCAGTAAAACCGACAGCGTTTTTTAACTGACCGGTAGTTACTCCCTCCTGGCTGGCGGTAAGCGGAAAGCTGAGGTGTTTATTACACATCAACTCCGTAATTACCTGACGGGTAAGCATCTGCTCTGGTCCCAGACGGCAACCCCTTTCCACAGGTAAAATCCCTTCATTAATATTCCGGATATATTTATTTACATCTCTGATATTCTGGGAATATCCTTTTTCCAGCTGACTTATTGCAGTTACACCGAAGGCATATACCTGGCCGGTTGTGCGGCGTGTGCAGTAACCCTGAAAATTTCTGTGCAGTTCGTGTTTTTTGAAAGCAATATGCAGGTCGTCGTCAGGCAATACAAAATGATCGAGACCCAACGGCTGATATCCTGAGCCGGAAAGCAGATTATAAGCAGAGAGGAACATCCGCATTTTTTCTTCAGCCTGGGGCAATCCCTTCTTTTCAAGGATTACCTGATGTTTTTTCAGCCATGGGATGTGTGCATACGAGAACGTTACCAGCCTGTCGGGCCGGATGCTTATTGCCTTCCGGACGCTTTCAGCAAAAGACAGGGCGGTTTGCCCGGGAAGTCCGTAAATAAGGTCAAAATTTACGCTGATATTTTTATTGTGTTTTTTCAGATAATTCAGCAGCTCGCCGGGATCTGTAAAGGAAGGATCCCTGTTTACAATTTTCAGAATCTTCTCATCAAAGTCCTGTATCCCGATGCTAAAACGATTAAATCCTGCTGAAAGTAATTGGTCGGTATAGTTATAATCAAGGTACGCCGGATTGCATTCAATAGCTATTTCAGGATCGTCGATAAAAGTGAATCCTGAAAAGATAAAGTCGTTCAGTTCTTTTATAAGTCCGGCATCAATCGAATTTGGTGTTCCTCCTCCGTAGTGGATCTGCGATACCTTTCGCGTTTTATCAATAGATTCAGAGATGATCTTAATCTCTTTTTTAAGAGCTTTAAGGTAAGGAATTATCATATCTCCATTACCGGCGGGAATGGCATTGCATCCGCAGTAATGACAGATCTTCCTGCAAAACGGGATATGGATGTAGAGAGATAAATTCTCAGGATTCCCGTTATTTGATTCTTCAAGAAGCATTTTATAGTCGACGGCAGTAAAGCTTTCCGAAAACTTATTTGCCGGAGGATAGCTTGTATACCTGGGTACCGGGTAGTTGTATTTCGTGAGAAGTGCTTCAGATATTTCCATATGCTGACCGGGATTTAATAGAATACGTTAAAACCAATAGTGTTACAAGGCAAAGAATCGCCTCTAACCCGAAGAAATTATGATATCCGATGGTGTCTCCGAGTTTTCCGCTTAATACGGCGATCACAAGACTGCTGAGATGTGTGATTACTATCTGAAGGGTAAAATCGGTACCCTCGCGTCCCTGCCTGACAATATCCATCGAGGTTGTATATATTGCTACGGTGGATAAACCATAAGCCCCCCAAAGCAGGCCTATGCCAAGATATAATCCTGCAACGGAAGGATTGCTGCCCGGCATTAACCAGAACCAGGTCGCAGCAAAAAAACTTATAATGGGGAACAGGTACATCGAAAAAGTTCTCCCAGCTTTTTTTATTATGAATCCCCCTGCGAAAGCTGACAGTGCAGCAACTGACGTTCCGAATATTCCCGACATAAATCCTATTTCCTTCACACTATATCCAAGATCAACCAGATAAGGTTTTAGCAGGGTCAGGATCCCTATAATGCCGGAATAATAGAATATGAGTATGAGAACCCGCCTGTGTTTCCCCTTTTCACTAAAGAACCTCCAGATTTCGTTTAATGATATTTTCAGTTTTGTTGTTGTTGCCGGAGGCAGCTCTTTCCTGTAAAATAGCAACGGGATTATGGCAAAGGCCACAAAAAGTGAAAGCAATACAAGCAGGGCTGTCCAGCCAAAATAGTAATAAGCTATAAGCAGAACTCCGGTTCCGATGAGAGTTCCGATAAAGCTTCCGGCTGACTGTATACTGTTGCCAATGCTTCTTTCACCGGGGCTCAGGTTTAAGATTGCAAAGATATCGACAGCAATATCCTGAGTAGCCGAAGCAATGAATGCTATGATCATCAGGATCACGATAATTCTGAAATCGGTCTGAAGATTAAATATGCCCAGGCTTAAAATTACTCCTGCATAAAAGAGTTCAGAGAATATTATCCACCGGCGTAATTGCCGGGTTGTACCCGAGTGATTATCAACCAGCGGAGCCCACAGAAATTTAAGTATCCAGGGCAGTTTGACAAGTTGTAATAATCCTATTGATTCCAGTGAATACTTTTCCTGCCTCATTATTACCGGCACAACAGTGGAAAAGAAACTCATAGGGATCGACTGGGAAATATACAGACTAAATAAAACCGGGAATTTCAGCCATTTGTTCTCCTTCATATCATTAAAATTTTACCGCCAGATTAATCCCGGTCTGTGCAGGCTTTCCTGTTTGAACATATTTGTTGCCAAGCGCCTCGAAATAGAAGGACGCATATTCATTATCCAGCATATTCTTGGTCCAGATGTCAATCTGCAGCGATTTACGGATGAAAGAGATCTTTGCATCGACAATTCCGTAATATTGCTGGCAACTGTTATTTTCCTCCTCCCAGTAGATCTTTCCTGCTCCACGATAAAGTAAGTTAAGTTTTATCCTGTCAAGAATTGAGTTGTTTTGCAGGTTGAATGATTTTCCGGCCTGAAAAGAAACAGTATGACGCGGCACATATGGAAGAAAATTATTATTATAATTTGTTGTTTGGTCGACAACATATGAAACGAACCTTGCATTTGTATAACCGTACGAAAGCATGAATTCAAACCCTTTCAGGGAAGCAGTTTTCAGGGAAGCTTCTCCGCCTCTGCTTACCGAGTGACCGGCATTCTTGAGCATTGAACCCCTTCCGCTGGGAACTGTCTGATAGATCTGCTGGTTTTTCCAGTTGATGTAAAAAACCGCCAGGTCGGCATATAAGCTTTTCCCAAGGAAAGAGGTCTTTATTCCGGTTTCGTAATTCCAGCTGAATTCAGGATCGAAAGTAAGATCTTCGGGCCGTTCAAAGGTTGAATTGAATCCTCCCGTTTTATATCCCCTTGCTATCACTGCATATAAATTACTGTTTTTAAGCTGATAGCTTGCAGCAAATCGTGGGATAACCTCCAGGGAGCCCAGCGAAGGATAGACCGTATCGGCCATAACAGAGTAAATCCCCCGTAGTGTCCTGTCGTAAAAATATTTCAGCATATCATCCTCAATGTCGACCCTGATACCTGCCGTAAGAGTAAGGTTCTTTACCGGGAAATCAGTAAGTGATGACTGATGAAACAGGGCTGCACCCTTTATGGTATGATCGTATTTCTTGAGATAATCCATATTCTGAACATAAGCATCAACATCGACTGAATTATCAAATGACTGGTAGAATGCATATCCGCCGAACAGCCATTTATAATTTCCGGTGCCTGCTGTTCTTGCAATGATCTCCTGCGATATCATATGCTGATTCTGAAGCTGTGAAATAAAATACAACGAATCAACAGTGAAGTCCTGATCAATCTTTTGGATATCATCAAGGTACTGGTACGAGGTTGTTGCCGTTAACTCAATATGAGCGCCCGAGTATCTTAAAAGCAGGGCATCTGAAAACATGCTTCTGGCATAAGAACTGTACTGATTATAGCTGATTTCTTCAGCCCTGTTCAGGGAGTCGTTAAAGATTGCATAGGGATATCCGCCCTGGTCACTTAATTCAAAACCGGCTATGTTCTCCAGGGTCAGCTTATCCGAAACCTCAAAAATCATTCTGTTTCTGAATCCGTATGAATTGAGCCTGTCTACCCTGTCGCCGGAATATTGATTTGTATAAAATCCGTCATTATGAAGATGGTTCAGGGCAACCGAATACCCAAGCCTCTCTTTTATTTTTCCGTAATGACCTGCATTTACAGTCCGCGTTCCATAATTTCCTGCCGAAATGTTGAAATGTGTTCCGGAATAATCCATCGGTGATGTTGTGACTATATTTATTATGCCGCCCATGGTGTTTCTTCCAAAAAGAGTTCCCTGAGGCCCCCGTAATACTTCGATTCTCTTTATATCAAAAAAGTCGAAATCAAATGCAGCCTTTTCAAAATACGGGACATAATCAACGTAAAGTCCTACCGATGGTGAATTGATCCGCGACCCAATACCTCTGATATAAACCGGAGATGTCAGCTTTGAACCGTAATCAGGCATAAAGAAATTAGGAGCCGATGCTGAGATTTCGTTCAGCGACCGTATCTCATTGTCTGATATTGATGACGATGAGATGACTGATACTGATGCGGGAATTGACTTGAAAGTTACGTTATCCTTTGAGGCTTTAATAACAATTTCCTGAAGTTCAATCAGGTCCATCAGCGCAGTGTCGATTGGCTGGTCAACCTCCTGTGCCGAAAGGTTTATAGCATTGAATAACAATAAAATGGAAGTAAAGCAAGTATACTTTCTCATATAATTTAAAATAATATTTCCCCCGGGGAAATCTTTTCTCATTAAGGGTTAAAGAATTGTGATTGTTTTGTTTTGGACCGCCAGCTAATTCAGGCAGGAAATAGTGCTGAGACCAGGGAAAAAACCGTATTTAATCCCCGTTCCGCAATAAAAAGTAAACAGCCTGAAGAAATGGAAATACAATTAATATCTGAATGGCGGAGGCCGGCAGAGCAGGTCGAAAGGTTTATTTTCAGGGCAATCCTTCCATTCGGCCAGTGGAAAGAGAGTTTCAACAAAGGGGCAATATGAAATGGATTCGTGCTCTGTTTCGGGAAAGGCGTCCGGATTTATTTTTGTAAGCTGATTTGAATCAAGGTATAGTGCATTAATTATCAGCTCCTTATCCTGGACGACATATAACTCTTTTTCTTTGACTGGATTTGCAGGCTCCCCATGTTTCGACTTGTTAATAGCATGCACACCGAAGTATATCATATACACGGCTGCCATAATAATCAATGGCACTTCAGTCAGAATTGAACTAAAAGGGAACATTGTTTTTTGCTTACAGCGCAAATAAAGAAATTTTATCTTAAGAAATGAAATTTCCTTTATTAATTTTTAATAATCTCCTTCAGGGCTGCCTCAACATTACCGAACAAAAAACTATAACCGGTATTTTTTATTTTTTCTGCCGAGATGCGGCTCCCTTTGAGAATTATATCAGACATACTTCCCAGGGCAAGCCTGATAAACAAGCCGGGTAGTGGCAGTAGAAGAAGGGGCCGGTTCAGCGTTTTTGACAGGGTTTTCATAAATTCACCATGGGTAATATGCTGTGGAGCAACGGCATTATAGGCACCTGCCATTTTTTCGTCGTTTATTGCTTTGAGGTAGATATTGCACAGATCTGCAATATGGATCCATGGGAAATACTGTTTTCCGCTTCCTGTCCTTACAAGCAGTCCGTATCGTGCAGGAGCCATTAACTTTGACAGTGCGCTGTCGTCTTTTCCGAGGACCACCCCACTTCTGATTTTGACACTCCTCATTCCCGATTTTTCAAAGAGATCAGCCGCCTCTTCCCATAACCTGCAGGTAGTTCCCGTGAAGTCCGGTGCCGGCGTATCCTCTTCGGTGAATATTTTTTCAGATGTCGCCGACCCGTAATATCCGGCAGCTGAAGCGCTGATGAACGCTCTGAGAGGTATCTGATTGTCAATGATTGTTTTATGGAGTAGTTTTGCAGCGCCGGCCCGCGAGCTGATGATCTCATCTTTTCTCTTTTTGCTCCATACTTTTTCACCGATACTGGCGCCTGCAAGGTGAACAATGTAATCAATTCCAGCAAAGACCTCAGGATCAATTATGCCCTTTCCGGGATCCCACCTGAACACCCTTACAGTACCGAACTGATTTGTCCTCACGGAAAGGTGAGATACCCTGTATCCCTCCGACAACAGGAGCGAAGTAAGATGGCGGCCAACCAGGCCACTTCCTCCTGTCATAAGAACCGAGGGCCTCTTTATCATATCTGTTTCTGCCATCAGAAGTTTTAACTTATCAAAGCTAAGTGATTATTAACATATATAGTGTTAATAGTTTTTTGGAAAAATATTAAAAAGATTTACTTTAGGGGTCTAAAAAATTTTAAAACAATGGTTTCAAATAAAAAGACGAAAATCATGGCAAATCACAAAACAACAAAAGGAGTAATAGCAATACTTACGGGAGGTGGTGATGTACCGGGACTGAATCCGGCCATCAGGGCAGTGACCATCCGGGCAAACAGGGAAGGGTACAAGGTGATAGGTCTGCGCAGGGGCTGGGCAGGTATAACCGAACTTATAAGGGATCATAAGGCAGACAACAGTAACTGCTTTCAGGTTCTTACAGACGATATTGTGAATAAGGCAGGCCGTACAGGAGGAACTTTCCTTCACACATCAAGGACAAGGCCCAGTCATATGTCGAAAGAGAGCGTACCTGAACATCTCCAGAGTACATATAACGAAGATATGAACGACCTTACACCCGAGATAATCAAAAACCTCGAGTGGCTTGGCGTTGACTACCTTATCCCGATTGGCGGAGACGACACGCTCAGTTATGGTGTTCACCTGTACAAAAAAGGAGTTAATGTTGTTGCCATTCCCAAGACTATGGATAATGATGTTCCGGGAACTGATTACTGCATCGGCTTCAGCACCTGTGTCACCAGGACAATTCAGATGACCAACAGCCTCAGAACTTCTGCCGGGTCGCACGAAAGACTCCTTGTTCTTGAAGTGTTCGGAAGATATGCCGGCTTCACCGCAATGCTTCCTACCATGGCCGGAGCAGCAAACAGGTGCGTTATTCCGGAATATGAATTTGATATTGACCAGCTTACAAAGCTTCTTGTTGAAGACAGAAACCATAATCCCAGCAAATATTCAGTTGTACTTGTATCGGAAGGTGCTATGTTTAAAGGCGGTCAGATGGTATTCTCCGACAGCGAGAAGGATGCTTATGGTCATGCCAAGCTTGGTGGTATTGGTGATCTGGTATCAGCAAAACTGAAGGAACTTTCAGCCAAACACAACAACGGCAAAACTGTTAACGTGATTAACCAGAAACTCGGATACATGGTCCGTGGGGGTGATCCTGACGCTCTCGATTCAATTGTTCCGATGGCTTACGGAAACCTTGCCCTTGACCTTATTCTCAAGGGCGTTCATGGAAGAATAGTCGTTCTGAAGAACGGACGATATGACAATGTCCCTATTGACGTTGTTACCTCTTCCAAAAAGATAGTTAAAGTATCAGAATATTATAATATCGAAAGGCTCAGACCATACTATCACAGTTTTGAGATGAAACCTTTCCTGCTTATGGCATCGGATAATTAACAATATCTGATTTTATCCATCAAATTAATTGATATTTAGAGACGTCCCTGAGAGACGTCTCTAAATGTTGTAAACAACATTCATTTGAAGAAGGGTGTTGTAATAAAATCGACCGGCAGCCGGTACAGGGTCCTGACAGAATCAGGGCAAACCATCGAATGTACCATAAAGGGTAAGTTCAGGGTAAGGGAATTGCTTAACACAAATCCCGTCGCTGTGGGCGATAATGTATTAATCAGCACTGAAGAAAGTAATACTACAGGTGTCATTACTGAAGTCCTTGACCGGAAAAACTATATCCTCCGGAAATCCTCAAATCTCTCAAGACAATCGCAGATTATAGCAGCAAATATCGATCAGGCATTCCTGATGGTCACAATAAAGCTTCCGGAGACTCCTGTGGAATTTATTGACAGGTTCCTTATTACTGCCGAAGCCTATAGAATTCCAGCTATCCTGGTTTTTAATAAAACCGATTTATATGGAGCGGAAGAACTTGCCACGATGGAAAATCTGATAAATATATATTCGGTCATAGGATATGATTGTATCCGTCTGTCAGTAAGGGAGGGCACCAATCTTGACCTTATTAGAGAGAAAATGGCAGACAGGGTAAGCCTTGTTTCGGGTAATTCCGGTGTTGGGAAGACCTCTCTTCTGAACGCTCTCGACACATCATTGAAACTGAAGACCGAAGAGATCTCGGACTACCATAAACAGGGAAAGCATGTAACCACATTTCCTGAAATGTACCGTATGCCTTTCGGGGGGTTTGTCATTGATACACCCGGGATCAGGGGATTCGGGGTTTTTAACATGGAAAAGAACGAAATATATCATTTCTTTCCCGAAATATTCAGGGAATCAAAGAATTGCCGTTTTTATAACTGCCTCCATCTGGATGAACCGGGATGTGCTGTCAGGCAGGCAGTGGAAAAAGGGAAAATTGACTTTTTAAGATACAGGAGTTATCTGAGCATTATTGAGGATGATGATTCCAAATACCGCTGAGATTGAAATAATTAATATATTTTCCACACCTTTGTTTTCAAATATCCGGGTAGATGAAAAAAATTCTGTTAATAGTATATTCCACTTTTCTGATATTGATATTAGCCGGTTTTATCTTCTTTAAAAGCCTGTATAATAAACAGATAAATTATATTTCTACCCTTCTTGACAGGCAGGTGCAGATCGTGGGATTATCAGTTGACAGTACGGATTACGGATTTTTAAGCGATCTGAAGGAAACAATATATTCAGAAGATCTTGCTTCTTTCTTTACCGACCAGGAATGCCAGATGAGGGTGAGGGAAAAAATGGAGCTCTTCTTTTCAAAATACCAGACTTTCGTAACAGGGATCAAGCTGTACGACAACAACAAAAATGAATTTACCCTGAAAAAGGATGAAACTATAAACAACTGGCTGCGCCAGACTTTTATTCTCCATGTTCAGGGTCAGATATTTGATGCCGAAAGGATGGTCTCCCAGGGACGGAATTATGATTACTATCTCCCCGTAATAAAAGATGATAATGTAATTGGGAATATTGTAGTTACCGTCGATTATGGTAAATACTTCTCAAAGATATTCTCCACTTTAAATATGATGGATTACCAGTGGCAATGGGTAATGAGTGATTCAGGCGAGATAATCTTCAATAATAATGAGGGAAATCCGGAATATACGGAGCTGAAAAAGATCGCTACGGCACTTAAGGAAGCTTCGGTCGAGAATCTTACCCACAGGGCTGTTATTGATGGTAAATCAAGGCAGATAGTCTCTTCATTCTATTCATGTAAGCTATTGCACAGGGACCTTGTTCTGGTTTTTTCAGCGGCGACAGATGTTTTTCAGAAGTATATAGTCGTGAATGCAATTCTGGCTGGCATTTTAACTTTATCAATACTTCAGCTTATTACTTTGTTATTCACCAGATTCCTGAAAAAGCAAAAGGCCGAGATTGACCGTCTGAGTTCTTCCGAAAAGATGCTTTTCAAACTTATTGAGGAGATGCCTGTGGGAGTTATCATTCATAATAAGAACAGGGAGATAATTAAGGCTAACAAGGTTGCAGCCGCACAATATTCATACATCGGTGCCGAAGAGATGAAGGGTAAAATTTTTCCCGAGACCTCGATGCCCCAGGATAATGAATATTTCTCCAAATACCTTGGAGGGAGTTTCAGGCCAGACCAGTTTGTTATACTTAAGAAAGAGATCGGCGAAATTGTACTGTTCAGAAACAGCATCCCGGTTGTTTTCATGGGCGAACCAGCCGATATGGAGTTGCTGATAGATGTCACCATGCTGGAGTCAGCAAGAAAACAGGAAGCTGAAGCAAACAGTGCCAAAACCGAATTCCTGGCAAGAATGAGCTATGAGATTCGCACTCCCCTGAATGGAATTATCGGAATGACAGATGTTCTGAGCAGGCAGAATCTGAAAGTAGAAGTCAAGGACCTTGTCAGCCTTCTGAGACGCTCAACAGAAGTCCTGCAGAATATAATTACCGATATACTCGACTTTTCAAGAATTGAGACAGGTAAAATGATACTCGATGAGATTCCTTTTAACATAAGGGAAGAATTTAATTACTGCATAGATCTGGCCAGGACATATCTTGAGGAAAAGAGCGTAACACTTTTCTCATCGGTAAATGAAGATGTTCCCGAAAATATTGTGGGAGACCCGTTCAGGCTGAGGCAGGTGATAACAAACCTTATCAATAATTCGATAAACAACACCGATGAGGGAGAGATAAGGATAACCTGCAGCCTTAAAGCAAAGCACGAGCGGATAATTACGTTGCTCTTTGAGCTGACGGATACCGGAAAGAGTCACGACAAATCTTCGCTGAA
This sequence comes from uncultured Bacteroidales bacterium, assembly GCA_963736675.1. GTDB lineage: Bacteria > Bacteroidota > Bacteroidia > Bacteroidales > VadinHA17 > LD21. The sequence goes on from CAVTPT010000005.1 coordinate 173,193, forward strand.
GAAAATTTTCGGTGATTATGTTAACCTCGAATCAAAGGCTATAAAGAATGCCGATGATTCGGGATTTGGCACCATACTGGCAAGGCAGCTGATTGACCTGATGGGAGGCGAATTGTCAGCCGAAAGCCCGTCCGGGCTTGCGGGCGATAAAGGTATAAGGGTTATATTCTCAATAACCACCTATTCAAGCGAAATACAGGTGAAAAACCTGGAGGAGGAGAAGTTCACGTCATTCAGCCAGATAAAGACGCTGGTAGTCACTTCATACCAGAGCAGGGATGAAGAGATCCTGAATTCACTGCACCAGCTGGGACTGCCTCTTTCTGTCACTACCTACCAGAAATCGACCATCAACCAGCTGAAGGCTAATTTTAATAATCCCGAATTGAGGTACCGGATGGTAATAATAATGAATGATCCGGACTTTGACGGGTTTGAGATGGCTAAAATGATATGGGACAGCTCTCTGGCCGACAAGTTGCTGATAATAATGATCAGCTCGCATGATGTGAGAGGCAATTATGTTAAATGTATAACAAACGGTATCGATCACTATATTGTCAAGCCATTTGAGATCTCCGAGCTTACCAAGGCAATCCAGGCCGGGTATCCTTATATTGATAACTCTACAGAGGTAATTGAAGTTGAGGACCTGAGAAAGGATCTCAGGATACTTGTAGTTGAAGATAATAAGATGAACCAGAAAGTGATAAGTTCCCTTCTCGGAAGCCTCGGCTATTCATGCGATCTCGCCGATGACGGGTATACAGGATTTATACAGGCCAAAACCAGGAAATACGATATCATTTTTATGGATCTGATAATGCCTGAGATGGATGGTTTCGAATCGGCACGGAAAATACTGGACTATGACAAGACAAATCTGATAGTGGCCTTTTCGGCCGACAACATGCCTGATTCAAAAAGAAAAGCCGGATTATCAGGCATCAGGGAGTTTATTCCAAAGCCTGTCAGGATAGAAGATATTAAAAAGCTCTTCTCAAGGTATTTTAACAGGAATTAATCCTCCTTATCTCTCTACTGATGATCCCGAAAGCTATCAGCAAAACAGATATTATCCGGTTCCTGGAAATGGCTTCCTCAATTCCGGTAATTGATGTGAGATCGCCTTCGGAATTTAGTGCCGGGCATATTCCCGCAGCAGTAAACATCCCGCTTTTTGACGACAGCGAAAGAGCAGCAGTAGGCACACGGTACAAAAAAGAGGGCCGGGTAAAAGCAATTCTTGAAGGATTAAAGATCTCCGGACCCCGGATGTATGAAAAGCTTGAAAATGCCTTAAAGGTGGCTTCAGATGGCAAACTGTTGGTTCATTGCTGGAGAGGAGGCATGAGGTCCGAAGCCATGGCCTGGCTTTTTTCTCTGGGCGACATCGAGACCGCGATCCTGGATGGAGGATATAAAGCATATCGTCATCATGTTCTTGAAAAACTTTCAGGGAAGAAAAAAGTGATTGTCCTGGGAGGCCTTACGGGCAGCGGGAAGACCCATATCCTGAATTATTTGAAGGAACAGGGGCATCAGGTTATTGACCTTGAAGGCCTGGCAAATCATAAGGGCTCTGCGTTTGGTGCGCTGGGACAACTTCCGCAACCAACTTCGGAACACTTTGCCAACCTGCTTTTCAACGAATGGGAAAAGGTGGATGATAACCGGCCACTCTGGATCGAGGATGAGAGCCGTAATATCGGAAGCGTCTTTATGCCTGATCCATTCTATAACAATTTGCAGGAATATCGTGCGATTATCCTTATGATGGATATAAAAACCAGAATGCCTCGTCTCCTTGAAGAGTATTCATCTTATGCCCCCGACGACCTGAAATCATCAGTCGTGAAAATAAGCAAACGGCTTGGGGGAGATAACACCAGGGAGGCAATTGAGGCCATTGGCTCGGGGGATTTCGGACGTTCGATAGAAATTACCCTGCAGTATTACGACAAAGCTTATCTGTACGGACTGAAAAGGAAAAAAGAACATAACATAATTTATGTTCAAACCGACACTGACGATATAAAAATCAATGCATCCAGGATTCTTGAAGCTGCAGATAAGATAACCTGATAAATAAGTCTGTCTGTTAAGGTTATAGCAACCCGGAACTGACCCATTTATAAACCTTGTCCGACCGTCTCAGATAATCGGGTGATTTTATGGAGCAGAGTTCCCCTTTCAAAGCTCTGTCCGTCTCTTTTAAGTCGACCCTGATCTCATCAGCACTATATTCAATAACACCAGTGGTAGGTCCGGTTATCATTATCATATCCCCTTTACAGAGATCTCCGTTTTCGAGTTTTATCTCGGCTACCCTGAGTTTTGTAAAGTAGTTGGTTATTTTTCCGAGATATATTTTTTTCCGGGTGGCGGCAGAACCGTATCTGTTGTTCCATACACCAAGTTTCTGTCCCAGATAATAACCGTCCCAGAAACCCCTGTTAAAGACTGTTGACAGCCTTATCCTCCACTCTTCCGTCTTTGCTTCTCCGTAAGTACCGTCAAGGACTGACCTTACTGCCTCATCATAGCATGCAGAGACAGTTTTTACGTATTCAGGCGACCTGGCCCTTCCCTCTATCTTGAACACCCTGACCCCGGCTTCCAGCATTTTATCAATAAAACCTATGGTGCACAGATCTTTTGGCGACATAATGTACTCATTGTCGATTTCGAGCTGATATCCCGACTCCTTCTCTGTTACTATATACCCTTTCCGGCATGTCTGGTAACACTTCCCGCGGTTGGCCGACATATTATTCTCATGAAGGCTCAGGTAGCATTTTCCTGAAACTGCCATGCACAGAGCCCCATGTGCAAACATCTCGATCCTCACAAGCTCACCGGCCGGACCCCTGACATTCTCTTCCCGGATACTCCTGCAGATCTGACTGACCTGGCCGAGATTCAGCTCCCTCGCAAGAACAACGACATCGGCCCAGCGAGCATAGAATTTAAGTGCTTCAATATTGGATATGTTGAGCTGGGTCGAAATGTGCACCTCTATCCCTGAAGAAAAGGCATAGTTTATTACTGCAAGATCGGACGCAATAATTGCAGATACACCGCTTTTAACGGCTGCATCGACAATATCATGCATCTGTTCAATCTCATCATCATAAACTACCACATTTACTGTCAGATAACTTTTGATATTATGTTCCCTGCAGATTGAAACAATATTATGCAGATCGTCCAGGGTAAAGTTAACCGACGAGGCCGCTCTCATATTTAATTGCCCCACACCAAAATAGACTGAATCAGCTCCACCCTGGATTGCTGCCATGAGTGATTCATACGATCCTGCCGGAGCCATTATTTCTATTTCTTTTCTGTCCATTGAGGCCTTTCCGGATTTATCAGATCCTTTTTAAGTTCAATAATATCCTTATGCATGATCCCTTCCCGGGTTCGGAATATTTCACAAAAATTTTCCCGTTGTGATACTCCTCTATGATCCTTTTTGCCAGTGAAAGACCGAGCCCCCAGCCACGCTTTTTGGTTGTGAATCCCGGATTGAAAATTTTTCTGAAAGCTCTTTTTGGGATACCTTTTCCTGTATCGGAAATGTCGATAATTGTCCCCTTTTCGCCCGACGACATCCTGATTGTTATCTCCCCGCTGCCTTCCATTGCGTCGATGGCGTTCTTGCAAATATTTTCAATAACCCATTCAAAAAGAGCTGAATTTATTGGGATCACGACCTCCCTGCCGAGGTCGAACCCGATATTGAAAACCACCTTCGATGATGTCCTGGACTTAAGATAATCGACCGACCTGAGAATGATTCCGGTTATATTCTCCTCCTTTAAAGCAGGCTTTGAGCCTATTCTGGAAAATCGTTCGGTTACTTTTTCGAGACGTTTTACATCAAGTTCAAGTTCCCTGTTGATAGGTATTTCAGGATATTTATTCTGTAAAATCTCGATCCAGCCGGCAAGGGATGAAGTGGGAGTGCCCAGCTGATGTGCAGTCTCTTTTGACATCGCGACCCACAACTGGTTCTGCCCGGCCTTTCGTGACGAGCTGAGCGCAAGGTACGACACAAGGATAAACAATACAATAAGGGCCAGCTGTACAAAAGGATAGTAAATAAGCCTGGTAATAATTGTGCTGTCCTGATAATAGATTTGGTTTATAAAACCACTCCCTACATCAATTATCAAAGGATCATATTCTTCCCTTATTTTTTCAAGCTGAACCCGCATATAACCCGGATCCTCCATCTTTGCCGGGTCAAAATTCCTGTAGGCAATAATATTATCGTGACCATCAGTAAGAATGACAGGTACGGTGTTGTTATTTTCAATTATTGATTGCAGAAAATCAAGATTCTGAGTGGTATCTGCTGAATTTATCTGTCGTATTGCCTCAGCCCATATCTCGACTTTTTTTCTTTCTTCGGTTTTCAGAATGCTGACAAGGTTCTGGGTATAGATCAGTGTGGCAACGCCGAGAAGCACTGCAAACAGAAATAAAAACAGGTTTCCAAGTCCCTTATTACTGTAGTTATTCAATTATCTGGTCATTAATCATTGTTTGCTATCTCCTTTTCCGGAAGAGATTTTCAAATAAGTTCTCATTTTTTTCTGGTTCAGGCTCTTCTTCGGTCTTCAGAGTATCACTTCCTTCCCATGCGATCCTGAACCGGGGTTTTGAAGCCTGCTTTTTCTCCGGTCCATCCTCACCCTCACCCTCACCCTCACCCTCAACCTCACCCTCAACCTCATCCCCATACCAGCCATACTCCTCATTCAGTATTTGCTTTAATGACTGCCTCTCTTTCCTGATGTCCTCCTTTACCCGTGTGCTGGCAGCATTCATGTCGTAGCTCACTTTTATATCATCCCCGTTACCGTCGATCTTCAGGAAAAGTGATGTCCTTCCGAGTCCGTCATCTTCTATTTCCCCGAACTGGGTTGATACGGTCCGGCTTTTTCTTGCTTTCCTGCTCAGGATATCTGATAGAAGGACCCTGACATGATACTGGAAATTGTTGTCAAAATTGTGTTTCCCGTTAACCGAAAGATCCACCGCCGACGACCTTACATCCATCAGAGGTATATACAGGGCATTGGTCCTGATAAAAAAATCATTCTCAAGCCTGTCAAATTTAATGTTCTCGAGTTCCGAGAGTTCTATAAACGAAGATAGTTCTTTTACAGGATCAAAGTCTATGAGAGCGCCGTCGGTCAGTACATATTTCCCTTCAGCTGTGACAGATTTTACGTCAACATTCAGCAGCGAATCGGTCGGCATCAGAAGTGAAAGCGAACCTGAAAGAGATCCTTCAATGTTTTCAGCTTTAAGAAAGTCCTGGCCGAAATTATTGAAGGTTGTAAAGGTCTCATTGACATCTATACCGGAAAATGTAAAGTTGCCCCGCCCGATAAATGATCTGTTCTGGTTCTGCAATAAAAGAGCATCGCCCGAAATCTTCCCCCCCTGTGAGGTAAGATCCATATAACTTATGTTCAGCATCCGGGGTTTCAGGCTAAGGGAGCCTTTAATATTCCTGGCAAGAAATGTCTTATAGACCAGGGTGTCGATATTAAAATCTGCTTCAAGAAAGATATCCCCCGGAAGGGTCAGTCCTGTGATGTTCCTTGTTTTTCCCCCGGGATTCTCACCAAAGGAAGTAACAGGCGAAAATTTCGCGGGCAATATGCTTGAAGCACTTAAACTTGCTGTCCCTGTTAAATTAACCGGCATCCCCGACAGCCATTCGGGAAGGTTCATCAGTTTTCCGCTCAGGCTGATCTTCTGGCCGTTGATTATCATTTTGAAATCGTTTGCCGAGGTACTTTCATTGAATGAGATAATGCCGTTTGCTTCCCTGATCTCAACAGGTTTATTATTAAGGCATATACTGAATGAATTGAAATTCAGCTGAGACCTTGATTCAAGGCTGAATAAGTCGGTAAACCTGTATTTCCCCTTTCTTTCCAGGAGCCCGTTCAACCTTATATCGATGCCAATAGTCCCGCCTGCATTTTCAACATACTTCAGGTTGAGGAATTCTTTCAGTTCTGAAGGATACAAAATCCCGTTGAAAGTGAGTTCGGCTTCAGGTCTGGTAAAATCTGTCACTTTAAATGATCCTCTGTAATCGGCCGATCCAAGTCGTGTTGTGAAATTACTGATGGTAAGTGTACTTGTTTCGGGGCGGTTTTTTGTACCATTTGTATAGGAGCCGTCAAATGAGAACCGGTCAATCATCAGATCCGATTTATTGTAGGCAACATGGGCATCCTTAATCGACCATGATACTTCATAGTGGGGGTTAAGGGCAGCTGATGAGACTCCTTTGACCTTGCTTTCAATCTTTAAAATGCCCGAAGGATGATACTCCATTGCAAGGTTTTTATACTTGTCGGGGAAGTAGTTGACAATTTTTGAAATATCGATGTTGTTCCCTTTGATGTCGAGGTCAAGAAAATTGTCGGATGCCACATAACCGGTGAGGATGAAATCCCAGTTCTCAATACTGAGGCTGCTTTTTTTGAAGAAGACCCCTTTATTGTTTTTGTTGAGGCCAACTTCAAGACTGGCAGCGACGGGTTGCCGTATCAAAAAATTTCTTAGCTGGAATAGTTCAAAAACTACTTTTGAATTACTTTCAAAATCTATGTCGCTTCCTGAGATCCTGCTTTTTATCCGGCTCTCCCTGAACATGCTCTTAATTATCAGTTCTGCATCCAGATCGTGGTAAGAGACCATAACATCCTCCAGATTTATCCTGTTAAGGTTCAGGGCAGAAGAGCCTTCTTCATTTTTTTCTCCATTACCGGCAGAAACATCATAATTGTTTTTTCGGGCGCTGTCGGTAAAAAGGTTAAGAATTCCCGACTTTATGCTTATGCTCCTGAATGTGTAATCACCTTTCAGTATATCAGTCATTTTGAAATCGACAGACGCCGATTTTGCTGCCAGCAGGGTATCGGTATTGATATTGCCGAATCCGGAACGGTCAAAATCCGGGGATGAGTGAACCAGCACATTCCGGAGCTCAATAGTAGCCCTGGGGAATTTTTTAAGCAGCGAAAACCGGTACGATTCTGTTTCAATCTTCGTCAGGAAATTCCTGTTGAGAGATTTCAGTATAATATCTGCTACCTTGTTCTGCATTATCAAAGAAGTGAAAAATAGCACAATAAGTACCGATAAAATCAGCAGTGATATAATTCTGGCTATTTTCACAAAGGGATTCATATACTCACAAAAATACCTGTCAACCGGGAAAATAAACGGTGAGCAAAGTTAATTATTTGGATTAAAACAAGTTTTATTTGATCAGGAAGGATAAATCGTCATTTTCATCACATTCAAGTGGGGTAAGATTTTTTTGGAATATCCTGACTTTATTCCGCCCGATCAGACGGGCTTTGTTGTTCTCAATAAGCAACATTGTCCCCTCCCTCAGGCCTGCCACATATAGACCGGGATTTACTTCAATGAACTCTTCTATCCTCTGCTCCCGGGTCTCACCTGCATGGTTGGAAGGGTTTAAATCGAGATAGTGAGGATTTATCTGAAAGGGAATCAGGTTAAAGGCTTCAAATGAATCCGGTTCGACGACTGGCATGTCGTTAGTCGTTTTGAGAGTAGGACAGGCGACGTTAGAGCCGGCGCTCCATCCGATATAGGGAGTCCCTTTATTTACCATTTCCCTTACCGGCCCTATCAGCCCGTTGTCGCGAATCATCTTAAGCAATTTCCAGGTGTTCCCTCCGCCAACAACAATGGCAGAGGCTTTTCTCACAGCCTCCGACGGATCAGCAAAGTGATGTATTGAAACTATGTCGTGCCCTATCTCCCTGAATCTCTCAGCAACTTTAGCCTCATAATCATCAAATGAGAATGTAACTGCAGCGTAAGGGACGAAAAGAGCTCTGACAGGGTCTCTCCCAAGGAATTCCCTGATATTCTGTTTGGGATAATCAAGATATGGTTCCCCGGGATTTGTCGAATTACTGATAAGAAGTAATCTCATAAGAGTAATATTTTAGCTATAGTTTTTCAGCCTCCGAAATTGCGTTTATTAAATGGTTCTCAGGCTGGTTTTTAATACCTATGATGTTGAAGGTATTACTGAATATATTGAATACAAGAGCTTTACCTGAAAGAACATCACCTGCTCCGGTAATGATCTTTATGACCTCATTTGCCATCCATGTTCCTGTTATACCCGGTAAAACACCCATTAGGCCTGTATTTTGCGGGAGAGGATTTTTCTTTTCGCTGATGTTGCTGTATGGATTGAAGCACCTGTATGTGGCTCCATTCATATAATTGAAAACCGAAACCATTCCTTCAAACTTATAAATTGACCCGTGAACCATCGGCTTGCCGAGGATAATACATGTGTCGTTGATAACATACCTTGTCTCAAAATTGTCTGTTGCATCAACAATGATGTCGAAATCCTTTAAGGTCTTTAGCGAATTTGTACTATTCAGCCTCAGGTTAAAAAGCTCTATATCTGTTATATTATTCAGCAGTGCCAGCCGGTTTTTAGCTATGATGGATTTTAGCTTGCCTATATCAGCTGTACCGTAGAGAACCTGTCTCTGCAGATTAGCCTCCTCAACAATATCGTTTTCAACAATAGCGACCTTCCCGATGCCCGCTGCGACAAGATATTGAAGCACCGGGCAGCCAAGACCTCCGGCACCCACCACAATTACTCCTGCCTTTCTGATCTTCTCCTGCCCGGCAAGGCCTATTTCAGGCACCATTATCTGCCTGTTGTAGCGTCTGATCTCCCTCTGGGATAGTATATCTTCCGGCATAGGGGTTTCTGATTATTGGTCTATGCAAATATACATTCTTGAGGGATCGATTCAAAAAATGAAATAAGGCTGTCTGAAAGGAGAGCATCTGCCGCTGTGATAAAACATCACAATTGACTCTTCGTTATTTTGCGGTCGATGGTTTTACTTTCGGAACAGCCTTCTGCCGGAAAAAATTATCTCGATGTGCTTTTAATCATTAAAGGTAAATGCCACGCCTATTTCATAAGGTTCAGGATTGAAGCCTGCGGGACCTCTGGATTCCCGGAACCAGGGCGAGAAGTAATAGGTTCCGAAGAGCATGAAATTCTCATAACCTATCCGGGCAGTGGTTCCTGCTCTTAAAAGGCAAAGGTTATAGTCGCCGTTTGATTTAAGTTTCTCTCCGTCCTTGAAAACAGTTTTTGTCCATGCATTAAGCTTCAGTCCCCCAACAATCCCGGCAGCAACATTTAACCGGTGACTGTAACCGGCGGGTATCTGAAATTCAAGGAGCAGCGGGACATTGAGATAAAGTGTTGAGAATTTTGATTTTTTCACCGGAGATTCACTATCTGTAATAAGCTCTGTAACCACCCCGTCTTCTCCCACCTGAATGCTGTTATTCTCTGCGAACCTGTAGTTATTCCAGTTTATCCCTGCACCGGTAACAAACCCGATATGTCTCGAAAGACCAATACTCAGCTGGGTAAAATTAAGGTTATAACAAAATGATTTTCCTGTATTGAGATTCATAAAGGAAATCTCGTCGGGCAAATCAGCTGACCCGTAAAAAACATAGTTATTAAACCCGAAATCAATTCCGCTCCAGTGCCCTCTGAAATTCCTGGCGCTGCGATAAGCGTCCCTGTCGTCCTCGTCCTGTTCTCTATATTCCCTGACATATTCCCCGGGATACTCTTCTTCATCATATTTTTCAACTCTGATCTTTGGCCCTTCGAGGGATTCAAGTATGCTGATACCCCTGTTTTTGACCTTCACAGTCACCGAAGAGTCATTCTCCTCAACATTTACCAGGTCCCTTCCGATCACGACCCTGGTTTTTATGTTTGAATCTGCAACAGTCAGAAGTTTTTGGTCCGGCTCATCAGTCGTTTTTTGCTCCTGTCCGAAGCTGCCGGAAAGTACCGACATCGCTAAAAAAAGTAATATTATTCGTTTCATCCTTATAGAATTTTGTGTGTTTTGAATGGGACGTTCAGGCAAATAATAAAGTTACATAGGAGGTTCGGATAATTTTACAGGTGCATTGAACCTCAGACTCTTAGAACTGAAATAAATTGACACTACCTCCCCTTTGCTGTCGGTGTTTTTTACCAGTGCCAGTTCGGTCCCGAACAGTTTATTCATTCCTTTGATACCTGCCTCAGCCACATCGTAAGCTTTTACAGGAGAATCTCCGGCCTCTTTATTTCTCATGATCCTTTCGTGGAAGAACCTTGCGGCAAACTTTTCCACATTACTCCTCATGTCATCGAACGAATTACCGCGAATTTCAGAATTAAAAGCCATCAGCAGATTATCCTGGCCGGCTTGGGTGTTCAGCCCTGTTAACGCCATTGATTCCGGAATAAAAATGGTCTGAAGGTTAGTTCTTTCCACTGGCATCCCCCGGGAGGAAATTGCCTCGGGGGCGGGGCCGGTTTCTGCATTTTGGGGAACAGCTTCTTCCTTAGGACTGTCAGATAAAGCGACGGATTTTATGCCGGCGTCAGGCTTCAATGATGATTCAGAAGCGTTGGTTGAAATAAATGGAGGAATCAGCTCTATATCAACTGTGTCTGAAATATAGGATGATGTAATATTCACTGTTTCCCCTCTCATGGCACCGGGGATAACGAAGAAAATTCTGAAAAGGAAAAAGACCAGGGCTGCGGTACTGAGGGAAGTAACTACAAGGCGGATCATCTTTCCGGCAGGGCCCTTTTTTCTTAATGCTGACTTGTGAGGATAATTTACCCGGGGAGGGAGCAGCCGTAGTTTCCGGATAACCTCATATGCTTTTCTGTTTTCAGGCGACTTATCAACAGCCTCCTGAAGGTCCGCGACCTGGTCGGGAGAAAGGTCATTTTCAAGCCCTGCAACTGCCAGGATATCGAATTGTGAAGCAGTAAGATCAGCTGCACTCTTCATTATCTTTTCCCTGCAGGGGAATGATACTTTTTCCGGATTAAGTCTGATCAGTGTGAGAGGCTCAGATTCATCACGAAGGTCGGGATTTTCAGACAGGAATCTCCGGATCTCTTCCTCATCATGAGGATCAAGATTGCCCTCGAGCCAGTCAAGCAGAAAGATTTCGTAATTTGATCTGTCCGGTTTCATCATTAAAGTACTGTTTCTATTTTCCCGATAAAGCTCTTTAGAGCCATTCTTCCCCTGTATATGTTGATCTTGACCTGTGCCTCGCTCATCCCGGTTATTTCGCCTATCTCCCTGTAACTGTATCCCTCGTAGTCGCGCAGCAGAACAAGAGATTTCTGGTTTTCGGGCAATCTTTCCAGTGCCATATGAAGTATCTCATTAAGATCGCTGTATTGTGATTCGTATGTAAGATCAGGATCCTCTTTTTCATCAAGTGAGGCTATTCTCTTCTCCCTTCTTATAATATCGATCATAGTATGATAAGCTGTTGTAAAAAGCCACGATTTTACTACCTGATAATCAATATCGGTAACACTTCTCCAGAGCTTTTCATAACTGTCCTGTACTATATCGCTGGCCCTCTCCTCATCCTTAATGTTTGACAGGATGAAGCGATAAACAGAATCAGAGTACTCATCAACAGATCTGTTATATTCCTTGACTGTCATAAAATAAATTCCTGTATAAAGACGGTTGAAAATAAGAAAAGTTACAGGATGGAAAAAATTAAGACACCCGGATGGGGTGTCTTAACAAAAACTATTGAATAGTAATGAATCGTCACTTTGGCTGGTACACTCTAACCCAGTCGATCTCCATTGTTGACATCCCGTTTATTGGTTTGTCGAGGCCCCCTGAAAGAGAGATATACATGGGAACCTGGGGGACATCGGTCGTTTGTCTGAAGACCTCTTCACCGTTAATTTTCCAGACAAGTCTGTCGGGGGTCCATTCGAGTGTATAAATGTAGTAATCTGATGCATATCTGGCCCCTGCTGATGCTTTTAATACTCTGTCGGTCGACGGGAAAAGGTCAAACCAGACTTTCCCTCCCGAAGTACGGCAAATGTCAAGATGAGGTGTGATCTTGTCGGCTATAAGCCAGAAGGCATTTTTGGCACCCGGGTTTCCCAGCCGTATTTTAGCAGAGAAAATACCATATTTCTGCCTGAAGGATTTTCCGGTATTGATAAGTCCCGATGTATAACTGAATTCCCTGGTTTTGAATCCGTGGTCGGCCGACCACACCTTCCCGTTAATTCTCTGGGGTTTTGTGAGGATCTTCAGAAGGCTGTTCCTTACCTCAAAATTGTCCTTTTCAGTATATGCCTGCAGATCAGATTCAACTGAATACCTGTCGCCGAGCAATTTGTCGCCCCAGTAATAGTTTGTAAGCCACCTGGAGGTGTCAAGTCTGTCACTGTCAAATTCCTCACTGAAGGTCATCTCCCTGCTTTTCAGTATGTCAAATTTGTCTGAATCCTTAACCTTAAAGTACCAGATTATATCTTCATTCTTCTTCAGCTTGTCATACTCCTGGATATCCCTGAACATCTCGGTCTTTTCGAACCGCTTTGTATCCAGAAGGTAGTTTTTCCTTTCCCTGAATTCGGGTGTTGCAACATATTCCTTGAGCTCATAATACCGGGCAAGCCTCGACGATCCCTCAGTATTCAGGTAGTTTGCATACTCTTTTGAAGATTTGAAATTATAAAACTCCTTTATCTCAACACTGTTCTTAAGGCGTTTGTACTCCAGGAGCTTTGAATACTCTTCAGAATCTTTGAAGGTTATCGGTCTCATATTCTTTTTGGCAAGAAACTCCGAAGTTTTCATATATGCTCCAAGCTCCTCAAATCTTAAAATAGTTTTTGATTTCTGAGCTTCTCCCTTCGCAACCGCCCTGTAATATGATTTTACCTCAGGATCCTTTTTAAGAGATTTAAATTCAACGAGTTTCCTGTATTCATCTGTATCTTTGAACCTGACAGGTTTCATCTTCTCCTTTTGCTTGAATTCAAATGAATTAATGAATGACTCGAGCGACTCAAAATCCTTTATTTTCACCGACCCATCCATCTCTTTGAACCTCTTCAGTGTGCTTCCGCCTATAGTTTTGAAATAGAGGATTATATCTTTTGCTTTCTGTAATGAGAGAAGCTCCTTCTCGCGCTGGAACTCATCAGAATTTTTATATTGGATCGATTCAATCTCTTTCCTTTTCCGGATAAAATCGGTGGAATTTACCAGATCGTGCAGTTTTGTATATTTAGCCAGTAGTTCTGATTTTGAAAATACTCCAAGCTTTTCAAATTCATTAACCAGGGCTTTTTCTGCCAGTTCAATTTTAGATGTTGCGGGGATCAAACCCAGTAGAAGCCTGAGACTTGCCATTGTAAAACGGTTTTTGGTATAACCTGTTAAAGATAGAAAATCTTTTCTTATTATGTAAAACCACACTTTTATTATTTTAAAACAAGCTATTACGTGGAGGAAAGATAAAACGCAGAAGTGTAAACATATATTATAAACAGGGGCCGGATCGTGCCATTTATAAAGCAGAAACAGCCCGGGGAATTTTTTATGAATCGAAGAATTTCAAGGTTAATTCAAATGCTATCCGTTTAAAAATGATTGGTAAACAAAAAAATTTAAAAAAAAAATTTGGAAAACTGAAATTGTCATTCTATCTTTGACTAACCGTTCAATCAAAAAACGGTTTTTAAAGGTATAATTATTGAATGGGCGTTTAGTCATAAAATTATGTCACCACGGACACACAAGCAGTTTCAGGAGATAAGGGAGGAGAAAAAAGCCCTTATAATGGATGTTGCACTGGAGCATTTTGCCGGTGAGGGGTATTTTAACACAACAATAAATCATATTGCCAGGGAGGCCGGAATTTCAAAAGGGTTAATGTACAACTACTTTGAAAGCAAGGAGGAGCTTCTCAAAGCTATCATTGCCCGCTCTCTCGGCGAGATTTATAATTACTTCGATATAAACAGGGACGGTTATTTATCTGAAGAGGAGTTCGAATATTTTGTCAGGCGTGCAACAAAAGCCCTGAGTGAAAACAGGGCATTCTGGAGGCTCTTTTTTCAGCTGTTGATGCAGAATGAAGTCAGAACAAGGTTTTTACAGGATTTTCTTGGTACTGACTCGCTGCTGAAATCAGTTACGGAACCAAAAAAGGAACTGTTCCTGGCGGAGATAATCAGCAGCATAACAGATTACTTTGTAAGGAAGAAGGGTAAAAACGGACCGGATTATGATCCTTTTATTGAGCTGAACATGTTTATTATAACGCTTAAAGGGTTTGCCCTCACCTTTATCTACATGGATAAAGATGATGAGAAACTTACTGAAGGAACTATTGAGGCCATTATTAAACAATATAAATAATCCGGGAAATGAGAAGTTCATTTTATAAAGGGTTGATACTTTTTTTAATAGGAACATGTTTTTTTACCCTTCAGTCACAGACACCTTCTGCCACCGACATTATCAGAAAAGCGGACGAGAAATTCAAGGGGGAGCAGACAGGGTACAGTGTAATGAAGATGACTATTGTCAGGCCCACCTGGCAGAGAACTGTCGAATTCAGATCGTGGTCGAAGGATGATGATTATGCTCTGACTCTTATTACTGCACCGGCACGTGAAAAGGGCCAGACATTCCTGAAAAGAGGTAGTGAAATGTGGAGCTGGAATCCTTCCATTAATCGTCTGATAAAGTTGCCTCCTTCAATGATGTCGCAGGGATGGATGGGATCTGACTACACAAATGATGATATCCTTAGGGAATCGTCGGTGGTAAATGATTATACCCACACACTCGAGAGCACCGTGGTTGTGGACGGAAGAGAGTGCTACAAGATAAGACTCGTGGCAAAGGAGGATGCGGATGTCCTGTGGGGTCAGCAGATATGGTGGGTTGACATAAAGGAGTCAATTGTTCTGAAGGCCGAACTGTACGATGAAGACGGTTACCTTGTACGATCTGAAAGAGGCACTGACCTTAAAATACTGGACGGCAGGCTTCTTCCTTCAACCATTGAGCTTGTTCCGGCTGAATCGGAAGGGAATAAAACAATCCTTGAGATAGTGGAAATGAAGTTCAACATGGTAATGGAAGACAGCTTCTTTTCTCAACAGAATATGAAAACTATCAGGTAGTTAACTAATGCCACTCAGCTATGAGAGATTTCAGGATGGCATGGAGAAATCTATGGAGGAATAAGAGAAGAACTCTTATCACTGCAGCTTCGGTGTTTTTTGCAGTATTCTTTGCCCTGGTGATGCGATCATTTCAGCTGGGGGCTTATGACCGGCTTTTTAAGAATATAATTGAATCGTATACGGGATATCTGCAGGTGCAGCATATGGATTATTTTGATGATCCTGTTCTTGATAACGGATTTGAATCTGATGGGGCCCTGATGGAAAAGATCCTTAATGATCCTAATGTAAAAACAGTTGTGCCAAGGCTTGAATCCTTTGCGCTGGCAGCTGCCGGTAGCCGCACCCAGGGAGTTATGGTAATGGGAATTGATCCTGAAGGTGAAGATGAGGTATCGGGTATCAGAAACCGGATGGTTAAGTACAGGCTTACCCCCGCCGTGATCAGTTCCCTGAAGAATGATAAATTACCTGACCCGGCCAGGAGGCTTCTTGATATTTTCAGCGACGAGTCATATTCCAGTGAAGGACGTCTGATGCTCGATCTGGGGATTGAGGCCGGCGATTCTGCTTCAGTAATGCCTCTGTTGCGCAGACATGCCTCATTAAGGAACGGGTACATCGAAAGCGACGATCTGACAGGTGCAGTTATTGGCAGCGGATTGTCTGACTATCTGAAGCTGGGAATAGGCGATACATTGGTTCTGATGGGACTGGGTTATCATGGTACCACGGCGGCAGGTAAATATGAGATCAGGGGAATTGTGAAACTTCCAGCTCCCGACATCGATAATGTTATCGTTTACATTCCGGTTGAGGCAGCAAGGGAACTCTATGCCTCACCGGGCATGACAACTTCTTCAGTAATAAGCCTGAAAAACAATAATGAAAAGGAGCTCCTGCTGACAAAGGCAAGACTTGAGAAAATGATTTCAGATCCCCTTGTGATTCGCGACTGGAAAGAACTGAATGCCCTTCTTATAAATCAGATGGATGCGGATAATAAAAGCGGGATGATTATGATAGGTATATTGTATCTGGTTATTGCTTTTGGAGTTTTCGGAACGGTCCTTATGATGCTTGCCGAAAGGAAAAGAGAATTCGGGATGCTTGTCTCAATAGGGATGCAGAAAGTAAAACTGGCAAAAGTAATCTCTGTGGAAATGCTTCTGATAGGATTTCTTGGAGTAGCTGCAGGAGTTATCGCTTCACTGCCTGTTGTGTTTTATGGCAACCTTCACCCGTTAAGGTTTACAGGCGAAATGGCACGTATGTACGAAGATTATGGCTTTGAACCGGTGATGCCGACTCTCCTGCCTGATAAATACTATATGTGGCAGACTGTGGTGGTTCTGATCATTGTTTTGATAGCAATTGCGTTCAGCGTCCGTAAGGTCCTGAAGATAAATGTTATTCAGTCGTTAAAGGCATAAATTGATATAAGATGATAACACAAATTGCCTGGAAGAATATATGGCGAAACAGGACCAGAAGCCTGATTGTCATTGCAGCTTTGACAATAGGTGTTTTTGCAGGGGTATTCTCCATTGCCGTGATGAACAGTTCGCTTGTACAGCGTATTGATGCTGCAGTAAATGAGGAGTTGTCACATATTCAGATAAATAATAAAGATTTCAGGAACAGCGGCGACATCACGAACATGATCGGGGACTATTCAGCGGCCGCCTCCCTGGTTAAGTCTGTCACGGGAGTTAAGTCCATTACAGGCAGGATAATTATCAGGGGTATTGCCTCCACATCGGCTAAAAGCACAGGGGTTGAAATCAACGGGATTGATACTTTGATTGAAAAGGAGATCTTCTCCCTCTCCTCACGTCTTATTCCCGGCACTGGCAGCTATTTCGGATCCGAAACAAAATTCAACAGTGTCTTTGTCGGCGAAAAGCTGGCAAAGGAACTGAACATTATCAGGTTCAATCTTACGGCAGAAGCGCTTGGAAAACTTAAAGAGGAGGGTGTCCCGGTTACTGTTATCTCGAAACTTGAATCTCTGGAGGGGCAGAGGTTTACAACGGAGAAGAAGTTTGAAAAAGCGGTAGCCATCCGGTTATCCGGCGGGGAGAAGAAAAAGTTCGGGTTGAAGATCAGGGAAGCAGCCTGGTCGTACCGTGAGGGTTCAAGGATAATTCTGTCGTTCCTTGATGTAAATAATGTTCAGACAGGTGCAGCGTTCAGGGTTTGCGGAATTTTCAGGACCAATAATGACATGTTTGAAGCGACCTCCCTGTTTGTTCCGGTTAATGAGCTCAGGGAACTGACGGGTATGGAAGAGGGATCATATCACCGCATAATAGTACGGCTGGAAGATAACGAGCTTGCAGATGAGGTGACATCCCGGGTGAGGGAAGCGCTTCCCGCGATGGAAGTTATGAGCTGGAAGGAGATTCAGCCCGACCTGGCCATGATAGCTGATATGATGCAGAAGATATATGCCGTGTTTATGGGGATTATCCTGGCTGCACTCGCTTTCGGTATTGTAAATACAATGCTTATGGCTGTGCTTGAGAGGACCAGGGAGCTGGGGATGCTGGCCGCAATTGGGATGAACCGCCGTAAAATATTCCTGATGATCATGCTTGAATCGGTCTTTCTGTCGGTGGTGGGAGGAATTGCCGGAATGGCAGTCAGCGGCGCTGCCATTGCTGCCACCGCTGAAAAAGGGATCAACCTTGTGCAGTATTCCGAGGGACTGGAAGCATTCGGGTATTCTGCACATCTGTTTCCGGCAATTGATATAGAGTTTTTTATAACGACAACAATACTTATAGTCCTGACCGGGATCCTTTCATCAGTTTATCCTGCGCGGAAAGCCCTGAAACTTAACCCGGTGGAAGCCATAAGAACAGATTAAAAACATGATGCCATGAAAGTAATAGAAATCAGGGATCTGCATAAGATATACAATTCAACTGAAGTCAAGGTGCACGCAGTCGACGGCGTGACTCTCAATTTTGAGGAGGGTGAGTTTGCAGCTATTGTCGGACCTTCGGGTTCGGGAAAAACCACACTGCTGAACCTTCTCGGGGGGCTCGATGTGCCAACGTCGGGACAAATCCTTATCGATGGTACGGATCTCTCAAAACTGAAATCATCAGCTCTTATTGACTTCAGAATGAGAAATATAGGTTTTGTATTCCAGTCGTACAATCTTATCCCGGTACTGACTGCCAGGGAAAATGTTGAATTCATAATGTCGCTTCAGAAATGGGGGAAGAAGGAGCGCGATGAGCGTACATTCGAATTACTGAAAGCAGTTGGGCTGGCCGACAGGTCCGAAAGCCGTCCTTCAAAGCTTTCAGGGGGCCAGCAGCAACGAGTGGCCGTTGCCAGAGCACTGGCTTCAAAACCGAAATTTGTCCTTGCTGATGAACCAACTGCCAATCTTGATTCGAAATCAGCTACCACTCTTCTCGGGATAATGGAGGAACTTAATATTGAGGAGAAGATAACTTTTATTTTTTCGACTCACGATCCGAGAGTTGTAAAAATGGCACGGCGTATTATCACACTCGAAGACGGAAAAATAGTATCAGATGACAGGAGGTGACATATAATTACGATTGTTATGGTTAAACACACATGTATCGAAAAACCTAATACGTATGTATATAATATTCTGACATGTGGGTTCCATCAGACCATTAAAATAAAATTATTTACGTATGAGACGATTATTGGTCTTGTCTTTAATAATATACGGATCGCTTGAGATTGCGTATCCGCAGGAGAAGGAGAGGTATATAACGCTGCAGGGATATCTTACCTCAATGCAGAGCGTTATGTTTGACTCCATCTCGGGGCCGTTCATTAATGAAAATCTTATACATAACAGGTTAAATTTTAAAGTTTATCCGGGTAAAAATATAACTGTGGCCGCTGAATTCAGGAACCGGCTTTTTACCGGCGACATGGTAAGGTTAGGCTCTGCATACCGGGAACTTATCGGCAGTGACCAGGGGCTGGCTGACCTTTCGTGGAATGTTTTTGAAAAGCAGTCCTTTCTCGTGAATACCACTATCGACCGTTTATGGATAGATCTTAATTTCAACAGGTTTCAGGCTATTATCGGACGCCAGCGGATAAACTGGGGTCAGACTCTTGTCTGGAATCCCAATGATATATTCAATGCTTACTCTTTTTTCGATTTTGATTATGTGGAGCGGCCGGGTAGCGACGCGGTAAGATTACAGTATTATCCTTCATCCTCATCGTCAGCCGAACTTGCCGTGAAGGTTAACAATGAGCATGATATTACCGCAGCGGGTCTTTTCAGGTTCAACAGGTGGGGCTACGATATCCAGTTCCTTGCCGGTATTGTTAACAGCGGGGATATAGTGTTTGGTACCGGATGGTCAGGATCAGTCGGGAAGCTCTCTTTCAGGGGAGAGGGATCATGGTTCCGGCCATATGATGATCTTCCGGGAACCGAAGGAACGCTTCTGCTGACTACCGGTTTCGACAGGATATTCAGTGATAATTCAATGGCGCAGCTCCAGGTTATGTACTGCAGCAATCCCCTTCAGCTTAATAACTTCAATACATTTTACAAAGGGAACCTCTCTTCAAAGGATCTTGCATTCTCCGAGTTTTCGGCTTTCGGTCAGTTCACCTGGGCGGCCACTCCTTTAATGAACCTGACTCTTTCGGGGATGTGGTTCCCCGATATTGATGGATTCTTCGCAGGCCCTTCGTTTGATTATTCACTATTTGAAAATCTCGATATATCTCTTATCTGGCAGCACTTCAATAGTATTATGGATAACGAAAAGACCAGAATAAACCTGGCTTTTCTCAGGATGAAATACAGTTTCTAGAAATTTCATACTTTTACCACCTCATTTAAAACTTCGGGGATGGCACTGATTCATGAATTTGAGAGAAGCGGAAACTGGTTGTTTAAAAGAAGAGGCTGGCTGCCGGCTTTTTTTCTGGTTGCAGGTATTGTTGCAATGTTTCTTGGCAACAGGCAGGCCATACTTTTTGATATGCGGAATGAGCTCATTTTTCTGGGAGTAAGTCTTCTGGGAGAGTTGATACGGATCATTACTGTCGGTTTTGCCCCGAGAAATACTTCGGGACGCAATACTGTCAGAGGTCAGATCGCCGATGAACTTAATGTTACGGGCATCTATTCAATGTTACGGCACCCCCTCTATCTGGGTAATTTCCTTATGTGGCTGGGACCGGTTCTGTTTTTGAGATCATTCCTTTTTGTACTGTTTTTTCTTCTTGTCTACTGGCTCTACTACGAACGGATAATGTTTGCCGAGGAGCAGTTCCTGAGGAGAAAATTCGGTGAAGTCTATGATAAATGGTCGGAGAGAGTAGCAACTATCATACCCGGTTTTGGCGGTTATGTAAAACCCTCGCTTCCCTTCTCGGCCCTTACTGTTCTTAAAAGAGAATACAACAGCTTCGTAAATATCTTTGTTACATTCACGGTCCTTGATCTTTGCAGGAATTATTTCCTGGCAGAGAGAATATTCCTGACTCCGATGTGGATTTATTTATCAGTTCCGGCCGGTGTAATCTGGATCATTGTCCGGACGATCCACAAGAGGACAAAATGGTTTGAGGTAGAAGGACGTTAGTCTTCGCGTCCACCGGCAAAAATCATTATATAATAAAGCAGGGTTGCCAGCGATCCGAGTGCTGCCACCACATAAGTATATGCGGCCCATTTCAGAGCATTCTGAGCCTTATCGTGGTTCTGATATGATGTAATACCTGCATTGGAAAGCCATGCTAAAGCCCTCTGGCTTGCGTTTATCTCAACAGGGAGAGTAATAAAGCTGAAAAGGGTTGTCAGGGCAAAAAGCACAATACCTGCCAGCAGCAGTGCAGGGAAAGTGTTCACCATCAGAACGCCCAGCAGAAGAATCCACTGCACATATTTTGAGGAAAAGCTCACAGTGGGAACCATCTTCGACCTGAAGCCAAGCCACGCATAAGCTGTTGCATGCTGTACTGCATGGCCGCATTCATGAGCCGCCACCGCAGCAGATGATATACTTCTGCCGTTATATACCTCCTGGCTCAGGTTTATTGTCTTGTTCTCCGGGTTGTAGTGGTCGGTAAGATGACCCTGCACACTTTCGACCCTGACATCATATATGCCATTGTCGCGCAGCATCCTCTCAGCCACATCACGTCCCGACATTCCGTTATCAACAGGGATCTTCGAGAATTTCCTGAATTTCGACTTTAATACCATGCTCACGATCCAGCTGAGGATCATAAATCCTATAAAAATTATCCAGATATTCATATTAGCTTGTCCAATATTAATTGTTTACAAAATTTAATTATTAACCTGACTGAGCAAATTCTCTGCCATACTGCGCGGGGATGGTCTTTCTGGCCATTTTGTCAGTTTGCAAAAGTAATCATTTCAGTATCAGTATAACAATTGGAAGTACCCATTTGTTATCTTTGCCCCATGCTCACCACGTTAAGCAGGATAGTCTCATTTATGCTGGCTCTGCCGGTTTATTTTTACAGGTTTGCCATCTCTCCGTTTCTGCGACCTGCCTGTCGTCATTTTCCGACATGCTCACAATATGCTCTTGATGCACTCAGGATCCATGGCCCCCTGCGGGGTTCTTTCCTTGCTGCCGGCAGAATACTCCGCTGCAGGCCCGGAGGTACTCATGGCATTGACCCTGTTCCTGTAATATGGATCAGGAGGTACCGTCCGGTAACGGCCTTGATCAGAAGGTACCGCAAAGAAAACAGGTTGAAATAATTGGTATAAAGTTATCCGGGATGCCGTCTGTTCCGGTCGTCAGCTTTCAGAAATTTAGCTCCTCTTTCAGATGCTGATAACCGGCGCGGCTTACGGGCAGCCTGTCGCCCGATTTCAGAATGGCCACATGGTTATCCTTGCCATAAGGTTCTATCTTCACTATCTCTTCGACCTTTACGATATATGAGCGGTGGATCCTGACGAAATCGAGTTTGGGCAGATTATCCTCATAGAATTTCATTGTCTGCTGTTTAAGCGCTTTCCCGGCCGAATGGTAAATCATCACATAGTCGTCCTGTGCTTCAACATACCGGACCTGTTCAACAGGAATCAGATTTATTGCATTACCTTTTCTTACAACGATCCTGTTAAGAGTGGTTTGTGTCTCAGGCCGGTTGACAATAAGCTGGCTTACAGTTTTCGGATTCCCCTTTTCGGATCTGATTTTTTCTGTTGCCTTTTTGACAGCCTCCTCAAAGCGCTCGCGTGAAAAAGGTTTCAGAAGATAGTCGACGGCGTTCAGTTCAAATGCCTTTATGGCAAACTGGTCATAAGCTGTGGTAAAGATGATCCCGGGCTTTTCGTCGATCACTTCAAGCAATTCAAATCCGGTCAGCTTGGGCATCTGGATATCGAGGAATATCAGGTCGGGTTTTAATTCCGAAATGGATTTCAGACCTGCAAATCCATCCTGGCATTCGGCAACGACCTCAATATCCTGATTATTCTTAAGATAGTGTTTCAATATCTCCCTGGCAGGAGCTTCATCGTCAATTATTACAGTTCTTATACGGTTCATTTATTTAATGGTTTTCGCCAGGTTTTGAATCCCTTATTCTTTTCCGGGCTTTCGGAGACTGGCAGGTGTTGATTGTTATTTCTGGTTTTACATATCAGTTGTCAAGGGGAAAATCAGGTTCATACCGGGATATAGAGTTTTACGGTATAAATGCCATTTTCCTTCTTTGTCTGCAGATATCCCTTCGAACCGTAAAACAGTTCAAGCCTCCTGGAGACATTAAGAAGTCCGGTAGCAGTTCCCCTTGCCGCAGAAGCTCCCTCCTCGTAGTTATTGCTTATTGTAATTTCAAGAAAATTATCTGCAACAAGAGCCCTGGTCACAATTTTCACATTTTCGGTGCTTTCGTAAACTCCGTGTTTGATGGCATTCTCATAAAGAGGCTGTAGTAACATTACCGGTATTTTTATATCGAGGGTATCGTTGTCGATATTCTCATCGGTTGTAAGTTTATCTCCAAACCTTACTTTTTCAATATCAAGATATGAACGTAAGTTCTCAAGTTCGCTTCTGAACGAAACTGGTTGTTCATCTTTTCTTGAAAGAGAGTACCTCATAAAGTCCGACAATCTTATGACCATTGTCCTGGCTTTTTCCGGATCGGTTATTGTGAGCGAGCTGATTGAATTTAGACTGTTGAACAGGAAGTGAGGATTAATCTGTGACCTGAGCATTTTCAGTTCGGTTTCCCTGACAAGGCTCTCGAGAGATGCTTCCCTGGCATTTTTTTCCGAAAGGCGGGTCAGGCTTTCAAAAAGATAATATGCCAGTACTATCAGTCCGTAAATAAAAACTCCGGTTCCTGTTCTGTAGGGAAGTGTCGCTTTCCAGTATCCGGCATATTCATTTTCACCCGGCAGGATAAGCTGTATTATATATTTTGTCAGCAGCATCCATATCAGCACAGATAATGTTCCGCTTGCTATAATATTGAATATTATTGCCGGCACCGTTGTTTTGGCTGTATTGAAAAACCTGAAAGGATACCATAGCGAAAGGGCAATCCCGGAATAGATAATAAACGAGACTATGGCGTCGGGAATGCAAACAGTGGTAAAGCTGCCATATGCAAAATAGTAAAGAAGCAGCTGGCCAAGCGTAAGAAACAGCCAGACCAGCCACCAGACTATCAGTCGTACCCTGTCAGACAATACAGGATGCTTCATTTTTTATGTTTTCAGTAACTTTTTATTTCACCGCCTCCGAATACAACAGCTCCTTTAATAACAAGCTGTTTCGAAGGGTCGACTACCCGTCCGGGAATAAGTTTGCGCGAATCGCTGAATCCTCCGAGTACAGGAGTCACATCAATTGTAACATACCAGTCGTCGGGAACTATGAATGTTGCTCCGCCGAAGACGCATGCCACCTCGATATGTGAAACACCGGGAGCCAGCCGGGCTTTTGTAAGGTCAAGCTCAATTCCGCCGAAGACTGCAGTGATTTTACCACCGAGAAAGTTCTGGGAGACTATCTGCCTCTCACCACCGCTGAATACATTGATATAATCAACATAGTCGTCACCAGCCGTCACCTTTGAGACTGAATTCCATCCGCGGTGCTTGCTGACAATAAAGATAATACCAACAATAATGAATATGGACGGCCAGAACATATTATACATGTGGAATGTCTCACTGAATATTTTGGGGATCAGGAAGAAGGCACCAACTGCCATTACAATTATACCGGCTGTTTTTTCTGATGCCCCGATGGACATTACAGCCCCGATAGTTATCAGGAGCATGGGCCAGCTGAAAATAATGTTTTCAATAATAGACGGGAAGAATCCTGTGTTCTTTATCACAAGGAATAATCCGGCCAGTACAAGTATCACACCTATAATTACCCTGTGGTTGCTGTTCGCGGCAGGGAATTCGTTTTTGTATTTATCATCCGTTTCCATAGCTGTAAATTTATAAGTTTTGCAATTAATTGATTTTATTTCTTTTAATAAATGAAGATATTATAAAGCCAAGCCCGATCAGTATAATAACTGAAGGCCAGTAAACTGTCTGGATAATATCGGGGAGCTCGATTGAGTATTCATCGAGCATGAACCATGTTCCACCGGCAATGAGAAGAAGTCCGCCAGTAAAATTAAGGTTCAGAAGCAGCAGAACGCCGATAAATATTAAAACAGTCTGCCATGTAAAATACTCACTGACGCTACCAAGACCCAGAAGATCATTTATTGCTATAAGCAGTGCCAGTCCCAGCAATATAAGGAATAAACCGAAGCTGACCCGGGGGTGATGTTCCCTGTGTCTTTTTAAAAATTGATCTTTGTTTTTCATTGCGTGCCTTTTTTATATGCGTCAAAAATAGATATTGAAAAACGGGCACGACATATAAAATCGGCAAACTGTGGGAAATAACCGGTAGATGGTCTTTTTAAGCAATTTATGTTACTTTTTTGTTGATAATTTTTTTAATTGGAGAAGGATTTATATTTTTGCAGACCAAAATTTGAAGAGATGGCCGGATTATTTACCATACCGATCAATGGATTAAAGGAAGGGCATCACACTTTTGATTTTGAGGTTGATAAGAAGTTTTTTGATATGTTTGAAGGATCGGAAATCGGCGAGGGAGGACTTGTTGCAATAGCTGAGATCGATAAGAGATCATCTCATTTTGAAATGGATATAAAGATATCCGGCAAAGTCAGAGTTTGTTGTGACAGGTGTCTGGAGATGTTTGATTTCCCTCTGGAATGTGAAACCCGGTTGATTGTTAAAACCGGCACTGAGAGAGACGAAAATGATCCTGAAATAATTATTATACCAGTAAATGAACCGGAACTGGATCTGAAGCAATATATTTATGAATTTATTTACCTTGCGTTACCGATTCAGAAAATACACCCCGTAGATGAAAAAGGGGAAAGTACTTGTGATCCTGTTATGATTCAGAGACTAAAGGAACATTTGGTTGAAGAAGAAAGCAAAAATGATCCCAGGTGGGATGAATTAAAGAAGCTGATGAACGATAATTAAAAAAGAGTAAAATGGCACATCCGAAACGAAAACATTCCAAGACCAGAAGAGATAAACGCAGAACCCATTATAAAGCAACACCTCCAACAGTGGCAAGTTGTTCAAATTGCGGATCCTCAGTTCTGTATCACAGGGTATGTCCTGAGTGTGGTTTTTACAGGGGCAAGCTTGCTATTGAAAAGAAAGCGACAGCCTGAAAGCCGTAACAAAATGTTAATATTATGAAGATTGGCCTTGATGTCATGGGCGGTGATTTTGCCCCCGGGGCAACCATTGAAGGTGCAGTTGATTCACTTAAATATTTTTCTGCAGGTGAAAGCCTGGTACTTTTGGGAGATAAAACTGTAATCCTCAGTAAGCTGAAGGAGATGAAGGTCGATCCATCCGGGTTGGACATTGTAGGTACTACCCAGGTTATTGAAATGGGAGATCATCCTGCAAAAACCTTTGCACAGAAAAAAGATTCCAGTATAGCTGTGGGTTACGGCATGCTTCAGAATAAGTCTCTTGACGGATTCTGCAGTGCTGGTAACACAGGAGCCATGCTTGTCGGGGCAAGCTACACCGTTAATGTTATTCCTGGTGTTTTCCGTCCGGCCCTGATAACAATATTCCCGCGTATTGACGGACGCGAATCTGTATTGCTCGATGTCGGTTTAAATCCCGACTGCAAGCCTGATGTCCTGCTTCAGTACGGCATCCTGGGATCACTCTATGCTAAATTTGTTCTCCTGACAGATAATCCCACCGTGGGATTACTCAATATCGGGGAAGAAGCTACCAAGGGTACCCCCGCCGTGAAAGCTGCTTATGAGTTGATGAAGGAGGATGTACGGATTAACTTTGTCGGTAACTTTGAGGGGCATGACTTTTTCAATGAGCAAATGCCGGATGTAGTTGTCTGTGATGGTTTTGTAGGCAACGTGGTTCTGAAACAGACCGAAGCAGTATATTTTCTGCTTAAGAAAAGAGGAATTAAAGACTCATTTATCGATCGTCTGAATTTTGAAAATGTTGGAGGAACTCCCATAGTCGGGATAAATGCCAATGTCGTTATAGGACATGGCATATCAAAAAGAAAAGCTGTAATGAATATGATTCTTCAGACCAGGAGTGTCGTTCGTGCAAACCTGGCTCAGAAGATTATCGAAGCTATTTAATTATGAATAAAGTCAGGGCTGCCATTACCGGAATTCATGCATGGGTTCCGGAATATATACTTACCAATCATGAGCTTTCCAAAATGGTTGACACTTCCGATGAATGGATAATGCAGCGTGTCGGGATAAAGGAACGCCGTATTCTCAAAGGTGAAGGTTTGGGCAGTTCGGACCTGGGAGCCCAGGCAGTGACCGGCCTGCTCGAAAAAACCGGAACCTCCCCCGATGAGATCGACCTCCTGATCTGTGCCACCGTAACACCCGATATGGCATTCCCTGCTACTGCTAATATTATATCTGATAAGGCAGGCATAAAAAACGCATTCAGCTACGACATTAATGCTGCCTGCTCAGGCTTCCTTTTCAGCCTTCAGACTGCAGTCTCCTTTGTTGAAACAGGAAAATACAAAAAGGTCATTGTGGTTGGAGCTGATAAAATGTCTTCAATAACCGACTACACCGACCGGACTACCTGCCCTCTCTTCGGAGATGCAGCCGGAGCGGTACTTCTTGAACCTGTTACCGGAGACGTGGGAATAATTGACCACATCTTCCATACTGATGGTTCAGGCCGTAAATACCTTCACCTTAAAGCAGGAGGATCAGTAAAGCCTGCTTCTTATGAAACTATAGATGCCCGCGAACATTTTTTATACCAGGAAGGACAAAGCGTATTTAAATTTGCTGTGGTCAATATGGCTGATGTTGCCGCCGAAATAATGGAACGGAATGGCCTGAAATCAGAGGATATTGCATGGCTGGTCCCGCATCAGGCAAATCTCAGAATTATTGAGGCCACCGGACGAAGAATGGGACTTCCTCCGGAAAAGGTTATGATCAATATCGAGAAGTACGGAAACACAACAGCGGCAACAATCCCTCTCTGTATGTGGGAATACGAGAATCAGCTCAAAAAAGGAGATAAACTTATCCTTGCCGCTTTCGGTGGCGGATTCACGTGGGGATCAATGTATGTCATCTGGGCTTACGATCCGAAATAAACAGGTCTGCCTTCCCTTTTCCATTCTGCCCAGGTAAAAATAAAATCCATTTTTTTCATCCGTTAATTTCCCGGAATTAATTTATAACCGTATTTTACAGGATTAAATTTCCGTTGTATAATACACATTGGAATTTGTTTTTCGATTTTTGAAAAATATAGATACCAATACAGACGTTATACAACTTCTATGTATGCAATAGTTTTTATATTTGTGAGTTATTAGTTCATTATTTTTACGTGAAAAACCATGGGAAAATTCAACGAAACAGACAACACGAACATCAATCTGATAAGTAATGGTACTGATATTACCGGTGATGTTAAGTCAAACGGTGATATACGGATCGACGGATCGCTTACCGGTAACCTGACCACCAAAGGCAAAGTGGTTATTGGTCCTACAGGTAAAGTTTCAGGAGAAGTATATTGCAAAAATTCTGAAGTGTCAGGTACAATTGAAGGGAAGATCTGTGTTGGTCAGTTACTCAACCTTAAGGCCTCTTCAAAAATTTCCGGCGACATTGTAACATTCAAACTTTCTATCGAACCTGGTGCTAAATTTACAGGTAACTGCAAAATGAGCGAAACTGAGGATAATGGGGGAACAGCTTTCACAAAAGGAAAAGAACCGGAAAAACCAGGAGAAAGACAGGGAAAATAGTCCCTTTCAGGTTTATGCAAGGTATTCGGGCATGGCATTCCAGATGATTGCAATAATTCTTATAGCTACATGGGCCGGTACCAGAATTGATAAATGGCTTGAATGGCAAACCCCGGTTTTCACTATTATCTTCGCCCTTATCGGTGTCTTTGGTGGTATTTATTCCGCTGTCAGGGATTTCATAAAGTAACCCGTGTATGGTGCTGAAAAACTATTCCAGATTAGTTTTCTATCTTTTAGTATTCAATATCCTTTTACTCTCTGCCGGATCACTGATAATACGATCAGTTAATCTGGCAGTGTCGTTCAGCGACCTGCTCCTTCTCTGCGGAGGATTTTCAGTTATAACACTGATAATATTTATTATTTTTTTAAAAGGTACAACAAAAGAAAAAGGAAGTCAGGTCCTCTACCTTCTGGTCTCGGTAAGTCTCAAATTATTACTCGAACTTATATTTGCTCTTATTTGGTTCTTAGTTGTTAAAAAAACTAAACAGGAAATAGTAGTATTATTTTTTATACTATATTTAGCCTTCACTTTGTTTTCAATCTTTTCCATGTTAAATGCGTTGAAACACAAATCATTATAAAATAAAAACTGACTTGAAAACACGAATTGCGACAGGTTTTATTTCTATTTTTCTGATGTTTTTCCTCAGCTTCCCTGTTTTGGGGCAGGAGGAGTCAGAACATGGTGCTGCAGAAGAAGAATTTGATGCAAGTACTTTTATTCTTGAACATATAGCCGACTCGCACGAGTGGCATATACTTACCAAAAAGAACGGTGAAAGCGTAGCGATCTATTTACCTGTGATCCTCTGGTCGCGCGATAAGGGATTAAGCATTTTCTCTTCAAAAAAGATAGCACACGGACATGTCCATAACGGGTTCAGGCTTGAAGAGGAGGGAGATCATGCGGGGAGGATTGTAAATGTAAACGAAGCCGGTCAGGTTGACGAGACCAGTATGCCTCTCGATTTTTCAATTACAAAAGCTGTTGTAGGATTGTTTTTTGCCGCTGTGATAGGATTAATCCTTTTCCTGTCGTTATCCAGATCATATAAGAAAACAGGTATCAGTCATCCCAAAGGCATACAGAGTTTCCTTGAACC
The DNA here is from genome assembly GCA_963736675.1 of uncultured Bacteroidales bacterium. Classification (GTDB taxonomy): domain Bacteria; phylum Bacteroidota; class Bacteroidia; order Bacteroidales; family VadinHA17; genus LD21. The sequence continues at coordinate 202,823 of CAVTPT010000005.1, forward strand.
TGTTATATTATTTGTCCGCGACGACATTGCCATCTCAAATCTGGGAGAACATAAGTATGAGAAATTTATGCCATACCTTCTGACGGTGTTCTTTTTCATACTCATAAACAACCTGATGGGACTGATCCCCTTTCCTCCGCCTTTCGGAGCGAATGTTACAGGCAACATAGCCGTTACCCTTACTCTTGCAGTGTTCACTTTTGTTCTGACGCAAATCAACGGGTCAAAAAGTTACTGGAGGCATATATATGCAACTCCAGGAGTGCCTTTCTGGCTGTTACCCATCATGTTCCCTGTTGAACTGATCGGGATGTTAACAAAGCCATTTGCTCTTATGGTCCGTTTGTTTGCAAACATCACTGCCGGTCATATTATTGTCCTGAGCCTTGTAAGTCTGATATTCATATTCAAGTCTCTTGCAGTGGCCCCGGTTTCAATATTATTTGTAATATTTATGGATTGCCTCGAGCTACTTGTGGCATTCCTGCAGGCATATGTTTTTACTTTATTGTCGGCCCTTTTCATCAGTCTGGCAGTAAAGGAGGAACATCATTAGTTTTTTGTTTAATTAAAAGTAAAATGTTATGACAGGTACATTGGCAGCAATCGGAGCAGGTCTTGCAGTTATAGGTGCAGGTCTTGGAATCGGAAGAATTGGTGAATCAGCTATGGAAGCCATAGCAAGACAGCCTGAAGCTGCAACTAAAATCCAGACAGCAATGATTATTTCAGCAGCCCTTATTGAAGGTGTTGCGCTGTTCGGTGTTGTAGTTGCTCTAATTGCAAAATGAGACGAAATCCTGCAACGGTTGGTTGCAGGATTTTCTTAATGAAAATTTTTTAAAACACAAACCATGATATTAGCAAGCAGTAGTCTTACAACCCCCGCCATCGGAACGATCTTCTGGACGGTGCTTATATTTACTATGTTTTTTCTCATCCTGAAAAAATTTGCATGGAAACCTATCCTTGCTGCAGTAAAGCAGAGAGATGAAATGATCAGGGGATCATTGGCCTCAGCTGAAAAAGCAAGACAGGAAATGATTAAGCTTCAGAGTGATAATGAGGCGATTCTTCGCAAAGCAAGAGAAGAGAGAGAAGGTATTTTAAAAGAAGCCAGGGAAGTCCGCGATAAACTGATAGCAGAAGCCAGAGGCAGGGCATCTGAGGAAGCTGAGAATATTATTGAAAAGGCAAGGACCGGAATCGAAATGGAAAAGACCAAGGCTTTGGCAGACATACGCGAACACGTTGCAACTCTTTCCATAGAGATTGCTGCCAAACTGATCGGTGAAAAACTGAAGCAGACAGGAGAACAGGAAAAACTGATCGATAAGTACCTTAAAGAGCTCAATTTAAACAAGAACTAGCAGGTTTATTGTAAAATGAACAACAGTAAAATTTCGGTAAGATACTCAAGGGCTCTTTTCCAGTCGGCGGTAGGGAAGAATATTCTTGATGAGGTTGATGGTGATATGAAGCTTATTGCAGATGTGTGCAGGATCCCTGAAGTATCGGAATTTCTTAAGAATCCTGTTATATCGGTTTCAAAGAAAACGGAGATCCTTCACAAGATGTTTGGGGATAATGTAAGCGAAATAACCCTTTCGCTTATTGACCTGGCAGTAAAAAACGGCAGGGAAAGCTCTCTGCCCGCAATAGCCAGAGTCTTCATCCATGAGACATTGAAATATAAAGGGATTACCGAATCGGTACTGACAACTGCGGTTAATGTGGATGGAACTGTTATAAAAGAGGTTGTTCAGACTATCGAGGATATATTCAAAACGAAAATATCCCTCAGGGAGTCTGTTGACAATGATATCATTGGCGGATTCATTCTGAGGGTTGGAGACAATTATGTGGATGCAAGCATTAAAAATAAACTGAGAAAGATCAGCAAGGAGCTTAAATCCGGATCCGTTTCAGCAAGGTAAAAAAAGAATAAAAGAAAATAAAAGAACATTTATATGGCAAATATTAAACCAGCAGAAGTTTCGAAAATACTAAGACAGCAACTGGAAGGGATCCAGACTGCCGTTGAACTTGAAGAGGTCGGGACCGTTCTTGAGGTTGGCGACGGTATCGCCCGTATTTACGGACTTTCGAATGCTCAGTCAAATGAGTTGATTGAATTTGAGAATGGGATTGAAGCAATTGTTCTTAACCTTGAGGAAGATAATATCGGGGCAGTTTTACTGGGACCTACAGAGGAAATCAATGAAGGAGACATAGTAAAAAGAACCGGGAGGATTGCCTCGATCAATGTGGGAGAGGGCCTTCTTGGAAGGGTCATCACTCCTACAGGTCAGCCCCTTGATGGAAAAGGTCCCATTGAAGGTGAACTTTTTAGTCTACCCTTTGAACGGAAAGCCCCCGGGGTTATCTTCAGACAACCGGTAAAACAGCCGCTTCAGACAGGTATCAAGGCTATCGATGCAATGATCCCTATCGGCCGCGGACAAAGGGAACTTATTATCGGCGATCGTCAGACAGGGAAAACTGCTATTGCAATTGATACTATCATTAACCAGCGAAGCAATTTTGAAAAAGGGAAGCCTGTATATTGTATATATGTGGCCGTCGGACAAAAAGGATCCACAGTTGCAAATATTGCAGCAACTCTCGAGGAGCACGGTGCAATGGACTATACGGTTATTGTTCTGGCTACGGCATCCGATCCGGCTGCTTCACAGTTCTATGCCCCGTTTGCCGGAGCTGCCATCGGAGAATATTTCCGGGATACCGGCCGCGATGCACTGATCATTTATGACGACCTTTCGAAACAGGCTGTCTCTTACAGGGAAGTCTCGCTGCTCCTTCGCCGCCCACCAGGACGTGAAGCATACCCGGGTGATGTGTTCTACCTGCACTCAAGACTGCTGGAAAGAGCTGCCAAGGTCATCGAATCAGATGAGGTTGCAAGGCAGATGAATGACCTTCCCGAATCAATAAGACATCTGGTCAAAGGGGGAGGGTCACTTACCGCCCTTCCTATAATTGAGACACAGGCCGGCGACGTTTCAGCATATATCCCGACAAACGTTATTTCTATCACCGATGGTCAGATTTTCCTTGAATCTACCCTCTTCAACTCCGGAGTCCGGCCAGCAATTAACGTGGGTATCTCAGTGTCGAGGGTAGGAGGAAACGCCCAGATAAAGGCAATGAAAAAAATCGCAGGGACACTGAAGGTTGACCAGGCCCAGTATCGTGAACTTGAAGCATTTTCAAAATTCGGATCTGACCTTGATGCTTCCACCCTGGCTATCCTGAACAAAGGTGCCAGAAACGTGGAGATCCTGAAACAGGGTCAGTATGCACCGGTACCTGTGGAGAAACAGATTGCAATTATCTATTGCGGGACACTCGGACTTTTAAAGGATGTTCCGGTGAATAAAGTTAAAGAATTTGAGAGTGAATTTATTGAATATCTCGACCTGAAGCATAGGGATGTTCTTGATATTCTCCGCGGAGGAACCCTGAATAGTGATGTTACCTCTGTTCTTGAAAAAGTAGCTTCTGAACTTGTTGCTAAATACAAAACCCGGTAACCGGCAGATAAGTTGAGTAAACAGATCACAGATGGCGAATTTAAAGGCAATAAGAATAAGGATCTCTTCAGTTAAATCGACCAGGCAGATTACATCAGCCATGAAAATGGTATCTGCTGCAAAATTGAGGAAGGCTCAGGATAAAATTGTGAGACTCAGGCCTTATGCAAATAAGTTGCATGAAATACTGGTAGGTCTTTCTCAAAGTCTGGCCGAAGCGGAAGTGGTCAATATCTACGGCAGGAAAAGTGAACCGGAAAAGGTACTGATCGTGGTCATTACCTCCAACAGGGGGCTGTGTGGCGCCTTCAACTCTAACGTTCTCAGGGAGGTACGAAGGGTTGTGGTCGAAAAGTATCCGGAGCAGATGAGCAAAGGAAATGTCCGGTTTCTGGCTATCGGGAAGAAAGGATTTGATTACCTGAGAAAACAGAAGCTTCAACTTCTGGGAGAATATAATAACCTGCTTAACGACCTTACTTTCAACGACGCTTCGGCTGTTTCTGAAATGCTTATGAAGGGATTTGTTTCAGGTGAGTTTGACAAGGTGGATATCGTATATAACCAGTTCAAGAATGCTGCCGTACAGAAGCTCACATATGAATCATTCCTGCCGGTCGAGACAGAAGCTCCTTCAGCAGAAAAGTCAAATGCTCCGGTTGATTATATATATGAGCCCGGAAAAGAGGAGATTGTCCAGGAGCTGATTCCCAAGTCGCTTAAGATTCAGTTCTATAAAGCTGTCCTGGATTCCTTCGTGGCAGAGAATGGGGCCAGGATGACCGCTATGCACAAAGCTACAGATAATGCAACTACAATAATCCGTGAACTTACGCTTCAGTATAACAAGGCACGGCAGGCTGCAATTACCAATCAGATCCTTGAGGTTGTCAGTGGTGCTGAAGCATTGAAATGATATCGTGTTGTGGTAAACCTGGGTTGTTGAACCAAGATCATGTACAGTCAATCTGAGCTTAAGGAATTAGTTGATAAAGCAATATTTAACCTTTCGTTTAATACGGAAGCGGAAAAGCTTATTGATCCGGTAAGATACGTACTGTCGATGGGAGGCAAACGGCTTCGTCCGGTAATTGCCCTGATGGTATGCAACCTTTTTACTGATAAATTTGATGAAGCAGTTATGCCGGTGACAGGACTTGAACTCTTTCATAATTTCACTCTTGTCCACGACGATATAATGGATCAGGCTTCGGTGAGAAGAAATTTTACCACAGTACATAACAAATGGAACATAAACCAGGCAATTTTGTCGGGCGATGTGATGGCATTCATGACAAACGAGTGTTTTTTGCATACACCCCAGCATCTGCTGCTGAAAGTATTCAGGACATTTAACAAGGCAGCCACCGAGGTGTGCATTGGCCAGCAGCTTGATATGGATTATGAAAAGGCAACAATAGTCTCACAGGAAGAGTACCTCCGGATGATCGAGCTTAAAACGGCAGTTCTTATTGCTGCATCGGCAAGGATCGGAGCAATATTCGGAGGAGCCGACGAAAAGGATGCTGACCTGCTTTATGAATATGGAAGAAACCTGGGCCTGGCGTTTCAGATACAGGATGATCTGCTCGACGCTTATGGTGATACCAGAAAATTCGGAAAGACACCAGGCGGGGACATCGTTGCCAATAAGAAGACTTTTCTTTATGTCAAAGCCCTGGAGGTTGCTTCTGCTAAACAGAGAAACCAGCTTAAGCAGATCTTTTCGTCAGATAACCAGGATCCTGAAATAAAAATCAGCGAGGTTCTGAAGCTGTATGATCAGCTGAACATAAAAGAGGCTACCGAGATCCTGGCATTCGAGTATATAAACAATGCTGTCAGGCTGCTTGAAAAAGTAGCTGTCGGCCAGGAAAGAAAAGCGGAATTGATACAGCTTACAGGTTCACTTATTGGCAGGGACAGATAAGCCTGAAACTCCTCCGGCCGGGCTGCATAAAAGCCATCATTCCGGCAGTCGGGGAGGATCGTGAAATGATCCGGGAATAAGGCTGTTAAACAGGATGAAGGATAAAATAGTTTTTAAGGTTTTTTAAAATGTAATAATCAATTGAGGGTCGGGTTCATTTATAAATTTTATTAAATTTGTACCTTCTGAAAAAAATTAATTTGTGAGTTTATGGCAATTAATACAGGGAAAATCAGCCAGATAATTGGTCCGGTGGTAGATGTCACTTTTGAGAAGCAGGGTGTTGAGATGCCTGACATATATGATGCACTTGAAATTAAAAGGGACGATGGTTCATTCCTGGTTGTGGAGTGCCAGCAGCATATCGGTGAAAAGACGGTACGCACTATTGCAATGGATTCCACCGATGGTCTCCGCAGGGGGATGGAGGTAGTAGCAACCGGATTACCCATTACCATGCCTATCGGGGAACAGATCAAGGGGCGACTTATGAATGTCACCGGCGAAGCTATCGACGGTATTGGGAAACTAGATAAGACAGGAGGCTACCCGATTCACCGGAAGCCCCCGAAATATAATGATCTCTCTACTGAAAAAGAGGTACTGTATACCGGTATTAAAGTAATTGACCTCATCGAACCTTACTCAAAAGGTGGGAAAATAGGGCTCTTTGGCGGTGCCGGAGTAGGAAAAACAGTTGTGATACTTGAACTGATAAATAATATAGCAAAAGCATATTCGGGGCTTTCTGTCTTTGCCGGTGTTGGTGAAAGGACCAGGGAGGGTAACGACCTTCTGAGAGAGATGCTCGAAGCCGGAGTTATCTCGTACGGGAAAGAGTTTCTCGAGAATATGGAATCCGGTGGCTGGGATCTGTCGAAAGTTGACATGGATGCCCTGAAAGAATCAAAACTCGCACTGGTATTCGGGCAGATGAATGAGCCTCCCGGAGCAAGAGCAAGAGTTGCCCTGTCAGGGCTTTCTGTTGCTGAACATTTCAGGGACGGCGATGGAAAAAGCGGCGGAAGGGATATCCTTTTCTTTATGGACAATGTTTTCCGTTTTACCCAGGCCGGATCAGAAGTATCTGCTCTTCTCGGAAGGATGCCATCTGCCGTGGGTTATCAACCAACTCTTGCAACTGAAATGGGTGTTATGCAGGAAAGGATCACCTCCACCAAACACGGATCAATTACTTCAGTACAGGCGGTCTATGTGCCTGCAGATGACCTGACTGACCCGGCCCCTGCCACAACATTCGCACACCTTGATGCAACCACGGTTCTAAGCCGTAAAATATCCGAACTGGGAATATATCCCGCCGTTGACCCGCTTGATTCAACATCCAGGATCCTCTCTGCAGATATCGTCGGGGCTGCCCACTACAACTGCGCACAGAGGGTTAAAGAGTTGCTTCAGAGATATAATGAATTGCAGGATATTATTGCTATCCTTGGTATGGATGAGCTCTCCGAAGAGGATAAGCTTGTCGTCCACCGCGCCAGAAGGGTTCAGAGATTCCTGTCTCAGCCTTTCCACGTAGCCGAACAGTTTACAGGTATTAAGGGAGCCCTGGTATCAATTGAAGATACTATCAAGGGATTCAACATGATAATGGAAGGGAAAGTAGATCAGTACCCTGAATCGGCATTTATGCTTGTTGGTACCATCGAAGATGCAATTGAAAAAGGAGAAAAAATTCTTGCCCAGTCAAAATAAACAACCTGGCTGCCTCTTACTGCCAGCTAAACATTTGAAATGAAGATAGAGATCATCACTCCTGACAGGAAAATATATGAAGGAGACATCAAATCCGTCAGAGTCCCGGGGAAAAAGGGATCTTTCCAGGTACTGAAAGACCATGCTCCAATAATTTCGACTCTTGAAAATGGTATGGTAATAATGGTTGATCAGTCCGATAAGGAAATAATATTTGAGATCGACGGAGGAGTGATAGAGGTTAAAATGAACAAGATAATCCTCCTTGCCGAATCAGTAAGATGAGGTTATTATCATGACACCTGATGAATTTCGAAAGCATGCCCACCACCTGGTCGATTGGATGGCCGGGTATATGGAAAATATTGAAAAATATCCGGTTAAATCCCAGGTAAAATCAGGAGAGATCTTCAGCCGGATACCTGAGAATCCTCCTTCGCAGCCGGAATCGTTTGATTCTCTTATGGGCGATTTTGAGCAGATCATAATGCCGGGAATCACACACTGGCAGAATCCTAACTTTTTTGCGTATTTCCCCGCTAACAGCAGCCCTCCTTCCGTTCTGGCCGAGATGCTGATAGCCACCCTTGGCTCGCAATGCATGATCTGGGAGACCTCTCCCGCTGCTGCTGAGCTCGAGGAGAAAATGATGATATGGTTACGCGATCTGATAGGACTTCCCGCTTCATTTGAAGGAGTAATTCAGGATTCGGCTTCCACAGCCACCCTCGGGGCGATTCTCACAGCCAGAGAAAAGGTAACAGGCTATTCAATTAATAATGAAGGTGCTTCCGGTAAGGGAGTACTGAGAGTATATTGTTCGGGACAAACCCACTCATCTGTAGATAAGGCTGTCAAAATAGCCGGAATAGGTAAATCAAACCTGGTAAAAGTACCGGTTCTGAATGATTTCTCCCTTGATCCCGGCAAGCTCAGGGAAGCAATAGACTCCGATATCAGTAAAGGATTTGTACCATGCTGTGTGGTAGCCACATTAGGTACTACCGGAACCACTGCTGTAGACCCTTTAAAGGCGATTGGAGAGATCTGTTCGGAAAAAGGGATATGGCTCCATGTTGACGCTGCAATGGCCGGAACTGCCCTTATTCTGCCCGAATTTCAATGGATGCTGGAAGGGAAGGAGTATATCGACAGTTTTGTATTCAATCCTCATAAATGGATGTTCACCAACTTCGACTGTACGGCATATTTCGTTAAAGATCCGGAGCTGCTTATCAGAACTTTTGAAATACTTCCCGAATATCTTAAAACACGCACAAGGGGACAGGTAAATGATTACCGCGACTGGGGTGTTCCCCTCGGCCGGCGTTTCAGGGCTCTGAAGCTGTGGAGTGTCATCAGGTCGTATGGAGTGGAGGGCCTCCGGGAAAAAATAAGATATCATATATCGATCGCTGCACGCCTTGCAGATCATATATCAGAAGAGCCCGACTTTGAGATACTTGCTCCGGTTACAATTAATGTCGTATGTTTCAGGTATAAACCTGCAGGAGCAGATGAGACGACTCTTAACATGCTGAATGAGAAACTGAACCATCTCCTGAACGATACAGGTAAAATTTATCTTTCGCATACCGTTGTTAACGGTAAATTTACTCTCCGCATGGTTACCGGACAGACCAATGTAACACTTGAACATGTGGAAAAAGCCTGGGTTCTGATAAAGGAAAAGGCGGGAAATCTGATGGCGTGATCCCGTCAGAAACGTGACTTTCCTATATTCATGCCAAAAACATCAATATTGAAAAGCAATTCAAAAGCCGGAGTTCTGTCCGCTTTGTTCCACGATGTCCGGACACCGGCAGAAACAGTGTAAGGGAGACGAAACAGGTTACAATCTGCCAGCAGTTCAATTCCGTATGACCAGAAATTTTCAGTCAGCTCCTCATAATATTTGGTTATAACCCTTCCATCGGTATTTTCGAGGTAATAGTTACCGGTGCCAATGGCATAATCGTAAAAGAAAGAAGCACGGATCCTGGTAAGATAAAAAAGACTTAATAAACCGAAATCAGGGTAAACGAGAGGAGCATGGTAGCTGGCAGTGAATACCTGAAGATCTTCTGAAGAAATGTTTTTATAACCGCGGGGAAAGTCAATCCTGTTCATAAACGGAATTTTCTCAACATACTGTTTATCCCATTCATACTTTAACCTGATGGAGTTATTGGGCAGAACACCCGGCAGGTAAAGGGCTGTCCTCAGTGTCAGAAATCCGCCGAAAACTGTGTTATCAAAAGGATAAAAAGAGTAATTGACATCAGCAATCTGGGCAAATCGGGGATATATATCACGTACCGACGACCTTCGGTAGTTTGCAAAATAGAGTCTTGCCGATAACTGTGTCTGACCGTAATCATACAATCCCTGTTCCCTGATATATATGTAATTATTGGCATAGGAAACTGATAGGGAAGGTTGCAGATATTGATAATAGCCACCGGACGAAAAACTGAGAGGGAGTAACGCCCTGCCCGTAAAATAGGTACCTGGTCTTATTATATCAGGATCGTCGATTCTTTCGGATAACTTGTGGACGAAATTATCTTCTCCGTAGTCAATCCTCGATTCAAAAACCGGGTACCATCCTTTCCAGGTTATCCTGGAATGAAACTTATGCCTGTCATCAGAGTATTCATATCCGGTTGTGGATTCCAGGGTACTGAGTGTATTCTGGCTCATAATTGTGAATCCGGGTGTCAATGAACGCGGATCCTCCTTTACCTCATCCAGATCGGCATAGAAGGGCATCCAGCTGTGGAACCTGAAGAGATGCTGGTATTTTCTGTAAGGGACAGGATTATAGAGCTGTCCGGGAACATATTTTACATCCGTAAACTCATTACTGATACTGTCGGGTATAAAATCGGACTTCTTAACTACCGGAGTAATGGCATTAGCCTCACTGCCAATCTGTGTGATGCAGATTTTATTGCCCGACGATGTATAATCGCTGAAGATTAACTGACTGCCGTCAACTATGAAATCAGTGGCCCCGAACCTCGAATTTGTAAGTTGAGTTACAGCTTTGTCGTTCGACATCACATAAATATTTTCTGTTCCGGAAGACGAACTGACAAAGAAGAGAGAGTCATTTCTCAGGTAAGATGCCTGGTAGTCGCCGGTGCTTCCCTCAAGGATGGATTTCCATGTCTGCCCGGCAATGTTGAAGGCCATAATCCCCTCACCCTCTGTGGTTAATGAAATTACGGTGATATCCGCGCCATTGCCCGACCATTGCGGACGCTGAATATATGCATTCGCCGGAACGGGAAACGATCTGACCTCCTTTCCGGTTTCGGCATTTATCAGTACAAGATTATTCCGGTTGTCAACTGTATTTTCTGAAGCAGCAATCAATAATCCGTCGGGAGAAATGGAAGCGGACATGTACCTTGATTTCCTGGTAACCTGTTTGACTCTTCCGGTTTTGGTGTCCATCAGCATAATGACTGAGTAGCTGCGGTTTTCCCACCTCGGATCGGTCCGGTTTTCTACCCAGGTAACTTTCGATCCGGCCGAACTCAATATATAAGGATCCACCCTGCCGGGTACATGCATCTTTTTTTCCCTGTTGTCACCCTGACTGATCATAACAATTGACGGAAGAGAATAAAGGGATGTTTTGATAGCAACGTAACTGTTTTTGTCAACCTTTACAGGTGAAAAATAACTTGTATAACTCTTTCTTCCGGAAGAGTTGATGACTCTGTATGGTTTACTGCCGTTAGCTGATATTTCATTGTTCCAGACTGTACTGAGAGTATCAAAAGCCTCTTCATAGAGCCTTTTTTTTGTTACTCCCGAGGTTTTCAGAAGGCTGATATTGACCGGATTTATGGTAAACGGCATATTTGACGTGAACCGGAGGGCATCATTCCAGATATTTTGTCCGTATTTATATTTTGACCATGAAGTGATCAGATATCCCGACTGGTAATGATCGGGCACAAAATCCCTGAATGATCCGTTAACGATTTTGTCATATTTGAACATATTCCCCCTTTCAACTGAAATAGCTTTCAGCTGCTTCAGAAATGACGGGCTTCTTCCTCTTCCCGATCCGGAAAGCATTGTTTCGGAATAAACAGCATCACCTTCGAGGTACCATAAAGGCAGAAGAGAAGAGACTACTCCGGGAAATTGCTCTCCAAAAATGAATGACATCGCTTTTGAAAATCCCTTGTTAAGTGATTCCATCTGCAGTACATGAGTCAGTTCATGCATCGTGAGATATGAATTGGGGTCGAGAGGGATTGAATTCTGTTGTGGTGTCGGATATATTTCCATCCTTTTGGGTGCCCAGGCTACATATCCGTTTGACTGAACAGTAAAATTATGAATTACTACAGGGATCCTGAACTGGGAGGAAGGGAATATGGAAGTAAGCTTCAGATAGGATTCATCAAGCGAACGGGCAAAATCAATTCCGGCATTTCCATATTTTTTGGGATAAATAACAGTGAATCTGTCGGTTTTAATCTGCATCCATTTCAGCGAAGCCGGATCCTGTCCGGTTTCATAATACTGGGCAGATACTACTCCGCCGATGAGGAAAAGGAAACCGGAAATGAAAAAAAGGAGAAATCTCATATAACCCGTTTGCTCAAAAATAGTAAAATAAACCGGCCTTGCCAGCATCCTGCGCAGTTAAGAAAAAAATAAGTAATTTCGTCGTAACTTATTAAAGAGAATCCTGCGAAAATGTTTTGGTGATAAAACCCACATGACTGATACAAAAAACATAAATGAATATAATTCATTCTGAATCATATGTGGTTGCCCTGCAGGACCGGGGCAGGCTATCAGACCATTAAAAAAAATTATTAAGGATGAAAAGATACAGGCTGATAAACAACATAACCGGATGGGTCGTCTTTGCCGTAGCGGCTGTAACCTATCTTATGACTATAGAGCCGACTGCAAGTCTCTGGGACTGTGGCGAATTCATCGCATCAGCCTTTAAGCTCGAAGTAGGGCATCCTCCCGGGAATCCGGTATTCATGGTCGTGGCCCGGTTCTTCACCCTCTTTGCCGGCGGAGATGTCACCAAAGTCGCTGCCATGGTTAATTCATTGTCAGCACTGGCAAGCGCATTCACTATTTTATTCCTTTTCTGGACAATTACTCATCTGGCCAGGAAGATCCTTATTTCCGGTGAATCTCATTTCAATCCGGGCAGGACCGTAGCAATAATGGCATCAGGAGTTGTCGGGGCTCTGGCATTTACTTTTTCTGATTCGTTCTGGTTTTCGGCGGTTGAGGGTGAGGTTTATGCCACCTCTTCACTTTTTACTGCCCTGGTGTTCTGGGCAATTTTGAAATGGGAAGATGTTGCTGATGAGGAGTATGCCGACAGATGGCTGATTCTGATTGCTTTCCTGATGGGACTTTCCATAGGGGTACACCTTCTGAATCTTCTTGCGCTTCCTGCGATAGTGCTGGTTTACTATTTCCGGAAATTTGAATTTACATGGAAAGGATTTGTCTATTCATTAACAATCTCACTGATACTGCTGGCCCTGCTTATGTATGGTATTATGCCCGGGGCAGTCACTATCTCGTCGTGGTTTGAGCTGCTCTTTGTCAACAGCTTTGGATTGCCGCGCAACAGCGGCATGATCTTCCATGCTATCCTGATAATTACCTTCTTTGTGCTTGCTATCAGGTCGACACTTATATCGGATAATAAGATAAAAAATGCATCCCTCTCGGCAGGCGCTTTTATTACTACAGGAATATGGGTCATCTCAGGATCGGCTTTTTTAAATCTGCTGGTACTGGCGGCCGTTTCAGGAATAGTATGGTTTATTGCCGGGAAGAGCAGGAGAATACTGAACACCGCACTTACTGCCGTTACTGTTATCCTGATAGGCTATTCTTCTCTGGCAATAATAGTTATCAGGTCGTCTGCAAATACCCCACTTAACGAAAACAGTCCGGATAATCCATTCAGCCTTCTCTATTTTCTTAACAGGGAGCAATACGGACAAAGACCCTTGTTTTACGGACAGTATTATAATGCTCCGGTCATCGACTATACCAACGGGAAGCCAAAATATGCACTGGAAGACGGGAAATATGTAATTACAAACCGGACACTGGAACGGATCTATGATGAAAGATTTCTTACTCTCTTTCCCAGGATGTGGAGCGATCAGAGCGATCATATTCCTGTTTATGAGGAGTGGGGAAAGGTAAGGGGAACTCCGGTTCAGATCACCGATCAGTCAGGAGAAAAACAGGTACTTAAAAGACCAACCTTCGGTGAGAACCTGCGATTCATGTTCTCGTATCAATATGGATATATGTACTTCCGGTATTTCATGTGGAACTTTTCGGGGAAACAGAATGATACACAGGGAACCGGGGGAGGTTTGAACGGCAACTGGATCACCGGACTCAGGTTCCTTGATGAACCGAGGGTTGGGACTTCCGATCTCCCCGGAGATATGAAATCCGATACTTCGAGGAACAAGTATTATCTTTTGCCTTTCATACTGGGATTGACAGGTATGTTCTATCAACTCAACCGCGATAACAGAAACTGGTGGATAATATTTCTTCTGTTTCTCATGACGGGGGCGGCAATAGTCTTCTACCTGAACCAGTATCCTGGTCAGCCAAGGGAGCGTGACTATGCATATACCGGATCATTTTACTTTTTCGCGGTCTGGATAGGCCTCGGCGTTATTGCTCTCTTTGAGGCTCTTTCAAAAGTCGCCGGCGAAAAAGCAGGAGCCGTTGCTGCCGGTATAATATGTTTCGCTTCGGTTCCCCTGATAATGGGATCCGAAAACTGGGACGATCACGACCGTTCGGGCAGATATCTTGGCAGGGATGTCGCATTTAATTACCTCAATTCGTGTGCACCCCGGGCTATCCTTTTCACAAACGGGGATAACGATACCTTCCCCCTGTGGTACGCCCAGGAAGTGGAGGGTAAAAGGACCGACATCAGGGTCTGCAACCTTATGCTCCTTAACACCGACTGGTATATTAACCAGATGAAATGGAAGACTTACGAGTCGGATCCGCTGCCGGTAACCCTGCCTGTAAAGAAATACTACGACGGTATAAACAACCAGGTATTTATTGTTGAGAAGACAAAAGAACCGGTAGATATTGCAACTATCATTGAATGGGTGAAAAGCGACAACCCCGGCACCAAGGTGCAGATCTCGGCCGACGAGATACTCGATATTATACCTTCACGAACAATAAGGATCCCGGTCGATTCAGCCAGGGTTATTGCATCGGGAACTGTCAAACCCGAAGATGCGGGAAAGATAGTCCCGTTTATCGATATAAAGCTGACAGGAAACTCAATTTTAAAAAGCCAGCTGCTGGTTCTGGATATTCTTGCGCATAACAACTGGGAACGGCCGATCTATTTTGTATCGGGTTATCACAATGATGCCATGGGACTGGAGGAGTATTTTCAGCTTGAGGGACTGGCTTACAGGTTTGTTCCGATAAAATCCCATAACAAAAGCTGGGTTGATTACGGAAGGATTGATACGGATATTCTCTATGATAATATCATGACAAGATTCGTATGGGGAGGTGCAAACGACGATGATGTGAATATAGATTATAATCATCTCAGGACTCTTATCGTGGTAAAGGCACGGCTTAATTATTCGAGACTCGCAAAAGCCCTTGTTTCTGAAGGGAAAAATGAGAAGGCCGTTGAAGTACTCGAAAGATGCATGGAAGTGTTGCCACTGAGCAACATACCTTACGATCCTTACTTCCCTGATCTTATTGAAGCCTGTTACCTTGCTGGTTTAAAGGAGAAAGCTGTTGAGCTGTCAAAAAACCTGAGCGAACACTATTATGAAAGGCTTGATTATTTCCTGAAACAGGGACCCTATATCATTGCCTCGGCAGAATATGAGATACAGACCGCAATACAATACACATCAAGAGTGGCATCTTTCTGCCGCGACAATGGCGAAACACAACTGGCCGATGAAATAACCGGGAAACTGGAATCCTATTATGCAGCCTATGTAGGCAGGAGTGAGGTAAGGGAAATAAAATAAGACAGATTAAGCCAGGTGGTTGTGAAAGCTGCTTACTTCCTGCAGAAGATATTTCTCAAGCAGGTTATAGACTTTTTCAGGGTAAACAGGCTTTAGAATATACTCGGTACAGCCTGCAATAAAGGCTTCCGACCTGGTTTGCTCCGAAGAATAGGCGGTGATCATCAGAACCGGAACACTTTTACGCTCCCTGCGGAGAATCCTGATGCAGTCAATACCATTGACCAGCGGAATAAGAAAATCCATTATCACCAGGTCAAATTTAGACTCAGGTTTGGTCGTGTATTCAATAAAATCTTTTCCTGTACGGAATACTTTGATGCCAGCCCCTGTTGTGTGAAGAAGAGTTTCATAGTACCTTATTGACGGAATGTCATCTTCAACAACAATTATCGTTTTTCCCTTTAAGTCTAAATTATTGATATTCAGAGTCATTGTCTGGTTTGTATTACTTGTATAAAAATACAATTTGAAACCGACGCTAAATAGATAAAAAATTCCAATTATAAACAACTTATCAACAATCGTGCCTGAAGTTTTATTTCGTGAATTTTGTTTTAATGGTTTTAATTACGCAAATTCGTAATTAGTGAAGCTATGACGGCATGTTCGGAAAGAGACTCTTTGTCAGAAATATTTTGCTTTTTTTTATCCTGTCACACTTTGTAAGTGAAGTGGCGTGCCAGACAGGTTTTGACAATCCAACCCGGGCATTGTACATTTTTGATATGGCCAGGTACATTGACTATGGACCAGGCTTTGCCGACTCGGCCGTTTTTAAGGTAGGAGTGCTTGACAGATCATCGGAGCTTTACTGGGAGATGGGTAACCTTGCTGCCACAAGAAGAGTGATACAGGATAAGCCTGTTCAGTTAGTGGTTTTCAGAAACGAGGAGAGGATCCTTCATACCCAGATTCTGTTTATTAACCGTAACAGCGGATTTGATCTCAGCCTTGTCAGGAAGATGATTGAAGGGCATCAGACAATGCTTATAACTGAAGGCTATGATTTCAGGGAATCGATGATAAACTTCGTTGTCGTTAACGGGAAACCGGAGTTTGAAGCAAATGAGGAGTTGATAAGGAAAGCCGGGATGTCGGTGAATCAGAATTTTATGGCTGCAGCAATTAAGACCAGGGAAGACTGGGAGAGACTCTTTCTGTTAACGGAGGCTGATCTGCAGGTTCAAAAGGAGACAGTCAGAAAGCAGGAGCAGCTGATTGATGACCAGAAAACCGAGATAATACGACAGAAAACCCTTCTCGACTCCCTTGATAAAGAGATATTGGAGAAGGAGAGGATACTTGCAGAAAAAGAGAGAGTCCTTGAGGATCAGTTTTTTAAGATAAGGTCCCAGAATGATGAGATAACCTCCCGGGAACAGATAATTATTGCCGGGCAGCATGAAGTCAGGGCTCAGAGAGATACTCTTGGCAGGCAGAAGGCGGATATAGACCGGCAGCAGGCAATGATAAGGGAACATCTTGAAAAAATTTCGGAGCAGGAGGAAAAAATAGAGATTCAGGTGGAAGCCATTGAAAAACAAAAGATTATCCTCGGATTTGCGATTATTGCCCTTCTCCTTGTCAGTTTTCTGGGATATTATATTTACAAGGGTTACAAAATAAAATATGAAGCTAATTCCAGGCTTGAAGAGAAAAACAAAACAATTTCCGGCCAGAAGGAAGAGATTGAACATCAGCGTGATATTGCTGCTGCCCAGAGGGACCAGATTGCATACCAGAAAAAACATATCACCGACAGCATAATTTATGCAGGGAGGATACAGGCGGCACTGATACCCCCGCTTGAGCTTTTCAGCGACAGACTTGAGCACTTTGTTTTATTTAAACCACTGGATATTGTGAGCGGCGACTTTTACTGGGTCAGTTCAAACGGGAACAGACAGGTGATAATCTCTGCCGACTGTACAGGTCATGGTGTCCCCGGAGCATTTATGAGCATGCTTGGAGTTACTCTCCTGAACGAAATCGTAACACACCGGAAGATACTGATGCCTGATGAGATACTTAACTCTCTGAGACAAGAGGTTATAAGGTCGCTGAACCAGGATTTAGCTGAAGATACCATAAGGGACGGAATGGATATTGCCGTTTGTCTTGTAGATTTTGATGATGATATACTCTGGTACTCAGGAGCCAATTGTCCTCTTTATCTGGTTAGGAGAGGGGAACTTATTCATTACCGGGCCGAGAGGATGCCGGTAGCGATCCATTACAGAATGCAGCCGTTTACACTTCACAGGATAGAACTCAGGAAAGGGGATACTTTCTATATTTTCTCCGATGGTTTTGCAGATCAGTACGGAGGGCCGGGGCACAGGAAATATATGTCGGTTCAGCTAAAGCAGGCACTGGTCGAAATGGAAGGATTACCTATGCTCACGCAGGGGGAGAGACTTAATTCAATATTTGAGGCATGGCGGGGAGATAATCCTCAGGTTGATGATGTTACGATCATCGGTGTCAGATATTAATGGCATTCCCATTTAGTGACACTGCTACCGATAATCACATCATCCATGGCCTCAATGGCTATCAGGTCTGCATCACAGTATTCAGCTTCGGAGGTCTCGTGATCAAAATCCCCGCCGACATAGGTAACCTGCTTACATACCTTACATGTGGTAAGCGATTCGCACGATGTAAACGACAGGGTAAGAATAGTGAACGTTGCAGCAAAACAGAAGATCTTTTTCATAATTTTAAAAAATTGAAGTTCAAAGATATAAAAACTCTTTTCTGACCGCTTACTGCATTTAAAAAATAATGAGTGTCGTTGATCATTAATAAAATCAAATCCGTATAGGTTAAAGTATAATTGTACGATGAGGATGAAAAACTTATTACGTTTTGTTACGGTGAATTTTACCCGAAAGCAGTGATTCAGGATACAGAAAAAAAGCGGGAGATTCCTCACCCCGATTGCCCGGGGTTCGGAATGACAGGGCATTAATGTGGGCACTGGGTAGAGGAGGAGGCTCGCTCGAGCGAGCCTCCTCCTCTACCCCCCCCTTAACTAAAATGAATTGTCATTCCGAGCATTAGCGAGGAATCCCATAATCAATGTTTTAGGTTTATTATTGATAGGCGATACTCATTTAAAAAATAATAGATATATTGATGCAACAATTTTATTAAACAACAGTCATTATGCTGGAATGAAAATTAAAACAGAATAAAAACTCATAGTCATGGAAGATACAAAAATGAAAAAACATGTGACCGTTGTAGGAGCAATCCACATAGGATTTGGAGCGCTCGGTCTGATAGCTGCTCTTGCTGTATTTTTTGCCCTTCATTTTGCAAAGGGATTTGTCAGCAACGAAGAGGTTCCTACAATGGTGCTGAGCTTCCTTTCGGTAAGCCTCCCGCTTTTGATAGGATTTATGTCAACACTTGGACTTGTTGGCGGTATAGGGTTGCTGTCGCTGCAGAGCTGGGCTCGATACCTGATAATTGTTGTGGCTGCCCTCGGATGTCTTAACATACCTATCGGGACACTTAAAGGAGTCTACTCATTATGGGTGCTTTTGCAGGATGATACAATAAAATTGTTCGAAAAGCAGTAATCAATATTTCTGACCGGGAATCATTTCGCCAGTTAAGAATATTAAAGGGGAACACCCAGCCAGGGGAACGCAAAGTGCTGCCGGTAAAGCACCTTGCGTCTCTGTTATTTCCAAAGGAGAGTCTCTTTTGCTCTTTACGGGAAAATAGTACACAATTTTACATACGTTTGCCCGGACTATTATTCAGGACTGTTATTTTTGTCGGGTCGATTCAAATTTCTAAATTTCGAAAATTTTAAATCGATGGCTGACAACAATAAGATAATTTTTTCGATGTATCGTGTCGGTAAGTCCTTTCCCCCGCACCGGCAGGTACTTAAAGATATCTCTCTTTCTTTTTTTCTTGGAGCAAAGATCGGAATCATTGGTCTGAACGGATCCGGGAAATCGACACTGCTTAAGATCATAGCCGGGCTTGAAAAAGAGTACCAGGGAGAAGTCACATTTCTTCCGGGTTACAGTGTGGGACATCTGGCACAGGATCCTCTTCTGGACGAAACCCGGACAGTCCGTGAAGTCGTTGAGGAGGGAGTTAAAGAGGTTGTAGATATTGTAAAGGAATATGAAAAAATAAACATCAGTTTCGGTGAACCTGAGGTATATGAGAATGCTGACAGGATGCAGAAGCTGATGGAGAGGCAGGCGGAGTTGCAGGAGAAGATCGATTACTTCGATGGCTGGAATGTTGACCACAAGCTTGAGAGAGCTATGGATGCCCTGAGATGCCCCGATAGTGAAACCAGTATAAGTGTACTGTCGGGCGGTGAACGCCGCAGGGTTGCCCTTTGCAGGCTTCTGCTGAAACAGCCGGACATCCTTCTTCTCGACGAGCCTACAAACCATCTGGATGCTGAGTCGGTACAATGGCTCGAGACAACCCTTAATCAATACCAGGGAACTGTCATATGCATAACTCACGACAGGTATTTTCTTGATAATGTGGCCGGATGGATCCTTGAACTCGACAGGGGCGAGGGAATACCATGGAAAGGGAACTACTCTTCGTGGCTGGAGCAGAAAGCCAAAAGACTTGAGGTAGAAGAGAAAGGAAACGTGAAAAGAAGAAAAATCCTCGAACGCGAACTTGAATGGGTCAGGATGTCGCCAAAGGCAAGGCATGCAAAATCAAAAGCCAGGCTGGGAGCATATGAGAATCTTCTTAACCAGGACAT
Source organism: uncultured Bacteroidales bacterium (assembly GCA_963736675.1). Classification (GTDB taxonomy): domain Bacteria; phylum Bacteroidota; class Bacteroidia; order Bacteroidales; family VadinHA17; genus LD21. Next base: position 222,860 of record CAVTPT010000005.1, read on the forward strand.
AAAGGCAAAAGAGGAAAGACTTGAAATATTCATACCTGACGGACCACGTCTTGGAGATAAGGTAATAAGGGCATCGCAGGTAGCCAAGTCATTTGACGACAAGCTTCTTTTCGAAGACCTTGAATTCAATCTCCCCCCAAACGGGATCGTCGGCGTCATAGGTCCGAATGGTGCCGGAAAAACCACTCTCTTCAGGATGATAATGGGTCAGGAAAATGCAACAAAAGGAGTCTTTGAAACAGGTGAAACCGTTGTACTCGGCTATGTCGACCAGGCCCATGCCGCCATTGACCCTGCCAAAACCGTCTATGAAGTTATCTCCGGTGGCCAGAATGATGTGATGGTGGGTAACAGACTGGTGAATGCAAGGGCATATGTCTCCAGATTTAACTTTACGGGAGCCGACCAGGAAAAGAAATGCGGAGTGCTCTCAGGTGGTGAACGGAACCGGCTCCATCTTGCACTTACCCTGAAATCGGGCGCAAATGTGTTGCTGCTCGATGAGCCGACCAACGATATTGATGTCAATACATTAAGAGCACTCGAAGAGGGACTTGAGAATTTTGCGGGTTGCGCCGTGATAATCTCTCACGACCGCTGGTTCCTCGACAGGGTGGCAACTCATATCCTTGCTTTTGAAGGCGAATCAAAGGTAACGTGGTTTGAGGGCTCTTACTCGGAATATGAAGATAGTTACAGGAAAAGGGTTGCCGATACAACTCCTGTCAGAATAAGGTACAAGAAAATCATCTGAAACAGAACTTCACAAAAAGAACTGAAATAATATCATGGAAAGAGTCTGTGCCCTGAAATAAATTTGACTTTGGTTTTCTTAAGTGGTAAATTTATGTATATATCAGGGCAATGCATAAAAGTGATATGCTGTATTATTTTTTACCCTGCTTTATTTTTAAGCTTAAGAAAACAGCCTATGTCAACAGATATCTACACAATAAAGCTTGGCCTCAACAGCTGCTACCTGATCCGGGGATCGGGAATTGTTATGGTTGATGGCGGATTACCCGGAAAGTTTAATACTTTCAGGAGAAAGCTGGCAAAATATTATATTCACCCTGATAGTGTCAAATTAATAGTTCTGACGCATTCGCATTTTGACCATGTCGGATCAGCAAAAGAGATCAGCGATTATACGGGAGCAAAGATCCTGATAAACGAAAGTGAAAGGTTTAATCTTGAAGAGGGACAATTCATTATGCCCCTGGGAACTACTACATATGGCAAAATAACAAAGTTCGTGCTATTTCCGTTTCTTAAAAACATACCTTATAAAAGACCAAAGGCAGATATTACTACCGGTGATGAAGATTTCTCTCTCAGCGAATTCGGTATTGATGGCCAGGTGATCCATACTCCCGGTCACACCCATGGTTCAATAAGCGTATTGCTGGCAACCGGGGAGGCTTTTGTCGGATGTATGGCTCATAACGGATTCCCTTTCAGATCGATGCCCGGATTACCTATCTATGCCGAAAACATTGCAGCAGTAAGGGAAAGCTGGAAAAAACTGATCGGCAGGGGCGCAAAAATCATTTTCCCGGGTCACGGCGATCCCTTTTCCGTTGAAGTAATAAAGAGAGAGTTATCACTTTGAGGTTTCCCGGGGAAGCAATCTTTATATCATCGGGTTCGTGGTGATGTAATTACTGCCTTTTTATCTTTGGATCGGTAATTATGGCATAAAGCTCATTACTGGTTATACCAGGTAACCTGTGTTTTCTTAATTTGCTGACAACCAGTTTCCCGGTCATCCGGGCAGCATTTCTTTCGGAGAAAGCTTTTTGCCCGTTTATTGCCGGCATAAACGGTTGGTGTATAATAATCTTCTGGTCATATAAGATGTCATATCCCCAGCCAGCATTATTTCTGAATGTAACAACCCTGTATCCACGATCTGCGTTGTACGTCAGAAAACAAGCTGTTACTATCAAAATGGCAATTAAAACAGAAAGAAAAGATATTCTCTTTTTTTTAGTCGTTTTCATCATATTCGGCTAAAGGATCGAACGACCACAAATCGTCATAGTAATAACTTCCGCTTTTCCCCGTGGTTACATAGCCGACATTATCAATATCAAATCCTACACCTCCTGTTCTGGAGCTTCCTTCAAAAGATGTTCTTTCAGTCCATAAATCGGAAGAAGGATTGTATTCCCATACAATTTCACCTGCCGATGTGCCTCCGGTGGCAAGATACCCTTTGCCATTAATTGTAAATCCCGCCTTATCTATCCCTGTAATGGTTGAATAGCTATCATCATACGAATCATCCGATAGATTCTCAATTTCTCTTTTCTCGGTCCAGATGTCAGTTGACGGATCGTATTCCCAGACATCATTTTCGTAAATTCCATTATCAATCCCTGTCATTAAATAGCCTTTGCCTTCAATTACAAAGGTTGCGGCATCTCTTCTCTTGCTCCCTCCTATGCTGGTTTTTTGTGTCCATGTATCAGTTTCGGGATTGTATTCCCAGAAATCCTTCATATAGTTGCCATCATACCCGGTGCCGATGTAACCTTTGTTACTTATACCCATTCCTACTGCCCCATATCTTGCATTGCCTGCAAAATCAGCTTTTTGTGTCCAGGTATTTGCAGAAGGGTCATATTCATAGAAATCTTTAAGCTTGTTTTTACCATCAAACCCTGTACCTATGTAGCCTTTTGTATCAGTGGAAAATCCGACAGCGCTGTTCCTTTCAACGCCGGGAAGATCTGCTTTTTGTGTCCAGGTGTTTCTTACCGGGTCATACTCCCAGAAGTCTTTTAACCTCTCATTATCAGAATCGTATCCTGTGCCTATGTACCCTTTATTGCCGATTGAAAATCCTACTGCATCGGCTCTTGGTAAACCATCAAGATCAGATAGTGATGTCCAGTTTCCAACGAGCTCATCATCCTCCTCCTCACATGAATTAAGAATGGGAAATGCCAGGATCACGAGAAGGAAAATGAAAGATATATTGGATTCTTTAAGTTTTCTGTATGTCATATCATGATATTTTTAGTTAGTAACATGGCAAAACTATCTGATCATATCTTTAATAAAAAGCTTAATAGATATACCCCGGGAATCAGTAGACCACTATTATGATTCAGTCGATTAACAACTTTATTGAGCAGTCAGGCTGCATTATTGCATAAATACCTGTGATTGAACAGGAATATCATGATAAAATAACTATAAGTCTACTCTTTTAGCTTGTTTGTACACTTTATTTTGATTGCCCCCGGGTTTGATTTTTATTTGTGCAAATTCAAGTTGATGGTCATAAGGCAAAGAAAGAAGATGAACCCATTCAGTTATTGCAGATGTAAGTTTCCCGGAGTATCTGTCTTTTTCCTGATAACTCTGTTTATGGTTTCCTGCGAAAATAATTCTGAATTTAATATGGGAGAAAATTTTGTTGAATCGGAAACAACACTAAAGGTAATAGACACATTTAAAGTTGATCTGTCGACAGTAATCCTTGATTCCATTGAGACATCAAATACAGAAGTCGCCCTGGTTGGTCGTTATACGGACAATCAGTTCGGCACTATTTTCAGCTCGAGTTATTTTAAAGTCGGATTTCCAGCCATAGGGCAGGTAACCAGTGATGCTATTTTTGATTCAGCAGTTGTTGTATTGGATTACAGTAACTACAGCTATGGTGATACTACAAAAGAGATGTCTGTCAGTATCCATACGCTGAATGAAGAGATTGACAAAAAGGGTAATACGTATCTTTATAACAGTAACAGTTTCAGCTATTCCACTCTTCCTGTCGGGACAAAGGTTTTTTACCCGCGTCCAAACGATACAGACACTTTAATTTATATCAGGGTGGATGATTATGGCTTGGAACTTTTTAATTTGTACAGGACAAATAGTGATATAATCAAGGTAAGTGAGTACTTCCTTGATTATGTGAAAGGATTTGTTATTGTATGTGATTACGGAAATTCTATTCTTGGGTTTGATGCACTCGCCAATAACCTTTTTATGAAGATATATTATCATTATGAAAGGGAGGATCCGGAGGAGTATAATATTCTGATCCCGATGAATGACGCATCGTCGCAGTTTAACAGTATTCAGCATGATTTCACAGGGTCTCCTCTGGAGAAATTCAGTGAAACTAAAAAGCAGTTAAAAAGTTCCGAAACAGGAAATGTCGCTTTTTTACAGGTGCTGGCCGGACTGATGCCCAAGATACAGTTCCCGACACTAAAGGATCTTTTTCTTGATGATAAATGGAAAATCATCAAAGCTGAACTGGTGATAGAACCAGTGCGTAACAGCTACGACCTGTTCGCGTTACCTGAGATTTTATACCTGTTCGACACCAATAAACATAATGTAATAGGAGATATCCTTGTGGATGTTTCCGGGAATGTAATAGTCCCTGCTTTTAAGGAAGACCTGGTATACAACGAAGAAACCAGCTATACATTTGATATTACGACATTTATTAACAACGAATTGGCTGATTCATATGTCGATTATAACCACGGGATTCTGATCGGGCTCCAGGGAAGTTCAAATTATACTGTCTTCGACAGGATAATTATTGAGGACAACCATCCCACCGTGAAGCTCAGGCTTTATTATTTATCTTATTGATGTTGCCATGCTAAGAATGAGCAGATATTCTTTCCAGATAATAGTGATTATCATTTTAACTGCATTCGATCTGGGAGCACAAATTACCTCACCATATTCAATTTTCGGAATTGGTTATATCGAAGGTAATTCTATTGGTGTAAACAAGGCTATGGGGGGTACCGGCATAGCATTTAATTCGGGAAATTATATTAATCATCTTAATCCGGCATCCTATAGCGGACTTGATAGTTTATATACATTTTTTGATTTTGGCTTTGAAGGGAAATATGCTTCATTTAAAAGTAATAAGAACAGTCTGTCTCACTTCGATGGCAGTTTTAAATATGTAGCCATGGGTTTCAGGCTTTCTCCCCGGATATCTGCAAGCTTTGGGTTAACACCTTACAGCACTATCGGGTATAATATTACTATCTTAACCGATCTGGAAGGGGGCAACGATCAATATTATAAGAGCTTTACCGGCGATGGCGGAGTAAATCAGTTTTATTTTGGCGGTTCTTATAAAGTTACAAAGAATCTGGTTTTGGGTGTTAACGCAGTTTGCCTTTTTGGTACTCTTACTAATAAAGAAGAGGTAAGTTATTACTATTCACTTGAAGACATAACCTATCTATCGAACTTCAATCTTAATTATGGATTAAATTACCAGATTGAAAAAAACAGTTGGAAGTACAATATAGGGATAGTATATAATAATGGCAAATCTTTAAATACGGACCATAAGAAGACAATAGCGGCATATAATGGAACAACGGATGTTATTGAAACACGCACCAACGATCTGAAGATCCCGCGTTCTTTAGGTTTGGGACTGGCATTGGAAAGGAATCACTTCAGGGCAGGAATTGATTTTGAAACAAAGAAGTGGAGTGGCCTCGATCTGAATAATTCATTGCTCGCTACCAGGAACAGTAACAGGTATTCAGCCGGAATAGAGATCCCTTCGGCGGGGGCAGGCAGAGGATATAATAATATCTTTCTTTTCAGAATAGGTGCAGAATATAATAAATCATATCTGATCATAAACGGAACGCCGATCAATTACAAAGCTGTTACTTTTGGTACTGGTATACCTTTGGGCAGGGCGTTGAGTGTAATTAATCTGTCGATGGAGATCGGACAAAACGGGACCACCCGGAATAATCTGATTAAAGAAAATTCCTACGTTTTACATATAGATCTCTCACTAAAAGATCAGTGGTTCGTTAAAAGGAGATATCAGTAAAAGTCAGATCAGGTTACGGTTGACCTTTTCCAGAAACGATGTACGGAACAGTTCCCCTATCGGGATACGTTCTTTGTCAATGATGATCCGGTTATTTTCAATAGAATTGATTTTATCGAGAGACACGATAAATGATTTATGGACCCTGATAAACCTTTCCGGCGGTAATTTGTCAGTAATGTTTTTCATCGTGGTTTTGGTCAGTATCGGTTTGCTCCCTGTGAAAATCTTCACATAATCCCTAAGCCCTTCAATATAAAGGATATCATCGAGGTTAACCCTGATAGTACAGTACTCAACCTTAACCATAATAAATTTATCAGAAATATTATGGTTTTCTGCAGGGTTGGTCATGCCATGTGACCTGAGCAATAATATCTGATATGCTTTATTGACCGATTTTGAGAACCTGTCGTACGAAAAAGGTTTAACCAGGTAATCAACTGCATCGTATTCAAATCCCTGGAAAGCATGTTCTTTATATGCTGTGGTAAAAATTACCAGGGGAGGATTATATCGTGATTTAAGAAAATCAAGACCACTCATCTGCGGCATATGGATGTCGAGAAAAATAAGGTCTATATTATTGCTGTTCAAAAACTCCACAGAATCCAAAGGATTAGTATAAGTCCCCATCAGTTTGAGGTAATTGATTTTTGAACAAAACTCGCTGATTATATCCAGGGCAAGTGGTTCATCATCAATGGCTATACAATTCATTGTAATTCCCGGTTATTAATGGTAATTTTAAAAAAACAGTAAATACTTCAGCCCCGTCATCTATACTAAATTCATGTTGGCCGGCATATACAAGGTCGAGTCTTCTTTTAATATTTTTAAGTCCAATCCCTGAATGTGCAGGGTCAGTCTCCTGAACAAAACTCTTTTTGTTACTTACAGTAAACTCAAGATTCTCGTTTTTTATTGTTATAAGAATACTTATAAAAGAGTCTTTTATATTAGCCATTCCATATTTAAAGGCATTTTCAATGATGGGGAGAAGTATGAACGGTTCTACTTTATAGTTGCCAACTTGTCCGACGACGTTGTAAGTGACAGGAAGACTGTTTTTAAACCGTAGCATCTGGAATTCGATATATGTGCTTATAGTTGCTATCTCATCCTTAAGCAAGGCGGGCGAGTTGTCATCTTTATATAAGGTATATCTGAGAATAGAAGATATTTTTAAAATTGCTTCGGGGGTTATCTCAGGATTATTTATAGAAAGTGAATAAATATTATTCAATGTATTAAATAAAAAGTGAGGGTTAATCTGCTGTTTAAGGTATAATAACTCAGTAGATATCCTTTCCTTCCTTATTTCTTCCTTTTTCTTCTCATCCTCTTTAAATTTAAGCAGCATTCGGGCTATTATACTTGCGAAGTATATGAGGAGCAATCCATACAGCGGGAACATGATCCTGTTAAAATCGATTCCAAAATTTCCGGGAGGCCGTGGCCTGCCTGGTAACTGACCGAATGGCCCTGGTCTGTTAACTGAATCAATCCGGTCAGGGGGAGGCTGGAATGCCCTGTTGTTAACAGGGGGTCCCGGTATAAAAGTGAAAGGAGTTGCACGACTTTGTTCCGGTTCATGGCTTCTCAGCCTCTCCACATTCATGAACTGGTTTATTGTGAAAGAACATACAATAAGTATTAAAGAACCCGCAATAAATGCAACCAGTCTCTTTCTGAAAAGGAAGCGGGGGATGAGGTACGAATATGAAATATAAAAAAGCGAAATGTATACTAACCAGATGAAAAGGTTGTATTTTAAATCGTAGGTGGCTACGTTGTTTTTAAAGAAAATATAGTTAATGGTAAATGCAAGAAGCCAGATAATCACATGTATACTGACATTCTTCATGTTGTATTTTGTCAATTTTTCTGATATCAAGGGTTGGTATATTTTAAATGAAAAATCAGGTTAATTTACATAGAATATATCAACTTTTAAGTTGTTTTTCATTTGAGTAATCAGCTATTACCCAGGATTATAAAACTGTCAGGAATTTAAATAAAAGTTGAACTCCAAACTATCCGGCATGGCAGTCTGATTTGAAGTATTTCATTCCTGCATTTACCTGCTGAATGTGCTTTTATTGTGTTGACCCACCAGGGCTCGAACCTGGACTCTTCAGAACCAAAATCTGACGTGTTGCCAATTACACCATGGGTCAGTAAAACCAAATAAGGTGCTGCAAAATTAGGATTTTTTTTTAATTGTAATAATGGGTTCCGGATCGGGAGATTATTTTAACTCCTGAATGACCGGCTCTGATAATATCTGCTCATACCTGTTTTTGCTCATCCCTTCAACCTCGGCAACAATAAACGGACATTCAATAAGGGATCTCAGAATAAAACCCAGCTCACTCATATCCTCATCGCCGTGTTCGAAATACCATGTTACCCTGACATTTTCAGCAAGGTTTGCCATTCCGGACAACTCTTTTAATATGGAGTATATCCACTTTGTGGAACTTGTATTTATATATTCAAACCCCAGATCGATCCTTGTCGGATTCCTGTGTTGTTTCGAATAATTTATAATCCAGTCATATACCGGACGGTAAAACTCACCGGGATTTTCAGGTATCGACCTCCCCATAATGAATATCCTCCCCGGTTCGAGAAGGATCCACGGAGTTCTTTTTGTAGGTTCAGTTTTAATTTTTACCTGTCGCCTCATTTTCAATCAGTAAAATCACTCTTTTGCCGTCTGACATAAACTAAATCGGGGTTTACTTAAAATTAAAACGGATCTGCCCCGGAACATGAATTGTAAAAATAGGAAAAAGAGAGGATTAATTCAAAAGCTATCTCACAACATTATTGCCAAATAAGGTGGGCTCGGGATCTTCCCATAAAGTAGGGTGCTCATTATCAAATCGTTGAATGATAGCTTTCATAATAGTTTCTCTAAGAAATTCTGATTTGTTTTTTACCCTGTAGCGGTTACAATATATACCAAGTGCTCTCAGTTCTCTGTTATTCAGCATCAGCGAAAGCCTGTTGGTCCTCTTTAACTGCTCCTCTTTATATAACGTACGCCTCAATCAGTGTCAGTTTGAATTAAACGCTAATTTAGAAAATGTGCCTGTTATCTTTTCTCCGATCCTGAATAGTTTTTAACACAATTAATGGTAAAGCCCGTTAATTATTTGTGAGATTGCTCAATACAGTATTAAAAACTTTTCCTCCGTATCACCTGGTCCATATAATTCCTTAATTCATCTTTTGCTGATATTCTGGTCAGATCATGGATCATACTTCTCTAAATGCAAGAAATAATTCATTCTCTTTCAGATATTATTTATCTTCGTAACCTTAATTGAAAATTTTTTATCGTGTTTGTGACTCCTGGTATGCAGCGTTAATACATTATTAACCGTATTTGTGGATGAGTGGCAAACGGGATTTATAAATTATAATGAAACGATGAGACTTTCATTTCTTGCAGACACAAACAACAATAATTATTTTTTGGAAATATTTATTCTCCCGTTTTGCGGGTAAGGCTATATGGCCATTTAAGCTAAATTATCAAGCATGAAAAAATCTATTCTCATAACACTGCTGATTTATCTGGCAATCACCGGAACATCTTTCGGGCAACAAAAGATATGGTCGCTTGAGGAGTGCATCAGGTATGCCATCGATAACAATATCCAGATAAAACAGCAGATGATTCAGACGAGGTATCAGAAAAATGCACTTGACCTTGCGAAGCTGAAGCTTCTGCCTGCTATTAACGGCCAGGCTTCGCACAATTACTCTTTCGGACGTGCTCTTGATGAGACCACCTATCAGTTTACAGAAGAACAGAATGTACAGTCGAATAATTTTTATCTGAGTGGGAACATCAGCCTGTTCAACGGTCTGCAGAACTACAACTCTATTTTAAAGAGTAAATATGATCTGCTTGCAAGCGATGAGGATCTGAAGAATATCCGGGATAATGTTTCACTCAATGTCGCTCTCGGCTACCTACAGATCCTGCTCAATAAAGAGCTTGTATCTGCAACTGACAATCAGCTTGGCATAACAATGCAACAGATTGAAAAGACCAGGAAGCTTGTTGATGCCGGAAGTGTGGCAAAGGGTAATCTTCTTCAGATAGAAGCACAGGCAGCCCAGGAGGAACTGCAGCTGATAAACCTTCAGAACCAGCTGGATATCTCCATGCTGAACCTCACACAACTTCTGGAGCTGAATTCTCCGGAGGGCTTTGAAATAGTGGTTCCCGAAATCTATGTCGATACCACCACGGTAATGGCCGGAGATATTGAGGAGATATTTGAGATTGCACAGAACACAAGACCTGAGATAAAAAGTTCGGAATATAAACTGGCATCTACGGAGTACGACCTGAAGATCGCCCAGGGTGGAAGAAGCCCCAGGCTGACACTGAATAACTCATTCAGTACGGGCTATTCAGATATCAGAAAGCAAGTTGTAGGGATAGATCCGGTGACCGGACCAATGTATGGAGATTACTCATTTGCCGATCAGGTGAATGATAATATCAACTTTGGGGTAGGGCTATCGCTTAGTATTCCAATACTTAACAGCTGGCAGGTAAACAAGAATGTATCTAATTCAAGGCTGGCTATTGAGAACAGCCAGTTTGCACTTGAGGGGACAAAAAAACAGCTTTACAAGAATATTCAGCAGGCTGTGGCCGATGCATCTGCAGCCATTAAGAAATATACAGCAAGCCGGAAAGCTGTTGCTTCGGCAGAAGAATCATTCAGGTACACCGAACAGAAATTCAGTGTAGGTATGATAACGCCGGTTGACTATAATGCTGCAAAGACACAGATGCTGAATGCACAATCAGATATGGCACAGGCAAAATATGAATTCATTTTTAAATCAAAGGTTCTCGACTTTTATAAGGGGATCCCTTTAAATCTAAATCAGTAACATTTTCAAGGAACAGATCATGAAAAACAACAAATTACTTAAAATACTTGTACCGCTGGTAATTGTACTTATCATTTTTGCCATCATCGGCAAAAAACAGGGATGGTTCGGAAAAGGCGCAACGGTAAAGGTGGCAATTGAAAATGCAGAAATCAGGAATATCGTTGAAACCATTACAGCCAACGGAAAGATCCAACCTGAAAAAGAGGTTAAGATCACTCCCGATGTGTCGGGTGAGATAGTTGAACTTACAGTCAAAGAGGGGGACTCCGTCGGGAAAGGACAGCTTTTACTGAGAATAAAACCTGACGTGTACATATCTCAGCGCGACAGGTCTGTTGCAGCTATCAACTCGGCAAGAGCAAGGCTGGCACAGACAGAGGCACAGTTTATGCAGTCTGAATTATCCTTCAAAAGGACCAGGCAGCTCTATGATGAACAGGCATTATCCAGGTCGGAGTTTGAGCAGGCCGAAGCTACCTACTCTGTGGCAAAAGCTGAGGTTGATGCTGCCAGGTATTCGATCGTAAGCGCCGAAGCGGCTCTGAAGGAAGCCAACGAAAACCTGACAAAAACATCGGTTTATTCTCCTATGACAGGTACTGTTTCGATGCTTCTTGTTGAACTGGGGGAAAGGGTTGCAGGAACAGGCATGATGGCAGGGACAGAAATGCTCAGGGTTGCCGACCTTTCACGCATGGAAGCCCAGGTTGAAGTCAACGAAAACGACATTGTAAGGGTAAGTGTTGGTGATACTGCCCTTATTGAAGCTGATGCCTATATGGATAAAAAGTTCAGGGGCATTGTCACCGAAATTGCCAATTCGGCCAAAACTACAGGTGTTTCAGCTGACCAGGTCACAAACTTCGATGTTAAAATTCTTATTCTGCCCGAGTCGTATAAGACACTTGAAGGCAGCGGGGGAGACAATCCGTTCAGACCCGGGATGTCAGCAACTGTTGAGATACGGACTGAAACAAGACCCGACATCCTTACTGTCCCGATCCAGTCGGTGACAACCAGAACCGATACATCAGGTGTGATTTCCACAGGCGTGGAGGAGGAGTTAAGGACCCTCGTATTCATTACCAATGGTGAATATGCTCTTGCCAGGGATGTGACAACAGGTTTACAGGATAACAGTTATATTGAAATACTTACAGGGATATCGGCTGGCGACAGTGTAATTTCAGCTCCTTTCAGCGCAATAAGCAAAAAACTTTCCGACAGTACTCTGATTGAGATTGTCGATAAGGATGATCTGTTCTCAGAATAATAACCAAGTGTCAAGCCGGGAGATATGATCTTGTGCCTCGAAACATCCACAACACTCTGCTCAGTGGCATTGTGTGATACTGAGGGTGTTGTTGCAGTCAGGGAAAGCGACGAAAGCAAATCCCATGCTGCCAGGCTGACATTGTTCATCGATGATCTGTTAAAGGAAGCCGGTATTAATGCGGATAAGCTTGATGCCGTAGCTGTCAGCAAAGGCCCGGGATCATATACAGGGCTTCGTATTGGGGTCTCAGTGGCCAAAGGCATAGCTTATGCTGCCTCAATACCTCTGATAGCAACAGATACCACTTTGTCGATGTTCCATGGTATAACCGGCAAAATCAGACAGAGATTCAACACCGACGGAAATACACTTTTTGTTCCGATGCTTGATGCACGGAGAATGGAGGTCTATTATTCAATATTTAATGGTTCGGGAGAAAAGGTTAAGGAAGTCGCAGCTGAAATAATAAATGAGGATTCGTTCCGTAATTTTCCGGACGACACGAAAATAATCTTTTTCGGCGATGGTGCACCAAAATGTAAGAGCGTCATCAGACAAGCCAATGCATTTTTTTATGATGAATTCAGGATCTCGGCCGCATCTATGTACGAGCCTGTTATTAAAGCTTTTACAGGAAAACAGTTTGAAGATGTGGCCTACTTTGAACCCTTTTATCTTAAGGATTTCATTACTACCAGCCCTGTAAAAAACAGACTGGCAGCAAATTTGCATCATGATTCTGAGATTTAGGCAAAAGAGATGTTAAGATTAATAATGTCGGGTATGATATTGCTGATTCCATTTTTTACAGATGGACAGGTGGTTTCATACAAAGCAGGCGAAAAGGTTGATTTTACCATTAATTACGGTGTTATACAGGGAGGAGTTGCCACTCTGGAGTTGAAATCGGATACGTTCAGGGGGAAAGAGGTCTGGCACTCCACATTGATGGGTAAAACTACCGGTGTTGTGGATGCAGTTTTCAGGGTTCTTGATATTTATGAAAGTTATATCGATCCCGAGACAGGGCTTCCTGTTCGTTCAATAAGGAATATTTCCGAAGGCCGGTACCGGAAATATAACGAGGTTATCTTTGATCACAAAACAAGAAAGGACTCGGCAATTCTGACAAGCGATCTTACAGGTGTTCATGTTACCCAGCCCGGGATACATGATATCCTGTCGTGTTTCTATTATATGCGCAATAATAATCTCCCTTATTACGACACACTTAAAAAGGGTGATCTGATAACCATAATGACATGGTTCACCGATGAGCTATATCCGATAAGAATGAGATATTTAGGGGTAGATGAGATCAGGACTAAGGCAGGGAAGTTAAAATGTCTTAAGTTTAATCCGGTAACCGAAGTGGGTAGACTTTTCAAAACGGAAGAAGATGTGTCGTTCTGGTTTACCGCCGATAAAAATTTTTTACCGGTTAAGATACGTTTTGATATCTTTGTCGGGGCTTTTACGGTAGAAATGGTTCACAGTGAAGGACTGCTATACCCGATAGAGTATAAAAAGAAATAGTTAATTTATAAAAGAAGAATAACAGATTTATGGCAAGTACTGCAGATTTCAGAAACGGACTGGTGATAGAGTATAATGATGATCTTTATACAATTGTTCAGTTTCAGCATGTTAAACCAGGCAAGGGACCGGCATTTGTCCGGACTAAATTAAAAAACCTCAAAACCGGAAGGGTTATCGATAATACCTTCTCGTCAGGCACAAAAGTCAATCTGGCAAGAGTGGAGCGTCGTCCCTATCAGTATCTTTACCGGGATGAGATCGGATACTACTTCATGCATCTTGAGACTTTTGAACAGATCCATGTTCCTGAAGACCTGATAGAGAATCACGAATTTTTAAAAGAGGGGCAGAATGCTGAGGTGGTTGTTCATGCCGATACCGAAACCATTTTATCGGTCGACCTTCCTCCTTTTGTTGTGATGGAGGTTACCTATTCCGAGCCGGGATTACGTGGTGATACGGCAACAAACACCCTGAAACAGGCCACAATTGAGACAGGAGGAACAATTATGGTCCCACTTTTCGTAAATACGGGCGACAGGATCAAAATTGACACCCGCGACAGGTCGTATGTTGAAAGAGTAAAAGGATAAAATCTGCAATGCCGGTAAAAAATGCATCGAAAAACAGGTTACAGGTATCAAGATTCAAACTGGATGCCCTTCTTGACATAACACTGTCGATCAATGCTAATCTCCCCACCGGGGAACTGCTTTCCAAATACGAATCTATTCTCAGAAGCAACCTTGGGATAGGTAAAATTCTCATTTATAAAAGGTCAGTTGTATGGGAACCTATACTTAACGGAGGATTCCCTGAGCATCTTGTAAATAATATCGATGTCGAATCGGACCTGATCAGGTTCCCCGACATTGCTTTTGTTACTGAAGATTGCAGGTTTGAAGGTGTTGATATTATAGTCCCGGTCTTTAATAATAATGTCCCGCTTGCATATGTCCTCATCGGGGATATCGAGGAAGAGGGAGAGGGAGTAAGCCCTGTGATAAAGCACCTTCACTTCATACAGACACTGTCGAGTATCATTATTGTTGCCATTGAGAATATCAGGCTGTTCAATGAAAGCCTCCGGCAGGAGGCACTTAAGAAAGAACTTGAACTGGCAGCCAAGATGCAGAAGATGCTTATCCCCGAAAACAATCAGATGCCCGGGAATAAAAATTTTCTGGTAAACGGCTTCTATTATCCTCATTATGAAGTTGGTGGCGATTATTATGACTGCATAAAACTTTCGGATACAAAAACCGCTTTCTGTATAGCTGATGTATCCGGGAAAGGGATCTCTGCTGCTATCCTGATGTCGAATTTCCAGGCAAGCCTGAGAGCTCTTTTAACTCACGATATTGAGCTGGGCACACTGATCGGTAAACTCAACACTCTGATTGTGGCAAACGCTTCGGGAGAGAAGTTCATAACATTTTTTATCGCCCGCTACGACGAGGTAAATGGTATTCTAGAGTATATCAATGCGGCACATAATCCGCCGGTTTTATACGATACGGTCACAGGAGAAATAACCCATCTGCATCCGATTTGTGTCGGAATAGGCATGCTCGAAGAGATACCTCCTGTTGAGAGAATAACACTCAACATTAAAAATCATACTAAAATAGTATGTTATACCGACGGACTGTCGGAGCTTAAAGGGGATGATGGCAAAGAGATAATGACCAGGGAGATTGTCAGGTTTATAACAAACAACGATCCGGTCGAAAAGAATATAAGGGCGATGCTGTCAAAGCTCGGGATCCCTGATAAAAATCCATGGCTTTTCGACGATGTTTCAATAATTGCCCTGGACCTTTTAAGGTAATTTTCAGATAATCTTTAACAGGTAGTAGTTCTTTTTTCCCTTCTGCACAAGGAGATATTTATCATTCAGAAGCATCCCTGTATCAATTTTATTTTCCGGATTATCGATTTTCGTCTTATTGATACTAAGTCCGCCACCCTGCACAATTCGCCTCAGTTCTCCCCTGGAAGTGAATATTGTGGAATACTCTGAACAGAGATCGGTAACTGTCACCCCATCGCGCAGAGTCTCTTTTTTAATGTCAAAAACCGGAACGCCTTCAAAAACAGAGAGGAATGTTGATTCATCCATCCTTCTGAGCGATTCGGTTGTCCCTTTGCCGAAAAGGATCTGGGAAGCCTCAACCGCCGCGTCGTAATCGTGCTGCGAATGTACCATAAGAGTAACCTCTTCGGCAAGTCTCTTCTGAAGCAATCTTTCATGCGGCGCACCGGCATGGGCGTTGATCAACGATTCAATATCGCTACGGTCAAGCAGGGTGAATATCTTGATATACCTTGAAGCATCTTCGTCCGATACGTTGAGCCAGAACTGATAAAACCTGTAAGGTGATGTTTTTTCAGGATCGAGCCATACATTTCCCGACTCGGTCTTGCCGAATTTGGTACCATCCGATTTTGTTATCAGCGGACAGGTAAGGGCAAAGGCTTCTCCTCCTGTTTTCCTGCGGATCAGCTCGGTTCCCGTTACAATGTTACCCCACTGGTCCGACCCGCCCATCTGCAGACGGCAGCCGATATCATTATAGAGATGAAGAAAATCAGTATCCCTGAACAAGCTGGTATGAGAACTCTGTAAATGACATTCCCTCTTTGGCCTCCGATCCAAGTCTCTTTTTAACCGAGTCTTTTGACATCATGTAATTTACAGTGATATGTTTACCTATATCGCGTATAAAGCCGAGGAAGGAGTACTCTTTCATCCAGTCATAATTATTGACCATAAGAGCTTTATTTTTCCTTTCGCCTGTAAAATCGAGGAATTTAGAGAGCTGTTTTTTAATGCCGGCTTCATTTTTTCTGAGTGTTTGCTCGTCAAGCAGATTCCTTTCCTCAGATTTTCCGGAAGGGTCGCCTATCATTCCTGTGGCGCCTCCCACAAGAGCAACAGGCACATGTCCGGCACGCTGGAAATGAACAAGCAGCATAACCTGCACCATGTGGCCGATGTGAAGCGAGTCGGCAGTGGGATCAAATCCGATATAACCCGTTGCCATACCATTATTCAGCAATTCTTCTGTCCCGGGCATGATATCGTGAATCATGCCTCTCCATTTCAGTTCCTCAACAAAATTCATAGATCCTTTTTTTTCAGAATTGCAAATATAACAAAGAGAGTTATATTGTCACCCCTTCGGGTTTCTTTTTAAACCTGTCGAAACTCTGATCAAAACTTCCTTCCCCCAGTATAGGGAATAACGACGGTACTATATCAGCAATAGGAGTGTATAAGCGCGATTGTTCAATTTTTTCCTTTGGGAGAAAAGCATGTCTTGAATCGATGGCATTAAGAATAACCAGGATGACGCTTAAAATGAGAACGGTCTTGATAAGTCCGAATACGATCCCCAGAAGCCTGTTAAGGAAACCCAGCGACAGGGTTGTGACGAATTTATCTACCAGGATACCGATAAAATGGATAACAATAACGATAATCAAAAAGGTTATAATGAATGCAATTATCCCGACATACCTGCCTGTCATATCGAAATAATCATAGAGCTTTGCAGCTGTGAAGGTCGAAAATTTTATTGCCCCCCAGATGCCAAGTATCAGTGCTGCCAGGGAGGCAACTTCCCTGACAAGTCCGTCCATAAATCCCCTGGCTACCCCGAAGATCAGGATTACAATGATAATAAAATCGATATAGTTCATTGGATCAGTATTTAGGATATGAAAGTATTAAAGATAGTTGGTTTTTCAAAAATAAATTAAAGTGAGCCCGGTATCTGTATTACAACAATATCATTTCGACTCAAACGGCTGTTGGTAATCCTGAAAAAAAGATATAATTTTCGCCCTGATTAATGGTCCCATAGTTCAATGGATAGAACGGAGGTTTCCTAAACCTTAGATTCAGGTTCGATTCCTGGTGGGACTACAAAAAATAAAGCGCAAACAGCGGAATAATGGCTGAATGCGCTTTTTTAATTTCTATCCTTACTGATACTTTACTGAAACACTTTGTATGGTTGCTCTACTTCTTTATTCTTTACTGCAAATTTCTTACCATATTCAATATGAAATAAATTTTGATTTTGTTTTTTCCTTTTATTTGTCTTTTTCCCTGCTTAACCTTTTGTCTGTATCTTTTCATTGCTACTTCTCCCCTTGTCACAGTATACTCATACGAGTTACCATAATCAATCAGGTACCTGTTAAGGAACCATCTGCCGATCTGATCATCAGTAAACCTATCTGCCGTATCTTTTGGTAACCAGATACCTTTGTGTCAGCCGAAGCTTCAGCGTAGGCTGAGAAACTTACGATTAGCACCTGCCTGTATCAGCGTTTGTTTTATTGTTTATATTTTGCTATAACTACTATTGGATTATCTTCAAGACTGGTGGTTTTGAGTTTTTGTAATTCCGGTTTTAAGCTTTTTGATTTTTCCTTATTATTCTCAAACCATTTTATAAGATCCTGTGGTTGAATTAAGCATGATAATTCTCCGGATTCATTTACTGATTTAAAAGTTAAATCCATAAATCCATCAACATCATTCTTTATTCCGGAATTTTTCACTGTTATCTTTAGAGATTTTGAAGTTTTGTCATAAAGTGCAAGAAAATAGGTCGGATCTCCGAATATATTAAATTCGAATGTTATGAATCGCGAGCCTTCCAGATATACAGGTTGATAAATCAGTTTTTCCTGTCTGCGTTTATCAAAGCGCCACCACAATGATTCATAGGGAGGTCTGTATTTTCCTCTGTTCAGAATAAAGTAAGGTCTGATTCTATCGGACGAAATCATAAAAACTGTATCATTATGGAACTCCTGATAGAATGTTGAATTGCCAAAATGATGGAAACTTGTTGTACCGGTATTAATAACTGTATTGACGTTTTTAATAATGTTTTTGTTCGGAATTACTTTAATAATCTCCCCATTATTATTGAATATCATTAGTGCCTTGGTTTCAAGGCCATTTATATTAATAAAATTGCATACAACCAGATTTTTATTTAAATATGTAAATCTATCTGGCATGGACGGGGTCTCCAGACTACTGTCATATCCAGGGATATTTACCGAACCAAGGAACTTTCCGTCTAAAGAATATTTCATCAGATTCCCCTTCCATCCTGTGAAGTAGTATATCGATGAAGGATCTTCAAAAAAACCATTACCGCCTCTGTACTCTCCGGGTCCTCTTCCTAAACGTCCTATTTCTCTTATGAAATCTCCGGTTTGGCGGTTAAATACCAAACATTTTTGAAAGGTGCTGACTATTATATAATCCTTTGTTATTTTGATGTCAGGGTTTGCCGGTATCAGGCATTCTGGATCAGTCTCCAGAGGTACATAAATCAGGCTTTCGATAAAATCATTTAAAACGATTTTGGAAGGATGCTCAATAGCTGATGTAATATCCAGTATTGGTAATTGCTGTGAATAAAGCAAATTGAAGTAACCTGCTAATAAGTAGGTTACAATTGAAAAGCAGGATTTTGATTTCATATTTTCAGGAATTTGTCGATGTAATAACCTGGACACCAGATCTTGAGTAACGGTAAAAATTAGCGTAAATTATCAAGGTGTCAGGAATAAGTAATTTATATAGAGTTTCCAAACATGTAATGCAATTTTTGCCGTTTCCTCTCGAATTAAATGATTTTGATTGTATAGACTTATGGAGCTGATTACTAAGCTGTCCGGACTGCTGAAGGCAATTAACTATACCGTATTAGGCACTGCCATTATTACATGAGTTTTTTAATCATGATTGCATCATTTTCATTTGAATCAAAAATCTCAAAACCAAATCTTTTATAAAAATCATAAGCATAATTTTTCCTGTCAACGCTTAGTGATACTTGTTTATAGTTATGCTCTATCAGTCTCTGTATCATTTCTTTGAGTAGTAAAGTCCCTATTCCTCTATGGCGATATTCTTCAAAGAGTGCCATGCTCAATTCAGGTGTTGTAGTATTTACAAAGCCATATCCCTTTTCATTATCATTATAAATTCTTGTCCAAATAGCACCTATCAGTTTGCCATGAAATTCAGCGACCAGACAAATATCATAAGTTCGTCCAAAATTCTTTATATATCGTGATAATTCGGGTTGATTTATTATTTCTTTTGGTAATTTCTCTACTCCAACAGGGATAAAGATAGCTTCATAAAGCATGTCATCAAGGAATGAAATCTCCGTCTGGCGTATTTCTCTTATTAAAAGATGTGGAATCATTACAAGTTATTTTCCAACGATAGACAAAATTTTCCTTTTAGGGATGCTTTTCAGTTAATAATTAACAATGAACAGCTGTATTGGAACATACAGTTCATTTCCGTGGGCGACACCCACGGTTATTGAAATTGAACCCCTTCGGGGTCAGATAACAAGGCTTATTTTTTCGTGTTTTTAAAATCACAGTCTTCAGTTAATCATAAAAATCATAGCCTGCATACCGGTAGACAGGTTCAAGATTTCATTCATACTTCAAAGCTTCCACCGGATTCTTTGTTGCCGCTAGCCACGACTGAAACGAAACTGTTAGCAACGCAATTCCCAATGCCAGCAAACCGGCCAAAGCAAAAATCCACCAGCTTAGGGTGGTTTTATAAGCAAAGCTTTCGAGCCATTTGTGCATGGCATAGTACGCAATGGGGGTGGCAATTACAAAAGCAATGGCGACCCATTTTACAAAGTCTTTATTTAGCATGATTAACACTTCAGAAATCCTGGCGCCGTTTACTTTTCGGATACCGATTTCTTTCGACCGCTGTTGAGTACTGTTTAAAACCAGCCCAAACAACCCGAGGCATGCTATAATAATCGCAATTATTGAAAAGCCCGAAAAAATCTGCTGTAAATTTTCCTCCGACTTGTATAACTGATTATAAGTTCTATCCAAAAATTCATACTCAAACGGTATTTCCGGTGAAAACTCCTTCCATAAACCCGCAATATATTCTATTGCCTGTGCTGAATTTTGATTGCTGAATTTAATATTAATATGTGAATTCCAATCGGCATACCAAAAAGCTGAAGGTTCCAGTTTTTGGCGAAAAGAATCATAATAAAAGTCTTTTGCTACACCAATAATCTTCACATTCCTGTTAAAAAGGGTAATTTCGGTATTCAAAACAGGATTTAGTCCGAATTCTTTGACAAACGTTTCATTAACAATCATCGCTCCTTCCCTGTCGGTAGGTATCTCCCACGAAAAATTTCTACCATCGAGCATCCCGATATCCATCGTTGAAATAAAATCAGGATCAACAGTGGTAACAGAATAGGTTTTCTTTATTCCATTATTCTCGTATGTTGCAGTGATAGGAAGACTTTTCCCAAGTCCGGTATTCGTTCGCGTTACTGATATTATATTAGGATTCTGCAGAAGTCTTTGTTTGAAAACATTATATCCGTGTCCAATTTGCTGACTTTGATTAAAATCTATAATGTTAGCCGTATTTAAGCCCAGGGATTTATCTTTCACAAAATCAATTTGCTTCGAAATTAATATAGTGCAAATAATAAGAGAAATTGAAATAACAAACTGAAATACAAAAAGACTAAATCGCATGGAATTTCTTCTTTTCCCCTTTGTGATCTCCCCTTTGAGAATAGATGATGTTTTAAAAGAAGACAGATAATATGCTGGATAAATCCCTGCAATAACTCCTATGACAAGAATACCAATTAAAAAAAATACAATCAATAATGGCTGATGAATAATATCAAACGAAATACCGGTATTAGTAATTTGATTAAAATAAGATTTACTTATCAGGATTATCAGAAGTGCAATCGGTGTAACCAACACACTCACAAGCACTGATTCGCATATAAAATGATTGATGAGTTCGAAGCGAGATGAACCAAAAACTTTTCGAATACCAATTTCTTCCGCACGTAATAATGATTTAGCAATGGTAAGGTTAATAAAATTAATCAATGCTATGATCAAAATAAATATCCCGACAAGCTGTATAATAAAAATTAACTGCCGTTTGTTATTATTAAAAAAAGGGATGTCGGCCAATGATACAATTTTAATATTTTGATGTTCATATCCAGCACGATACGTTGATTCCCATTCCTTCCAAAATTTGCTTAGTTTATCTTCAACGATTTTACTATTCTGAGGATTTAATATAACAAAAGTACTATACATCCAATTTGACCAGTCAGAATCCATGTCCATTCCGGTTGGATTAATGGAATATAGCGTTGAAAAAGAAGCAACGGCATTAAATGAAACAGAAGAATTGTCCGGAATATTTTCAATAACAGCCGTTACTGTCATTTCCATTGCAGGCAGGTTAGGTCTGTCTCCAGTATAATGGATGGATTTACCCACTGAATTATCAGTTCCAAACAAAAGCTGTGAAGTATTCCGGGTTAATACAATTGAATATGGATTATTTAAAGCAGTGGAAGGATTTCCGTGAATTAGCTTAAAGCTAAACAGGTCGAAAAGATTATTATCTGCAAAAACCACATTTTTGACCTTCAATTTTTCAGAGGATTTGCCATTATCATCAACTTCAAAAAAAGGAGCCTGCCCGCCGCCCACATAATAATCGATTCGGGCAACAGACTTTATTTCCGGTATGCTTTGCTTCATTAAATTGGCAAGAGGAGCAGTTGTATAAAATTCCTTGCCTATATGAACCTGGTAAATCTCTTTATAATTATTGTTAAATTTATCATAATTCAATTCATGCGCGGTGTACATGGAAATTAAGAAAAAGACTGCAATTCCAACTGCGAATCCACTAAGATTGATAAATGTATCTACTTTGTTTTTCAATAAATTTCGCGTTGCGTGATTAATATTAAAAGGAAACATAAGCATATTTTGAAATGTAACTCTTTATATTGATTACTCCGGAAAGTTAATATGGTTACAAAAAAAATGTCTGAACTGTGATCCATTACAAAATTTGCCTTATACTAATCGTAGTCGGTTTTTTATGGTTGTGCCTAACGGGAGTTTGTGCAAAAACATAAACTTCAAATTTAAAATTAGCTGTTAAAGCTGAAAGGCAACAACGTGAAGCTGTTTATTTATTGACTTTGCAAATAGTGCATTTTACCCGTCACCAGAAATAACTCTTGAAAAAGCCTTAAAACAGCCCTGTTTACGCTTAAACCCAAGCGGGAACAGCTCACCCATCACCTTTTCCTTTCCCCTGACATTTGTGTGAGTAAAACCCCGTTGTCGTTTCAGAGTACCATACATGTGCTCGGCAATCTGCTGCCGTTTACGATAGTAGTCCGGATTCTCATTTACTCTTCGGGTATTAGCTTCAAGCTCATCAGCATATTCACTACGGTCAATGGCCCGACCGTTTTGCTTACTCTGTGTACATTTGTGCCTCTCCTGACATGTTTTGCAGTCTGTTGTTACGTATCTTCTGAACCTGTACCCTGCTCCCTGTTTGTGATGTCCCTCGCTGTGCTGGTACCAGTTATTGTTGGTTTTCATTATAATTCCGGCAGGACAGGTATATGTATCAGATGCTTTATCGTATGCAAACAATGTAACAGAGTAAAGACCAATGTCTTTCGTTGAAGGATCCCTGGGAGAGACATAAGTTGTGATGTTATAAGGTCAAAAGAATTGAGGGTTAACGTAAAACACGGCAGGTAACAGAATGATTACAAACCATAGTCCCGCTTTGTGCGGGATACTCTTACTATAAAAAATGACAAGTGATTGCGGCATTTAATTGAAATTGACCGCCGATAGCAGTGTGATTTTATAGGATTTTTTAAAGAAGTTTATAGGAGAAGAATATTATTTACCTTTGTTAACCCGGGGCGATTGCTTTTCATAGCATTATCCGTGTTATGCTTAGGCCTAATTTTAAAGTCACGGATTAGTGCCATTTTTCGTTAATCTAAATATTGTTTAGGATAAGAAATTCAGCAATTATTTGATCTGCTTATTCATTGTGTCAGTATATTGGTTCAAAAATCAATGGTAGGTACTCTGCCTAAAATTTCACCTGTCATTACATCTACATATATTTGGAAGGATATCGAATCCATCCATATTTGCCAGGAAACCCGTAGTTCAATTTTCTCCTCGGTTTCTATCGGAAAAATAACCGGTTTTACTGAGCTTGAATATAGATCTTGAGCAGAAATTGTTATTGAATACAGACCTACCCCGTCATAGTTACTAACCACTCTACCTAAAAGAAGAGTTTTGGCCTGTTCTTGGTTAAGAACATAGTTATCAGGAATATAAATATTAGGGTACCAGTTTCCAGTACAGGATGTAACTTCGCTGTATAATATATTAAGTTGAACTACTGCACCCAGTACTTCTATTGTCTCGTAGGTTTGATATGCACTATAATGCCACAATATATTTCCTGCTCCATTGGTACTATAACGCAGTTTTGAAAAATCAAGATCGCTGGGATTTTCTATACCCGTTTCAGCGGGATTAATTGAGATAAATCTTTTTATTACTTCAATTGCCTCATCCCTTGTTAAATCTGAGACAGGAGAAGATTCTGCATCTACAAGACCTCCTCCATAGCCACAGAATCCATATTCATCCAATGATGTTCTCAGGTATATATTTTTTTCAGCAAATGCACTTCTTTTCTGAGAAAGTGTGGTAGAATCGAGTCTAAAAAACGTAGTTGGATAATCTGGATCAATAGGATAATCAGGATTAGCTTCAAAGCTTGTGGTAAAAAATCTGGATTCACCATATCCTGTACCAACATGGTTAGTGGCATAAGCACGGACGAAATAATCAGTATTGGATTCCAGACCTGTTAAAGTGATATTAAAAGAACCGGCTCCCGGTTCAATTGAGATATAATTGTCAGTTAAAGTAGGATTCATTGATTTTCCCCAACATAATCCACGATCAATAATCTGGGAAGCTCCATCGGAGGTCACGTTACCACCTGATTTTACAAAGGTTTTAGTAATTGATGATACTCCCAATGTTTTTACTTCTGGTAAGTAGGGAGGGTCTGTGGTAAAAGACTTTGTTTTTCCATAGGATGTCCCTTCACAATTAATAGAGAAAGCTCTTACATAGTATTTGGTGTTTAAAACTAAATCAGTCAATTTGATAGTGAAAGTAGTGGAGCTGTCTACTGTTATTGTATCATCGTATATTGTTGGTTCTCCTGTAGTATTCCAGCAAATACCCTTGGAAGTTACTTCACAACTTCCATGGGAAAAGAGATATCCTTTGCAAATAGCAGATGTTTGAGTTATTGACGAGATATCACCAGTTGTTACTATTGGCAACTCTTTTTCCTTGCAACCTGATAAGATGAAAAGCAACAAAAAACAGAATCTTAAAGAATTCTTGAGATTTTTCACTTGGTTAGTTTTGTGTCTTATTATCAATATTTTGACCTCAAATATTATACCAAATTACTTCTTATGCAGAATTAATTTACTGTCAGCACAGGAGCTTTGCGCTTTAGCATAACGGTTATGTTTATGACGGCTTGGGCTTTCGAAGCTCGTTACTGTCTCACGTTGCTGAATAAAAATTAAGAAAACAAAACTTCAAAGTTACACATCACCCCAAGCTGGCATAAACATTTTTAGCCACTGGCAATTTTATCTATTTTCCTTTTTGCATACGATATACCAAAATCTTTGTGAGGGTTTATCTACCCAAATCCACTTTTGGTTCATTAATTACTTCGGCATCTATCAATCCATAATTGCCAAAATCCGATTTAATTGAATCTGAATCATAAAAATATAAAGTTAAGTCCAGACCATGGTTCAAATGTGTCTTTGCTTATTTCAATTCCTTGTCCATATCTAAAATCCATTTTTGAAATTGTCACAAAAACCATATATCCATTAGGCTTTAGTTGATTATAACAATCTTCAATCAGTTTTATTCGTTCTTCTTCGCTTAATAAATGGATTAAACTATAACTGAAGATACCATCATATAATTCTTGGTCAAACGGCATTGAACTGACAGAACCGTGATATACTTTTATACTATCTCCAAAGTGTTTTTGTGCTAAATCAATTGCAGTTTCAGAAATCTCAATCCCAGTTACCTTGAATCCATTGTCAGTAAAAATTTTGGCATTTCTACCGTAACCAAATCCAGGAATTAGGATTTTATTTAATCCGTATTTTTTAAATAATTCTAAAGTATCAATTGCGGAATCGGCTGGTTCCCATCCCCACATTTCTTGTTTATCTCTAAAGCTTGTCTCCCAAAATTCTGTCATATTATTTCCTGTTTAATCAGTGTGTGTTGTCAATTTTATTGCTTGTAACAACAGACGCTATGGCAAGTGCGGGATTAAATTGCTGCTCAACTGTCAGCCAGCACAAATGTATGTATAGATTTCAAATGTTTCAACGATCACGCATTCCCGCATTTGCTATAACGTTTGTTATGCTACGTTTTTCTTAATCAATAATTCTGTCGAAATCTCTTAAAATGAAATTGACATTGTTAGAATCTTTTTGAATATCAAACTTCAGGTTTTTAAACTCCGCTCCTCTAAAAGAAGCTCCTTTCTTTTGTCGCAATTCTTCGAGCTTATCCCATTGTTCAACAGTTAAAACTATGATAGCACATAATCCATCTCCCTGTATATTGAATAATAGCAGTTCTTGTCCATTCGATTCAACGTATTCTTTAAACCAATATGACAGTTTTAGCTTGTCTATATTTTTAAGTTGTTTTATAAGCTCTGTTTTATATTCTCTGGAGTCAGGAGAATAATTGTCAAATAATGGATTTGTGTTTTTACAATCAGGTCGGTCACAGGAGATAAACATTGTAGTCAGACTGAGAAGAATGATAAATAAATTGATTTTACTTTTCATAGTATATCTGTTTTGGTTGAAGTAAATAAAAAAGTGATATGCCTTATAACTAAATGATTTTTCAATATTGTTGGTTTAGCCTTAAAATGTGGCATAACGGCAGTTTGTCTAATAACCTTTTTAGGATTGTCAGAACTGACCTCTTTTAAGCGAGTTTAAGCAAAGCCAATTTTTACTTCCTGGATTGCCTTTTCTAGTAAAACAGGTCTCTTATATTGCATAAAAATGCCTCGTAGATGAAGGCAAATTGTTAAAAACAGAGAAACAAGTATCCTTAGATACTCTTTTAGCAGATCGCCTGTCAAAATATTACCAATTCTTCTGAGGTTATATGCAATAAATATAAAGCCTACATCCGCACTTGCCCTCGCTATGCCCTTCTTTGTAAGTATATAACTGAAGCCCCATTGGCGTTTAATAGTCCCATACTGGTGTTCAACAATAGCCTGTCGTCTCTTGTAAAGGTGTTCCTTTTCCTGATAAACTTTACGATTATTTTCGTAATATTCTGCATATGTACTTCTTGAAAGAACTCTCCCACCCTTCGACCTGGTGCATTGTGAGTGAGCCGTACACATCTTGCACGATTTGGCGATCGTGTTATGATCAGGTCTGAGACATTTTAAAAGCCACATCACTTCAACGTTCCTTCTGCATTCCTTCTCCAGATCACGCGTTGAGCGAACCTTATTCAGATAACCGTAAATGAAGAGCTTGAGCAAGTCAGCAGGATGATAAGCCGGACGACCATTTTCGATAAAATCCGTTCTGAATCCAAAATCTTTAATAGAAAGACTATCGACAAACAGGTCTATTATCCGCACTTCATTTTCGGAGTCGATTGACTGATCCAGGGAGACCGGAAAAAGATTGATCTGGGTTCTGTCTTGTCCTTGTATGAATTTCATATAGTTAAGATACAAAACACACAGTTTTACTAAGAATCACCAGCCTCATACTTATCAACAAATATGGTAGGTTTTTAGACAGTCTGACGGCCCGCTGGTATGGGCAGTAAGCTTATTACCCCAACCGTCCGTGTTATGGGCCAGGCCTTGTTTATTTGTCTAGGTACCAGAAAAATGACTCGTTATTTGATGCATATTTATTTCATACTTTACTTGTTTTCTGTCTCGTTGAAGTAATTTTTCCTGCGTCGGTGCGAGGTGAAATATTTTTAAATTCAAGTTTTCTATTTTGCAGGCTTTTTGTCAATGCTTTGGAAAAGGCGTTGGCTTAAGCGGCTTTGGCAATCGGCTTGCAAATAATGAACATTTGAGCCTGTATTGAGACAACATCGGATTCTTCCTTCAAAAATGAGTTTTCCTTGGCCAGTTGTGTTCTTGGAGTTGATCGACCAGTCGGTGGCGTATTGCCACCACCGTGGCACCTGCCCGCATCAGAGCAACTCCGTCTTCCAGAGAGGCCACACCGCCTGATGCTTTTATCCCTATACGATCTCCCACAGTCTCTTTAATAAGGTTGATGTTGTGAATGGTAGCCCGTCCAGGGCCAAATCCTGTACAGGTTTTTATGAAATCCGCTCCGCAGTCCACCACGAGTTTCGAAACCGCAATGATTTGTTCGTCGGTAAGTACACCGACCTCGATAATCACTTTGAAAGGAACACCAAACGGTTTGGCCACTGCCATAACTTCCAGGATATCTGACGATACGAGCCTGTAGTCGCCTTTCAGGAATGCCGAAATATTCATTACCATGTCCAAATCAGTGGCCCCGCGTTTCAATCCTTGTTCAGCCTCAGTGCACTTAACAAGCGTAGTTACTCCTCCGCAGGGGAATCCTACTGGAATCTGAGCACGAATATTAGTCCCTTTAAGGGTATCGACCAGGTGACCAATATATTGCGGAAAGGCCACAACAGCTCGAAAACCATACATTTTCGCTGATTCACAGGCGGATTGTACATCATCTTTGGTCGCAGTTATTGTGAGAGCCTCAGAATAATCTGTTGATGATACAAGGCTCCTGATCTCCTCATCTCTAATATTTAACATATTACTTCTCTTTTAAATTTTTATTCTAAAATCTAACTCATCTGACTTATAACCTCACATTTCTTTCCCGACAAGAATGGGGTTGCCTGTCAATCTGAAATATTCATCAGATTAGTGCCATATTTCTTAATTTTGTTTTAATTTTTACCTTTCCGTTTATGTCTTCAGGTGCGTTTTGTCTTTCCAGTTCACCATAAATTATAGCGGGATCATTTATTCCACGAACTTCAGTCAGTGTCTTTCTACGTCTGTCTCGATGTACTTCAAATTGATCATTTACTCTTTTGAGAAATAGCATAGAAATGATATATTCTGTGTATTCAGAAGCATCCATGTTACCTCTCAAAATGTCACAGCCTTCAAAAAGGAAAGATTCTTAACGTTGTAATGAAATTTTATTTGCCATTTATTTCTTTCCAAAATGAGTTAATAAATATCGTCATTTCCCTGGAGTTATAAGAATTTTTAATTTTTTTACTCGCGGGCAAAGTCCCGATAGAAAGCACTAAGTTTTATTGTTATGGTTAAACTGTTTGTGGTGCAGGATTACATTTTGACTTTATGCATATAAATATCATGTAGTCAATGGCTTGCCCATAACGGCCCGGTGGTTAGGATTAGTTGCCGTCTGTGTCAGGGTTGGCATGTGTTTTTGCACAGTCCCGATAAGTGGCGATAAGTTTCGGTGTCACGATAAAATTGTCACAGATGACTGAGTCCCGATAAACGGCACGAATTTTTCACGGTACAAAAAATTGGCAGATGGCGATGCAAAAACCATGACAACAGAAGCGTCGGCCGGCAGCCCCATTGACTTTGTCACGGTAGCAGGATTATTCACGGTACAGAAAGTATAATAAGTGGGTGTAAATTATCCTCATAGACTTTGGGGTGATTACGAAGCTTTCCGGGCTGACGAAGGCAATTAAGCCTACCATCCGTGTTAGCTGCTGGGCAAATTTTGTGTTTGTCTTTATGAAACAAATATTACTACTTTAGCAGCCTGTCCTCTGAGTGGGAGGGACGGGCTGTAAGGCTCTTTACGCAGTCGCATGCTTCAAATTATAATACTGAATTTTCTATTTGCGTAATGTGCCTGACAGCAGCAGGGAAGGTTATATTTAGACTGACTCATTGGGATAGTTATTTTCCATCGTAGTTTATAAATCAAAGTTTTCAATCAATCATTTAATCATAGTTCAAGACATTATTCATACTTCAAAGCCTCCAATGGATTCCTCGTTGCTGCCCGCCAGCTTTGCCAGCTAACTGTTAGCAAGGCAATTCCCAAAGCCAGCAAACCGGCAAGGATAAAAATCCACAAACTAATATTGATTCCATAGGCAAATTTTTTAATCCAGTTTTCAACAATCATATAACTAGCAGGTAATGCAATTAAAATTGCCACCAATACTATTTTTGCAAATTCATTTGATAATAGTTGAATAATACTATACTCACCCGCCCCTAATATTTTTCTAATACTTATTTCTTTTTTTCGTTTTTCGGCAGAGAATGTTGCCAAACCGAAAAGGCCCAGGCATGAAATAAAAATGGCTATTACGGCAAAATATTTCGAAAGAATACCTACTCTCTTTTCGCCAACATACAATGCCTGATAATCGTCATCTACAAACTTGTATTCAAAACCCAGTCCAGGGTTCAGTTCCACAAATAGTTTATGAAGTTGGTCGATAGTTGCCGATTGCGATTCAGAATTAATTTTAACCATCATATTCTGTGCTCTTGGCTCAAGCTGCATAATACAAGGTTTCACTTCCTCAAAAAGTGATTCGAAATGGAAATTTTTTGCTATCCCGACAATTTGTTTTTCCTGTCCCCAAACCCGAATTGTTTTACCAATCGGATCAACAAGGCCCATTTGTTTAATCGCCTCTTCATTAAAAATAATTTTGGATATTTCATTTCCATACTCTTTTGAGAAACTCCTCCCTTCCGACATCTCAATTCCCAAAGTTTCAATAAAATTATAGCCAATTTCAAGCTTTGAAAAAGTACATTTTATCATCATCGTTTCCATCCATCCAGTCAACACCTTGGATGCCTCCATGATGGCCAGTTAAATCATGGTTGAAATTTGAAACCGAAACAACATCCGGAATTTTATTTATTTCATTCAACAATGTTTCCACATTCTTTTCCAACTTCCCTCCATAAGCCAAAAAGTTTTCATCATCTTCCATTTTCATTTCAGCATTAAAATGCAGGACATTATTGCGGTTGTAACCCAGATTTTTTGATTGGACAAATTCTATTTGTTTATAAACAACCAGCACCGATACAATAAGTGTTACAGATATGACAAACTGAAATATTACCAATCCTTTCCTGGCCCAAAATTCGGTAACTGAACCACGAAGTTTTCCTTTTAAAACCTCAACAGGCCTGAATCCTGAAAGGTATAGAGCAGGATAACTTCCCGCAACTAACCCGGTAAATAAAAGGATGCCAACAATAGAAAAGATAAGTTCTTTCCCGAAAGTAAATACAAGTTGTTTTCCTGTTATTTCATTAAGAAAAGGAAGAAACAAAACAACTACAACAATTGAAAGCATCAACGAAATGAAGGTCATTAGCATTGATTCGCCTAAATACTGGTAAATAAGAATCGCCCTGTTTGCACCTACTGCTTTTTTAATGCCAATTTCTTTCAACCTTCCCGAAGCTTTGGCAGTTGAAAGATTCATAAAATTAATGCAGGCTATTATTAAAATAAAAAGTGCAACAATCGAAAACAGCCTGACATATTCTATCCTTCCTCCTGAAGGTTGCCCATTTTCATACCTGCTGTACAAATACCTGTCTGAATACTTTTGAAGAAATAGGGTATTTTCGGAGTCCTGTGATTTCGATTTCAGATAATTTTTGATTTTATCGTTTAAAACAGAAACATCAGTCCCATTTTTAACAACCACAAAAGTACTTGGGCCACTGTTCCTCCATTCGGTAAGCCACAGATGGGCATCCTGAACAATATCATAATTAAAAAGAAGGTCGAATTGTGCGGTTGCATTAGCCGGAGGAGATTTGAAAATACCTGTTATTTGAAATGATCCGGAAATTGCATCCTGATTCCATTCAATGGTTTTACCAATACTATTCTCAGCCTTGTCGAATAATTTGCCTGCCAACTCCTCAGAAATTGCCACACTGTATTTATCAGCCAAAACCTGATTTTTATCACCCACAACTAAATCGCAGGAGAAAATATCTAAATAATCTTTTGTTGCATATTGGCCTTCAGCTTTAATACTTGTTTCACCAAGTTTTGCTATTCCTTTTTCGTTGAACCACGATGCAGGCACAACTGTAACAGCATATTGAATTTCCGGAATTTCATCAGCCAATGCCCGGGCTAATCTGCCGGGAGTATTCAGCCATTGTTTGTATCTTTTTCCCGTCGTTATTGTTTTGCATAACCTGAAAAATACGGCTGTCATTTTTATTAAATTTATCGACATGCAACTCATCGTTTACCCAGAGGTAAATCAATAAAGCACAAGCCAAGCCGGTTGAAAGGCCAAGCAAATTGATGATTAACGAACTTTTATTTTGTTTAAATTTTCGGTAAATAATAAGAATGTGATGTAATAGCATAGTCAGTTTATTTATGATTTCTAATTTTATTCTTATCTCATTCAACTTAACCTGGACATTCGAGATCTTTAAGAATTCAGATAGATTTCAGGTTATGGCGTTATCTGGAACCTTTTTTCACATAAATATTTCCCTGCATGTTTTTCATCAGTATTTCGGGACCACCACCATTAATCTTTCCATAAACCCAGTCATCTTTTTTTATCTTATACATGCCCGACTCATTGGTATTGTTTACTTTGGGTTGCTTTTTATCAATGTCAATGTCAAAATCGCTGTATATTTCTCCATTGTCGGATTTTAATTTCAGGTTGGCTCTTGTATCAGCCGGAAAAGTTACATTCACATCGCCGTTCAGTGTTGAAAATGCCATGGGGGCTTTTGGATCAACCGAATGAAAGTCACAGTTACATCACCGTTCACAGTGTTGGCAACAACTGAACCGGAAATATTGATCAGCTTAATGTTACCGTTTACATTATTCACTTCCAGTTCACCTTTCACATTTTCTACTTCAATTGCACCATTGTTTACGGTGCCTAACTTTAGCTTTACATCCTGCGGAATTTTTAGATCCAGATGATAAAGTTGTTGGTATTGCTGGTACTACTGTAACAGTGTTATCAGTCTCTTTCGCACTTACTTCATAACTGCCCGATGTTGAAATACGTTTCATCCCCTTTGGTTCGCTCCGATCTTTCATTGTCCCTTCCCTTGAAGTCACATTTATTACTATGTCCTTGCCTTCGTAACTGATTACTTTTATAGAGCCTTGTACCAATTGTACCTTTAAGGTGTATGGTTTACCGGGACTGCTTAAAGGCACCGTTAACTGTTCAGTTGATCCTGATTGTGCGAAAGACGTCGTTACCATTATCAGGCCAAGTAATACAAACCCCGTAAGTTTCATTCTTTTCATAATTATATGTTTTTAAGATTGTTTTTTAATATAAACGTTGCCGTTAAGTGTTTCGAATTTGAATGTTCTGCCACCTTTACCAAAACGAACTGAAGTAAGAGTATTGAGTTTATAGACTATCCTTCCCTGCTTTTTTTCCTGCATTTTTGTGACCGATACCGGTAGTAATTCTGTATCGGGGAAATCGGTAAAGAAATCCCCATGCATACTTTTAAACTGAAGATCAGCAGAAAGATCTGACTGATAGCTTACATGGATATCCCCGTTTATTGTATAATAAGATGACTCCTCGGGCGGATTAGTCAGATAGCTGACAGTTACATTGCCATTTACAGTATGGGCATAGGTTGTTCCTTCAGCATTGGCAATCTTTATTTCCCCATTCACATTATTTACATTCAATATGCCCCTTACATCATTTACTGAAATAATCCCGTTATTTACTGTTGAGATACGAAGATTAAAACCAAATGGCACCTTCACTGTATAATCAGCATGAAATCATATTCAATTTTGCGATCATTATCACAATATTTGTTCCAGTGCGGTCTCGAATCGAAAGGTTCGGCAATGTATGCAATAATACTATCGATTTCTGGTCAAAAGCGAGCCTGAATTCCTGCTTACCTGTTTCCAGAATCTTGTCATCATCAGCTGTAATGGTCTTATCTATTTCGAGCAGAACATTATTTCCTTCATAGCCTTCCACCTTTATAAAACCCGAGACATTATAAATGAACAATGTACTTCCGGTTACATCTTTAGAAAGAATGAACTCTTTGCTGATATGCTCTTTAAATTCCCGGGCATTGGCCAGCTGAACGGAGCATATGATTCCTAATCCCATAAACAGAGAGATTATTTTGTCTTTCATAAACTGGTTATTTAATGATTGTTATCAGATTAATTTGCTAATGTTTTTTTGAATATTGATTTTAACCATTTGATTCAGACCTTTTTTACTAAGCAGTTCCTGCAGGGGTTTGACAGAGCTTCTCTCCTGCAACTTTGCCATAACATCTGCAATTGCCGATTGCATGAGTGGAGATTCCTGATGACTAATACTCCGGACGAGGCCTTCACGGACTTTTGGTTCACCGGATAGTTTAACGAGAGCCTCAAGAGCTGCAAGTCTTACATTGACATTTGAATCCTCATTTAAAGTTGTAAATAAAGCATCAATTATCTTAAGGTCAACATTACTCATTTCATCGGTATATGAAACAGCCTGTAAACGTTGTGATGCAGAAGGATTTTCCAACAGCGAAAGCACCATCAACTGTTTCATTTCCGACACCTGTGAAGAAAGCGATTCAATTTGGTTGTTGTATGAAATTGTTGATTGCTTATTCTCATGTAAAAGATACCCGGCAATTAATCCGATAGAAACAAAAAAAATACTAAATGCATATTGGGGCAGGGAATGCAAAAACCAATTCATGTAAAGTTTATTTATCCACACACCAATTGGATTTTTATTTACAATCATTTCTTTTTTAAAATCAGAGATCATGGTATTAAGCCCTGACCTCATTGCATCTGAAGGCTGTGGTACCGGGATTTCCCCCATAAGGTTCCATATTTTTTTTGCCGTCTCAAATTCTTTCCTGCAACCCTCACAACCAGTCAGATGACTTTCAACCTCATTGCGCTTGGCATGATCAAGGGAGTCAGTCAGAAGCAGGGTAAATTGCTCTCTATAATCCTTGCATTTTTTATTATTCATAATTTTCGATTTTTAAATAATTGCTTTTCAACTGGTTCAATGCACGATGCACCCTTGATTTTATTGCTCCTTCGGTTTTATTCATTATCCGGGCAATTTCGTAATACTTAAGCTCCTGGAATCTGCATAAAACGATTACTTCACGATTTTCATCACTCAGATTTTTCAAAGCAATTTCCAGTTTCCTCAATTCCTGTTGATATTCCATTTGTTCATCTGCAGGCAGTTCGCCTGCTATTTTCTCTTCAAAATCCGACAACTGCAAACTGTTATGCGAAGGCGTTCGTTTATCCTTTCTGTAATGATCGTGAAGAGCATTTCTGGCAATATGATACATCCAGGTTTTAAATTCACCGGAGCCTGTAAACCCATTCCGGTATTTTAACATTCTGAAAAAAACATTATGAATCATATCTTCACTTAATTCTTTATGTCTGGTCATATGAAAGAGGAAACCATACAACTGACGATAATATCGTTCATAAAGCAGTCCCATTTTATCAATGTCACCTTCTTTTACTTTCAGCATTAGAGCATTATCCGAGAGTGCATCCAAGTTTTTCTATATTTATTTAGTGCAACTGATATTGTAAACCTTGATAAATAGAAAAGGTTACATGAATTTGTGAAATTTTTTGTAAAAGGATTCTAATAAAGATAACTCAGATATTTATATTAGGTACATAAACCAATGTATGGAAGGGCAAAACAATGACAAAGGATTTTTTAGTCCAGGTATAATTGTCAAGGTGTGTTGTTTTCAAATCCCGGTAGAATAGAGAATTTATCACGGTATGATAAAATTGTCCGGATGACGGAGTACGGGCGGGCAAAGAAGCATGTGTTTGGCAAAGGGAGGGTTGCAGGGACGGGTTGTCAAACTCTTGCTTGTGCGTCGGAGATCCTGGTAGAATGAGGGCTTGGACTGTGCCTTGCAGCTAACGTGAGTTTGTGCAAAAACATAAACTTCAAATTTAAAATTAGCTGTTAAAGCTGAAAGGCAACTTTAGCCTTCGCACCCTAACCTATAAAGTATAACAAGTGACTGCAGCAATAAATATTATTGACTGCATATAGCAGCCTGATTTTATAGATTTTATAGAAGAAGTTTTAAGAAATTATTATTTAACTTTAACACTCCCGGGGCAGTACTTTTCATAGCACCCGCTTGTTAGCTGTAGGGCGATTTTATATATCTAGTTATCAATATTTTGGTTCTTCCTGGTTAAAGTATTTAGTCAATCATATCTCAAAGATTGAACTGGATTTATTCTCGATACAATATATGAATATACAAAAACAGTCAGCTGGACGATAATTAAAGCTGTCAAAAAAGGTATCACAAATGTCCACCAATTAATATTTATTTTATAAGAAAAATTCTCTAACCAGTTAGTCATAAAATAAAGAGTTACTGGAATAGACATTGTTCCAGCCACAAGTACGAGGATAAAGTTTTCCGATAGAAAAGAGTAAATAATTGAATTTTCAGAGCTACCAAACACTTTCTTTATTCCTATTTCTTTTGTCCTGGATCTAGCATTAAATAGGGTTAACCCAAATAAACCCGATGAAGCAATTAAAATTGCTATAATGGCATAAATACTCACTGAAATACTCAGATTTTTTTCTGATAAATATCTGCTTGCTATCAGATCTTCAATGGAATTATAACTAAATGGCTGGTCGGCACCAAATTTTTTCCATTCTGACTCCAACATCTGACGTACCTTATTAAAGGACCCTGGCATATAATGAACGACTAATTGCCAACTAATTTCGTTTTTCAAATAAATTATTGTTGGTGGAATTTCTGTATGTACAGAGTGAAGGTTAAAATCCTTGACGATCCCAATAATAGTCGAACCTGCAATCTTTTGCTCAACAGGGTTTACAATACCTAACTTCTTCACAGCAGTTTCGTTTAATATTGCAGATTGAGTCTGATCACTCCCAAAGTCCTTGGAAAAGGATCGTCCATCAACCAATCTTATCCCCATACTTTCCAGGAAATTGAAATCAACAAACATTGCCTCTAATTGTACACGAACTTCTTTATCCTGGAAATGCTGGTACAGTCCAGTTGCAGAGTTCTGCATAGGCACACATTCTGCACATCCGGCAGCTGCAATAACATTTGTATTAACTATAATGTCATTTAGTAATGCTGGAAATTCACTAAATTTTCGACCAAGATTTAAAATAATTACATTACTGTTGTAATGTCCGGGATCTCTTTTAAGTGCATATTGATATTGTGAGCGGATGATGAGCACGGATGATACAAAAGAACAAAAAATGATTAATTGAAATACTATAAGCGAAGAACGTAGTAGAGTTTTTCTTTTGCCTGTATAAACAGAGTTTTTTATAATGTTAGTAACCTCTAACCTTGAGATGATAGTGGAAATATATATGCCTGATAATATACCTATTAACAATGTTAATGCAAAGGAGATCAAAATGTAAACCGGTATGTTTGAAGGTATGATTTGTATTGGGGTCTGGAATAACTTGCCTGCTGTTGGCAGAGCTGACCACATAATTAAAATCGAGATCGGCATTATCCCTATTGCCATTAAAACAGACTCAGTGTATAATTGATATTTAATTTCACTGTCGCTTGCTCCAAACGTTTTACGCAGCCCGATTTCCTTCAGACGTTCAGATGACACGGTAGTAGACAGAATTATATAATTAATTGAAGCTACTAGGATAATTGCGAGAGCAATTGTAATAATTAATCTGATATTCTTTATGTCGCCTTTAAGTCCGGTATTTCCGATATTTTCAGAACCAAGGTAAACATCAGATAAATTTTGAAGTAAGTAATGATAATGAGAGTTTTGCCCCAGGTTTTTAAGCTCAAAAGCCGGGAATTGTTTTTCTAATTCCCTTCCATCAGAGTTATTTGATAATAGAACCCAGGTTATAACTGAATTATTGGTCCAATCCTTGTCTGAATTTGTAACATTATAAGCTTTGTTCAGATTTTCTACATACAGCTTATTACTCAACAGACATTGAGCTTTGAAAGTCGAATTTGGAGGGAGATCCTTATAAACTGCCTGGACGAAAAAAATCAGATCTCCAATCGAAGAATTTACTGTGATTTCTTCCCCGATTGGATCCCGACCCGGAAAGATTTTTTTTGCCAACTCCTGAGAAATGACAATTGAATTTTTATCCTCTAATAGATCTCCCTGTTGGACTTTTTGCACAATCGGAAGTGTGAAAATGTCAAAAACTTCCGAATCAGTAAAAACTGCTTCTGAAACAGTAAATAATTTATCTTCTACTTGTATTCTTATTCCAAAAGCGGACCTTACACTTATAGAATGTTCAACCTGTGGATATTCAGATTTTAGTGCTGAAGCCAAAATGAAGGGTGTCTCTGTATAGGATTTCTTATAATCGACATAATAGTTCAGAACCCTGAAAATCCTTTTATAATTTGTATGGCATCTGTCATAACTAAACTCATTGATAACATAAAGCATAATTATGAATGACACGGCAAGAGCAACAGACAAGCTCATTGCATTTATTAATGCAAATGTTTTGTTATGTTTCCAAAAACTAAGGGCTGATTTTAAATAGTTATTAAGCACTTTGATAAATCATATTCAAGGTTCTGAGAATTGATCTACTTACAGGTTATTGCCTTGAGTTATTTTTGGGATCCAAATTGACATTAGGACTTGGTAGAGTAGGTAAGGGGAGTTTCACCCCAAACCTCTCACGGAACCGTACTTGATACTCTCGCTTCATACGGCTCTTGTTGCACAAAAGATTAAGCACTTAAGATGGAAAAACCAGTGTCCTTCCACCTTTAACCGGAATAAATTGACCCTCCTTGACTTTGTTTAAGCGTTTGTTGTTAAGTTACTTATGTTAATTGTGAATTTGCCGGCCAAATGTGGTCAGGGTATCCTGCTTTAGCACACTATAGCTATAACAGCTGTGGCGACAGGCACTGTCCTAAGTGTCAGGCTGCAAAACAGGCCTTCTGGATTGACGACCTGATGTAAAGCACCCTTCACGTTAAGCACTATCATATTATTTTTACTGTTCCCCACCAGCTTAATGCCGTTTGTTTGCATAACCAGAGGATGTATTACGACATTCTCTTTGCTGCGGTATGGAGCACTCTCTATTCATTCAGATACTCTCATTATGGCTCTGAAACCGGGGCTGTAGCAGTACTCCACTCATGGGGTCAGAACATGTCGCTTCATCCTCATATCCACTGCATCGTTCCAGCGGTCGGATATACTCTCAAGGCAGAGTGGAAGGGAATCGGTCATTCCGGCAAATATCTTTATCCTGTACATCAGCTGAGTGATACCTTTAAAGGCAAGTTCCTCGACAGCCTTAAACGCGCCTTGAGAAAGCAAAACGAGCTTGAGCTTTTTGACGACAAGCTGCAGGCAGCATACAACTCCCGATGGGTGGTACACTGTGAACCATCGATGGCAGGTGCTGAGCATGTTGTAAAATACCTGGGTCAGTACACTCACCGGGTGGCAATTACAAATCAGCGCATCCTGAACATAGAAAATGGGAAGGTAACTTTCATTGCCAAAGATTATCGCGACAGGGCCATCAAAAAGCCCGTTACTCTCGATGGAATTGAATTCCTGCGTCGGTTTACATGCACATCCTGCCAAAAAGATTTGTAAAGATCCATCGTTATGGTATTTACAACCATACTGTTAAACGTAACATGGCTTTACGCTTTTCATCTGAGAAACAAAGCAGCAAGAAACCGAACGAAAAAAGTCTGCCACCAGAGACAAAGCAGCAACGCTTCGAACGCCTGACGGGTATTAATCTTCGCCTCTGTCGGGCGTGTAAAACCGGGAGGATGATTACTGTCAGGGAACTGCCTCGTATACGATCCCCGGGTTGCTCCTTTCTTCCCTCCCAAAATACTAATTGCTAATCATCAGTACGTTTTGCGCTTCCGCGACAAGCGGGAAAGGTATGTCCTATCGTGGATAAAATGAGATCAGAAGAACACTTTTCAACTACCTTCCCGCTATTCTTCTGTAATGGATAAGCAAAAAAGCCTGCAAAATGTCAAAGAACTCTGATGAAAAATATCCTGAAATCATAAAAACCCTTCAGTAAGTGCATAGGCCCTGGCCCGGCTGATGTAGTTCAACACAGACTCATCGCTGGGTCTTGCAGACCGCTCAGAGTCCTATTTATTAGGCGTTGGAGTAATTTTAAAATTGTCAGAGATGTCTTAATTTATATTTGGAAGGTCAATGATTCTTTACAATTTATTAAAAAATAACTATAATATTTATACTTTCATTGCTCTTCATAGCTTTGTTATATCAGGACTTCAAT
Organism: uncultured Bacteroidales bacterium; assembly: GCA_963736675.1. GTDB lineage: Bacteria > Bacteroidota > Bacteroidia > Bacteroidales > VadinHA17 > LD21. The sequence continues at coordinate 262,957 of CAVTPT010000005.1, forward strand.
TTGTTAGGAGAATATCCAAACTTTTTCTTAAAGGAGTTGCTAAAATGCTGGACAGATGAATATCCTAATTCTGATGCGATACTACCGGCAGTCTTTTTACTTTTCAAAAGATCATTTTTTGCAATCTCGAGTCTGGCATCTGATAAATATCCGAATACAGTACTCCCAAATAATTCCTTGAATCCCCGCTTCAGTTTATATTCATTTATTCCTACTATTTTTGACAGGTCCGACAAACTGGGTGGATCATCAAGATTGCTCATTATGTATTCGCGTGCGTGCAAAATGCAATCTTTGTCATAATCAGTTTTGATATAGCCAGAAGAATCATCTGTTGAACTATTACATGCCTCTGCCTGCAGTACCAGAAATTCGATGCATTTTGAAAATAGGAACATTTTTTTGAGGTCATCTTTGTACCTACAGTTTACGATGTTGCTTATTATATTTTGCATGAGGGCATTCAATGGAAGGTTTACAGGGGATAAGATAGCCGTTTGACTGTTGATTACATTTTCGTTAAACTTGTTTAATGCGTCATTTGCATCCTGTGTTATTCTTAAAAAAGAATCTTTAGTAAACTGTATCATGAACATTGAAGAATGCGAATCTTCGAATTTAAGCACACCTTCATCTGCTGTATTGGGTTGGGAATAGAAAAGATTATGTTGATAGCTTCCTAATATCTGAAATTGTTTGTTTGCTTTATTACTTATTATTGCAGATCCTTTCAGATTACAGATCAATGTTATGAGTTCAATTTTCATATCGGAATTCCATATTAGTTCAACAGGCCTATCATAGAGACAGTCCGTATAAATCATACGAATACCTTCAAAATACCACTCGTTCGATATTATTTCAATATTATGGAGACTGACTTTTTGTGAATGTTCAAGCAGTTTATCACCCTCAAAACCATTAATCAGAAAATTATTTAATAGTTGAAAATTAGCTGAACTATCCTGAAATTTAAATGCCATTTCTCCGTATTTTGTAAATAAATGCTCCGTTTAATATAACCATCCCTTAGTTATGTATTGCAATTTTACACTTTTAATAAATTATTATACACACAAAGGGAGGTATTTATGAAACTTAATTTTAAAAAAGCACTTTTATTCTTTGTTTATTCGTACACAATTGTAACTATTCTGGCTTCTGGAATAACTGCGTTATTTATCTCGGTATATAAATTACCAAGTTACATAGACCTGGGATTAACAATGTTTGACGATCCGGGATTTGTTATGACTGTGCCTTACCATCTTTTAATAAACCTGGTTTGCTGGACATTTTATGGTTATATCTATTTAAGGAAGAGAATGAACGATAAATTCATTTTAAAGGAGGCTGTGTATTTGGGATGTTTCTGGCTTGCAGTGGCATTGCCCCTTGATTTAGTTGGTTGGGTGCTGGTTAAACATCCTTATTCTTTAACCTTTCATGAATTTTATATTGAATATCAGCCATGGATTTCCATTACTTACCTCATTGTATTAATTTCTCCTGTAATATCATATGGATTATTGGCTCTTAAGAAATCTTTGATAAATAGACCAGTTTAAGCGAACTAACATAAATTTGAACAAGGGTTCATCTTAATAACTGTTATAACATTCAGGAGTTGTCATAATACAAAGAAATTGACCAATGGATGACTCCCATCTAAGCAGCACAAGTTATCTTATCAGGATGCATTTTTATAAGTATTAAATCAAGATATGTTGAACATATTAAGATTCTTTGGCAGAATTAGTTTTGATATACCTGGACGAATCATCAGTTGAATACTTGCACGCTTCTGCCTATAACACAAGACATTCAAATGTAATTACTCCGTATTCTGCAAATTAATGTTCCGCTTAATATAACCAAAGGTCTGTTACACATTGCAATTTTACACTTTTGATAAATTATAGTACAGGAAAGGTGATATTTATGAAACTATATTTTAAAAAAGCACTCTTATATTTTGTTTACTCGTACATCATTGTAACAATCCTGGCTTCTGGAATATCCGTGATAGTTGCATTTGTACTTAATTTACCAAGTTACAAAGAACTGGGTATAACCATGTCTGACGATCCTGCATTTCGTATGACTTTTCCTTACCATCTTTTAATATACCTGATTTGCTGGACATTTTATGGTTATATCTATTTAAGGAAGAGAATGAATGATAAATTCATTTTAAGGGAGGCTGTGTATTTGGGAAGTTTCTGGCTTGCACTGGCATTGCCCCTTGATTTATTTGTTTGGGTGCTGATTAAACATCCTTATTCCTTAATCTTCCATGAACTTTATATTGAATATCAGCCATGGATTTCCATGACTTACCTTATTGTATTAATTTCTCCTGTTATATCATATGGTTTATTGATTCTTAAGAAATATTTTAAAATCAAGCCGGATTAAGCGAACTAACATAAATTTGCACCAATGGTTCATCTTAATAACGGAAAAATATTCAAGAGTTTGCTAAAAATAATACCTTCTAAGTATCTTAAATATAATACATTATAGCATTAGTATTAACGTCAAATTGGAATTTATTTCTGACTTTGGGAATGAAGATTATTTGTCATGAAAAATTCTCTAAGTGAGAGCCTGTCCGATCACCAGGACTCTGACGCCTAACGGGAGTCTGTCTAATAACTTACTCAGATTCCCGGATCCGGCTTATTTTAAGCCCGCCTGAGCCACAGTGAGTTTTTATCCGGTAATTTGTATGTCGCCGGAAACAGCCTGCTAAAACTCATTACATTGAGCCCACGGAGGTCAAAAATCCCGAAAATTGATAAAACGAGCATCCTCAGATACTCCTTCAGTACTTCCCCTGACAAAATATTCCCAATTCTCCGGAGATTGTAAGCAATAAACATAAGACCCACATCGGGGCCTGACTGGTGGAAGGTACTCCCGGGATTGCTACTATCGTTTCAACACCAAGGTCCTGTGCGGTCTTCAGCTCCGAACCCGTATGAAAGCCTTTATCATATAATGCTGTGAACCCGCTGGTTCTGAGAATGCTCTTTGCCCTCTGAACCATATTCCCCATTGCCTTGCTGTCATTTTCGTTGGTGACCTTGTAGTCAATAGGGATATTGTTCTTCGCATCTACCGTCGACTGAACATTGTATGAGACTTCGGTAATATTGTTGCGGACCATTATCTGCCTGCTTTCGGGATCTGAGATCGAGATCTGTGGCTCTCCTGAAGCTTTCAGCTGTTTTTCAAGATTTTTATAATTCTCTTTTCTATCCTGTTGCTTTTAAATCTCATCGTGTATTTTTTGCTGATTGTCTCCGTCATTTTCAGCCAGAGCCCTGGTGTATTCTTCAAGCTTATTGTCAATGTAAGCTATATGCCTGTCTATTTTAGACTGGTTGAAGTTATTCTTCTTGCTGTTCTGTGCCCTTAGCTTAGTGCTGTCACCTGCAATGAGCTTTCCTCCGATCAGATCAAAATGTTTCGCAATCTGAACAGTTGCCCTGAAGACTTTCTTTATGGCTTTGGGATTGTCTCTCCGGAAATTGGAAATTGTGTTATGATCAGGTTTGAGACACTTTAAAAGCCATATCACTTCGATGTTGCGTCTGCATTCCTTTTCCAGGTCACGTGAGAACCGTACCTTATTCATGTACCCGTAAATGAAGAGCTTGAGTAAATCAGAGGGATGATAAGCCGGACGACCATTTTCGACAAAGTCTGTTCTGAATCCATAATCTTTTATAGAAAGGCTGTCAACAAAAAGGTCAATCATTCTCACTTCATTATCGGGGTCAATGGATTGATCCAATGAAACGGGAAAAAGATTAATCTGTGTTCTGTTATGTCCTTGTATGAATTTCATATAGTTAAGGTACAAAACCGACAGTTTTTCCAATAATTAACAGCCCTGTACTTATCAACAAAAAAGGTAGGTTTTTAGACAGTCTGACGGCTCGGTGGTATAGTTAGGTGCCGTCTGTGTCAGGGTTGGCGAGTTTTTTGCCAGTCCCGGTAAACGGACGCTAGTTGTCTGGTCACGGTAAAAGCCGATTACGTATGAGTCCCGGTAATGAAAACGGAGTTTACTTGTCACGGTACATTTTATAAACGGAGAGCAAAAAACGCTGCCAACTGCGCGTCGGCCTGCAGCCCTATTGACTTTGTCTCGGCAGCAGGATGAGTCAGGGTATGACAAAGTTTAATAAGTGAATTGAAGTTTGAGCATAGACTTATGTAGCTGATTACGAATGTGTCCGGGCTGCAGAAGGCACTTAACTATAGCACATATGATAAAAGCATAGTCTCAGGTACGATATCAATAATCTTTGTAAATTATTGTTCGTAAACATAATACGAGAGACTATGCAAACACAAGTTACAAAAAAAATCGATTTCAAAGGCAAAGATCTTTTTATTGGTTTAGATGTACATAAAAAGAGCTGGAGCGTTACTATTCTTGTTGAAGGAATGGAACACAGAACCTTTACTCAACCTCCAAGTCCGCTGGTTTTGTATAACTATCTTCAGAAAATGTTTTCTGGCGGGTCATTTTACTGTGCCTACGAAGCTGGTTTCTGCGGTTATAATATCCATCGCGAGTTAAATTTACTTGGGATAAAGAATATTGTAATTAACGCAGCCGATATACCCTCAAGCCAGAAAGATCAGCTTGAGAAACGAGATCCTGTTGATAGCCGAAAAATTGCCAGAGGACTTGAGAAAGGATTATTGCGTCCCATCCATATATTCGACAGGGATGAAGAAGAACTGCGGAGCCTGAACAGGACGAGATTTTATCTGATGCGCGATTTAAGGAGAAGCAAGAACAGGTTAAAAAGCTTCCTCTTCTACTATGGAATATCAATTCCTCCAGAGTATGATAACAACCAATGGACATTAAAATTTGTCGGCTGGTTAAAACAAATTCAGATGAGAACATTGAGTGGCCAGGATGCGATTACAAATCTGATTTCTTCTTATGAATATCACAGAGCACAGATACTTACTTTAAGCCGACAGATCAGAGTCAGAATAAAGGAGTATGATAATGAATTATATTCGTTACTAAAAACCATTTCAGGCATTGGCCCGCTTACTTCAAGCGCATTAATTACTGAACTTGGAGATATAAACCGATTTCCACATATTGATCATTTATGCAGTTTTGTGGGACTAATCCCCAGAGTTAAACAGAGCGGAGAATCATCTCATTCCGGAGGAATAACCTTTCGTTGCAACTCTTACCTGAGGACACTTCTGATTGAATCATCCTGGCAGGCTATCCGCCAGGATCCGGCTCTGATGCAATATTATCATGAGCACCTTATAAATAACAAAGGACAGAAGGTAATAATTAAAGTAGCACGTAAACTATTAAACAGAATAAGATATGTAATGAAAAACAGACAACCATATGTTACTGGTGTGGCATAACAAGAGATAAATCTATAAGATCTTAAACAGTAAGGGATAGCGCAGAACACGCGATGTAACTTTATGATTACACACTATAGCCTTCGCACCCTTATCTATAAAGTATAACAAGTGACTGCAGCAATAATTATTATTGACTGCATATAGCAGCCTGATTTTATAGATTTTATAGAAGAAGTTTTAAGAAATTATTATTTAACTTTAACACTCCCGGGGCAGTGCTTTTCATAGCACCATCCGTGTTAGGTTTTCGTAGCTATTTATTTTTTAAAGAGGTCAGTTAGCTTTTACTTTTTGACCAAAATTAAGAAGTTGGTAGATTAATAAACATAGTCCTCCTGCGAGTATTGTAGCTACAATATCCCATGGATCAATGGGTTTTCCTAAGAGAGGTTGTATAATTTCATACACAATAAAACTGATTGTAGTTGTCTTTATAAGAAAGTGATATTGATTTCTATCACGACCCAAGAAAGTTAAAATAATAAAAATACCAGCGACTGTCCCAAGAGAATTTCCTAGAGTATCAGCAATGTGAAAATCGAATATTTCGTTCGAGTATATATAAGGCCTATAAAAAGGTTTAGCAACAAACTCTAAAAATAGTAATGTTATCAGTCCTAATGTAAAGTAGATAGCTCTCTCTTTTGAGAATCTCCAGTTGGTGATATTTTCTTTTAATTCAGTCCAGGTCATCGATAATTTTTAATGCAAATAACGCTTATTTTTGTCAAGATACCAGAGAATCCGCTTGTCTTGGCGGAATTTTGAGGTTATTGCCGTTAGGTTTCCGTAGCTCTTAAGTCCTGATAAACGGATGCAAGCAACATGTCACGATAAAATTGTCTAGATGACTTAGTCCCGGTAGATGGATGAAAGTTGTATGTCATGATAAATTCTCTAATGTAGACGGTGTCAGGCGTTGCGAGCTATGAAACCTAACTAAATAGTGTTTTATACACAGTCTTATTACAGCTTCCCCTTAAAGGTAGCGTTAATTATATTACCCTCTGACCGTTTCGAAGCTAAATAAGATTGTGTATAAAATCGAGTTGGACTATGCCGGAATTTGCTATGGGTATTCTATCAGATGGATTCTCCGTAATATCGATCAGACGTGTAGTTTTCCTTTTGTAAAGCTTATGTTTCAACTCCTTCAGATCCATATTTATTCATTTTGTGTTGCCAATCAGATATACCATGCCCATCAGAGACTGGATCTCTTTATTATCGTTGGTAACCTGTCAAAGAACACTTTTGACCGTACCTCTCAGGCAGCCCTTGGTTTTGCAACAATATTAATTTGCAGGATCATCCTTCCCGTTTTACATTTCCTGCAATAACAGGGATCATATCCAAACGTTTCCTTTACAATTTCCTGCCAGTTTTTCCCTTCGAGTGCAGAGAGAACCATCTCTTTGTCATTCAAAGCGAGATAAGTATCAAGCTTATCGTTACAGAGTCTATTTGCAAAGATCCCATAGTAACGGATTTTATAAAAGCCGCTGGGCAACACATGCATCATGAACCTGTTGATAAACTCTGGCTGTAATTGCGGGTAACCATCTCCCGCAAAAACAAATCTTCTAATGATTTTTTTTCATTGTAGTATGATTAAGTGAATAATCATACAAGGAAAGAAATTTTAAAGACACATCTACCGACTCTTGTCGGTTTAGTTCAACGCATTTATCTGACTACTAAAGCTGCTCATAACAGACCTTATAGGGAGTTATTGTACACCATTTGTTGTTTTTACATTTTCCCGAATAGAACCCCATAAAGAATAATCGCTTACAGCTATTTACAGCTTCGCCCCGTCAGTCACAATAAGGGAAGCAACCTCAACAGCACCTTACTCGCTATCCATCTGTTTATTGCCCGACATTGAACATCATATACAGACACCAGGTTAAACAATCTAACCGTAATTGATTCATAAACTGACTATAAACTTGTTCACAATCTTTTATCTGCATAAATCAGTTCCCTGGAATCCGGTCCCCAAAAATCCCTGTATAAAGTTACCGGGATATATACAGATCTCAAAGCTGCCAGGAAGTTGAGAAGTATAATCCTTAAAAATATTTTATGACTATCGGTAATGATACATACAAAATTCGGAACGCTAGAAAATCAATGAGGAGCTGAATGCGCTTTTTAATTTTTTCCGTAAATGTCAACAGGTTCCCGATCTGTTATGCAACAATGTTATATATCACTGAGATATCAACATTCCCTTTGATCATTGACCAGACGGGACAATAAGTATCTTCCGACAGCTTAACAACTTTATCAAGATCGCCGGGCGTTAAATCCGGGGACTTGACCATCAGCTCAATCGTAATTGTTTTAAATCCTGTCGGATGTTCTTCCCTTCGCAATCCTTTGCTGGTGATCTCAAATCCCGAAATAGTTTTTCTCATTCGTCTCAGGAAAATCAGTACGGAACTGCCCAGGCAGGAAGAAAGACTTAAGAGTAATAACTCAAGGGATGTATATCCCAGGTTATCCCCCAACGGAGGTATGTAATCAATTGATAAAGGGTCATTCCCATTTACATTTCCTTCAAAATGAAGTTTTTCGTTTAACAGATTAATCGATGCTGTAACTACTTTTGATTTGTCAGGTTCTGAATTCATATTTTAAGGTTTTGAACGAAATTACTCAGGATTTTAGAATTTTCAATACAAGAGGTGTTATATTCTGGCTATCCTTTGAGGTAAACACAACAGATCCTTTGCTTAAATCTAAAATGTATGTAAATCCGTTTTCGGTGGCGACCTTATCAATTGCTTTATTGATCTTCTCAATGATAGGGGTGGCAAGTTCTGCATTCCTGTTTTGCAGGGCTGTGGATGCATTCTGCTCAAATTCCGACAATCTTTTTTGTTTATCCAGGAGTTCTTCTTCTTTTGTTTGCCTCACAATTGCAGAGAATGCTGAGAGTCCCTTCTGGTATTCATCATATAACTGATTATAAGTCACCGTCAGCTCCTCAAAAGCCGACTGAAATTCTTTTGACTCCTGATCAAGGATCGCTTTTGCGCTGTCACTCTCGGGAAGCGCCTGCATAATTTCTTCAAAATTGACATGCCCGATTTTCAATTGTGGCTGTGAGAAGGAATCGGGTGATATAAACAGGAGTCCGGCAATGAAAGTGCTGATGATGAGGGTTTTCATAGAATTTAGTTTTTAGGTTAATACTTACGGCCCGACGGCCAGGTCTTTAAAAAAATAAAATTGAATCAGATTTTAAATAGTCTTAAGTAAAAGTATTCCCGATAATTCTATGAAGTAGTTAATCTTGAGTTAAATGTCTGTTAATTAGTAGTTAAATAAACCCTTGCTATAACAAATGACCGGATATTGTGGCTGATCCGGCAACCTGACCCTGAATCGCAGTGTTATTTTAATTATTTTTTTAAAAAGTACGTAGTGACTTTGTTTATAATTTTAATCAGACGGGGGAGTTGCTCCCGCCCAGCGGGACAATTTATTCAAAACATTGTCCGCATTATGGTTTGTTGATAAATGGTCTTTGGTGATTTGACTGTTACCTTTTAACAAGTTCAACCCTTCGGTTCTTTGCCCTTCCTTCCTCAGTCTTATTATCACCAACAGGTTTATCCTGTCCATATCCTGACGTACTCAAACGCTCCGTTTCGATTCCTTGTCCGACGAGTGCTGAAACTACTGACTTTGCTCTTTCCTCAGAAAGAGTTTTATTCGATATCGGATCCCCGACATTATCAGTATGACCTTCTATACTAAGTTTAAGGTCAGGATTTGATTTCATCATACTGACAATCTGTTCGATGATTGATCCGGATTCAGGCCTGATAATTGATTTGCCGGTATCAAAATTAATATAAAGAGCTATATGCCCGTCACGGTTCAGTGTTTCAAATATATTGCTTGCAGTGACATCCTGCTTCATCATTTCTTTTAAAATAATTGTGAGATAATAGTCATCTCCGCCTAGTGAAACCACTTCAACCCACATCTCATTATCTCCTTTTATGACTTTGCCTACAATCATATTCAGGCCGTTGTTTTCAGCACAATCAGCATCCTGTGGCGCTCCTTCAAAAATTATGGTTCCTCCCATATTCCTGACCGAGTTCGCATAGTTACGCATTATCTGAATGACACTTGATTGCTGTGCGTCCTCCTTTAAGACATATGTTCTTTTAAGTTTTTTCCCCTCGACTGCCGTGCAATTTTTACCATTAAAGAAATTATAACTGTCAAATTCAATATCTTCCCCATCATAGATTGTATAGTTGGGCATACCGGAGAAATAGGGAGTATCTTTAATTTCAGTCTCCTGGGCCTGAACCCGCGTTGCAGAAGAAATAAGTAATAAGAAAAAACTTAAAAGCAGTAAATTGGTTTTCATGATTCCCTCCTTTCATATTAACTGTTACTTAATCCGGGCGAAAGAATATTAACCTATCCTGGTCAATGTAAATTTATTACATTCCTTCCCAGGATACAAATAATTTTCGGGTGAAAGGGTAAATCTGATTGTAATGTTTTGGCAGAACACAACGTATATTGCGTCACAAGAGACCAGGCAATTTACGTTTTAAAGTTCCATATATCAGTTCCACTACGTGTTATTTTTAAGGGGAATAATCGGGTTATCATTTACACTTCTGGTGTTTCTTCATATTAACAGCCCGGTTTATTATAAATCGGAGTCTATGTTAAAATAACCCAAAGCTTCATCTCTGGTATTGAAATATGCTATTATCCTCCTATTCTCTTCGTCCACACAGAAATAGGTAAATTTATCCCCCGTCTCAATTGTTTTTTTATAATTTCCCTTAATATCAAAAACAATAAGTTTTGATGGGATGTTGCCTGTTGGTCCATTTTGGTCTGATATTAATCCTGCATCTCCGATATATGATGCAATAATATCATTACCGATCAAATCCACTCCAAAGAAATATGATTTTATATTATCCTTATTGTTTAATCTTTCAGGCCCGTAAACATTATATTTTAGATTCCCATTTAAATCACAGATAGTCATTAAATCATTGTAATAATAACAGTTAACATAAAAGTTATTTTCAATGGATAGAGCAAATACCGAACTTGAATTTTTTCCAACTGCTTTAGGATGCACATAACCGTACTTTTCAATTACATTACTATTTAGATTGAGCTTTGACATAGACTTTACAAAAGAATAATCTGGAAGTATCTGTACAGCTACGCCCACAACTATGCTATCGTTTAAAAAATCAAATGTCTCAATAAACAAATCGTAGTTTAAGTCTAACTTTATTGAGGGTTTATAATTTTCATTATTTAAAATACTATCCAGGGGAAATTTCCACATTACTTTGTTACCATGATCCTGCACCCATAAGATTCTATTTTTTCTGTCAATGCCGATTCCTCCTGCACCGGCTATTTCTCCTGGTCCTCTTCCTGTGATTCCGGTACTTGTTATGTACTTAAAGGTGTCTTTATTAATTAGATGAATCCCTTTTTTACCTTTGGGAGATATTTCATTGACAATTAATATGTCATCTAAAATATACAATACCGAATTTCCGAAAAGGATTGAGGGTTTAATATCAACGATTTTATCTTTAACGTTTATTATTTTATTGCGGTGTTTTTGAATTTTTTCTATTTTTTCATCCTTATTTGTTTTGCACCCAATTATCAGCAAGATGATAAAACAGGCGGGGAAAAATCTATTCTTCATGACTTTTAAATACTAAATAATTTCAATTTAAATGTATGGTCTTAAATCCGGACCATACTCAGCTTAAGTAATATTTTTTTCAACTTATCAGGATATTGTACAATTCCGGGTAAGAATAATATACTTGTCCGGCTTCAGCCGGGTAATTGTCCCGGGGGCATTAAATCTATTCGTTCCGTGCTCCGAAGGTCGTGGACTCAGATAATTGAATTTAACTTCATTGATTTATTGAGATTCTCACGCAGCAATGTGAATGCACAGAATAGCTGAGGATCTGATTTGTCAGACGTTCGTGTTATTTATTCCTTTTCCGGTCTCTATGTAGTTTGTCAGATCGTCCAGAAACCTTACCATTGGTGCTCCATCAATTACGTCATGGTCAACCAGGATTGTCATATTGAGTATTTCCCTGATTTTCACTTCATTTCCAAAAACCACAGGTTTTTTAAGGATAGAACCTACTCCAAAGGAAAGAGGATGAACCGATTTGTGAATAAACCACCCGTTTATTTTACCCATCATACCCACCGATGTGACAGCTACGTTACCCATAGTCCTGAATGCAGCTTCAGGTTTTAGCAGCAGGACTTTCCAAAAAAGTCTTCTCAGGAAACCTGGTAAATGATAGTAAAGCCTTTCATAGGAAGTTGATTGCTTTTTGAGCACGATGTCATCAGAGGTCAATTCCTGGTTTTTTGCTTTTTCAATTTCAGCAGTTATTTCCAGGGCAGATTTTTCGTTTATCTTTTCAATAACCAGAGGTATTGGGACTTTGGCATTGCCGATTTTCTTTTCAACGATTAATGAGACATTGATATCGTTGAAGATAATGAGTTTCTTTTTGTTATAAAGATACGCCGACGCTTCAGGATGTCTGTGTAAAACAATTCCGATAACTTTTATGAGCCATGCATTGAATGAAACAGCAACCCCGTTTTTTCTTAAGTTTCTTAGTTCAGCTCTGCTTTCAGTGACATCGAATTCGAGCATTGCAGCAATATGATGTTTCCTCAGGCCAACCGCGAAGATGTCGAAGGTAGCTATTCTCGAACGTGGAATATTCTGATATCGCCAGGGATCTGTCATTTGATAACTATTTAATTAATTTGGGGACTATGGTTCCGGTTGTATTGTTCGCATTTTTCCACCGGTCAAAGGCAATTGAATCAAAAACCTGTTTTCCTCTTATTAATAATCTAATCGTTGCATAAACAAGGAATTACATCTTCACTTAAATACGGTTCCTGATGAACCCAGAACATATAATTAACATGAAGAAAATCCTTAGCAAAAGCATGTAATAAAGGCACAATATTTTCACGTCCGATTAATCCATTATCCGAATGTTCCCTGTAATCCTGATCAGCACCTGTTTTTCCAATATAATTTCCATCCTGAATGGCTATTCCCAGGGGAACTGTATAATCATTTTCATGCATCATTGCGATAGTATGATTAAGTTGCCCTTCTCTTTGTACCATTAAATCAGGCCCCCCTAATCCAACACCAATATTCTGGCCGTATTGATAAATCGATCGTAAATATCCTTTATCTTCCCATGGCAGCCATTCTCCCGGCATAAAATTGGCATATTGCATGGTGGCCGATTTTGGGAAAGCTTTTTTAAGAGCAAGCATATTATTTTTTATACATTCCGTATAGCGCTTTGGGGTAAAAGAAGTATCAATATCACTGCTTATCCCAACAGCAGTCTCCTGTAAATTTATACCTTCAATTTTACCATCAAATTCTTCCCCCAATGCTTTCATTAATAAGGCAAAACGATTTTGTACCTGTGAATTCCACCTTTTTGCTACCCATCCATCCGCAACGCCTTCGTCATTATATGACAGGGAACAACCTCCATCAAATTCTTCAGTCGTCAGATACTCAGGAATGGCTTTGTATTCAGTATCAAAAGAAATGTCCTGAAACTGAATAAATAACTTTTTGCCTTGTGACAAAAGATAACTGTAATCTTCATGGATAACTGAAAAATCATACTCTCCTCTTTTGGGTTCTAACTGTCTCCATGAATACATTATCTGGGCTCCCGCTATTCTTTGTACTTTCAGGAAAGGATGATTATAAATTAGTTCTCTCTCCCGGGCGAAATAGATAAAATGTTTAATATTATCATTTTGCAATGGGCAGGATGCATTTAAGTACTGTTTATATGCATCAAGGTATCGATTAGCTGGATTATCGCCTTGTCCAAATAAAAACAAGGATAAAAAATATCCAAATAGCATTGTCAGGAAAGACTTTTTATGGTTCATTGTTTTTTTTTAAACGTTATCCGTTTCAACGGAAAATGATATTTGAAAAATTTAACTCTTTGAACGGTGCATTTCATTTTCCAACACCCAGGGATTGGGGATTTATAATGCCGCCCGTGTGAGGCGTTCGTAATTTTTTTTTTAATTTACTGTAATTATCACTTTCCCGGCAGCGTGTCCCTGGCTTAGATAGTTCATCGCATCTGCAGTTTTATCAAGTGGATACCGTCGGTCAATTACCGGTTTGATAATGCCTTTTTCCAAAAGGGTTCCAAGAAATTCCAGGTCCTGCTTATTCGGTTTCGCCGATAGTGATTTCATCTTTTTTGAACCTGAAGACAACAGCCATCCAAATAATAACGATTTGAATATTTGAGACAAAGAGCCTCCCACCATTACATATCTGCCATCCGGAGCAAGTGTTCTCTTATAAGCAGACAGAGGGTAATTGCCATTAATCCCTAAAATAAGATTATAACGCTTATTACTTTTCCAGAAATCCTCTTTTGTGTAATCAATTACATAATCAGCACCTATCGATAATGTCTGATTTATATTCTTTGTGCTGCAAACGCCGGTAACCTCAGCTCCAAAATATTTGGCTATCTGGACTGCAAGTGGTCCGACACTGCCTGCACTGCCAACGATTAAAACATTCTGGCCTTTTTGAATGTTGCCTTTGTTGCGTAAGGCCTGAAGGGCTGTTATTCCAGCCAATGGCAAAGTAGCTGCTTCCTCAAATGAAACCTGCCCAGGCTTTAAGATCAGGGCTTTTTCCGGAGCAGTGACATACCCGGCAAGACCACCAAAACCGTAACTTGCGAGATCACCCATTACCTCATCTCCAGGTTTAAAAATGGAAGTATTTTTTCCAACTGATTCAATACTTCCTGCCACATCTGCACCAAATATCTTTCTTTTTGGAATTATCCCCATCTTCATAGAACGGTAGTCAGCAGCATTTAATGAGACTACGTGTACCCGGATTAAAACCTCATTACCGGCTGGTACAGGTTTATCAATTTCATGTAAAGAAAGTTTATCAGGCGACCCTTTTTTGCTGTAAAGAACGGCTTTCATTTTTTCCATATTATCTCTATTTTATTTTGTTTACTGTCAGCTTGTTATGACGCCTGATGGTCCGGAGGAATTAAACATACCCTCCGTTATCAGGCAAGGTGCGCTGTTAAATGTTCTTTTTAGCCGTGCCGGTCGGGTTTTTCAATCAGTTTTTTAATTTCCGAAACAAAATCTTTTACCTGATCAGCAAGAGGTAATTAGCTTTCTCCGTGTTCAGGTTGCGTAATTTACTTTTTCTCTTCAGGCAAATACCTGGAGATATATTGTTTAGCTGATAATCCATCTGTAATTTCCTGAATCATGATATTCTCGTCATGTATTTGAATTACAGTTGCATATGTCATATATTTTCTTTTATAGTATATGAGACTTTTAGTTGCTTTTTCACCATTTTCTGCAAATTTTTTTATTGATTCAAGATGTTTTTTTACATTCCCGGTATTGGATTCAATTACTGCAACATTAGTTATTTTTTCATCTATCTCTGGTAACTTATATTTTTGTGCTTTATCCTTATAAACGTTATCTCTTATTTTCCGTAAGCTATCGGCCTTAGCCTTTTGTTCAATAATAATTAAATTGGCCTGGGTAATAAGAGTATCACATTCTGATTTCATATCAGAATACTGTTTGGCTTGTTCCAGGTCTCTGCCACAACCCGCAAACAGAATCAGTATCAAAATAAAAAGTTGTGATGCTATCTTTTTCATGATTTATGGTTTTGTATATGGAAGAAAAGTGAACTATTTCCGGAGTAATGCTTCTGTTTCCCGAACGCTGCAATACTTAAAAATTTGTTTCAGGAATTTAAAGTGTCTTTAAGTTCATAGCTTAAATTAATCCCCGATTGCCTCAATGCCAAGTTGTTTAAGTCGCTCAAGGTGCTCATTCATAGTTTTGAGCTGTTCCAGGGAGTGTCCCTGCCAATCCGTTACCTCCCCCAACACCCGGATAGGATTACGTGAGCGGTATGACTTTGTTGGATTCCCAGGGAACTTCTTATCTGTCAAATTGGGATCATCTTCAATCGGGCCGGTCGGCTCAACTATATAAATTCTGCCGGGGTTTTCGCCCAGTGCAAGTTCAGCTCCCCAGATAGCAGCATCCAGGGTGGCAGTCAGATAGACATAAGACGCCTTCTTCCTCTTGCCGAAGTTGGAATTAAATCCTTGTTCAATCATGTCTCCCTGCTTCAGATCGGCCTTAGTGCCATGATAGAATCGCTGTGAACTCAGGCCGTTCGCAGACTCTTTTGATTTTTCCCCACTTCTGTTTGTTTTTATCATTTTATCTAATGTCCATTCCATATCTGTTGAAAATTCCTGAGTACGATATGTACAATCAAAAATCCGGCAGTGTTTACATAAATCAGGTTTACATTCATCTGTATGGATTGTAAAATCAATATTCTTATAATAATGCTCAGATATGGTTTTCATTACTAAATCACTTTCTTTGTGTGCGTCAGAGATATTCATAAACCAGGGTAATGTTATGTCACAATCAATGTGATAAGTATCTCCATATTTTATTAATTTCAGGTTATGGATGTTAATCCAGTGTTTTGATTTATTTCTGGATAATATTTCTACTATTTCTTTTAGCACTTTTATATCTGCCTCATCCATCAGATTTGATGTCGTTTCTTTTAATATTTTATAACCAGTAAATATTATAATTGAACCGAAAATAATCGCTATTGCGCTATCAAGCCATGCAAGTTTGGTTACTAAAAGTAAAATCAAACCGGCTACCAGGCCAATTGAAGAGTAAGTATCAGACTGCAAATGTTTTCCACCTGAAACTAAAGCAATGGAGTCGTGTTTCCGACCTGTTTTGATGCTATAATATCCCAGAACATAATTAATAATTCCTGCAATGGCGATTATAATAATACCAATATCTAATTGACGTATTTCTATAGGATTAAATAAGCGAATGATTGCTTCAAAAATAATTATTAAACCTGCCAATAGAATTAAAATACCTTCAACCGATGCAGAGAGTGATTCTATTTTTCCATGGCCAAAAGGATGATTGGCATCCCGGGGCTTTAAAGCTACACTAATACTATACAAACTAATGAATCCTGTTAAAACATTGACGGTACTTTCTAAGGCGTCAGTTAAAATACCAACAGAATTGGTAAGAAAATAGGCAATAAATTTACCAATAAATAAAATCACAGAAAAAGTTACAATTCTTCTCTGTACTATTAATTTTAGTTTTTTGTTATTTAGCTCCATAAGTAAATCTATAGCATTTCATTACATTGGTTTCCAAGAAAGCACATGAGCTATAAAATTGATTTTCAATCATTAAATAGGGTAATTGATTATAAGCAAAGTTACTGCAAATATACTTATAGTATTCGTTTGTACCTTTGAGTATTGATGGGATTATTATGGCTGTTGCACATGCCAGATATAATATCAGGGGTGTTCAGTTCCATCCTGAGTCTTATCTGACTGAGTATGGACACAAAATCATTCATAATTGGATAAATCATTTGCCTTTTTGGATGAAGTAGCTTATTAATCGTTCTGTAAGCATGTTCAACAATGGTCTGATGTCTTTTCCAGAGGTGCTCTTTCACAGGATAAGCTTTACGATTTGCCTCGTAAATGAACAGGTCGTCATTTTAAACCAATTAAGATGTCAGATCCTGCTCTGAAAGTATCTTTGGATCACTTTCCGGCGTATCGGACTCAAATGCCCGGTAACTTGTTTCAATTATCTCTTTCTGAGTCAATATAAGCAATAATGATATTGTAAAACAAGCCAGAACAATTATAAAAATCAAAAGCATACTATATTGAATAACTTGATTTTGTGAGCCTTGCGGATAAACAGCTTGCAGGATCACACGAGTTGTCCATAAAATTACTGATATTGAAAAAATAACAATAGTGTGAAATTTACCTTTTGTAAAATTGAATGCGCACAAAATATTTGCAACTCCAAGTAATATAAGTAGTAATGAAAAGAAAAAGTTAATTGCCCGTACAGCAATAACAAGTTCGGTTGCTTCAGGAACGATATATGAATACCAATTCCAAATGTATGGGACAAAAAAGTGCCAGATTCCGAATCCAATAGAAATGACACTTCCAATTATTGTAAGAAGAATTATAGCCTTCTTTCTGGATTGCATTTTAGCAGGATAAACAATTTATATTCAGTGCTCTGAGTTCAAAATACCTGATAAGGCTTCAGGCTTATAACCGTCAGCCTTTTCTCCGGACTTTTTCATCATCAGGGCTATTATTTCTGTAAAGCTTCTTTATATAATTTTACCCCGACGAGGCCTGCCAGTAATAATTCTCCTAATCCCCATACAGTTCCGATAACAACAAGTTTGACGGGCATAAATCCATATACCGCCAACGATACATTGCTCAGAAAATATGCGATGAACCAGACAATTAAAGCAGAAATAATTGCTGTTTTGATCCTTGACCTGATGTGAAGTTTTAATATGGAGTATAAAAAAACCAGAAAAATCCCCATAATAACCGACACAAAACTAATGAAAACTATAGCCAGGTTACTCAAAGGTGGTAAACCCCTGCTTGCAAGCACATCATTCATTTCATCCCCAACTGCGGGAACCATAGATATTCCACTAATATTGATTATGATCCCGGCTATAACTCCGCTAAAAAGAACACTTTTTAAATTAATTGACTTCATATTTTTAGTTTTTAATGATTTCGTTTCTGAATTCGGTTGGAGAGATACCGACTTTTCTTTTAAATAACTTGCTGAAATTCTGAGAGTATTCAAAACCAAGCTCATAAGCAATCTCATTAATGCTTTTATCTGAATTCACGAGCAATGTCTTAGCTTTTTCCAGTAGATAATAATGAATGTGTTCCTGCGTATTTTTCCCTGTTTCACTTCTTAAAAGGTCACTGAAATAGTTTGGAGAAAGGTTCATTACTTCAGCACAGTATTTAACTGTTGGCAATCCATTGTTTTTAAGTTCAGTCGAATTAAAGTAGTCTCTCATGAACTCTTCAAACCGGGCAATAGCATCCTTGTTTTGATTTGTACGGGTAATGAATTGCCTGCCATAAAAACGTTTGCAGTAGTTTAGCAACAGCTCGATATTCGATAGGATAAGATCGTGCGAGTAATGGTCAATATTCGTATTGTATTCATTTTCCATTTGTTTTAAAATGCCCTGTAACGTTTGTTTTTCCTCCTCTGAAAGGTGCAATGCTTCATTTTCGGCGTAAGAAAAAAAGGAATATTCGTATATTTTCTTCCCAAGAGAAGAGTTTCTTATTAACTCAGGGTGAAAATACAAACCCCAGCCTTTGGGACCTAATGCATCCCTTTTCCGGTCGAATGTGATAATTTGTTCCGGAGCTGTACAGTGCAATGTTCCTTCCTGATGGTCAAAAGGCTGTCTGCCATACATGAAATGACAATTTTTTTTGAAGTTGACAGTGTAGAAACTACAAACAAAACTTCCCGATTCCGGAGCATCAACCACATTTACTTTTGAATAGTCAATAACAGAAACCAGGGGATGTTTAGGCTTTTTAAAGCCAGCAATTGAATGTAGTTCACTAATTGAGGTTACCCTGTAAACAATGTCTTTCATAATTACTCAAATTATTCTGTACAAAGGAAATCAATCTTGAATTAACTGTAAATATTCAATTTACTGTTTGTTGTATCCAAATTACTGGTTTATTGAGTAGTGTGGAGGTTTTAAAATTTGCACATGGCCAAAACAACCGTTATCTCAATGGGAGTCTGAACCCATTCGCATTTAAATCAAATGTTATTTGCTGATTATCATGGTTCAGGGTATATTATATTATTAATCCCGCCAAAACTGAGAGTGAATTGCAGAATAATCCTGAATCTCGCCAGGATACTGTTTCACCCAACAGGCTCTTTGCTTATTATGCCTGCATTATTTTAATTTTCCATAGAATAATATATTGTTGTCGTCAGGTTTTAAGTCGTTGTTAAACTCAACAAGCTTTTTCCTGTCGCTTTCTGATAAATTATTCATTGTGAGCATTTTTTCAATCTGATTTTTGAGTGTAATAGCCGCAATATTATTGATAAAGTATCCATTACTGAATACCGGTGAAACCTCGATATTCCCAAAGAAGTCATTCTTCAGGGTGAAGTAATTTGCATCCAGAGATTTCTTATCGACAATTATTTTTCTGGATGGATTGTCTTTGTTATAGAAGCTAAAAAAATAGTATCCGGGTATTTCCCGGCTCACACTTATGAATTCAGCTTCCCCAAAGTCTTTTGCAAATTTTGGTTCCAGTGTGTTTTTTTCGATATTGTAATGATACAAAGTGTCAGTAGCAGTATTGAAGAAGTCATATCCGGGAGTAAGGTAATTTGTGAATACTTCACCGTCAAAGCTTTGATTAATCAGGTGTGCCGGAGGAGATACTTTCTGAATTAGTCTGCCATCAAAAGTTTGCTGAAAACAAATGGCAGAGTCATTCTGAAATGGCATAGAGACTACTGTGATTATTGAGTCTGGTGAAAAAAAGGCTTTAAATTTCCTTTGAGTAAAAACAAGTGGAATATCTTTCACATAATTACCTGAAATATCATAAACAAGAATTTTCCTTGCTGTACCAAATGGGAACAGGTATAACATATCGCCCATAGGACTGAATTGAAGTCCATTCAGAGTAGAATACTCGCCGGGTCCTCTTCCAACCGAGCCAATGTTTCTTATGAACTGACCATTAATATCAAATAATTTGGCTGGGTACTGACCGTAAGTCTTGATGCATATGTAATCCCTCGATATTTCTGTATGCCAGGCCCTGTCAATAAGTCCTTCGGGAGTGTTCTGGAGTTTTATTATCTCACAGGATTCTACCAGGCTACTCAGATTTATTTGAATAGTATCGGTAACTTTATTGACCGGACAGATTACTACATTGTTGCCATTGATGTTGGTTTCATAAGCGATAGCGCTCTTTTTGCACCGGGAGAGTGTTAAAACGAGTACCATCAGGAAGCAAATAGTGAAAAATGCTTTAGCCGGAGAAATTAAATTCTGTTTCATAGCTGATTAAGATTAAGTTTGTGTTATTATGGTAAGGAAATCTTTACTTTTTCTATATATCCACGATTTGTTTATAAATCGGCTGACCGACTTGATTTTTTTCTATGTTTGTTTTTAATATTTTTATTAATCAAAAACAGACTGACAACATCCGTAAGAAACTCACAGAAGGTACCCCGGTTTTCTTAAAATATATTCGGTTAGTAGTGCAATAAAAAAGATCAAAAATGAAGAAAGTTATATTTGTTTTGAAAAGGCAGCAGGTAATTTTATTATTTGCGGCTATGTTTCTGTTTTCTGTAAAAGAATCAAGAGGGGACAACAATCCGTCGAAAAACGACACGTCGTTTACCAAATCCACCTATCGTACAGCAGGTAATCCGTATCTGCCGTTATGGGAGCATTTGCCCGACGGAGAGCCGCGTGTTTTTGAAGATCCCGACAAACCGGGGAAATACCGCATCTATATTATCGGATCCCACGATGTCAGATTTAAGAGTTATTGCGGACCCGACATAAGGGCCTGGTCGGCACCTGTGGAGGACTTGTCCAACTGGCGTGATGAAGGACCCATTTTTACATACCCGATAGGCGGACAGTGGGATGTTATGTACGCTCCTGACCTTGTTGAGGTGAAAAGAAAAGACGGCACAAAGGAATACTATCTGTACCCGCACAGTCGTGGTCGGAACAGAGAAGCGATGGTGGCCAAAGGAAGCCGTCCGGACGGTCCCTTTACCCCCGTCAACATGACTGCCGACGGAACGGGTACTGTACCCGGAAGTACCATGGGATTCGATCCTTCAGTATATATTGAATATATCACTGATCCGAAAGACCCTGATTATGAGATCGGTTTCAGAGCTTACGGATTCTGGGGATTCCAAAGGTCGTCAGCGGGTCAGTTGGATCAGAACACAATGTATTCGCTCAGGCCCGGAACCCAGGCCATTGGTTATTTTATTCCTGCCAGTTCCAGATACGGTGTTGTCAGAGACCCGGAAGGAACAACATATCCCAGTGTCTATCCGGGTGAGGATCTTGGTTCGTTCAACTTTTTTGAAGCCGCATCTATTCGCAAGATTGGTAATAAATATGTGTGGGTTTACAGCGGATATTCAGGCCCTGATTATGGACTAAGCAGTACCAACTCGGCGTTACGTTACGCCTATGGCGACTCTCCGCTGGGTCCATGGAAAAGCGGCGGCGTTCTTGTCGATTCACGCGCGGTGGTGCCGGGTCAGGACGGAACCACACTACAGACCAGTTATTCGGGACATAATACGCATGGCAGCATCGAGCTGATCAACGACCAGTGGTATGTGTTCTATCACAGGGCACCAAGAGGATTCGGAAATGCGCGTCAGCCGATGGTAGCCCCGGTCACGATTGAATGGGATGAAAAACCGGTGGCAGAAGGCGGAAAAGTTACTATCAGAGGATATAACCCGTATTCGGAAGATAATACCTGGACCGCAAAGGATAGCCAGGGAAAAGAATATACCGGAGCCGAAGTAACTTCGGAAGGTTTCCACATCTACGGCCTCGATCCCTATCAATATTACTCAGCAGGATATGCATGCTATCTTTCCAACCTCAGCAGCCAGCAGGATTCGTGGGATATATGGGATAATAACATGCCCATTGCAAATGTGGAGAATGGTAACATAATAGGATACAAGTATTTTGGCTTTGGAGGACTTGACAAAGACATGAAAGGTTTGAAGGCCTTCAAAGGGACCAAACCGTAAGAACAAAACAGCATTTAATCTGTTCCTTACACCAAAGACAAAAAGCGCATTTAAGGTCAACGTCTGGTTAGACGGACCATGGGACAATGCTACCTGGAAAGGCAAAAAAATCGGTGAAATAAATGTACCCGCAAATTCTGCACAGGAAATAACAAAATTCACAATAGACGTTTCAGCGGTTGTTGACAAGCTGGACAAAAAACATGCTATTTTCCTTGTGGCCGAAGGTACTGACCCGGGTGGTCTTTTCGATTTAACCGGACTGGGATTCAGCTCGAAGAAAAAGAAAATCGTTCGTCCGGTTGCGCCCACAGTAAGTATCAAGGTCAACGGAGCAGCAATAGAACTGCCGGCCACTCCGGTCAGGTCCACAAATGCCAACGGTATTGTCAGTCCTGATCTTTATGAGACTACTTATAAACTTCCGTCCAGCATAACCGGAATACCTGCCGTATCGGCATCTGCGAGCGATACGGATGTAAAAGTGGCTATTACGCAGGCGGAATCGAAATCCGGAACGGCTGTTGTGAAATTTGATTATAAAGGCGTGGTCAAAACGTACAGAGTCGTGTTTGCTTCGGAATAAGTATTTTTTGTTTATATTATTTGTACAGGTTGAATTCGTCACGAATTCAACCTGTTATTTTTAATGCAGGTTGATGTATTTGTGCTGACCGGTCCGGTACTGAAGGGAGGTTGCCTTATCCGGCGAAGCAGGAAAATTTATCAATCTTCAGTTTTGTTTTCGCTTCGACTTTCTAATTACCAGAGCATCTATTGACACCTTCCCGGAACCGCGATTTATTATACTAATCGTATGGGCCCCTGTTGTAAGCCTACCCTCCTTATATACGACCTGTTGAGGTTGACGTTCTCCGCTGACTGATAAGTTCACCGTCGTACGGGTTTGGCCATCAATCTTAATCTCTATTTTTCCCCCACCGTACTCCTTTGGGGCGATGACTGCAATACTTCTCCCTGTGAATGAGCTGGTCCAGACGTCACCCGGTGTATCACTAATGGTAAGGTCATTATTAAAATCACCTGTCCCCAGGTTGCACAGTCGAAACCATCCCGGGGCAACAACACCAGGATCGTCATCATTAAACCATCCCTTATCATGGGTTATCCGTAAAATATGAATGCCAACTGCTAATGATTTGTTGGCTGCTCCGGGCAAATCAATTGTAGATTTATCAGGCATCACTGTCAATCCTGTTTCGTTTTGCACAAAACTCAAAGTAATATCTGAGCCGAGTAATTCTACTTTGGAGACTTTTCCGATGGTATTGCCATAAGCGTGCAGTGCATTGAGCGTTATCACACTGTCTTTCCAATCCAATATGGTTGCATACACATAGCCGGTGTTACGTGTATATCGGACCTTATTTTCCCCATACACTTCAAAAGGCCTTGACCCATATACAGCTTCACCATTAACCTTCAGCCAGGCGCCAATGTCTTTACATGTCCCGATAACCACCGGATCAAGATCGCCACGTCCATGTTGTGTAAGATTAAGCAACATAGTCCCATTCCGGCAAACATTTTCCATCAGTAATTCTATTATTTTTTTTGCATCCAGGTATTTCATTCCCGTCATGTAATGCCATTCTGCAATGCTGGTTTCGGTTTGAAAGGAATAAGCCATTATTTCCGGTTCAATATAAGCCTCTGTACTTTTCACCAGGGAGCGATCGACAAAAGGAAGCAGTTGCGGACTGTTTTGAAAGCTATTCCATCGTCCGCCTACACCTTTGAGATTAACTACAACATTCATTTTGTTATCGTTCCATTGCAGAGATTTGTTGTAATAGTTTGCAATGAGCTGTGGGGCAAGAAAACCTAATCCCATGTGCACCCCTAAATCTACCTGCGAATCACCGGCATGTTCGTCAAAATAGATTACATCAGGATGATACTTGCTAATGGCATCATCAATACGCCACATAAACTGATTAGAAAATGGAGATTGCAGGGGATCGTCCCTGCGCGAATGAACAGGCCCGTACAGGTCGACCGGGTCCATACCTTCCCACCATTTTCCTTTTCCATCAGCAATAGTCTGAAGTGCATCATAAGGTACCCCCTGCATTCTTCCGTTCTTGTCGCTCGTGTAACGCACACTCATAAACTGGCCCCATGTCCGTGCAGGCGAATTGTGAAAGCCAATGCCGAAATGAAGCCCATGTTTCCTGGCAATTTTTTCCCATGTTCCGACAATGTCTGTTTCAGGACCAATATTTACAGAGTTCCACGGCTGGTATTTTGAATCCCAGCAGTCAAAATTATCATGATGAACACCCATCGCCATGAAATAACGGGCTCCCATTTCCACAATTAGCTCCATCATCTGTTCAGGATCCCATCGATCAATAACCCAATGTTGGCAAATGTCTTTGTACCCGTATTCTGACGGATGACCAAAAGTGCTGGTATGAAAAGTGTACACGGGATCATTTTCGATATACATCTTTCTAGCGTACCAGTCGCCTCTTTCGGGCATAGATTGAGGATCCCAATGAGCCCATGCACCAAACTTAGCATCACGCCACCATTCCGGTATGGTGTAAATCCGGCTCAATCCCACCCAGTCCGAACTGTAAGGGCCATCGGCTACTGGTAAGGGTGGCAAATTCCAGATGTCCGGTGCAAGACCCAGGTTCCCGGTACCAATTATTATCTGATCTACATTAAACGCAACATCTGAGCTGTCAATGCGAACTGTAAGTGTTCCGCCGGTTGGAACGGCAGCATCGATTATTGCATTGAGAAATGAACCGGTTGAGGCACCCGAAGAATGGATATTCACCTTAACCGGCAGATGGTCATTGATGGCTATGGTAATTGTGCCTGTGTTTACCGATGTATATCGAACAGCTATTTTATTACCCGTTGGCAAGTCAGATAACCTTATGGCCTCACCATGCTTCGATAAACTGACTAAATATTTTCCTGAAGCCTGACTATCGGCTACTTTTGATGCTCCCCCAATGAATTCTGCTGATTCAGCCTCAAGAATAAATTTTTCATCAGGTACGAACATCGCTGACAAGGAAAAGAAAAGAAAATTTCCTGCATATAATATCAGAATTAAGCCAAACAAAATGAACCGTTGCCGATGCTTTATTTTAAGTTTTTCAGGATTTACAGGTGTTCCTTTAGATGTCTTCGGATGTGATTTTAAATATGTATTGTACATATTTTCTCCTTTCTTTTATAACACTTATTACCAAATCAATTCATATGTCTGAATTACCATTAATTATTAAGACAAATAATGATTGAAGAATAGTAAATCAGGTCCGCCCAGATTCACAAACAGACTATCACCCGGATTTATGTAGTTACCAGTCTCCGGCCAAACGCCATTCAGGCTAAAAACCATATTATTTCCCAATAGCTCTCCTGCGATCCAATGCCCGAATTCATAATAAAAATATGTAATGTATCCTGCAGGTATAAACAAAAGGAATATTATTACATCAGACCTGATTTTTGAACCTTTTCTCATGTTTCAACAATGAAATTACCGGAGCGGCGTTGCAAGCCAGGGCAGGGCAGGAGGCACTTACCCCGCGGATTACTCCAATTTCATATCAACCTTCCAGTATGAGGCAATTGCTTTTAATTCATCTTTTGTAAGACAGGTAACAGCGCCGTGTTTAGGACTGGTAAAATTGGTGGTTTTCATTACTCCTTCGTTGAAATGTCCCAGATGGGTATAGTTCACGAAGTCGGTAGTTTCGCTGAACCCCATGTTGCTGGGGCGCAGACCATATACATCGTACATAAGCACGTAGGTATCTGTTCCAATCCGCCTGAACAGGTTTGGGGCTTCGGTAGATACTTTCTCCGGGTCGATACGTTTATTTTCGGGTTTGTAGCCTCCATTTATTTTATCAGAGACCGAATAAAGTATCCTGGCATCCGAAACATAGAACAGGTGGAACGCGTCGCCCACTTTTGTTATGTCGCCATCAAGACCGCCAATTTCAGTTATGCGTTCCGGTTTCGTTTCAAGCCTGGTGAAATCGTCGTTTGGATATGAGTAGTAAAGGTGGCACTCCTTATTGTCGTAGCGGATGGTAAAATACACCATCATTTTTTTTGCAGCAGGGTCGTACACCGTTTCCGGGGCCCAGGAACAGTCAATGTCGCCAAGTTCGGGGAAAGCCAGGTCAACACGAAAGTCGGAATGTGTCCAATGAATCAAGTCGTACGACTTCATCAGTACCAGGGCACGGTTATTTCCCCAGCCGTATTTCTCAATGGGGCGTTCCCATTCAGTCTCCCTGAAACCAGCACGTTTACCGAAGATGTGGAGATCTGTCATAGCCAGGTAAAAAGCTCCATCGGGGCCTCGTGTAATATGAGGGTCGCGAACGCCTTTCTGTTCCGCCAGTTCCGACCCAATAAAAACCGGCTGACCGTTGTTTATATCGGTAAAAGTATATCCATCGGCACTAATGGCCATATAGGCCGATTGATCCATGTCCTTAAAATAAACCAGCAGGTATCCGGCCAGGTCCTTTTCATTATATTTTTTCTGCTTTGCAGGTTTCTCAAGTTTGGGCACAAGTATAATCTTGTTCGTTGGTTCAGGAGCTTTATCCTGTGCCAACGCAGGGCTTACAGCGAGTACATTAAGGAATCCAATAAGGAGAAGCAGATTGAAGTATTTCATACGAAGATATTTTTATTAAGCCTGAAAGATAATAAGAAAAGCCTGTGAATATATAATTACGCCCCTGACTTCTACCCTGGTCAGGTATTATTTCAATTTACAGGTTAAAAGAAAATCAATTTTACCCACATCCCGAGGGGGGGCGTCCGGTGCCAGAGTCGTGAACAGGTGTTCCACCGGACAACACCGCAAAACAGTAGTCAATAAAGGAAGGTTAAGTTATCTTTGGCACTATCTGTGTCGGGTGGTCGCTATATTTTATTTATTTAATCTGGAATGCAGAGGCCACCAATTAGACTCCTCAGCCTTTATTGCTTTAAATATTTCATATTGACAGAGAACAGAATCATGTTTCCCGGAACAGGTTTTCCCTTCAGGGTCATTTTTATAAAGTCCCTGTAAAATGGGTAATGCCTTTTTAGAATGAATCTGACCTAATGTCCAGATCGCAATATTTGAACGATCCTGAGGTGAGTTAGTTGTATCTGATAAATATGCTATCAATGCATCTTCGGCAGTGCCAGGATATTTTTCCCTGGCATTATTAATATTTTTCTTTACATCAATATCAATCCAGATATAGACAGCAATAAATCCTAAAATCAGGAGAGTTAAAAGACCAGCAATCAGTTTGATTATTTTTCTTTTCATTTTGGACAGAGTATTGATTATCAATCAGAACAGATGGCATTGGTGATAAAAATTGAACAGGTTGAATCAGACACTGATTCAACCTGTTCAAAACAAACTGTTTATTTTAACATATTCTTAAAAGCAGATCCAAAAATCAGGTAACTGGTATTTCCACCAATTGTGCCCTCGTTTTGTGCCCAGATAAATGGCCAGTCGTCGTAGTTCTCAAAGTGGTCGGGTCGTCTGAATAAAATACCTGGTGCAACGTTGCCCGGAATAAATGAGAAATCAGCCCTGTTATTGCCATAAAATACTTCCTTGGGACGGGCGGCACCTACCGTAGCCACCAGCGAATAGTTGTGATACGGATGGCATCCGAACAGCCAGTTGGTTGCTTTGAATGCATGGCTGGCGTCAATAATATCAGGGAATTGTGAATTGACAAAACAAACGGTGGTTCCAAAGCTGACAATGTCTCCGCCTCCTGCCCAGTTACCAAGACCGATGGGTACGCCGTAGGGATTATCCTTTTCAAGTCCTTCAATATATTCCTTGTACTTAACAACATACGGCCTGAGTTTCTCTTTGTAGGCTGCATCCATATGAGGAATGGCAAGTACTGCCGTCAAAATAGTCCTGCTGACACCGCGGTCAAGTGCAGGCCATAAAAGTTCCTGAAACTTATCAATATACTGTTTCTCTCCAGTTGAGATATAGAGCTCAAGGTTGGTGGCATAATCTCCCGATCCGAAGCCAAAGCCGGGGCGAGTCTGCGGCGTCTTGGCCATCAATTCATTTCCCTCTGCCAGAAGTCTTTTTGACTGTGCCAGGGCTCTTGCCGAAAGATCATCATTATATCCCTTCAGGGCACGGCTTGCTGCTGCAAACATCGTTGCTGCCCTTATGTCGAGACCGGCATTACGGCTGGTAAATGCCCACATATCATCCTTGACTCCGCTCGACTTGCCGTCACTGGCAACTTCGTAGGGACCAAGGTCCGGATTGTAGGGAAGTCCGTCGGTTATCGAGGCTGCATCACCAAGGTGATGGTAATTATCGAGAACCGAGTTGGAGAGAGTTGATGCCATGTGGCCTATGATCTCTGCCTGGGCCAGGAGCTGCCTGGTACCATGCTCTATGAACTGCAGGATATCGGGAGTTCCGTCGGGACGGTGAAGATCAACATAGCGCTGTTCCTGATCTACGAAAGTCTGGTCGCGTAAGGGTTTGAAATTTTCCCATGTCTGGACAAAGTTCTGTACCACGCCAATGTTTGATCCTGTTTCAATGTCAAAATCGCCTGCGTCGAAAAAGCCGCCTGTGTTTAATCCGGGAATCAGTTCCAGCCCCTGATACTTTGTATCGGTTGTCGGTCCCTGTCTATGCCCGTCGAAATGATCGGTGGGTGCCGGAGCCTGGAGATAGCCCTCTTTAAATGGCTCACCGTGCCATACCCTGTATGCCTCGTTTACGAACATATGATTCATATGTATCGGGATCCATATATCGCTGGTTGCGTCGGTGATCTTATCGTAGACGTTATCTTCAATTAAGAAGTTATTTGTTTTAAAGTCGCCATACTGAATATAGTATATACCGGGGGTCCTGACCGAAGTAAAATCGAATTTTACATAGTGATATTTATAATAGTCACCCCAGGGCACGATATTGCCGCTGAATACTTCGGCAGCATTGCCATCTTCGTCTATTTTAAATATCGATGCTTTTGCAAGCGGCTTGTCTTTCTTGTCGAGTTCAATAACAGACACCTTCTGTTGTGAAGGTAAGTAACCCACCTGCGAGAAACCGATATTGGGTTCTCTTATCCAGCCCGGGATGGCATTGGGCTCAACCGTCCAGGTCAGAACCTTGCCTGTTTTTCCTGCAGGAAGTAAGCTGCGCACAACAAACCAGCCGTTTTGTGCCAGTACACGGCCGTCGAAAAGCATAAGATCGGCATCAGCTGTGATTTTTACCTTACGTTCGGGATCTTCGGGTGCAAGAAGAATGGTACGGCCTTTTTCGAGCGGAAGCGGATCGATAAATTCACCGGTCCCCCTGTCGTCGGAAGTCACATAGCCCTTGTATTGTTTGAGTTTTTCACTGTCAGGTCTCGCAACGGTATTACCTACTACATAGCGTGGGAAGCGATTGTAACGCCCGTCCATCAGATAGGTCTTTCCCCAGTATTGCGAGGGCAGAAACTCAAGATTAAATCCGGCATTCCCTTCAAGTACCTTTGGAAGGGGCTTATCAAGGTAAACAGATATCTCAACACCTTTCCCTTTTGCAGTAACAACCACCCGCGATTCAAAATCGTAATCCGGAAACTTTAGTACAGATTCAATAGATTTCGACTCACGGTTTACCGTCCGGGTTGGTATGGCCGGAACAAGATCCCACTGCTCCGGTGTGTTGGATAGTCTCACTGCGCCGCCCTGGGATGTCCTGACACCATGGTGAATCAATTCAATACCGGCGGTCTTTTCATCGTTAAAACCTCCGGTAAAAAGGTTATTGTACACAAGGACATTGACGCCCTGTGTCTCGAAATACTCAAGATCATTGAGTATCAGATCCTGGCCCGAAGCAAAATTGAATGTCGCTGATAGTAACACTACAAGTGACAAAAGAGATAGTTTCTTCATACTTTAAGTAAATAATTAAAAAAAAAGGTTGTAGTTAGAATAAAAAAATTTACTGTCATAAATATTTCATAATCAGGGAATAAAGTAATGTCTTTGGATTCTGATAAAAAACATAATCCTCTATTGCCCTGGTTGCTAAAGTGTAAAGGTAAAAAAATCAGTCTAAAATGCAATGGAAGATAGAGATCCGTGTTATGCACGGGTTTTTGCTAAAATCCAGGCATCAGTTTGGAAGATTTATCGGAAATAATGAAAAGGGTCTTTTAAACCCATAATGCTCATTTTTCGAGAGTAATCCCATCAAGATTATCCACCCTGGCGATGATTCCCCATCCATAGAAAAAATTGGAAACCCCAATCATTAATTGATTTTTCCCTTCCTGTAAAGGAATAAGTATTGATGAATTCTCAAGCGAACACCTTCCATCGGGTTTCTTTGCCATTGGTGTGTTATAGAGATTCTTATCCAAATACAAAGGTTTATCGTTAATCCTTACCCATACTTCATCACTGAACCCAAGATGCAATATTTTATCCTGGACTTTATCTGAGTAAATGATCGTTTTGAGCCAGGTGATTCTTCTTCCGTCTGTTTTTCCGTATTTCCTTGTTAAATTAATTAATCCCAGACGCTCAGATGATATATCTTCCCATTTTGTTTCAGCCTTAGGAAAATACTCATCATCGAAATCAATTCCTTTCACTGTTGTTACCGGCTCACTGACCTGCCATCTTCGTAAATAGCGGGGATCAAAATCAGTAATGTCAGGCCCGGCTTCAGAAGAAAGCCCCTCTACCTCATTATGCTTTAAGATAAGGTTCGATATAATCACTTTCCCATCAAAACCAATCGTACCGGAAGTCACATTTCCTTCAAGCATTGGCACCCATAATGCCGGATGCACCATATTATTAATATAAACTTTCATTTGTTTTCCGGAAATAACCAGTTTCACATGATTCCATTCGTCTTTTTTAAAATCGGCATTTGTCTGAAAATGAGGAAGCATATCCCATAGATTTACTCCATTATTAAACGGAGCATATTGAATAGCATCAATAGCCTGAGGTTTTCCGGCTCTTTCGGTCCTGAAATAGAAACATTCACTTTCATTTGAATCCTGCCATCTGAAATAGATTGAAGTAAATCTCGGATCTAAAGGCTCCATATCATATTCTATTGTGCCATTTATGAAGTTAATATCCCGGGCAGATACCAGATCGCTACTTGTCAGTAGTTTCATAGCAGGTCTTGATTTATATTCTAAAAATTCAACAGTTTGTGGTTTGAATGCCCAGCTTTCAGATTTGAGTTCAATAGTTTTAACATCGCCAGTCTTAGTTAAAGATCCGGATTTTTCTTTTTTCTGAGCATAAATACTCATCTCAACCGGGAGAAGCATTAATATAATAATGCAGAAAGGATACTTAAAATTTACCATCAGGTGATTTATTAAATTGGTTTTATAAATAAAATTCCGAACGCAATTACGCCAATAAAGTAGTAAGCATAAAGAATTTCAGTAACCAAAACCTTGTCAAAACCGGGTCAAATAAGGTCAGTATCCTTGAATTTAGTTCTTATTCGAAGTTTTTCCCGGGAAACTAATATGCTTTAAGGGTTTCAATAATTTATCGGTAAAATCATTGAAAACGCAGGGCAAATGTTTTATTTTAATTATTTTTCCTGCCAACATCCAGAACCAATGGTATCCGAAAGAGATTATATCGAATTATGTAAGAAAGCAATTGAAAAGCAATTAGCGTTTAATAATGTTAATTCTTCTTTAAAATCACGTGATTTTGAGTACTTATCCGGAATTATCAAAGAAAAATCCGGGATCATATTGAGCCTTTCAACATTGAAAAGACTCTGGAATGGAAGTTTTTCCCAGATTCCTCAAACTGTAACCCTTAACGCACTTGTATCTGTTCTCAATTTCAAAGACTGGCAGGAATTCAAACAAAAAAATCCAATTATTACCAAACCCCGATCTGTTAAAAAAAACTATAAACGTATTCTTAAGTACTCATCAATTGTTCTCATCATTTTTCTAATCGGTGTTCTGCTGGTTTTTAATAAGCAGGCAATACGTGAACCAACTATCAGCGGGAAAGTAATTTTTACTGCTGATAAAACAGTTTCATCAGGCGTTCCCAATACTGTTATCTTCAAATATGATGTTTCAAATGTTATTGCCGATAGTTTCTTCATCCAGCAATCGTGGAATGCCCTGAATAAAGTTCGCATTGATCCCGGTAACGATGTTTTGTCAAGTATTTACTATGTCCCGGGTTTTCATCAGGCAAAACTTATTGCAAACGATAAAGTTATTGCTACACAAAATGTTCACATATTAAGCGATGGTTGGTTACCATATATAAATTATAATTTGAGTGATCTCATTCCATTCTATTTTGACTTTGAAAGCAATTTATCTGATGGGAATTTTAAAATTAAAAAATCAGAACTCGATATAAAAGGCATTAGTATAAATCGGGATTTTAAACTCAGACTTAACAAAAGCTTTGATTTTGGAGTAAGCGACGAAAACTTTTCTGTTAATACTATCTTCAAACTCGACAGTATTAAACCCGTTGCATGTCCCCGTCTTGAAATAATGCTGGTGTTTGATGTTCAGGTATTCTGGATAGGATTAGTTAAAAAAGGATGTGAGTATTATGCCGATTATAAACTCGGTGAGGTTACTGGAAAAGGGAGTCAATCAGATTTATCTGCGTTGGGATGTGAAGTATATGATTGGCAGAACCTTGAGATCAATGTACAAAACAGACAGGCACAGGTATTCCTCAATGGGAAATCAATTATTCAAACAAGATATTTTCAGGATTTTGGTAAGCTTGTCGGAATTATTTACACATTCGACACTCTGGGTTCTGTTGATTTCTTAAGTGTAAGCGGCAAAGATGGGAATATTGTCTATACAGATGATTTTAAATGAAACATTATTCCCCCAAAGACATACTGCAATAACATAGTTGTCTGAATTAATAATTCAATTTACACGCCGTTGTGCACATTTTTTTATTTGTTCCTATTTATTATTTCTATTACAACACTATTATCGGCATATACCTGCCAAAGCTTAATTTTTTTATCAACAACTATTGCTTTCCACGAGGCTGGAACCTTCCAATGATTCTTATCGTCCGGATTTTTAATGTTTGTTTTATAAGTCCCGCTGGCATAGCCCAAAAGAACTATTATTGAATCATTTTGAAGTGTATGTGTAATCTCAACTTTATAATCTGGAAACAAATCAAAGTAACCAGTCCAGGCTTTCTTCATATTATCATTGCCAACCATACTATTCCCACGCGAATCTATAAACTCATGGTCATTACTCATCAGGTCATAAAGTCTATCAATGTTTGCATTATTTATTGATTCGATGAAATCCAGAACAATTTTTAAATCCATATTAATCCGTTTATATGATTGACAATTAGCTGATATAAAAACGCAGATATAAAATCAATGTACTAAATCGTTTCATTTTCATTTTAAGTTATTGTTTTTCACCTGGTCATATAAATTTATAAAAATCATTTCACTTTACAGTTAAAAAATATTTCCGGGTGCCATCCGTGTAAATACCTGGAATATAAGTAAATATAATCTAAAACTACCAATCATTTTCTTCCCCGTCCTTTTACCCCGGACACGCGACCGCCCCGTCAGTCACAACAGATAAAGCACCCTCAACAGCCCCGGACTCTCTATAGCTCTACTTATTGCCTGACATACAACTTCACAAATCCAGACACAAGTTAAATAATATACCTGTAATAGACGGGTAAAATGACTAAAAACTTATTCACAAATATCTGGCTGATGCCGGAACATAAACGGTGGCTGTGCTTCCGGGCGGGACTTGAAAATGATTTTCTGATAACATGTTTTCCGGGGATCAGCATTCATCTCTGCCAGGACACGGTGAAACCTTTATTCGTGGATTTTAGAGGTATTCGCACAGCAACCGCACCGGAGTGATTTTGGCCTCACCCGCCGACCCTTTTATTACAACACAAATCAGCAAAAAATGATACTTTTTCAATTTATCTTATTTTATACTTGCCGCGCTATAGTTAATACGAACACCATAATCATTTATGACAAGGTTAAGCCCCATCATCCCCCCCGGATTTTCTCCACCTTTTAATTTGCCTGAAAGGACACCTTTGCTTAAAATTATTTCGTTGTCAACTCTTTCCTTCGTTTCAAAATTAATTCCGGAAAAGTGCCCTGGATAAAGGTGCTTAATTCCGTATTTTTCCATAATTGAGCTCATCTTCCCGCAGGTAGCAATGAGAGTTGAAAAATCAGTACCCAGAAGCAAATTTCCCGAACCGAACGAATCCCCGCTGAATCCATAATCCGCATCTTTATCAATAAAGGTAGTGGAACCGGGAGTATGTCCCGGAGTAAAAACTACTTCGAGTTCCCTATTTCCCAGATTAATTATTTCCCCGTCTTTCAGGAATTTGATTTTGCCTTTGTAATCAGGCATCATCCCCGGGATTGATAAAGTATCTGCCGGATTAAGGTATATTTCGGGGAAATAATTGATTGCCGATCCTGTATGATCGGGATGTACATGGGTAGCAACAAGCATAACCGGCTTTTTAGTAATGGATGCAACTATTTTGTCCAGATCAGTTATTTTGGTGCCGGCGTCAATCAAAACAGCTTTGTCGTTGCCTTCGACCAGATAGAGACTCTCACCTGACATTAAATGTCCTGAGCCGATCCAGGTATGCTCGTCAATCTGGCGGAAAACAACATCTTCACCCGTGTAGACCTCTTTTCCCCCGATCCGGGGAGCATTCATTTGTGCAATTGATACACCCTGGAGAAGAGTGATAATACATATTGACAGGAAAAATTGTTTCATCCGAATATTATTTAATTTTTAAGGCCGGATGTAACTCGCATGTGAATATTCATCCGTGTTTTTGTTTGTAACGAACATGCTCGTTTCATCATAATATAGTTTTGATTTTAATGGTATGATGAACCCCACATGCCTGAAAATTATATACATACGTGTTTGTGTTGGCATAACATGTGGGTTTCATAGTTAATTTTTTCGTGTATTTTGAATAAACTGTGTACCCTGATCACTAGCTACCGGGAAGATAATGATTTTTTATTTATCTTATAGTCATAATATTAATACCGGGTTTTGTTGATTTATTCCCCTGAATCCCCCCAAATGGGGGCATACCACCCTGGTGGATTTAAAGCCGCATATTCAGGGAGGATGGAGGGGTAAATTTTAACCACGCACTCTTCAAAATGAGGTGGTCAACATCAGGTTTCAAGGTTCCAAGGTTTCAAGGTTTCAAGGTTCCAAGGTTTCAAGGTTCCAAGGTTTCAAGGTTTCAAGGTTCCAAGGTTCCAAGGTTCCGGGATTATCCATGTAAAGGTAGTTCTTCAACCCTGGAACTCTGGAACCCTGGAACTCTGGAACTCTGGTTTGCCTCACGCCTTCCCGCATTCCCGGGATTGAGTCGCTTCGCTCCTCAACACGCCTTCTTCCGAGCTATTCACTCTTCCTGAGCAATTCCCTTATGTCAATACCCAGTGCAATTTCGTGGTTATTGAAGACATTAAGCGCCACCGATGAAGCAAAGTTAAAGTTGTAGGAGAACCGGATACCTTTCAGGACTTCAGCGCCAATACCGATACCAAAGATAGAGGGATCCCTGAATGAGAGACTGCCCCAGATCTTCTCCTGGTAGATCATTCTGGCGGCAATCCCCAGCTGCCCCTTAATATAGCGTCCATCCCTGTAATAAACAAGGGGATTCACGATCCACCTGTCACTGACAGAATATGTATAGGCAGCATGGAACTGGTAGTTTGCCAGGGGTTTGTAGGTCACATCCACCTCTTCATATTTTGCATCGCCGAAATTTATATTAGCGAACATGAACCCGGCCTCAAGCCCCCTGAACATATAGACAGCCGAAAAATCGGACATAAACTTAAGCTTCGACGAGACATCAGAATTTATAAGCGCCGGGTCGAGATTGTAATTCGGATCGTTATAATATTCGCTGAAGTTGAGTTTGTTATGATAGAGACCTGCCGAGAGGGCCATCAGAACTCTGTGCTCGTCGGCAACAACCAGGTTGTACGAGTAGGTACCCATGATATAGAGCTGGTTGAAGATCCCCGATTTGTCGTAAATGATCCTGCCTCCATAAGTAGCGTTATTCATCAGAACATCGCTATAGGAGATCCTCAGGCTTTTGGGACCTCCATCGATACCTGACCAGTCGGACCTGAAACTTGTAAAAAGGGTGCCCGGATCAATGTGACCTGAGTAGGAAGGCGAAAGTGAGGATCTGTCCATAAAATAGTTCTCGGATATTGGCATCTGTTGTGCGAAGAGTCCGGCCGAGATCAGAATTGCTGCTAGTGATATGATTATTTTCTTCATGGTATTCATTCAGTATTTTATCTGACAATATTTACTGTTCCGGTTATTACACCGGCATTCTCTGAGTTGATAATGTAATAGTAAGCGGCTGATGGTACTGGTGTCCCGTCGGAGAGGCCGTTCCACTCATTATGGTAGTCGGGTGAATGGAATACCAGCTTGCCCCATCTGTTGTAAACCTTCACTTCACATTTGCCCCATGTATCGAGTGCGGGGATCTCCCAGTAATCATTAAAACCGTCATTGTTTGGGGTGAACAGGTTCATTATATCCCTGTGGGTTGAAATTATTGTGACTTCAAAAGTTGTCTCTGCAGGGTTGTAGTTTTCATTGCCATCACTATAAGCTCTTAATGTCACGACTCCGGCACCTCTTCCTGTCATAACTGACCCTGAGAGATCCGCCACGCTGTTGTTGAGACTCTCAAACATTACCGGGAGACCTGACGTCGATTCTGCCACAAGCAGGTATGTATCGTTCATCAGAAGCTCTTCAGGGCTATCCGTCACTGTTATTGACTGCGAGATCTTTGTTATTGTAAGGAGCCCGTCACTGTATTCGTAATCATAGCAGTTGTCAGACCCTCCTGACACAATTATATCATAATCGCCAACAGGAGAACTCACCGTTGCCTCTGTTGTCAGAACCGGCAATTCATCAAGGACATTTTCAGCGTCATCATAAACAAACCCGGTAATTGTATATGTGAATTCCGGATTGGGGGCATTGAATGGCCTGATGGCATCATCGGCCGAGAATGTAAGGATTGCCTTTGTCACGGTCAGGGTTGAAGTGACACCTGCAGCGGCATTGAAATTATCATCCCCTTCCTGAGTGGCAGTGATCACTGCCTCACCTGTACTCCTTACCAGGAGAGTGCCATTTATGATTTCGGCCACATCAGTGTTATCGCTGCTATAAAAAACATCAAGTCCCGATGTAGATGTTGCTACTGGGCTAAATGGGGCAATCCCATATACGACCGGGTCAATTGCCGGGAATGTGATGGTCTGATCAGCCTTGTTTACAGTGAAGCTTACAGTTACCTCTTCTGCAGGATTGTAGTTATTATCACCCTCCTGTGAAGCAGTGATTTCAGCAGTTCCTGCGCCTGTCATCACGATCTTTCCTTCAGAAATCAGTGCAACAGATGTATTACTGCTGGTAAGAGTAATCCCGAGCCCTGATGTGGATAAGACATCCGGGACAACAGTATCATCTCCGTAGACTGCAACGGGTAAAGGATTAAAAGTAATTATCTGACCGGCTTTTGCAACATCGAGTGTCTGGGATACATCCTCTGCCGGGGCATAATTATCGTCACCTGTCTGGCTTGCGGTTATTATTGCAGTTCCGGCCCCGGTTATCACAATATGGCCTGAGATTACGGTCGCCACATCGGGATTATTACTTGAATAGATCAGGGGCAATGACGAAGATGATGAAGCTGACGGAATTATGTCGGGATCCCCGAATTTAAATTCTCCGAATGGATTGAATGTTATTGTCTGTTCAGATTTTTCCACTGTAAGAATCAGTGTGACTTCCTGGGCTGGCTCATAATTGTTGTTCCCTGACTGGGAAGCTGTTATCGTTACGGTTCCGGCTCCGGTGATATGTAATACATTGTCTGTTATTACAGCTACCAGAGGATTATTGCCCGAGCAGATAACCGGGAGTCCGGAGGATGAGGAAACCTGAATTTCGAAATCCGGATCGCCATATACAACAGGCCCGGGATCAGGTAATGTGATTGTCTGGGATGCTTTCCCGATATTCAGGATCGTTGAGACCGGGGCAGATTCAAGGTAATTAATATTACCGGGCTGTAGTGCAGTTATCGTAACGGTTCCTGCACCAGTGATATGGATCAGGCCGTCTGATATCTGAGCCACATCCTGATCGCTGCTGGAATAGGAAACAGGTAGTCCTGATGAAGCTGTTGCCTGAGGATCGATATCCGGGTCACCATATAATGCCGGGGGAATTTCCGGGAATGTAACCGACTGGGAAGCTTTTCCCACAGTAAGTGTCTGTTGAACTTCCGGGGCAGGGTTATAGAATTCATTCCCGGCCTGTGTTGCAGTTATTACTGCATTACCTGCACCTACGATATTTATCATACCCGCCACTATCTGTGCCACCCCGGTGTTTCCCGACGAATAGCTGACAGTGAGAGCAGAGCTTGCTGTGGCTCCGGGAGCCAGATCAGGATCTCCAAAGGTCACTGCCTGTAATGGATCAAATGTGATTGTCTGGTCATCTTTCCCGACTGTAAGGGTATGGTTTACCTCAGGAGCAGCATTGTAATCATCATTTCCCGGCTGTGAGGCTGTTATTACGGCAGTGCCGGGAGCAACAATATGAATAAGGTTACCCGAAACGGTTGCAACTGAAATATTATTGCTTGAGTAGGCTACCGTCAGGCCGGAGGAAGCTGTTGCAGCCGGGTTAAAATCAGGATCATTAAACTGCATTGCCGGCGGTGCCTCAAATGTGATTGTCTGATCGGCCTTCGCTACAGCAAGCTGTACAATAATGTCGGGGGCTGCATTATAGAGAGTGTTCCCTACCTGCGATGCAGTAATGTTGGCTGTCCCGGCACCGGTTATATGTATGTTGCCTGATGAAATAAGGGCCACATCGGGGTTGTCGCTTGCATAAGTGACCTGGAGGCCTGAAGAGGCTGTTGCACCGGGATTAAAATCAGTATCTCCAAATGTTTTTGAAGGTAACGCGGGAAAAGTGATCGTCTGTTCTCCCTTGTTGACTGTTAGTGTCCTTATATATTTGGCCGGAGCATATGTTCCGTCCCCCACCTGCTGAGCTGTGATAAGGGAAGTCCCTGTTGAGTTAGCCGTGAGTATGTTCCCGCTTAAGGTTGCAACAGACGTGTTTGAACTGGTGTAGGTCACAGGTAATCCTGCCGACGAAGAGGCCGAAAGTGTCAGCGGAGCATCTCCATATGTCATTTCGGGTAAAGCAGGAAAATTAATGGTCTGGATCAGGAAGTTGACCGGTTGATCTACAAATGATGAAAGCAGCCCGCCGGCTTCAGAGCTGACATCTCCCTGGGTATATGAAATAAGGACAGCTTCTGAGCCGGTAAGAGGCGATGCAAGAACAACTGAAATAGTATATGGATCCCCGTCCTTCAGGGATACAGAGCTTATCGGGACAATGATCCCGTTTACCTTGACTGTGAACTGGCTCTCTTTTCCTGTCGGGTCCGACATGGGTTTGTCGAACTGTATTTCAATATTACCGCTTTTAGCAGCGAGTAAAAAGTTAGGTACTCCCGGAGCGTTGACATTAATTGTTACCAGAGCTTCAGGAGAGTCTCCGGTACCATCCTGGATCAGGAAGTTAAAGCTGCCTGCTCCGTTACCTGTCGCACCACTTGCTTCATAGATAATATTCATCTGGGGATCCGTAACAGTGGCAGGTACAGCTGTTATCATACTGCCTTTCTCACCTCCATTATACTGGAATAGATTGCCCTCGGCAGGAAGTGAAGTTATAATACCGGTCTTGACACCTGCATCACCCCCGTTATACTGTAATTTAATGGTTCTTTCTTCATTCTGTTCCATCCAGATAGTCTGTGGAACCGGTGTCAGAGGAGGATTGGCACTCGTATAGAAACGTTTGATCTCCGACCAGGTCGTCCCGGTTGAATTAGATGCAAAGACAGCCCAGAAGTAAGTGGCATTCAGAGTGAGCCCCGTGATATCAAAAGACGTACTGGTCCCGGCATCATGATCGGTTGAACCGCTTATATCGGAGTTGTTTGAAATTTTCAGGGTATATGAAGTAGCGTTGGTGGCACTTGTCCATTCAAATTTCTGCGACGATCCAATGGTACTGTTATTGGGGGGAGAGACAAGGGTTGGAATTCCGGGTTCGGGCAGTCCTATATTTTTTGTCAGATAGACACCATCATATGTGGCTGATGGATTAAGTGTATATGTCGAACCTGACGGTGAGAAGGATATGGCCAGCTCCGAGGATACGGCTGATGAATTGTGATAGGCATAAGGTACGCCTGCAGAACCGGTTGAATTCTCAATTCCGATTGTTGCCGAGCTGCCATGCGACCGGGCTGATAAATTATCAATTATGCTCCTGTATTGTATCTGTATGTCGTTGCTCCCTTCATAAAGGATAACAGAGAATGTTCCCATAAGTACCGAGCTGGCGTAGAACCCCATATTGGTCCACTGAATAATGCATTTCCTGTTGGGAGCCGCCCCGACTGTGGTATATAGGATCTTTCCCGAAGGATCAATTACTATGTCGTCCCAGAATGCTGCAATAAAATTATTGGGAGATGAACCGGATGGTATTGGGTCTTCAGTATAGTCACCAGAGAACCCTCCGAACATCACCAGCCCGTTCGAGGTTACATAAAACTGGGAGTATGCATTACCATAGAAAGTAAAGCTGAACCCAATATTGAATGGTCCCCAGGCGCCATCATCATAATAGCCTTCACGGACAACGGTTCCAGGGTAAATAGTCTCCGGGGGTTGTGCTTTCAACATTGTTATTGTGAAAAGCATAAAAACGACGGGTAGAATTTTTGATTTCATATACAACCTTGTTTTAGTTCTGTTGAACAATTACTTCTTTACCGGTAAAATCCGCTATTATGCTAACGATACTATTTCCTTCGGGGACCGAGGTCAGGGTAGCGGAATGAATTATTATCCTGGTACTGTTGCCTGAAAGATCTCTCCATTGTCTGAAATCCCCGAGATAATCGTTGATATTGTCCGCAAGTATTGTCATTTCATCAAAAACAATGGATCCGGGCTTGGTAAGGACAAAAATGTGTACCTCATCGAATGCCTGATTCTTTAATTCGACGGCAATTGCTGCAAGAGGATTACCTTTTTCGGGTAGTACCAGCAGCTTACCTTCGGGATAGGTCCGGGTAATGGTGGTTAACTCATTTGTTATTAGCTGATCAACGACGATCAATCTGGATGGTTGGTC
Organism: uncultured Bacteroidales bacterium; assembly: GCA_963736675.1. GTDB lineage: Bacteria > Bacteroidota > Bacteroidia > Bacteroidales > VadinHA17 > LD21. Next base: position 304,725 of record CAVTPT010000005.1, read on the forward strand.
CATCACTTTTGAGAATGATGGAATGACTGACATCAGCCAGACTATACCCATAAGCTTTAATTTCAGAGTAGCTTTCATAATGGAAAAGTAAATGAGAGTGAATAATTATTAAGTGTACTGACAACCGGAAACAGCAAAAGCATCGGGAAGATATTATTATCCTGGACAATCACGGGGATCCTGTTTATTACATTTTGTTACAGACTGACTTTATACTGAAAAACCAATCTAAAATTACTTCTCCTTCACTTTTTGATCAAGTGCCGGGGAAGCCTTTTTTCAACAATTCAGCCGGTTATTAACAATTGCATTTCAGGAATAACAGGACAGATTTGAACGGAAAGAGGTTATTTATGTGAAAGGGGTGGTATTTGATCCGTATCAATATCAGAAAGGGAGTTATCCGGTTATCCGGATAACTCCCTGAAATTTTTCTCAGTAAAACTGTTGCATTTTTGTTCAGGACCTGTAATCAGAAGGCAGTATCCTGGCAGCCGGATCGTTTAATTTTAACCGGTTCCCTGATCCGGGATAGTTAAGAAATCAGCTTTCCCTCCGGCTTAATTCTGCTCTTCTGATTTTTTCCCGTTCCCTGACCACCGGTATAAGATCCTTACCTACTGTCCTGAAGTTTTCCGAGTTCTCGGGTGCTATAAGATATATCTCATCAGAAGGTTCAAGGCCCTGTTCCACGACAATTTGTTTTTCATTGAAATCTCCGAGTACAACTATCTTTTTGGTCTTGTTTTTTCCATAGACAAAAGGAATACTGTCGGCCCCTGTTTGCACACATTCTGTCGGAATATATATAACATCATCAAAGGTTTTGATAATAATTTTGTTGCCGGTAGTCATTCCGGGCCTGAGCGAAGGATCAGAATCATCGAGCTTTATCATGACCTCGAACATTTTGGCGTCGGAGTTTGGCAGTACTTCACCAATATTTGCAACACTTATCACACTTCCCTTAAATCCTTTACCACGAAGTGCGTCGATCTCGACATTCACTTTCTGGCCCGGTTTTACTTTACTTATCTCAATTTCGCTGACATAGGTCTTTGATAACATTGAAGTAAGATCAGGCAGTGTGGCTATTACATTTTCAAAAGGATTAATTGACGAACCTACTTTTATTTTTCCGCCAAGTCTGTCCTTTTTATAGATAACCATACCGTCGGAAGGAGCTGAGATTCTGAATTTGGCAAGAAAATCCTGCAGCTGAGCCACGGTTTCTTCACCCTGTCTCAGATCCTGCTGTTCATGACTTATATCGGACACTGATTGGGCGATCTTTAGGTCGTATGTTCTAAGCTTCTGCTCGAGAGATCGTTGCGCCTTGTCAAGGCTTATCTGGGCCTGGCGTATTGTGGCAGGGGGTTCATATTTGGACTGCTGCAGAGTTATTTCAGCTTCTTCAACTACATATCGCTGGTTTTTAATTTCATCTCTCAGTGAGGTGAGAGTGAGAGCCGTATCGAGTTTTTTCATATCAGCATTGGTACGGAGAGTCTGAAGCGATTCGAGCTCATCTTTCAGACTGTTGTCATATGTAGTCCTGTCGAGCTGTGCTATATAATCACCCTTTTTAACAAGTGTCCCTTCAGCAACTATATCCTGGATCTCGAACTCGGAAATATGGATACCGCCTCCTCTTCCGCCCATCTGACCTCCTCCGCCCTGTCTTCCTCCCCCCTGCCCACGGTTGGATTCTTCTGTTAATGAAGGTCCGAAGACATCGAGGGAGTTTTCGGCCAGTAATTCCCCGGCAGCGGAAATGGATATTTCAAAAGCGCCCTTTTCGGCCTGCCCGAACAGAGCTTCTTTATCCTTAGCGCCTGTAATCCTGTTAAAAATAAATAGTGCTAATATTGCTGCCAGCACAACAATTCCTGTGGTAATAAGTGTCTTTTTCATGAACGTTTCAAGTATTATAAATCAGCTTTTTCAGCTTTTCTCCTTAAAATTAATAAAAGTCCATGTTTTGGACAACCGAAGGAGCCGAATTATTCCCTCACCCTCGTGAAAATTACTCCTTTAATCCTTAAAACACTCCCCGGTTGGCCTTAGGAAATTTTCGGGAGTGGCAAAGAGTAGCGACAGTTATGACTTCATTTTTATTAAGTCATCATGTCCCTGGTCGCCCGAATGGGAAAAGAAAGTGCTTAACGGAATGGTCGATAGTGAAAGCAATCTTTACCTTCTTTATCCGGATTGAGGTTAAGCTAAAAAGCTAACCGGAGGTTTGCATAAGATCTTTCCCTGGTATATTCACGGGTAGCCTGAAAATCAGGATAAAAGAGTTGAATCATGGCCTTTGTAAGGGCTGGTAAATTATCATTATTACAATATAATTTGATATCTTTGTAAAAAACCAGGAATGTTAGTTCAGTCTCATTATCAGGAAGCAATAAAATATGCTGCAAACAGGCATCTTGAGAAAAACCAGAAAGTCAAGGGGACCAGACTTCCTTATGTGGTACATCTGAGCAATGTGGCAATGGAGATATTCATGGCTGCTTCCCATACCGATGATTTTAATCTTGATTTTGCAGTCCAGGTTGCCCTCCTTCATGATCTCCTTGAAGATACTTCGGCTACTTATCAGGAAATAAAAGAAAAATTCGGAGAAGATATCGCTGTTGCCGTTCTCGCTCTGTCAAAAAACGATAAGCTTCCGGCTGAGCAGCAGACTATAGACAGTCTGACACGAATAAGGCAGCTCAGTAATGAAGTCTGGGCTGTGAAACTTGCCGACAGAATAACAAATCTTCAGACACCTCCTGATAACTGGAGTAAAAAGAAGATCTCCGGTTACCGCGAAGAATCCGGATTAATTCTTCATGCCCTTAAAAAGGGTAACAGATATCTGGCTGAAAGGTTAAAAGAAGAGATCAGAGCGTACGCAAAATATACCTGAGTAAGGGAACCTCAGAGCTACTGCTTTCCTGTCTACATTCTGTAAATGTTCATCACGTCAGTTACGCTGCCTGTCAAAATCAAATGTTCATTGTGTTACATTTTCGTGGCATATCCGTATACTTGTACAGGAAATTCAGGGGAAATTCCGGATTTTTATTTTTTATTGTATGCTGACGGGAGCGAAGCTTATATTATCAACAAAAGAAACACCTGAGATCTATCTTAATCCTGAAGGGATTATCAGGATTAAAGGACGCTGCATGGGTAATTCATTGTCAGGATTTGCCGCGACTGTTATTGAATGGATTGATGATTATGTCTCTGATCCCGCCGCTAAAACATGTGTTGATATCTACTGTGAATATTTAAGCGGGATTAAATCAACAACCCTGATCTCACTCCTTAAAAAGCTCATACTTGTAAAACTGCAGGATAAAGAGCTCATAATAAACTGGTATTATGACGATGGAGATGAGGATATGCTCGAACAGGGAGAATATATCTCATCCACTATCGGAGTGCCATTTAACTTCATAATCATATCAGGGTAACCATTCCCCGGGGTACAATTTCGTCTCTGGAATAAACGGGTTAAAATCCGGCAATGTAAGGACCTATTCTTCAGGAATATTTATATTTTTGAATGAAACTTCTTAATTGTACAAACAAATTAAATCCATTGGCTATGAAAACTCCCGGGGATCACAAAAACAAAATTCTGACTTTTAAAAGCGGATTTATTCTGTTCTTTCTGTTGTGCTTAATATCCGATGCACTATCGCAGTATCCCGGACAGTTTGTCGGGAAGATTAAAGTGAAGGAACAAATTCCGGTAAAAGCCTACAGCTTCGACCTGAGCGATGTAAGACTTCTTGAAAGCCCCTTCCTGAAAAATATGGAGCTTAACGGGAAATGGCTTCTTTCAATGGATACACGAAGACTTCTTCATAATTACCGCGTTAATGCAGGTTTACGGTCCGGTGCAAAACCATATGGAGGATGGGAAGCCCTTGATGTCGAGTTACGGGGTCATTCGCTGGGCCATATATTATCTGGACTTTCCATGATGTATGCGGCAACGGGTAATGAGGCATATAAAAACAGGGGCGACAGTCTGGTGACTGCACTTGACGAATGTCAGACCGCCCTCGACAGGGGAGGTTACATAAGCGCGTATCCTGAATATCTTATCGACAGGGTGATTGCCGGCCAGCCGGTGTGGGCTCCATGGTATACAATTCATAAAATATACGCCGGATTACTGGATATGTATCTTTACGCAGGCAATTCAAAGGCTCTTGAAGTTCTGACAAAGGCTGCTGACTGGGCATATGAAAAGATAGGAAGCCTTTCGGATGAGCAGCTGGAGACTATGTTAAAGACTGAATTCGGAGGGATGAATGAAGTATTTTATAACCTCTATTCGGTGACCGGTAATCAGCAACATAAAAAGCTGGCTGAATGTTTTTACCACCATGCGGTTCTCGATCCGGTTGCTGCCCAGACTGATAAGCTGAACAAGCTGCATGCAAATACCCAGATACCAAAAATCACCGGAGAAGCCAGGGCTTATGAGCTTACGGGTAATGAGATGCATAAGACCACAGCTGAATTTTTCTGGAAAACAGTTATTGATAATCATACCTATGCCAACGGAGGCAACAGCGATGTTGAACATTTTTTTGAACCAGGTAAGCTGTCGGAGCATATGTCGCCCCGCACAACGGAGACCTGTAATACATATAATATGTTAAAGCTTACAAAGCATCTTTTTGAATGGGATCCGAAAGCAGAGTATGCCGATTATTATGAAAACGCCCTTTATAATCATATTCTTGCTTCACAGGATCCCCTTACAGGAATGGTATGCTATTTTATGCCTTTCACACCGGGGCTCTTCAAAGTATACAGTACTCCCGACAATTCATTCTGGTGTTGTGTAGGTACAGGATTTGAGAACCATGCAAAATATGCCGAAGGGATCTATTATCACGACGATAATAACCTTTATGTCAATCTTTTCATCCCTTCGCGGCTTGACTGGAAAAGCAAAGGTCTTATTTTAAAACAGGAAACATCCTATCCCGAGTCGGACAAGATCGCAATTCTGATTGAAACTGCCCCGGCAGACGCATTTAATATGGCAATACGTTATCCTTCGTGGGCACAGTCAGGTGCATCGGTAAGTGTCAACGGCCGTAAAGTTGCCATATCAGCTAAACCGGGCAGCTATATTAATGTTAACAGGAAATGGAAAAGCGGAGACAGGATTGAAATTACCTATCCCATGAAGTTAAGGCTTATCCCGACAAATGATAATCCGGATATGGCTGCAGTTGCATATGGACCACTTTTACTCGCCGGAGCGATGGGTACCGAAGGATTGCAGCCGCCTGTACCCTATGCCATGAATCAGAATGAGTTTAATAAGTACCCGGTACCGGACGATCTGATCCACGAATTGCTGATTGATCCGGCCAGGATAGACCAGTACCTGAAACCCGTTCCGGCTGAACCGGCAACTTTTGTCACTGCTGCCGGAGTTGCCCCCGCTGAAGTAAAACTTGTTCCCTATTTCAGGCTTCATCACCAGAGAACAGTTGTATACTGGGACATTAAAAAATAATTTTTTTAAAAGGAAAGAGAGAGTCATATGAAGATACTTAAGATAATTCTGGCTTTTGTGGCTGTCCTTTTGATTGGCCTGGCAGCTCTGATACTCTATGCAGTAATTACCGATTATAAACCCGGTGAAAAGAGTGTTATTTCAACCAGTCAGGTTTCACCGGTCGCAGATTCCCTGGAGTTTTCACTTATTACATGGAATATCGGGTATTGCGGATTGGACAGGGAGATGGATTTTTTTTATGACGGAGGGGAACAGGTATTTACCCCCAAAGTAAAGAGCATGGGTAACCTGACTTCGGTGATAAGTATTCTTAAACAAAATGAATATGCCGATTTTATATTGTTACAGGAGGTGGACAGGAAAAGCAAGAGAGGGTACATTATTGATCAATATAGTTCAATAGGAGAGTACCTTGGTATGCATTCGGGTTATTTCGCAACAAACTACGATGTTTTTTTTGTTCCCGTTCCGCCTTCTTCCCCAATGGGTAAAGTTTATTCGGGGATAGCTACTTTCAGCAAATACACACCGGAAAGCTCCGTCAGGTACTCCTTCCCTGGAAAGTATGGTTTTCCCAAACAACTTTTTATGCTCGACAGGTGTTTTCTGGTAAACCGTTACCCTCTGAGCAATGGAAAAGAGCTGGTACTGATAAATACTCATAATGAAGCATTCGACCCGGGTGATATCAGAAAAGCACAGATGGAGTATTTAAAGATCTTTATTACCGGGGAGTACAGGCAGGGAAATTATGTTATTGCCGGTGGTGACTGGAACCAGACGCCTCCTGATTTTGTGCCTGCTTTCCCGGCGAATCTGGTCAATACCAGCCAGATGGCAGTTGAAAGCGGTTTTATGCCTTCTGACTGGAAATGGGTGTATGATAATAAAACGCCATCAAATCGCTCTGTAACGGAAATGTATGATCCGCTGGTAACAACAACTACGGTGATAGATTATTTTCTCCTTTCACCAAATATTGATGTAACCCTGATTATGTGTATGGATCTTGATTTTGACTTTTCCGATCATAATCCGGTACTTATGAGAGTAAAGTTCCAATAGTTTTTCAGGCCCGGGGGGAAAGGATAAATCCCCGGTCTTCACTGATACCTGGGCCCGGGTGAGTTATTATTCATTCTCAATCAGATAAACTGAGTCGTAACCCAGACCTGCCAGTTCAGGATAGTATTCATAGGTCTCCTCGCGTGTATAGAATCCGGTAATTATGACTCTGTAGTACTCCCATTGAGGAACAATCTCTACCGGCAGGCCGAGTTTTGAAGTGATCCTTCTCTTTGCGCGCAAAGCCTGTGCCCGGCTATGGAATACTCCGATCTGTATTGATATCGGGGGTTTTGTAACAGCAGGTTTGTCTTTGGCCACGGGTGCTGTTGGCAATGGGGAAACTCTGAGAGTAGAGTCGGGCCGGACTTTAACAGGTGATATCATATCTTTCCCCGCCTGTATTGTATCGGGAGTTACTGTGACAGGTTGTGTTGTTTCAGTTCTTTCTCTTAATGGGGGGATCCAGACATCTTTAAGGCCCATGATACCTAGCGAAGGCAGGAATCTCTCAAGTTCTTCCATGCTATCGAAGCCTGTTATCCGCACTTTATGGAAACCGTCTTCGTGAATAATAACGACAGGTTTGTCAACAAGAGCATTGAGTCTGTTTTGCAATGTAAGAGCAAAGGATTCATTTCTGAAAGCCCCTGCCTGTATCGCCATATCAGGTGAAAATACTGGTGCTGGTCTCTCAGTTATTGTCTCCCTGATCCTTGCCAGCGAATCTTCCCTGGTAATCAGGATCCTTTGTTGTTGCATGGCAATAAGCTTAATTATCCAGAGTTCATTAAAGCCTTCTTTGTTCAGTATGCTGACGTTTTCGTCGACCTCAGCGCGTGTCGGAAGGTCAAGTACACGGACTCTGTAATAGTCGCCTTCAATTACGATTTTAACTTCCTTGTCCAGCATAGTTTCGAGTCTCCGGCGGAATCCTTCAGCATATGACCTGTCCCTGAATGCTCCTACCTGTATAGCCCAGCTATCCTCCGTTATCGTGTAAACTTCCTCCGTAACCTCATGTATTATGAGGTAGGTGGTATCTTTAGCGACCACTGGTTCAGTAATGGTTTCCGGCCGTAAAGCTGTTGTGTCGCCTGGCTTAATCCTGAGATTGAAGTTGAGATCAGTAACCAGGTCCCCGTCTGGTCCGCCTTTAATAGTAAACAGGATTGAATCAGGTACTGATATCAGTTTCAGTTTGTTAAGCTGCGAAGTATCGGTCTTTACATAATATCTGCCGGGAGCAAGCCCGAAATAACTGAAATAGCCATCATTTTCGGTAAGCGTCTTTCCGGCGGGTTTATTTGCAGCAGTAAAGAAGTGCATGATGATCCTTCCGATACCCTCATTTTCAAGGGAGACAGTGCCGGTTGCCTCACCGGCAATTGTTACTGGCACCTCTACAAGCTTAAGTATGTTGGGATCGACAGCAACACTTATGCTCTTTATTGGTAGCCTCCAGGCAATATTATCGAAGCTGTTTGGATCAAGCTCTATAAAGCAGTTGGTATATGGCTCAAGGCCAATGATCCGGATAGTTGTATCGCGTTCGCTTTTTTTCACCTGTCCGCCGCTGGCATGCAGGTTCAAACCGTAGACTTTTGGTTCGCCACTCTCTTTTATACCGTTAAGGTTCAGATCAATGAAGGCAACAACTGAGATCCCTCCCTTCCCGACATTTGTCCGGTTATCAGCTCCCAGATATCTTGTTTGCCTGTCGTTTATCAGGCTTCCCCTTGCATATTGGATCAGGGAGGTCTTTTTATTTGATTGTCTTACTGATGTTCCTGCCTGGGCAAAGGAAAAATCATAACGGAGGCCTAATTCTGCCATTTTGAGGTCATTTCTGAAATTTTGTTCATATGAGGCATTCAGAAAGGCATGATCCAGCAGATGTTTTTCAATGCCCATTTTAGCAGAGATAAGCTGGTTATGGGTATAGCTGTACTGAACCTGTGGCAATACGACAAAACCTGCAGGCAGTCTGAAACCCAGAGAAAGGTTGCTGTACAGATAGGGTTTGGTCTCCCCCGGAATGATTGCATAGGTTGTCAGGTTTGCACTTACTCCCTTCACAGAGCCTGAAAAAAGCCATTCCCCCGAACTATATTGTGAAGCAGGCAGTATTATCTGGTTAAATGAGAGCCTCTGGTAGGAGGAGAAGTTCCCGATTTTCAGGGGCATCGAGAGCGATGCTTTTCTCTCTTCGCGGTAGTTGAAATTTATAGCTTTCTGATCTTTGTCATACCAAGTATAATTAAGATCCAGCTGAAGGTTTGAAGGCATTCTGTACGAAAGTGTACCTTTTGCCCTTACCCCGTGAGTGTATTCACCCCAGAGAAGAAGGTTATTTGTCAGTCGGAGTGATGCACTTACAAATGGCATGGCGGGGGCCGATGTCAACGACGAAAGATATTCTGCACCTGCCCCAAGGGTGAGGCTGCGTGATACCCCGTAGTTTATCCGGGCCCTTGAAAACCTGCTTGCCAGGGTGTCCTCCACTATCCCTGCGCTCACATTATACTCGAGGGTCCCGGACGGAAGAAAGTTGAACGGTATATTTATATTTTGTTCCCTTGTCCTTTCTTCTCCCCAGGGACCATAATATTTGAGCTTAACAATGGAATTTCCATAAACGAGGGGTACTTCGAAAGTAAAAAATCCCGAGGCATCAGCCTTTACGTAGTCAATGAGTGTATTATTTATGTATAGTTCTACCATCCAGCCGGGTTCAGTCTGATCGCTGAGCGTATATGAGCCGAATGAACGTCTGTATGTTGTGGGAGTATTTGTGAACTGAACTCCGATAACCGGGCTGTAAATGGATGAGATAGCCTGTGTGGCAATCTTTCCTGCCATGACCTGGCGCAAAGGGGTGAAGTCGTTGTTTACATATCGCCAGAGATAATATTGTTGTTTCTCGGAAAAAGGATCTCTGGAACTGTAGTTAATTGAAGCAGTAGCCTCACCGCCGGCTATCATGGCTCCAAGTGTAAGATTCAACCTTGTTTCACTTTCCCCGTTAATCTCTTCCTTAGCAACTGCTGACCAGTCGGCCATACCAAATCTGAAAAGGGGATAGCTCCGTCCTATTGTGGTATCGGCTTTAAACTCCCCTTTAAGACGGGTCAGGTTACGGCGCATCTCTTCAAGACGCATTTCGCGTATCACAGGCAATTCAAGTTTGCTCGTCACGGTCACTGAGAGATCCCGGAAATTAAATATGCAATCGAGCCCGAAGAGTGTACCAAAATAGGTTGACCTGAGATAAAGGTTTGATTCTGTCCTGATGAGATCGCCCTGTTCCAGATTGTGGGTTTTCTCCTGGTACCTGATCGTGTTGTCGCCTCTGTCAATTAAATATTCAGCTTCAGGATCAATGAAAAAACCGGAGATGGTCTCCAGGTCATCTGAAGCTACATTCCTTATTTTCAGAAAATCGAATACCTCGGTTACGGGCAGGAACAACTCTTTGCCCATAATTACGCCGGTAATATCGGTTCCCCCAATCCGAGGTATCCCCAGAAATAAGGGTATCTCCTCATAGAGTGGTTCTTCCTGGCCATAGACACTGCCCGGGAACCCGATCATAAAAAGAATAATTAAAACGGCAGTCAACCTCAGGTAATTAAAAGGCATACACCATGCGGACCTATAATTGGGGTATGCGTTTCTGACTGTCATTTTTATCTTTCATTATCGTTCACAGGTTTTTTATTCCTGTATAAAAATCAAATCGAATGTCCCGTTGTAATTTCCCGGAGGATTTGAAAGAGGATCATCCACCGTAAGGGTTCCTCCAATTTTTAATTGAAAAGTTTCTGATGGTATCCCGGTTGTAACAAAAGGAGGAAGCGGTTCGGGATCTCCGAACTGCAAGGTCATGGATCCCCCGTTGCTGCCCGATAGATTGATGTCAGGCACTGGTAAAATATTGATCAGGGTACCTGGTTCAGCTGTAATTTCATATATCGCCGCCGAAAAAGGAAATCCAAGGCCAAGCAGAATTATATCTCCTGTGGAGGAACGCGATCCGGCCTGGTTAATGGTAATAGTCCCTCCGGAGATGCCCTGGTAAAACGCACCAAATGCCAGCCCCTGGACGGGAGTCACCGTTATTGGTCGCGGTGGATCTTCCTGTGCAGATAACTGCTGGCTTGCCATGATCATTACTACTACAGTTATCATCTGAAGGACCTGCCAAAACCGCTGCGATTCGCTCTGCTTTTTAAAAATCATCGGTTTGTGATATAAATTTTCCTTGAGACCCTCGCGGAACCGGTAGTATAAGTGACAATACAGATACCTTCCCTTGCATCAGGATCAAGTTCGTAATAACCCGTTTCAAATATTTCCGTTTTAAAAATAAGCTGCCCGGTCAGGTTGAATACCTCCAAAGTACCACGGTTGCCAATAATCGTTTCAATTTCTGCCTTTATTATCCCATTTGAGGAGTAAACCCTGAAGTATCCCTGTTCATAGGGAGTCGTTTCAACTTCTGTTGCAATGTTCCTGAGATTCAGAAAAAATCTCCCGTAATGTTCCCCTGCATTAAGAAAAACCTGGTATTCCCTGTCAGGAAGCAGATCCAGTTCAGTCCCGCCAACAGCATCTGATAGCCACACCCCCGTCTGGGAAATTTTTCCTTCAGCTGAACTGATACGGAATCTCACATAACCGTTTTTATATGTTTTCAGACCCAGTGGGACGCGGATATCTTTTTCGTACGAGAATGGAAGAGCATTTATTGAGAGCTTTTTTTCATCGGTTCCGAGTGAAAACAGATTTAAAACCTTCTGGTCGGTGTTAAACAATTTGAGAGCATCGAGGTTAGTGTCATACTGTTCGGAGGCTTTTTCATCGAGGTAAATAACAACAGGGTCGGAAGAGCCCGTGTCGTCGGTGAAAGAAGCATCAAGGCGGATCAGCGGAACAGGGCCTTTACTCTCTGATTTTAAGAAAGACTGAGACTGATTATTTATCCGTACGTCGTTATTGAGTGAAATAGATCCCTCCACGGTGGGGATACCATCTGAAACATGAACAAAGAATCCCTGCATCGATGGGATAATTGACGATGCAAGACCATCGCTTGAGATACCGTTTACATAGGAGTGGTATGTTCCGCCATACTGATCGGTGGTACTTGCTTTGAAGAAATAAATTGCATCGTCGATGTTTGTCCTGGTCCATCCTTCCTCCGAATCCCAGTCTATTGGCGATGGATATGGATTGCCGGCAAGGTTGAAGCCTTTGGTGTATGTATTGTCATGATTATACAGGGTAACTGATAAGCTGCCGTTGTTTACCACCCCGGTAAGGTCAACGGTCCTGGCTGCAGCCGATGAGCCAAAGTTGGCTGCATATCCCTGAAACGGATTCAGAATGCCGGCGGGATTTGTATAACTAACCCATCCCGAACTGGTCCTGGCTTCGTCGTAGCGGTAAAACGACGGGAACGATGAGGCAAGGTTCAGGTCGTCGCCAAAGCCGGCGACAGTTGCCGACTGAAATGGTGAGCTGAAATATTTGTAACCGAATCCTGCAGGCAGATAACGCTGCATTGTCACAATCCCGGTTACCACACCTGTGCTTTGTCCGTCAATCAATGCAGTCTGAGTAGCTGAGGAAACAAGTGTAAGGAATCCGTCGGACGCCAGATTACCACTGCTTAACCTAACCACTCCGATTACAGACAGTTCTCCCAGCAACGTAACTCCGGCACTGTTGTTTATAACCAGATTTCCCACATTATTGCTGCTGAAGGTACCGGATGGAACCGACTGGGCCGACGATCCGCAAAATTCAAGTGTGCCTGATAATGCATCGAAAGTCCCGTTGTTAGCAATCGTCCCGGCTATCTGAATTGTGTTACCGGTGAGGGTGAGAGATGATCCGGCCGCAATGACCAGGTTATTTGTTTTCGCCGATGCCCCTGAGCTTATTACGGGTTTGTTTGTTACGTCGGGGATAGTAATATCATGAACAAGGTCAGGCACTGAACCACACGACCAGTTTCCGGGATTATTCCAGTCGGTGTTAATCAGGCCGGTCCATGTCTGGCTATTTGTAACAGTGACTTCTGCCAGATCACTCAGGATCACGTAGCAGTTGTATTCATTTGATGCCAGAATATTATAGGTCGTTGTTTCATCCGCGAATACGGTTATGGTGACATCGCCTCCTCCCATACTGCTGACTGGTGATCCGACAGGAGTATTATCGGCGTTAAGTCTCAGCTGGTATGTAATACCGGGAAGTGTTCCGGCTATTATAATATTTGCCGGAGTATTAATGCATGCCACCGGATCGGAGACACTATTGTTTTCAGGGGGTACGGGATTGACTGTAACAGGTAAGAAATTTGTCACAGGTATTGATCCGGTCTCTGTTACGCTGACTTCCCCTTCGCCGACAGTATTCCATATTACAGTGATAATATTATCTGTAGCCCCCATGGTGAATGTCCCTCCGGTGATGTTCCATGAATAAGTGTGTCCCGATACAAGAGGAGTGGAGTATATCTCCGAAGCATTGAAACACACGCTGTTGCTCCCGGTTACGCGAGGATCAGGGACATCTGTGATTGAAACAATAAACGGAGAGGTTGTACTGGTACATCCGCCTGCAACAACCGTTTCGGTAAGAGTAATATTTCCAGTTGGACCGGCACCCCAGAGAATTTCAACTTCATTGGTTCCCTGCCCGTTCTGAATGGTACCTCCGGTTACACTCCAGAGAAATGTCACTCCGTCAGCATAAGGTGAAGTATAGGTTACCAGCGAGCCGGCCGGGGTTGTTGCCAGACCTGAGATAACCGGTGAAGGAGTCTCATTGAGGGTTATTATTGCTGAGGTAACAAAATCTCTGATTCCTGTGCTGCCTGTTCCATCTTTTACCGACGAAAGGCTGAAGGAATAGGTCCCCGGACCACCTGCATCTAAAACAGGATGGGCATTTGAAACAACGAGAGAGTAGGGTGATGTTGCTATATTTGTAATGGTTGTTTCAGCTGTTCCGTTTATAAGGTATTTAATTTCCCAGGGGGCAGTGCCTGTCAGACCGATGATTATGTTAACCGACGATCCGTCATCACAGATGCTGGCGTCTCCGCTTGTTATGGTGGCAGTTGGAAGGCTCTCTGCCCCGATTGTAAATATGTGTAGACCGGCAAGATCAGCTTCAGGATCTGTTTCGATAGTTCCTGCCTGCTGGTCGCCAGTTATGTTCCTGTTTCCCCTGTTAATCCATGAGGCCTGCCATTCCACAACCCTGAGTTTGTTCCGGGTAGCAGCATCGGCCGGTATTATCCCGCTCTCTTCGTCCCATCTGAGAATTACATTTGCTGTTGAGGAGAGTGGTCCTTCGGTATTCCAGTATTCTGTATTGCTCACAACATCAATAGGTGCTGTTCTGATTTCAGGGTCGTATCCTTCGGCCAGTGGATTGTGATTTAAGTACCTGGCTGTGTAATCACCTGTAGATGATACATCTGTAAGGGTAAGTGGGCCATATCTCAATCCGGTACCATCGCCTGTGGGAAAAGTAAATTCTCCTCCAGATAGTATTCTTTTTTTAAGTGGCCCGCTCACAAAGCTTTGTGCATCTCCTCCGTCTACTGCTGCTTTATTGTTGTTAGATATATAAAGCAGGTTTATATCATTCGTAAATAGAACTCCGTTTGTCAGGATTAGGTTTCCGGAGACAATAACCTGCCCTGTTCCGGATATTGTCATACCCGATGGGTTATCGATTTCCAGGTTATAAAAGACATCTGTTACAGCGCCCCCGTTTATTGTCAGAAGCTGATTGGCAGACCCGTCAAAAACCACAAGGCTTTTCCCGGGGATATACCCGCCGGACGAGGATGTATTATTGTCGGTCCAGTTACCGGCTATGAACACTCTTTTGCCATACATTGAATTGCTCAGCACTGTGCCGGCGTCCTGTATGGTGAGGTTCCCCAGTAATTTTAATTCTTCAGCTGAAATATTCTTTTTCCCGTTGCCAGAAAAAATAACATTCTGATAAGGTTTATAAATATTGCCTGGTTTGGCGGGAAGTGTTGCCTCATTATTACCAAAAAAATTAACAGTGCTTCCGGAAGTATTTACAAAATCATTAAAATCCCCGCCGGGGAAGACAAACAATCCTTCAGCTGTTGAAGTAAGCTTCAGTATTCCTCCTCCTTTTACGTGTCCCAGGCTGTGAAATGTTGTAAGTCCGGCATCAAGTGTCCCGTTTATTGTCACTGAATAGGCGAGAGCTGAATTATTGTTCAGAATAACGGTATGGCTGGAGTTAATAATTACCGGGTTACCTGCAGGATCGCAGTTACAGGATGCTCCTCCATCGGTCAAGGACCATGTATTGTCTCCGAACCAGTTACCTGATTTGATGCTGTACAGGCTATATGTATTGCTGAAGTTGGTACTGTAACCTGCCGTATATTCGCCTTCGATAAAATTTACGGAAGTAAGGTTGATCTGATGATTTACAGGATCGACCGATGATCCGGGTATCCCTCCCTCTGGTATCCATGTGTTCTCTGAGAATCTTCCGGCATAATAACCTGCTTCGTTGCCGGTCACATCAGCTAAGTTATAACTGTATTGATGATCGGCAGCAAAGGGTTCATTAAATCCGGAGCATGTTATATTCCAGTAATAGTTTAATTCATCCCCTTCGGGTAATGCCATAACCGGATGTGGATAATTAACCGGTTCAAGGGTTATATATGCCCCGTTGTTGGGATTTGAAGTAAAATTATATGAAACCGGTGTATACTTTCCGGCCACCCCAACAGGGAATGTAAAAGCAGAAGGGCCGGAAGGGAAAACCTTTCTTACACCGGCATCTGAAATGACGCCATTCAGAATTATCATCTTTGTTTCATCAGTTGTGCCCGCGATCGAAGCGTCTATGCCCAGGGTAAGAAGATAATCATCAATATAGAGAGCCCCTCTCACGAAAGTCAGGGTTCCGGTAACTATACAGTTATCTGTAATATTTACCCCTGTGGTATTGTCAAGTGTTAAATTACCGAAAACACCTTCTCCGTAAGCTGAAATAGTCTGTGGCTGGCTTCCGGCAAAATATATTCCTCCTCCGGGCAATGAGCTTGTATGGACAGCCTCATTACTGATATTCCCAATCAGGTAAATATTATTGCCTCCGTCATCAAGGACTCCTTCCGTAACGGTTAAAGAACCGTTTATTCTGACAGCAGTGGTAGCCGCCAGCGTAAGGGTGTCAGCAGTTATTACCGTTACATTTGAGAAGTTGGTGAGGTTGGCCCCGTTACCGGTTATTGAATTATTATTGTTCCCGTTGAATATTGTCATCTGACCGGCTTCACCCGGCTGGTAACCTCCGGTATTAAGGCCTGCCCCGGAGGAGCCATTCTGGTTGGTCAGATTGCCTCCGATTGTAACATCCAGTCCGTTGGCCCTGAAAACGGAGTTCCCGTTGATTGTGAGATTGTTCTTTAGCGTCAGAGGATATATTTTAAGGTCAAGGGTTTTTGCTGATGTTGTGGCGTCAACCTCAACAGCGAAAAGCGGTAAGGATGTCACCATCGTGAATGTTGTTGCTGCCGGGGTTTCCGAAGAGCCAAACAGGATAGTGCCGCCTGTCACGGTACCTGAGTCGGGGGCGAGATAAAAATCCAGCAGGCCCGGATCATTGAAAGACCCCGTTATGTTGAGTGTGCCTCCGCTCATATTGAATTTACTGCCGGAGTTCATGATCTCAAATATTCCCCGTTCGCTGACAGCATTTTTGCCGGCGACTGTGACAATGCCCGATGGGTTGCTCTGGGTATAGCTGAGAGAGCCGGTGTTTATCGTTGTAACACGCCTGATCTGCCCGTTAACATAAAGTGATCCGCCACTGACTATTATCTCGGGAGTGCCACCTGACGAATATTCAATATCGTTGTTGAGATCAGTGCCGGGGGTGCCAATGTTGACAGATCCGTTCAGGACTTCCAGCCTTCCGTCAAGTTTAAGATCCGTGGCATCAGTGGCTCCTGGTCCACCTATGTTTATTGTTCCTCCGTTAGCCGACAAGGCTCCTGAGACAGGAATCGTAAAACTTCCCGAATTAGTAAGATCAAGCGTGATGGGACTGGTAAGACGGAATGTCCCGTTTGTCAGGGTAAGCCCGGTGGAAAGAGACGTATTTAGGGTGAGGACATCCGACTTCACTTCAAGAATAGTATTTCTGGAGTTTCCTTTATTAATTTCAATGGTATTGAAGCTGGTTACAACTCCTGTACCTGTCACTTCCTTATTCTGGTCTCCGGCAAAGGTCACATTACATACCTGGGACGCGCCGGCAAGCATATCGAAGATCCCGTTATTTGTCAGATTGCCGTAGAGTGTCATACTGTTTGCAGCTGATCCTGCAGTGTTAACGTCAAAGGTTGCCCCTGAGTCGATGATTACATTACCATATATTATCAGATTCTGAGCTGTATTGCTTCCATTCATAAAACGGAGGGTCCCGCTATGAATTATCAGGTCGGAGTATGCATAAATACTACGTAATGAGGGTAGAACATTAAACTGTGAAATCCCGTCTCCCGACACTGTTAACACCCCTGTTACCGACAGGTCCGTATCGGGGAAAATTATGTTTTTCCCCGAAGCCGGGGCTAAAACCAGATTATTGTATCCTTGTATTTCGGTTGTTGATCCTCCTGAGAGATATGTGGCAGGAAGGGTAAAAGTTGTAGTGCCGGTTGTTCCTGAACTGTAGTATTCGACAGTACCGCCTCCCTGTGCAAGGAAGGCTCCGAAATCCCCTCCGGGGAAAACAGCTGTAGCTGCTGAAGAAGAAATCCTGATGGTCCCCGAGCCGGATATTCTTGCATCTGGTATCATTCCGAAATTATGACCGGTGGTGGTCTGAAGGTCAAGGATTGAACTGTCGCTTATCTGCAGGCCGCCGACACTGATGTTATTTAATCCTGCCGGAACAGTAACAATATGATGGAGGTTGCTGTCACCAATAACGACAGGATTGTAACTTCCGGGAAGAGCACCGTCAATTGCCCCCCCGACAACGACAGAGCTCCAGGTTAAGGGATCATCCCAGTTCCCGTTCTGCCTGCTGTAGAAAACCTTTACGCTTTGAAATGCAGCAGGTTCACCTGCAGTATAGTCACCATCAATATAGTCCAGAAGTGAAAAGACAATGGTGTTAGACGCATCCACAACCCTTGAATTATCATTGACCGGAACCCATGAATATGGTCTGTATGCTGCCGGTATATAATTTGCTTCTGTTCCGATGATATCTGACGTGACATACTGGTATGTATGTGAAACGGATCCCGGCTGCACTCCCTCAAAGCCTGAAGAGGAGACTCCCCAGTAATAATTCAGGGCAGGAGGTGATGTGATAAATGGATGAGGTTGCTTAACAGGCCTTACTGTCACTGATCCCCACAGAACTGGCGCTGCAGAAAACTGGATTGAAGCCGGGGTGTAATCAGTTCCTGTACCAACCGGATACAGGAATTGGGTTGTGGCGTTGAAAAATTTTGTGACACCTCTGTCGCTTTTATTGCCAGCCAGTCTGATCATTTTAGTACCCGAAAAGGAAGTTGTTGTCCCCGAAAGAGCATCATATATATTTGACTGAGGTCCAAGTGACAGGTTAAGGGTACCTATATCGAGAATCCCGTTAGCGAGACGCAGGTTGCCATTTACAGTCTGATTGGCTTCAAGAATGGAGGCCCCTGAACTCTTGTTAATTGAAAGATTCCCGAAAACTCCCTGGCCCGATCCCCCTATTGACTGATCTACGGTACCATTTAGGATCACTGCACCTCCGGCCTGGCTTATGTGAGTTCCGGAATTGTAAATATTACCGGCTACTGAAAGGATATGACCTATATCGTTTATAATACCCCCGTTGCCTAAGGTAAGGGAGCCTCTTATAACAAGATTATTTGAATAAATATCAGTGTTGGAGCTGTCGGAAACTGTCAGGTTATAAAGCCCGGTGCCATTATTGACAGTACCGGCATTGGTAAACCGCTGGCCGGTAGTGCCATTGAAAATTGTTGTATTATTTCCAGTCTCATATTCTGCTGCACTGCCGACAGTTAAATTTCTGCCAATCGTTACATCATTACCGTTTGCATTGAAAACAGCATTGTTAAGAATGTTAAGTTCATTGTAAATATGAAGTGTATTTGCAGTAATTGCAGGTATAGGAGGACTGCTGTTGCCGGTATATGTTTGAACCTGGCCCCAGTATGTCGAGGAAGAACTTGTAAAATTAAGATTCCACAGGGGGACAGTTGTATTTATATAGGCATTACGGTTTCCGGGAATTGTAATATTTATTGTTCCTCCTGATACTGAAGAATTATTAAGATTGCTGCCTATTATTATGCTGAAGTTGGACCCGGGCCCCCCGGTAATGGTTGTGGGAGACTCTATGTTTATTGTACCACCGCTCATTCTGAAGACATTATCAGGGTAGGGCAGGGTAAAAGAAGCATATATATTCAACCCGGTAATATTCAGAGAGTTACCGAGAATGTTGAGTGTTCCGCCTGTCATTATAAAGGCTCCGCGATGTGTCCCGGAAATGTATGAAGTACGGATACAATCCGTTGTCACCTGCCCGGATTCTATTAAAAGTTCACTCTGATCGCGCATTACAATTCCCTGGTCACCATTGGCATTTAGTGTTGCCATGTTGCTGATTCTTAAACTTCCATAAACAACAATGGAGGAAGTTGATGCGACAGTCGAAAATGTAACATTTGCTCCGTCGAGCCAGAGCCTGGCATCGAGGTCGATATTGTAAACTGTGTTACCCGAAAGACTTGGAAGAATAATATTCGGACCCAGCCTGACAGTGCCGGCCAACAGGCCCAGGGCATTTGGATTCTCAATATCGGGGGGATTACTGGCAGGGGGGCTGGTTTGCAGGTTTGACCGGCCGAAAAGAGTGAAGTCGGAGCTCTCGTCCGCATCAATATTGAGTACAAAAGTCTTGTCAATACCTTTGTCAATCTCAATCCTGTAAAAGTCGCTCTGACTGTTGCACAACAGGTTCTGATCGGCTGCCGGATTATCGAAGACCAGATCAGCGCGCCCGTTTGAAGGAATGGTGGTATAGGATGGGGTAGCCTGGTTTGTAAGTCGTACAATGCCATCGTTGATAAAGTCACCGTTTATCCTGAACCTGTGATTGGCATTTCCAGTTCCTATTCCGATACTCGCAGTGTTATTTACATAAACGTCGCCGTCAACAGAAAGTGACCGGGAAATGCTACTGCCATCATTTATCCTGAGCATGCCCCTGGTAACAGTCAGATCGCCGTTAACAACCATATTACCGGTAAGTGTTGCAACGACTGCTTCGGATGACAGGTTTATTATCAGGTTGTTATAGGTAAGTTGCGAAAATGTGTAAGATGAAGAGTTATAATACTCAACGGTACCCCCTCCGGTGGCGACAAAATTTGTCCAGTCGCCCGACGGGAAAAGGGCCGTAGATAGTTTAACAAGACCTTTTCCTCTTATTATTGTGAAGTTTTGAGTCGTAAATGATCCGAGATCAAGGATACCACCCTCATTTATCTGAACCGACAACAGATTTTCACCGTTGGCTGTTGTGGTAACTGTCCTTCCGTTAAGAATCACCACCCTGTCTGTTTCGTCTGGCACTCCAGGATTGACAAAAAGCGATCCGGACGGATCAGTGGTCCATGTGTCCGCAGAATTCCAGGCTCCGGATTTATAAGAATAATAGGTTGTGATTGCAGGCTCTTCCCTTGCAGTCCATTGACCTTCAAGGATTGAGACCCCGGATGCGGTCATGGGATTTGTACCTGACGGCGAATAGGTCGCAGGTTGTGTCCAGACTCCTGCTGTGTAAAGGTACGGTATATAGTTAGCCTGATCGCCTCCGGTACCAACTTCGTCAGGATTGATATAAGTCATCTTAACATCAGCGTTAATATTACTGATGTTTGATGTAATAATATTCCAGTACTTGACCAGATCAGTACCTGATGCTGACGGGGGACCAGGGGCGATTGTTGGTACAGCCCGGACCGAAAGTGATCCGGTGCCGGAAAGCGAAGCTGTCATCTGTGTGATTTCGAAAGGAGTGTACAGGGTGCCCGTTCCCACAGGATAAATCATAATAAATTCATTTACTGCAGTCCCCTGTTTCACAAGGTTTCCGCTTCCGTTGCACACTATCATATGAGCATTGTCATATATTCCGGCTGTGGTAATTGTTCCTCCCGGGCCAACTGTAAGGTTAAAGGAACCGGAACCGAGGCTAATATTCGCGGCCTCCAGGTTCAGAACTCCATTTACTGTTATGTCATCCTGAATAGTTTTTATGTCACCCCCTACGACAGTCAGGTTGTTATATGTCAGTCCCTGAATATTCTGAGCTCCGTTACGTGCATATATTACGGTTGCAGAACTTCCATTTACAGTCAGGGTACTGGTTCCGGTCCATGAAAGGTCAAATGGAACGGATCCGTAAAGTAACAGTGTCCCTGCTGCAGAACCGGCTGCCATTGAAAAGACTGAAGTGTTTACATTATTTTCGTTAGATGTACTTATGGAACCAGTGACTGAAACCAGACCATCTTCGTGGTTAAAAACTCCATTCCCCCTGCGGCTGGTGCGGTTACCGATATAGCTATTGATGTATACGGAACCACTTATGATCAGCTCGTTAACGGACGATCTGAAAGTGTGAAGATAAGTTGTATTATTGACTGTAGGATCTGTTCCCGATCCGGCATTAATGTCATTGCACGAGATGGAACCCTCACCGCTAATCAGGCATGATGTACTGGCAGATGCCAGATTGTTAAGAGTGATATTCCCGGTAACTGTCAGAGCAACAGAAGTATTAACTGACAAAGAAGCATTCGGTCCGGGAAATGTTATGGAAGCACATGAAGCTCCGGCGGTTACTGTGACATCAATATTATTCATTATGTACACAGCGGACGTGGAGGAAGGAACAGAGGCTCCGGGAGAACCTCCGGAGGTTGTGGACCATGTGGAAGTTGCGTTCCAGTTGCCGTCAGCTACTGCATACCTGGTTTGGGCGTTTACATAAGCTACAGAGAATAAAAGAGCCGGGATCAGGCACAATGTCTTAATTGTACGGGCTCTTCTTTCCATATTAAATAAAGATCAAAACCTCAGGGGTAATTTTAAAAAAAGGTTCTTACTGTAATAATAATTCTGCTTCGGCATACCTTTCAGGTCTTACATCTGAAGGGGCAGAGTATATAACCCGTAACTGACCCTCAGAAAGGTCTGCCCCGGGGATCCTGTTAAGGTTCAGCTGAAATCTCCGCAATGTATTCGGAGTATAAACAGCCACACCACTTACCAGGCCAATACGTGTAATCTTACCCGTTGAAGAGATATGTTCAACTACCAGGTCGCCGTATACCGACATGTTTCCCGACCTGTTCAGGGTCATCCCAAGCCTTGGGACAGTGTCATTCAGAGTTTCAAGTTTGAGATCGGAGATAGTTACCTTACAGGTTGATTCTCCTACTCTGATTATAACCGGTATTGTAATTCCGAAGATCGGGGTAAGTTTTACCGATATGTTGGTGGTATCCCGAACAGCTTCCTCTTCGCCGAGTGGTTTGGACTCAGGCACCGAACGGAAATAAAAATGAGACCGGTATTCTCCTTCGGTAAGGCTGCCGGTTCTAAGAAGCTGAATTTTTACAACCTGTGTTTCATTAGGCCCAAGAGTGACTGAACGGGGAAAGAACCGGACAAACTGGTCAGCAAACCTTTGGCCGGGATCGGGTTCTGTTATAGATTCAAAACCTCCATCCTCTTTCATCTTCATCTGGATCAACGAGATAGCATACGTTGAAGTGTCCTGGCCGGTATTTGCCAGGTTAAGATCGATTGATCTTTTAGTCCCTTCAAAAACAACTCTTCTGGGTGTTATCAGTAGGTCGCCCTGAGCAAAAACAGCGACAGGGAAAAGTATTTGAAGGAGAACCAAAGCTGCGATAAAAGCTACTGAAGCCTTTAACCTGCCGGAATGGTTCAGACCTTCAAATATCCCTGAGTTTATATATGACATTAAGTTGTATTTAAATTCCTGCTAGTTAAAGTCAAATGTTATTGTATAAGTACCGGTATATATGCCTACGGGATTGTCAAGCAGGCTGCCTACCTTAAGTGTTGCCCCCACATTTACAATCTGGAAGCCGTTTTGCAGCATCCCGGCCCCGATGCCTGGTTCCGGGATTGATTTCCAGTCAGCCACAACAAGTGTTTTGGCATTTTGTGTATGCATAAGGATTACCGGTTCCGAAGGAAGAGTTATTGAAAATGCAGCATCAAGCTCACCACTGACGTAGAAACTGGCAGCATTTTGAATTCCCGTGCCTCTGTAAACATTTCCAAGAACCGACACCGTGCTCTCGGGAGTTACAGTTATAAGCCCTCCCTGGGGGCCGGGTGCAAATTTACCGAAATTCAGCTGCGATGTCTCACTGGCAGTGAAAACCGGTATTATCTCGGCGACAATATGTCCGTTTGCACTGACCGCAGGCATGCCCTGGGCAAACACCATTTTCCCTGTTGAAGCTAAAATAATTATCAGGCTGAAAAGTAATTTCTTAAGCCTTGGCATTATTGTGTATTGAAAATATTATTCTATACTCTTCTTCTAGTTATAATTAATCGTAACGGTAAAGCCAGCTGCGTTTTCATAAACACCAGGAACCTGGGCTGCTCCAACACCAAGAGTTGCTCCTACAGTGATTGTCTGTGTTCCTGTACCCGATAGCGTACCCGGAGTGGCCGGATCACTGGAAAAAGCATCTACAACCATTGTCTCTGTCCCGGTAAGTCTGGTAATTGTATGAGTCGCCGGAAGCGAGATAGTATATGAACTATTCGGATTTCCGGTAACATCAAAAAGGGCAAAGGTAAAAGCTCCGAAAAGCCCGGGCCCGGTTGTAGTTCTTGTTAATGCAACGGGATCGAGAGTAACGTCACCACCAGCACCTGCTACAATATTACCGAAATTCATGTCGCCGGCATTGGCAATGGAGAGAGGAGTCAGGATGGTAGCAGTTGCCGTGGCAGTAGCTGATTGTGCGAATGTACTTGCAGCAAATGCAAGCATGATCAGGGAAAGTGTCAGAAATTTTGTTCTTTTTTTCATGTTGATTAAATTTTAGATTGTTGTTTGCATTAGTTATTATGTAAGCTGTCTGATTTCAAGTAATGGCATTAGATTAACTCTGTAATTATTCCGAAACAGAATATTTACCTGATAACCGGGGTAAATGTAATTCATTTCATTTGGCGGGTGTTTTAGTTGATTTTAATTTTAATTAACAATTGTATTAACTTATTCACAATTTAAAAATAAGGTGGAACCCTGTGGGAGGGATCAGAACACACTTTATGTGACTCTTCACCCGGAATGCATTTTTTTTTCAGGGCACAAAAAATCCCGGTATCCGGTTCTGTTGAGTAACAATTCCGGATACCGGGAGCAATTGGCGGTTATAAAAAGTAGTAAAACAGAGAAGAGAAGTTTTAGTAAATCTCTGCTTTTATTTCTTTACCTGTTAAAAAAGACAGTAAACCCAGGTTTTAATCCAATACCTCCGGAAGTATTTTTTGCATCATCAACTTCAAAAAAGTTCTGATATGCTTGTCCTGGTTGGACATTTTCGAATAAAAGTGAGTAATATTGTATATGATAAGTCACCAGTATACTAATAAACTCTGTTTCCTATGAACCATAAAATTGGCAGATCATTTTTCCTGCTATTGGTATTTCTGTCCGGAATCTCAAATGTTTATGGTCAGAATGCTCCCGCAAAGGTAGTTGCCGGGATCCCGGTTAACTATGATGAGAATCTTACCGGTAGTTACACCCTGCCTGATCCTCTTATCATGCAGAACGGTAAGAAAGTTAAAAACTCAAAAACATGGCAGGATAAACGCAGACCGGAAATTGTCAGCCTCTTTGAAGAGTATCAGTATGGCAGATGTCCAGGAAAACCTTCCGATCTGAGTTTCAAAATAACTGATAATGGCACACCGGCTTATGGGGGCAAGGCAATAAGGAAACAGGTCACGATCTATTTTACAAAAGACACCTCTGATCACAAGGCTGATCTCCTGATCTATCTGCCTGCAAATATCAGCAAACCCGTTCCTTTGTTCCTGAATATAGGGTTTTCCCCTAATTCAGCTTCAGTCAGCGATCCGGGAGTAAAACCAGGTATGATGTGGGGCCGCGACGGCAAAAAAGTTCCTGCACCAGCCGGAATGAATTTTGGGTTGCTCGATGTCGAAAGATTTATTAACGAAGGATTCGGTATTGCAACAGTTTATTACGGGGATATTGAGCCTGACTTTGCTGACGGAATAAAATATGGAATCAGAGGATATTATCTGAAGCCAGGGGAATCCTATCCTGCCGGTGATGAGTGGGGGGCTATCTCTGCCTGGGCATGGGGCCTCTCGGGAGTTATGGACTACATCGAAACTGACAGCAGTATTGAAGGGGATAAAGTAGCGTTATTTGGTATTTCGAGGCTTGGCAAAACAGCTTTATGGGCCGGGGCACATGATCCCCGATTCGGAATGGTCATTGCCAGCTGCTCGGGAGAAGGAGGCGCGGCTCTGTCGCGGAGGGAATATGGAGAAAACATAAAGCATATGACCGATTCCACAAGATATTTTTATCAATTTTGCGGTAACTGGGCCAGTTTCGGAGACGACCCCGGAAAGTCGCCAGTGGATGCTCATATGCTTGTCTCCCTTATTGCTCCCCGTCCTCTTCTTCTGCAGACCGGCGACACCGACGACTGGTCAGATCCCAAAGGAGAATTTCTGGCAGCAGTTGCTGCCGAACCTGTTTATAACCTGTTTGGGAAAAAAGGGCCGGGAACAAGTGCCATGCCCGCTGCAGGCGTTCCCCTGCTTAACGATCTCGCATATTTTATGCATGCCGGAGGCCATGGTGCAATGCCTGACGACTATAATATATTTGTGAAGTTCATGAAGATGCATTTTTCATCAACAGAATAACATTCAGATCTTTTCGAACTCAATGTTCTCGCCCGTATCTTCTGAATCTCCATCACCGTTCATGTCGCGAACGATCCACATATACGATCCCTCTGCCTCGTATTCACCTTTGACCGTCAGCCGGAAATATCCTATGTTATCGGTGTAATATTCAGTGCCGGATCCATACCACAGGATATCTGATGTGCATTTATCCTGTGAATCCCTGACACAGGTGCCCAGCTCCTTCAACTTGAAAGTCATGTCGTTGTTTTTCACCGTGAGGTCCCCCATCAGCCCTAAAATCATTACAATAGTTCCGGTACTTTCGCGTACAATCACATAAGCTTCCGTATAACTCTTTTCAGTCATAGTCAGCGAACGGGTTGCTATATAGGTTATTTCATCAGAATAGATCGTATCGACGCTCTCCCAGCTCCCGATATACACAGGATTATCATTTTTATCGCACGAAGGCAGAAAAATGAACAACCCTGAACACAACATTATAATAATTGAGACAGACAGGATCTTTAATTTCTTCATCTTATTACAGGAATTGTTTCTCAATATAATCCACCAATTTACAAAAAGTCCGGTAAAATAATAAACGAATCTGCAACTCAGTCACACGAAATTGAACTCATTTCTTTGGAATCCAGGGAAAAAATGCGCTGGTTTTCCTGATATACTCCGAATATTCAGGTTTATTCCCCTTTAAAGATCTTTCAAGGAGGGAGACTCCCGAGACTTTAATGATAAGGAGAGTCATGAGCAGGGATCCCAGAACAGGCAGGTAACTGCCAGCACCGGCCGAGAACAATGCGTAGCCCCACCAGATACATGAATCTCCGAAATAATTGGGATGGCGTGTATAACGCCAGAGGCCCGAATCAAGAACTTTGCCTCTGTTTTCAGGATTGGCCCTGAACCTGGCAAGCTGAAAATCTCCTCCTGCTTCAAAGATAAAACCTGTTATCCATAAAAGGACTGCTGCATAATCAATTATTCCTGCCGGTTTTAACGACCCCGAAAATTGTGCTCCCAGCAAAGGAACTGAAATAAGCCACATCAGAACGCCCTGCAGCACGAATGTCTGAAAGTAACTTATCCACCAGTAACGGTTTTCTCCGTATTTTCTGCGGAATTCGCGATACCTGAAATCTTCACCTTTTCCGATGTTTCTCCAGGCAAGGTAAGCCGAAAGCCTTAATCCCCAGATGGCAACAAGTGTCATAACGACAATCTTCCTTGCCATCAGGCCATCGGCTTTCAGGAAATAGAATCCTGAAACAAGTACAAAGCCAAATCCCCAGAAAATATCAACGATACTGACATTCTTAAGAAAGATACTTATAACCCAGAGCAGCGTCATCATTATCATAATGACAACCAGACCCTGAACCCATATTTGAGAAAATGTCATCAGTGCGATGTTTATTCATATAGTAAAGCCACAGAGGCAGCTCCAATACCTGCATTGGCACCTATCACGGGTGATATGTTAACGACAGAGACGGGTCTGGCCCCGGTAAAGATCTCCATTTTATCAGAATACCATTCTGCAGCTTCGGTGTTATTGGCATGCAATACTATGTAATTCCATATTTTTCTTTCGGGCGAAGAAGATCTTATATATTTGATCACCTTTTTCATATTTGCCTTCTGGGTAAAGGCTTTATCAAATACAACCGCTTTCCCTGATTCATTGATTGTAACAATCGGATTTATGTTCAGGATCCTTGCCAGAAGACCTCTTGCAGCGGAGACACGTCCACCCCTGACCATATATTTCAATGTCTTGACACTTACAAATATACGGGCATCTTTTATCCATTTATGTGCCTGAGCGACTACCTCATCATGTGATAATCCCGATTCAATTGCCTTAGCGGTCCGTAATATTACCAGCCCCAGGGCTCCCGAAAGGTTTCTTGAGTTGAGGACGGTAACAGGTTTGCCTGATTCTGCACTGACAATCTTTGCAGCCCTGTCGCTGCTGTAAAATGTACCGCTCAGCTGATCACTCAGATGTATTGCAATGACAGAATCATAGTGGGAGGAAAGGTGTGAATAGAGGTTCACAAAAGCTGATTCATTTATCTGTGCCGATTTTGGATAGTCCGGACTTTCGTCCAGAAGCTTATAGAACTGCCCGGGCTGTATTGTAACCTTGTCAAGATACTGGGTCTCACCAAAACTTATTGTGATGGGAAGCATATTGATCTGATACGTGTCAATAAGCTCCTGGCTGAGATCGCAGGCCGAATCAGTAACCAGGGCTATCCTCCATTTCCTGTTATGGACTATCTGGCTCTGACGGATCATATCGTCGGCTTTCTGAAAGGTAATGGTCCCAAAACTTCGCAGATTATCGAACAACTCAGCAGGTGTATTGGTATGGATGTGCAATCTTCTTATTTTATCCGACCCTGCCACAACAACAGAATCACCAAAGCTTTCAAGAGTCCCGGTCAGTGTTTTGACATCTGTATTGCAGTTTTTTATTATTGCTTCGGTGCAATATCTGAAACTGATGTCTTCCGAAATCACCTCCTCCGTTTTTGTGAAGAGAGGTATCTCCGTCTTTCCCATAATCAGTTCCCTGATATTCCTTGAATTAATGAATTCTATTATCCCTTCGATAAAGAGGACAAATCCTTTGGCTCCGGCATCCACTACATTATTTCTGGCAAGGACCTCAAGCTTTGTCCTGGTTTCAAGAAGCGATACTTTCAAAATCTCAAAGGAGTTAACCATCAGGTGATTGAAGTCCGCATATTTGTGCCGGCTGTTATAGACATAATCAGCCCATTCTTTAATTACGGTAAGCATTGTTCCTTCAACAGGATGAGCAACTGCTTCATATACATATTTGACTGACCGCTGAATGCTCTCGGCAAACTGCTTCATTGTCACAGACCGGTGTTCCCCGGTTTCGTTACTGAGACCGTAAAAAAACTGGGCAAAAATGATACCTGAATTTCCTCTGGCATTCAGAAGAGTTGCTTCTGCAATCCTGTCGGCTGTAATTTTGTACGAACGGTGAGGATGGAGCGACTCTATCACCGATCTGATTGTTGCAGCAAGGTTAGTTCCCGTATCACCATCATTTACCGGGAATACATTGATCTTATTGAGCTCAACCTGGTGTTCGATTACCTTTCTTGCTCCTGCAACGAATGAATAGTACA
This sequence comes from uncultured Bacteroidales bacterium, assembly GCA_963736675.1. Lineage (GTDB taxonomy): Bacteria > Bacteroidota > Bacteroidia > Bacteroidales > VadinHA17 > LD21. Next base: position 333,608 of record CAVTPT010000005.1, read on the forward strand.
GGTTACGTCCGTCCATTTCGACAAGAGGAGGAGCAGGATAAAGTGTCATTTTTCGGAGGTTTAAGTATTTCAAAGGTATTAAAATAATTAACAAGCGATTATGGAAAGAGTTCATTCACACAACCCCGGAAGATCCGGAAACATATCATACTGCCTGATCACCTGGTATAAAAATCCTGAGTAGCACGACAAATGTAAATTATCCAATATTACTTCTTCTTCTTAATCCTGACTTATATGTTTCCAGAGCCCGTTCCCTGGCATATTCATGATCTACCATTTCCGGTCCATAACCGGACCGGCCATACTCTCCGATCCATTTTTTTACATAGATATCTTCAGGATCAAATTTTCTTTGTTGTGTCGAGGGATTAAATATCCTGAACCACGGGGCTGCATCACAACCTGTTCCGGCAGCCCACTGCCAGTTCCCGTTATTTGATGATAATTCATAGTCAAGAAGTTTCCCGGCGAAATATGCTTCCCCCCACCGCCAGTCAATAAGCAGGTGCCTGCACAGGAAGCCGGCGGCGATCATTCTCACCCTGTTATGCATAAGACCCGTGCAGTTTAGCTGCCTCATTCCCGCATCGACAATGGGGTAGCCTGTTTCTCCATTACACCACCGGCTGAATTCTTTTTCATCATTCCTCCATTGGATGTCATCATATGATGCTTTGAAATTTCCGGTGACCACATGGGGAAAATGGAAAAGTATCTGCATAAAAAACTCGCGCCATATAAGTTCGCTCAGGAAGACAGGATTCTCCTTAACTGCCTTTTCAACAATCTTTCTGATGCTGACAGTACCAAACCGCAGGTGCGGTGAAAGATGACTTGTCCTGTCGGCAGCAGGGAAATCACGAAATAAATGATATTCAGGAATTACAGAAAGATCAAATGGTCTGACCACCGCCTGATTTGCTTCGATCCCTAATTCGTTTATCGCGGGGAACAGGGTGGATTTTTTTAAAAACCTGTTGGCGGCTACAGGTTCATTACATAAATTATGAGTCCGGTCGGCGGTGAATTTCTGAAGCCAGCGCTTCTTATATGGAGTGAATACGGTATAAGGCTTTCCGTCAGCCCTGACAACATCGTGTTCTTCATAAATTACATGGTCCTTAAACCTTTTAAACGCTATATTCCTCTCTTTCAGCAGTTCTTCAATCTTCCTGTCTCTTTCCAGGGCATAGGGTTCGTATTCCTTATTGGCAAATACCGTGTCTATTTCACCGGAGGCTGCCAGTTCCTTCCATTTTTCTCCGGGATCGCCCTTTAGAACAGTTATTGAACTGCCTTCATTTTGAAGATGCTGGTTTATTGAAAACAGAGTTTTGTAAATAAACCCTGTTCCCGGATCATCCGGAGGTAACTCTTCAGTAATATTAGTATCGAAAATGTAAACAGTCTTCACAGGCAATCCTGAGTTCAAAGCATGACAGAGTGCTATGTTATCGTGCAGCCTGAGATCTCTTCTGAACCAGAATACGTTTATTTTCATCCTGAATTATTTTTTTTTAAAAGATCCGGATAGAGTTCATTTTTAATGTAGAGAAAATCAGGCTCCAGCTTCAGAATATCTTCGTAAACAGCCTTTGCTGCTCCGAAATGATTTAAATAAGTATAGGATTGTCCGATTATAACAAGAAGACTCAGGTAGTTCCAGTTTTCATGCAGACCTGCTTTGTTTTTTTCAAGCATTGCCTTTGCTTTCAGGAAGTACTCAATCCCCTCTTCCTTCGATCCTCCAAAAGCGGCTGGCATGTAAAACAGAATATTACCATACTGGATGAAAGCAAAATAATTATCTCCTCCAAGTTTTATGGCTGATCGGGCATGGTCGATGCTTTTAATTCCGTATACAGGGGCCGTCAGCTTGTTCAGACCTATTCTGAAACCATAAAAGGCACATTTATAAGCGTTTATATTTGAAGGATCATAGTTACGCTTTTCAAGGATCTCAATATTTTTTTCAGCCAGAACAAGATATTTTTTTGCTTCTTCTCTTTTTTTGAATCCGATACAATAGCCTATATATCCGTACTGATAATTAACCAGTTCAAGCAAGTCATCGCTTTCCCCCGGTTTGTCAGCTTCAAGTTTATCAATAATTCTCTTCCAGATGTCCATCCTGTTATCAATATAAGCCCTGTATATCTCCGGCCTGTTTGCCGGACAGACCAATGGAAAAAAGGCCAGAAAAATCAGCAAAAGAGAATATCTGTTTTTCGATCGTCGCATGAAAATCCGCTGAAATGGTAAAATATAATGAGCATTTAAAAACATAAAACCCCGGCAGAGCTGCAAAGGTATTACAAAAGGAGGAAATAAAATAGTTACATTCGGTCAGCAGCCGGAGCAGGCCCCGGGAAACAGGCCGGATTTCACTTTCTCATAATTTGTTATTCCGGCAATATGTTTTTTTAGTAGCCGCTTTATCCGGTTTTCAATAAATATTGTTGCCGGGATACTTTTAATCTGTGGAATTTTACTATATTAGATCATTAAATCCTGAATTCTTATGTGGAGAAAAAAGATGTTACAGGTTTTGGTCCTTCTTTTACCGGTAGCAATATTTCTGTTGGTTCTGACTGCTTTTTCAACAGGGAGCAAGCCGCCTCAGGAGGATCTGAAAAGTAAATACTCGTACAAGGATTTTGAATCTGCAAAAAAATGCCGGTCATGTCACCCGGGCACTTACGAGCAATGGTCGCAGGCAATGATGTCGCAGGCCTATACTCATCACTGGGATGAGATCGAGTATTTTGATCTTGCGGTTCCTCATGCTGCTGCAAAGCCCGATCTGAAAGATCCTGTTGACGGCTGCAACGGATGTCATACTCCTCTTGCTTATATGGGAGGGAAACAGTTCCCTCCGCCGAGGCCTTCGGAAAAAAGCATGGCAAATGAGTCTGTCTCATGCGAGGTCTGTCATCTGACTCAGTCGGCACAGACAGATCCTCCGTTTAATTTCAGTTACCTCATTAAACCCGGGATGACCAAGTATGCCGCCCGGACTCCGTCAGTTGAATCTCCTGCACATAAAATTATAACGGGCGATTTTTACAAAACGACCGAGTTTTGTGGTAACTGCCACAATGAAAAGAATCCGTTCGGGATATGGGTAAAGAGTACTCAGCTGGAATGGAAAGAGGGCCCCTATGCACAGGAGGGAGTCCGCTGCCAGGATTGTCACATGCCAAAAGGAGGTCCCTATCTGAATGCTTTAATGACAAAACCTTATGATGATGCCAGACTTCATTTGTTCCATGGGGCGCATGACCCCGGAAAGGTAAAGGGGACCATTGAGCTGAGGATAGAGCCTGATATCAGGGATGCTGAACCGGGAGAAACAGTTGTTTTCACTGTCGCCCTGTTCAACCAGAAGACCGGGCATAAGTTTCCTACAGGTTCTGTCGAAGATCGCATAGCATGGCTTAATGTTGAGGCAACCGATGCAAAGGGGAAAGTATATCACCTTAATGTGGATAAAAAAGGATTTGAAGGAGAGGAATACACCATCTCAGGCGATTACCTTGCTTATCAGGATATGGCTGTTCCTCTCGGGCAGCCTGGTTTCAAGGGTGTTCAACGCGATGGCATCCCCCATGGTAACAGGATTTTTAGAATGCCATATTTTGACCCTGAAGGAAGAATGACAATAATGCAGTGGAACACCGGCTCGCTGGGTGTTGATTACAGGATTGGCCCGAGAGAGACAAAGACCGAGAAATTTACATTCCGTGTACCATTTGAGGCCGCTCCGGGGGAGATGAAGATCAAAGCTGTTCTCAATTACCAGCTGCTTGTAAAACCGGTGGCCGACCTTCTGAAAGTACCGGCTGAAGAGTCTGATATCCTTGCCGTCAATGAGCACTCAACCAGGGTGACAATCCTGCCATGAGGCCGATTTAAAGCCAGATATAACCAAACCGAGAAACCATGAAAAGAGATATTTATTTTAAGTATGTCAGCCTTGCTATTCTTCTGCTTCTCTTGGTTCCTGTCAACAGGGCCGATGCAATTCCGGCATTTGCGCGGAAATACCAGATAAGCTGCCAGGTATGTCATTCTCCTGCAATGCCCTCACTTAAAGCATTTGGTGATGAGTTTGCCGGTAACGGCTTCAGATTGACAGAGTATGAATCGCCAAGGTATTTTATCCAGACTGGTGATGACAAACTTTCGTTATTCCGCGAACTGCCTCTCGCCATACGTATTGACGGATTTACAACCTTTAACTTCGGGGATGGGAGATCAGTAGATTTTGCAGCTCCTTTTGTCGTTAAGATATTATCGGGAGGGGAGATATCTGAAAAACTTTCGTATTATTTCTATTTTCTTCTTAATGAGAGGGGAGCTGTTGCAGGCGTTGAGGATGCATTTGTGATGTACCACGACTTTCTGGGTTCGGGTATCAACTTCTATATCGGGCAGTTCCAGGTCTCTGACCCGCTTTACAAAGGTGAGTTACGTTTTTCACTTGAGCCTTACAAGATCTATGGTTCAGCACCGGGGAACTCCTCGGCTGATCTGAAATACGACAGAGGAGTAATCTTTGAAAAAGGCTTTTCGACCGGAACCGACCTGGTTGGCGAGATCGTTAACGGGTGCGGTATTGGTGAAGCGGGTGAAGGTTACCTTTTTGATAAAGACAAGTACAAGAACTTTATGCTGAGATTAAATCAATCTGTCGGTAAATATATCTCAGCAGGATTTTTCGGATATAGCGGGAAAGAGGTTTCGGCTAATTCTGCCGGTACATTTACCAGCTCAATAAAGATGTATGGCCCGGATCTTTCAGTTAACATAGACGATAAACTTATTCTTAATGCCCAATACGTGATAAGAACCGATTCGGAGGTTTTTCTCGAGGAATATGAGTCAAAAGTGGAAGATGTCAAAACTCATGGAGGATTTGCTGAGATCATTTTTGCCCCTCGGGGAGATATGAGCAAATGGTACCTGACAGGTCTTTTTAACTGGGTCGAATCGGATGTTGATGAACTTGATTACACCTCAGCCACACTTCATGCAGGATATCTGTTACGCCGTAATATGCGGATCGTCTCGGAATATACCCAGCAATTTTCCGGAACAACATACGGAAAAGTAAGCGCGGGAGTAATAACAGCATTCTGATTTGGAAATTTAAGGACTCCAGCCAACCGGAGCGTGAAAATCTTTATAGTATAACCGGTAAGATAAAAAGCGGGGGTGTCTCTTTTTGTTGAGACACCCCCGGATATTTATCAGACTGACCTGGGTTTTAGTTTCTTCGGCTGCTTTTGCTTTCCGAATCCTTCGAACTGCTGCTTTTACGGGCTGAAGATTCCGATTTGCTGCTGCCTCCGCTTCTGCGGCTTGAAGAACCTGAGCTGGCTGCCGGCTGTCTTGAGTTCCCCGAAGTCGATGCTCTCTGCGAAGAGGAGGATCCTGAGGATGACCTTTGAGTTACAGAGGGAGTTGACCGGCGTGCCGTACTGCTATTCTGGCTTGCCGAAGAAGTAGTTCTGCTTTGTTTATTTGCCACTGTCCCCGACTGACGGCCTGTTGCAGTACCCTGACCTGCTGATGCGCCGTTTCCGGACCTCTGGTTAACTGTAGAAGAGGAGGATTGACGGGTTGTCGTGGTGCCCTCTCCTGCAGAGGTATTGGACCTGGTTTTGTTCACCGTTGAAGAGGACTGGCGGTTTACCGTGCCTGCCTGGCCGGCAGAGGTGTTTGTCCGGTTCCTTTCGTTGACCGAAGTATTCGACTGTCGGGTTGTACCTGCAGTACCGGTGTTGGTTGTTGAAGACCGTCTGGTGGTGGTACTGGTTCCTGTCTGCTGACGGGTAGTAGTACCCTGTGATACGGACGATCTCCTGGTCGCATTGGTCCCTGAAGAGCTGACCGATTGCCTGGTAGTCCTTCCAGGATTCGTCCTGGCATAAAGGGCTTCTCCCTCTTTTCTCTGTTCCGGACGCGAATAGGTTGTTCTGTATTCTCCGGTATTTATTTTCCTGCTTACATTTGAAGAGTAAACCCTTCTTCCCGAGTAGTAAAAATCGTTCCATCTTTCGTAGCGGTGGCTGTCCCAGCGGCGATAGTACCCGTAGTATTGAGGATGCCAGTTATAATGGTACCCGTAGTAGTAGTGCCAGTAGTAAGGACGCCATGGACGCCAGTAAGAAGGGTAATAACCCCAGTACCACGATGAGCGCCACATTACATAGTTGGGCAGGTAGATGAATCTTACAATTGGCCAGGCTGCTACTTCAACGTAGGTGGTTCTGACCACAGTCACATTCTGCCTGTCCGACTGTCCGAGATAACCCGGATTGGGAGTCTCATCATAAATGGGTTCGATGATGTAATTCCTGCCGTACAGGGCTTCGTCCCCGGTGACCTGTATCTGTACAGATCCGTCGCGTAAGCGCTGAACTGTAAAAACAGCTACATCCTGGCTCTCATTGCGATCAAGAACAGACTGTAAAACTATATTGTGTACATCTCCGTCGGGATAATCAATTACTTTGAGGTAATCGATATAATTATCATTGTTGAGATCAAGGTTGTTAATCCTTGTATTTTCATCGTTAAGGCTTCTTTCAAAGCTTTCAAGAGTTTCTGACTCCTGGAACAATTTCATTGCTGCATACAGGTTGAAATTGTCTCCCGGCAGTCCCAGGTATTCTTCAGGCTCCTGTGCCCCTGCTTCGGTTCCGATTGCAATCATTGCTGCAAGTATCGGGGTTATTAAGAATCGTTTCATGACTTTAAGTATTAAAGGAACGTGTTTCATGTTAATGATTGCAAAACTTATGCCAATCCTTTTCAGCATAACTCCTGGAATGCTTTTCTGAAGCTTAAAGGATGGGCTATATTGTTGAATGTCTCCTTAGTACCTCCTGTTCCAATAATTGTTATTGATCCATAATTAAATATCCTGCCTGAAACAGACTGGTCGACGTTAACACTTTCGATCTTAGATAAATTCATCTCAAAAGTATTTCTTGCTATGAAACCTGTCTTAATTATTATTCTCCTGTTTGTGATTACGAACTCTGAAAGATGACGCTCCAGAAGCGGGTGGATTGTAAGGGTAAACAGCGACTTCAGTGTCAGAAAGATCACCCAGTGATACTTCGTTTCAAAAACAACTGTTTCATCTTTAATGAGATGATTGTTAACATATTTACCCATACCAGACTCTTATTTTAATAAGTTGATTTAACTATACCGGGTTGAAATTCATAATGATTTCAAAAACCCTCTTTTTTGTTTCTTCGGTCGTGGGATTGAGCTCTTCGGTGGTAAAATTACCTCTCTCCGGATCTATTTTTTCAAACACCATAAGGTACAGGTCAAAGATAATTTCAAGACTTAACTGGTATCCTGGTTCCATAAACGGACTTATCTGACGGATAACCTCCCTTGTCTTAATCCTGTAACGGTCGGCGAGGGCATGATATTCTCCTATAAGCTTTCGGAAATTTTCCGTTACCGGCTCCCCATTGGCAATCTCATTCAGCGCTTTTCTGGAAAGCCTGTGCTTTTTAACCAGATCGTCGGCAAAATAGTTCAGGTTATTTAGCTGATCTTTCTGAAAATCCCTGATAATATGTACAAGGTAGCTGAATATTGCACACTGTGTGGCAGCTTCTTTTACATTGAACTGAGGTACCTCATAGGTTCCATTTTTCTTTATCAGTCCGCCAAGATGTACAAATATTGAAGCCGGGGCGACAGATGCTCCCTGCGAATAATCAATAAATGAATCAAGAGTCGGAAATCCGTCATTATTGATGTCATATACCATCGACCGTGCAAAGGCTTCAAGAGGCCAGAGCGGGATACTGAACCTCTCAATGGTCCTGGCAAGTTCTTCACTATCGGGGTTACAGTCGTCAGATTTAATTATCATCTTCATCCACGCATCCACATCCGCCATAAAATTCTTCCTCTCTGCGGGAGTGATCAAACGGTTTACAGCTTTATGATTATCTATTAGATCGTCAAGGGCACGCATGAATTTGTAACATATTTTCGCAGCACAATATCTCTCATTATCCCAGAACCTGGCGGCAATGAGGATGTTCGGGTGATCCTTTATACTGCTGAAGTCAATGGAATTGAATATTTCAATATAGTTCTCCTTTTGTGTGTTCATCGACTCTTGTTGGTTATGTTAGGTTCCCGGGGGGGTTATTTATTGTTTAAGATCCGTTCTGAAACAAGCTTTGCTGAAATCAATACATTAGGGATTCCGTTTCCCGGGTGTGTGCTGCCTCCGGTGAAATATAGATTCCTGTATTTGTCGTGGCGGTTATGAGGCCTGAAATATCCCATCTGTAATATATTGTGACCAAGGCTACCGAAAACAGACCCTTTCGAAATGTTACACGCTTTTTCCCATGTCTCAGGTGTGTATGCTATTTCAAATTTAATATGTTCCTCAATATCTTCCAATCCCTGCTGTTTCAGACGCCTGATTACTGCTTTTTTTGTTTTCTCCTTCAACAGATCCCACTTCTGCCCGTAATTCTCATCTATATGGCCGGCAGCCACAATTACCGATAAAGTATCATGATCGGGCGGTGCAGCTCCCGGGTCAGACCTGACAGGTGCATGAACGTAGAAGCTTGGGGAATCGCTAACGGATTTATTTTTGAAAATAGTGTCAAGACCTTTCCGGAATCCGTCAGACAGGAATACGCTGTGATGACCAATCTGGGGATAAACCTTGTCGAGTCCCCAGTGAAAGCAGATCGCCGAACACGAATATTTCATCCTTGCCAGCTTTGAAGCTGTGATACTGCCCGGTAGCAGATTACGGTAAACATAAGGCAGATCGGCATTTGCAACCACTACATCAGCAATGATTTCTGTTCCGTCATCCAGGATAATTCCTGTTGCCCTGTTGCCTGAAATGCTTATCTTTTTTACCAAGGAGTTATAAAAGAATTTTACTCCGCCTGATCCGGCAGACCTGATTAAGGCTTCGGCTATCCGGAACATTCCTCCGTCGGGAAAGAAAGACCCCTCGGTAAGCTCGGCTGCAGGAACCATGGAGAAAAGTGCCGGCGAGTTAAAAGGGCTCTGCCCGACATAAATATTCTGAAAAGTGTATGCCATTAACAGATGAGGATGCCTGAAAAATCTCTTTGCAAATCTGAAATGAGGCGTAAATGCTTTAATTTTAAAAAGCAGGGGGATATTTGCAGGGGTGGCAAACTCGAAAATATTATAGAAATTCCGGCCGATCAGTCGTTTCATCGATTCCTCATAAATTTCAAGGCCTTTTGCAATATAATCCTGAGATTTCTTAAAGCTTCCCGGCTCAATTGCTTCAAGCTGACTTTCCATCTTTCTTTTGTCAGACGTAAAGTCGAGTACCCTGCCATCGTCGAAATAGATCTTATAGAGCGATTCAAGAGGCTTTAGTGATACATCCCTGTCAAGATCGAGATCCAGGGATTTGAAAATGTCGCGGTAAATGCCGGGCATCAGCAGCATTGTCGCTCCCATATCAAATCTGTGGCCATCGCGAATCAGCTGGCTGCACCGGCCTCCCGGCGAGGAATTCTTTTCATATACACAAACAGAATAGCCGTTCTTCGCCAGGAATGCTGCTGTGGCAAGACCTCCGATACCGGCACCTATAATAACTGCACTCTTCTTACCAGTCATCTTTTAGTTCTCATTTCAAAGACATAATAACCGTGTAAAAGACGGACAAAAATGTAATATGTCTCATAAAATTGAAAAGCAAAATTATATTTTCTTTTGATCTGCTTCAGGACCTGTGTGAATTTTGCAGAAAAATTTATTATCCATTTTATCGTTCAGACTGTTATACCAAAAAGTGAACCCTCCGGAATTGTAGAAAAGAAATATTCTGCCTGTGAGATCAATCGTTGTTTATAGTGTCGGTCAGTTTCCGGATCACCCTGAATTGTTGAAAGAATTCCCTGCCAATTACCCTGAGAAGGGTATAAACCGGAACAGCCAGCAGCATACCCAGCAAACCGGCTAAACCTCCTCCAATGATTATTACCAGGAAGATCTCAAGGGGATGCGACTTGACACTTTTTGAATAAATTACCGGGACCAGTATATTATTGTCAATGAAATTCACGACAATAAACACCCCGGCAAGTTTTAATGTTACCGGAAGCAGTTCGCTATACAACCCGGCTGCCAGTGTTGAGGTTATCCCCAGTGTAATCCCGATAGCCGAGCCAATTACAGGGCCCAGGTAAGGGATTATATTCATGATCCCGCCAAAGAAACCAATAAGCAGAGCGTTCCTGACACCGAATATCAAAAGCCCGACAGTGATCAGTGTCATCACTCCGATAACTTCCATCACTACTCCTACATAATACCTGACAAGAAGATTTTTTGAATCAGAAATAACCTTACGGGTTGCATTATGGTGTTTCTCAGGGACGAACAACATAATCATATTTTCGAACATGTTTTCATCCTTCAGAAAAAAGAATGAAATAAAAAGGATAGAAAATAACCCGATGAATACATTTCCGGCAACATTTACTAAGTTCCCTATGAGTGATCCCACATTACCAAGATTTACTACCGACTTGGCTTTATCGATTAAGAAATCCTGGAGGGTCTGAGCATCGGGTATCGCCCCAAGTTCATGCATCTTTTCATCAATCCATTGCAGAGGTCCCTTCAGGTTATAAGCCAGTTCTCCCACATTGATCCTCGATATTGTCTGAGCCTGGTTCACTATAAGAGGCACAAAAACAGCTATTAGTCCAAGGAAAATAAGCATTATAACGACCAGTGCCATCAGTGCACTTAAAGAGTGGGGTATTTTAATTTTCCTGATATGGATAGTGTCAAAAAACCTTACCAGAGGCTGTCCCATAAACGAGAGAACTGCTGCCACCATCATCCAGACGATGATATATGAGAACCGCCACAGCAGATATCCGGCCACAAAGACAACAAGAACATACCCTGTATATTTCAGTACCTGTTTCATGTCAGAATGTTTAATTAAATATTATCAAAAAACCCGGCCTGCCAGTCCGGAGATCCTTCATTTTTAATATGTTGAAGTATGAAAGGTCAGATCTCATTTTTTGTACCATTAATTTTCAGAAGCTTAAAGAGGTCAACGACAGCGATCGGGATCAACGACATTCCGGCAACAAGAAGCCAGTGATATGAATCCATTTCAGTGAGGCTAAAGGCTTCACGTACAGGTGGAATAAGCAGTACCAGAAGTCCAAGACAGGCGGAAATGAAAATAGCTCCGACAAGCGGAAGGTTTTTCAAAGGGCTTATTGCCAGTGATGATCTTATATTTGAATGAAGATTTCGTACATGGACCAGCTGGGCAAAAATGAGGGTTGCAAATGCCATAGTCTGTCCGAGAATCATTCCTCCGTCATTTCGCCCTATAATATACGCGGCAAGAGGAATAGCACCGATCATTATTCCCTGATACATAACCCTCCATATCATACCACGTGTCATAAAACCTCTGATTGCATTCCTGGGTTTCCTCTTCATTATGTCAGGTTCGGCAGGGTCGACACTGAGGGCAAGGGCTGGGAGGCTGTCCGTTACCAGGTTAACCCACAGTATATGTATCGGAAGGAGAGGAGTGCCCCAGTTGAAGACAGATGTGACAAGAAGAAGAAATATCTCTCCCACGTTTGTCGAGAGCAAAAACTGAATTGCCTTGAGGATATTGTCATAAATTCTTCTCCCTTCTTCAACAGCAGTAACTATTGTTGCAAAATTATCGTCGGTAAGCACCATATCGGCGGCTCCCTTAGCCACATCGGTGCCTACTATTCCCATGGCAGCACCGATATCAGCCTGCTTAAGTGCCGGGGCATCATTGACGCCGTCGCCTGTCATTGCCACAACTTCGTTATTCTTCTGCCAGGCTTTCACTATCCGCACTTTATGCTCCGGAGCGACACGTGCATAAACTGAATAGGAAGCAACATTAGCGGTAAACTCCATTTCGCTTATCTTCTCAAGTTCCGCCCCTGTTATTGCAAGGTCGCCATCCCTGAAAATTCCGATCTCGCGTGCAATTGCCATAGCTGTACTTTTATGATCACCTGTGATCATAACAGGTCGTATCCCTGCCGTATTACATTTTGCCACAGCCTCAATGACCTCAGGTCGCGCAGGATCGATCATCCCGAGCAGACCAATAAAAATGAGATCTTTTTCCAGCTCCCCGATATGAACATCCTTCGCTGCTTCGTGTAAATCCCTGTAAGCCATTGCCAGGACGCGTAAGGCAGAATCTGCCATAGCCTCGTTTACGGAAATTATCTTTTGCCTGTCTTCGTCAGTAAGAGGTCTGATTTCACCATGAATGATAATTTTATTGCATATACTCAGAACCTCATCGAGGCCTCCCTTGACGTTTATCCGGGTACTTTTTTCAGTTAAACGGTTGACGGTAGTCATCCGTTTTCTTTCTGAATCAAAGGGGATTTCAGCTACCCGCGGGAATTTTTTTTCAATTTCATCTTTGTACATCCCATAAAGTATCCCAAAATCGAGGAGGGCAGTCTCGGTGGGGTCGCCGGTAAATTCAAATTTACCTTCTTTACTGGTGCTTATCTGGGCATCGGCACAAAGAACCGAGATTGAGAGCAGTCTGTTTTCCTCGTCATTAAGAACCGAAGCAGGAGCAGCCCTGTTTATAATGTCTCTTTTATGATTTACATAAGCTTCAACCACAGTCATTTTGTTCTGGGTAAGGGTCCCTGTCTTATCGGAACAGATCACAGTGGCGCTTCCGAGTGTCTCAACGGAAGGCAGGGTACGGATTATGGCATTTCTTTTTACCATACGTTGCACGCCTATAGCCAGCACCACAGTCGAAACAGCAGGCAGCCCTTCGGGGATTGCCGCTACTGCCAGGCTTACTGCAGTCATGAACATACTTAAAACGGAGTTCCCGTACAGTATACCTACAAGAAAGATCAGGGCACAAATTATCAATGCCACTATCCCAAGTATTTTTCCCAGCTGTTCGAGACGGCGACTCATGGGTGTTTCTGTATCCACGGTCTGCTGAAGCATATCTGCTATCTTCCCCACTTCGGTCTGCATACCTGTTGAAACAACTACCCCGCGGCCACGGCCATATGTGACCATCCCGCTTGAAAAGGCCATGTTGATACGATCTCCCAGGGCCACATCCTCACCCTGAATAGCGCCGTAATGTTTTTCCACAGGCACCGATTCTCCGGTAAGAGCCGATTCCTGAATTTTCAGGTTGACGGTCTCCGTAAGTCGCAGATCGGCTGGTATGACAGCTCCTGTCTCAAGAATTACAATATCACCCGGCACAAGCTCCCTGGTCGGGATCTCCCTTATAACACCATCACGTAAAACCTTTGTCTCCGGTGCTGCCAGGCTCTTGAGTGCTTCCAGCGACGTTTCAGCCTTTCGCTCCTGAAATGCCCCCACAAATGCATTGAGTATAAGGATGCCAAGGATCACAAAGGTGTCAAATAATCCTTCTCCTTCAAGAATACCTACAACTCCTGAAATACCTGCAGCAACAAGCAGGATAATTATCATGAAGCTTTTAAACTGCAAAAGGAACATCCTGAGGAAACTTTTCCGCCTTTTTGAGACCAGTTGATTGTACCCGTATTCCTCCAGCCTTCTTTTTATGTCTTCGGTAGTTAATCCAGTTGTTTGATTGCTTTTTAAATTCAACAGGATATCATCAACTTTCTGATTGTGGAATTGTACCATCTCTGTAAATTATTTAATTTAAGAACAGTACCCCTTAATACTGTAAAACTCCGTCCGCTCCTGCAATAAAAACATAAGATCTGCCTTTTTCTGTTGTCTCCAGCACAATCGTTTTCCCCTTATATATCAGCCTCAGGGGATTGCCAAGTTTTGATGTCACTACGCTCTGCTTTACTTTCCCGTTTTTCCATTCGATGTCGACTTCGAAACCACCCCTCGCCATCACTCCGCGTATATATCCGGTTTCCCAGTCTGATGGAAGAGCAGGAAGCAGTTCCAGCTCCCCGGCGTGACTTTGAAGCAGCATTTCGGTTATTCCGGCAGTACCACCGAAGTTCCCGTCGATCTGAAAAGGAGGATGATTATCGAAAAGGTTGCTTAGTGTCGAGTTCCTGAGCAGGGCCAGCACATTTTCATATGCTTTTTCCCCATCCTTCAGCCTGGCAAAAAAGTTAATTATCCAGGCACGGCTCCAACCGGTATGCCCTCCACCATTAGCCAGACGATAATCTATTGTCTTTCTGGCTGCTTCCATCAATGCGGGATTATGCTGAGTGATCTGATTCCCGGGATGGAGTCCGTAAAGGTGTGAGATATGCCTGTGCCCCGGTTCGGGTTCTTCAAACTCTTCTGTCCACTCCATCAGCCGGCCATCAGATCCGACTCGTGTTGGAGCCAGTTCCCGGAGGCTGTTTTCCATCTTTCTGCGGAGAGCCTTATCAGTATCAAGAATAACGGATGCACTGATGGTGTTCTGAAGAAGATCTCTTATTATCATATGATCCATGGTAGGGCCCATCACCATACTAGCATCTCCCTCACTTCCAGGTATTTTGAATTTGTTTTCCGGCGAAATGGACGGACCCGATACAAGTTCCCCGGTTTTGGGATTTTTTGTAAGCCAGCCGATGCAGAATTCTGCAGCTTCTCTCATTATCGGGTAAGCTTTTGTCCTGAGGTATTCCACATCACCTCCAAACTGGTAATGGTCCCAGATATTCTGACAGCTCCAGGCAATGCCCATGGGCCACATTCCATAACCCACTGCTCCTGCAGGCTCGGTGAAGTGCCACAGATCAGTGGTATAGTGAGCCACGATCCCTTTCATACCATAAACCTCTTTCGCTGTCCTTCGTGCATTTGGACGCAAAGCGTCGATAAAGTCAATAAACGGTTCATGAAGTTCAGCCAGATTTGTGACCTCAGAGGGCCAGTAGTTCATCTGAATGTTGATATTAATATGATAATCGGCACTCCATGGCGGACGAAGACCATCGGCCCAGATACCCTGTAAGTTGGCAGGAAGATCACCCGGACGTGAACTGCTGATGAGCAGATACCTGCCGTACTGGTAATAAAGCTCAATCAGGTCGGTATCGACATAACCGTTTTGCATGGCAGTAATTCTGGCATCGGTTGTAAAAAAATTACCATCCGAAGATCCCAGGTCGAGGTCCACCCTATTAAAAAAATGCTGATAGTCGGCTATATGATCTTTTTTTATTTCCGGATAGGGTCTTGCTGAAGCGGAAGCCATCCGGGCAGTAGTAACAGAATCGGGTTCCACGCCGGAATAGTCAGTTGCTGCGACAAGAAAAATAGTCACAGCATCAGCATTATCTACGCGAATGCTGTCACCTCCTGATGATGAACTCCCTCCTTCGGCAATAAGTTTTAGGCGTGCTGTGAGCCTGACCCCGATACCATTCCCTGTATGTTCCTTCATTAAAATATTATTATCAGCTGCCATTATTCCGGCTTTATTACCCTCTCTTGCCAGGCGAAGTGTGAAAGAGAGCGATCCGGGTTTGTCGGCACTAAGACGTATCACTATTGCCTGGTCGGGAGCGCTTGAGAATATTTCTCTGAGATAGTTTGTCTGGCCCGCGCTATATGAAACTCTTGCCACGGCATCCTCAATGTTGAGTTCACGGCTGTAATTGCCAATATTCCGGGCAGCATCAAAGTGAAGATATAAATTACCAAGGGTCTGATAGGATGCAGGAGTGTTACGGGGTTTACTTCCCATAATTCCTTTTTGTGCCAGGTCTTCAGCCTCCCTGTATTTACCAGCGAAAAGCAGCCTTCGGACTTCAGTCAGGTTCTTCAGTGCATCGGGGTTGGCATCCCATCTTTGTTCTCCGGTCCACACCGATTCTTCATTCAGCTGTATCCTCTCTTCCGTGATCCCTCCAAATACCATTGCCCCAAGCCGGCCGTTACCGACAGGAAGGGCATCGTTCCATGTTTCTGCAGGCCTGTCAAACCATATCCTCATTCTGGCCGGAGCCTCCTCTCCTGAGAGTACGAGGTTAATAAACATTAAGCCGGCTGCTACAACTGAAATGAATTTTGACCTCATATACAGAATATTATTATTTAAGTAAAAATAAGATTTTATGTGACAGTGTCCACAGGTAACTGACCACAAAAAGAGACTCTTTCGTTCCGGTAAAATACAAACTGTTCCGGGAGACTCCGTTCCTGCCAGGACAGATTAAAATGCAGTCTGATGGCAGGTAAGGTTTCCGGAACAGTTTGTTAAATATTGTCTGAACCAGGGGATTATTTTTTCAAAAGATCCCTTATTTCCGTAAGAAGAGCCTCTTCCTTTGTCGGGGCCGGAGGAGCGGCAGGAGCTCGGACTTCCTTCTTTTTGGCTGAATTTATTGCCTTAATCATAAGGAAAATAGCGAAAGCCACAATTATAAAATCGACAGCAACCTGCAGAAAGTTGCCATAATTCCAGGTGACGGCCGGATTAGTTTCGGTGGCAGCCTTCATTACAACCTTAAGGTCGGTAAAGTTAACCCCACCGAGGAGCAGTCCCAGTGGTGGCATGAGGATGTCATTAACGACCGACGACACAATTTTGCCAAACGCGGCTCCGATAATGATACCGACAGCCATATCGATCATGTTGCCTTTCATAGCAAAGGCCTTGAATTCATCAAGAAGTTTCATCTTGTCAGGTTTTAATTTATAATATTCAGAAATTGTAAGAAAATCCCACGCCTAAAATTTCTTTGAATTGTATTTTTGATGCAACAGCTTCGTCAGTCTCTATCGTCCCGTTGTCATTCTTGTCGAAAGGTATTTTAATGTTATCATCATACAACAGATGGGTATTAAAATTAACCGTGATGTATTTGTTGACCTTCAGTGCTATAAGTGTTTCCCAGCTGACGTCAATATTCTGCGGATTATCGCGGTAATTGGAGAAGAGGTCTATTTTTGTGGTGAAGGCTACATTTTTAAGGAACTCTCCGCTGAAATCGTTTTTTGTATAGATGGCTCTGATATATCCTCCAAGTTCACTTTTTAAATTCTCTCCGGGTGTCACACCAAAAGCGCCCGCAGCCGACAGATGTTCATCGGTGACAAAAGTGAATTTTGCTGTTACCGGAGCTAAAAATGCGCTGAAGTTCGGATTAGGCTTATAGTCAAGACCCAGGGCGAACAGCAGGTATGCAGGAGCAAACAGGTCGGATATCTTATTCTCCGTATCCGGATATTTGTACCCCGGCCTCATCTGGGTTTTGAAGTTCAGAAGGGCTGCGTAGTAGAAGTTTTTGAATGCTTCCCTTCCATATTTCGACATGAAGTCGATTTTGTCATCTGTCTTCATCGGGTGTGAATCTTTTCCCTGCTTCAGAAAGCCATACCCCAGATCAAGGGAGTTATCCCAGACAGATTTATCCTTTTTTAAATTGGCAAAAGCACTGAAAATTCCATTGATGGCGAATGAATTTTGTCCTCCTGCCGACCAGTTTGTAAGGGATGTCTGAGCCAGATTAACGGCAAAAACCCCTCCTTTTTTCCACCCCATGGTTGTATCGGTATTGAGGGCCCTCAATTTACTTTCAGCATCAGTAACCTGGCCGCTTACCAGGGCGACTGAAACAGAAAGGAGTAATAGTACGGAAAAGAACTTTACTTTCATCAGTATATAGTTTTTATATTAATGGTCTGATGTAACCCACATGTCTGATTAATATATACATATGTGTTTGTGTTTGCAGTACCTGTGGGGTTCATCATAATTTATTTTTGATTTTAATTATTTTACAGCCTGCCCCTCTAAGTCACGGGACGTACACATAATTGTCATTGCCGGGCTCACTTAGCCAGACTGTCAGAATTATATTTTACAGTTTATATGACTGGGGGCTTTATTCCCCATTAGTGCCCGCTGCGGTCAGAAGTTCCTGTCCGGAAGCGGAAAGCACTATTTTTCTACCTCTTTGATATCAGCTTTGACAGCATTTCTCTTAACGGATTCTATTCCGTTATCACGGCCGCTTTCACTTTTATAGTTCTGGCTGGTACCAACAATCTGGCTGTTGGCAGCAGTTATTGAGAAACGGAACATACTGGAAGGCGTTTTGGTCTTGGCAAACCTTTTTGGGTCAGCCGAATTTTTCTTAACTGACTCAATTCCGTTCAGACACGAAGCTTTAGTAGTATAACCTTCGCTGCTTAGTATAGTCTGGCCGTTGTCGGCCTTAAGCCTGAAGCGGAATTCCTTATTTTTGCCGCTCTGATAAACTTCAAATTTTGCCATGGTTATAAAGTATTAGGTTAAGAAATGATACTTAATTATCACTCAAATATTTATTATCCTTATCGATTCTCATACATCCAAAGTAAACAATCAATAGATAACAATCCTCTTGCCGGAAGTATGTCAATTAGTTAAAGCCGGAAATAATTACTTTCTTCAATCCTGATCCAAATATAACAATTTTTAACAAAAAACAATAGCCGGGATTTCTTACAACGGTACAGGTTTTTGAAAATTACATGCAAACTGCTAAATTGCAGGATCGATAAAGTTCTTTATCACTTAAAAATCTTATCATGGAAAGGAAAGAAGCGTTTTCGGCATATATTAACCAGGGTTATTTCTGTAACGGTGATTCAATAATACTCGGGGGTGCTATGATTGATGGCACACCATTAGCAAACACTCTTGTAAGGGTACCGCTGAAGACTATGAACAGGCATGGGCTGATTGCAGGAGCGACCGGAACAGGAAAGACAAAAACCCTGCAGGTCATTTCCGAACAGCTTTCAGAAAAAGGAGTACCGGTGCTTCTGATGGACGTGAAGGGAGATCTTAGCGGCATTGCGAGGCCGGGAGAGGAGAAGCCGTTTATAACAGAACGTCATGCAAAAATAGGATTGCCTTATACGGCAAAGGGGTTCCCTGTTGAATTACTATCACTTTCGAAGCAGGAAGGTGTGAGCATGCGTGCAACAGTTTCCGAATTCGGCCCTGTACTCTTGTCAAGGATACTTGATCTTAATGATACTCAGGGAGGCGTGCTGGCAGTAATATTCAAGTATTGCGACGATAAACAAATGCCGTTGCTGGATCTGAACGATCTGAAAAAAGTTATCCAGTTCGTCACCGACGAAGGGAAAACAGAACTTGAACACGATTACGGAAAGATCTCAGCTTCCACCACCGGGATCATCCTCAGGAAGCTTATCGAGCTTGAACAGCAGGATGCCGACCTCTTTTTCGGGGAACTCTCTTTCGATATCCGCGACCTGATGAGGCGCGACAGGGATGGACAAGGGTATATTAACATATTAAGACTTACTGATATTCAGGACAAACCCAAGCTCTTTTCAACCTTCATGCTTTGCCTTCTTGCGGAGGTCTATACACAGATGCCTGAAAAAGGAGATGCTGATAAACCTGAACTTGTTATCTTCATTGATGAGGCACACCTGATATTTAACCAGGCAAGCAAGGCTCTTTTGGATCAGATTGAAAATATTGTAAAACTTATCAGGTCGAAAGGGATCGGTGTCTTTTTTGTTACCCAGAATCCGATGGATGTTCCTAACGGAGTTCTGGCCCAGCTTGGTTTGAAGGTTCAGCATGCACTGAGGGCTTTCACGGCAATCGACAGAAAAGCTATCAAACTTACAGCCGAAAACTTTCCTGTCTCTGATTATTACAGGACCGATGAAGCCCTTACCTCGCTTGGAACGGGAGAAGCCCTGGTGACGGCTCTAAATGAAAAAGGGATACCGACGCCTCTGGCAGCAACAATGATGAGGGCCCCGATGAGCAGGATGGATATCTTGTCCCAATCCGAAATTGACGGGATTAACCGAGGGTCGGACCTTGTAAGAAAATACAGCCAGGTTATTGACCGTGAAAGTGCTTATGAGATACTGGGGAGAAAGATCGAAGTGATTGAGAGACAGGAAGCTGATGAAGCAGAGAGAAAAGCAAGGGAGTCGGAGAGAGCTGCGGAGAGAGAGAGACCTACCACCAGGACATCAGGAAGACGAAGCAGGTCAGGGGTCAGCCCGGTTGTAAAAGTCCTTACCAGTGCCACATTTATCAGGGGAGTGATGGGGATCCTTAAAAAAGTAATGTAGCAGAGAGCCCGAAGGCAGCAAAATCATTTATCACTATTACAGTCATATAAAGGTCTCCTTTTCAGGATACCACCTTTGGCATTAGTGATCGGGAAATAGTAAATAAAGGCATTCTCATCAATCTCGTTAACCAGCTTTTTAACCCTGGCTATTTCAAGTTTAGTGACAACTGTAAACAGGATGTCCATATCCGAAGCCCCTGTCTCATCGGCCTTTTTTCCTATCATGGGGTGTTTCCCCTTATAAATTGTTATCCCCCGGTTCAGCCTTGTCATCATGGCGCGTTTAATCTTCTGATTCTTTTGCGAGATGATCGTGATCCCGGTGTACTGCTCAACACCTTCAACAATATAATCGATCGTCCTGGTCGCAGCAAGATATGTAAGAATGGAATAAAGAGCCGGTTCAATACCCAGGATGAAGGCAGCAACGCTGAAAATAGCAATATTACAGATCAGGATTATATCCCCGATAGAGGTTTCGATCAGTCTGCCAAGATAAAGAGCCAGAATCTCGGTACCATCCAGAACACATCCGCCTCTTACCGACAAACCAACCCCTGCCCCTAAAAAAAGACCACCGAATACTGCAATCAAAAGCTTGTCCTCCGTTATCACGGGGAAATTTACAGTAAGCAGTACCAACGACATTGCAGCAATGGCCATCAGGGTCTTCAGGGCAAAAACCCTTGAGATCTGGAAGAAGGCCAGAATAATGAAAGGCAGGTTGATCAGGAATATCAGGAGTGCCAGCGGAATACCGGAGGTGTAGGAGACCAGTAGTGAAACTCCTGTTACACCTCCATCAATAAAATGGTTGGGAAGAAGAAATCCTTTTAGTCCGAAACTTGCAGAAAAAATCCCAACTGCGATTAGCAGTACGCCTTTTATATTTTCTTTAAATGACACCGGCATTAAGACATTATTTTTAGAACAATTTTCCGGATCCTGTCCGGGCTTTCCTTAGCAGGGCTTGCCTGTTCTCAGCGTCGTACCTTGATGCTGTCGACAAGATATCTGGAATCTCCTCTCCAGAATACAGTACCGTTTTTCTGGATGTAATGGACTATCACATTTTCTCCCTGCAGCGTATCAAACTGCGTGATAAGGTCTTTGTTTGTGACAGAGAACAGGAATTTTTCAGATGCAATAGCAACATTTGATGTTGACGATACACTGCTGAGGATCATCTCCCCCTCGTAGGTTTTGAAAATGGTACCCTTGTTCGAGAATTTCTGGAGCAGCCCGGCCCTGAAACCTTCACTGTAAGTAAAAAAATATTTCCAGTAAATAAAGGTCCCTAAAAACACTATGATCAGGATTAAAATCCATCTGAGGATTTTCCTTGTTTTTCTGACTACTCCTGTCCATTTTGATGATTTAGTCAAAGAAGAATCTGTTCCCATCTGATAATTTTTTTAAGTTAAATGATCCAGGCCGGAACTTTCATCATAAACACTGAACCTGTGGCGAAAGCGCGGTTTATTAAAATATTTATTTCGAAATAAAATTAGTCTATTTCGGGTATAATTGCAACATTGTGTATCCTATAAAATTTTTTAGCCAGGGGATTATCATTGATGTCCCTGAGTGTGGTCTTTTTTTACAAAGAGAGAACCCTCGCCGTCAGGCACTGATGTAAAGGTCTTATTATCAATATTATCGATCCGCTCATGGGAATGAACCTGATGCCATTCCCCCATGCGTGGGAATGCCAGGTTATTATTGTTTCAAAGCTGCTTTGGTAAAAATATAATCCGGGATCTTCTGGTTGAATTTAATACCAGTTATCCTGAATTCTGTTCCTCCTCCCTGCTTCAGCATATCTTTATAAATGACCGTCATCGGGAACCAGCGGCCCTCAATTTGCCTGACATCCGACAGTGTTGTACGCTTCAGCAGCTGACCGCTTCGCGCAAACAGTTCCTCCTTCAGCGGGACAAATCTTTCAGCGTCGATCCACATTTTCCTGGAATAGTAAGCCACATCAGTAACTTTTGCAGTAAGTTCAAGGGTATATGTTTTCCGGTTATCAATATTCTCCTCTCCTGATACTGTTACGGAGTAAATATCGGAAAGTTTCCTGTCGTCCATCATATCTTCATACGACAGGTCGGATCCCATTACCGACTGTCTCAGCATGTGTCCCGATATCTGTATGGTCCTGTCGGTCGATGGTGAATAAATCCATAGCTGGTTTTCGAGTTTAAGCATTTTGGTCCCCTGTTCACGGGCTGGTGAAAGGTATTCAGTGAACGATTGCTTGGATCCTTCGGAATATGTTCTTGAGGTTATTGTCCTGCTTGTCCGGTTACCGTTTATGGTCATCGACGATTCAAAGATCCGGTTGTCTGATGACATATTATTTTCAACTTTCTTCAAAATATCATCTGCATCGGGTTGGCCTTCAACTGAAAGAGGGAGGGTAATTAAGAAGGCTATTGATATTAAACAGTTTTTCATTTTTAAATATTTTATCTTTTGTGTTTACTTATGTTCCGCAATGCGCGGGGAAAGTGTACTTTTTATTTGCATATTCATTATTTTTCTGAAAGGGAACATCTGTAACTGCAAAATTTTGACTGTTCAGACTTCCAGTTCTTTGAAAAGCCTGGCAGTTTGTCTTTTGTACATACCTATGCCTGAAAGCATTGTACCTGTAACAGTTGATAACAGACCGGGAATAAATCCGATGTAGTAATCGGTTGGTGTGATCCTTGCCCTGATCTCTGCAGGCATCATTACCGACGATCCTTCCATCAGTCCCGATATATCGATTCCGTTTCTCTGGATAAGCCATGCAAAGAATAGTCCAATAACTGTGCCGATAACTGATCCGGCAATGCCGATCATAACAGACTCATAAATCAACGTACTGTATACATGACCTTTTTCTTCACCCATTGCCAGTCTGATTCCGATTTCACCGTACCGCCTGAGTCCCCCAAGCAATCCGGCATTCCAGAGAACCAGCGACATGGCGATAACAAACACCATGGCAATATAGTTTGCCCAAACGTCGGCCATTAACACATACTGACCCATACTGCCCTGCTGGCTCAGTGTTTTCATCACCGGAGCAAACTCATCTGACGAAACTGAAGCTTCCGGATTATACTTTTCTGCTATTCCGAGTGCCAGATCATCATTATAAAAACCGTTCCTGAAGAATCCAAGGATCTCTCCGGTGGCGTCATACATATCAAGAGCAATCCTCACATCCTCAATATCTCCTATCAGAGCCCCTCTGTCGAGAATTTCATTTCCAAATGAGAGGGTTCCGGAAACGACAAAATTGTATATCGACATACTGCCGTTCATGGTAGAACCGATAAAGGTGATCTTATCACCCGGCCCTACTCCCAGTTTCTCAGAAAACAATTGACTGATAAGCACTTCTCCATGTTTTTGAGGCATGTTTCCCCTTACAACTGAACTGGCAAGGTTTAACCTTTGAGATTCAGCGGAGCCGGCCGATAACAGGTCGAGCCCTATGCCAAGAGCCGGTCCCTGGGCTTTTGTTTCCCCATTATTATCAGGGGCATCAATAAGTCCTCCAAACTGGATTCTCTGGGCCCATTCAATTTCAGGAAATTCTTTTACAAGTTCCCCCAGAAGTTTTTCGGCATCCAGAAGAGCCAGATCATTGGGAGTCTGATTCATATTTTCGGCATAAGCTTTTGTCATTACCTTAAGATGCCCATTTGAGAACCGGGCATTCATCTCAATAGTATCACCCATGAATCCTTTAATGTAGGCATGCATCAGAACTGTAAGCATAACGCCGATTGCGACAACTATGACCGGGAGCCGGCTTCTGCTTTTATCGCGTATCAGTCCTTTTAGTAGAAATTTTATCATTGCAGTTTCCCCCTTAATGCATCAGTAGGATTCATCTTAGCTATTCTGCGCGAAGGCCAGTAGCTTACAATGGCTGTGATTGCTGTTACAATCAGAACAGTCGATATTATCAGTCCTGCACTATAAACCGGATAAAGTGTCTGGGCTATTGCCATCCCGAATTCACTGGTATCGATTGGCATTGTCCATCCCGTTTTTGCCATCCATGCGAGAAATGGTAATCCATACGCAGCTGACACAAGGGCAGCCAGTATGGAATGCATTGTTCCTTCAACGGTAAAAAGACCCACAACCTGCTGCCGGGTATATCCGAGTGCAATATAGGTTCCTATCTCTTTCTGTCGTCTGAATATCGACAGGACCTGTGTGTCGAAATTAGCCAGCATTGCCAGGAGAAGAAGAATTCCATACATTATGGTCTGTCCGGCAGTTTTTGTTTTTATCAGTGCATCAACCGATGCTGTAAGTTCTTCTTTCGTCTTCAGTATCCAGCCGGCAGGTTCGGGTCTTACCTTCTCACCATCTTTGAAAGTCAGGATGGTTGCCTCCCCTGGCATCACCATCATTTCCTGAAGCTTTTTCAGAGGAATATAGATCTGACCGGTTTCAATACCCGGGACATTTGAGGAAAAGATGTCGGTAATGATAATATCACCTGCATCAAATGTTCCGTTGACATCACGCCAGCGGATTGTCATCTGATCACCGGCTGTTGCTTTAATGTTTTTCGCCATTAGCGAACCGATTATTGCCGGAATAGCATCGGTTACGGTATCGAGCTTATGCGATGGGAGCAGGAATAATGACTGCTGAGGATCAATTCCCTTAATGACAACTGACTGAAGGCGTCCCTGTGGATATATGGTTCCCGGGGCAATCAGAAACGGAACCATTTCGCCGGTCTCTATCTCATCACCGAACTGATCCGGTATTGGGGCATGGCTGTCGGTCAGTGTAAAAGGATCAAGAGGATCATATTTTTCATGCCAGTATTGTCCTGCCTCCTATCTCCCAGTTTGTCATATCCGTTTTTGCCTGATGATCCCAGCCTGCCATAACCCCTTTCATGAATATTATAATAACAAAGGAGAATGAGAGCACAATCACATTGAGCCAGGTTCTTAATCCTGCTCCGATAAGGTTCCTGTATGCAAGCTTAATTGCTATTTTCATGGTTACAGGTATTTTGATATTATCTCTTCCCTGTCGACTTTCCCATCGAGAAGGAAGATCTTTCTGTGCAGATAACTTATGACTTTTTCGTCGTGAGTGGCAAAAAGGAAAGTTGTCTTTAATTCCCTGTTCAGAGTCTCCATTGTCTTGAGGATATTATGTGAATTTGCAGCATCAAGATTGGCTGTAGGTTCATCGGCCAGCACAAGCGAAGGTTTTTTTACCATTGCTCTTGCTATTGCCACTCTCTGGCATTCTCCACCTGATAATTGAGGAGGTTTTGATTTTATTTTATCGGTAAGCCCTACCCATTCGAGGGCATCCATTACCATCTCCTTCCTTTCCCTGGCATTGTAGTTTAACAGCAACAGGGGAAATTCGACATTTTCAAATACTGTATGCACTGCAAGAAGGTTATAGCTCTGGAAGATGAATCCGAGGTTCTCCTTCCTGAGCCGGGCTGCCTCCCTTGCAGAAAGATTCCCAATAGACCTTGCCCAAAACAACTGCATTGCCCGAGGATGGAATGTCGAGGGAACCGATAATATTCAGCAAAGTGGTCTTTCCCGATCCGCTGGGCCCTACCAGTCCTGCAAATTCACCTCCCGAAAAGCTGAGATCTATTCCATTCAGGGCAGTAAATTCACCTTTCCCGACAGGAAACTTTTTAACGAGGTTTTCAATTCTGATTATCGGAGAATTTTCCATTGTATCTGTTATTAGTGATTTAGGACGAACATTATCTGAATTCCTTTTCCGGAAAACAGATTCTGAGATCCTGTCTGCGAGGGAAGTTTTACAATTTCCGGATTCCAGTAACCCATTAAATAAAACATGATATTATCAAGCTGTTTGTGCCAGGTAACGAAATTATAAATACTGTTATTTGTCCAGCTATAATAGACTATTGCACCAATCTTGTCAAAAAGCCCCAACGGGTAGCTGACTGTCAGAAGAGACAAGGAATTACGGTTTGTAAAACCAAAAGGTTTCTCGTCATACGACATCAGCAAGATGCTCATAGGCAACATACAATCCGCTTCCCAGACCAAAAGTATAATCAATACCCGCATTGAAGATCTCCTGATTTGTGAATGTTCCCAGATTTTCTCGTTTTCCTGGTCCACGAACCTTCAATCCAGAGACCGGTTACAAGATCCCATTTGGCATCAAGACCAAAGCTGTCCTCAGGGATCTTTTCATAGAAATCATTAAACATTAACATTTCGCTGTTGTCTGCTGTACGGTGATGATAGGAAAATGCTGCTTCACCTTTTGGAACAGGAACCTGTAATCTGCCTCCGAACTCAGGGATCCTGTTGTTGGAAGGAACTGATTCCCAACCCCTGGGATCATGATTCCCATAAAGTCCCCACACCCAGACATTTGCATTATTAAGAAAATAGTATCGGGCCAGCAGACCCCAGACACCATCTGTAAGCTGCAGCGGATCGCGCGGGTCCATCTGGTCGAACCACATCAGCGGCCGGAGCATTGAAGCCGAACCGAAGTTTATTTTCTGCAGTCCCAGACGCAGCTCAAACTGATCGGTTGAGTAGCGTACCCAGAAGCGATAGGGGTTGAGCCGGGCTTCAGCAGCAGCTTTGTCGAATGGGTTAAAAGAGAATGCACCGGTTAGATTTGCTGAAGCTTCGAAATCGAGCATGTTCTCCCTGTCAAGGTTTATACCGTAATTGATGGCAGGTATGTAACGTACTCCTGTTATCACGGGGAGGGCTGACGCCCTGTTATAGTTCGCCCATAATGAAAGCTGACCTCCGAAATTAAAAGTATCGGTTACTGAACCCGCAGGTTCCTGTCCGGCAGATGGGAACTGCGTAAACTGGTACAGTAAGATGAATAATATAGAAACACTCTTTCTCATTCTTTTGCCTCGTCAGGAGTGATCCCATACATAAGCAGTTTTGCAAACTCATATATCATTTCGCGGGGAGTGGCAAATAATTTTTGTATCTGGTCATCCCCAAACAGCTCAGTAAATTTACCTGAGACCAGAAAGAAAAACTCAAGATCCAGATCCTTTCTCAGGATACCTTCTTCCTGGGCAACCTTAAGATCGGCTATAACGGCCCGCCACATCTCTTTTGTTTTCTCCTGTACATAATCCCTTAAATCTTCTTCCCTGCCTGAATAAAAATCCATCAGGAACTCCTGGCTGATGTCATTTGTCCCTTCAAATTTCAGAAGCAGAATTTTATGGATTTTTTCATGGGGTGGAACCTTTTCGTTCATTACCGACTTGAATTTCATATAACCTTCGTTAGCAACGTTGTCAAAAACTTTTTTTGCAAGCTCGATCTTATTGGGAAAATACCTGTAAAAAGTCATCTTGCTGATCCCGGCTTTTTCGCAGATCTCCTCAACAGGTACTCTTCTGAATCCATGCTTCCAGAATAGATCTCTGGCTGATTTCAATATTTTTGCTTCCCGGCTGTCTCTTTTCATCTCAAATGTTACTAAAACGATACAAAGATACAATAAAAGTATCAAAACAAGAAAATAATAACATTATTTTTATCAATATGGTTTAAAAATCAGGTAAGAGCAGGGGGCTGGCAAGTTCAATCTGAAAGTATCCCGATCGCAATGGCAGTTATTATCTCCTTATCTGCCGGAAATCAGTTTTTCAGATTAATACTGTTATCTAAATTAGACATTTATGACGAATGACAATCCATAATTAATTATCTTTATATCCTTAATCGGGAATTTAAATTTCAGGTAGAAATAAAAAAATCAATCTTATGGAAGAAGTTAAAAAAGATCCGGAAGGACACGAAAAGGAGAGTCTGATCGACAAAGCAAAAAAACTTGTGGATAAGGCTGATGATTTTATCGATGAGAAGGTGGATGAGATCAAAAAGACTGATGCATTTAAAAAAGCTGCGAGCGCCATTGATAAGGCGGAGGATTATGTTGAAGACAAGATCGATGATCTGAAGCAGAGTGGAGTAAAAGAAAAACTGGAAGCTTTTGCAGATAAAACCGAAGACAAGGCTGAAGAGACAATCTCGAAACTGAAGGATCTCAGTAAAAAGGTTGCCAATAAAACGGCCGATAAGCTTGAAGATATTGCTGAAAACATTAAAAAGAAGACAGGCGAAGATAATAGTAAAAAGACCGGGAATGCATAACTGGCACTAAGGTGAATCAGGATAATTCACCTGCCCTCCAATACTTTAATCAGAAGGTATCAGAGCTAAAATTCTTTTAAACTAACAGAATGCCCGGAGAAGTTAACTTATAACTTCAAACGAGATCCTGACATTGACACGGAATTCGGTGATCTTGTTACCGTTTACTACCACGCTCATATCCTGAACATAAGCAGAACGTATTTCCTTTACAGTCTTTGCTGCAGTTTTAACAGCATTTGCAGTGGCATCTTCCCAGCTTTTTTCTGATGATGCCATAATTTCGATTACTTTCAGAACAGCCATAATTAATTGAAATTTAGGTTAATAATTACTTCAGATCAAAACTGATAACTCACCTTATCTTAAGATAAGGCATATTTATTCATGTAATTTAGCAATAAAATGAATTAAAGGCAAGTTTCCTGGGTATAATTGTTTCGTGAATGGATTATTACTAACCGGATATCCTGCGTTATGTTTAGACTGGAATGATTTGTTGTTTTAATAAGTTTTAGTATCCTGGATGGGAACAATTCAGATAAAACTCTGTTTTTAGAATAGCATATCATGATAATAATAATTTAATAAAAAGAGAAGATGGAAAAAGTAAGAACCGGATTAATCGTGACGCTTATCGCAGCAGTTCTTTCGGGTGGGTGCGCATCGATGAACAAGACCCGGAAGGGAGCTGTTGTAGGAACTGCAGCCGGTGGAGCAATGGGGGCAGTAATCGGCAAGGCTTCAGGAAATACAGCAATGGGTGCAATAATTGGTGCCGCTGTTGGTGGAGCATCCGGCGCAATTATTGGCAGGCAGATGGATAAACAGGCTGAAGAAATAAAGAATAGTGTTCCTGATGCCAGGGTGGAACGCGTAGGTGAGGGTATTGTTGTCGAATTCAGCAGCAATATTCTGTTTGGCTTCGACAAATCCGACCTGTCGGATGAGGCAAAAACAAACCTCGACAAACTGGTCACTGTCCTTAATTCATACCCCGATACTGATATTGAATTACAGGGACATACCGACAGCAAGGGAAGTGAATCGTATAACCAGACCCTCTCGGTAAGCCGTGCGACTTCCGTTTCTGAATATCTTGGCTTAAAGGGGATAAATACTTCAAGACTGACCATAAAGGGATTTGGTGAGACAGTACCGAAATATGAAAATGCGACTGATGAAGGAAGGGCTCAAAACCGCCGTGTGGAGTTCCTGATAACCGCAAATGAGAAAATGAAAGCTGAAGCTGAAAAAGCTGCTGCTCAATAATAATTGTCTGATTTATTAACTTAAAATAAACTGCAGGATGAAAACAAAATTTATTGCTCTGTTACTGATTATTCTCTCTGCGTCGGGGTCGCTGATGGCACAGGACGATGGAAAAGTATCCTTTGGTATACTGGGGGGTGTAAACCTCCAAACGCTGGCTGGTAAAGATGGAAATGGAGACAAAATTGACAATAACGGATTAATTCCGGGATTCCATGCCGGTGTTAATGCCATTATTCCTGTTGCTCCCGACTTTTATATTCAGCCCGGACTCCTTTTTGCCTCGAAGGGGACAAAGTTTACCGAGGAATTACTGGTAAAAGCAGCCGAAAATGAAATGGTAATAAAACTCAGGCCATATTATCTCGAGCTTCCTGTTAACTTCCTGTACAGGCCGGTTCTGGGGGACGGACATATGCTCCTTGGCTTCGGGCCTTATGTTGCTTATGGAATTGGTGGCAAGGTCAAAATGGAATTTGGAGGTGAGACTGAGGAAGGCGACATTAAATTTAAAAATCCTGTGTCAGAAGGTGATGTAGTTGAAGATGTCTTCTTTTTGAGACCATTTGACGCAGGTGCAAATATTTTCTTTGGTTACGAACTTAATATGGGACTCTACTTTCAACTTAACGCACAGCTCGGAATGCTGATGGTAAATCCTGATTACGGGGATTCTGAGGATAATTCGTCGATAAAGAATACAGGTTTTGGTTTATCTGCAGGATACCGGTTTTAGAGAACGAAAGTATTACTGATTTTCAACTAAACATCCTTTGCGGACCAGATCTTTGATAGCGTTCGCAAAGGATTTTTTATTGATGACTTTGCAGGTACCTGTTGTACCAGAAAACCGATATGTCGGAATAGGAATAGTATTCACTTTTAAGGAGCCCGGTACTATAGAACTTTTGATCCATCATCTCCAGGATCCTTTTTGCCCCGCTTTCAAAGCCGCAATTGTATGCTGATGCCAGAAACCTCACCCTGGAATATTCATCGCTGAGTTCTGACTTATATTTTCTGTTGCAGTATTTCATAAATGCAATGAGGTAAATAAACTGCGACTCAGGATCCTCAAGATCATCAACAACGGAGGCCCTGTAGATCCGCATATCGGCAGCTCCCTCCTTGTTTTTAAAATGGTTCTTTATTATTCTTTCTTTTGTTATTGATAGTTGACGGTGAATGGATTCTGCAAAAGAGGGTTTCATCTGGAACGGTCCGATAGAAAAATTGGCGTATTCATCGCCCAGGTTTACGTAAAGAGTCTTCAGCAAAGCGACCTCCATTTTGTCGCGAAGGGCTGAATATCGGACCAGCTCAGGAAAGATCACCGCAACTGCCTCCGGATACGAAATATTGAATTTTTCAGAAAGCCTCATCATCCATTCCCTGTTCCCGGTGACAAAATCTTCAGCATTTTTCCAGTCAGACCCGAACAAAACAGCATAATCAGTCTGTAGCGGGTAGCACGGCAAAGGTGTGCCTGCCTGCAGGAGGATAAAGGCGAGAAAAGTGATTAAATATTTCAGATGTCCTTATTTTATGACCGAAGTGGCATTTTTTTTAACATTTACAGCCATCGCTAGAAAGGAACAGAGTGTCTCATAATTGCATTTTTCCCCGGCGAATAATAGAGATAAGCAATATTAATACTGCCGTTCTGGTTCAGAAAATGAGGAGAAAATAGTTCGGAAAGCTGGGTTTTATCACTGAAACTCAGGGTGCCAAATTTATAAAAAGCATATTTTGTATTATCCGAATTTATAAAAATCTTCTCAGCACTGACTTCATTCTCTTTTAGAGTTACCAGTGTATTTCCCTTAAGATCGTTAATGTTATACATGCTTACAGAAAGCACATCGTCATATTTTATTTCTCCTGAGAGTGTTCCGCCTCCTATCATGGGATTATAGGTTGTTCCTTCAACGTTGGAAACAAATTTCGGCATGATACCATCAGTACCGCCCGCTTTCATTATATTCTGGTTCATCTGCTGACTGAATTTCATTGCCAGTTCCATCCTTTCCTGGTCGGACTTAGCATTCTCCATCATTTTCTCCATCTGTTCACCCTGCGAGGCTGTGGTGGCAACATTTTCGGTAACAACTGCAGCAAACTTATCTTTTGAAAGTGACACGGCAAACTGACTGATGAGGGCATAGGGTCCGTATTTTTTACCGTTAAAGGTTATAAGGTATTTATCTCCTGATTTACTGATATATTGCCGGTATTTACCAAGGATCGCTTTTTGGTTTTCTTCCTCGTCATTTCCGGAAGAGTCTTCCGCGTCGAATCCGGTCAATGCCGGATCTGCCTCTGTATATGGCCCCAGCGTCTTCCCGTCCTGAATAATATAATATTTTGAGGTATACCGGTCTCTTACCAGTATCCTGCCGTCTGATGCCATACTTACGGAAACTTCGTTGTAATTGAGCTGGTAAGCAGACAGATCTATTATAACAACAGCCTGCCCTGAGGCACAGGATGGTTCGGCTCCGGGCTTTGAAACGTCACTTCCGGTATTTTCGCCGGTTCCAAGGAGTTCATTGGCCACAGCATTTTTTACTTTTTTGAGCAGCCCCTGTGAAGATGAGGGGAGTGTCGACAATATTGACAAAGTCAGAACGAAAAGAGTAAATTTTTTCATAAGTCAAAGGGTATAAGATCAACATTAAAGCTAAGTAATTTCGGCCTGATTTAAAACAATCTGGTGTAAGATTCTCAATTATTTTTCCGGGTAACGGAATCTTACTGCATGAAGAACATTACAGCAACGGTCCCCGCAATCAGTCCGGTGTACGACTATATCTACTGCTCCCTTATTTCATAATCCCTTCATGTCAACATAAAAATGCGATCTATTTGCTGCGATAAAGCAATTTTGAGGGCACAGGTTCAGGATTCTGTCTGCCTGGTTTCAGGTACAGGAATTGAAGTCCTGAATTATCTTCTTTCTGAAAATATTCAATCCGTACCGGGTAGAAGCCTTTTACCAGCGGAATAAGAAATGATTTTATATTATCGGTGCTGTTGGTCCCGTCGTTGTCAATTATCAGTTTATCACTTATATATAGTTTGGATCCGTCATCGGCGCCAACTGCAAACAGGTAATATCCATCCTCTGTTATTTCGAGGTAACCTTCAAACAGACAGGCAAATTTTGTTTTGTCGGGGAGTTTGCTCAGGGTAAATGTTGAATCAGCGACACCAGTTGCTGAAGGTTTCAGCTTTTTAAATTCCGGTAATTTATCCCATGTGCCTTTGTAAAAGGAGTATTTCAAACCTCCGTTACTGATCCTTTTAGGTTTCACAATTGAAGGCAGAGCGTCGCCCTGTTCAAAATTACCGCGGGCAACTTTATCATATTTCCCCGTGGTTGAAAATGATTTCAATACAAGTTGAGCGGGTCCGCTGATTGTAAAGTTTGAGGTGACAAGAGTAGATTTTCTGTCAGGCATTGAACCATCGAGGGTATATCTGAGCTCTGCGGGCTGGTCCATGATATATATTGTGGCAGGCTTATCCTTCAGAACGATGCCGTTCATAGGATGGAACATAAGCGGTGAGTCGGTCAATCCGGAATAGCTGTATTTTAATCCGTCATATATTGCCTTTAGTCTGACTGAATTATGCTTTTCGTTAGGGAATGTGACAAATTTCCATCTGAGGTTTTCCGGTGCTTTCAGCTTGAGTAGCGAATCCATCCGGTCCTGGCCCATGTTCTTATAAGTCGATTCGATCCCTGCAATCCATAAAACTTTGTCTGATTTGATATTAGCGAGATTTTTGGAAGCCAGATCAATAATATAATGATTGTTATACCAGTAGGCAGGGTCAGTTGAATAATATGAATCGAACAGTTCAGGCTGGGAGAACAGAACATAAGCTGAAAAGACTCCGCCATAGGAGTGGCCGTAGAGTGAACGGACCCCATTTGCGGGGTATTTCTTTTCGATGTAAGGGATCAGTTCTTCTTTCAGAAATGAGATAAACTTATCAGCGCCTCCTGATATTGCGGGTTCCGGAACATGGACAGGCAAAAAATCCCGGTCGCGTTGATTTGCTTTGTCAGGATAGGTGTTTGGAAGGGCCACAAGTATTACCGGGGGAACGTAATTTTCGGCTTTGGCGAATTTATAGATGAAGGAAAAGGGCTCCAGGATCCATTCACCATCGGTGAGGAAGATAGTTTCATATTTCTCATCCGATCCGGGTTTGTAGTTTTCGGGCAGTACGATTTTTATTGACCGCTGTTCTTTCAGGATTGAAGAATAAATTGAATCATTTATTACCTGGGTTTCCTGTGCAAATAGACAGGAAGAAAATTGTGCTGTTAAAAACAACACCACGGGCAGGAGCGTAATTAGCAATCTTTTCATCATAATATAATTTTTATTTTAATGGTTTAATGGAACCCACATATTGATAAAATAATATTTAGAAGTGTTTGTGTCAGCCTGACATGTGGGTTTCATTATTTCAACTTAAGTTAACAGATGTAACAAATACGGAAAAAAATCATGAATGCTGCATCAGATCAATAATCCTGACTAAAATTTTTTTAACCGGTCATTCTCGTCGGGCATTTATTTACAGAATTGGTAAAATGTTCAAAAGCAGTCAGGTATTATTTTGTATCCTGAAATCTATAAAGTGATACAATATTATTTTTCAGAGTAGGTATCACAAGCAGATTCCGGGTTTCAATAAACTCAAAGTCGGCGCACGAGACTCCCTCTTTTGCAGTATTCAGTATTTCTTTAAATGATCCATCATTCCTGAGAAGATAAACAATGCCTTCATAATGGGAGACCAGATAATCACTTCCGTATTTTCTAAGACCGTCAATTACGCCGGACCCTGTCCCCATTTTTACGATTTCGGTGATTTTCCTGTCAGCTATCGATACTGCCCTTATTGCATTATCGCTGCAGACACCAACAATGATCCTGTCGCCATCACATAAAATCCCGTTCGATTTTGAAAACTGGCTGCCCTCAACCCATTTTTCGACCTTGCCATTACTGATCCTGTAAATAATATTTGTGTCGCTCACTGTAACATAGATATTTTCGTCTGAATCAACAGTAACATCATTCAGGAATCTGGTACTGTTGATCCGGTAACGAGTCTCAACCTTATTCTTTTTAAGGTCAAATTTAACAACACCAAATCTTTCAACAATGTAAAGTATGTCGTTGAAAAGGCAAAGACCTGTGGGGGCTGTCAGATTTGGAACAAACTTCTTTTCCAATAGTTCTCCATCGAGGTTAAAGCTTGAAATATAATCTTCATTATAGTTCATCCCATTTGAAGGAGATTTCCCGAAATTGGAAACATAGCAGCAATTTCTTGTGTTATCGTAGACTATTGATTCAGGATTTGAGGCGATTGCCTCTTTTGCCCATATTTTTGTTACCTGGGCCTGAGATTGAAACGATAAGGTAACAATCAGCATTAATACCGGGATAAGTGTTTTCCCCATT
Source organism: uncultured Bacteroidales bacterium (assembly GCA_963736675.1). Taxonomy (GTDB): domain Bacteria; phylum Bacteroidota; class Bacteroidia; order Bacteroidales; family VadinHA17; genus LD21. The sequence continues at coordinate 368,720 of CAVTPT010000005.1, forward strand.
ATAACTGTATTGAAGTTTTTCAATTGTTAAACATGCCTGTATACTCCGGCACCCTTCAAAACCTGAAGGTAATAAAATTCAGAGCAGGTGTGAAGAAAAACCTGATAATTTTCATTACGATGTACGGGTGACGCGATCAGTAATGTTTTTTCACCTGATCAGTTATCCGGACAGGGTTCCCAAAGGCTATTTTTTAACCGATTCAATGCACCAGATCAGTTTTCCGATAAAAGCTTCCGCACGTTTTTCAACAGAGGCTCTGTCGGACGGATTACCCTCCTCATCAAAAGCTTCCTGAACAACAGGCACAGGGAACATGGCAGGTACTGTCAGAGCACCCATTTTCCAGAGAACAAACTGAAGAGAAGTGATCACCTGGGCACCCCCGAACCGCCCATCCGATACCGTTGAAATGGCGACAGGTTTGTTTTTCCATTCATCAGTCAGAAGATCGATGGCATTTTTTAAGGATGCCGGATAGCCTCCGTTATTTTCGGGGGTTACAATGATCACCCCGTCGGACGAACGTACCTCTTCCGAAAACCTTACTGCTTCAGGTAAAGGATCTTTCTGATACCGCAGCCGTTCGCTGAAGAGAGGGAATTGATAATTATTAAGGTCTGCTATAATGGCACTCCCGGCATTACTTTCCTCAATGAATCTCTGCAGGAACAGCGCCACCCTGTGACTTTTCCTTCCGGTACGGACACTTGACGATATAATTACAATTTGCGGCATGGCTTTAAAATGCCTTAAGTTAATCGCAATTTCTTTAATCGCAAATGATATTCAATAAACTTTGTAAGCAGGACCCCCCCGATCCGGAATTTCAGCGATACCTTTATCTTCAACGGCGAACCAATTTCAATTCATTATTATTACCATTCCGCTGCTGCTGCTGTTGCCAAAGCGTGGATTTACTACATTATTGTAAATTGAACCGAAAGTATAAGTAAAGCCGAAACTGGTATAATAATCATACTGGGTTTCCAGCTCTTTTCTCCTTAGCAGGATCTCCTCGGTGGGAACATGACCCTTTACAAGACCCAGCTGATCGTGGATAAGCGATATGCCTCCTCCCAGATTCACTGACAATCCCTTGGCAATCCGGAGGTTAATACGACCACTGAAAGAGAGGTTGTTTTTTGACCAGTCGTGGAAGTAATTACTGTAATCGGCATTGAGATCGATTGAGCCCCATTTCTGGATGACTTCATAGGCTGCGGATACGGAATGTCTCCACAAATTTTCAGTTATCTTACTGTAAATTGTCGAATCTATATAATTAATATGCATATATCCTATGCTGTAAAGGATCCTCAACTGACGTCTTGTTGACTCAGAATATGGGAAGAGATCATATTCGATACCGGGCATCAGGCTGGCGTTCAGCTTTTCATTGCGAAAGCTTGAAGCCTGCATGATTGAAGATCCTCCGACTGACCAGTGGTCGGAAATACTTTTTACGATAAGTCCTGTAAACGATTTGGATGAGTTGTCGCTAAGAATTTCAGTCGGGCCGATTGTAAATTTATCTTCACTGTAGCTGTAACTTGCGTTAAGGTTTATTTTCCATTTTTCAGTAACCCTGCTTCCCGAAAAGTTTCCTGAAAGATAGGTCGAGCTATAGGTTTTTTCGCCATTCAGGTAGCCGTTCACCGAGGCCTTTAGCACCCAGCTGTTCCATTTGTCAGTTGATACTGTTGAAGACAGCGGCTGACTGAATGATATCCGCATGTATTTCGACAGAGGTGTTTTGGCAATATACCGCATCAATCCCATTTTAAGGGTATTTACCTCTTTTTCCCTTCTGCCTTCAGTCGTTTCATCAGGCGTCGTTACAAAGGAAAGGGTATCGCTCATACCTTTGTATTCATGCTGACCTACCAGGAAATAGGTATACTCCACTCCCCCCGAACCGGTTCTCTGGCTTGTTGAGATTATATAGACCCCGGCATCCTTTATATCCCTTACATAGTTAATATAAGGGATCTCTTTACGGATATAATCAGTTGCATCCATGTATACATTCAGCGCCTGTTTTCGTAAAGTATCTGATTGTGAGGGGGCTGCCTGTGGAAATAGCTCGAGAAAAATGAAAGCTAAAGCTAATGAAAGAAAAGTTTTTTTCATGTGAGTCAGTTAATTGGTTAGTTAGAAAACTGGCACGAAAATATATAATGGGACTGATCTTAAGACATTATTAACGTAGATTAACAAATCATTAACCTGGGCAAAAAAGAGGGCGTCTCAGTTGAGATGCCCTCGTCATGAAGATTAAAGGAATGAAAAACAGGAAGTTAATTATTCCGGCTATTCTTATCAATATAGCTTAATCCTTTGCCGGTAAGTAACCAGTATCTGTTTACCGGGTCAGATATAAAGTAGTCATCATGGAATGAATAAACCTGACTTTCAACAGTAGTATCAAGATAAATCACAGTTCCTTCGGGAGCTTTAAGACTTATCCCGACGTTATCGAACGACCATTTTGTTCCATTGGGCAGGGTGAAATACTCATCAATAGTCAGAGTGTCGCTGTTAATTTCGTAATTATAATTCAGCTGCCCGGCTTTTTTCATTGCATCCTGCCGGCTTCGGCCCGCAGAACGTTTTTTAATATCCACACTCACTCTGTTATCCTCTCCGGTCGATATGTTCAGATAAGTCCTTATGTATATTTCCTTTTTTTCATCTGAAATATAGACATTGTATTCCTCATCAGGGATGGATAATTCTTTATCGAACTGAAGGTCTGCAAGCTTATTTCCCGAAACAATGAACAGTGTATCGGGAGTCTCTTTAAACATTTCATGTGTCGTAGTCTTTGCCGTCTCGGCGAAACTGATCCCTTCGTTAAAGAGGATTATTGAAAGAACGGCAGCGCTGATTGCCCAGAGGACAAATCCGATAAGAAGGAAAACCCCGTCCTTTGCCCTGAACCAGAAGATCATTTTTACACCACCATAGATAATTGCAAGAAGAGGAAGTGCTACAACAAGCACTATCAGGATTGTTATCCATGGCACAAGCGACGGACTCACAACATAATTGAGAAAGTCGGGGAAATAGCTTAGGTCAAACCCGGCTGCATCTGTTGAGAAGGCTCCGGGGTACTTGAACAGGAATACCATGATGAAGGCAGCCAGCGAAAGGAATCCGGTCAGTACCAGCAATACTCCGATAGCTATCATAAATACACGGAAAATGATAAAGAAGACTTTCCCGATTGCCCTGAATGTTTCGTTGAGGGCAATTCCGACAGCCGAACCGGTATTATTTCCGGTGGTCAGTCCTCTGCTCCTTATCCCGGGATTCCTGAAGGCGTAATTGCCGTATAATTCTAATTTTCGTGCATCATTTGTGGCAGAGGGTAACGCAATCCATAGAGCTATATACACAAATAATCCGATCCCGAAGAAAAAAGCAAAGACTATAAAGAGGATCCGTATCCATACTGTTTCAATTTTCAGATTTGCGCCCAGCCCTCCGCAAACCCCTCCGATTATTGCATCATCAGGATTTCGGTAAAGGTTCCTCTTTGCAGAGGTACGGGAAGAATCCTTTTCCCCCTTTTCTTCGTCCTCATTATCAAATGCCTCCGGTTTTCCCAGAACGGAGATCATATATTCAACATTATCTTTCGAGATCACTCCTGTCAGTCCCTTCTGCGACTGAAAAATTTCGGCTATGCGCGACTCTATATCTTCAATTGTTTCTGCTCCACCCGGCATGTTTCTCAACCGCAGGTCAATTTCCTGCAGGTACTTACGCAGGACTATGTAAGCTTCTTCATCTATGTTGAACAAAATACCTCCAAGGTTTATTTTTATATTCTTATCCATCGTGTTTAGATTTAATAGATTAAAAAGGATTACCTGGTTTTTATTAGATTAACCGATTCAACAAGTTCATCCCACGACCTGTTAAGTTCTTCGAGGTATGCTTTGCCTTCCGGAGTCAGTTCATAATATTTTCTTGGAGGTCCCTGCTGCGATTCTTCCCAGCGGTAACTAAGCAGGCCTGCATTCTTTTGCCTGGTAAGAAGTGGATAGAGGGTTCCTTCAACAACAATCACCCTGGCTTCCTTAAGTTCTCTGATGATGTCACTCGCATAACGGGAGTTCCCTGATAATACCGAAAGAATACAGTACTCAAGAATTCCCTTACGCATCTGTGCTTTTGTATTTTCCAGATCCATATTATTGATTATTAAATTGATATTATATAATGTTCATCATAGCCAAACCGTCAGAGTTTCATGTTTTTCCTCACGGTATCAAACTCTCTTTTTACGGATTCCTTTATGTTGTGAATATTTACCGGATCACCCTTCATCTCAATTTTCTGAGAAGTGCTCCTGGCTTCGGGAAGCACAATATAAAGTATGAGATAGACCAGGATCCCCAGACCTCCTGCCGCAGTTAATGCAATAAAGATTATCCGGATTATCCATGGTTCAATATCCCAGTAAGCTCCTATCCCGGAACAGACACCACCAATGATCCTTTTATCCGGATCGCGGTACATCCTGTGATATCCGTGAGTAGAGAACTTCTCTCTTTTTGTGGGCCCTTCGTTGTCGGACATATCCTCAGGATTCCCAAGAATTAAAATAGCTTCGCTTACATCCGTAATAGATATAACCTGCTTGAATGCTGTGAGCCTTAACCTGAATAACTCAGCCATCCTGGTTTCGATGTCTGAAAGAATTTCCGAGGCACTCTCTTCACCCGCAAAATGTATTTCAAGGCTCTTCATGTACCTTTTAAGTTCTGCATAGGCATCCTCGTCAATATTGAAGGAGTACCCTCCCAGATTGATGCTAACTGTAATTTTCATAGAACTGTTAATATATTACTACTATATAAAATATGCAACATGGTATTACAAAGATATAAATAAATAATGGTACTATGCAAAGCATGGTACTGAAAAAATAATGAAAACATATAAAATAGTTAGCAATTACCAGATCTACAGCACTATAAAAATTTAAGGTTTAAGAAATGAAATCCGTGTAATTAATAATTATTGTGAATAAAACACACAAAAAGGCATTCCGGGCTCCTGAAAAATTAAAAATGTGGCCATATTTGTCAGCCATTTTCAGGATACCATTCACCTGAGGTCATTTAATGCCTGATTTTTTGCATTGTTTGCGGAAGGATCAGGATTGTATATATTTATAAAAACAATTTTCGATGGTAAAGAGATATAAATGGGGTATTCTGGGGCCAGGGAAAATGTCGGCAAAATTTACTGCAGGCCTTAAGCTTCTTGATAATGCCGAATTATATGCTGTTGGTTCACGGAGTATCGAAAGGGCAGAAAAATTTGCCATGGATCACGGGTTCAGAAAGTTCTACGGCAGTTATGGGGAGCTTGCCGCCGATCCTGAGGTGGATATTATTTATATAGCATCTCCTCATTCGCATCATTATGAACATACAATGTTGTGCCTGCGAAACAATAAAGCCGTATTATGTGAGAAGGCATTTGCGATGAACAGGTTTGAAGTCGGGGAGATGATCAGAGAGGCTTCGGAAAGGAAATTGTTTCTGATGGAAGCCCTGTGGCCACCTTTTCAGCCTGCCTATGTCCGGACAGGAGAGGTGTTAAGATCAGGTATTGCGGGGAAACTGCTTCATATTAATGCCAGATTTTCATTTCAACCTCCTTTTAATCCGGCCGACAGGAAATTCAACCCTGAACTGGGCGGTGGCTCGCTGCCTGATATAGGGATTTATCCTGTTATTGATTGCCTGACCTTTATGGGAGTGCCGGCCGGGATAGTTGCCAGGGCAGGTTTTTGTGATACTGGTTCCGAAGATACCATAAGCATTATCTTCAGTTATGATGACGGGCGAATGGCAAATCTTTACAGTTCGTACCGCACTAACGCGGGAATCGGATGTGACCTGCTCTGTGAAAAAGGGAATCTTCTTTTTTCACGAGGGCGCGATATGTCTCAGAAGCTGGTTGTTTCACTTCATGGACAGGAGAAAGAGGAGTTTTCTCTTATTCCCGAAAGTATGGGCTATCATTTTGAAGCCATGGAAGTAATGAAGTGCCTCGACAAAGGGAAAACTGAAAGTGATATTGTTCCCCTTCAGTTCAGCCGCGATCTTATCAACACCCTTGACAGGATAAGGGATGCAGCAGGAATCGTTTATAAACAGGACAGGAGATAAAAAGCAAATAGCACAATCAGGGCCCGGTGCTGACCATCTCATTTGCAGGTCAGAAAATCCCGGAAACTGAGATGCTATTATTTACCTCCTTTAGAAACACATATGGTCAGCGAGAGTGAATTTTACAGGAAAAAGTTACTCCTGAGTATTATAATCCCGGGATTCATTATCATAATGATGTGGCTTGTATGGGTTATCGGAGTTCTTTTTGAAACAGATCTTACTCATTACGGGATCTTTCCTCTATCATCCCGGGGTTTATCCGGTATACTCTTTTCTCCACTGATCCATTCGGATATTAAACATCTGTATAATAATACTATACCACTTTTTTTCCTGGTAACGGGGCTCTTTTATTTCTATTCGGAGGTTGCTCTTAAAGTTTTTTCCCTGACCTGGATACTGACAGGGATTTTTGTCTGGGTTGCAGGAAGGAATGCCTGGCACATTGGTGCAAGCGGATTGATTTACGGGGTTGCGTCATTCCTTTTTTTCAGCGGCATAATACGCCGGTATTTCAGACTTATGGCCTTGTCGTTGCTTATTGTATTTCTTTATGGATCAATGGTATGGGGAATATTCCCTGATGTTTATAAAAATGTCTCCTGGGAATCACATATGCTGGGTTTTATTTCGGGTATCATACTTGCAATATGGTTCAGGAAAGAGGGCCCAAGAGAACCTGTTTATGAATGGATGGATGATGATGAAGATCCAAATTCACAGGAACTTAATAAGAGTCAGGAAGAAAATGACGGGGTTATCCGGGATCCCGGGGAAAATGTTAAAAATTATTAATAGTATGCCATTTATTTATCAGCTTCTGACTGTGACGGATTAATATTTGCATATTTGCAGAAGTCGTTATCCGAATTTTGTCGACTTTTTGACAGGGGGAAATTTTAAACTGTTAATAATAAGCATTATATGAATATGAAATTAGTCCGGACTGTGTTTACAGCTCTCCTTATATTCCTGATACAACCTGAAATTTATTCACAGGATACTCCTGTCGCTCAGGATAGTATCAGGAGCAATGCCGTAAGGGTTTTTCTTGACTGCCGTACCTGCGATATGAACTATACAAGAGAGGAGATCCCCTACATAAACTATGTGAGGGATGTAAAGGAAGCTCAGATATATATAAATGTTACTACCCAGAATGCCGGAAGCGGTGGAAACCAATACACGTATACTTTTATGGGTCAGGGCGATTTCGGCGGCATGACCGATACCCTGGTTTTTACCAGCAGTCCCGATGAAACAAGCTCAATTATAAGGGAGAAACGGACAAACCTTCTGAAAATCGGATTGATGAGATATGTTGCGAGGACACCTCTGATAAATGAGATAGAGATCTCCCATAATTCCGGGCTTCAGGCCGAGGAGGTTATTGACAGGTGGAATAACTGGGTTTTTGATCTTCAGATAGGGCCAAGGTTCAATGCTGAAGAATCATACAAAAGGCTTAATCTTAATAACTCGGTTACAATATCAAAGATAACTCCTGACATTAAGCTGGAAATCGACATAGAGCAGAGTTATAACAGGCAGCGGTTTATACAGGACGATTATGATACGACGTATATCAGAAGCGGGGAATCTGTTGACGTTCTTTTTGTTAAGAGCCTCGGCAATCACTGGTCCGCCGGATTATTTTGGGACATACAGAACTCAAGTGAAGCTAATTTTGATTTGAATACGGAATTTATGCCTTCAATTGAGTACGATCTCTTTCCCTACTCTGAAGCCACTCACAAACAGCTGAGGATTTTATATAATATCGGTTACCAGTTTAGTAATTACACCGATACAACTATTTATAACCTTACAAAAGAAAATCTTTTCAGGCACGAACTCAGAATCGCATACCAGGTACAGGAAAAATGGGGTTCAATAAACCTTTCACTGAACGGGTCAAACTATTTCCACGACTTTTCAAAGAACAGGATTGAATTAGATGGGTTTTTACGGATAAGAATTATTAAGGGACTCTCTTTCTCGCTGAACGGGGGTATCGGATATATCAACAACAGACTGAACCTGGCAAAAGGCGATCTGTCGGAAGCTGAGAGACTATTAAGGTTAAGGCAGCAGGCCACAAAGTATGAAGTCAGTGCAGGAGTTGGCATAAACTATACCTTTGGATCGATATATAATAATGTGGTCAATCCCAGGTTCGGGAATGGTGGCGGAAACGAAGGGGGATACGGGTTTTAAGGAGAATAAGTTCAATTCCTGAATGAAGAAGAGCCGGCCGCGATCCGAAAAATATCCTGTTTCATTTTTACCATATTTATCGCGTATAAGCGAATATCTGAAAGATAATTTGCCTGACTGTTGACTTAATCGGCCAAATTATTACCTTTAGTGCCAAATTTTGAGTAAACCTGATAATACTCTTTAAGTATGAACAGCAAACCTGTAGCAGTTATTACAGGCGCCAGCAGGGGGATTGGCAGGTCGGTAGCAATTGCTCTGGCAACCGAAGGTTTTGATATTGCAGCGATTGCACGTTCGGTCGACAGCGAAGGGATGGAGATTCTTAGGCCTGAAGTTGAAAAAAGAGGATCAGTCTTTTTCCCGATAGGACTCGATATTTCATGCACTAAATGTCATAAAGAGGTTGTTTCTAACATACTTGACAGGTATGGAAGGATAGATTTTCTTGTGAACAATGCAGGTGTTGCGCCGCTGCAGCGGAACGACATTCTTGAGATGAAAGAAGAGAGCTACGAAAGGGTTATGAATATAAATCTGAAAGGACCATTTTTCTTTGCCCAGAAGATAGCAAAGGAAATGATCTGGCTTAAGGAACAGGTGAACGGATTTAAACCGGTCATTGTTTTTGTAACATCTGTCTCGTCGGTATTATCATCAGTGAACAGGGCAGAATATTGCATCTCAAAAGCCGGATTAAGCATGGCCTCCACGGTATTTGCCGACAGGCTCTCGAACGACGGTATAATGGTTTATGAAATACGTCCGGGCATTGTCCGTACAGATATGACCGCCAGGATGAAGGACAAATACGATAAGAAAATTGCTGAAGGTTTTGTTCCTCAGAAACGCTGGGGGCTCCCTGAGGATATTGCCAAAGCTGTTGCATCAATTGCCCGTGGCGACTGGAATTTCTCAACCGGTATGGTCTTCGAGATAAGCGGAGGGCTCAATATACACAAGCTGTAATTTCCTGTAGAACAGGAGCTCAATTCAATTCAGATATCTTTTTTGAACAATAAGGGGTTTTGTGTTGTTTAAGATTTGAACTTAAAAATGACACAAATGAAAAGGGTATTTATATTAGTTTTAACAGGTATGATTTATTCAGCGACTTTAACATCTCAGACGAAATACAGTGCGGTAAATGAAAAATCAACCTCATCGTGGCTTGGTGAGAAAGTAATTGGTCAGCATGCGGGAACAATAAACCTTAAGTCCGGCTGGCTAAACTGGCACGATAACAAGATCACTTCAGGTGAATTTATTATTGATATGGGTTCAATTAAGGATAATGACGGTAGCGAAAAACTTGAGAGTCATCTCAAGTCGGACGATTTCTTCGGAGTGGCAAAATTCCCGACATCAAAAATTGTGATTACCGGTAGCACGCCGTTTGACAAAGGTACCGGTACTGTTAAGGGTGAACTAACTATTAAGGGAATTACGCATCCTGTTGAATTCCGTACAACCATGCAGAAGACAGAAGATGGATTATGGTTCTTCACAAATATAATCGTTGACCGCTCGAAATATGATGTACGCTATGGATCGGGTTCTTTCTTTGATAACCTTGGAGACAAGACCATTTATGACGAGTTCAAGCTTAAGGTAAATCTTTTGGTCAGGCAGGCCGGTTAAAGAGGTAGTGCAACGAGGCCGTATTCGTTTTTATGTACAAAAAATAAAGATCAGAAACCTTCTGTAAGGGAGTTTATTTCCTGATTACGCGGAAGGTGGATGAGGATCTGCCCGGGTTTCCGTCGGGCGAGATACCTTCAACAATAATGGTAAAAGCTCCGGTTTCATCTGAAGTAAAAAATTCGACCCCTGCCTGGCCCTGCTTATCTGTTTTGAGCAGGGGATTCCAGTACAGGGTGTTCCGGAAATCGGGAATACGGTTATTCTTCATTGTTTCATCCGAATAATCGGGTGAAAAAAATCCTGCCTCATTTTGTAAAGCCTCAAATTCCTGCCTGAATACCGGCCTTGTAAATTCCATAACACCTAGATCTCCTTTTTTTGAGGTAAGATCGATAATACCTTCAATCATAAGATCGGAAACAAAATAGCGGGTATTCAGAATGTCAATTTTCTCAAGGTCTCCTGAGTTTATGGCCAAAACTTTGTCAAGGTCAGAAACCGGGATACCATCCACAATTATCATCGGATTTGTTTCGAAACCATAATTGGGATATTTATTGATCAGCCTGAAGTTGCTCCTGTCGTTCCTTTTATATGTTGAGACCCCCGGAACGATCTCTTTTATTACCTCCCTGAATGAAGTAAGCTCAATATAATCCGACATATTTATAGTAAGGTCAGGTTGCCCGAAAAAATCAGGTTCATACGGTACATCCGGACCCTTACTGGCCGGATTCAGGAAAGGTTTGTAAATAGATCCTACCTGCATGCTTATAATAGCTTTATTGATCTCCTCCAGTCTGCTGCTGTCAATATGGAAAGCCTCTGGTTTGTACTTTTTCAGCACCTCCGGAAAGGGATTTGTGAGCTCAACATAATAATTGCCCAATTCAGGAGACAATGGCTGGATTACTATCTCCTTTTTCCCTTTTCCCATGGTGACAAAATTGAAATTGCCATTTTCATCACTCCTGGTAAAACTGCTTCGGGCTGTTTTACCAACATACGACAGAACGATAGTTTCTTCTCTGAGAGGGTCTCCCGAAGTAGTGTTTCTTATAAACCCGCTGATAAGATGACCTTCGGGTTCAGGGTAATATTCAGGAAAACTTTCGCTGACTGCTGCATTATTGGATGGATCATCAAGGTCGTTGACAAAAATCAGGTAATCATTAATATCTGTAAATGCGGCGACCGGTTTCATCCCGGCCAGCCGGGCCAGCTGAGTAACTCTCAGTGGATGTCCTGCTGTATTTTCCTCAACAGAGAATGATTTCACTACTGATACTGAAAAATTGCTTTCAACCGGGTTCCCTTCACCATCGGTGGCGGTGATGTTGATAGTGACCTTTTCTCTTGAAGCGTATTCTTTATCCCCGGCACTGATGTTATAAAATATCTCACGGATTATGTCATTATAAATCCACCTCATGGCAAGGATATCGCCTTTACTGTTTGTTATGCTGATTTTGGCAAGTCCGGCAGGGAGGTTCCCTTGCCGGAGAGGAATCTCAATCTCTTTCGCCGGATGGATTTCCTGCCGGAACGCAGACATTGAAACCGGGGAATAAACAAGCTGGTATTTATCGCTGCCGGAAGCATATGCACCTGCCATGCTGATTTTCAATTTTATTAATCCGTTGGAAGCAGGTCCGACTTTAAAAGCTATTCCTGAGTCCTGTACTTCGGGGAGAGGAAACATCAGCTGCTTCCTGTTATTATCGTACGTCGCAAGATGCAATTTGCTGTTACCCTCCGGTTTCACTGTGAACTTACCGTACCCGTTTTCATCGGTATTTACCTTTGAAAGAGTATCATTTTTTTCATTAACAATATAACCATTAATAGAAACAGGATCGCCCTTTGTGTCATAACTTCTGAGCCCGGTTACAGTCTCGGTCCCCGAAACAAGATTCCCGCTTTCGGGAAAGAACATGACCGAATAAGGCTGCTGAAACGGGTCAGGTAAACTGATCCGGCTCAGGTTCTCAAACGGATTGATGACAGATATCTGTTTGTAGGAGAAAAAATCGGGTGAGAAATTCTGCATCCATAATGTGCCGGACCGTATCAGGTAATTTCCGGTCCGGAGAGTATCGGGGATCCTGAATTCTCCGGTTCCTGAAATGTTTTCTACTGCGGCCTTGATCTGCACTGCCGGATTGCTGTATGAGTCAAGAAGTTCAATGTAGACTACCTTGCTGACATCTGATGGGGTGTGTGTAAGCCTGTTAAGTTTGAATATCTTCAGGAAAACGTTTTCTCCTGTAAAATATACTTCACGGTCGGTTGTTACATAAAGCTCCTCTCCATAACTTGTCTCAAAACTGTTGTTCAGACCGGGAGAATCCTGTCCGTATGAAAGGAATGGCAATAAAAGGATAAGTACCGGCAGGAGAATTGATTTCCTTGTAAATGGATCGGCTTTTATATTCCCGGGCAGCAATGTCATATCAATTTTTACAGTCAGTTAATCGGTCCAGAAATCAGGTTTTTTAAGACTCCCGTTATATGTGCAGTCAGAACAACCCGATTTGGTGAACACAAGTCTTTCAAGTTCCCCGGTAATATTATAGACCGGTGCTATAAACACATAACCTGAATTAATATACATGGAATATATCTCATCGAATGTAGGTGGTCCGGGAGGTGTTTGGGTAATATAATCGGAAGGCCCTTTGGCAATCCTTGAACAGTTATATTGGTACACCGGAAGGTCAAGTTCCAGAATTTCGTTTAAGTTGACGTATTTTTTCAGCTTTTTGACTCCCGATACCTGGAAGAATCCAAGTACCTGCTCATCGCGATCATTAATGTTATGTATGTTGCTGAAGATCTGAAAAGGCTGTTTGTCGAATATATCACCCCCGCTTTCGTTGATCTGCCTCATCTGATCCCAGAATTCGTACTCTCCCGGTGAAAGGGAAAGTTGTTTTATCTCAACACAGTAGCGTATCAGCAAACGGTCGGTCTTCTCTGATTCCACAAAAAGGACAGGTTTCTTTTCAAAAATGGCCGGAGTTCCGGATTGTGCTGAATGAATAAGGATATTGTCTGATTTAATATTTCCCCAGCAGGTTTGATTTATATGTTCAACCTCCAGTATTGTGGAGTCATTAAAGTAATCAAACATTTTAGGATCAGGAACACTGAATTTCCACCACTCTTCGAATGTCCAACGGAAATAATCACACTCTCCCTGCCCTTCCGAGTCGATAAAGAACCTTATTCCCTGGTCCATCCTGTCTCCATCGTCAGAGAGCTCTTCCCCCTTTTCAAAGTAGATGTTGTCGATATCCTGGACCGGATACATCACGCATGGTTCAGATTCATACTCTTCTCCTTCAGCAGTAGTAATTAACAACCTGTAGGTTCTTCCCGTTTCCCCTCTGAATGAAAGAGAGTCGGTTTTATATGTTCCTGAAGATGTTTCTGTAAGGTGAACGGTATTCTGCTGATCATCCATTATCATTACTTCTGCCCCGGTAATCCTTTCAGGTACCTCATCAGAATTCCTTATAGTGCGTGAGAGCCTTACATAATTAGATATATTTTCGTCGGTCAGCAGGGCATCAACAACCAGCAGCGACTGAAAATTATTCAGCTCAGGGTAATAAGGATCGATACAGGTGAAAAATATGCCGGTAATAAGAAGGATGCAAAAAGGTTTCCACCATTTCATTTTTATTCAGCTGATTTTATTTTTGGGCATCCGGGAGTACTAATCGAATTGACAAAAGTAATATTCTAAAAGATAAATAGACTAATATAAAACCTTTAAAAAAATACAAAAACCACAAATCTGTTCATAATTAAAAATAATATTCGTTATTTCGGTTCCGGATTCTCCCGACATAATTGCAGAATGTTAAAATACTCATTGTTATATCTTTTCCTTTTAAGCTCATTATTACTCGAAGGACAGCAGGCAGGGAATACTGTAATTGGGATTGAAAGGGATTCTTTAGAAAAACTTGAGAAGACCCAGGCTGATAAACTGCTGATGATTTATCTGAAAGAGGTAGGACGCAGGGATGAATTAATTAACGGGAGAGACTTTTTCCCCTACTATTACCGGTCAAAACTGAAACCACTTCTTTTCCCTGACAAGAACAGGAGTGCTTCTCTTGTTCTTAAAGGCAGGACATATGATGATATCATTCTGCATTACGATACATATACGGATGAAGTCATACTGGCTGACACGTCCCTTGTTTTCAACAGCAGGCTTTACGAAGTTTCGCTTAACAGTGATAACATTGACATGTTTATCCTGAAATTTGATAATGACACCCTGACCTTCAGGTTTTTCAGGCAGGAACCTGCAAATGGGTTTAATCTTCAGAACGGTTTTTATGAAGTAGTCAGTGAAGGCAGCATCAAATATCTTGTCAGACACCGTTCTGTAGTGCACGAACGTAATGGTATTGATGAGTATTTCTATTCACCTGTGGGATATGTCAGTACGGGGAAAGAATTTCGTAAAAGTGAAATCGTCAGCCCGGTTTTATGAGATTTTCGGTGGCAAAGCGGTGGAAGTTAAGAGGTTTGTCAAACAAAACAATCTGAGTATTGGCCGTTCCGGTAAAAATCAGATAATGAATATCCTGAAATACTATGAAACCCTTTTGAATATTTAAACTACCGGATGAGGAAATTTTTTTTAGCGGTATTATTTTTATTTTCGGTGGTTTATGCATCGGGGCAGAAGAGTAACCTGTCGGTTCAGTTCGACAGAATACTATTCAGCGAACTGGCGGACACCCTTGAACAACTGGTCCCAGTTAAAATATATTACTCCGATAAAGTGGGTTAGATACGCTGTATCTTCCTTTCAGATCAGATAATGAACCATTTGACGAGGTCCTTGAAAAACTGAGGAAGGGGATTCCGGTTCATCATAGCAGAGGAACATGGTGATTCTCCAAAGGGTATTCAAATAAAGAGACACAGTTTCCAGAAAGTCCTGGAATACCTTCAGAAAACTATGCTGCAGCTGATACGTCACGATACGTAGGCCTCCCTGCTCAGCAGAATTAGGGTAGACGACAAATGGGGGTTATTCGGAACGGGAGAGCCTGTGCAGGCGATAAGATAAAGAGTAACCCTTTGCACCGTATTCAATATTTCTTGAAGGGCAAGATGCCAGGGCAGTCAGTCTAGTTGAAAAGCTGAAAAGCAGGGCTATGACCATCAGTCAGGCTTTCTCATAATTCGTTGCCGGACAATGTCAGCTGGAATACAGATCGTGTAAATGGAACCACAGAGAAACATAATTATTTATTCAGGTGGTATCCTTCGTGTTCATTATAACCAAAAGTACAAATCAGCTGAAAGGAGGACAATTGGGCA